>JBKEBK010000004.1:0-146220 GCA_047973125.1 Anaerorhabdus sp. | reverse complement strand
ATTTGATTTATCTTCAAAGATATAACTACCCTTATTAAATGGTTCTAGATACCCTAAGATATTTAAGATGGTTGTTTTACCACTACCACTTTTTCCCATAATAGCTACCATCTCATTCTCGTAGACTTCCATATTGAAGTCTTTTAAGATTTCTCGCTCTCCAAATTTCTTTTCAATACTTTTTAACTCAATTATTTTCTTCATTTTATATTCCTTGTAACTTCCTTTCTAATCATTCTTATAAGTAGTAAACTAGATAATATAATACTTGAGATTAATGCTACAGAACAGATGACATTATAATACATTACATCCACATAGTATGGACCCTTATTATAGAAGTTTACGATAATCATCCATACTATAATATAGATCAGTACATCTGTATAAATAAGATACTTACATAATTCAAAATTAGACTTACCTAATGTCCACATTACACTTAACTTCTTTTTAAAGGCATTAAAGTATAATTGCACTAAGCTAAAAGAGGAGTATATTATTATTAAAACCAGACAGATAACTTCAAACATAAATCTCAAGAAATATCTTAGAACACTTCGATACTTATTACTTACTAGTTCCTTTTGTGAATCTATCACAATATATTTATAGTATTCTTCACTAAATTCTTCACTAAATCCTTCAACTATGCTTTGTAGTTTTTCAACTGATCCAGCTTTATCCTCAATAACATAATAATCATAGGACGCATATTCTACATTAATTTTAATAATTGGATTAAGATATGAACCATCATAATAGTTGAAGACCAAAGGGTTAAAGCGATAATTTTCTTTTGTTGTAATTATTTTTTCATCATCAAAATAATATGATACATCAATATCTTTATATATTTTCTCATTTATAATAACCGTTTGCTCATCGTTATCGTAATCATAACCATAGTATTTAGCGGTTTTATTGTCCAAATAAATGACTGGATATCTTCTTTTTCCATCCTTACTAGTTGAATACAATACGTTTAAAGCATGGATATTATCATCATTACTCTTCAAATAATATTCTTCTAGATATTTTTGAAAAGCACGTGGTCCAACTATTTCTATTTCATCATAATATCCAGTAATCGAAGATACTTTATACATCTCGTTTTTATCTTTATGAAGCTCAATTAGGTCACTAATGTTTTCAATATTAAAATATACCGAAGGACCAACTTGAAAGATCATTAGAATTAGAATAATTATTTTTACAACTTGATAGAAATTAAAAGATTTAATAAAATTTAATGATGATTTTACTATTTGATTTATTGCAGATCTTTTTACATATAAATAAATAAATATTGAACATAATAAAATCTGAAAAAGAAGTAAAAGTATTAAAACAAGCTCCATTAAAAGTATTCCCCAAAGCATAAAATTAAGTGATCTTACAAATAGTATATTAATTATCAAACACACAATAAGTGCCGTTGAAATGGTATACTTGGCAATATTTTTTGTTATATTAAGCGTTATATGTAAATCGCTCTGTCCTAGTAATTTTCTTATAGATATTTCATCACTATACTCAATAATAAGATTCATCGTAAAATAGACCATTAGTAAAAACGAGGCCCACATCATTATTATAGAGACTTTATTATAAAGGTATAAATACTTTATAATACTATACGTACCATTAAACGGTTCAGAATATTCTAAATTGAGATTATCTATTCGCTCTGAAATATCCTCTGCAAATTTATCAATATCTTCTTTTTCTCCATATACAAAAAAGTATCTCAGTATAAATAAATCATCAGTCTTTATATGATCAAAAGATTTGATATCTATATTATGATCAAAAATAAAAAATGGTTTATGAAGTGTAGAATTTTTATCATCTAGCACATAACTTCCTTGAAAGTTTGGTTTTTGAAATGCTTTATATGGCATATAAAAATCAAGTATTTTATTGTATTTTGGGTGGGCACTTAAATAAAAATGGCGATATCTATTATCATGCGGCCCAAAATCTTTTGTTGTACTAATTACTAGTTGATTATCATTAATCTCTTCAAGTAAAGTGTCAATAAGGTATTCTTGATCTTCAGGCTTTATCTCAAATCCAAAACTTTGCATCTCATAATCACTAAATACTGATTTAAAAAGAGTTTGTCCCAAAATTCCAACATTTATATCCTTTAGCCCGCCAAATGAAACATTTACATAAAATATTGAAACGATAATTGTACATAGAACTAACATCCTAATGTTTTTTTTCATCTTTAACCTCCCTTTTTATAAAACAAAGCAGACTTAATACATCTGCTTTATTTTTTTATTTTTCTTTTCTAGCGTAAAATCCACCAGAGTGATCATGAAAATGTGATTGACTTGCATTTTGAATTAAGAATACCTCCACATCATCAATAGTTCTTGTGTATTCCTTAATATATTTATCATCTGATTTCTCTTTTATTTTTGCAGTTGCCTCGCAAAAAATATTGTTTGCCTTGCACCTAACAGTTGTAGAATGTTTTACTCTTACTTCATCATCAACCATAACAATTCCTTCACCATAATTATAAGATCCCCAATTTTCTAAACCACTTTTTACATCAGCATTCACCGAAGTAAGAATAGATACTACAGCTAATGTACAAATTATTTTAAGCTTTTTCATTTTATCTTTTTGTAGGATTTCTTTAATCCTACTTCCTGTTTATACTCAATATACTCCTTAATATCATCATTGTCAAATTTTTCATTTACTTTCTAAAATAAAATGTAATTCAGTTGACTTTACCCTGTTTAAAGACTATAATCTTGTTAATATACATACTACTCGGAAGGAGATTATATATGAAAAAATTTAGTACTATATTTTGTGCTTTATTATTACTCAATTTTCCAATTATCTATGCACAAGATGAAACTCCTGAGCCTACAATTGTCCCACCACAAGAGACAATTGTACCTACTCTTCCACCGACAATAGACCCAGAACCTACAATCGATCCAGAACCAACTATTGATCCTGAACCTACAATTGACCCAGAACCGACTATTGATCCTGAGCCAACAATCGAACCGGAACCGACTATTGAGCCACCAATTGATCCTGGTGAGCCTACTTTACCTCCAATTATTGATGGTGGAGAAGATTTAGGACCTGGCGGAGGTTTTGATTTTATCATTGATGAGGATGGAAATATTATTATCATCGATAAAGAACCAGATATTGACATTGATATTGATAAAGAGCCTGATATTGATCTTGATGGAGATTACTTTATTGATGAAACTACAGATGTTGAAGTAGAGGTTATTGGAGATGACCTATTAAATAATACCTTTATTGATCAGTTTCCTGATCAAATACTAAGAGATTATATCCTTAGTAATATCTTTACAAATAATAAAAATACCGATAAGCTACCAATTGAAAAATTAGCTCAAGTAACTGTAATAGACTTATCAAAATTAAGTAAAAAGGTTACCTCTCTTGATGGAATAGAAGCTTTTAAGAATTTAAAGAAAATTATTTGTACAAATGGAACACTTAATGATATTTCTGCACTTTCTACTTTAGAAAACCTTCAAGAAATAGTACTATCAAACAATAAAATTAATGATATATCTGCACTTAAAGATACAAATCTTGAAAAGGTAAAAAAATTAAAATTAGATAATAATGAAATAACTGATATATCACAACTTAAAAAAATAAAATTCAGTAAGAACTTACAAGAATTGGATTTATCTTCAAATAATATTAATGATGTCTCAGTATTAAATAGTTTAAATTTAAATGATACAAATAAGTTGTATATAAACTTACAAGATAATAATATTTCAAGTATTGAAATATTACGTGAGGGCTTTGAGGGAAAAGTAAAGTCATTAAGAAATAGTGGAAAGTCAATTGAAGTTGACTTAACCAATCAAATAGTAGAGAGTCCTGTAATTGTAAGTAATGAAGGTAAACTTGAATTTAAACTTAATGTTGTTAGTTCTTCTAATCAACTTGAAGTAGTTAATCAATTTACTAATGAATATCAATTAGAATATCAAGATGATTTAGCAACAATTACAAACTTACCTTCAGAATATGGGGTTGTAACCCTTAACTTCTATGATCCTGCAAATTCTGTACTTAAGTTATCAGGAGTATATATTCAAGAGTACACAACTGAAATTTTCGATGCTAAAAACTTTACTGTAGATATTAGTGAACTTGGTACTTTAGATTTTGTTGAAAAAGCTCAGATTGTTGCTCATGATTCAAAAAGTAATGATGAAGTTGATGTAAAAGTTACTTCAATTAATAAGATGTATGGTATTAAAGATGAAGATAAAATTTTAGATGAAGTTATTCTTCCAGAAAAAGCTGGAGTCTATGAAGTAATCTTTACTACAGAAAATGGCAGTACTAAAGCTGTAGAAATGACAGTTAAGAAAGTTGTTATTACAAATGCTGTTCATATAACTTATGGAAAATTCTTAGGTAAACAAAGATCAACTGGCTTATTAAATTCAATTAAACTAAAGAAACAATTTACTAAGATAGCTGATGAATATTTAGAGAATAATAATCAGTAAATATAAATAAAAAAAAGACATTATGAAGTGTCTTTTTTTATTATTCTGTTGCTTCAAGGAATGCTCTTGTAAGTAATCCACCAATATTATTACCATAAAAGATTCCTTTACTACTTAGCATATATTGATTATCATCCTCATCAATATACCCCTCTTTTTTAAGATTGTTTATAATTGGTTGCATAGATGTACTTAAATAATCACTTAAAACTTTTTTACTTACACTATCTTTTTGTAATAAGCCATATAACTCATGTGCTTTTTCTTCAATAGCCTTTGTAGATTCCACTATCATTACTTTATCAAAATCCATATTATAGATATGAAATTTATCAATTTTACCACCAGCACCCTTACCTAAGGGGATGGTATTACCATTACTATTTCTAATGGACATATATTTATATGAATCACAATTCTTTCTAACAATTTTTGTTAGCTCCATTAATTCATAGTTTCCAGTTTTTAATAACTCTTCAACAAACAAGTCATGGAATTTTAAATCCTGTGAGTCACTAAATTGCTTTTCATCATACTCTTTTGATAAAAAAGAACCTGTATGAATCATCAGTGAATAAAAACTAACACTCTCAATTTTTAAATCAATAATTTGCTTAATATCATCCATTAACATTTCCTTAGTTTCATTTGGATAATTATAAATTTTATCAATACAAACTATTCCCTTAAATTCTTCTTTTACTTTCTTAATTTTAAATATTACTTCTTCTTTATTAAAAGTTCGATTAAAAAAGGCTCTTCCCTCATCTTGAAATGTTTGTATTCCAATACTAATTCTATTTATTCCAATCTCATTAAATTCTTTAATGTGATCATCACTTAGATTATGAAGGGTAGTCTCGCAAGTGATTTCTACATCACTTGCAAGATTAAAGTTCTTTCTTAATTCTTGAATAATCTCTTTAAAATGTTTTGGCAATAATGTCGTCGGTGTTCCGCCACCAAAGTATACAGCACTAATAAGTGCAGTATCAAAAGCCTTTTTACTTCCTACTTCCTTGATCTGTTTTATTAAACTATCAACATATTCATCCTTAGGTTTAGTTGATAAGGTTCTATTCATATTACAAAAGGAACAAATCTTATCACAAAATGGAATATGGATATATATTGCATTATCTTTTGCCTTTAATGGCTTTTCTAGATATTCATATAATGCTTCTTTTGAAGATCTATTTCTAACTAGTAAGTCTTTATAAAATCCTTCGGCATCATGATGAGACTTAAATCTCTTATCAAACACTTACTTCACCAAGCTTCTTCTTTATTGTTGATGCAAAGTTCTTTGAAGAATTTAAATCTTCTTGATTTGGATGTTCCTTCGCATCACTCCAACGATTAATACGATCTTGATCTGGACTATGTGAGTGATCTGCAGGTAATGAGCTCATCCAATTAATTAGTTTAGGATCAATTGCTCCTTGACAGTGATAATGGGCAATGACCTCATTGTTATTATCAACAAATGCTTTTTTAATATTTTCAATGCAATCAAATGCGTGCATACTATTAGGGTATGCTCCAAGTGTGAAGAAGAATGCAACCTTTTTTCCCTTTAATTGATAAATAAAATCCATTACTTCTTTATTCATTAAACCTTTATCAATCCAACCACCAATAATTAAAAAATCATCATCATTTACATCTGTTACATTAAAATTAGTAATTTCCTCAAAGCGATCGCATATTAATGCCTCTTGAATACTATCAGCAATCTTTTTTGTGTTACCTGTTTTTGAACTATACAATAATATTTTTTTCATTTTTATTTCTCCCTTTTCTATACCACACATATGTTGTGGTGCTTCCCTATTTTCTCAATAGTACAATTTACATCATATACTTTATGAATAATTTCCTTGGTTAGACACTCTTGTGGACTACCAACTGCAACTATATCTCCCTGTTTCATTACAACAACATTATCACTATAACGATAGGCATGATTTATATCATGCAACACACAGATAATTGTTAGCTTTTCATTCTTATTTAATTCCTTAATTAGTTCCAACAACTCATGTTGATACTTCATATCTAAATGGTTTGTTGGCTCATCTAGTACAATTATCTCAGTTTCTTGAGCAAGGGCTAAAGCTAAAAACACCCTTTGTTTCTCTCCTCCTGATAGCTTAGATACAATCTTATCTTTAAATTCATAGGTATTTGTTTTATGAAGTGCCCAATCAATATATTCATAGTCTTTACTGCTAAGTTTTTTAAATCTTTTTTTATGTGGTAGCCTTCCAAATGAAACTAAATCATATACATTAATACCATCTGGTACAGAACAAAATTGCATCAGGAAGGCAACCTTCCTTGAAAACTCTCTTCTTTTATAGCTGCATCTAGTCTTTCCATCAATTACAATACTTTTTTTCTCATCATTAAATAAGCCTGCAATAGCCTTAATTAATGTTGATTTACCACAACCATTAGGACCAACAATAGTTGTAATCTTCTCTTTTAAAAAAGAAACATCAACATCATTTAATACTTTTTTATCTTCATAAGCAACAGATAAGTTTTTAACTTTTATCATATAATTTCACCTCTATATTTTTTGTTTTCTTAGTAAGAATAAGAAGAAAGGAGCACCCACCATTGAAATAACTATACCCACAGGCATCTCAAGCGGTGAGAAGACTATTACTTGCATAGTATCAGCAAATAGAACAAACAAACTACCAAGTAACATTGAAAATGGTAATATCACCTTATGATTTACTCCTAAAATCATCTTAGCTATATGAGGAATGATTAGCCCAACAAAGCCAATAACTCCAACAATTGAAACACTTATTGCACATAGTAATACAGAAATACTTGCAATAACTATTCTAATTAATGTTAAATTTTCTCCGAGATTTACTATTGTCATATCATCAAGTGCCAACAAATTACATTTAGGAATTGTAAACATCGAAATAATTAATGCAATACTGCCATATATTAATAGTATCCACATATCATAAACTGAAATACTTGCTAGCGATCCATTCAACCATGTAAGAGCATTTTGAACTTTATCTGCATTATAGATGCTGATAACTCCTATAAATGCTCCAAAAAGTGCATTAACTGCAACCCCAGCTAAAACAAGACGCAGTGGGTGGATTCCATCTTTATATGCTAATATCGATAATACAATATATGCAGCTATTCCTCCAACAAAGGCAAATATTGGAAGTAGTGGCATAAGTGATGGAATGATAATAATTACAATCATCGCACAAAGACTTGCACCTGATTGAATTCCTAGTAGTCCTGTATCCGCTAAAGGATTTTTCATTACTGCTTTTATAAGCACTCCACTAACAGCAAGTGTTGCCCCAACAATAATTCCACCTACTATTCTTGGTAACCTTATCTCAAAGATAATAATTTTAGCCATCTTTGAGATTTCATTTGGGTTAGTAAATATTTTTACTAATTCATCAAATCCAATTGTTGATCCTCCAACTGTAAGAGCAATAACACTTGTAATAACTAATAATGATATTACTATACTAAATGCAAGTTGTATTTTTTTACTCATAGAATTTCATAGCAAGCATCTTAATAATTTTAATAATATTTAAATCAACACTTGCTGAAAAAACTAAATCATCTTCTGCAACTTGAAATACATTTTTATTCTTTAAAGCATCAAGTTCACGATAAACACTATCACTAGCATTTAATTCTTCTTCAAAAATTGAAATTGCACTTGCTCCCATACCATGGCTATAGTAGATAATATAGTCAGGATTTAAAGATAATAATTGTTCTTTATTTAATTCACCATTTTCACTGCTTGCAAAAACATTCTCTAAATCTAAGGCAGCAGTAATTCCTCCTAGAACTGTATCACTATTATTTACTCTTATTGTACCTTCTAATACTTGAAGTATCGCAACGGTTTTACCACTAGATTCTGCCTTTGATACCATTTCACTTGTTTCTTTTAATTCACTAACCATTTCATTCATTTTACTAACTGCTACATCATTTTTAAATTCTGTTAATTCATTAATTCTTTGTAGTAAGATAAACATATCAATATAATCAGATTGTCCTAATGAGTCTGCTTTTATATCAGCTGCTTCAATATTTTTTATAAAGTCAGTTTTAGGCATTGCATCAGAATATAGTACTAACATTGGATTTAATTCAACAATTGCTTCAATATTTGGAGATAGTGCTGATCCAACATTTAAGACCATTGATTTATCAATTTTATTTGTTTCTTCTAAACTGTACTGTTTACTAGAAACATCTTTTGATAAACCAGAACTCTCTGGAGCTCCTGTTAAATTAATTCCAATTTCACTTAAGATATTTGCAGTTGTAGTAGTCACTGCAACAATATCATCTAATACCTCTTTTTTATCAAGTGTTTTTGATAATTGCTCATATTTTTCTTTAACAACATCAGATGAATTTTCTAAATCTATAGTATAATTACCATCTTTTTCTATAAAAACTAAATCTTCTCCAAACTCAAAAGCTGTACTTTTTGCACTACTTTGACATCCTGTAAGTAGCATCATCAATACAATCAAAACTATACCTAAACTCTTTCTCATTAAGATTATCCCTCCATTGTTAGCCTTGGCTAACTTTCACAGACTAATGTTAGCATACGCTAACTATTAAATCAAGTTTATTTTAGATATTTTATAAATATACATTAAATTTGAACAATTGCTAAATAAAAAAAGATACCTTATAAAGTATCTTTTACTAATCTTATTTTTTAAAAAACCTGTAAGTTGTCTTTTGGTAGTATGGATTATTCTCATCATAGAACTTTGCTTTACAACCTTCTAAGTTAACAGCATTAGGAATCTGTTGTACTTCAAGAGCTACACAAGAGTTTTCTGTACCATGATTTTCATCTTGATATTTGATATCTTCTTTAAACCAGTTAGCACCATAAACAACAACTGCCTCTTGATCAGTTTCAATTTCAAGACCTATTTTACTTTTTGGATCAAATAACTCTATTTTATTATCATCTAAGATTAAAGCATGGTCATAGCCAAGGGTATGCTTAAACTCTTCTGATCCTTTCTTAAAGTTATCCCCATATACTGGACCATCATTAAAATCAAAAGCATCGCCTTTTTCAATTGGAACAATAGCATTAGGATGCCCTTTTACATCTGTTCTAGTTCTTTTACTAGCCTTAATCTTTAATGTATAATCCAATATATCTTCTCTCATACTACTAAAGTTAAAGTATGCGTGCCATGTCATATTAAGTAAAGTTCTTTTTGGAACTTCACAATGACTCTCAATAATTAATTTTTCACCATCTAAAATGTAATTGATCTTATACTTAAAATTTCCACTAGGATATCCATCCTCTTCATGTGAACACTCTAATGTACACTCAATTTGATGATCATTTACAACCCTAAGTGTAAAGTAATCTTCAGATATTCCTGTTTCTCCACCATGAAGATGATTTGGCGCATCATTCAAAGATAATTTAACAACCTTACCTTGATCTTTGTATTTTCCACCACTAATTCTTCCAGCAGTTGGTCCTACCATTGCACATAAATAAGGTTCTGTCTCACAAACATAATCTATTTTATCATAAAACGATGTTACAACACTTTGACCCTTATAAATTAGTTCTCCTACTGATGCTCCAAAATTGTAAATTCTTAACTTAAAAAACTCATTTTCAATTTCTTCTTCTCTTAATACATCTCTTCTATTTGCTCTTCCCATTATATTACCTTCTTTCCTCCATACTTTCTTATTTGCAAAATATGGCAACTTCCTAAACCAAATGTCTTTTCTATCTCTTTTTTATACTCTAATGCAAAATCACTTTCAACAAAAGCTTGAATAGTTCCAGCAAATCCTCCACCATGAACTCTACATACACCTCTGTCTTTTAAGATTCTCTCACTAAGAGCAAGAGCTAAACTAACATCCTGTACTTCAATCTTCTTACTATTATAGATGTTTTGTAAGAAACAAAACGATGATCTTCCAGAGTCTTTTAGTACCTCTTTAAACTTATTAAAGTCATTAGCCTCTAAAGCAGCAACCTCTAATTCTACACGCTTGTTTTCTTCAAATAAATGATGAGCCCTTAAAACACCTCGATCACTTACTGACTCTCTTATTTTTTTGATATTATTATAAAATTCTTCTTCACTAACCTCTGATAAAACATCTTTATTAAAGAATTTAGCAACATCTTTCATTTCCTGAGGTATTGCAGCATACTCATAGGTTAAATCAGCATGAGATCCATTAGTATCAACAATACATAGGACATGATTAAATTTAGAAAAATCAACATCAAGCTTCCTTACTTTCGGATTTTCCTTATCTTTAAAATCAATAGTAATTAATCCCCCAACACTAGATGCACACTGATCCATAAGTCCACATGGTTTATTAAAATATACATTTTCTGCAAACTGAGCATACTGTGCTATGTGTACAGGATTAATAGAATTATTATTATATAAATTTGAGATAATTACTCCGATTAATACCTCAAAACATGCACTTGATGACATTCCTGCTCCAAGTAAAACTTCACTAGTTACAAAAGCATCAAAACCTTTAACTATATAGCCATTTTCTTTTAAACAATAACACATACCCCTAATAAGGGCTTCAGAGCTTTCTTCCTCTTCAACTCTTTTCTCAAGTTTTAAGACATCAATAGGAGCAATATTAAAATTATCAGATACAATATTAATAATATTGTCATCTCTTTTTGATACAATTCCAATAGCATCTAAATTAATTGCTGCAGCTAAGACCTTACCAAGTTGATGATCTGTATGATTTCCACCAACTTCTGTTCTTCCAGGAGCGCTAAATACTTCAACATCTTTATCACCATAAAGATCAATAAACTTATCAATTGCACCAGTATATCTAGTTTTTTGACTGTTTAAATTTGGATATAAATCACTTAGTACTTCATCATATAAACCAGCTTCAATTTTCTTTTTTAACTCAATTGTTTTCATTATATTTACCCCTTTTCTTGTGTTCTATTTGGTAAGATAAACTCTGCATAAGGTAACGTTTCAACCCAATCACAAAATGCTTGCCACTCTGGTAATCGATGAGTTCTTCTTTGAAGATAGATGGTCTTTAACTGACGATAATTAGTTGTCATTCTTGCAGTAATAATAAATCCTGCAGGATTTGAATAAAGAATTTCCAAATATTGTTTTTTAGCACTTAATGATAAATCACTAAATTCTATACCTTTTTCTTTATACTCATTTATTTTATCCTTGGTTTCATTATAATTCTTGATTTTCTCTTTCATAATCTCAACAATTCTTATATCAACATGCTCAATAAAAGCCTTGTCCATATTAAACCTTGTAATCCTATGCATTGTTGATTGACTACTAATAAAATCAATAAAATGATATCTTTGCATTTCGACCCATGCTTTATTAGAAAATGATAAATCAAACTGGACAATTATTCCATTTAGAAAATTATCATGTCCCTCACCTAATTTACTGGTTGCTAATCTTTTGGTAGTGTTTGTAACTTCCCCATCAATTTTTTCAAGATCAACAGCCATTGGAAACTTGCTCCCCCTAACACTACTCTCAATTCCAAAAACCTCTACATTATTTACTACATCACTAATTTTCATGCTTATCTCTCCTTATCTTTAGTGCCATTGCTAATGTTGCTATATCTGATGGATTAATACCAGAAATTCTTGAAGCCTGTCCCATAGTTTCTGGTCTGATATCTGATAATTTTTGCTTTGCCTCAAGTGAAATATTATCTAACTCATTATAATTTAAATCAAGAGGAAGCTTAACCTTATCCATTTTCAATAAACGATCTGCCTCTTTTTTCGCTTTTGTAATATATCCCTCATACTTAACTTCAATATCAATCTGTTTACCAATTTCATTATCAATTTTACCATCTAGATAATTACTTAAATTATTACAAGTAACCTTTGGTCTTTTAAGTAAGTCATATGCACTAATACCATCTTTTATTATATCTTCTTTTAAGCTTCTTAACAACTCATTAATATTTCCCTTAAAAGAAAATGTTGTATTTAAAAGTAATTCTTTTCCATCATTTATCTTCTGCATTTTATCTAAGAATCTTTGATATTTAATATCATCTATAATCTTTAAATCAAAGGCCTTTTTAAGTAATCTTTGATCAGCATTATCATGTCTTAATAATAAACGATACTCTGCCCTTGATGTCAATAAACGATATGGTTCTTTTGTTCCCTTTGTTACTAAATCATCAATCATTACCCCAATATAAGCTTCATCTCTTCGAAGAACAAAGGGATCCTTATTATCAAGTTTTAACACAGCATTAATACCCGCCATTAACCCCTGACCTGCAGCCTCTTCATAACCAGATGTACCATTAATTTGACCAGCTGTAAATAAATTTTCAATACTTTTAAGCTCTAAACTCTGTTTTAATTGTTTTGGATTAATAGCATCATACTCAATTGCATAAGCATAATGAACTATTTCAGCATTTTCTAATCCAATTAATGAATGAACCATCTCTTCTTGAATATCATGAGGCATTGAACTAGAAAAGCCTTGTAAGTAAATTGTATCTAAATGAATAGATTCAGGCTCTAAAAATAGTTGATGACGCTCTTTATCCTTAAATCTCACTAACTTATCTTCAATAGATGGACAATATCTAGGACCTACACCAACAACATTGCCAGAATACATACTTGATTTTTTTAAGTTATCTAAGATTATTTTATGGGTAGAAGCTGTAGTATGAGTTAAATAACAATCCTTTTGTAAGGATAGTGGAACCATTTCTAAAGTATCGTAACTAAAGGTATAAAATTCATCTGTACCACTTTGAATACTTGTTTTATCATAATCAATAGAATCCTTTTTAATTCTTGGTGGAGTACCAGTCTTTAATCGAAATAATTCAATATTATTTTCTCTTAATGACTCTGATAATTCATTAGTGGTTTGTTCATTATCAGGACCACTAGCAATCTTACTATCACCAACAAGTACTAAACTTGACATATAGGTACCGGTGGTTAAGATTGTTACCTTAGAAAAATAGCTTTTACCATCTTTTAATCTAACACCCTTAATAACATTATTTTCAATTATACAACCAGTAACAATACCCTCTACTATTTCTAAGTTAGCTTGCTTCTCACAAATTTCTCTCATCATTTTTGAGTATTCAATCTTATCAGATTGAACTCTAAGAGAGTGAACTCCAGGACCCTTAGTAAGATTTAACATCTTAACCTGTAAGGCTGTCTTATCAGCAACCTTACCCATTACCCCGCCTAAAGCATCAATTTCTCTTACAACAATTCCCTTAGCTGGTCCTCCAATTGAAGGATTACATGGCATCTTTGCTATCGTATCTTTACTTAAGGTGATAAGTTTAACTCTTTTATTTTGTCTTGCACAAACTAGTGCGGCCTCAACTCCAGCATGTCCTGCACCTACTACTATTACATCTACTATATCATCCATTAATGCACTCATTTATCCTTTCAATTTCACTATCAAACTCTTTTGGTAAGCTCTTATCACTTACAATTTTAAAAGTAATCTTTAAATCTTTATTCCATAACTTACTAATTTTAAGTTTATAACAAATACAATGTCCTAAACATAACTTCAATCTTAAAGCTTTATTCTTTGAATTAAATACTATTCCAAAAGCAATGACAATTCTATTATCTATAATAGAAATACAATCAGTTTCACTACCCTTAATAAGTTCAAAATTATCATTCTTAACTAAAGATTTCGCAAGCTTTCTTACAATTCTTTTATCAGTTGTACTATAATTATTATCACTAATATCTTTTGCTACAATTGAAATTAAATGTTTTATTTCATCAATTTCAACATTAGCATCACTATTGTGCATTGCATGATACCAAAGATCAACACCCGACTCTTTAGCACGATTTAATATTTTAGAAGTCATTTTAGAATCTTCTCTATCTAAGTAAATATAACCTTCAGTATTACTTGCAATTAAAAAATTAAAATCACTTAAATAAATAGCTTCTTGAAAAAATACTACCCCTTCTAAATAGAGACCCTGAATCCTTCTATTTCCCTTAGAAACTTTATTTACATCTCTCATAAAGTTCTCTTTAGTACTTAGTCCATTTAAACGATCATACTTTTCCCACATTTTACTAGGAGTAAGAAATGTTTCTTCTTTAAATATTCCATATCCTATAATGCCTTTTTCACCATCATTATGAGCATCATTAACCTTAGATAAGAAAAATAATAAGTCATTTACTTTAAAGTCTGTAAAATTACGATAGACTCCACCACGCCAAAAATTCATAACCTTATCACCACTTAATCGGTGATACTCAATACGATCTCTATCGACAATGTATGCAATTGATGACATGATTTTTATTCTCCCTCTATTATTAATTTAACATATGATAAATTTAGCCTTTATTAAAATTTTAAGATATTTTATGAATATTCAACACAATGATCAATAACTTTTACTTTCTTATTATATTATAACAAAATCATATAAAAAAAAGAATCTAATTAAAGATTCTTTTAGCATACTTAATCTAGATGCTCACCATTAGATTCGATAACTTTTTTATACCAATAAAATGATTTCTTTTTATAACGTTTTAAATCACCACTACCATCATTATCTAAGTCTACATAAATCATGCCATATCTTTTTGTCATCTCACCAGTAGATGCACTAACAAGATCAATACACCCCCAAGATGTATAACCCATTAAATCTACACCATCAAATTCAACAGCATCCTTCATTGCCTTTATATGTTGTTTCATATAATCAATACGATAATCATCATCGACTGTATGATCTTGTTTTAATATATCATTTGCTCCAAGACCATTCTCCACAATAAATAATGGTTTTTGATAACGATCATATAATTCATTCATGGTAATTCTAAGCCCTAATGGATCAATCTGCCATCCCCACTCACTAGCTTTTAAATGTGGGTTTTTAACTGAAGCAAAAACATTACCACTAGACATCTTCTTAAGCATCTCTTTATTTGTAGTAGCTACTCTTGAAGAATAGTATGAAAATGAAATAAAGTCTACACAATTATCTTTTAAAATTTCTAAATCATTATCCTTTATTGGAATACTAATACCTTTTTCTTCAAGCTCTTTTAAGAAATAAGATGGATACGCACCTCTTGATTGCACATCAATCAAGACATAGTTTTCTCTATTTTTTCTTTGTGCCTCCATTACATCCTCTGGAGTACACTCATATGGATAGTATAAACCAGCAGCCAACATACACCCAATTTTAATTTCAGAATTTATTTCCCGGGCAATTTTTGTTGCAATGCTACTAGCAACAAGTTCATGATGAACTGCATTTACCATCGCTTGCATCTTATCATTATCAGAAGTATTATCATCAAAATATAAGCCAGCACCCATAAAAGGAGCATGAAAAATCATATTAATTTCATTAAATGTTAACCAATATTTTACAAGGTTATGATACCTTGTAAGAATAACTCGAGCAAACTTCTCATAAAGTTTAATCATTTCACGATTTTGCCAACCACCATATTTTTTTATTAAATGGATTGGACAATCAAAATGAGTCATAGTAACAAGCGGTTCAATATTATACTTTTTACACTCTTTAAAAACATTCTCATAAAACTGTAGCCCTGCTTCATTTGGTTCTATTTCATCACCACTTGGAAAGATTCTTGTCCATGCTATACTCATTCGAAAAACTTTAAATCCCATTTCAGCAAGTAATTTTATATCCTCTTTATAATGATGATAGAAATCTATTCCTAATTTAGCAGGATAATACTTATCTGTATCAAACTCAAGTGATGTCTTATTGCCTGTAATAATTGAGAAACGATCCTTGCCACTTGGTACAACATCAACATTAGCAAGTCCTCTTCCATCTATGTTGTATGCCCCTTCACACTGATTTGCAGCCGTAGCTCCTCCCCACAGAAAATCTTTTTTAAATACCATAATATTCTCCTATCTTATTATTGCATTAATAATTATATCATCTTTTACAACTTCACTAACATCCTCTACTGGAATAATATCTAAATAATCATCCATATTAGTGATAATTACCGGAGTCATTAGTGAGTATCCTTGTGCTTTAATTTTTTCCATATCAAAGCTAATTAATAACTGACCTTTCTCAACCTTATCATTCTGCTTAATAAAAGATTCAAAATATTCACCTTCTAACTCAACAGTATTAATTCCAATATGAATTAATAAATCCATTCCATTATCAGATACAAGTCCTACTGCATGCTTTGTTGGAAATAAAGCAGTAATTGTTCCAGAGAATGGAGCATAGACCTTACCATCACTTGGAAGTATGGCAACCCCTTTTCCAATAGTTCCAAGTGCAAAAGCTTCATCATCAACATCCTTTAAATTACATATTTTCCCACTCATTGGTGCATACACTTTATCATTTGAGATCTTATTATTTGGTTTTTCTTTGTTGCTTGTTTCTTTGTAGAAAAAGTAAGTAAGTCCAAAAGCTATTAGAGATGCTACAATGACACTAATTGTTGCAAAATACATTCCTGAATTATCATTATTTGCAATATCAATGTAATTCATAACTCCAAAAATTCCAAGTCCACCTGTGCGATATGCAATTAAGTCAAAAAACATCATCATACCGCCACCAATTGCAGCCCCAATACAAGAGAAGATAAATGGTTTTTTTGCAGGTAGTGTAATACCATAAATTGCCGGTTCAGTAATACCCATAATACCTGAGATAATTGAAGGTATTGCTAAACTCTTGGTTTTCTCATTTTTACTTTTAAAGAACATAGCAAGTACCGCTGCAGTTTGAGCAAAACTTGCAGTAAATATTGGCACTAAAACTTGTGATACTCCATAGGTAGCAATTTCAAGATATAAGATTGCCACTACACTCCAATGTAGTCCAAATATTACTAACACTTGCCATACAAGACCAAGTATTACTCCATAAACAATTGGATTAAAGCCAATGATTGCTTGGAAAAGTCCTTGAAGAACATTAGTAAAGACAATCATAATTGGTCCAATAATTAAAAGTCCAACAGGAACAGCAATTACCATAACAGTAAATGGCACAAAAAATGTTTGAATCATTTCTGGTAAGATTTTCTTAGCATATTTTTCAACTTTTGACGCAAAATAGATTATGAGTATTATTGGCAAAACACTATTTGTATAGGTTGCTCCAAATAATGGTATGCCAAGAAATTTAACATAGGCTACACTTTTAAAGACTCCAGAAAACATTACAACAGGCTCAATCATTAAAGATTCTCCTAAGAGTTTTAAACTATCTGCTTGCATTGCTGGCATACAAATCGCCAGAGAGATTGCAAGTCCAACCATTACATTTAATTTAAACTTCTTCGATGCATTATATCCAACCATTACTGGTATAAAATAAAACACAGCATCTGCAATATTATATAAAACACTATAAGTTACTCCTGCTTGATCAATCAAGTTAAATGTTATTAGTAACGCTAAAATACCCTTTAACATCCCACTTGCAGCAAGCACTCCTAAAAACGGCTGAAATACAGAACTTAAAATATTGATAAAGCCATTTAATAAAGTCGTTTTTTCTTTTTCCTCTATAACTTCTGTTTTAATCTTAGCAATCTTTTCAACCTCTTCAAAGACATGGGGAACATGATTACCAATAACAACCTGATACTGTCCACCACTTCTCATTACAGTAACAACCCCATCCATATTTTTAAGTACTTCAGTATTGCATTTTTCTTCATCTTTTAATTTAAATCTTAATCTTGTAATACAGTGGGTAACTGAAATTATATTACTTTTTCCTCCCACATTCATAATAATTTGTTTCGCTAAACCTGCATATTTTCCCATTTTAAAATCCTCCTTCTTTATTTTAGGAAATACAAGGTTTGGCCAACTTAATGTAACCATCCATTAAAATTAAAGCACTACTTTTTTATTCTCCTTTCTATTTTTTATATACAACTCTTTCAATATGAATTATCAGATATAAAATTTCTTCTTCAGCTAAATCATAATCATACTTAGCCTCAATAAATTCTTTTATCTTTAAAACACAAAGATATGAGTTTCTATACTTATTTTTAACTACCGCTAATAAATCATCATCTTTATTATCATCATTTTGTTTCTTGGAAATTATTCTATTTGAGAAAAACTTTAAATGTGTTATAAAACGATAATACTGAATAGTTTCCTCATCAAATTCAATATGAAAATAATACTTTACAATATTCGTAATCTCTTTAATTAATTTAGTCGCATCATATAAGTCATTAACACTACCATCACTTTGTGCATTAACTAAGTGCAGGGCAATAAATACACATTCATCCTCAATTAATTCTTCATTAACTTTATCTTTTATAATACTAATTGCTTTTTTGGCAATATTAAATTCATCAGGATAAAACCTTTTTACTTCCCATAACATCTTATTAGGCAAATCAATTCCATCTTGATGTCTTTTAACTGCATTATAAATATGATCAACAAGTCCAATAAAAATATTATCATTTATTTTTCTAGGAAGTTTTAATTTAGCATAAGAAAGAATTTCATCACCAATTTCAATGTATTCGCTTGGTATCTCTTTAAACCATTCATGAAATTTACTATCAACAATCTCTTGAGCAAAGTATTGTTTTTCAATAAGAGCTTCATTTACTTCATCATTACATTTTGCCCTGTATCCAATACCTTTACCAGTTACAATAAATTCCTTGTCATTGTCTTTGATTACTACAACATTATTATTTAGTATTTTATGTATTTTCATATTGTCCCCCTCAAACAATAAAACCTGCACAAAAATATCTTTTGTGCAGGTTTAGCTTGCTTAACAATAACTATCCTATACCTGTAAGATAACATATTAATTTAAGATATGCAAGGATAAAATATTGATTAAAAATGCCAGTCTATATAAGTCACTATTACTATTATTTTAAAGTTTAATTAATTAATATGTAATTATCAAATATATTTTTGCTTTATATGTTATAATTTTCTTATCTTAGGAGGTTACAATGATTAATAATATTAAACTAGAAATTTGTTGTGGAACAATTGATGATGTATTGGTTGCTAAAGAATTTGATATTGATAGAATTGAATTAAATAGCGCTTTAAAGCTTGGGGGATTAACTCCTTCACTTGCAACTTTTCTATCTGCAAAAAGAATTACCAACATTCCTATTTTATGTATGGTAAGACCAAGAGGAGCTGGATTTAACTATAGTCATTCTCAATTTGAGATAATGCTTGAAGATGCAGAGATTTTACTTAAGAATGGTGCTGATGGAATTGTCTTTGGATTTCTAAATGATGATAATACCATTAATATTGAATGGACTAAAAAGATGACTGACTTAATTAAAAAGTATTCTAAAGAAGCTGTCTTCCATAAAGCTTTTGATCTTACACCTGATTTATTTAAAGCATGTGAAACATTAATTGATTGTAAGGTTGATCGTATTCTTACAAGTGGTGGAAACTTTGAATCACTAAATGAAGGATTAGACAATCTTAATAAATTAGTAAATAATTACAGTGATAATATTGAAATCTTAGTATGTGGCGGAATCAGAGGACATAATGTAGTTAATGTTATTAACTCTACTGAGTGTACACAAGTTCATGCTGCAGCAAAGATTGAGCTTAATGATAATGGCAATTACTTTGCTGTATCAAAGAAAAATATTGAATCAATTATTAAAGCATTAAATACTCTATAAAAAAAGCACTTCGATGTGAAGTGCCTTTTTTTTATGCTTCGATAATTTCTTTATCTTTTATTACAAGTTTAGTTATAATGAAGCCCATTACATATGAAATTACCAGACCAATGAAGAAATTAAGCATTCCAGATGTTGAAATCATTAATGGTATTGCAACAAGACCACTTGGTCCCCAAGATGCAGCCATAACTTCAGATAGCATTACCCATGCTCCACCAAATCCTGCTCCAAGTCCTGCCGTAATAAATGGTTTACCTAAAGGAAGTGTTACTCCATAAATTAATGGTTCTCCTACTCCTAGAAATCCAGCAGGTAGTGCTCCTGTAATTATTCCTTTTAATTTTTGATTATTAACCTTTTTAGCAACTAAGTATATAGCAATTGCTGCTCCTACCTGTCCAGCACCAGCCATTGCAAGTACTGGAAATAGTGATACTCCACCAAAAGCTTCTAATTGAATTGCATAGATTGGAATTAGACCATGGTGAAGACCAAGTAGTACCATTGGAAGAAATACTGCAGATAGAATAAATCCACTCAATACTCTTATAACAGGATTTGAAGACTGAATGATTGCAGATAAAACTACAACGATACCATCACTTAAGAATCCCGCAACTGGCATTATTACAAATATTAATAATAAAGCAATTATTAACATACTTACAAATGGTGTCACAATTAAATATAGTACATCAGGTACAACCTTACGAATAGCTTTTTCAATCTTAGCAAGAATGTATACTGCAAAGATTACTCCGATAATTCCACCTTTTCCTGTTGTTAGAATTGATTCTAATGGTACTGCTTCATTAAATAGACCAATCATTTTAGAAATTTCTACAATGTTTGCTCCAATACTGATGGCACCAACCATCCCTCCAAGGGCAGGTGTTGCTCCAAATACTTCGGCAGATCTAATACCTGTATAAATAGCAAAGTATCCAAGAAATCCAGATCCAATTAGTGAGAATAGTAATCTAGTTAACTCCCAGAAATTTCCAGCTATTGTTCCTTGAGCAATTAATTGCCCTATTAAACTAGCAAACCCATTAAATAGTCCAGCAGCTATAATTGCTGGTAAAAGTGGAATAAAAATTTCAGAAATCATTTTAATTGCTGCTTTTACTTTACCAGTTTTTTGTTTATCTTTGATAGCCTGTTTGTTATCTTGCCAAGATGAATCTTTTTCTATTGCACCAATTTCTTCATTAAAGCAATCAGCAACCTTCTTAACTTTTCCAGGACCAAGTACTATTTGAAATGATTCTTGTTCTTGAACAACTCCAAGAACTCCTTCAATTTTCTCAAATGCTTCTTTACTTACAATAGTTTCATCTTTAAAAATTAGTCTTAATCTTGTCATACAATTTGATACATTTGCGATATTTTCTTTACCACCACTTAATTCTAAAATCTTTTTAGCTAACTCTAAATTAGTCATTGTCCCCTCCTTGTTTAATATGACCTTTAGTCTTAATTAGATATTCTTTTGCTTTTTCAAAGTCACAATCCATTAATAACATTACAATTGCTTCTTTAACATTGTTGTTAGTTTTACTCAGTGTTTCTTGTGCTATATCACTTGAGCAACCAACAACTTCACTAACAATATTAATTCCCCTTTTTACTAACTTCTCATTACTCATTTTTACATCAACCATATAGTTCTTATAAATCTTTCCAACCCTAATCATACTTATTGTACTGATCATATTTAAGATTAGCTTGGTTGCTGTTCCCGCTTTTAAACGAGTAGAACCTGTTAGTACTTCTGCTTTAGCATCAACTTCAATTGTTAGTGGACACATCTTTGATATTTCGCTGTTCTTATTACAAACTACAGCAGCTGTTTTGGCACCAATGCTGTTTGCATACTCTAATCCACCAATAACATATGGTGTTCTACCACTTGCAGCTACTCCAATAACAACATCCTTTGAAGTTAAGTTATGCTCCTTCAAATCATCAACAGCATATTTCTTACTATCTTCAGCTCCTTCAAATGCTTTAACAAAAGCATTTTTTCCTCCAGCAATAATTCCAACAACAGTATTGTAATCAACACCAAATGTTGGAGGACACTCTACTGCATCTAGTAATCCTAATCTTCCACTTGTCCCTGCACCAATATAGATTATTCTTCCACCATTTTCTAAGGTATCACTAGTAACAGAAATTACTTTTTCAATCATGTCAATTTCTTCTTCAATACACCTTACAGCTTCATAATCTTCTTTGTGCATTAGCTCTATAGCATCTTTAATTGACATAAAGCTAAATCCAACAGAATTTTCATTACACTTCTCTGTTGTCATACTTTTTAAATCCAGCATGTTAAACCTCCTTTTATTAACCATACACCATTAATAGTTTTATTACAATGTAAGCGTTTTACTATGTAATATTATTACCTATTATGTAATAAAAAAAGATGTCTAACATCTTATTCTTTACTAAGCATATCATTTGTTTTTAGGACTTTCTCCATTGATACATCTTTTGTTTTATTTAAATATAACTGAAAAATAGTATCAACTATAGTTAATTGGGTAATTCTACTTGAGCTTGCTCCTACCCTTAGTAATCCTTCAACATTTACTACATATAAATTATAGTCACTAAGTGATATAAGTTTACTACTACCATATTTTGTAATTGCCACCACAATCCCAGATCGCTCTTTAATGATTTTTGCAATCTGTAATATTTCTTTAGTTAAACCAGAATATGAAAAGATAATTGCAACTTCATTTTTTTCAATGTTATTTGCAGCTATCAGCTGCATATGTCCATCTTCATATAAAATGCTTTTCTTTCCAACTCTTTCAAATTTTTGTTGAGCATCTTTTGCAACCACAAAACTTGCCCCATAACCAAAAAGATATAGATGATTACTTTTTATAATATAATCAACTATCGTATTTAAATCATCCTTATTTAATAGATCATAAGTCTTTCTAATTGCTTCAATATTCTTATTAAAAGTATCTAATGCTATTTTGCTAATATCACAGTTATCACTATAATCTAAGGTATCATTAACCATATTACTAGAAAATATTAAATCATTTGTTAGAGCAACTTTTAAATCTTTTAAACCATCAAAACCAATTTTCTGAGCAACTCTTATAATGGTTGCTGTTGATGCAAAGGTCTCTTTAGCTAACTCTTTTGTATTCATTTCAATAGCTCTTTTAGGATGATCTATAAAAAATCTAGCAACGCCTTTTTCAGTTTCACTAGCATTCTCAGCATAAAATATTTCAAGTTTACATAAAGCTTTCTTCATTATATAACCCCTAACTACTTCATTTTTTTACGATTTTCCATAGCCTTAATTAACGTTAACTCATCAGCATAATCAAGATGAGCACCCATCGGAAGCCCATGAGCAATTCTTGTTACTAAGATTTTATCACCAATTACTTTTTCTAAATACATTGCCGTAGTCTCACCATCTAAGGTTGGATTTGTTGCAATTATTACTTCCTTTGTATCATTTTGAATTCTAGATAATAAAGAATCTATATTGATATCTTCGGGAAATATTCCCTTAATTGAGGATATTGTACCATGTAATACATGGTAGTGACCATTGTACTCTTGAGTTTTCTCCATGGCTATAATATCTTTAGCACTCTCTACTACACAGATAACTCTCTTATCTCTTGTACTATCACTACATATTTTACAAATTTCATCTTCACAATAATTTCCACAATTACTACAAACCTTTAGGTTTGTATGTAAATTTTCAAGTGCTAAAGAAAACCTCTTTAACTCCTCTTCACTACAATCAATTACATAAAGTGCAAACCGCTCAGCAGTCTTAGCTCCAACTCCTGGAAGAATTTTGAAGGACTCGATTAATTCTTCTATCGCTTTAGGATACATATTCTTTTTACATCCCTGGAAGTTTTAAACCACCAGTAAGTGATCCCATTACTTTTTCTTTATCATCTTTTGCTAACTTTAATGCATCATTTACAGTAATTATTAACATATCACTAAGATAATCTTTATTCTCAACATCTACTAGTTCATCATTGATTTCAATAGACTTAATAATTAAATCTCCACTAACTACAACTCTAATCAAATCTCCACTTGATTTTGCTTCATATTCTTTTTTACTTAGCTCTTCCTCAGCTTTTTTCATATTACCCTGCATTTGTTGAGCCTGTTTCATTAATTTAGAAATATCCATTTTTTTCTCCTCTTTATTCTTCTATTATTAAATCATTTCCAAAAATATCCATAAGATCTTTTTCTTCTTTTGAATATTGTAAATCCATTTTATCATATAATTCAATTTCAATTGCCTCTGGTAAAGTATCATTTTTACTTCTTTCCTTAAATTCATTAACAATTGAATTAAAACTATCTTCATTTACAGCAAATACCCTTTTACAAATATCAATTTTATCACTCATAAATTTAAATATTTCAACGTTATTTGCCTCTGTATTAATCCTTGATGTATCTACCTTATATTTTGCACAAACTAATATAAATGTGTCACCACTAGCAACTACTTTTGTACCAAGTAATAATTTTGCCCACATAGAATACTCAAAATCATACAAGTACTCTTCAAGCTTTATCCACTTTTCTTTATCTTCTTCTTTACTTTGCTTCCTTGCTTGAACAAGTAAGGAAAGGACAAATTCACTACTTATCTCCTCGATTTGAATTACATCATTTTCTTCTATTTGATCATTACTATTTATTTCATCTAAAGACTCCTCTATTGATTCCTCTTGATCATTTTCTTCTAAAGTATCTTCAACCTCAATTTCATTTTGATCAGTTTCATTTTCTTCTAGAACTTCTTCAGCTTCTATATCATTTTGATCAACTTCAGTCTCTATTAAAACTTCTGCAACTTCTATATCTTCTGTAATTTCATTATCAGCTATATTTTCAACTTCTTCATTTATTTGATCATCAGCTTTATCAATTACATCATGGGACACTTCTTTGCCTTGCTCAGATAAAACTTGCCCTGTTTCTTCTTTTGATGCATTTACACCCATCAATTTTAAACAGGCTACTTCAAAATATGAAGAAATGTTACTTGCATTCTTATATGATAAAGTTGTCTCAAGTAAAATATCAATCATTTCTAGTAAACTTTTTACATCATAACCTTCTAATATATTATTCGCATCATCTGCTGAAATTATTGAGAGTAACTTAAGATCTTTAGTATAAGCATAAATTACCGTTTCTTTGATAATATCAATTAGATCTAGTGTTAATCGATTAATGTCTACTCCTTTTAAGTGAAATTTATTAATCATTTCCAGAATTTTATTTACATCTTTTTTAATAATGGCATTTAAGATTTCTAACTTTTGTTTTGTTGTTGTTATTCCATAAATTTCATTAACCACTTCTACTTTTACTTCATTATTTCCATAAGCAATACATTGATCTAGAATACTAAGGGCATCTCTCATTCCACCATCTGCTAAAACAGCAATTAACTTCATAGCTTCTTCACTAATTTCTATCTGTTCTTTTTTGGTGATATACTTTATTCTTTTAATAATGTCATCATCTTTTACTCTAGAAAAATCATATCTTTGACATCTAGAAATAATTGTAGCTAAAACTTTATGAGGTTCGGTAGTTGCTAAAATAAAGCATACATGTTTTGGAGGCTCTTCTAAGGTTTTAAGTAGTGCATTAAATGCTCCAGCTGACAACATATGAACTTCATCAATGATATATACCTTTAGTCTTCCCTGAATTGGTGAATATTTAACATTATCGATAAGACTTCTTATTTGACTAACTCCACTACTACTAGCAGCATCTATTTCAATAATATCTTGGTGATTATTATCATCACATGACATGCAATTTTCACAAGTGTTACAAGGTTTTTCTTTACCAGTACAATTTAAAGACTTTGCCAGAAGTCTTGCAACTGTAGTTTTTCCAGTACCCCTTGGTCCACAAAATAAATATGCATGAGCTATCTTATTTTTATCAATAGCATTTTTTATTGTCTGAATTATATATTTTTGTCCAACTACATCTTCAAAGTTAGCTGGTCGATATTTTCGATATAAAGCCTGATATGCCATATAGTTTCACCTCTTTTCTTTATTATTATAACAAAACAATGTTTATAATGGTATAAAGCTTAAGATGTTTTTTTTCGATAATTATAAATCACAAATGCCACAACTATTGAAGATAGTGATACCAAACTTACACTATATAGAATATATGTATCATTTGGAAAGATATAGAATGCTAATACAATAGCTGACATACCGATCATTCTACCAACTGTAAAGAAAATATCTCTACTGATAATTCTTCCAATCATATTTTCACTTGTTCTATATTGACTAATAATTTCCATATAATCCTTTTGATAGGTATTTGATACTAATGGAAGTGATGCTCCATTTACTACTCCAAAAAATACTGCCCCAAACATATTAGGAAAGTAAGCTAATACTATAGTACTTAGTGTTAAAGCAATTGAAGAAACGAAAAATATTTTCATATTAAATGGTCGTTGTACTCTTTTAGCTAAAAACATGTGTGCAACAACTGTAATAAAAGAGAAGAAAATAAGTAAGTTACTATAAAGTGTTCCATTAGTTCCTAGTGCTTCAAATATTAATAAACCAGTCAGTGTTAAAAGAAGCGAATCTCTAATTCCAAATAGTATTGTTGTTGTTGCACAGTATCTCCATTGCGGATCATTTTTAAGATTAGAATATAAATGTTTAAGTATCACAAATTTTTTAGCTTCTGCATTCTCTTTTATTTGCGTTGCTAGTACTGCAATTACTACATAAGTAGCCAATATTACCTTAAATATTTCCTTATATCCTTCGATATCATTAATTGATATTGCAATTAAAAAAGAAGCAATCATTGGAGCAAATAGTTTTGCACTATTATCAAATAAGCCTATCATATTAATAAATCGCATTCTTGTTTCAGGAATTGATACTAACTGTCTTAGACTTGTGCTACTAATCCAATAAAACCCTTCTCCTATACCAATAAATGCTCCCACAAGATAAACACTCCAATTATAGTTTTCAAAAAGTGAATTACCATAAAGAACAAGTAATAAATATAGCGATGATAAAATTATTCCTGTAAACATCGTTATCGAATAACCAAATTTTTGAGCTAATTTAGCACCTATTATAAAGAATATCGTAAACATAAATATCCTAATCATGGTAAAAATCGTCATTACTACAAGTGAGCCTGTATATGAATACAGATATACACTTACAAATGACGATGACATAGTACTAGCTAAAATCCATAAACCTGATATTATACAAATTAATTTTTCTTTTTTACTCATAATTTATCCTCATTAAGATAATAAAATTTATTTATAAACTGCTTATTGACTAACAATTCTTCTTGTATCTTTTAATTTTTTTTCAATTTCTCTTTTAATAATTGTTGATCCAGGACCATAATCAAGTGAGATACCTGCCTTTGTTTCTACAATTCTGCTTGCACCTAACTCTCTTGTTTTAAACAAATCGATATTATTTTGATCAAATACTTGAATGATGATGCGATTTACAGATGAGTGAATTCTTCTAATATTGTCAATGCCACCCATTGCTTCAATTGTTCCATTTGTATAAAGTTCTAATTTACCACCTTGGAATAAGTCAATTGCAAGGTATCTAAAGTATATTTTAGTGATTGCATAGTATACAACAAGAGAAGCAATCCCTATAATAATTATTATTATAACAGTTTCTTGATAGTTAGGATTTCTTACATAATTTAAAAATTCTAAGATTGTTCCAGGTAGTGCTAAGAGTGAATTACCACTAAAGCTAAAGCCCAGTGAAATTTTTAAAGCCTGAAAAATTCCAAATAGCGAAGCTGAAAATATAACATGGAATAAATAAAGAAGTGGAGATAAAAGAAATAAAAGCAGTTCAAGAGGTAGTGTTATTCCACAGAATAGTGATGCTAATGTAGCAAGAACAAAAAATAATCTTATTTTTCTTTTTTCTAACTTATCAGTATACATACTATACATTGCCCAAATCATCCCTGGTATTGCAAACATATTGATTACATATGTTGGAGTAATAAATCTTCCAAATCCTGCAGGAACTAAGTTTTGAGAAATCATGCTAGTCCAAATGCTAACATCACCTGTTACACTACTTCCAACAATACTAGACCAGGTACCACCACTTGATGTAAACCAGAAAGGATTTCTAATAAGTGCTGATAATCCAAATGTTGATAGAATTTTTTCAACCCCACCATAAACAAATAAATTTATTGGATTAGTAATATCTGTTGCTATAAAAGATACTACTTGTTTAAATCCATCAATAAAGAATGTCCAAAATACACTAACCACAAGTGCTACTATCACTCCGTAAAAACAATTTAAGATCATTCCCCATAAATCTTTATCAACAAAAGATAATATTCCATAGGAATGTTTCTTCCTTGATTGGGTGTAAGCTATTCTTGTTGTTAAAGTAATTAAAATAACCCCAATTAGTCCTGTTTGAAGTGGGTAGTGAGTTCCTGTTAAAAACGGTACTCTTGAGTTACTTACACTTAAACCAAACATTCCTGATGTTGCTGCATCAGTTAAGCTAGGATTTGCAAAAAACATCGTACAAACTAAAAAGGTAAAATAACCAGCAAGACCCATAGAAATTGTTACTATCCCATTAACTCTTCTTGCAACAAGTCTTATTAAAAAGAAAAATGGTAAATATAAAATGAAGAAACTTCCAAGTTTAACTAAGATCTCAGCAAATATTAAAATATACTTATTTTGAACAACCCAATACGGACTAAAGATTGGATTAATTATTAAATTCCCAATACCCAAAAATAAAACCGCAACAAAAAGGGCTTTTAGTGGTATCTGCAATACTTCCATTAATGCATGCCATTTCTTCATCAAGTTCACCTCGCTTGTAAATCATATCATTTTTAAAGATTTTCTTCAATTATATAATAATTAAAATATACTTTATAACCTAAACTATTACTCATACAATCCTTTTAGTCTTGTTAGATAATTTCTTTCACGATATTGAGCCAATTTTAATTTTACATTTTTTAAACGACACCTTATTTCATCTTTGTCATGCAACTTAATACAATTAGCATCACTACAAAGAAGAGCCCCATTAAAATCATCCGATGTAATTTTTATTTCAACATTTGAAGGAATAACAAGTGAAGATCCTAATGAGCGATATTTACTATGGTGGATGCCAGCTATCTCTGTAATCTGCATTACTGATAAGCCCTCATAAATAATAGAACCCTGGATTGATCGATTATAGGCTGTTGATCCTAACTGTGTAGAAATACAAATGCCTGTACCATGATATCTTTCCATTTTATTATTATTAATATAGATATCCATTATCTGCGTGCGATAAGAATTTTCAATTCTCATCTCATTAATAGCAATCATCTTCTGTTGACTATTTAAATGTTCTATTTCTAAAACATCAACTTCTTTTATCTGTTGTTTTTTATTTACGATATCATCATAAAACAAATCAATTTCATCTTCACAATAACTTGAGAAAAACCCAAGTGTTCCTGTATGAATACCAATAAAGGCTGTAGTTTCAAGATGATTCTGATATACTCCTACAGCATGTAAAAAAGTACCATCACCCCCAACAACAATACAAAGATCAGGGTTTTCTTCATTATATATGAAATTCAAATTATCTAACTTTTTCTTAATTTTATCACTTATATTTTTAGATCTTTGGTCTGGCTTATTAATTAAAACATATGATTTCATTTTTTTACTCCTACCTTTATGATATTATAACATAAAGGAGATTTTTTTATGAAATCAAATCTTGAAATAGAATACAAAATGTTATTAACTGAAAAAGAGTACCTTACTCTTTTAAATAATCTTCAAAATTCAAAAATAGTTGATCAAACAAATATTTACTATGATACTAACCCATCATTAGTAAAAAGAAATATGGGCTGTAGAATTAGAATAATAGACAGTGAATATTTCTTTACGTTAAAGATTAAACAGGATATCGGCATCAAAGAAGTTGAATTTGAAATACCTTCATTAGACTTAGACAATGATAAAATAAGAAATGTCTTTGATAAATATAATATTAAAGATATCAAAAAAGTTGGTGAGCTAAGAACAATAAGACATATCTACACGTTTGAACAGGGTATTATTTGTTTAGATAAGAATTTCTATAATGATAAAGTAGATTATGAAATTGAATATGAACTTTTTGAAGGGTTTAATGATTATACCTTCTTAGTAAATTTATTAAAAAATAATGATATAAATTATATTCCCAACACCATCAGCAAATTAGAAAGATGCTTAAATAGTAAAAAAGATATCCAATGATATCTTTTTTTTAATTGTTTCACGTGAAACAATTTATTTAACTTTTATCTCGGTTTTATTACCCATATACACTCTTAATGCTTCTGGTATTTTTATATTACCATTTTCCATTAAATTGTTTTCAAGAAAAGAAATTAACATTCTAGGAGGAGCAGCAACAGTATTATTGAGCGTATGGGCATAATATTTACCATTTTCACCCTGTACCCTAATACCCATTCTTCTTGCTTGAGCATCACCTAAATTTGAACAACTACCAACTTCAAAGTACTTACCCTGACGGGGTGACCAAGCTTCTACATCACAACTTTTAACTTTTAAATCTGCAAGGTCTCCTGAACAACATTCTAATAATCTAACTGGAATATCTAGGCTTCTAAAGAAATCCTTACTATAGGTCCACATTTTTTCATACCAGCTATCACTTTCTTCTGGCGAACAAACAACGATCATTTCTTGCTTATCGAACTGATGAATACGATAGATACCTCTTTCTTCAATCCCATGAGCTCCCACTTCTTTTCTAAAGCATGGTGAATATGATGTTAGTGTTTGAGGTAGACTCTTTTCATCAATAATAGTATCCATAAATTTACCAATCATTGAATGTTCTGAGGTACCAATAAGATATAAATCTTCTCCCTCTATCTTATACATCATGTTTTCCATTTCTTCAAAACTCATAACTCCCTGTACTACACTACTTCTAATCATGAATGGCGGAATGCAATACGTAAATCCTTTATCAATCATGAAGTCTCTTGCATATGTAGTGATTGCTGAGTGTAGTCTTGCTATATCACCCATTAAATAATAGAAACCATTACCACTTGTTTTGCGTGCACTTTCTAAGTCAATCCCATCAAATTTCTCAATAATTTCGGTATGATAAGGAATTTCAAAGTTTGGAACTTTTGCTTCTCCAAAAGTTTCAACTTCAACATTATCTTCATCGCTTCTTCCAATTGGAACACTGTCGGCAATAATATTAGGAATATTCATCATATGATCTTTTATCTTCTCAGAAAGTTCTTGTTCTCGTTTTTCTAGCTGAGATATTTCATCACCAATCAAAGCAATTTCTTCTTTTGTCTTTTGAGCTTCTTCTTGCTTACCATCTCTCATTAATAAACCAATTTCTTTTGATTTAGCATTTCTATGAGCTCTTAAATCATCTGCATTACTCTTGGCTTGGCGAAATTCTTTGTCCATTTGGACTACTTCATCAACTAGATGAAGTTTATGTTCTTGAAACTTTTTCTTAATATTTTCTTTAACTAACTCTGGATTATCTCTTAATAACTTAATATCTATCATTTTCTTTCCTCCCATGAAAATAAAAAAACACCTTTAAGGGACGATTTATCGCGGTGCCACCCTCTTTATTGTTTCACGTGAAACAATTTCTCAAACAGATAACGGCTGTACCGAAAGGTTTTTCCTTTTGCTCAAAGGTAGATTCGCTATAATATTACAATTAGTTTTCACCAACCACTAATTCTCTACGCGTAATAATTACATCTACTTTTCCTTATCATTGCTTGTATTGTAATTTTAAAGCTAACAAAAACTTTTGTCAATGTTATAAAACCATTTCTTTTTCTCCTTAATTAGATTTAGATTCTTGTATTTAATTTTCATATAAACTTTATATTCAATATATTATCAATTTACTTTATAATCTAAAATATATTTAATTATATAAAAAAGACTCTTATTCTGAGTCTTTATTTTGATCATTATTTAATTCTGTTTTTTCTTCTTCACTAGGAATAATAGCAACAGTTGAAACTATACTATCTTCAGCTGTATTAATCATTTTTACTCCTTGAGTATTTCTTGATGAATTAGCAACCTGATCAAGATTAATTCTAATTGTAATACCATTATCTGTCATAATGATACAGTCTTCATCTCCATTTACTGCCTTAAATGCAACTAGTGGACCATTTCTATTAGTGATTTTTAAAGTATAAACCCCAACGGCACCTCTTTTAGCTAAGCGATATTCATCAATATCTGTTTTCTTACCATATCCATTTTCAGATACAACCAAAAGAGTTTTTCCTTCATTTGAAGTTGCAATACCTATAACCTTAGATCCTTTGGTATTAATTCCTTTTACACCCATAGCAATTCTACTTGTTTCTTTTAAAGTATTTTCTTTAAATCTAACTACCCGGCCATTTGATGCAGCAATAACAATCTCATCCTGGCCAGTAGTTTGTTTTACCATAACAAGTTCATCATCTTCTTTTAATTTAATCGCTATCTTACCATTTTGATTTATTCTTTCAAAATGATCTGTCGATACTTTTTTAATAATTCCATTTTGAGTAACAAAGAATAAATAATTAATTTCTTCATTATCTTTTTTAACTGGAACAATTGTTCTAACAGTTTCATCCTTATCAAAAGAAACTAAGTTAACAATTGGAACTCCTTTTGAGGTTCTTGAAGCTTCTGGTACTTGATATCCTTTAATACGATATACTTTACCAACATTTGTAAATATAAGGATACTGTCATGAGTTGACATTGTGATAACCTGATCAACAATATCATCATCATTAACACTCATTCCTTTAATTCCTTTACCACCTCTATTTTGAACCTTATAAGTATCAGAGGTAATTCTTTTAATATATCCATTTGTAGTTCTTGCTACAACAATATCTTCTACTGGTATTAAGTCCTCATCTTGCATATCAAAATCAGCATCAATGATCTTAGATCTTCTATCATCACCATACTTCTCTTTTACATTAATTAAATCTTCTTTAATAATGTTTAATACACGATCATGGTTACTTAAAATATCATTCAAATCAGTAATTAATTCTACTAAACCTTGGTGCTCTTCATCAATTTTCTGTCTTTCAAGACCTGTAAGTCTTTTAAATTGCATATCTAAGATTGCTTTTGCTTGAATTTCAGATAAATTAAAGTTTTCAATTAACTTTGGAAGAGCTTCTTGAGCATCTTTAGATGCTCTTATTGTTTTTAAAATTTCATCAATATAATCAAGAGCAATCTTTAAACCTTCTAAAATATGAGCTCTTGCTTGAGCCTTTTTAAGTTCAAAATTTGTTTTTCTAACAGTTACATCTATTTGATGATCAATATAGTGTTTTAAGATATCAACAACCCCAAGTAACATTGGACGATTTTTTACAAGAACAACTGAATTTACACCAAAAGTTGATTGTAGAGCTGTCATCCTAAATAATTGATTGAGGATAACTTCTGGTTGAATATCTTTTCTAAGTTCAATTACAATTCTAATACCAACAAGATTAGATTCATCTCTTAAGTCAGTAATACCACTAATATGCTTATCACGTACTAAACTAGCAATTTTTTCCACTAAATTAGCCTTGTTAACCATATAAGGGATTTCACTTACAATAATTCTTGGCTTACCATTTTTCATGATATCAATTTCAGTCTTAGCACGCATTATTACGCTACCTCGACCACTCTCATAAGCCTTTTTAATACCTGATCTACCTAATATGAAAGCCCCAGTAGGAAAGTCTGGACCATGCATATAATCTTCCATAATTTCCATTGCAGTTATTTCTGGATTATCCATAATGGCAATTGTAGCATCAATACACTCTTTTAAATTATGTGGAGGAATATTTGTTGCCATACCCACGGCAATTCCTGTTGTACCATTAACTAATAAGTTTGGAAATTTAGCAGGTAATACTACTGGCTCTTGTTCTTCACCATCATAGTTATCCTGCCAATCAACAGTTTCTTTATCAATATCTTTTAGAATTTCTGAAGCGATTTTTGACATTCTTGCTTCTGTATAACGCATTGCAGCTGCACCATCACCATCAATTGATCCAAAGTTTCCATGACCATCAATTAAAGGATATCTAAAACTAAATGGTTGAGACATTCTAACCATTGTCTCATACACGGCACTATCACCATGGGGGTGATACTTACCAATAACATCTCCAACGATACGTGCAGATTTTTTATGTGGTCGATCTGATGTCATCCCTAAATGATTCATCGAATAAAGAATTCTTCTATGAACCGGTTTCAATCCATCTCTTACATCAGGAAGTGCTCTTGATACAATAACTGACATCGAATAATCTAAGAAAGAAGTACGCATTTCTTTAGAAACATCTGTTGTAATTATTCTACCATGGTTAAATTTTTCTACATTATTATTTTCCATTTAAGACTCCTTTATATATCTAAGTTTTTAACAAACTTAGAATTTTCAATGATAAAATTTCTTCTTGGTTCAACTTCATCACCCATTAAGATTGAAAAAATTTCATCAGCATCAATAGCATCCTCAATATCAACTTTTACAAGCGTTCTAGTTTCTGGATCCATTGTTGTTTCCCACAATTGTTCAGGATTCATTTCTCCTAAACCTTTATATCTTTGAATAGAGAATCTATTCTGTAATTCTTCTCTTAATTTATTTAATTCTTCCTCAGAATAAGCATAATATATCGCATTACCCTTTTGAACCTTATATAAAGGTGGCTGAGCAATATATACATAACCCTGTTCTAATAGCGGTTTAAAGTAGCGATAGAAGAAAGTTAATAGTAATGTTCTAATATGAGCACCATCAACATCGGCATCAGTCATAATTACAATCTTATGATATCTTAAATTCTCAACTGTAACATCCTTACCAACACCACAGCCAAAGGCTGTAACCATTGATCTAATTTCATTATTATCAAATATTCTCTCAATTCTTGCTTTTTCAACGTTTAATATTTTACCTCTAAGTGGTAATATTGCTTGGAATTTACTATCTCTTCCCTGTTTTGCACTACCTCCAGCTGAGTCTCCTTCGACAAGATATATTTCAGAAATTGAAGCATCCTTACTTGAACAATCAGCTAATTTACCTGGAAGACTTGAAATTTCTAAAGCACCTTTTCTTCTTGTCATCTCTCTTGCTTTAACAGCAGCAAGTCTTGCTTTTGAAGCAACACTAGCCTTCTCTAAAATAATTTTAGCTTCATTAGGATTTTCCATTAAGAAACGCTCTAAACCACTACCAAAAATTTGTGAAACAATTTTTCTTACTTCACTATTTCCAAGTTTAGTTTTAGTTTGTCCTTCATATTGTGGATTTGGGTGTTTAACAGAAATAATTGCTACTAATCCCTCACGAACATCATCAGACTGTAAACCATCAATACCCTTTTCTTTACCATAAGCATTAATAACTCTTCTTAAAGCATGTCTAAACCCTTCTTCATGAGTTCCACCCTCTTGTGTATTGATATTATTACAGAAGGTATAGATATTATCAGAAAAGCCATCATTGTACTGTAAAGCAATTTCAACATAAATTCCTTCTTCTTCACCCTCACAATAGATAATTTCTTCATGAATAGCACTTTTATTTTTATTAATATGTTTTACATATTCTTTTAAACCACCCTCATAATGAAATTCATCAATACTATTATGATTTTCTCTTTCATCTTTAAAGATTAGTCTAATACCTTTATTTAGAAATGCTATCTGTCTTATTCGATCTCTTAAAATTTCATGTGAATATTCTTGAGTTTCTGTAAAGATAGTTGCATCAGCCTTAAAAGTTACAACTGAGCCATGTTTATTCTCATCACAAACTCCAACTTCTTTAAGAGGAATCTTTGTTTCTCCTCCATTTTCAAAGCGAATATAATACTCTTTACCACCTGAGTATACTCTTACCTCTAACCACTCACTAAGAGCATTAACAACCGATGCACCAACACCATGAAGACCACCTGATACTTTATATGCTCCTCCACCAAACTTACCACCAGCATGAAGAACAGTAAAAATTGTTTCAACAGTTGAAAGATTGGTCTTTTTATGAATACCAGTTGGCATTCCTCTTCCATCATCTTTAACTGTAACTATGTTATCTTTATCAACAATAACTTCAATTGTACTAGCAAAACCAGCTAAGGCTTCATCAATACCATTATCAACTATTTCCCATACTAAATGATGAAGTCCCTTAGAAGATGTTGAACCAATATACATCCCAGGTCTTTTCCTTACGGCTTCTAATCCTTCTAAAACTTGAATATCACTTTCATTGTATGAATGTTGAACTTTACTATTTATATCTTCCATCACTTATCCTCCATGACTTTTACAAAACCATCTTTTACTTCAAATAACTTTATCTCACCATTTATATCATCTATTAAATTATCAACATCAGTTGTTGTAATTATTGTTTGAATTTCCTTAGGAATTGCATTAAATAAATTTATTCTTTTATGCTTATCTAATTCCGACATTACATCATCTAAAAGTAATATAGGCGTCTTACCAGTGATATTTTTAATGTAATGCAACAGAGCTAATTTAAAACTTAATATCACCATTCTTTTCTGTCCTTGTGATGCTACCTCATATATTTTTTTCCCATTAAATAAGAAATTAGTATCATCACGATGAATACCACAGGTTGTTGTTTTATAATATTCATCTTTATCTCTATTCTTCTTAAAAAGATCTTTTAAACTATTAATAATGTCTTCTTTTTCAAGATCACTTACCACCTGATAATATTCAAGCTTAATATCAATACTTTCCTTAGATAACTTTAAATAATACTTAGAAATAACTTTATTAATTTCATCAACAAAATTACGTCTAAATAAAATTATTTCACTCATTGCTCTAATCATTTCATCTTCAATAATTTCAAAGTATTCATCCTTTACTCGATCAGATTTTAAAAGAGCATTACGATCCTTTAAATATTTACTATAAACTAATAAATAATTCATGTAACTCTGAGAAATCTTACCAATTTCAATATCCATAATCTTTCTTCGATACTTTGGAGTATCTTCAAAATAATTAAGATCACCAGGAGAGAAAATAACAACATTTAATTTACCAATAAATTTACTAACTCGATCAACCATTTTTTTATTAATAAATAATGATTTACCAAATTCATGAATGATCAGTGATAAATTAAGATCACTATCATCAAATACATTACAGTTAATCTTACAAGAATTATAGTTAAATTGAATCAATGATTGATCTTCTTTAATACGATGTGATTTACAAGTAGATAGCATAAATAAACTCTCTAATATATTAGTTTTACCTTGAGCATTATTTCCTAAAATAATATTATAATTTCTACCAAATTCTATCGTAATATTATTTAAGTTTCTAAACTGTCTTAAACTAAGATTTTTAATGAACATTATTCAATTATAAAAACTTTATCACAAACTTCAATTTTATCATTAACATAAAGTTTTCGACCTCTTCTATCTTCTTTTTCTCCATTGACAACAACTTTATTGCTACTTAAAAAAAACTTTACTTCACCACCTGTTGATATAAAATCCTCAAGTTTTAAAAACTGTGTTAATGTAATAAAATCTGTATTAATTTTAACCATATTCTTACCCTTTATTTTCCTCTTATATTATACCATATTTTATAAGCTTATACTTACTTTATTTTATATTTATTAACAGCTTTAAATCATATTATTTTATATAAAAAAATAAGAGCATAATTTTAATTTATTCTCTTATTTATATAATTTAATATGTTCTTACAGGTAAGACAAGTTGAAGTATGGAATCATCTTTTAAACAGTGAATAACAAAAGGTTTCATTTCTCCACAAAATTCTATTTTAACCATATCAGATGATAAAGCCCTAATAGCATCAAATACATACTTACCACTAAAACTTATTTCTATATCTTCTCCCTCATATGAATTAACAGCTAACTCTTCTTTAGAAGATCCTATTTCATATGATTTAGATGATATAATAACGCCATTTGAAGAAGCATTAAGATTAATAATTGAAATACCATTATTTTTGATAAATGAAGCACGATCAATAGCATTTAATAAGCTTCTAGTATCAACAACCATTATTCTTGAAAACTCTGTTGGAACTAAGCGATTTGTCTCTGGATAGTTTCCATCAATTAATCTTGTTTGAATTTGAACATTACCAATATTAAATTGAGCCTTGTTTCCATAAACACAAATTTCAATAATATCATCATTTAATAAACTCTTAGAAATTTCATTAAGACTTTTTGCAGGAATGGTAATACTAAAATTTGCATCAGCCTCTAAAGGAATTCTTTTTCTTGCTAGTCTAAATGAATCTGTAGCAACACACTCAAGTAAATTATCTTTAAAATTAAAATTAACTCCAGTTAATAATGGTCTTACTTCCTTATCACTTGCAGCAAAACAAGTTTGATTAATAATAACTTTTAAAACTTCAGCACTTAGTGCTATTTTATTATCCTTAATTGAAAAATCAATTACAGGATAATCATCAGCAAACATTCCATTAATTTTAAATTCTGCATGATAACCACTAATTTGAATAAGGGTTCCATCAAGTATTTCAAAATTAATAATATCATTATCTATCTTTCTAACTATTTCAGTTATATATCTAGAGTCAATTACAATACAACCTGTTTCAATAACTTCTAAGTTTAAATTCTCTTCAATTTCATTATTTAAAGTTAATTGAATAGATATATCACCACAACTTCCAGTTAAAACGATATTATCATAGTTAATATCTATTTTAACACCTGTAAGATGTGGTAAAGGTGAGTTTGGAGATATTGCTCTTGTTACAATTTGTAAGGCATTGTAAAATTTTGATTTTGATATTTTAAAATTCATTTTTATTTCTCCTTTTATTATTCTTTTTATAAGTAATTATTATTAGGACTGTGGATAATGTGGATAAGTCTTAAAAGTACTTATAATATATGTATATTTTAGCATTTTTAAGTGTTAATTAAAAGTGATTAAATGTGGATTAATTATGTTTTAATATTTTTTCTATTTCACTTACTGCTTGTAAAAAGATAGGATCTTTTTTAAGTTTTGTCTCAACCTTAGTACAAGCATTCATAATAGTTGAGTGATCTCTTCCACCAAATTCATCACCAATCTTAGCATAAGGTAAATCAATTAGTTTTCTTGCTAAATAGATGGAAATATGACGAGCATTGGTTATATTTTGAGTTCTAGTCTTTCCAAGGATACTCTGTTTATTTATTCCATAGTAATCAGCAACACATTTAATTATCTTACTTGGTGTAATTCCAGTAACATCTGAGATGGCAATAATATCTTTTACAGCATAGGTAACATCTTCTAAAGTTATAATATCAGTTGCTCCTTTTTGAATTGAATAAAATAATACTTTGTTAATTGCTCCTTCAAGTTTTCTAACATCAGAATTAAAATTAGAAGCAATAAATGCTAAGGCTTCATCACTAAAGTTAGTTGATGGTGCAGCATTTTCAATATTAAGCTTATACTTGGTTATTTCAAGTGCTGTTTCAAATTCTGGTGAATCAATACTTACAGATAAACCTGAAGCAAAACGTGATATTAAACGTTGTTCTAAGCCACTAATTTCTGATGGTAAGCGATCAGAAACAATAACAATTTGTTTTCGATTATTTACTAACTCATTAAAGATAGAAAAGAATACTTCATGAGATTTTTCTTTATTAGCTAAAAACTGAATATCATCAATTAATAAAACATCAACACTAAACATAAAATCTTTAAATTTATCGATAGTTTTATTTTTTATAGAATTAACAACATTAGATACAAACTTTGAAGAATCTGTATAATAGACTGTTTTAGTAGGATCTTTTTTTATAACATAGTTACCAATAGCATTTAATAAATGACTCTTACCAAGACCTGAATTACCATAAATAAATAAAGGATTAAAGATCTTACCTGGTGAGCAGGCACAGCCTAAAGAGGCTGTATGACTCTCACGATTAGAATTACCTACAAAGAAGGTTTCAAATGTTTGATGAGACATTAAAGGTGTACCTAAAAAAGATAAATCAAAGCTTTTAAAATTATTGATTCTTTTATCTAATTTTTCATATTCACCTTTAGTAAGAATATCACAGGATAAATTATGCTTATTAGAAACTACTTCAAGTGATGAAATAATTGAAGTAATAGATTCATTTAAAATACTTTTTTCAATTACTGTAGGTACAGTTACAATAGCTTTATCATCATTAAATGAAGATAAACAAGAGCTAGAGAAATAACCATTGTAGATAATGGGATCCATCCCCATGTTCTCTAGTGTCCTGTTCCATAAATCTTCTAGATTATAAAAGCTATTCATTGTCATAATAATTTCCCCACATTCTCTTTTAAACAGTATTTTTTTAAATAGTTGTACTATTATTATACATAAAAATTTTGATGTTTAAAGAGTAAATTGTGGAAAAAAATTTTATCCACAATTACAAATTATATATGGGTTCTTATATAATCAATATCTATAAGGTTATCCACATTTATCCACAACTTTTACTTGGGGATAAATTGTGGATAAATAATAAACTGTTTAAAGATGTGGATAAATATCAATAAATTTATCAATTTTTAATACTTATCCATAATCATATTTATTAATAAGTCCTTTATTTATAAGGACATCTAATAGTTATCCACACTTATAAAGATATGTGGATAGGGGATGATTGTGGATTGTTTGATATTGTGAATAAGTATCAATATCTTCTGTTTATAAGTATTAAATAATCTAAACTTATAGACAAAATAAAAGAGTCAATAAATTGCTTTATTAACTCTTATAATAATTGTATTATTTATTCTTTAGAATCTGATACATAGAATATTTTTAAGTGACGATTATTTCCTTCACCCTCTGATTTAGTGCTTACATTTTTAAAGCCTTCTAAATACTTGTGAATGACTTTTCTCTCATCATTTGGCATAGGGTCTAAAGAAGCATCAATCTTTGTTTTTTGAACAGAAATTGCAGCTCTTTTAGCTATAAATTTTACTCTTGAGTAACGATCATGACGATAGTTATTAATATCAATAATGATATTGAAACGATTTCTGAAATGAGCATTAACTGCACTTGATAAAACAAAGTTTAATGATCTTAGTGTTAATCCATTTTTTCCAATTAGAATTGCATTATTTTCTGCATTTAAATTTATATTAAATTCATTATCTTTAATTAATATTTCTATTTCAATTGATTGATTTAAATTAGTAAAGAAATCACCTAAGTAATCAAAGATAAATTCTTTAATATCCTCATTTGCATATACTTCAGCACTAAGAGTAGTTCCAAGACCTAACAGGCCTTTCTTTTCATTTACGATGTAGTGATAAAGTTCGCTTATTTCTACCCCTTTTTCTTTAGATGCAAGATCAAGGATATCTTCAATTGTCTTTGCGCTGTAAATACTCACTTTAAACACTTCCCTTCATTTTTTCTTTTTTAGATAAGTGCATAGTGATAAGTGATTTTGCTATTGCCATTAAAGATGAACAAACCCAATATACTCCCATACCAGATGGTAATGTAATAGTAATTACAGTTATAAATACTAACATATAGTTCATCATCTTAGCAGTAGGGTTTGGAGCAGGACGATATCTTCTTCCCTGTTCTTCTGCTTCTTTTCTTGCTTGCTTTTCAGCTAAGTAAGTAGGAAGTTTCATAGAAAGAGCTTGAGATCCCATTACAATAATTAATAAAACCAAATAAATCCATTCTTTATTCATAATTCCATTAAGTGGTGAAACAGATAATTCCATTCCCATAAAGAATCCATGTTTTACAGCCTGTGATCTTTGAACAGCGTAATATATAGATATAATTATTGGAAGTTGAATAAATTGAATAAGTAGTGAAGAAAAAGGATTAATATTATATTTTTTATATAATTTTTGTTGTTCCTGAGCCTGTGCCATCCTTGATGCTTGGTCAGTCTTTCCTTTATACTTTTCCGTTATTCGATTTATCTCTGGCTGCATAGCCGCCATTTTTTGTTGTGCTAATGTTGCTTTATAAGTAAATATAAAGACAACGAAGTTTACTAAGAAGGTAACAAGTGCGATTGCTCCTGCAACACTAACTACAGGTGATAGCTTGTTTATCGATTGAGCAAGTGGATAAACTAAGAAAGTTTGATACCACCCTTCACTTTCCCTTGTTTCTTTAAAAGTTGTTTCTGTTGTGATTATCTTGGTAACTTTTTTCCCAGTTTCCTCATCTACTTCTGTTGGAATAGTACATCCACTAAGAGCGAATAATGATCCGATAATTACAAGTAACAACAAGATCTTCTTTGTTTTATTTTTTAACATTTATAAATTCTCCTTAATATAGTTTATTTTCTGTTATAATTGTACACTTTATTTAATAAATTTTCCAAACTTTTTTTATTCTTATCAAATGACTGTGTAGTAAAATCCTTACGCACTAATAAGATACCATCATATTTGAAAGAGTCTAAATCAATTACATCATTAATAATTTCTCTTGCTTGTCTTTTCCAAAGATTTCTCTTAACTGCAATGCCTAATTTCTTTCCTACACTAATTCCAATTCTTCCATGATTTAGCTTAGCATCATTAAAATAAAAGACGAACTCTTTATTTGATATGAAATTCTTGTTGCTTATTAAAGTTTGAAATTCAATATTTGATTTTATACGATATTGTTTTTTCATAAGTAAAAACGAAAAAAGTCACCAACAGGTGACTTTTAAGCCGACAAAATCTTTCTACCCCTGCTACGACGACGAGCAAGTACCTTGCGGCCACCTACCGTTTTCATACGGGCTCTAAAGCCGTGGACTTTTTGGTGTTTCCTTTTGCTTGGTTGATATGTTCTTTTCATCAAATCCACCTCCAATGTTTATACAAATAGAACAGTGCTTACTAATAATATCTAAATTATCGTAAAAAGTCAATAAAAAACGTAAATATTTACATGTACTAAGCATGTAAAATTTTACGTATAATTATAGGTATCATGGATTTTTTTAAGAGGTAGGATATTATGTAGTCTACATCATTTATCATCTTTACTTAAAATTTAAAATTAAAAGGATAAAAGTGATTAGTATTTACTACAATTTTAAAGTGACAATAAGTGAGGGCTATCCACTTCTATTTTTTTAAAGGACATAAAAAAAGTGTTCATAGATAAACAGATAAAATAGATAATCAATTGTATGTGCTTTATGCGGACACACCAATCAGGAGTTTAGTGTTAATCTATGAACGATACTATTTTATAACTAATTTTAAAAAAAATAAACAACAAATTCATATAATTTTAAAAAAATTAAGAAATAAAATGGTAATTTTTATTTTCTGAGTGCTGACATTACTTTATATACAGTAAAAGGCTACCTAAAGTAGCCTTATGTACTAATTTAAATCTTTACCATTTCTGATACATTATAATGTTAATAATTAATAATCCTTATTAAATTTTATAACTTCTCCAGTAACTGCATCTACTACTCCATCATACTCTTGATTATCTAATACCATCTCTATTTCATAGATTTCATTGTATTCAATATCAAGCTCACAGCTAATAATAGTTCCTCCTCCTGCATGCTCAATCATAATATCTTGAGCAGCTTGAGAGGTGATGAATTTATCTTGGTTTAAAGTTTCATCGATAATTTCTTTTTCTTTACTAGTGATATTGCCTTGATTATCAATAGTATACTCATATTTATAGTTATCACTTACAATATCTATTTCAAAATGTGAAACACTATTACTTGAGAATGTAAACTCTTTAACGATTTCTCCTTTTTGATCTTTTAAGGCAATTTCTTTGGCTTTTTCCATATCAATTTCATTGGTATTTTCTTGGACATTATCGATTATTACTTTTTCATTTTGATCATCTTTATCATCATGATCATCATCAAAAGATGAGCATCCTACTAATAAAAATAACACTGCTAAACTAATTAAATATTTCTTCATTTTCTTTTCCTCCTTTGAAGTTTAATATAAATTCTGTATATTGATTTTTTTCACTATTTACTTTAATTTCAACCTTATACCAATCACAAATTCGCTTAAGAATTGATAGTCCTAAGCCAAAGCTATGATGATTGTTTTCTCTTGAGTCATCCTCACGATATAAACGATCAAAGATTTTATTAAGGTTCTCTTTCTCTATGCCCTTGCCATAGTCTAATATATGTAAGAAGTTATTTTTAAAGGTTATTTTAATGTGTTTACTGTTATCTCTTTTATACTTTATGGAATTGTCTAATAAAATAAATAGTATCTGTTTAAAATGTTCTTGTTTCATTTTTACTTTAGAATCCTTAGTAACACTATATTCAATGTTAAAGTCTGGATATAATTTTATGTATTCATTGACAACGCTAGTGATGATTTCATTAATAGAAATTACTGATACATCACTATGATCAAATTTTTTTGTTAGCTGTAACATTTCACTTGTTAGTAAAATCATCCGATCTACTTCTAATTTAGTAGTCTCAAGTGATTCTTCTAAGATTTTCTTTTCATCTTTGCCCCATCTTTGCAACATTTCAATATTGCCTTTGATGATTGCTAGTGGGGTTTTTAATTCATGAGAAGCATCGGCAACAAACTGATTTTGTTTATTTACTGAGATTTCAATATCATCCATTAAATAATTAAACTCTTTAGCTAAATCATCTAGTTCATTACTATTTTCTAGTGGTAATCGCTTATCACTACTTTTATACCTAATAGATTTTATCTTGTTAGTAAATTTAGCAATTGTACTTAGAAATCTTTCTGATACTAAAAACCCTGCAAGGATACTAACAATTAAGGAAAAGATGATTAAAAATATCAGAATGATAATAAAGATTGTAAAGAAAGGTTTTAAAATATCATCGTCAATTCCATATACTTTTTCAATTGTTTGAGAAAAGTATATCAGAAATATATAGAATGAAAGAGAAGATAGGGTAATAAAGCCTAATACAATTGCTGATGTATTTAATATTAAGTGCGATCTAATATTTTTCTTTCTCATTTTAATGTGTATCCTACTCCATGAATGGTATGGATATACTTTACATCATTTTTTTCTAACTTGCTTCTTAAATGTGATATATAGACATCCACAACATTACTTTCACTATCATTACAATAACCCCAAACCTCTTCTAATAAATCATCACGAGTAAAAACTTTATGAGGATTTTTTAAAAATAATCTTAACATTTGAAATTCTTTAGCACTAAGTAGTACTTCTTCATTATTATTTATGAGTGTGAAGCTGTCACAATCAAGTATTAGATCACGATATTTAATTTTTGATAAGGTATTAAAATTACGTCGAATAACAGAGCGAATTCTTGCGAGTAATTCTTCCATTGCAAATGGTTTAGCAAGATAATCATCTGCACCAGCTTCTAAACCATTAACCTTATCCATAACACTATCTCTTGCTGTTAACATAATTATTGGTGTTAACTTAGATAATCTTAGTCTTCTAGTAACTTCTACTCCATTAATTTTTGGTATCATAAGATCTAATATAATTAAATCAAAGTCTTGCTCTAGGGCCAACTTTAAGGCTGTATCTCCATCAGTTGCACAGCTAATATTATATCCAGCATGAGAAAGCTCTAAACTTAGTAAGTCTAACATATGTTTTTCATCTTCTACAATTAATATTTTTTCCATAAGTATCTCCTAGTCATCTCTTTCAAGCTTGATAATTGATCCATTACTTGCATCAATTATAACTTCATATTCTCTATTATCATTTATGATCGTAAGTTCATAATATGTTTTTAAAAAATTATGATCTACTTCAATTTCAGTAATAGTGCCACCAATTTCTTTTTTAGCTATATTTTTAATATCTTCTTTACTATAGTTTATTCTATTAGCAACACTATAGAATAATAAAATGGAAGTCATCATTATTATAACAAGAATTAAAATTAATGTAATAATAATAGCCTTTTTATGATTTTCTATATATTCCATATGCTCCTCCTTATCTTAATTATAGAATACTTTTAAAATGGTTACATGAAAAATATATATGAAAATTATTAAAATTTTTTAATAAATAAAAAACACCTTACAAAATTATGCAAAGTGTTTAAATAACATTTATTTGTCTTCTTTAATCTTAAACGAGTACATTTTTCTTTCATTTGTTTTTGAGGTTACTTCCTCTAGAACAACTGTATTTACTATAACATTCTTATTAAGATCAATTTCCACAATATGTTGTGGATTCCCTCGATCTAAGATGTACACAGCTTTTTCAGTTGTATCAACAACCATTCTTGATTGAAGCTCTTTTGGAAGCTGTATACTGGTTGAAACAAATAAATCATCACTATTTAAATCAATCTTCATTACTCTATTATCCATGATTATAAAATAAACTTCATCATTAAATTCAAAAAATGTATTTAAACGAATATCAAGTTCTGTTAATTTATCAGTAACATCTGTTTTATTTAAAACTGTAAAATCCTTTAAATTTATTTCAAATAAGTAATTTATTTCTTCACCTTCCTTTGTAATTAGGATCATCCATTATAAAAACTAGATTATTATTTACTAAATAAGGAATACTATCAATTGAGTCAAACATTTCATCATAACGTTCAATGCCAAGAAACTGTGCTCTATTGATACTCATATCATCTAGATCAATTTCATCTTACACTTATCAAAGCCATCTTCTCCTTTTAACATAGGAGCTACAAGAAGATATAAAAAATTATTTTTTAAAACATAAGTATGAAGTAAACCATTTACCTGTAACACATAATTGTTTGGTCCTTCTATCCTTGTATAATATTTTTCCTTTTCAAAGCTCCCATTATATATAAAGTATGGCTCATCCTTGTATACAACATAATTATCTGGATCATTTGCACCAATGGTCTTATCATATTTTTTTATGTTTAACATTTCCATCTTTACTTATATCTTCCCTATATTGTCCATTACTTGCAGAAAAACCATCAACATTTTCAATTAGGTTATAATACAATGCTCCCTTAAGTTTTATGACTTTTGTGATATTACCATCTTTATCATAGTTCCTTCCATACTTTTTGAGTATCCAGATAAACAAACAAGTAAAAGGATAATAAGTAAAGCTAATCTTTTTTTAATTTTTAGTATTCCCATACATAACACCTCCATTTTATTTTTTGATATTAAAAGGAGTTACAAACAATATTATCTATCAATATTTAAAATAAGAACTTTTATAGAGTAAATATGCTCAGTAACAACTATTACTAAGCTTTTATACTTTTAAGTTTTAAATTATTCTCATTATTTCTATTATACCATAAAACACCTATAAAAGTTAGACCTTACTTTCTTGGTTAATTTTGGTATTATTAATATATAAGATACAGACAATGAAGAAAGGAGTGTACTTATGTTTGAAAAAAAGATAAAAAGTTTTAAAAAAGTAATATGTTTTATGTTGTCAGTATTTTTGTGTATGGGTTTCTTAACCACAGTAAGTGCAGAAAATGAAGAATACTATCCAAAAGATGGTGAAAATCAAGTAACTGATAATTCTACGATTGAAATAGAACCAAGAGGTTTAGGTGCTATATTAGTTTTTGTTGGTCAAGTTTTAGTAGCATTTATAATAGATGGAGCTATAGTTAGTACTACAGGGCATAGTGGTGGTGAATGGGCATCTTATGGGATTAACGCAGCGGCCGAAGTTGCAGGTGGTTTATGGGAAGGTGCGAAAAGTTTATTCATGAACACGAATACTAAAAAAGTTGACTATGCAAAAAATGCTAGTGGATGTATAAAAACTAGCCCATCAGCAACTATCTATTATTGTTCGTCAAGGTAATTATATTTATGAAAAAAATAGATAAAAAATTGATAATTGCAGCAATAGCAGGACTTATAACCGGATTTTTCATCTTCCCTTTAAAAAGTTTCTGTGCTCTTATTACAAGACTGTTTTCTTAAAAAGGCTTTGATATAATATATGTGGCAATAAACTTGACAAGTGAAAAGACAGGATAACGGTCCTGTCTTTTCTATTGTCGGTAGCAATAAACTTTAATACCTAGGTATTAATCTAGAATTTTAATAATTAGAATTAATATTACAATAAGTAATACTACTTCCATGGAATCTACTAACATATTGCTAAGACAACTTTAAAATAGAAAACTAAAGTAAGTGATGGGGAAGAGCTTGCTTTATTCACTCATTACGGTTAGAATAAATATGAAAAAATGATGTAAGGCACAACTTTATAAATATTCGCAGCATCTAAAAATCAAAAAGGTGAAAACATAAAATGACAGTGAATAAGAAACTTAAAATTTTTAAAATTTAAGTTTAAAATAAATAATATTATTATATAATATAAGTAGCAATAAATAGGGTAAGTGAAAAGACAGGACTGATCTCCTGTCTTTTCTATTGGTAGGTAGCAATAAATAGGCAATTAATACCTAGGTATTAATCTAAGATTTTAATAATTAGAATTAATATTACAATAAGTAATACTACTTCCACATAATCTCCTAACTTATTGCTAACCCACCTTTAAAAGTGTCTAGCATATGCTACCTCCAACGATAAAATTATAACAGTAAAAAAAAAAAAAATAAATGACAAATATGCTAGTTATTTTCTCTCATTACAGTTAGAAAAAATACTAAAAATGTTATAAGGTTCAACTTTATAAATATTCGCAGCATCTAAAAATCAAAAAGGTGAAAACATAAAAGGACAGTGAATAAGGAAAATTTAATTTTTTTAAAATTTAAGTTTAAAACAAATAATATTATGATATAATATAAGTGGCAACAAACAACTAGGTAAATGAAAAGACAGGACTGAACTCCTGTCTTTTCTATTGGTAGGTAGCAACAAGCATTAATACCTAGGTATTAATCTAGAATTTTAATAATTATAATTAATATTAGTATATATAGGCATTGTAAATAACTTTTTTCTTTGTTTACAATGCAATATCTTTTATAAAAATTATATACAGATAATAAGAGCCTATTTAAAGATAGCAATAACAACACTAAAAATGTATCTGCTTATAAAGAGTTCGTATGTGAATATGTTTTATATAAATTAGCTTGTATAAGATTGGTTGTTGTAAGGAATAAATCACAAGCATTTTGAAATTAATTTGCTAATTTCAAAGACTAAAACTATAATTAAAGTATAAATTTGACCTTTTCTGTATAAATTATAATCTTATACAGAAAGTGCTTAGTGTATGACTTGGAGGACTAGTGATGAAGACTACAAAAGAGTTTGTATATGAATTTGTACAGAAAGAAATCTATACAAAAAATGAAGATGGAATTGAAACTAAGACAGTAGCTGATGCTTTAGATATGCAGCGATCAAATGTAAGCGCACTTTTAAATGATTTAGTAAAAGATGGACTACTAAAGAAAACAAGTACAAGGCCTGTTTTATATACATTACCTCATGAGAATAATAGCGCAGAGGAAAGCTCAGCCTTTACAAACTTAGTTGGATATGATGGAAGTTTAAAAAATGCTATTCAACTTGCTAAAGCAGCGGTATTATATCCACGTAAAAGCTTGAATGTTCTGTTGGCATCTAAAAATGGATGTGGAACAACTGCTTTTGCAAATTTAACATTTCAGTTTGCAGTTGAGAATAGAGTGTTTGATGAGGATGCACCATTTGTTAAAATCAACTGTCGTCATTATGCAAAAAGTATCACTATGCTAAATGATGAATTATTTGGAAAAGATAATGACTTAGAAACAAATAGTTTTGCTCGTGCAAAAGGTGGAGTCCTTTTTATTGATAATGTTGATATGCTTGATGCTAAACAACAAAGTAGAATTTTAGACTTTCTTGATACTGGTAGATTATTTAGTGAAGATAAAAGTAAGTCTTCTGATTTCTCTGATGTAGTATTACTTCTTGCTTTATCACCACAGGGAGTGAGTCAGTTTAATCGTAAGATTCCAGTAACAATTGAACTGCCAGAGTTAAAAGATCGTCCTATGAGTGAGAGATTAGAATTGATTAATCACTTGTTTACAATTGAGGCAGTGAACTCAGATTGCTCTATTGAAGTTACCACAGAAGCAATTAAAGCCTTACTACTTACAGAGTTTACATTTAATGTAAAAGAATTGTTGTTGGAAATAAAAGCAGCATGTGCAAATGCATATGTAAGAGTAGTGAATGAAAAAGAAGATGATATTCATGTATGTTTAAATGACTTTAAAAGTGGTATAAAGAAATGTTTGTTGAATGCTAAAGATTTGGAGCCTAGTGTTCTATCAATCCTTAATATTAGTGATGTAATGGTATATGATAAAGCTGCAAAAAGTTATAAACCTAAAGATGGTGATAAGAATCATGAAGATGATTTGTATGCAGAAATAAGAAAGCAATATGATGAATTAACAGTTAGAGGTATAAACAGTAGTAGTATAGAAAATGTTATTAATACGCATATTCAATTCTTGTTTAAGAAAAATCGTTACTATCATGACTTTAATAATGCAAATGATTTAGATCAATTATCGAAAATTGTTGATCATAGAATCCTTAGATTAGTAGGAAAGTTTCTTGAGGGGTGTAAAAAATATTTAGGTAAAGAATTTAAATCAAATGTATTCTATGGGTTTTGTCTACATGTAAACTCTTTAATGACATTAAACTCAAGTCATCAAAGAATTAATAATGAACAAATTGTAAATATAATAAAAAAGTATCCACAGGAATATGCTGCTAGTACACAGTTTGCAGATTTATTGAAGTCTGAACTTAATATGGAACTTCCGATAGAAGAAGTGATAATTATTTCTATGTTTTTAATTGAATCAGAAGAAAATGAAAATGAAGGTAATCCAGTTCTATTATATATCTTACATGGAAATGGTACAGCAACATCACTTAAAGATGTAACCAATGCTCTTACCCAGTGCAATAATGCTTATAGCTATGACTTAAAGTTAGAGATTGAAGCACAACAGTCAATGGAGGAAATCAAAGCATTAATTGAGAAGATTGACAGGGGTAAAGGTGTAATTGTCATTTATGATATGGGATCAATTAAAACGATGATTGAGACAATTGCTGAAGAGATTGATGTTAAGATTCGTTATATGAATATTCCCATTACTCTTGTAGGAATTGATATAGCTCGTAAGTGTTCAATGGAGAGCGATATTGACTATGTCTATCATATGGCTAATCTTGAAGTTAATAAAATGAGTCGTAATGAAGAGAAACATAGTGATATTGTTGTTACTCTTTGTCATACAGGTGAAGGAGGAGCCCTTCAGCTAAAGCGATATATAAATCAGTATTCAAAACTTGGGATGAAAGTTATACCTCTTGCAATATCACAACGTGATAAATTGTTGAAAGAGGTAATAGACTTACAGAGGACTTATCGAATTCATACATTTGTAGGAACATATGATCCTAAGTTATTAGGAATTCCATTTATTTCAATTGGAAAGATTTTTGAAAACTCTACAGAAGATTTGGATCGAATACTAATGTTTGGACCAGTAAAGTCAAATGCCATTGATTATAGTGAAGTTTATAAACACTTTGAAGAACAGTTTAAATATGTATCTGTGCCTAAGTTAAAAACTATACTTCCAGATGTGCTTGATGAATTTGGAGTGGTATACCCAATGAGTGAAGATCAGCGAGTTGGTTTGTTTATGCATCTTGCTTGTTTAATTGAGCGCTTATTGGATGGTAATGCTGTTGTAGTAAACAGTGAGAAGAGTAAAATCTTAGGGGTATTTAAAGATGAATATAACTCGACAAGAAAACTGTTGGGTCGCTTAGAAAAGAGTTTTAATGTTATTATTGATGATAACGAAATAGCAACTATCATCATGATTATCAAGAAAATATAAAAGTTGAGTCATTTTACTCAACTTTTTTTGTGAATAACTTCTTTAAAAGCTTATGTTCCTTAGCTTGTGGTAATGGTTTTTCTATAATTCCCTCTCTGATATTAAATATCTTCTTTTGAATATTATAAAGGGTATCACTCATTCTTCCATAATACACCACCTCACTAAAGTGTCTCATCAGTTTCATTTGTTTCTTATTTTCAAAACTTTCGATATGTTGGTGAAAGGTAATCTCTAATCCTTTCTCAACTTCTTCTGTTTCAAAAGTTAGGGTAATTGTGTCGGCCATCGAATGAATCTTTGATTTGTATAATTTTCCTCGTGTGTATTCTAGCACTGTTATATCGACACGATTGTGAGCATCATCACCATGTTTAGTATAGTGGAGTCCTTTCTTAACATCCTTAGGTTTAATAGTGCGTTGGGTACACTTTGCAACATTGGCGATTAGATCATTTTCCAGATAATCATAGAATTCTTGTTCTGTAATTTGTAGTGTTCTTGTTATTTTCATACTTGCATTATAGCATAATCACAATATTATTTTTAGTTTCTACATAGAAAATGGAGTGCAGTGTATATAAAAACGGTTGAAATAGTATACAAAGTGGGGAATATAGTGCAAAAATAACATAAAAATGAGCCTATTTAATATATAAGTGCTTATTTTTAGTTATAAAATGGGGAATTCAAAAAGATAGTAACAATTTTAAAAGTTAGTAAATGATATACGCTTATAAATATAATTAAACACAAGCAGTAAAAAGAGTGAAATTGTTATACACTAAACAATAAAAGTGCAGAAACTCATAAAAAATTAGGCTAAAATCTTCAAAATCGTGTATAAACTAACAAAATACTGTATAAAAATGGTAAAAATAGTTCTGCATTTACCTTTTGACACTAGGGTGTTTATACACTAATATTTGTGTAGACAAGGTGCTTGTTTGCACTTAGGAGGGAGGAACAAGATGGAAGAGAATAGTCCAGTAGAATTAGTAGCTATGAATATCATTGCAAATTCAGGAGATGCCCGTTCGTTAGCGTTTCAAGCTTTAGAAGAAGCAAAAGCCGGTAATATAGATGAGGCTCAAAAACTTTTAGTGAAATCAAGTGAAGCTGCAACGCTGGCTCATAAAGCTCAGACTGATTTATTGTTTGCTGAAGCAAATGGTAATAAGCAAGATATAAGTATATTACTTATTCATTCACAGGATCATTTAATGACAAGCATGCTTGCTACTGAGTTGATCAAAGAAATCATACTACTTTATAAAAATAAGTAAGAAAGGAAAAAAAGATGAAAATATTATTAATCTGTGCTGGGGGAGTATCAACAAGCATTTTAATGAAAAAAATGGAAACCTATTGGAAAGAAAATGGGGAAGAATTAGAAATTAGTGCGGTTGGTGTTGTGGAATATCAAGAAGTTGCTCAAAACTTCGATATTATTTTAGTTGGACCACAAGTGTCTTATCGAGTGAAAGAAATCCAAGAGAATACAGGGTTACCTGTAGCTGCAATTCCTTCATTTGATTACGCTGTTGCTAATGGTGCAAATATTATGAAGTTAGCTAAAAAGCTTTATGCAGAGAAGTAAATAGGAATCGTTAAGATTCTATTCTAAGAAAAAAGAAAGAAAGAGGAAATATATGGAAAAGTTTTTCGAAAGTAAAGCAATGATTAAATTACAAGAATTTGGTCAGAAGCTTGGAAGTAATAAATTTTTAGCTGCACTACAAGCAGCGATGATGTCACTTATGGGAATTATTATGGTTGGAGCAATTTCACAGATTTTATGTTCTGTGGGTAGTGAAACAATGTTTGGATGGTTTACTACAGGGGATGCTGTTTATAATGCAATTTATTTACCATATCATTTTACAATGAATGTGTTATCAATTTGGGTAGTTGTATTATTTGCTTATAACTATGCTAAAAACTTAAAAATGAAATCACCTATCATGAATGCACTTGATGCACTTGTATGCTTTTTAATTGTAGCAGCATCAATTGTGGTTTTAGAAACAGGACTTACTACAATGGATATGACATATCTTGGATCTCAAGGAATGTTCATTGGATTTGTTGTTGTATTTATTTCAGTTCAAATAGAAAAATTCTGTGCTGATAAAAACGTTAGAATTAAAATGCCAGATGTAGTACCTCCATATTTACAAGATGGATTCTCTGCAATCTTACCATTATTATTTAGTGCAATCTTCTTTATAGTTGCAGCTACAATTGTTACTACAGCAACAAATGGTGCTTTTTCAATCGCATCAGGATTTATGTATGTGTTATCAATACCTTTAGGGGCTTTAACATCAGTTGCGGGAATGTTTGTTCTTTGTATCTTTGCAGCAGTGTTATGGTGCTTTGGTATTCATGGTACTATGATTATATATCCAATATTCTTACCTTTAGCTATTCAAGCTGCAGTTGCTAATGGAACTGCTGCTGCAATGGGTGAGCCACTTGTGTTCTATCCAGTAGCATTATTTGTTTCAATGTCAATTTGTGGTGGTTCTGGTAATACATTACCTCTTGCACTAATGGGACTTCGTTCAAAATCAAAACAAATCAGTGCAGTAGCTAAAATATCTGTTGTACCTGGATGGTTTAACATAAATGAGCCAATGACATTTGGTATGCCAATTATGTATAACCCAATCTTATGTATTCCTTATGTATTGAATATTCCACTTGTAATGTTATGTACTTATATTGGATACTCTACAGGATTCTTAAGCCCAGCATGGATTACAATTACAGCATTATTACCAATGGGATTTGGAAGCTATCTATCTACCTTAAGATGGCAAAATGCAGTTTGGGATTACTTGATGTTAATTCCAGTGGCACTAGTTTACTATCCATTCTTTAAGATTTACGAAAGACAGTTAATCGCAAAAGAAAAAGAAGTTGCTGAAGTAGCAGCATAAAAGAAGTGTTGTCAGTGCTAGTGTAAAAGCTAGCACTTTTAAAAAATTATTATACAATTATAACAATTTAAAAAAGTAAAGAAAGCGAGGTAATTATGAGTTTTCCAAAGAATTTTTTATGGGGTGGAGCAACTGCTGCCAACCAATATGAAGGTGGTTATTTAGAAGGTGGTAAAGGACTAAGTACAAGTGATGTCTTAACTGCAGGTAGTCATAAACAAATGCGTCAGGTAACATGGAAGAATGAAAAAACGGGTGAAACAGGCAAGACCCCTTTAGCTTTTATGAGTGGGGATATCAAGATTCCAGAAGGTGCAATTCCATCTGTTATTGATGGAGAATACTATCCTTCACATATTGCAACTGACTTTTATCATCACTACAAAGAGGATATTGCATTATTTGCAGAACAGGGTTATAAATGTTTTAGACTCTCAATTAACTGGGGTCGTTTATATCCAAATGGGGATGAGAGTGAACCAAATAAAAATGGTGTAAAATTCTATCATGATGTATTTGATGAATGTAAGAAATATGGTATTGAACCATTGGTTACAATTTCGCATTATGAGACACCAATTAATCTTACAATTAAGTATGGTGGATGGATTGATCGTAAACTGATTGGTTTTTATGAAAACTATTGTCGTACCTTGTTTACAGAGTATAAAGGAAAAGTAAAATATTGGATGACTTTCAATGAAATTAATGTAATTGAGTTAGGTCCATTTATGGGTGGAGGATTACTGAAAGCTGACAAACAAAGTGTTGCCCAAGCTGCCCACCATCAATTGGTTGCTAGTGCAAGAGTTGTCCAAATGGCAAAAGAAATTGATCCGACAATGATGGTTGGAATGATGGTAGGCTATGGTCTTGGATATCCTGGAACATGCAATCCAAAAGACCAACTGGCATTATTAGCTGGAAGTCGCACATCTCACTTTTATACAGATGTACAGGCTCGTGGTTACTATCCAAACTATAGGTTAAAAGAATATGAACGTGATAATGTTAAGTTGGATATTAAAGATGGAGATTTAGAAGATTTACGTAAAGGAACAGTAGCTTTTATTGCATTCTCTTATTATTCAACATATGTTGTTACAGTAGATGAATCATTTGATAAAGGGGATGGAAACTTCTCATTTGGTGCGAAGAATCCTTATTTAGAAACAAATGAGTGGGGTTGGTCAATTGATCAAACAGGACTGCGTATTGCATTAAATACGCTATATGACAGATATCAAATTCCATTATGGGTAGTAGAAAATGGAATTGGTTATGCCGATGTAAAAGAAGAAGATGGAAGTATTCATGATGATTATCGTATTGATTATATGAAGAAACATATTGAAGCAATGCATGATGCAATAAATCTTGATGGTGTAGAATTAATGGGGTATACACCTTGGGGATGTATTGATCTTGTAAGTGCTGGTACTGGGGAAATGAAAAAACGTTATGGAATGATTTATGTAGATCGTGATGATGTAGGTAATGGTTCTTTAAAACGTAGCAAGAAAGATAGTTTCTTTTGGTATAAAAAAGTTATTGCAAGCAATGGTGAAGACTTAAGTGTAGAGGTAAAAAAAGATGAGTAAATTTCCAAAAGACTTTTTATGGGGTGCTAGTACATCAAGTGCACAGGTAGAAGGTGCTTATGATTGTGATGGAAGAGGATTATCAATTTGGGATACAAGAGAAACAAATAAAAATACTGCATCTTTCCATTATGCTAGTGATAACTATCATCACTATAAAGAAGATATTGCCTTAATGGCAGAAATGGGATTTAAGGCATATCGGATGTCTATTTCATGGTCAAGAATTTTACCTGATGGAGAAGGAAAAGTAAACCAAAAAGGTATTGAATTCTATAAAAATTTATTTAAAGAATGTCATAAATATGGAATTGAGCCGATTGTGACAATCTTCCACTTTGACTTACCATTAGCGCTACAAAAAAAGTATACTAGCTGGAACAATCGTAAAATGATAGATATTTATGTTGATTACTGTAAAGTATTGTTTGAAAACTATAAAGATGATGTAAAGTATTGGCTTACTTATAATGAGCAAAATATGATGGTGTTCTTTGCTGCACTTGATATGTTTGGAAGTAGTATGATATCACTTAATGATTTATATAATCAAGCACATATACAAAATGTAGCCCAAGCAAAAGCAATCCATTTATGTCATGAAATGTGTCCAGATGCAAAAATTGGACCTGCTCCAAATATTACAACATCATATCCTGCAACTAGTGATCCACTAGATTACATAGCAGCTTTAAACATGGATGATTTGCGTAATAATTTCTATACTGATGCCCTTGTATTTGGAAAATATCCTAAGAGTGTCTTCAAATATTTTGAAAATAATAATATTAAATTAGATATTCAAGATGGTGATATGGAATGTATGAAAACATGCCATCCAGATTTCATTGGATTTAACTGTTATGGAAATGATACAACAAAATATCTTGAATACTACAAACAAGATTTTTCTAAGCTAGAGGGTGATAATCGTGATATGAGTTATCTTTTGGAATTGATGGCAAAACCTGGGATTGGTAAAGTTATGATGAATGAGCATTTTCCAAAAAATAGTATAGATGGTAATCGTTTTGATCCTTACTGTATTAGAGTAACAGCAAGACGACTATGTGATCGTTATCGTTTGCCAGTTATAATTACAGAGAATGGTTATGGTCGTCCAGATAAATTAGAAGATGATGGAAGCATTCATGATGATTATCGAATAGAACATCTAAGAGAAACAATAAAGGAAATTGCAGTTGGAATTGAAGAAGGTGCAGATATTATGGGATATTGTCCATGGTCTGCAATTGATTTAGTATCAACTCGTGAAGGAATTACAAAGCGCTATGGATTCATTTATGTTGATCGTGATGAAGATGATGAAAAAGCAAAAACTAGTGAAATGAAACGTTATCGTAAAGATTCATTCTACTGGTACAAAAAAGTAATTGCTACAAATGGCACAGATTTAGACTAAAAAAGTAGGCTACCTTTTGGTAGCCTATCTTTTTTTGTATCCTTTACCCACAAATACTAAACACTTGCAATTTAGCTTTGTTTAATATTTTTAGTAAGTATAAGTTAGTGTTTAAAGTGACGAGTTCCTGTAAAAACCATGGCTATATTGTGTTTGTTACAAACATCAATAGAGTCTTGATCTTTAATTGATCCACCAGGCTGAATAATTGCTTTAACACCTTTTTTAATAGCTAATTCAACACTATCAGCCATTGGAAAGAAGGCATCAGATGCTAAAAAGCTATTATTAGCTTTTTCTTTGGCTTGATCAAGAGCAATCTTTACAGCTCCTACTCGATTCATTTGTCCAGCACCAATACCAACACTCATATGATCTTTAACTAAAACGATAGCATTACTTTTAACATGTTTTACAATCTTATAAGCAAATAATAATTGTTCTAATTCTAATTCAGTAGGTTTTTTAACTGTAGGAAAACTAAGATCTTCCTTAGTGATATTTTTTAAATCTTGATCTTGTAAGAGGATACCATCTAATAGATTTGAAACCTTTAATTCTTTACTAATTGCTAAGTTAGTATCTAATTGTAATAAGCGAATATTTTTCTTTTTACTTAGAATTTCAAAGGCTTCCAAAGAGAACTTAGGTGCTATAATTATTTCTAAGAAAATTTTAGATAACTTCTTTGCAGTAATGGCTTCAACTTCACCATTAAATGCAACAATGCCACCAAATATTGAAGTAGTATCACCATTATATGCAAGATCCCATGCTTCATCAATTGTCTTAGCAACACCAACTCCACAGGGGTTAGTATGCTTTAGTCCCACTGCACAACACTCTTTAAACTCTTTTAAGATTTCAATACAAGCATTGGCATCTTGAATATTATTATATGATAGCTCTTTACCATGTAATTGCTTTGTAGAAGCTATTGCATACTGTGGATCATTGGACTTATAAAAAGTGGCATCTTGATGAGGGTTTTCCCCATACCTTAAATTTTGTTGTTTTTCATATGTTAAGGTCAGCTTATCTGGAAACTTGATATCAGCTTTTTTATTTAAATAATCAGCAATTACAGCATCATAACTTGCTGTTAAAGAGAACACCTTTGCAGCAAGTTTAGCTCTTGTCTTTAATGTTGTATCATTAAATTCCTTAATTTCATTAATAACCATTTCATAATCTAATGGGTTAGATAAAACGGTAATGCTCTGATAGTTTTTTGCAGCACTTCTTAACATACTAGGACCACCAATATCAATGTTTTCAATTATTTCCTCATGAGATACATTCTCTTTTTTAAGGGTATTTGAAAATGGGTATAAGTTTACACAAACTAAGTCAATAAAATCAATTTCTAAATCTTGTAATTCTTTAAGATGATGCTCATTAGTGCGAACACAAAGAAGTGCAGCATGAACACTTGGATGGAGGGTTTTAACCCTACCATTCATTATTTCAGGAAATTTAGTAATCTCACTAATTCCAATAGTGCTAATACCATTATCTTCCAAGATTTTCTTAGTGCCTCCTGTTGAAATGATTTCATAATTTAAAGAAATCAGATCTTTGGCAAAAGCTACTACATTTGTTTTATCATATACACTAATTAATGCTCTTTTCATTTATCTTCTCCTTACATATTTTATCTAATATTTTAGGATACATTATGTATTCTAAAGTATGAATAGATTTTTCAAAATCATCTAATGTCATGCTTTTTAAAATTTGTACTTTTTCTTGATGAATGATTTCACCAGTATCAATGCCTTTATCAACATAGTGAATTGTTACTCCACTATAGGCTACCTTGGCATTAAAGGCATCAGTAATGCTAGTAGCACCTGGAAAATTTGGAAGATATGCAGGATGAAGATTAATTATTAAATTAGGATAAGCCTCTAATAAGGTATTTCCAATAAATCGCATATAACCTGCCAAAGCAATAAACTCAATTTGATAATTTTTCAAGTGAGTTAAGATCTTTTCTTCAAAGACAGCTTTGCTTAATCCTTTAGGATTAATAAAGATCCAAGGGATGCCTAACTTTTCTGCTCTTGTTTTTGCATAGGCATCTTCTTTATCAATTACTAACAAGCAAATCTTGGCATATTTTAAATTAGCTGTAACTAAATTTTCAAAGTTAGATCCATTACCAGATGCAAATACTGCAACTCTAATCACAAAAAATGTACTCCACTTTTATTAACTACTTTACCAATTTCATAAGCACTCTCATTAATCTCTTTAAGTAGTTTTAAAACATTATCTTTATCCTTTTTATCAACTGCCATTACAAAGCCAATTCCCATATTAAACACATTATACATTTCAGCGTCACTTATATTGGCTCTGTTTTGTAGTAGTTTAAAAATTTCTGGTGTATTAAATGATTTAAGATCAATTTCAGCTCCTAAATTAGAATGAAGCATTCTTGGAAGATTTTCATAAAATCCACCACCTGTAATATGTGACATTCCATTAATTTCGATGTTGTTTTCAAAAAGATGCTTGATAGCTTTAACATAAATTTTAGTAGGAGTTAGTAATACCTTTCCTAATTCCTCATCAAAATTATCATATTTTGTAAATAAGTCAAGTTTATTGTCTTTAAGTAAAATCTTACGAACTAGTGAGAACCCATTTGAATGAAGACCACTTGAAGAGAGACCTATAAGAACATCATCTTCTTTAACTTTAGATCCATCAATTAACTTACTTTTATCAACTGCTCCAACACAAAATCCAGCAATATCATAGTGGTTTTCTTGATACATATCACTCATTTCGGCAGTTTCTCCACCAATTAAGGCACAGTTTGCCATGATGCATCCATCAGCTACACCCTTTACAATTGATTCGATAACTTTAGGATTATTCTTTTGTGTTGCGATATAGTCCAGAAAGAAAAGTGGCATTGCCCCTTGAACTAAGACATCATTTGCACACATTGCAACAGCATCAATACCAATAGTATCGTGTAAGTCATAATCAATTGCAATTAGAAGTTTTGTTCCAACACCATCGCAGCCAGAAACTAAGATTGGCTCTTTAATCTTTAAAACATTTAAATCAAACATCCCACCAAATGATCCTATAGAATCATATGATCCTAAGGTTTTAGTGCGACTAACATGTTTTTTAATTAGCTCTACTGATTTGTATCCTGCTTCTAAATTAACGCCTGATTCCTTATATAATTTACTCATCTTATTGCTCCTTGTCTAATTTATCTTGGTGTGAGAAAAGTGGAGTAGGATATTTTCCACTAAAACATGCTACACATAAATTTTTTGTATTAAAGGCATCCATCATTTGTTCAATGCTTAAAAATTTTAAAGAGTCAGCATTTATAAATTTTCTTAACTCTTCTATATTCATATGGGCACTAATAAGCTCTTCTTTACTAGAGGTATCCACACCATAAAAACATGGATGATCAATAGTAGGAGAACCAATACGAACATGGACCTCTTTTGCACCAGCATCCTTTAATAGTTGAGTAATTCTTTTACTAGTTGTTCCTCTTACTATGCTATCATCTACTAAAATAATTCTTTTGCCATTTACAATATCACGGACGGCACTAAGCTTCATTCTAACCCCTCTTTCTCGTAATTCTTGAGTAGGTTGAATAAAGGTTCTTCCGACATATCGATTTTTAATAAGTCCTATTTCATAAGATAAGCCACTCTTCTCGGCATATCCCATAGCAGCACTTAAGCTAGAGTCGGGAACCCCAACAACAATGTCGGCTTTTAAATCATTATCTAGCATATCTATTTCAGCAAGTTTTCTTCCAGATAGGCGTCTAGCTGTATGAACATTAATACCATCAATACTACTATCAGGTCTTGAAAAATAGATATATTCCATGGCACACATTTTATGTTGAGTTTGTGATGTATAGAAATGTTTTGAAATACCTTTTTTATCAATGGTAACTATTTCTCCGGGAACTACATCAAATGGGTCTTGTCCATTAACAATATCAAAGGCACAAGATTCACTACTAACACAGTACCCATCATCAATCTTAGCAATGCTAAGAGGTCTAAGACCAGTTTTATCTCTAATAGCATATAATGCATCATCACACATTACAACAAAAGCAAAGGCTCCTTCTAAGTAATTAAGTGCATTCTCAATTTTTTTTGCCAAGGAGCCATGCTCTCTTAAAATAAGATGAGCAATTAATTCAGCATCGCTTGTACCATGGAAAATAGAACCCTTTTTTTCCATGTCTTTTCTTAATTCTTTTGCATTTACAATACTGCCATTATGAGAAACAGCAAAACTTGCTCGATGAGACTTTATAACAACTGGTTGAATATTTTCATATTCATTATTTGAAGCAGTAGCATAACGAACATGTCCTAAAGCATAATTACCCTTTAAACTCTCAATCATTTTACTATCAAAGGTATCAGTTAATAAACCCTTACCTTTGATGTTTTTAATATTGCCATCTAACATTGTGGCAATACCACTAGACTCCTGTCCTCGATGTTGTAGGGCATGTAAGCCAAAGTATGTTAAAGATGCTGCATCTTTAACATTATAAACCCCAAAAACACCGCATTCTTCATTGATTTTACCGCTTAAAATATAATCACTTTCTAGTATCATTATTTACCTCATTTAAACGTTCATAAATTTCTATGTAAGCTTCCTCGATATTTCCTAAATCTCGACGGAAGCGGTCTTTATCTAATTTCTTATTTGTTTCTAAATCCCATAAACGACAAGTATCAGGAGATATTTCATCAGCTAACAAGATGTTACCATCTTGATCTTTTCCAAACTCAATTTTAAAGTCAATTAATCTAATTCCAATTGATTTAAATAGCTCAATTAATAATTCATTTATTTTTGTAGTAATTTCATAAATTTGAGCTAATTCATTAGCTGTTGCAAGATTAAAAGCAACAGCATGATCATCATTAATTAATGGATCACCTAAGTTATCATCCTTCCAACAAATCTCTTTGATTGGTTTTAATATTTTAGTACCCTCTTCAATTTTATAACGCTTAGCAGCACTACCTGCTATAACATTACGAACAATTACTTCTAAAGGAAAAATCTTTACATTCTTACATAATTGATCACGATCATTTAATACTTTAATAAGATGTGTATTTACACCATTTTTTTGTAAGTAATTATAAATAATATTAGATATCTTATTATTTAATATACCCTTTTGAGAAATAGTACCGCGCTTTTCACCATTTCCAGCTGTAGCATCATCTTTATAGTGAATTATAACTTCCTTTAAATTATCAGTTTCAAATATTTGTTTTGCTTTACCTTCATACAATAATTTCATTTTTTCTTCTCCTTATTTTTAAAATATTCAATACCACAAGCAAAGATATCTTGTAATTTATTACCATCAATATTTTTATATAATCCATCTTCATAGCGTTCACTATGACCCATTTTACCAAGGATTCTACCATCAGGACTGGTAATAGCTTCAATTGCATAATATGAGCCATTAATATTATATTCGCCATTCATATTTACATCTCCATTATGATCAACATATTGCATAGCAACTTGCCCGTTTTCAAATAACTCTTTAGCATCCCTTTCGCTTACTACAAATTTACCCTCACCATGAGACATAGCAACAGAGTGTACTTCATTCACTTTAAAACCCTTTAACCACGGTGATTTATTTGATGTTACCTTAGTTTTTGCAATAGTAGATACATGTCGATTAATATCATTTTTAAATAAAGTTAAGGCATCATGTTTCATATTTTTAATATCACCAAAGGGCAATAGATTAGATTTTACTAAAGCTTGAAAACCATTACAGATACCTAAAATTAAACCATCATTTTCTAATAGTGTATGAACAGCATTATTTACTTTTTCATTACATAATACATTTGCAATGTACTTACCACTACCATCTGGCTCATCTCCACTTGAGAATCCTCCTGGAATCATTAAAATTTGTGCCTTAGAAATTTTATCACTCAATTCATCAATAGATTTATTTAAAGCTTTTACATTAATGTTTTTAAAAATATAAATTTCAACATCACCACCAGCTCTCTCAAATGCTTTAGCACTATCAATTTCACAGTTAGTTCCAGGAAATACCGGAATTATTACCTTTGGCCGCTCAAAGTATTTTGTTGAAGATAATACTTTATCACAATTATAAACAGGCGTATCTAATACTTTATCAATATTATTAGCTGATATTGGATACAACTCACTATAGCGACTCTTCCATGCGTTAATGGCTTCATCAATTGTAACTACATCATCATTAATATGAATATTATTAGAACTATTTGTCTTACCTAAGTAGATAAAACTATCATCATTTATTTCGTTTTTACAAGTGAGGACAATACTACCAAGATTAAAGTTATATAAATCCTCATCTGTTTTAATATCAATTCCAATTTTATTTCCAAGGCTCATTTTACAAAGAGCTTCTGCTAAACCACCAAATTTAACACTCATCATGGCACTTATTTCCTTAGCATTTACTAAAGAGTAAATTTTATTAAAATTATTTTTTAATTGTTCATAGTTAACACTCATATCACTGTTTGGTATATGCTTTAGTAAATAAATAAACTCATTTTCATTTTTAAATTCACTAGAGATAATATTATCACATTTTTCAGTTGTAACAGCAAAGCTAATAAGGGTTGGTGGTACATTTAAATCATTAAAGCTACCACTCATACTATCTTTACCACCAATAGCAGGAGTCTCAAAGGCAACTTGAGCCTCTAGTAAACCAAGTAGTGCTTGGGTAACCTTGCCCCATTTTTTAGGTTCTTGATAAAGTTTCTCAAAGTATTCCTGACAAGATAGGCGGGCATTTTTAAAGTTGGTACCAACACAAACAAGCCTTGTAAGAGCTTCAACAACACTGTATGCTCCACCTAAATATGGGGAATATCTTGAAAGTGGCGGATGATAGCCATAGCTTAAAATACTGGCAGTATTTGTAAAGCCTGTAACTGCTACCTTTTGAACACTTGCTTCACTCTCACTTAACTGATATTTACCACCAAAGGGCATAAGAACACTTGACCTTCCAATACTTGCATCAAACATTTCAACAAGCCCTTTTTGACAAGCAACATTTTTTTGTTTTAAATTACCTAGAATATCTTGTTTTAAATTTATAAAAGGATTATCCTCATTTATTGAATCTGAAATGATTACATCTTGTTTTAATCTTATACCATTTGTATCTAAGAATTCTCTTTTAATATCAACAATTACTTCATTTTTATATTCCATTACCAATCGCTTATTATCTGTAATTTCAGCAACCTTAAATACTTCAAGATTTTCTTCAAAAGCTAATTCTTTAAAAGTTTCAAAGTCATCTTTACTAATTACACAGGCCATCCGCTCTTGAGATTCACTAATTGCTAAATCTGTGGCACTAAGGCCTGCATATTTAACAGATACTTCATCAAGATAAATATGAATACTATCAGCTAATTCACCAATAGCAACACTTACCCCACCTGCTCCAAAATCATTGGCTTTCTTAATTAATTTTGTACATTTTGGATTTCTAAATAATCTTTGAAGTTTACGCTCAACTGGTGCATTACCCTTTTGAACTTCACTAGATGATTTAGTTAGAGAAGATTCGCTATGTTCTTTACTAGATCCTGTTGCTCCACCTATGCCATCTCTTCCCGTTTCTCCACCCAATAAAACTACAATATCACCAGATATTGGTTTTTTACGAAGTACACTGCTTTTTTTAGCAGCTCCAACAACAGCGCCAACTTCCATCCTTTTAGCAACATAGCCATCATCATATATCTCCTTAACAAAGGTGGTAGCTAAGCCTATTTGATTTCCATAGGAAGAATAACCATCAGCAGCTGTTTTTGATATATATGATTGGGGAAGTTTATTCTTAAGAGTCTTTTCTCTTTCAAGAAGGATATCACCAGCTCCACTTATTCTTGCGGCTTGATAAACATAACTTCTTCCTGACAATGGATCTCTTATTGCTCCTCCAATACAAGTACTTGCCCCACCAAAGGGTTCAATTTCTGTAGGATGATTATGAGTTTCATTTTTAAACATCAATAAGTAATCTTCATCTTTACCATCAACATCAACACTAATTTCTATGCTGCAAGCATTAATTTCATCTGTTATTTCTAAGTCATTTAATTTATTTGTTTTATGCATGTATTTTGCACCAATTGTTGCCATATTCATAAGAGTAATTGGCTTATCTTTTGAATTATATTTTTGATTTAAATCTAGAAATAATTCATATGCCTCTTGGATCTTTTCACTAAATTTACCCTTCTCAATTTTAATAGATTTTAACACTGTTTCAAAGGTTGTATGACGGCAATGATCTGACCAATAGGTATCTAATACCTTTAATTCTGTTTCACTAGGATTACGCTTTTCTTTTTGAAAGTACTCTTGAATAAAGAAAAGATCATCATGTGACATTGCAAACTCACATTTTTTATGAAAAGCAATTAATTCATCTTTATTAAAGTTATTAAAATTATCATATATAACAGTTTTAATAATCGTGTTATCTTCAATAATTTCTAAGATACTAAGATTTTTCTCTTGCATCTCAACAGGATTAATTAAGATATCTTTTATTTTTTTAATGTCATCATTATTAATATTGCCATTTAAGATAATAATCTTTCCACTTTTTATCTTTACACAATCCTTAGAATTTAAAAGCATTAAACAAGCCTGAGCGCTATCACTTCTTTGATCGTACTGCCCAGGTAGTGCCTCATATGCAACATATTTTTGATTTTTTAAATCTAGTGTATCAAAAACATCATCAGATGCTCTCTCTGCTAAAACTTTCTCTTTTAATAATTTAATATCAGTATCATCGGCATTAAAAATATCGTATACATTGTATATTGATACACTGCTTAAATTTTTAACACTCATTTGCAAGTAAGATAATAATGACTTTTCTTCTGTTTGAAAGGCTTCTTTTTTTCTGATGTAAAGACGCTTTTTCATATTTTATCCCTCATAGCTTTCTACGAAACTATCTTTCATTACTTTTTCTGCCATCTCTTTTTTAAATTCGATTAACCTATAAGCAAGCTCTCGATCACTTATTGCTAAAATCTGTGCAGCAAGGATAGCAGCATTTATAGCGCCTGCTTTTCCAATTGCTAAAGTTGCTACAGGTATACCCTTGGGCATTTGGACAATTGATAAAAGGGAGTCCATTCCTTTTAGAGATTTTGACTCAATTGGAACCCCAATTACCGGAAGAGTTGTACTGCCAGCAATTACTCCAGCTAAATGTGCAGCCCCACCTGCTGCGGCAATGACAACCTTTACTCCTTTTGATATTAAACAATCAGCGTAATCATGAGTTTCAACAGGAGTACGATGAGCCGATAGGATTCGCACTTCATAATGTATATCAAAATACTTTAGCTGTTTAATACACTCTTGCATTACTTCTAAATCGCTTTTACTGCCCATTACAATACTTACTTTAATCATTACTTTTTCTCCTTTTCAAAATTAAAAACGCACTTACATAGTTAGTAAATGCGTCAAAAAAAGATTTTTTGTTTTAATATAGAGTATTCATATATGTTACTGTACATAATTTACCTCCATAAAATGAAAATAAAAAAGCACTCAATACGAATGTGACTATTTCCTTGTAGTCCAACAATGTTGGTGTTGGGTAGAAACTTGTCGACCAATCTCGACTATTATACAAGTACTTTTTTATACAATTTCATAATAACCCATAAACAAATATATTTCAATCTGTTTTTTTAACTTATTAAAATAATCCAAACATATTGCCATCTTCATCAATATCCATGTTGTTAGCAGCAGGAATTTTTGGTAAACCTGGCATTGTCATTACATTACCAGTAAGAACAACAATAAAGCCAGCACCAAGTGATAATTTTAAATTAGAAACTTTGATTGTAAAATCTTTTGGAGCTCCAAAAAGTTTAGCATTATCACTTAAACTTGTAGGCACCTTAGCCATACAAATAGGTAATTTATCCCAACCATGCTTAATGTAGTTTTTTATTTGCTTATTTGCAACATCACTAAATTCAACATCACTTGCTCCATAACATATCTTAGCAATCTTTAAAATTTTATCTTTTATAGGATCATTTTTATCATATATTGGCTGATAATGATTTTCTTCTTCAACAATTTTTAATAATTGTTGAGCTAAATCAATTGCACCTTCTCCACCCTTTTCCCATACCTTTGATAGAGATAGCGGATGGCCACCATCTTTACACCAGTTACTAAGAGCTAATATTTCATCATTTGTATCACTAGCAAATTCATTAATGGCTACAACATATGGTAAACCAAATGATTTAATTGTTTCAATATGTTTTTTTAGATTAGCACAACCCATTAGCATTGCATCAACATTTTCTTCTTTTAGCTTGTCATAGGGTATATTACCATGTTGTTTTAGTGCTCTAATGGTTGCGACAATAACAACAGCATTAGGTTTTAAATTTGCTTCACGACATTTGATATTTAAAAACTTCTCAGCACCAAGGTCAGCTCCAAAACCAGCTTCAGTAATCACATAGTCAGCTAACTTTAAAGCTGTTTTAGTAGCTAAAACACTGTTACAACCATGGGCAATATTAGCAAATGGTCCGCCATGAATTAATACGGGGGTATTCTCTAATGTTTGAACTAAGTTAGGCTTAATAGCATCCTTCATTACTAAAGCACAGGCACCCTCAATGGCTAAGTCCTTAACAAAAACAGGTTCATCATCATAGGTATAAGCAATTAAAATATTAGAAATGCGCTCTTTAAAATCACTTAGTGAAGTAGATAAACATAGAATTGCCATCACTTCACTAGCAACCGTGATTGTAAAGCCATCAAATCTTTGAGTACCATTAGATTTAGAGCCTAAGCCAACTTCAATTTTTCTAAGTGCACGATCATTCATGTCTAATACTCTTTTAAAGACAACTTTATTAGGGTCAATGTTTTTTTCATTTCCTTGATGAATATGATTATCTAAGCAAGCACTTATTAAATTATTACAAGTAGTGATGGCGTGCATATCTCCAGTAAAGTGAAGATTAATATCCTCCATTGGAACAACTTGGGCATATCCACCACCCGTAGCTCCACCCTTTAGTCCAAATACTGGCCCTAAAGATGGTTCTCTTAATGCGACCATGACTTTTTTATTAAGTCTATTAAAGGCATCAGCTAAGCCAACAGTTGTAGTAGATTTTCCCTCACCGGCTTTGGTAGGATTAATTGCTGTCACTAAAATTAGTTTACCATCTTTTACATGATCTAATTTTTTTAAGATATCAAGTGATAGCTTAGCTTTATATTTTCCATAAACTTCTAAGTCACTCTCATCAATTGCAACCTTTTTTGCAATTTCTACAATGGGTTTCATGGTTGCTGATTGTGATATTTCTAAATCTGTCTTATACATAAGTTACCTCCATTTATTTTATTGTATCCTACTTTTATAATTGAAACAAATAAAAGAGTTTTCCAAAAGACTAGAAAACTCTTTTAAAGATGGTATCAACATTCTTTAAATGATGGGTTAAGTTAAAACAATCATCAATTTCACTTTGTGATAATAACTCTTTGATAGTTTCATTTGCTAAAATTAAGTCCTTAAATGATGTTTTATTTTCCCAAGAAAAAATTGCTAGTGGTTGAACTAAATCATATGCTTCTTCTCTTGATAGATTCTTTTCTACAAGCTTTAGCATAAAGCGTTGTGAAAAGATAACCCCATAAGTTTTATCAATATTAGCAAGCATATTATCTTCAAAGACAACTAAATTATCTAAGATATTATTAAATCTGTATAACATGTAATCAAGTAAACAAGTTGCATCTTCTGACATTATTCTCTCAGAAGAAGAATGAGAAATATCTCGTTCATGCCATAGAGGAATATTCTCAAAAGAAGATAACATATAGCCTCTTAAAATTCTTGCACATCCACAAATATTTTCACTGCCAATGGGATTTCTTTTATGAGGCATGGCACTACTTCCTTTTTGATTCTTATTGAAATATTCTTCAACTTCACGCACTTCAGTGCGTTGAAGATGACGAATCTCAATTGCCATCTTTTCTAAGCTTGATCCTATTAATGCTAGTACTGAAAAGTATTGAGCATGGCGATCTCTTTGGAGGGTTTGTGATGAGATTGCCGCTGAAGAAATTTGAAGCTTACGACAGACATAGTCTTGAACCTCAGCTGAAGTATTGGCAAATGTTCCAACTGCTCCAGAAATTTTCCCACATTCAACAAAAGACGCTGCATCTGAGAATCTTTGGATATTTCTTTTCATTTCTTCATACCATAAAGTAATCTTTAATCCGAATGTTGTTACCTCTGCATGAACTCCATGAGTCCTTCCAATACATACTGTATCCTTGTACTTGTGGGCTTTTCTTTTTAAGGTATCTAAAATTGTATCTAAGTCTTCTTTTAAGATTTTGTTGGCTTGTTTATATAAGTATCCATAAGCAGTATCAACAACATCAGTGCTTGTTAGTCCATAATGAACCCATTTTTTCTCTTCATTTAAACTCTCAGAAACACATCTTGTAAAGGCTACAACATCGTGTCTTGTTTCTTTTTCAATTTCATAAATTCGATCAATATCAAATTTTGCATTGGCCCATAATTTATCTACATCTTCTTTAGGAATAACATTAAGAGTACTCCATGCTTCACAAGATAAAATTTCAACCTTTAACCATGCATTGAATTTATTCTCTTCACTCCAAATATTACGCATTATTTCTCTTGAATAGCGATTTAACATATGTCTTTTACTCCTCCCAATCTTTCTTGCCGATATCACTGCGATAAACTAGGTCATCACATTTAATTTTTTTAATGTCTTTATATACTAAATCATAGGCTTCCCTAAGATTTTTTCCGCGCGATACAACACATAGTACTCTTCCACCATTTGTTTGATAAGTATTATTCTTAAAAGTCGTTCCCATATGATAAATATCACTTTTAACATCAGCTAAGCCTTCAATTATAAAGTCATGGCTTGATGATTTAGGATATTTACTTCCAGCAAGTACAACTCCGATAGTTGTATCATTGCTCCACTTTAATGTCGGAGTCTCATTTCTCATTAAAGTGAGGATTACATCTAAGATATCACTTTCTAAGCGTGGTAGGATTACTTGGGCTTCTGGATCTCCAAAGCGAGCATTAAATTCAATTGTCTTAATTCCATCATCACACAACATTAGCCCGCCATATAGAAAACCAACAAAGGGAGATCCATTATCTATTAGTGCTTTAGCTGCTGGAATCATTACTTTCTCAGTTGCTTCTTTTATAATTTCCTTAGTAATTTTCTTTACAGGAGAATATGCTCCCATACCACCTGTATTTGGACCTAGATCATTATCATAGGCACATTTATGATCTTGAGCAACTTCCATAGGAATTACAATATCGTGACTTACAAAGGCCATCAGTGAAAATTCAAAGCCAGATAAAAACTCTTCAACTAATAATCTATTATCAACTGATACATCAATTGAATCTAAAACTTTAGTAACTTCTTCTGTGCTATAACAAATATATACACCCTTACCAGCACATAGTCCATCCTGTTTAAGAACAATCGGCATAGTGTGTTTTTCAATATAGCTTTTTGCTTTGTCTTTACTATCAAAGGTACAAGACTTTGCAGTTGGGATATTATATTTACTCATCAACTCTTTTGCAAAGGTTTTACTTGTCTCAATTTTTGCAGCTGCCTTAGTTGGCCCAAAAACTTTTAAGCCAGCCTTCATAAAGGCATCAGCAATTCCGCGTGATAGGGCAATCTCAGGGCCGATTACTGTTAAGTCAATCTCATTCTCTTTAGCAAACTTTATTAATTCATCTTGATTTAAATAGTCAATATTGATGATGGTTGCTACATCTTTCATACCAGAATTTCCTGGGGCTACAAAAACTTTCTTTACCTTCTTTGAGCGTTTGAAAGAGGATGCTAAGGCGTGCTCTCTTCCACCACTTCCGACAATTAAAATATTCATGGCTTCTCCATTTCTTAATATAATAAAAGGGTTTAACAAGTAAACCCTTTAAAAAAGTTTACCTGTAGTTTGCTAATGCAAGCAAAAAGAGATAAATCATATGAAATATGATTTTATACAAGTTCTTCTTTATTATAACATTATTTTAAAATTGATAAATAGCAAAAATTCTTAAGTCAATTTAGTCTCTTCTAATTCATAAAAACGCAAAACTCTCTTTGATATTAAGCAGTAAGATTCATTATTAATAGTATTAGCACATCTTGATAACTGATCTATTGTTAAGCTGTGACCATCTTGTTTTCCAACAATGACAACCACATCTTTTTCTTTGACATCTTTTACCTTAGTTACATCAACAAGGCATTGATCCATACAAATATTACCAATAATGTCGCAAAGAACTCCATTAACTAACACTTGAAAACCTTTTAAAGAGAGATTTCTAGGAAGACCATCAGCATAGCCACAAGCAATTGTAGCAACTTTAATATCTTCTTTTGCCCTGTAGTTTCTTCCATAACTCACAAAGCCACCCTTCTTAACTATTTTAACTTGTGAAACATTCGCAAACCATTCTAATGCAGGATAAAGCTTAAATGGTACTCTTAAAGGAATTTCATCATTACTGGTACTACCAAATAAGATAATCCCAGGGCGACAATAGTCATATTTTAAATGTGGATAATTTAAAATACCATAACTATTTTGTAAGTGAGTTATTCCATAATTAATTTTTAATTCACTCAATTTTTCTAAGACTTCATCAAACCTTTGAATTTGCATATCAGTAAAGTTTGCATCGCTTTTATCAAAGAAGGTATCAGCAACACTAAAGTGTGAAAATATGCCTTCATTACTTAAATTTTTTAACTGGTATACAGCAACTATATCATCAAATTGTTCATTATCTAAAACATAAGGTATACCAATTCTTGACATTCCTGTATCAATTTTTATGTGGGTGCGAATTTTACAATTGTTTTTTATTGCAAATTCATTTAATTTATCAGCATACTCTAAACTCATTACTGTTTGGATAATATTATACTCTTTTAGATAATCAAAATACTCTTCTGGAGTATAACTTAAAATTAAAATATCTTGTTTAATTTGTGAGTTTCTAAGTCTTAGGGCTTCCTCTATTGTTGATACAGCAAAAAGATCAACCCCTTCTTCTTGCAAGAGCTTTGATACTGCAACATCACCATGTCCATAAGCATCAGCTTTTACAACAGCCATAATTTTAGTATCACCAACAAGCTTCTTTATATTATGATAATTAATCTTTACATTATTTAAATTTATTTCTGCCCAACATCTGCATTTTTTCTTAAGAAACATATTTACTTTGTCTCTTTCAATGCCAGATCAACAAGTGAATCAATAAGACTTTTAAAGTCTATGCCAATTTTACTCATCATCGTTGGATATCTGCTTGAAGAGGTAAAGCCTGGAATTGTATTGATTTCATTAAAATATATTTCTTTAGTATCATCTACAAACATATCGATTCTAGATAATCCCTTGCAGCCAAGGATCTTATATATTTTCTGTGCCATAGTTTTAGCTCTTTGAGATGTTTCTAAATCTAATCTTGCAGGACAATGAATTTTAGTGTTTTCAAGTGCATACTTTGCTTCAAAATCAAAGAAGCTATTACTTGTATCAATCTCATCTAACTCACCAACAATCATGTTCTCATTTCCCATAATTGAACAGCCAACTTCAAAACCACTTATTCCCTGTTCAATTAGAACCTTTTCATCATGCTCAAAAGCAAATTTAATGGCCTTATCTAAATCTTTTAAATCATCAATTTTACTAATACCATAACTTGATCCAGCATTGGCTGGTTTTACAAAGAATGGTAGTTTTAAATTATTAGTTTCTTGTAAAACTTGATCAAGCTTATAAGAGTGCTTATAGGCAACAGTAAAAGGTGCCATTAAGATTCCTTTTGCTTCACAAATAATATGGGTAAATTCTTTGTCCATAGCAATGGCACTGGTTGTATGATTACAGCCTACATATGGTATTTGGATTAGTTCTAAAAGACCTTGAAGGGTACCATCTTCCCCATGGATTCCATGAAGAACTGGAAAAACACAATCAATATCAATTTTATGATACAAACCATCATCTAATACCATAAACCCTTCTGTTGGTGATAGATATACTTTTTTAGTAAGAGATGGATTCATCCAAAGATCATGCTCCAAGGTATCAGCATCCCCATGATACTTAAACCACTCACCATCCTTACTTATTCCAATTAAAACTAGATTGTAGCGATCTTTATTGATATTATTTAGTACACTGGCTGTAGAGTGTAAAGAAACACTGTACTCACTAGAATTTCCACCAAAAATAATGGCTAAATTGATTTTCTTCATTGCTTATCTCCTTTTTATCTCTTCGAGAATTTTTTCTAAGGCCATACCTCTTGAACCTTTTAATAATATAGTTATTTCTTCATTACTATTATCATTCAGGTAATCAACAATATCATTTATATTATTAAAGTGTTTATAAATTTTATCTTTATTATTATCTTTTGCACCCTTTAAGATTTCCTTAGATAAGTTACCATAAGTTAATAGCTCTTGATAATCATAGTTACAAATATCGCAACCCAAATCATAGTGATATTTTTTCTTGTCACTTCCAAGATCTAACATATCTGCAAAGATAAGAATCTTATATTTAGATTTCATTAGCTCAAAGGTATCTAATGCACAAATTGCACTTTGTGGGTTTGATTTATAAGCATCATTTAAGAATGTAAATTTTGAAATATGCTCAATGGTATTTCGCATCTTTGTGGGCTCATATTTTAATAAACCCTTTTGAATATCTTCATCACTTAAGCCAATATCATAAGCATAAAGCATGGCTGCCATGATATTTAAAAGTTGATGTTTTCCTATTGTCATTGCATTAAATTTAAAATCAGAATAGTTTGTTTGAAAGGTAATTGAATTTTCATTTTGAATAAATAATGTTGGATACATTGTATTATCCTTACTTAAGCCAAAGGTTTTTACACTAAGATTAGTTAAGTTTTTTTCCTTTGAAATCTTTTTTAAGACTAAATCATCTCCATAGTAAATAAATAAAGAATTATTTGCTAGAGAATCAATTATTTCAAATTTAGCTCTTGCAATATTATCAATACTTTTCAAATTAGCAAGATGAGCAATGCCAACATTAGTAATAATTGCAGCATCTTGTTTAACCATATCATTTAAGTAATGAATATCATCAAAGTTTTCCATACCCATTTCAATAACCCCAAATTTATCACTTAGATCCATGCTTAACAAAGTAAGTGGAACTCCCAATTCATTATTATGATTTCCTTGGGTTTTATAGGTTGGAGCAATACTTGCTAAAATAGATGATAAAAAATCTTTACAAGATGTCTTACCATTACTTCCTGTTACTCCAATGATTTTAGCATTTAACTCTTGTCTATAGGCTTTTGCTAAGAGTGAGACTGCTAAAGTTGGATCATCTACTAAGATATTTGATATTTTAGATTGTTGATACTTTTGATTTGATATAATCGCAAGTCTTGCTCCATTTTCATAAGCTTCATCTAAATAATTATGGCCATCAACCTTTTCTCCATCAAATGCAACATAGATTCCTTGGGGCACTATCTTTCTTGTATCATAAGTAATACCAGTTATTTGTAAATCTTTTGATTCTTTAGATAAGGTTAAGATGCCACCTACTATTTTATGAATTTCATCGATCGTTTTTGAAAACATAATGCCCTCCAATATGTTTTCAATTATATCACATTCAAGATCAAGCAAACAAAAAAAGCATCAAATAGATGCAATTATTTTGATAAGATCTTTCTTGCAACATAAACGCCACTTGCAGATGCATGAGATAAAGAGTGGGTTACTCCACTGCAATCTCCAATTACATAAAGATCTTTATGAGAGGTTTCTAAGTTATTATCAACACTTACTTGAAGATTATAAAATTTAACTTCTACCCCATATAATAAGGTGTCATCACTTGCACATCCTGGGGCAATCTTATCAAGAGCGTAGATCATTTCAATAATATCATCTAGCTGTCTTTTTGGAATTACAAGACTTAGATCTCCAGGGGTTGCACTGTGACTTGGACTTATGAAGCTATTATCAATTCTAGCTTGGGTACTTCTTTGTCCCCTAATTAAATCACCAAATCTTTGAACTAGTACTCCAGTACCAAGCATATTTGAAAGTCTTGCTATACTCTCTCCATACTCATTACTATTTTTAAAGGGTTCAGAGAAGTGATTTGATACAAGTAATGCAAAGTTAGTATTCTCTGTAAAATTACCTTGATCTTCATAACTATGTCCATTTACTGTAATGATTCCATTAGTATTCTCAGTAACTACAACTCCTTTAGGATTCATACAGAAGGTTCTTACTAAGTCTTGGAATTTGCGGGTTCTATAAACAATTTTACTTTCATATACCTCATCAGTAATATGGGCAAAGGTTAAATATGGCAGTTCAACCCTAACTCCAATATCAACTCTATTAGACTTAGTTTCTATATTTAAATTATTACATATCTTTTGCATCCATTTTGATCCACTTCTACCAGTAGAGATAATTAATTTTTTACAAGTATATTTTTCTTCCTTTACATAAACTTCATAATTATCTAAGTGTTTAATATCACTTACATGAGAATGAAATTTAAAGGTAAGCTTATCTTTTAATAGCTCATAGATATTTTCTAAGATAATATAATTTAAGTCAGTTCCAAGATGTCTTACCGAGGCATCTAAAAGATGTAAATCATTTGCTAAACACTTTCTTTTTAAGGAAGAGTTCTCAGTAGAGAATAGTCTTGCTGATGATCCACCGTGTTTCATATTAATATCATCAACATATTGCATTAGTTTTAGGGCTTCTTCTTTACCAATGTATTTATGTAAGTCACCACCAAATTCATTAGTAATATTATATTTTCCATCAGAGAAGGCTCCTGCTCCTCCAAAACCATTCATAATATCACAGCTTGCACAGCTGACACATGATTTAATTTTATTGCCATCAATTGGACAATTTCTTTTACTTAGTGGATTACCACTTTCAAGTATTAATACCTTTAAATTTGGATCATTTTTAATTAGTTCATACCCAGCAAAGATTCCTCCAGGGCCTGCTCCAACAATTATTACATCATACATAAATCATTCTCCTATTCAATTTAAAAATTCATTTATACTATATCATAGGTTTGCAAAAAATTACATAGTTGGTATAATTAATAAAGATAGAAAAAGGAGTAAAAGAAATGGCTTTTGTAAGTATTGTTGTACCAGTTTATAATGTAGAAAAGTATATAGGTCATTGTTTAGATACCCTTATAAATCAAACTTATAAAGATTATGAGATAATATGTGTAAATGATGGTACAAAGGATAACAGTTTAGAAATATTAAATGAGTATCAAAAAAAGCATCCTAAATTAATTAAAGTTATCTCACAAGAAAATCAAGGATTATCACAGGCAAGAAATACTGGATTAAAGTATGTTAGTGGAAAATATGTGATGTTTGTTGATAGTGATGACTATGTTGAAAACAACTTTATTGAGTGTGCAGTTAATGCTGCAGTTAAAAATAATACAGATTTAGTAGTCTTTGATTATTATCAAGAGTATACAAACATTGATTTTAAAGAAGTCATAGAGGTAACAACTGTAAGTGAAAAAGTAAATCTAATGGAAGATAATAGGGTTTTAGTAAGTGCGAAATGTGCTGTTTGGAATAAGCTTTATTCAAAGAAGTTACTAGATGATAATAATTTAAGATTTCCAGTAGGTATGCGTTATGAAGATTTTGTGTTTACCCTTAAGGCCATGATGTTTGCTAATGAGATTACAGTAGTTAATATTCCACTGCTTCATTACCGTGTAGATCGTGTTGGTAATATTAGTACCAAAGCAGATAAAAAAGTAAGAGATTTAATTATTCAATGTAAGGAATTTATGGAGTGGTTTAAAAATCAAGACTTCTTTAAATTCCATAAAGAGGCAGTAATGATTGTATTATTAGCAAGTTGTATTTGGATTCTTAGAAAAGTTGTTACGATGGATGATAAAAAATTTGTTTATGATTACATTGACGAGCATTATGATTTCTTAGATAAAGAATTTAGTGAGTATAAAAAATCTAAAGATAAAATCATTGTAGCAAAATCTGATGGGATTTATTTAAATAAGCTACAAACAAAATTGTATTACCAATTTCGAATGGCAAGGAGAAAAATATGGCAAAAGTAGTAGTAATTGTACCTATTTATAATGTAGAGAAGTATCTAAAGTCTTGCTTTGATAGTTTACTAAGTCAAACATTTAAAGATTTTGAAATCTATGCTGTAAATGATGGATCACCATATGGTGAAGAGCCAATAATCTTAGATTATTGTAAAAAGGATTCAAGAATAAAATACATAAAAAAAGAGAATGGTGGCTATGGATCAGTTTTAGAATTAGCAATTTCAAAATCTGATGCTCCATATTTTATAGTTTGTGATCCAGATGATTATTTAAAGGAAGATGCCTTAGAAATCTTAGTTGATTTAGCTGATAAAACTGATAGTGATATCTGTGTTGGAGCTAAATATTATGTATATGATGGCAGTGATCAAAAAGATTTTGATCCTTCATACAACGTTAAATTTACAACCCTTAAAAAGGAAGTTGTATATCATAAAAATGAAGAAGCATTTGATAACTTATTCTATTTAGATGTTTCTCCACACACTAAACTTTATAAAAAAGAAGTTGCTAAGGATATAAAGTTTCCTAAGAAGGTTAGCTTTACTGATAATGTTTTATTCTATCTATCACTTTTAAATTCTAATAAAGTTATTTATTGTGATCGTGCTATTGCATATTACTTAATTGATCGACCAGGAAATAGTACCACAGATGTTTCTAAAAAGGTTATTAGTCAAAATGTAGAAGTTATTAAATCAGTACTTAAACAAGCAGCTAATTTAAAAGATGTATCATCATTCTTTTATTATCGAATGTTTGAATCATATAAGTATATAATTCAACAGCTTAGAAGAGTTAAAGAAGATGATTTAGATAAGGAAATAAGTGATATCTATTCCCTGCTTTGTGAACTTAAGAAAAATAGGACAGAGATATTAAAACATTATGAAAAAGAAAATATTTATGGCAAGATTGAGCAGTTTAAGGATAAATATATCTTGAGTGATAAAATATTTAATAAATTTATTTTTAATCGAGAAATGAAAAAAATAATCAAGGAGAATAAAAGTGGAAAATAAAAATGAAGTAGTGCTTAATGCTTTTGCCGAAGGGACACTTATTGATATCGTAGATGTTAATGATCCAGTTTTCTCTGGTAAAATGATGGGAGACGGGGTTGCGATAAAAATAGAGAAAAGTGAAATAGTTGCACCGTGTGACTGTGAAGTAATTTTAGTAGCAACAACCAAACATGCAGTTGGTCTAAAGCTTGATAATGAAGCAGAGCTTTTAATCCATGTAGGATTAAATAGTGTTGCTTTAAATGGTGAAGGCTTTACAATGCATGTTAAAGAGAGTGATAAGGTAAAAAAAGGGGATATACTTATTAGTGTTGATTTAAATGTTATGAAAGATAAAAACATTGATTTATGTACACCTTTAGTATTAACATCTAATGAATTTAAATTAGAGAAAGTTAGAGAGTTTTCAAAAGTTTTAAAAAATGAAGAAATATTAAAGATTAATTAATAGGTCGCTTTGATCTATTTTTTTATATTAAAAAATGTTATTTAAGTTTTTATGAAATTTTATCAATAATAATATATAATAATAAAGTACATAAGGGAGATAAAAATATGTGTAAAAAAATAATTAACAGTTTAAAAGAAAATAAATTTCTCTTACTTGCAATTACGATTGCCTGTATTTTAATCTTTGGAATCTTTATTTTAAAAATAGTACCATTTGGTTTAATCCAAGATCAAATTGTTCAATATGAGTTATTCTATGATAAATGGCTAGAAATGGTCACTAATTTCTTTAAACAGGGAAAACTGCCCTTTTATTCATGGGATAGTTTTCTAGGCACAGACTTTTTTGTTAGTAAGTCATACTATGTAACTGGTGATATTTTCTTACCACTACTTTTAATATCTCCATTCTCTATTCGAATTACTTTAATGTTTGAAACAATAATTTGCATCTATATAGCAGGATATTCAATGAGTATCTTCTTAAAGAAGTTCTCAATTAAAAATGCCAATGTTAGACAGCTTATTGGTTTTTGCTATGGGCTATCGGGGATATCAATGTTGTATTTTTCTAACTTTATGTTTATGAGATTTTATGCTTTTCTTCCTCTTTTATTTTTAGGGGTAGAAAAATATCTTCAAGATAAGAAATTATCTTTCTTTAGTTTGATAGTTGCTATATTATTTTTACAGTCATACTACTTTATGTTTCCAACATCAATTTTCTTAATCCTTTATTTCTTTCTTAGTTGCTTATACAAAGAGAGAATTAGTTTTTTAAATATTTTAAAAAAATCTTTACCACTAATACTTGCATATTTTATTGGTTTTTTACTTAGTGCTGTACTTTTAATTCCAACAATCAATATGATGTTACAACATCCAAGAGTTGGGGCAGAAACAAGTGGGATATTCTTCTCATTTAAGGTAATGCTGGGCTTTTTATATAGTCATATAACGGCTCCATTTACAATCTATGGTAAAATTCCTCACATCTTTGTGAGTGGATATAATGGCCATGAATTATGGTATTCAATTTATGCTGGGGTTTTTGTTTTTATTTGTGCAATGCAACAAATATTTTTTGATGATAATAAAAGACGTAAAAAGATCTTTTCAATTGGATATCTTATTTTATTAATATTTATCTTTATTAAACCACTAAATTCTATCATGCATGGCTTTAGTGAAGCATCATTTAGATGGATGTTTTTAACAATCTTCTATATTTGCCTTTTAGCAAGCTTAGCTCTTGATAATAACTTATACAATAAAGATAAAATGAAATTAAGTTATGGCATTTACTCAATAATTATAATAGTTGGTACAATCATTGGCTTTATGATGGGCTTTATTGATATTAAGGTCCACCATATCCACTTGTCTTTTAGCTTTTCTGCTTTAGTTTTAGGTTGGTTATACATTTATTTATATCAAAAAAACAAGTTTAAAATTTTAGCGATACTTACATTTATAGAGATTATCATTTGTGCTTGGATGTTTTGTTATGCTCAAAGTAATATGGCTTATAATTATAATCAAATCATAAAAGGTGAAATCTTAGATTACTATCAAGATAATGATGAAGATTTAGGCTATCGACAATACATTTCATATCGTCATTTACAGCCTAATACCTTGCTTAATCTTAATCAATCATTAGTATTAGATTATATGTCTGTAGCGATGTATGATAGTACCTATGAAATAAATTTATCAGAATTTTTAAGGGCTAATGGCTTTGAAAATCATATTGTTGATATTACTGATCCTGATCTTTTAAAGATGCTAGGAGTAAAGTATACGGTGGTTTATGATGAGAGTGAATTAGACAATGTTAGTAATTATGAGTATGTTTATAATATTGATTATTTAAAAGTTTATAAATTAAAAGATTATAATCATCTTGGATATACCTTTAATAAAACAATTGTTAATGATAAAAATGATGATTGGTCAAATGTATTAATTGTTCCTGATAAATGGAAAGATTTAGACTTTAGTAAAAGTTTAAAAACTCAATTTATTGTTAGTGAAATTGGAAATAATACCCTAAAAGGAAACATTAGTGTCAATAGTGATTCGGTATTATTTTTATCAGTTCCATATAATAAGGGTTGGAAAATCTTTGATAATGGAGAGTTAGTTGAGTTTGAAAAAGTTCAGTTAGGATTTATTGGCTTATTATTAGATGAGGGTGATCACTATATTGAAATGTACTATATGCCTCAAGGCTTTAAATTAGGCTTAGGCTTAAGTGTGGTAGGGGCTGTTTTGCTTGGCACTCTTGTAATTTATGATGTAAGACGCAAAAAAAATAGTGAGGTGATCAAATGAAGATAATAGTAGGGCTAGGAAATCCTGGGAAAGAGTATGAAAATACCAGGCATAATGCTGGTTTTGATGCTATTGATTTGGTTGCAAGGGAAATGAATGTAAGTTTTACGCAAGAAAAATTTAATGCAACACTTGCAAGCTTTAATTATCAACAAGAGAAAATAATTCTAGTAAAGCCCTTAACTTATATGAATAATTCAGGAATTGCAGTAAGAGCAATCGTTGATTTTTATAAATTAGATCTAAATGATTTACTAATTGTCCATGATGATTTAGATCTTGCAATAAATCGAATTAGAATAAGAAAAAAAGGAAGTGCTGGCGGGCAAAAAGGGATGGCCAGTATTCAAAGTCATCTTAATACTCAAGAAATAAATCGAATTAGAATTGGAATTGATAAAAATCCTTTAATACCAATTGTTGATTATGTTTTAGGAAGGGTTGCTAAAGAGGATCGTGATAAATATCAAAATTCATTACAACATACCTCTGATGCAATTATATATTTCTTTAAACATCCAATTGATGAAGTTATGAATAGGTTTAATTTATAATGGAGAAAATATTAAATTCTCTTGTTAAAAACAAAGGCTTATGGGACTTAAATAGTAAAGATGATAAAGCAGTATCATCTATTATCCAAGAAGCTTTAATGATTGGGATAAATTTTTATAAGAATAAACAAAGCATTGTGGTTATAAAACCATCACTATATAGCGCTCAAAGATTATATGAGCGTCTTTTGTCGCTTTTTAATGAAGAAGAGTGTGTCCTTTTTGCAAGTGAAGATTCACTAAGGGTAGATTCAATTGCATCAAGTCCTGAAATGATGGCTCAAAGGGTGGAGTTAATGGATTTGTTCTTAAGCAAAAAAGCTCAGATTATTATCACCCATGCAACAGCTATTACAAGACAGCTTCCTTTACCTTCTGTATTTAATGATCATTGTTTAAATTTAGCTTTGAATGATACGATATCTATTGAAAATTTAAAGCTATCATTAATAAAAAGCGGGTATACTAAAGTCTCTCATATTGATAAGCCACTAACATTTGCCATGCGGGGTGGTGTTTTTGATATCTTCTCAATTAATTATAAAAACCCAATTAGAATTGAGTTTTTTGATCAAGAAATTGAGAGATTATGTTTCTTTGATATTGAAAGTCAAAGATCAATTGAGAACATAAATAATGTAAGAATAATCTGTGCTAGTGATATTATCTTTAGTGATGAGGATGTTAAAGATATTGAGAATGGTGTTAGACTACAAATGAGTAAGGAAGATCTTGTCTCTAGTGAAATTGAAATGGATTTAGAACTTTTAAAAAATAATAATCGCTTATCTAATCAATATATTTATTTTCCATTTATTAAAAAGAGTGCTTCAATATTAGACTATATTTCAAATTTTAAATTAATTTGTAGTTTTAAGGGTGAGTGTGATGAGTATATTAGAAATAATATGAAGTCTAATATTGAATACATTCAAGAAATGAATCAAGAGAAGAAAATGGTTTTAAATTTTAGTACTGCCCTTGATTTTAATCGAACTATTGAAAAGTATGATGTTATTAAAACAGAGAAATTTCTTGATAATAAGTCAGCTATTTTTGAGTTGGACTTACCTAAATATCCTCTTCATCAGCTAATAAATTATCTTCTAAGTAATTATGATGATGATAAAATTGTCTTGGTATTAAATAAAGGTGATCTTACAAGTGTTATGGAAGTGTTACAGAAAGAGAATATTGTTTATAATCTGGTAATAGACAATGAATTTAGTAAGGGTATAAACCTTGTTTTTGACTTTATTTATGAGGGATTTTATGCAAAAGATGATAAGTTATTAGTTATTGGATCTAATGATTTATATGGCAAGAGAAAACTTAAAGAGAAGTATGCAGATAAGTTTAAAAATGCTGAAGTAATTAGTAGTTATGAAGAATTAAATAAACTGGATTATGTAGTTCATAATCAACATGGTGTTGGACAATACATGGGTATTGTTACTAAAGAAGTATTTAAAATTAAAAAAGATTTCTTAAGAATAATTTATCGAGGTAATGCAGAGCTTATGGTACCTCTTGAGCAGTTTAGACTGATAAGAAAGTTTATTTCAGGGCAAGGAGCAAGTCCAAAACTTCATAAGTTAGGTTCTAAGGAGTGGGAGAAAACTAAGCAAAAACTACAGGATAATGTTGATGATTTAGCTGAGAGATTAGTAGAATTATATGCTCTTAGAAATACTGAGAATGGCCATGCTTTTAAAGAAGATACAATAGATCAAAAAAAATTCGAGGATGCATTTGAATATGAGCTTACAGATGATCAAGCAAAAGCATTAATAGAAATAAAAAAGGACATGGAAAGTGCTTCATCAATGGATCGTTTACTATGTGGTGATGTGGGCTTTGGTAAAACAGAGGTTGCTATTTGTGCAGCATTTAAAGCGGTAATGGAGTCAAAACAGGTGGCATTTTTATGTCCAACAACTATTCTTTCAATGCAACACTTTAATACATTTAAAGAAAGATTTAAAGACTATCCAATAATTATTGAAGTCATTAATCGTTTTGTTAGCGTAAAGAAACAAAAGGAGATTATAAAGAATTGTAAAGAAGGTAAAGTTGATATTTTAATAGGTACGCATCGATTACTGGGAAATGATGTAAACTTTAAAGATTTGGGCTTACTTGTAATTGATGAGGAACAAAGATTTGGAGTTGAACATAAGGTTAAAATTCAAGCAATAAGAAAAAATGTTGATGTTTTATCACTTTCTGCTACACCAATTCCTAGAACTTTACAGATGTCTTTAATTGGTTTAAGACAGCTTTCACTTTTAAATACTCCTCCTAATAATCGCCATAGTGTAAATGTTAATATTGTAGAGAAAAAAGATGGCTTAATTAAGGAGGTAATAGAGAAGGAACTCTCAAGAGATGGTCAAGTATTTTACTTATCAAATAATACAACTGAGAATTATCAAATAGTAAGAAAGTTAAAGAGTCAAATAAGTGATTTAAGAATTCAAGTTGTTTCTGGTAAAATGAATAAAGATTCAATTGAAGATACAATGGTTAAATTTAATAATCATGAAATAGATGTTTTAGTATGTACAACAATAATAGAAACGGGTATTGACATACCAAATGCTAATACTATTATTATTGATAATGCTCAAAATTTTGGGTTATCGCAACTTTATCAAATTAAAGGAAGGGTAGGAAGATCAGAAAGATTAGCTTATGCCTATTTAATGATTCCAAAGCAGAGTGAAATTAGTGAGTTAGCACAGAAAAGATTACAGGCCATCAAAAACTTTGCATCACTTGGTAGTGGTTATCAAATAGCAATGAGAGATCTAACAATAAGAGGGGCAGGAGATATTTTAGGACCTGAGCAGTCAGGCTTTATTGATACGGTTGGAATTGATATGTATATGGAAATGTTAGAGGCTTCAATACAAAAGAAAAAGGGTATAGCTATAAAAGAAGAAAAAGCAAGAGTTCCTTTAAAAATAGATGTAGAGGCTTATATCCCAAAGGAGTATGCTCCTTATGATTATGATAAAATAAAAATGTATAAAGAAATTGATAAGATTAAGGATGAAGATTCTTTGTTTAATTATCTTGATAAAATAAAGGATGAGCATGGTGCACCTTTAAAAAGTGTTAAAGAGGTATTTAATAAGCGTTGGTTAGAAATATTATTAGAGGATGATTGTTATAAGCTTATTAATACTACTAAAGGAACTATATTATATTTCTCTGAAGAATTTAGTAGTATAATTGATGGTGTGAAATTATTTGAGACAATTAATCAATTAAATGATCAGATTGAAATAAAATATATCAATAAAAGAATTGAAATTCATTTTAATAATATTGAAAATAAATTAGAAAATATTATTGAAATAATTAAAAAAAGTAAGGGGATGATAAGAAATGAGAGTTGATAAGTTTTTAAAGGTTTCTAGAATTTTAAAAAGAAGAAGTGTATCTAAAGAGTTGGCAATTCATCAGAGAATTTTAGTTAATGACAAATTAGCAAAACCATCAACTAATATTGAACCTTTAGACATTATTACAATTACTTTTGGAAGAAAAGTTATGAGTTTTAGGGTTTTAGAAATTACTCAACAAGCAAGTAAGCATGATGCTCAAATGATGTATGAGGTGGTAAGTGAGCATTACTTAGATGATTAATTATTGCATATGACAATATAAAAAAGTATAATTAAGAAGCAACAGGGAGTATAGTTTATGAGTGATGAAAAAAAGAGAGTAGTTAAAAAAGTAAGAAAGAAAAGAAGAAGAACTCCTTTTACTTTGTTTTTATGTCTGGGACTTATTGCCTTTTCAATTTGGTTATTTAAAGGGGTTATTGATGAAATAAATACAATGGCTTACTTAAAGAATAACTTAGATGATGCAAAAAGTAAGTTAAAAGAAGTTCAAGAAGAGAATGACTTTTTGATATCACAGAAAGAAAAACTTAAAGATCCCAATTATGTAAAGAGCTATGCTCGTGGTAATTATATGTTAACTAAAGAAGGGGAAGAAATATTCTATCTTCCTACTAAGGATAAATAAATTAAAATACCCTATAAGAACAGTTTAGATTGTTTTATAGGGTATTTTTTTAATCTTTAGTAGTACTTTTAACTTCTATAAATATTGTTTCAAACATTCTAAGTGAATATGGAATACAAATTGTATGATTCTTACATTCTAGCTTATAACTTAGAGTTTCATATCTTGTTGTTATTTTAAAATCGTATGTGCCATCACTTAAACTTGGAAGATGAATATTTATATTGTTAAAGGGATCAAGGGAGAAATTAGTAATTAGTATAGAGTCCTTCTCCATTATTAATTGGACAACACAGGTATTATTTATCATTGGAATACTAGTGTTATCTTTTAAGAATTTCTTTAAGATCTCAGCTTTATAGTTGATATACTGTCCTGTCCATCCATCATCATCATGGTAATCAATTGGTAAAATAAAGAAGTTATTTGATGAGGCTGTACCATTTCCAATAACCTTACGATAATCATCAAAGGTTTTAGTGATAACATTTACGCCTTCTTCATATTCAATATCATAGTAATTACCACATTGTTGCATCATAGTCATTCTGGCGTGTCTTACATTACATATTAATTCATCACTTATTACTTCTTCATAGGTTTGTCTTCCAGTATGTGGTGGTATTAAATTGTATGACTTGGCTTTTATAAGATATTGTAATTCTCTTTCAAAAAGAATCTTAACGCACTCGCCATCAAGTAAGATGATATTATTTGTAAAGAGTGTGATAATTTCATCATTACTTAAATTTCTTAAAACTTGATCACTTATTGCCATTACCTCATTATTTAAATTAATAGCTCTATATATTTCCATTGGTCGACATGCAATAGAATAAGATGCTAAAAGAGGTAACCATTCAAATTCTTTAGGGAGTAAATCTTGAAGTTTGCTTGATTTTAAATGACGAGTTTTTACACTATCTTGAGCATAAAGAACTTTAATGCCATCAAGATTATCTATGTTAATTTTATTATTTACTAAATAATTTAGTAATGGTTTACTTTTAGCAAGTATTTCCTGATGTTGATATTCATTGACTACACCATTTCCCATCATATCATAAAAATTAAAGAGAATACCATCAGCACCAATACAAGCACAGGTTTCAAGCTGAAGTTGAGTAAAGGCATTAGATTTAGCGTATGGAGAATACATGTAGTTTTCTAACTCGGGAAAAAATGATCCATCACTACCAATCATATCAGCAACAACCCTGGTTACGCGATTAAAATCACGGATATAAATTAGTCCAGCTTTCTCATTATATGAAGGTAAGTGTGGTCGACTTGTCTTTTTAAATGGTGAGCAAAGATTACTTAAAAGACACTTCCAATTTCTATTTTCAACTTGATGCCAAAATGGTTCTGAACTCATAAGACCAAGGATTGTATCTTTTGATTCTTTTGATACAGCTTCATTGATTTTTTTGGCTATGGTCTCCATTTCTTTTTGAGCTTGATTAAGATATACTAAGCGCTCCTTTGTAACTGCATTTTCTTTTAATACTTCTTTTACAAAGTCTTCTCTACTTATTTTATATCCTAATTCTTTTTCATAGATTGCCATGTGTGACTCGCAGAAACATCCCCAGTTTACTGGAAGATGATTAAAATGTCTAAAGTCATCATCTAACCAGATTTTCTCTGGTTTAATTGAGGCGTATTTTGCGAATGTTTCTGCGATATATGCTTGCCACTTTAGATCACTTGGACATACGATTATCTCTGCTTTTTTTCCTTGATAATCGACCATTTGATCAAACTTTAAATCATGCATTACTCTTCCGCGATCACAGTGCTGAATTGTTGTCCATGGATTAAGTGATACTGTGGCGTTTAAATTTTTAATATCATCTCTAATTCTTTTACTTACTTCTAACCACTCATCAATTTCATCAAGAGGAATATGCCCGTGATTTAGCTCTTCACTATTTATAATGACATTAATGTCATCAATTTTAGCATCGACAATAAACTTATTTAAAACCTCTTGTTTTTCTTGATCCCAAGTAACAGGATCAACACCAAGGCGAAGCGAATAGATAAATTCTTTACTCATGGCTATCACCTAATTTAAAGAATTTCATCCATTCAAAGTAAAGATGAGAATGTTGATGAGGATATTCAATATCTATTGTTTGATTTAAATATTTCTCAGCTTCTTCATAATTCTTTAAACCAATGTATGCAAGAGCTAAAACATAGTTACAGTGGGCTTTATTTTTTTGAGTTTGATCTACTTCATAAATTAAGAAGTCAGGAAGAGATACAGCAAAGAAATCAAGATTAATTTCATCATTTAAATGTCTTTTACCATAGTCTAGTAATTTATAAAACTTACGATTAGCTGCCTCTTTATCATTTAACATGATATGAGCTAATCCCTGAAACAAAATCATATCAGCAGGCTGATCATAATAGTATAGAACTCCTTTAATTTCTTCTTCTCCTAAAGTAGCTTTCTTAAAGTTAGCTTTTGCTTCGTCTAATAAATTTAGACCATTACACGCAAGTCCTAAGAAGTAATAAAGATGATTATCCTTTGTTCCTTCAAGTTTACCCTCGCCTAAGTTTATTGGGTATACTAAAGCTTTCTCAATGTATTCTTTAGCGCGCACATAATCTTTTTCTAAAAGGGAGCTGATGGCTAAATTACAAAGGGCTATTTTATACTGGGTGGTAATTTTACCCTCAGCACCTTCCCATGGTGTAAAGTGAAATTTACAAGTTGCATCATAGGCTAGATCACTTTGATTACATTCATTTAATAATGTTACATATTCAATATAAAGATCATCACGCATGGTAATTAGCTTCTTATTTTTAATAAAATTATTTAATCTTTCTTGGAAGGTAACTCCAAGTTTTTTATGTAATTGATCCATTTCTAAGAATACTCTCGCATCACTCTTATTTAATTCAAAAGCATTCTCAATCATTTGTCTTGCAAGGGAGATGTTATTTCTTTTGTTATAGTAGGCAATTGAGAGGTTTCTCTGAACTGTGGCAAAAGTATCATCCAGGGAATATGATTTTTCCCAACATGAAATTGCTTTTTCATGTTGAAGTTTATCGTAGTATAAATTTCCAAGGTAATAGCAAGCCTTTGCTTCTTTTTCATTTAACTTCATGGCCGCTTCTAAACACTTAATGTCTTCTAAGTGATTTGGAAAGGTTGTATTAGAAGCACACTCATTTGCTTTACTCATCATAGCTTTTGCTGTAGCCTTATCATCTAACATTAAGTAAGAGTATCCAAGATGATAATATCCTAAAGCATCAATCTGTTCAATATAATTTAATGTTGTAATAGCTTCTTGATACATTCCATAATCTTCATATTGATAAGCTATCTCAAGTAAGCGAAATTGATTTTTTCCTAATAACTTTAATAGATTTTCTTTAGCATTTTTTTGATCTAAGAAAATCATTTCTATATTTGTTAAATAATCAAAGGTATCTATAGCTAATGTTTCTTTGTTCCATTTGATTGCAGATTCAATTTCATTAAGTTTTCTAAGGATACTACCCTTTAATCCTCTAGCTTTAATATGGTGAGCATTTTTTACTAGACTCTTGTTTATAAAGTCTAAGGCTTCATCCCATTTACACTTTCTTGCACTAATTAGTGCAAGATAATAAAATGACATTTCTTGTTGTTCACTTGTCCATGTTGCCTTATAGAAGTTATCAAAGGCCAAATCATATTTTCCTTGATAGAAGTAAGTTAGACCTAAGCCATAAATACATTCACTATTATAAGGATTAGGATTAAGTTTTGTAAGGCGAGTAAAAGCTGTATTAAAATAATCTTCAGCCTTTTTAAATACTCCTCTTCTTAAGTTTAGAAAACCCATGGCAGTATTAATTCTGGTATCATTCTCATCACGCAGAAGCCCCTCTTCATAGTAGATATCAGGAAGCAGTGTAGCATGGCGGTATTGTTCAATATGTTGACCTATTAAATATAATTCCTCTATGCTCATTACTTCTTTTGGATGCTTTGGAGCAACAGCAGGATCAGCAAGTTTCTCGATTGTAGGAGTACTTGCTTGATATTCAACTAAGGTTTTATCTTGATGAATAATTTCAACTTTAATATCACTCTCTACAATATTTTCTAATAAGTAAGATTTACAAAAGGTCTTATAAGGAGAAATATTTGCGATTTCATTTACTAAGGTTTCGCCTTTTAAATTAACTTTAATATTACATTCATTGTAAGTATCAGTAGCGTATACGACAATCTTTAATTGATTACTTATATATGATGTATGAAGAGTTGCATTAATTGTTGCATTGCTGACTTCACCAACATCCTTATAGGGCATAAAGTATTGTTTAAAGGTTTTCTCTTCATATGGTTTAAGCCATGTAAAGTCTGGTTGATTATCAGTATAAACACCAGTCATCAGTTCAATATATGGTCCGTCTTCATCAGTTAAGTTACGATCCCATGCTTGTCCAAATTCTCCATTTCCCCATGTCCACTGTTTTTTACCAGGAGATATATGATGATCTGCAACATGTAAGATACCGGCTTGTTTTTTATAGTCGTATCCTCCTACAAAGTCAAAGTCACTTTTTTCTGCCATGTAAGAAGTTGGAACTGGAATATTTTTATACCTTGAAATATCAACCCCTTTACTATAGTCGTGTTTATAGTAATAAGAGGTGGCAATTGGAAAGGAAGATACATCTCTTTTGCCATGATCATAAACATTATGAACATCTTTTGGAAAGATTGATTGGGTCTCATCATGAACAAGGACAGCAGGATTAGCCCACCATAAAAAAGTTTGCGCAAATGGGGTGCCATTATATAACTGACCATTTACTTCTAAGTATGCTTTACTTGGAAAAAGTGTAAATGATGTGATAGCTTTTGTTCCATACATTTGATCAACATCATTTAATAGTAGTGACATACTGCCATCATTATTTTCCTTAATGGTATATTCAACTTCCATAAAGGTTGTTGGTCGATGGTGTTGAGGCCAGTTAAATTCAATACCCCCAGAAATCCATGGTCCAACAAGACCTACAAGGGCAGGCTTAATTACATGGTTATAGTATACAAAATCATAGTCATTGGTTTTATCAATTGCTCGCTGAATTCTTCCGCCAAGCTCTGGTAAAACCATTATTTTTAAATAGTCATTTTCTAAGTAAACTGCTCGATAAACCTTATCAGTTTTCTCATTTGAAATTGATTCAATTGTAGGATATGGATAAACTTTTCCAGAACTTCCCTGATAGACTCTTTTCTCAAGAAACATTGGGTTTTTATCTGGTTCTCCAACTTCATATGTAGGAATTATTACATCTTCTTCCCAAATCTTTACACTCATAAATTACCTCCTTAATATATATAATTTTATTATATATAAATAATTTTATAATAGTTTATTAATTTTGCTTTGTTATTGTCAAAAATTGCTTTTTATATTATAGTAAAATTAATAGGGGGAATAATTTATGGATGCTAAAGAGAGTAATCTAGGAAGCGGATCTATTTTTTACATGTACAGTCCCAGTAAGAACTATAAAGATATTTTCTTTTATCCTTTATGCTTGGGTAATTTTTATTATGAAAAAGGATATCACTTAATTAGAAAAAATTTTGATAGCTATTTAATTATTTTGGTTAAAAGTGGTAAGATGAAAATAAGGATTAACAACAAAACCCTAATAGCAAGCTCGGGCGATTGTATTCTTTTAGATACATATTTAAAACATGATTATGAGTGTATTGAAGCATCCAATTGTTTATGGCTACACTTTGATGGCCCTCAGGCTAAAAAACAGGTTGAGCTTTTACATGAAAACTTTAATATCGTAATTAAGCCTAGAAATTTTGAAACCATTGAACATACTATAATGAAGATGCTTCATATCTTTGAAAAGAGTAAAAAGATTGAAATTGCCAGCTTTTCAAAGTATATAACTAATATTTTAACTGAACTATTCTTAAGTGGAAATAGTATCAAGGGAAAACAAAGGGATAAAAATATTGATGATACAATCTTATATATTCATCAAAATTATGATCAAGAAATTACCTTAGCATCCTTAGCTAAGATGGCAAATCTTAGTCCTTATTATTTTTCTAGAGTGTTTTATAGTTCAACTAATAAAACACCACATCAATATATTATTTATGCTAAGGTAAATGCTGCCAAGTTTTTACTAACAACAACCAGAAAGAGTATTAAAGAGATTAGCTATGCTTGTGGCTTTAGTAATGAGAGTTCCTTCTGTAAAACATTTAAAAAGGTAGAATCAACAACGCCTGGTAAGTATCGAATAATGAATGATATGAAATAATAAAAAAAGGGGGTGATTTCTTTGTATACAGTAGTAATAGCAGATGATGAGTACGAGCTTAGAAGAGCGATAGTTGATACTATTAATTGGGAGAAATTAAATTTTAAAATTGTTGGTGAGGCAGAAAATGGAGTTGAAGCCTTAGAGATGGTTGAGCTTTTACAACCAGATTTACTAATAACTGATATTCATATGCCATTTTTATCGGGTATCGATTTAGCAAGAGAGGCAAGGAATATTCGCCCCTTTATGAATATTGTTTTTATTAGTGGCTATGATGATTTTTCATATGCTCAAATGGCTATTCAATATAATATTATTAGTTATCTATTAAAGCCCTTATCTTCTAGAGAACTTGAGAAAGAACTATTAAAAATAAAAAAGAAAATTGATGATCGTTTTGAAATGTTAAGTGGCGAATATATTGATTCACAGGATGAAACAATAACACATTTAAAAATAAAAGATTTTTTAATGCCATTACTATTTGATCATAATGTAACTTATGAAGAGAAATTAGATAATGCTTCATTAAAAAAGGAAGCCATGAATCTAGGTATCATTGATTCTGTAAGTGAGATGATAAATCATAGAATAATAGTCTTAACATTTGTTGATAATGAAAATGTTAATCAAACAAAAAGAGTTCATACTAACTTTGCTAAAGGAATTATCGGAAAGTATTTAAAATATGGTCTTTTCTATTCAAAAGAAAAGGTCGTTATCTTTATTAGTGGTACTCAAAAAGATATTGATAGGTATATTATTTTAATGACAACGGAAATTTATCAAAGTGCCAAAAGAATCTTAAAGCTTAATTGTTTTATAGGTATTAGTAATTATTATGGTGATTTTACATTATTATCAAAAGCATATGATGAAGCATTTTCTGCTTTAGTATATTCATCATTTGATGAACCTATTCAATACTTTTCTGATTTTAAGTCTAATAATGATTTAAATTTAATCAAGGAAAGTGTTGATCATCTTGATAGTCTTGTAAAGCTTGGAAGAAAAGAAGAGATTGAAAAGTTTTTAAATGAAATGTTTTTAAATACTTTTATTATGGAAAATAATGGTTTATATATACTAAGTATTCAAATTCTATCTAATTTAATAAGGTCAGTAACATCTGTTGTTTCTAAGAGCGAGGCTGATAATTTTTTAAAGCATATTGCAATTTTAAGTGGTAATGATTTAAATAGTGAGATGATTAAGAAAAGAATTAAAGAGGCAGTACTTATTGCTTATGATATTATTTCTAATCAAAGAAAAGAAACTAAGGAGTTACTTGCTAATCAAGCTCAGGATTTAATAAAGCTTAATTATGCTGATAATGAATTATCTATTTCTAAGGCAAGTGAATTACTACATGTTAGTGCTAGTTATTTAAGCTCAATAATTAAAAAGAGTACTGATAGTACCTTTGGGAATTTATTAACTGATGAAAGAATGAGAAATGCTAGGGAACTACTACTAGGCACAAGTGAGAAGGTTATGGAAATTGCTAATAAGTGTGGTTATAGTGATACTCATTATTTTAGTTATTGTGTTAAGAGGTACTACGGGTTATCTCCTAATAAACTAAGAGAAAAAGGGGTAATAGATAATGAAGAAAAATAAATTTTCTATTAGTTTACAATTTGTAATAATGGGTTTAATGATTTTATTGTCTTTATCAATTATTTTTAGCTTATCATATTTTTTTCTTAATGCTCATGTTAAAAATATAGAACAGGCGGCTTTTACTAATTCTAAACAGGTTATAAATCAAGCAGCAAAGTCCATTGATAAGATGAAAAGTTCAATGGAGGATCAGCTAACTACAATAAAAAATGAAGTTAGGCATATGGAAAGTGATTTAGAGATAAATAATTATTTTGATACAATTGTAAAATTTCAAAGTGATATTTCTAATGTATTCTTATATGATGTTGAGGGTAATATACTGTTGTATGGAAATAATTCAAAGAATTTAAAAACAAGTATGATTAAGAATTTATCATATGATGCTATTCTTTTTTCAAATAACAATGATAAAACAATTTTAATGCGTCCACATGTTCAAAGTGTTTTTGAGAATCATTATCCTTGGGTTATTACAATGGCAGTTGCAGTTGATATCCCTGTTGTGAATAAAGTAGAGTATTTAGTCATAGATTATAAACTAGCATCTATTTCAAGATTTGTAGATAATGTTGGAGTTGGACAAAGAGGATACTTTTTTATTAGTGATGAAAACAATAATATTGTTTATCATCCTAAACAAAGATTATTAAATAGTGGGGTTGTTAATGAGAATTTAGTAGCAATTAATCAAATTGAGGAAGACTATAAAATTATTGATGGCATAATTTATGTAAAAGAGTCCATTGATAATGGTCAGTGGAATATTATTGGAATAAGTTATGTTAATGACTTAATTTATGAACAGGTTAATATGTTTAAATATTTAGTTATTTTTATTTCTCTTATATCAATTGTTATTTCAATCTTACTTAGTATCTTAGTGGCCGATCGTATTTCAAAGCCGATAAAAAGATTGGTTTTAGGGATGAAAGATTTTGAAAATAATGTTGATACTTATGAGTATCACACACAAGGAGGAGTTTCTGAAATAAAAAGTTTATCACGATCTTTTGCAAGGATGGTGGTAATTATCAGAAATTTAATGAAGAAAACCAAGGAAGAGGAGCTAATTCTTAGAAAGACTGAGCTAAAAGCATTAGAGTCACAAATAAACCCTCATTTTCTTTATAATACCCTTGATTCAATTGGATGGATGTGTGAGATGGGCAAGATGGATGAGGCAGTTGAAATGGTAGGATCTCTTGCGAAACTATTTAGAATAAGTATAAATAAGGGAAGGCAATTGATTACCATTCAAGAAGAAATCAATCATGCGATTCACTATTTAAAGATTCAAAAATATCGTTATCGTGATCAATTTACTTATGAGTTTAATGTTGATCCTAAGGCAAATGAATATTATACCAATAAGATAACTTTACAACCAATTATTGAAAATGCTATATATCATGGAATTGATCGTTCTGTTGATGAAGGTAAAATTATTGTAAATGTTAAATTAGAGGATGAAACAATTATTTTTGAAGTTATTGATAATGGACTTGGAATGAGTGAGGAAACCCTTAGTACAATTTTAAGTAAAGAGAAAAATGGCAAGCATGGCATTGGTTTAAAAAATGTCAATGATCGCATTAAAATTTATTTTGGTGATAAGTATGGAGTTAAGATTGAAAGTGAACAGGATATTGGAACTAAGGTTACAATTACTTTTCCGGCAATTATAGAAGAAGAGGATAAGATATATGATTAGAAAGTTAATGCTTATTTTAATGGTTTTATTACTTGCCTCATGTCAAAGCAAAGACATTAAAGTAAAACAGTACTATATTGCAGTAATTCCTAAAACTGGGACTTCAAATTTTTATCGTGATGTTAAGGCTGGGGTTGATAGTGCAGCTTCAGAACATGGTGTTAGAGTTACCTTTGATGGATCATTAAACGAAGAAGACTGGGAGATGCAAAACTTTTATCTTGAAAAAGCAATTGATGCAAAGGCTGATGCCATTGTTATATCACCTATTGATTCATCAAAATCAAGTGAACTATTAAAAAAAGCCATAAAAAATGGAATAACTGTTGTTACAATGGATAGTAAGGTTGATATTGACAAGATTTATGGCTATGTTGGAACTGATAATTATCAAAGTGGAAAAATGATGGCACAGCACTTAAAAGAAACATACACTGAAAAAATATCTGTGGGCATTGTTGATTTTAATGATCAAAGTGACAGTACCTTAAAAAGAAGGCAGGGCTTTATTGAAGAGTTAAGTAAGTATGATAATACAAAGATAGAAAGTATTATCAAGACTTCATCTAATGTATCAGATACAAGTGATCTAACTAAAAAAATGATTCAAGATAATCCTAGTATTAATACTATTGTAACCTTTAGTGAAAATACAACGATGGGGGTTGGATATGCAATTAGAGATTTAAGTAAACAGGATGATATTATGGTTTTTGGTTATGATAATAATGAGCGGATAATTGGGATGATAGAGTCTTGTGAAATTGATAAAATCATTGTTCAGAATTCATTTGCGATTGGTTATATGGCAATAGAAACAGCAATTAATGGAATAGAGTCAAAGGGAAAAAAGCAGGATGATATTTTTACTGATATCTTAATTGTTGATCTTGATAATTTATATGAGTATAACAATCAAAAGTTTGTTTTCTCCTTCTATAACTAATACATTTTAAAGGAATAACTTTTATTTAAGTAGAATTTTACACCTATATAATATAATTTTATATTTTTTAGACTCTTTAATAATTATATAATTAATGCATGATACAAGCGGTTACATTAATCGCATTAATTACACAATAGGAGGAAAGAAGTGTATGTTAAAAAAATTATTAAAGGTGTTATTAACACTAGTGGTTGCTATAGGCTTAGTAGCTTGTAGTAGTTCAGATGGGACAAGTAAAGAAGCAGCAGGTCCTAATGTTCATGTTTTCTATTATGATTACGGAGATACTTATATTTCTACAGTTCGTACAGCATTAGATACTCAACTTGAAGGTGCTAATGTTGAATTTACAAATTATGATGCATCTGGTAAGCAACAATTACAAACAGAACAAGTACAAACTGCAATTTCAAGTGGTGCAACACTACTTGTTGTAAATATTGTTGAGACTGGATCAGATGATGCAGCAACTACTATTATCAATGCTGCAAAAGAAAAAGATATTCCAGTAGTATTCTTCAATCGTGAAGTTTCAGATGAAGTAGTTAATTCATATGAAAAATGCTCATTTATTGGAACAGACGCTAAAGAAGCAGGTGTAATGCAAGGGAATATGATTGGTGAAGAATTAGTTGCTAATTTTGATACCTATGATTTAAATGGTGATGGAAGTATATCTTATGCAATGTTTAAAGGGCAAGAGGGTAATAATGAAGCAATCTATCGTACACAGTTTGCAGTAGAAAATGCTGATGCTAAATTAGAAGCAGCTGGTAAGAGTAAACTTGTTTATTATGATGAAGCTAACTCTGATAAGTACCAAGTTGACCAAGATGGAACATGGTCTGCAAAGGCGGCACAGGATTATATGGCTACTGCACTTGGTAAATACAATGAAGGTAACAACAATATGATTGAGCTTGTTATTTGTAATAATGACAATATGGCTGAAGGTGCTATCTCGGCTTTACAAACTGTTGGATTTAACAAAAAAGGTCAAGAAAAACAAATTCCAGTTTATGGAGTTGATGCTACTAAGGCGGCAGTTGATTTAATTGCTCAGGGTGTAATGAGTGGAACAATTAAACAAGATGCTGAAGGTATGGCGAAAATTATTGCTTTAGCAGTTGACAACAACGTTAATGATAAAGGTTCATTTGATGGAGTTGAGGCAGCTGGTGTTAGTGGAGTAAAAGTTGATGATGGTGTTGCTAAGGCTCGTATCCCTTATCAAATGTATACAGGAAAGTAAAATTTTAAAATACTAGTATCTTAAGGACGTCATTGACGTCCTTAATTTATAAAAAATAGGAGATATAAAATGAATGATGTAATTTTAGAAATGAAAAATATTACAAAAGAATTTCCTGGGGTAAAGGCTTTAGATGATGTTTCCTTTTCTCTTAAAAAGGGAAGTGTTCATGCTTTAATGGGTGAGAATGGTGCTGGAAAATCAACCCTAATGAAATGCTTGTTTGGAATTTATAATAAGGATCATGGTAAGGTAATATTAGATGGCAAAGAGGTAAATTTTAAAGATTCAAAGCATGCCTTAACAGCTGGTGTTGCGATGGTACACCAAGAGTTAAATCAGGCTTTAAAACAGAATGTTATGGATAATATTTGGTTAGGAAGATATCCAAAAATATTTAAAGTAATTACTTCAGAGCGAAAAATGTATCATGATACTATGGAAATATTTAATAAAATGGGTGTTGATGTTAATCCAAAGCGAATAATGAGTACGATGAGTGTCTCTCAAAGACAGATGGTAGAGATTGCTAAGGCAGTCTCATATAATTCTAAGGTAGTCGTCTTTGATGAGCCTACATCTTCTTTAACTGATAAAGAGGTTGAACATTTATTTAGGATTATTAATATGTTAAAGGAACAAGGAGTTGCGATTGTATATATTTCTCATAAGATGGATGAAATTTTGAGAATTTCTGATGAAGTAACAATTATGAGGGATGGCAAACATATTGCTACTAAGGATGCTAAGGATTTAACGATGAGTGAAATTATCAAGTTAATGGTTGGAAGAGAGCTTAAAAACCTTTATCCTAAAAAAACTAATGAAGTTGGTGATAGTATTATGAGTGTTAAAAATTTATCGGGAATGTACTCTCATATTAAAGATGTTAACTTTGATTTAAAAAGAGGAGAAATATTAGGGGTTGCAGGACTTGATGGCTCTGGTCGTACTGAATTATTAGAAACTATCTTTGGTATAGCCACTAAAAAAAGTGGTGAAATTGTTTTAGATGGAAAAGTTATTAATAACAAAAATTCTGTTTATGCTATAAAAAACGGCTTTGCCTTAGCAACCGAGGAAAGACGGGCCACTGGAATTTTTGGGATACTATCAATTTTAGAAAATACGGTAATATCTAATTTAAGAAAATATACTAAGTATGGCTTATTGAATAGTAAAGTGATGAGAGAAGATACGGCGTGGTCAATTAATTCCATGAGTATTAAAACTCCAAGTCAGAATACAAAAATTAGATCACTATCAGGTGGGAATCAACAGAAGGTAATCTTAGGAAGATGGCTTCTTACAGATCCAGAAATTCTACTGTTAGATGAGCCGACTCGAGGAATCGATGTTGGTGCTAAGTATGAGATTTATCAATTAATAATTGATCTTGCTACCAAGGGTAAATCAGTTATTATGGTAAGTTCAGAAATGCCAGAGCTACTTGGTGTATGTGATCGAATTATGGTTATGTCAAATGGGTTGGTAGCTGGTGATTTAGAAATTAAAAATGCTAGTCAAGAAAAAATAATGGCACTTGCTGCTAAATATTTATAAGGGGGTATAAAATGTTTATAAAAAATTTGAAATTAAAATATAATAGTTTTATGGAACTTGATAATAAAGAAAAGGCAAAGGTAGTAAAAGAAGCACTTATTAATAATTCATTAATGATTTTTACCATGATTGCTATAATTTATATTCAAATTCAAAGACCACAGTTTTTAAGTAGAGAATCAATTATTAATATTGTTTCATTATCAGCAGCAGCTATGCCTTTAGCACTAGGGGTAGCAGGAGCTATTATCTTAACTGGAACGGATTTATCAGCTGGAAGAATTGTTGGTTTAACAGCCTGTATTTCAGCATCACTTTTACAAATGTTTGATTATTCAAATAAAATGTTTCCAGATTTAGTACAGATACCAATTATTGTTGTATTAATTATAGTAATTGCAGTTGGAGCATTCTTTGGCTTTATTAATGGATTTTGTGTTGCTAAATTTTCACTTCATCCATTTATTGTGACTCTAGCAACTCAACTTATGGTTTATGGTGTTATCTTGATGTATTTAATGAATGGTAATAATAATGGTCAGTCCATTTCAGGTCTATCCCCAGAGTTTACTAACTTAATTAAGGGTAGCCTATTTAAGATTGGTGGTACACCAATCCCTAACTACGTTTTAATGGCAATTGCTTTAACTGGAATTATGTGGGTTGTATGGAATAAAACTTCATTTGGAAAGAATATGTTTGCTGTTGGATCAAATCCTGAAGCAGCAAATGTATCGGGGGTAAATGTTGGCTTTACCATCATGATGGTTTTTACCCTTGCTGGAGCTTTATACGCTTTCTCAGGTTTTATTGAAGCAGCAAGAATTGGATCAAATTCTGCAAACACTGGATTAAACTATGAACTTGATGCTATTGCAGCCTGTGTGATTGGTGGAATCTCATTTGTTGGGGGTATCGGAAAGATTCGCGGAGTTGTAATGGGTGTTGTGCTACTAAAATTAATATTTGTTGGTTTAAGCTTTTTAAGTGTTAGTGTTAATATGATTTATATAATTAAAGGTTTAATAATTTTAGTTGCTTGTGCAATTGATATGAGAAAGTACTTGGTGAGAAAATAATGGAAGATAAAAAGATTACAGAAAACACTCATGAAACCATGTTTGCAGGAGTTTATGATCGAGTGAATATCTCTATTAAAACCTTAGATCGAATTATCTTTGGTGCTATAATATTAATTGTAGTGTTAGTGTTTGTTTCAATTTAAATCCCCTTGGGGATTTTTTAATTAATATAAGTTTGTTGCATTTATACATTGGTGTTTGTTACTATTATAAAAGAGGTGATATAGATGAAAGAAGTAAAAAAAATAAAATTAACAGATATTGATCGCATTATCTTAAATAGTCATCGTTCAGTTATGGTGGGTCTTGCTGATTTTTTAGGTCGCGGTTGTGAAATACTATTGAATAGTTTAGAGGATTTTGATAACTCTATTATTAATATTATTAATGGTCATTTATCAGGAAGAAGAATTGGTGATCCAATTACTGATATGGCTTTAAGTATGTTGGTTAAAGTTGAGAGCGAACATCTAAATGGTTATATCTCTTATGAGGCTGTTAGTAAAAAAGGAGCACCGCTTCGTTGTAGTACCCTTGTTATTTATGGGGAGAATCATCGTCCAATTGGATTATTATGTATTAACTTTTATATGAATACACCAGCTAGTGATATCTTCCCATTATTTAAAATATTGAATCAGCCCATGGATGCCCCAATTCGTAATGATGCCTTTGCTGATGATGTGGAAAAGGTACTACAGACAATGTATGATCAAGCTTACTTAGTTGTATCAAGAGATGAGTCAATTCCAGCATCACTAAGAAATAAAGAAATAATTACCATCTTATATAATCAAGGTTTATTTAATATGAAGGATTCAGTAATTCAACTTGCTCAAGTAATGGGGGTTTCTAAGAATACTGTTTATATGCATTTAAGATCAATTAAGGGTAAGGAAGTTGTGTAAATTTTAAAAGGGCTAAGGCTCTTTTTTAATGGTAAAAAATAAAATGTAAGAGTTTTCATAAAAATGTAATCAAATGAAATAAAATAATCTCTTAAATAGTATTGACTAAAATATAATTCATTGATAAGATATTAACAGATACTGTTAAGGTATAAAAAGAAAGTGAGGATTCATCTAAATGAAAACAATTAACACAAAAGAAGCACCAGCAGCAATCGGACCTTATTCACAAGCTAAGGTAGTGAATGGAACACTTTACACATCTGGGCAAATCCCTCTATGTGCAACTAGTGGAGAAATCGTAGGAAGTAATGTTACAGAGCAAACTGAAGAAGTTATGAAAAACATGGCTGCAGTATTAAAAGAAGCAGGAACTGATTTTGAAAATGTATTTAAGACAACTTGTTTCTTATCTGATATGGCAAACTTTGCAGCATTTAATGAAGTTTATGGTAAATACTTTACTTCAAATCCAGCAAGATCATGTGTTGCGGTTCGCGAGTTACCAAAGGGAGTACTTGTAGAAGTTGAGGCAATTGCAATAATTAAATAATGTTTAAAAAAAAGTGGAGGATAGATCTAATGAAAAAAATCAAAAGTTTTATAATAGCACTTATGGTATTTGCAGTTGTTGGCTGTAGTAATAACTCATCAAATGTAGTTGAAACAGCTCCAATTGAAACGCCATCGGATACAGTTGTTGTTACTGATCAAATGGGAAGAGAAGTTTCATTTGATAAAGAACCAATGAAGGTTGTTACTACTCATTATATGACAACAACTACTGTAATTGCTCTTGATGCTAAGGACAAACTTGTTGGAATAGAGGCTAAGGCAGATAAAAGGAAAATATTTAAGTTGGCAGCACCTGAGTTAATTGAGTTACCAAATGTTGGTAGTTTAAAGGAATTTAACTTAGAGGCGTGTCTTGAATTGAAGCCTGATTTAGTTATCTTAAATATCAAACAAAAAGACTATATCGAACAACTTGAGGGAGCAGGTGTTAAAGTGCTTATTACTAATCCTGAGAGTAAAGATGATTTATTTGGGATGATTGAGATGCTTGGTAAAGTATTAAATAAAAATGATAGAGCAACATCGCTTATAAATTTTATGAATGATGTAAGCAGTGAAATCACAGATAAAATTAAAGATCAAGAAAAGGTTCTAACATATTTTGGTGGTAATAGTTCTTTCTTAAGCACGGCAGGTCCTAAGATGTTTCAATCATCTTTATTAGATGCTGCAAATGCTACAAACGTAGCTAGTAATATTGAAGACACATATTGGGCAGAAGTCTCATTTGAAGATATAGCAAGTTATAATCCTGAGGCAATTATCTTAGCAGCTGATGCTGCATATGACATAGATTCTGTACTTAATGAATCTTCAATTAGTGCAGTAAATGCTATTACTAATCAAAAAGTATATAAACTGCCAAATGATTTTGAATCATGGGATTCTCCAATTCCTTCATCAATTCTTGCAGAAGTATTTATTGCTAAATCTCTTTACCCTGATTTAATAAGTGATGAATACTATAAAACCACAGTTAAAAACTTTTATAGTGAATTCTATGGTTTTGAGGCAGATGTTAAATAATGAAAACAAGAATACGCAACTACACAATAGGATGTCTTTTCCTTTTGTGTGTTGTTTTTCTTATTTCAATATTTATTGGAAAGTATAGTTTATCTTTCAATGAGATAATCTCAATCTTTAACAAAGAGGCTGATCCAATGGATTATAATGTTTTTATTAATCTAAGGCTTCCAAGAATTATAATGGCGGTTATGGCAGGCTTTACTTTGGCTTATGTTGGATCAATTCTTCAAACAATTTTTAAAAACCCATTAGCATCTCCTGATATTATTGGGATGAGCAGTGGAGCAAGTGCAGGAGCTGCAGTTGCGATTGTAGCAATGTCTGGCTCTTTTATGATTACCATGGTAAGCGCTTTTACAGGTGGAATTTTGGCGGTTATTTTGGCAATCATATTGGCAAATTGTGCAAAGAAAAAAAGACTTGCAAGTTTTGTACTTTCAGGAATTGTAGTAAATTCAATTTGTCAGTCAATTATTATGAGTATGAAATTAGTTGCAGATCCTGAAAAACAGCTTGGAGCCATTGAGTTTTGGATGATGGGTGGTTTAAATGTTATCACCTTAGATAAACTATTGCTTGTGATACCAATTTGTTTAATTGCATTATTTGTACTATATATTATAAGTCGTAAAATTGAGCTATTAGCACTTGATGATCAAGATGCAGTAAGTTTAGGAATCAATGTTAGATATTTTCGCCCACTAGTATTGAGCTTTTCTACACTAGCTGTAGCATCTGTTGTAAGTGTTGTTGGTCTAATTAGTTTTATTGGCTTAATTGCTCCGCATATTGCAAGATTAATTGCAAAAAGAAATGGTAGAAGCACATGGCTTCTATCTGGAGTACTTGGAAGTGTCTTGCTAGTTATTGCTGATGCTTTTGCTAGAAGTTTGTTTTCAATTGAGCTACCAATTAGTATTGTTACATCAATTGTTGGGGCTCCAATGTTGTTCTTCTTTATGGTAAAGGAGGATAAACTATTGTGAAAAAAATACTTTTAGCACTTAAGAATGTGAGTGTCGGATATGGTAAGAAAATTGTAGTAAATGATATTTCAATGAGTATAAAACAGGGTAAATTCATTGCTCTTGTTGGTTTAAATGGTTGTGGTAAAACAACCTTGCTTAGAGGAATACTTGGTAATGCGACAGTTTCTGGAGATATATTAATTCAAGATAAAGACTTAAAGAAGATGTCTATTAATGAAAAAGCTAAAGAAATTGCTTATATTTCTCAACACAATAATATTACCTTCTCAATAGATGTTTGGGATGTACTATTGATGGGATTTAATCCATATGTAAGTTTTTGGAATAAGCCAAATGCCTCAATGAGAAAAAAAGCTCATGACATTATGAAAGCATTTAATCTTGAGGAGTATCTTCACGAGGATTTTCTATCACTCTCAGGTGGTCAAAAACAATTGGTTATCTTTGCTAGGGCAATCCTTCAAGATAGTAAAATATGGCTATTAGATGAGCCTGATAGTGCGATGGATTTTACAAATCGTCATCATGTTCTAAATCTTGTTAGAGAAACGCTTAAAAGTAGTGAAAAGAGTGCCTTAATTACAATTCATGATCCTAATTTTGCCTTAAAATATTGTGATGAAATATATTTTATGAGTGATGGTAAATTATCAGATCACGTAATAGTAGATGAAATAGCTATCGATAAGCTTACTGCTATTTTAAATAAGGTGTATGGAAATATTGATGTATTAGAGTATGAAGGACGCTTTGTAATGGTAAAGAAATGAATGCTAATAAGATAATACAAGATTGGAATGCTAGTGGTAAGAAACACTTACTTATTAGTGGTAGCATACAAAAGGGTAAGAGTACCTTGTTTAAGAAAATGGTTGATGAATTAAAGATCGATGCTATTTATTCAAAAGCAGTGTATGAAGATAGTTTACATCCAACTAGTGTAAGAATGTTTAATAAGGATGGTACTTCTTCATTTATGCTTGCAAAGTATCAAAATAAAATGGTTGCATGTACTGAGAGTATCAATGAATTTGGTAAGAAGTATTTAAGTGAATTAAATACAGAAATTATTGGAATTGATGAAATTGGTTATTTAGAAGAGGATGCTAGTGATTACTTAGGGGCTATTAATCAATTATTTTTAGATAAAAGAGTTGTTGCAGTTATAAGAAAGAATAAGTCTAATCATTTCTTAGATAGTTTAAGGGAAAAAGAAGATGCCTACTTCATTGACTTAGATGACTATAAATATCCAGTAGATGTCATTGTTATGGCTAGTGGATATTCTAAGCGTTTTAAAAAGAATAAGTTACTTATTGATTGGTTTGGTAAGAGTTTATTTGAAGAGAATTTAATGCAGATTCCATTTGAAATGGTTAATAGGGTAGTAGTTGTAACAAGGTATCAAGAAATTGTTGAGATATGTAAAAATTATCCTGTTACGTGTATCACATCTCAAAAAGAATTTCAAAGTGATACCATTGCTTTGGGTTTAGAAGCATTACAGTCTAGTAATTATCAAGGGGTAATGTTTATGACATGTGATCAACCTTTTCGAAAGAAAAATAGTATTCAAGCTTTAATACTTAAATTTATGGAAGATACTAATAGTTTTGTGCGTTTAGCAAAATTAAATAAAAGGGGTAATCCGGTTATTTTTCCAAAATTTATGGAAAAAGAATTAAGGGATTTAAAACAAAATGAAAAGGGTAAAGATGTCCTGTTAAGATATTTACATTTAGAGAAGTTAATAGAGGTAAATAGTCAATTAGAGCTAGTTGATATTGATACACAGGATACATATGAAGAATTACAAAATATATATAGAAAGGGATAATAAAATGTATATTATTGGTAATGGAAAAGTATTTACAAGAGATGCAAACAATCCATATATTGAAGATGGTGCAGTTGTATTTGATGGTAAATTAATTAAAGAGGTAGGGAAATTACAAGATTTAAAAGCTAAGTATATAGATGCTGAGTTTATAGATGCTAATGGTCAGTATATAATGCCAGCATTTATCAATGTTCACAATCACATTTATTCAGCACTTGGAAGAGGTATTAGTATTAAGAATCATAACCCAACAAATTTTATTGAAATCTTAGAGGGTTTATGGTGGAACTTAGATAATCATTTAAAGCTAAAAGATAGCGAAATGAGTGCTAGGGCAACTTACATTAACTGTATTGAAAATGGTGTAACAACAATCTTTGATCATCATGCTAGCTATGGTGAAACGCTTGGTAGTTTAAAGGTTATTGGGGATATTGCTAAAGAATATGGTGTTCGATCTTGTTTATGCTATGAAGTAAGTGATCGCCATGGTGAAGAAAAAATGAAGGAAGCAGTTAAAGAGAATGTTGACTTTTATAACTACACTAAGAATGATTCAAGTGATATGTTAAAGGCTATGATGGGTCTACATGCTAGCTTTACTCTTAGTGATAAAACAATGGAATATGTTATAAAGAATACTCCTAGTGATTGTGGTTATCACATCCATGTTGAAGAGGGTTTAGATGATGTAATTGATGCTAAAGAAAAATATAATACAACAGTTGTTGAAAGATTGAATGATTTAAAAATCTTAGGACCAAATACTATGGCAGTACACTGCATTCATGGTACAAAAAAAGAATTAGATATCTTAAAGGAAACTGATACAATTGTTGTTCATAATCCTGAGAGTAATATGGGTAATGCTGTTGGAGCTCCAAATGCTATTGAGATCTTTAAAACAGGTGTTTTATATGGTCTTGGTACTGATGGTTATACTAATGATATGTTAGAGAGCTATAAGGTTGCGAACTGCTTACAGAAGCATGATCGCAAGGATCCTAGTTGTGCATGGATGGAAATTCCAACAATGTTATTTGAAAATAATGCCGAAATAGCAAATCGTTTCTTTAAAATACCGCTTGGTAAATTAAAAGAGGGTTATAGTGCAGATATAATTTTAGTAGACTATACACCTTTAACGCCAATGAATGAAAATAATTTAAATTCTCATTTATTATTTGGAATAAATGGTTCGATGGTTACATCGACAATTGGAAGTGGCAAGATCTTAATGAGAGATCGTAAACTTGTAAATATTGATAAAAGCGCTGTATTAGAAGAGTCAAGAATGGTTGCAAATGATCTTTGGAAACGTATAAATAATGGGAGGTAAACAAAGATGAGCGATATTATGAAGCAAATCCCTTTTGGGAAAATTATGGACCGTGTACTTACAGAGAAAGAGAAGTACAATACGATTTATAGTGTAAATGGTATTTACACTAACAAGCAAGATAAAACATTGAAACTATTTAAAAATGAGCTAGAAAATCCTGTAGGACCAGCTGCTGGTCCTCATACACAACTTGCTCAAAACCTTGTAGCATCTTATGTTGCTGGGGGAAGATTTTTTGAACTTAAAACAGTACAGATTTTAGATGGTCATGATCTTCATGTTGATAAGCCATGTATTAGAGCAGATGATGAGTGTTACAATGTTGAATGGTCAACTGAACTTTATGTTGAGCAAGCTCTAGAAGAGTATGTAAAGGGTTGGTTTGCTTGTAAGTTAGTTGCTAAAGAATTTAACTTAGGTGATCCTGATGCCATCATCTTTAATATGAGTGTTGGTTATAATTTAGAAGGAATTAAATCAAGTAAAATTGATGGCTTTATTGAAGGAATGAAAGATGCAAGGAATACTCCTTATTATAGAGAATGTAAAAGATGGGCATTAGAAAATCTTGATCGTTTTAATAATGTTGATGAAGATTTTATAAATAGTATTACTGGTGAAATTGTAAATAGTATTACCTTATCTACAATGCATGGATGTCCGGCTGATGAAATTGAGAAAATTGTTTCATATTTAATGGAAGTAAAAGGAATTAATACTTACTTAAAATGTAATCCAACATTATTAGGTTATGACTTTGTTCGTGAGTTATTAGATGATATGGGATATGATTACATGGTATTTAAGCAAGAGAACTTTGATCATGATTTAAAGTTTGATGATGCTGTTAAAATGATTAAGCGTCTTCAAGATTTAGCTGTTAAAAACAATGTTGACTTTGGAGTTAAACTTTCAAATACTTTCCAAGTTTCTTCTTCAAGAAATGAATTACCAGGAGATGATATGTATATGTCGGGTAAAGCACTATATCCTCTTACTATTAATGTTGCTTATAAGTTATCTGAAGCATTTAATGGAATGCTACCAATGTCATTTTCAGGGGGAGCTGATATCAATAATATAAGTGATATCTTTGAAGCTGGAATTTGGCCAATTACAGTGGCTACAATTTTACTTAAGCCTACCGGTTATAATCGTTTAAAGGCTTTAGCTGAAAAATTAGATAGTTGCGAATTTAATAGTGATCGCAAAACTGATACTGCAAAATTAAAAGCTTTAGCTCAAGATGTTCGTACAAATGCACATTATAAAAAAGCTGCAGCAGTACGTGCAAAGGTAGATAATTTAGTATCGTTTGATGATCATAAGAAGGTTGCGATTGATTGTCGTGTAGTTTGTGGAAGTTGTGTAAATGTTTGTCCTAACCGTGCAAATATTACAACTATAGTTGATGATAAGAAAGTACTAATGCATATTGATGATTATTGTAATGAATGTGGTAACTGCTACATCTTCTGTCCTGATCCATGTACTCCATATAAAGATCGTTTCACTTTATTCTCAAGTAGTGAAGACTTAAAAAATTCAAGCAATCAAGGATTTGCAATATTAGATAATAATATGGTTGCTTATAGATTAGATGGTAAGGAAGAAACTTGTGATATTAGTAAGGCTCCTAAAATTGTAGTTAGCTTTATTGCATCTGTTAAAGAAAACCATCCATATTTAATTTAATTATGATTATTATTAAAAATGGTACAGTAATAACAGAAGAGGGACAAGTAAAAAAAGATATTGCAATTTTAGATAATAAAATTGTTAAAATTGAAGATCATATTGAAAATAGTGTTGATGATGAAGTAATTGATGCAACAAATAAAATTGTTTTTCCAGGCTTTATTGATGGTCATACTCATCTAGAAATGGATGCTGGAAGCTGTTTTACTGCTGATAGTTTTGAGTCAGGGACTAAAGCAGCAGTTGTAAATGGAACAACATCAATTGTTGATTTTGCAACACAAAGCAAGGGCCAATCATTAAAGATGGCATATGATGAGTGGATGAGCAAGGCATGTAATAATAGCTCTTGTAATTATCGCTTCCATATGGCAATAACTGATTGGAATGATGAAGTAAAAGATGAAATTCTTGAAATGGAAAAGCTTGGTGTAACTTCATTTAAGATGTATATGGCTTACGATAATTTACTTTCAAATGATCAAGAGATTTATGAGGCACTTAAGCAAATAAAAAAGGTTGATCATGGTTTATTGGGAGTTCATTGTGAGAATGGCTTACTTGTTGATGCAAAGCGGGAAGAGCTTGCTTGTAAAAATCATTTAGATCCAAGTGCTCATCCTTTATCTAGGCCAGATATTGTGGAGGCTGAAGCGATCAATCGTTTGGCTTATATTGGAAAGCTTGTAGGGCATTCTGTACAAGTTGTACATTTAAGTAGTGCTTTAGGTTTAGAAGAAGTAAGAAAAGCAAGAAAAAATGGAATCGATATTACAGTAGAGACTTGTCCACAATATCTACTTCTTGATGATTCAAGTTATAGCTTAGCTAACTTTGAGGGGGCAAAATATGTCATGTCACCTCCACTTAGAAAGAAGCAAGATCAAGAAGAGTTGCTTAAGGCTATTGTAAATAATGAAGTCAATACTTTAGCAACTGATCATTGTAGCTTTAATTTTTCAAAAGATAAAGAATTGGGCTTAAATGATTTTAGAAAAATACCAAATGGTTCTCCTGGCATTGAGCATCGTCCTCAGCTAATGTTTACTAAGCTTGTTGTTGGTGGCTATATATCATTAAATAAGTTTAGTGAATTAATGAGTACAAATGCTGCAAAACTTTATGGAATGTATCCTTTAAAGGGTACTATAAAAGTTGGTAGTGATGCTGATATTGTTGTATGGGATAGTGAAGTGACATCTGTGATATCACAGAAAAATCAGCTTCAAAATGTTGATTATACACCTTATGAGGGCTTTGAAGTAAAGGGACTTGCTAGTTATGTAATATTAAATGGTAAAAAAGTTGTAGAGAATGGAAAGGTAGTTAAAGAAAATCAGGGAGAATACATCCTTGGTAAGAAAGGTGAAAAAAATGTATAAACTAACAGTAAATGGAGTTTTACACGAAGTAAAAGAAGATAAGAAATTACTTGATTATCTTCGCACTGATTTACGTTTAACATCAGCAAAGGATGGTTGTGGAGAAGGTGCTTGTGGTACATGTACAATCATTGTTGATGGTAAAAAGGTAAAATCTTGTATCATGCCTGTTTCAAAGTTTGATGGTAAAAATGTTATTACAGTTGAAGGATTAAGTGAAAGAGAAAAAGAAGTATATGCATATACATTCTCAAAATGTGGAGCAGTGCAGTGTGGGTTCTGTATTCCGGGGATGGTTATTAGTGCAAAAGTATTGTTAGATGAGAATAAAGAGCCAACAAGAGAAGAAGTTAAAAAAGCTCTTGTAGGAAATATTTGTCGTTGTACAGGTTACGTTAAAATTGAAGATGCTATTTTAAAGGCAGCTGAAATGTTTAGAGAAAACCAAGATGTTCCTCAAATGGAAGATACTGGAAAAGTTGGAGAAATGTTACGTCGAATAGATGGGCGTGAGAAAGTTCTTGGAACTGGAGAATTTGTAGATGATATTATCTTAGATGGAATGTTGTATGGTAAGGCACTACGTGCTGCTTATCCACATGCTACTGTCAATGATATTAAGATCGAGAGGGCTAAGGCTCATCCTGATTGTGTAGCAGTATTTACTGCTGAGGATGTTCCATTTAATAAGACTGGTCATATTGTACCTGATTGGGATGTGTTTATTCCAAAGGGACAATTTACTCGTTATATTGGGGATGCTATAGCAATGGTAGTAGCTAAGAATAAGGATAAATTACAAGAGATCCTAGATTTAATTGAAGTTGATTATACGGTACTACCAGTTATTTCAAGTCCTGAGCTAGCAATGGCTGAGGGTGCTACTAAACTTCATCCAAATGGTAACTTATTATCTCATCAAAGTATTAGTCGTGGTAATGTTGATGAAGCGATTAAAAATGCTAAATATGTTGTTAGAAATCATTACTCAGTTCCTCAGACTGATCATGCATTTATGGAACCAGAGTGTGCGATTGCTCAGCCAATGGATAAGGGTGTTCTATTATATTCAGCTAGCCAATCGGTGTATGATGAACAACATGAAATTTCAAGAATGTTAAATATTGAAGCATCGCTTGTAAGATGTCAAACAAAACTTGTTGGTGGTGGATTTGGTGGTAAGGAAGATATGAGTGTTCAGCATCATGCTGCCTTAGCTGCTTACTTACTTCAAAAGCCTGTAAAAGTTAAATTTACACGTCAAGAAAGTTTAAATATTCATACAAAGCGTCATGCAATGGAAATAGATATTACTACTGCTTGCGATGAGAATGGTAAGTTGGTAGCTACTAAGGCTGAAATAATTTCTGATTGTGGTGCTTATGCAAGTTTAGGTGGACCAGTTCTTCAAAGAGCATGTACACATGCTGGTGGTCCTTATAATTTCCAAAACTTAGAAGTTGATGGAAAATGTTACTATACTAATAATGTACCAGGAGGAGCATTCCGTGGATTTGGAGTTACTCAGAGCTGTTTCGCTCAAGAACAAAATATCAATGAGTTAGCTGAAATGTTAAATATAGATCCATGGCAGTTTAGATATAATAATGCAATTCGTCCTGGAGATGAGCTTCCAAATGGTCAAATCGCTACACCAGATACAGCCTTTGTTGAGTGCTTAGAAGCAGTTAAAGAAGTGTATGAAAATAATCCATATGCTGGTATTGCTGGTTGTATGAAAAATTCAGGTGTTGGGGTTGGACTTCCAGATACTGGGCGTTCAAATCTATTAATTAAAGATGATAAGGTTCATATCTTAACTTCAGCTGCTTGTATTGGTCAGGGTATTGGAAATGTTGTTACTCAAATTGTCTGTGAGGTTACAAACTTTAGCCCTGATATGGTTATTCATGACATGGCAGATACTGCTTTAACTCCAAACTCTGGAACAACAACAGCATCTCGTCAAACTTTATTTGCTGGAGAAGCAACACGCATTGCTGCTAGAAAACTTCAAAAAGATTTAGATAGTGGTAAGACTTTAAAAGATTTAGAAGGTAAGTTATATGAGGGAGAATACCTTGGGGTAACTGATAAAATGGGATCTGATAAAGAAAATCCAATTAGCCACGTTGCTTATGGATATGGTGTTCAAGTTGTAATAATGGATGAGTCAAAGAAGGTTGTAAAAGTTGTTGCCGCACATGATGTTGGTCGCGTAATAAATCCACTAGCATGTTCAGGACAAATTGAAGGCGGAGTTTTAATGGGTCTTGGTTATGGAATTAGCGAAGATTTTGTAATGGATGAAGGATTTGTTAAGAGTAAATATGGAACTCTTGGTTTACTAAGGGCTACACAGGCCCCTGAAATTGAAGTACATATGATTGAAAAGGGAGATTATAATGGCTTAGCCTTTGGGGCAAAAGGAATTGGGGAAATTTGTTCTGTTCCAACGGCTCCAGCTGCAGCTCATGCTGCCTACAAGGTTGATGGAAAGGCACGCAGAAGTTTACCAATAACAGATACTGCTTACAAAAAATAAGGGGAAAAATAAAAATGAAAAATAAAGAACACAATACAAGTGTTGTCAAGGCTATTCCATTAGCCTTGCAACATGTTGTAGCAATGGTAGTTGGTTGTGTTACAGTGCCAAGGGTTGTAGGATCTGCAGCAGGTCTTGGAGCTGATGAGATCTTAATACTAATGCAAGCATCTTTGCTTTGTGCTGGTATTGCGATACTTATTCATACAGTTGGGAAAAAAGGATTTGGATCTGGACTTCCAATCATTGTTGGTAGTGGCTTTGCCTTTATGCCAACACTAATTAGTATTGCAACATCTCAAGGTTTAGACTATGTACTAGGAGCACAGCTTATCGGCTCAATTGTTGGGATTATCGTTGGAGTTGGATTTAAGAAAATAAGATTTTTATTTCCACCAGTAGTAACTTCTTCAATTATCATTGTTGTTGGTATTTCACTTTACAAAACAGCAATTGATTATATGGCTGGAGGATTTAATAGTGCAACATATGGATCAAGTTTAAACTGGATAATTGCAATAGTTACAGTTGCTGCTGTAATCTTGTTTCAAAACTTTGGTAAAGGAGCAATTAAGGTTTCAGCTACATTACTAGGTTTAATTGTAGGATATATCTTAGCAGCATGTCTTGGTCAAGTTGATGCATCGCAAATATTTAGTAGTGCTGCATTCTCAATTCCACAACCTCTGCATTTTGGAATGAGCTTCTCAGTTGGAGCAATTGTATCGTTATCGGTGGTATTTATTATTAATGCCATCCAAGATATGGGTCAATTTGAAGCTACAGCATCAGGTGTTTATAACCGAGTAGCTACTGATAGTGAAATTTCAGGTGGAGTTATTGGCGATAATATTGCTAGTATGTTAGGGTCAGTAGTTGGTGGAGTACCAGTTGCTGCTGCTGGACAAAATGTTGGTATTGTTACTCAAACAAAGGTTACTGATAAAATTGTCTTTATACTTGCTGCCTTAATAATCATTGTTACTTCATTTGTACCGATGTTAACTAGTGTCTTTCTAACTATTCCACTTCCAGTATTAGGAGGAGCTACAATTGGAGTATTTGGAAGTATTGCTATGACTGGTATTAGAATGTTAGCAAATGCTGGTCTTACACCTCGTAATCTAAGCATTGCTGGAATTTCTGTGGCTGCTGCTGTTGGGGTTGCTACTGTGTCTTTAAAGGGAGTTTCACCATTTGCACAAACTCCAGAGTTCATTCAAACTATCTTTGGTGGCAGTGAACTTGTAATTGTAGCCTTTGTTGCTATTATATTGAATTTAGTATTACCGAAAGAAAAAAATTAAATAAGAAATCGTAGGAGGATTTATGAACACATTTAATATTGTAAATTATGACCGTAAGGATTCAAAAAGATCAAACATTGAATTTTTAAATGAAAATGAAGCTAAGAAGGCTTTTGATTTTCATAAAAGTTTTGAAGTATATTCACAAACACCACTTGTGCAATTATCAAATTTAGCTAAAGAGCTTGGAGTAAAGGATATCTTTGTAAAGGATGAATCATATCGTTTTGGACTTAATGCATTTAAGGTTCTTGGGGGATCTTATGCAATGGGAAGATATATTGCTGATCGCTTAAATGAAGATATCGCAAACTTACCAGCAAATGTAATGACATCTGATGCTGTTAAAGCAAAACTTGGTGATGTTACATTCTGTACAGCAACTGATGGAAACCATGGACGTGGAGTTGCATGGACTGCAGAGCAGTTAAAGCAAAAATCTGTTGTATATATGCCAAAGGGATCTGCTCAGGAGCGACTTGATAGAATTCGTGCTCATGGGGCTGAAGCTGAAATTACAGAAGTTAACTATGATGAAGCTGTTCGTATGGCTGATGCTAAGGCTAAAGAAGTTGGTGGAGTAATTGTTCAAGATACTGCTTGGGAAGGTTATGTTGATATTCCAACATGGATAATGCAAGGTTATATGACACTGGCATATGAAATTACTAAGCAATTAGACGAAATGAAAGAAGATAGACCAACCCATATTTTCTTACAAGCTGGAGTTGGCTCATTAGCTGGGGCAATTACTGGTTTCTTTGCGAATTATTATGGTCCAAATCATCCGAAAGTTGTAATTGTTGAGCCTAATAAAGCTAATTGCATTTATAAAACTGCTAAGGCTCGTGATGGTAAATTACATTTTGTAACTGGTGATATGGATACAATTATGGCAGGTCTTGCATGTGGAGAACCTAACTATATTGGTTGGAATGTTCTTAAGGATTATGCTGATGCCTTTATTTCTTGTCCTGATTTTGTGGCTGCAGATGGTATGCGTATTATGGCTGCTCCACTAAATGGTGATAAGCAGATTATTTCTGGAGAATCTGGGGCTGCAACATTAGGGGCTATTGCTAATGTATTAAAGAATAAAGAGTTAGCTACAATTAAAAATGATTTAAAACTTGATGAAAACTCTCGTTTACTATTTATTTCAACTGAGGGTGATACTGATAGAGAAAACTATGTAAATACTGTGTGGTATGGTAAAGATTGCCACTATTGTGCTGAATAAGGAGGAAGAAAATATGATAAATAAAGCAGAATTATTAGAATTAACAAGTAAAGTAATAAAGGCTAGAAGTTATTCTGGTGAAGAAAAGGAAGTTGCTGAAACTTTAAAGGCCTATTGCGAAGCAAATGGTTTTGATAGTGTAACAATTGATGAGTATGGAAATATTATTGGATGTATTAAAGGAATTCGTCCAGGTCCTAAGGTTTTATTTGATGGGCATATTGATACCGTTCCAGTTGCTGATGAGTCAAAATGGACATATCCTCCATATGGTGAAAATTCAGCTCAAATTCATGATGGCAAGATGTATGGTCGTGGAACTAGTGATATGAAGGGGGCAGTTGCTGCCTTTACTGCTGCTGCTAAATTCTTTGCTGAGGAAACAAAGCGTGATTTTGCTGGTGAAATTTATATTGCTGGGGTTGTTCATGAAGAGTGTTTTGAAGGGGTTGCAGCTCGTGCAATTTCAAAGGCAGTTAAGCCTGATTATGTAATCATTGGTGAGGCTAGTCAGTTAAATGTAAAAATTGGTCAAAGAGGTCGTGGAGAGATTAAAGTAGAAACTTTTGGAGTTCCTGCTCACTCAGCGAATCCTGAAAAAGGTATTAATGCCGTTTATAAGATGGCAAATATTATTCAAGAAATTCAAAAGTTAGTGCCTACTGAGCATCCTGAGCTTGGTAAAGGAATCTTAGAGTTAACTGATATTAAATCAGCACCATATCCGGGGGCATCTGTTGTTCCTGAGTATTGTATGGCTACATATGATCGTCGCTTACTTGTAGGAGAAACAAAAGAATCAGTTATTGCTCCAATTAATGAATTACTTGAGAAGATGATGAAGGAAGATCCTCAGCTTAAGGCTAAGGCTAGCTATGCACTTGGTGAGGAAATGTGTTATACAGGTAATAAAATTGAGGGAGAAAGATTTTTCCCTGGTTGGTTGTATAAAGAAGATGAAGCTTGGGTTCAAGCTGTTGTTAAAGAATTAAACAACAAGGGTTATAACCCTGAAGTTACTCAATATAATTTCTGTACTAATGGATCTCATTATGCAGGTGAAGCAAATATTAAAACACTTGGACTTGGTCCATCATTTGAATATTTAGCTCATACAGTAAATGAATATATTGAAATTGAACAACTTGAAAAAGTTTGTGATTGTTATATGGCGGTAATGAAAGCATTGTTAAAGTAAAAATGAAAGAAGGAATTAGCTTATGAAACTACTACTTAAAAATGGCATAATTATAGATGGGACAGCAGAGAAAAGATATCAAGCAGATATCTTAATTGAAGATGAAAGAATTAAAAAAATTGGTGATATCAGTGATTTAGAAGCGGATAAGATTATTGATTGTAAAAATCGTATTATCGCTCCGGGATTTATTGATACTCACTCACACAGTGATTTAGATGTATTAGAGAATCCTAAGGTTATGCCAAAAATTATGCAAGGAATTACCACGGAATTTTTAGGACAAGATGGAGTTTCGATGGCACCACTTCCGCTTCAATATATTGATGATTGGAGAAAAAATATTGCAGGACTAGATGGTGAATCTGATAAAATTGATTGGACATATGAAACTACAGATAACTACTTAAAAATGATAGAAAAAGCTAATCCTGGTGTTAATGAGTGTTATATGGTTCCTCATGGTAATGTGAGGATGGAGGCTATGGGTCTATCTGATCGTGAGCCGACCAAAGAAGAGTTAGAAAAGATGAAGAAGATTGTTGCTCGTGAGATGGATGCGGGTGCTTATGGTTTTAGTACTGGTCTTATCTATATTCCATGTGCATATTCAGAGAGTGAAGAAATCATTGAACTTTGTAAAGTTGTTGCTGAATATGATGGTGTATTTCAAATACACCAACGTAGTGAAGCTGACACCATTACTGATTCTATGGAAGAGGTTATTGATGTTGGGCGTAAGTCTGGGGTTCGTGTTCATTGGTCTCATTTTAAGGTTGCTGGAAAGAAAAACTGGGATAAAATTGATACAGTACTAGCACAATTAGATTCAGCTCAAAAAGAGGGAATTGTTGTTAGTTTTGATCAGTATCCATATGTTGCAGGATCAACTATGATGGGAGCAATTCTTCCACCTTGGGTTCATGATGGTGGAACTAATAAAGTAATTGAGCGTCTTCGTGATCCAGAAGTTAGAGCAAGAATTAAAAAAGATATGATTGAAGGAATTAAAGGCTGGGACAATTTTGTTGACTTTGCTGGCTTTGATAATATCTATGTTACAAGTGTTAAGACTAAGAAGAATAGTGATGCTGTTGGCTTAAGTATTACAGAGCTTGCAAAAGCTCGTAATCTTGATCCCTTTACTTGTGCCTTTGATCTTTTAATGGAAGAAGAGAATGCTGTTGGAATGGTAGATTTCTATGGTAAGGAAGAACATGTAAAAACATTTATGTCACGTCCTGAGATGAATGCTTGTACAGATGGACTTTTGGCTCCTGGAAAGCCTCATCCAAGATTATATGGTAGCTTTCCTCGCATTTTAGGAAAGTATGTTCGTGAAGAAAAACTATTTTCTTTAGAAGTTGCCGTTCGTAAAATGAGTGGGAAGGCAGCAGATGCTATGTCTCTTAGTGAGCGTGGATATTTAAAAGAAGGATATTTTGCTGATATTGTAATATTTGATGCTGATACAATAATTGATAAGGGTGACTTTGTAGATCCTATTCAATTTCCAGCTGGAATTGATTATGTTATTGTAAATGGTCAAGTCGCAGTTGAGGGTGGTAAACATACAGAAGTATTAAATGGTAAGATGTTACGTAAAGTTCATCATAGATAATATAAAAACCCAGATTTAATTTTCTGGGTTTTTAATTGTTTTATTTTTTATTGATGATTATTTTTGCGATACTTATTTGGAGTTGTGTTATAGTGCTTTTTAAATATTTGGATAAAATAAGACTGTGATGACATACCAATAATTTGTGATATTTCTGATACTAAGTGATCGGTATTCTTTAATAGGTTACATGCTTCTTCTAGTCTTCTTGTGGTTAAATAGTGAATCGGGGTAATATTATAGAACTTTTTAAATGAGTGGACAAGATAGTACTTATTCATATAAGACAAAGAACAAAGCATATCTAATGAGATATCCTCATAATAGTGTTGATCAATATATTGCTTAACATAAGCACACTCTCTTGTTGATTTTTTTGGAGTTTCAACAGTAATTTGAGTTTGTGTTCTTCTGATAATATTTACAATTAAAACTTCTAAAAGATTTTGTGAGATTACATCATAATAATCTGATTTTTGTTTTGCTTCTTGAAGCAGAGTTTTAATATAAAATAGTATCTCATGTTTAAAATCAGCATAGTTGTGTAAACTGTAATATTTGTTTTCACTTGTGAGTAGTGAAACTCCATCAATTCCCACAACAATATATTCTAAGGGGTCTGTTGAGGATGATGTTTCAGTATGGAAGGTATTGCTGTTGATAATTACTAAATCATCTTCTTTAACAAAGAAGGATTCACTATCAACATGGAAGTCTCCTTTTCCCTTTATTACATAGAAAAGCTCAGTAAAAGGATGAGAGTGGGCAATTGAATGCCAGTCTTCAGCATAGTTTGCTTGTGAGACATATAGTAGTTTACAGTTTAGCTTTGTTATGGTTGGATTGCTTATTTCATATTGTTTATTCCCCATGTTTCACCTCTTAATATAATAATAATAGAAAATATTAAAAAAAGCAATATCTATAAATTTTATGACAATAATTAAATATTGATTATTGTGAGTATTTTGTATAAAATAAAGTTACAGAAAGCGGTATCGCTTTTTAGGAGGAGAAAGAAAATGAAAAAAATCTTAGCTTTATTATTTGCTGGATTACTAGTGCTTACAGCTACTGGTTGTTCAAGTAAAGAAGAGACTGCTGAGCCAACAGAAACACCAGCTGGTGAAGAGACTGTATTAAAAGTATACGGACTTAATGGTGGTTATGGAACTGCTGGTTGGGAAGCAGTTGCAGCAAAATTTGAAGAAATGGAAGGAGTAAAAGTTGAACTTACACTTGAAAAGAACATTTCTGAAATCTTACGTCCAATCGTAGTATCTGGAAGAGATCTTCCTGATGTAGTTTATCTAGCTTATACTTCAAGAGATGGACTTACTGCTACAATGGCATCTGAGAAACAAATTGAAAACATTACTGATGTATTAAGTATGACTGTTCCAGGAGAAGAAGTAACTGTTAATGACAAACTTACTCCAGGTCTTACTAGTGCACTTAGTTCTAGCCCTTATGGTGATGGAGAACTTTATTTAGCTCCAGTATTCTATTCACCTACAGGATTATTCTATAACGCAGGTTTATTTGAAGAAAAAGGTTGGGATGTTCCTCAAACTTGGGATGAAATGTGGGCTCTTGGTGATCTTGCTAAAGAAGAAGGTTACGCATTATTTACATATCCAGTTGCTGGATACTTCGATGCATTCTTCTCAGCTTTATTAAACCAAACTGCTGGACCTGAAGTTTATGAAAGACTTATGAACTATGATTTAGAAGCTTGGAAACTTCCTGAAGTTAAAGAAGCATTTGATATCGTAGGTAAAATTGCTACTTATGTAGAAGAAAGCACTGTTGCTAATGCTAATGGTGATGGATTCACTAAGAACCAACAATTAATTTTAGATAACAAAGCATTATTTATTCCTAATGGTACTTGGTTACCAGGAGAAATGGCTGAAGCTCCAAGAGCTGAAGGATTCAAATGGGGATTCATGGCTCCTCCTACAAGTAATGGAAATGACAGATATGCTACTACTTTCAAAGAAGAAGTGTATATACCAAAAGGAGCTGCTAATGTTGATTTAGCTAAAAAATTCATCGCATTCTTATATTCTGATGTAGCTACTCAATTATTTATTGATAATGGTGGTGCAGTTATGCCAATTACTAATGCAACTTCATTAATTTCTGATGAAACTAGTAAACAATTCTATGCTTTATATGAAGAAGGTGTTAAACCTAACTCTGTAGGATTTGCTACTGTTGAACCAGTTGAAGGTGTTGTAATTGCTAGTGGAACTGGTATCCTTTATGGAACTATTAACTCTGTAGTTAATGGAACTAAGACAGTTGATGAGTGGTATCAAGATGTACTTGATGGTGTTGCTCAATACGATCCAAGTCTTAGATAAGAGAATTAAATAATTAAATTTATAAAGAGGAATAAGAGTGATCTCTATTCCTCTTTTAAAAAAGAAGAAAGAAGGAGTTATATGAAAAGAAAACAAAGATCTCGCTTTATAGCAATGTGTTCAATCCCTGCTTTTCTTTTATTTGGTATCTTTATGATTCTTCCGACTGTCAATATATTTGTAATGTCATTGTTTAAATGGGGTGGGTTATCTGATAATAAAAAATGGTATGGTTTAAGAAACTTTGAAATCCTGGTGAAGGATATGAAGTTTGTTCAATCCCTTCAAAACACCATTTTTCTAATCGTTATTGTAACGATTTTCACATTTGCAATGTCAATATTATTTGCATCAATATTGACTCGTGAGAAAATAAAAGGGCAGAATTTCTTTAGAATTGTGTTCTATATACCAAATATTTTATCGGTGGTGGTAATATCGGCGATATTCTCACAAATTTATGATCCTAACTATGGATTATTAAATAGTATTATAGGTTTTTTCAAACCTGAGAATTGGAGTACGATTAAGTTTTTAGGTGATCAAAGTATTGTAATCTATTCGCTTGCTGGAGCAATGATTTGGCAGGCAATTGGATATTATATGGTAATGTATATGGCGAGTATGAGCTCAATCTCTATTCACTTATATGAAGCCGCTGATCTTGAGGGAGCTAGTAAAACTAAGCAATTCTTTAGTATTACTCTACCGCTTATTTGGACAAATTTAAGAACTACTCTGACATTCTTTATAATAAGTACTATTAACTTGAGTTTCTTATTTACCAAAGTAATGACAATGGGTGGACCAGATGGAGCAAGTGAGAACGTGCTTGGATATCTTTATAACCAAGCATATACTAATGCATCATATGGTTATGCTATGGCCATTGGGGTTGTTGTGTTTACAATATCATTTATAATAAGTGCTACAGTAAATAAAGTTACTGAGCGTGATGTTATAGAATACTAGGGGGAAAAAGAAAATGAAAAAAATAAAAAATTCAGATCGTCTGTATAAAATATTTATTTACGTTGCTCTTTTTACTTTAGCAATTTCAATTATTATTCCAGTTGGTTGGGTGTTTATGGCTTCAATCAAACAAAATTCTGAGTTTTATGGTAATCCTTGGGCGCTTCCTTTAGGTTTCTATTTTGAAAACTTTATAGCTGCATTTAATAAAGCAAAAATGGGTGATTACTTTATGAATTCAGTATTTGTAACAGTGTTATCGCTTGTTATATTGTTAGTTGTTTCTTTACCTAGTGCTTATGTTTTAGCAAGGTATAAATTTAAATTTAGAAAATTAATTTCAACTTTATATATGGCTGGACTTTTTATCAATGTTAACTATATTGTTGTTCCTATTGCCTTAATGCTTGGTGATTGGACAGATAATTTCTATGCTTGGTTTAATATTGATAAGATATTTACTGATAATATTTATATACTAGCATTAGTATATGCTGCTACTTCAATACCTTTTACAGTTTATTTACTGCAAGGTTATTTTAAAACTCTTCCTAAAACTTATGAAGAAGCGGCGTTTATTGATGGTTGTAGCTATGGACAAACAATGTTGAAGATAATGATTCCTATGGCAAAGCCTAGTATAATAACAGTTATTTTATTTAATTTCTTAAAATTCTGGAATGAATATATTATTGCCTTAACTTTGATGACTACTCAGGCAAATAAAACGCTTCCTGTTGGTCTAATGGATTTAACACAGGCAGCTCGTGGTAAGGCTGAATATGGAATGCTTTATGCTGGTCTTGTTATTGTAATGTTACCTACGTTAATTTTATATATGATGGTACAGAAAAAACTAACTCAAGGAATGACCTTGGGTGGAATAAAGGATTAGGTGATAATAATGGAACGTACAAATTGGACAAAGACAATAATTGCAGTTATTTGTTTTTTAGCATCGGTAGCTTTAGTTGTTATTGGACAAAAGAATATTGGTTATGATGGTTTATTTTTAGAATTAATTGGTTTAACGGGTTTAATTATTATGTTATATCTTTATAATAGAAAATTTAAATAAGAAGGAGATTTTATTAATGAAAAAAGGGAGGTTAACATTACCGACCGATCTTGATGTGGTAGATGAAACACTAGCTCTTGCAAAGGAGCTAGAGGTCGATGCTCTTAGAGATTGTGATGGTACAGATATGCCAGAGGCTCTTCTTGAAGTAGATGCTAAGATTTATGCAACGTATTATACAACAAGAAAAGATAATGAGTGGGCAAAAAATAATCCTGAAGAGATTCAACAGGAGTATTTAATAACTGATCGCTATACAGCTAAATCAGATAGTATTGAAATTACTTTAATGAAGGGTTTTCATACACAACAATTAAAAGTTAATGATATTGATGATCCAAAAGAGTGGTGGGAAGTAGTAGATCGTACTACTGGTGATGTGGTTTCAGTTGATGATTGGTCTTATAATAAAGATAGTGGATCAGTGGTTATAAAAACAAAAAAATATCATGTTTATACAGTTAGTTTCCTTGCATTTCTTGTTTGGGATCCAGTTCATATGTATAATTTTATTACCAATGACTGGAAAGATGAAGAACATCAATGTACATTTGATGTAAGACAACCAAAGACACAGGCTTATGTTAAAGAAAAATTAAAAAAGTTTTGTCTTGATAATCCCAATGTTGATGTTATTAGATTTACGACATTCTTTCATCAGTTCACTTTAACATTTGATGATCAGAAGCGTGAAAAATTTGTTGAGTGGTTTGGATATAGTGCAAGTGTTAGTCCCTATATTTTAAGGGAGTTTGAAAAATGGGCTGGTTATAAATTTAGACCAGAGTTCATTGTTGATCAAGGTTACCATAATTCAATCTTTAGAGTTCCTAGTAAAGAATTTAAGGATTTTATTGAATTTCAACAAATTGAAGTTTGTAAGCTTGCAAAGGAATTAGTAGATATTGTTCATGATTGTGGTAAAGAAGCAATGATGTTTTTAGGAGATCACTGGATTGGTACAGAACCCTATGGTAAGTATTTTGAAACAATAGGATTAGATGCAGTTGTGGGATCTGTTGGAAATGGTGTTACCATGAGAATGATTTCAGATATTAAGGGTGTAAAATACACTGAAGGAAGACTTCTTCCATACTTTTTCCCTGATGTATTTTGTGAGGGTGGAAAACCTATTGAAGAAGCAAAAGAAAACTGGTTACAAGCAAGACGAGCAATTCTTAGAAGTCCATTATCAAGAATTGGCTATGGTGGTTATTTAAAACTTGCGATTGAGTGGCCAAACTTTATTGATACTATTAAAACAGTTGTCAGAGAATTTAGAGAAATTCATGATTTTACTGATGAGTCTAAATCATATGTTGCTCCTTTTAAAGTAGCTATTTTAAATAGTTGGGGTGGTATTCGTAAGTGGATGAGTAATCAAGTACATCATGCTATATGGCATCGTGAGATCTATAGTTATGTTGGAGTAATAGAGTGCTTAAGTGGTATGCCATTTGATGTTGAATTCATTAATTTTGATGATGTTAAAAAAGGCATTGATCCTGATATTAAGGTAATAATTAATGCAGGTGATGCTGGTACTTCTTGGAGTGGACATGATGCTTGGATTGATGAGGAAGTCGTTGTTAAACTTAGAGAATGGGTTGATAATGGTGGAGGATTTATTGGAGTGGGAGAGCCAACAGCCTACCAACACCAAGGAAGATTCTTCCAACTAAGTGATGTTTTGGGAGTAGATCGAGAAGTTGGCTTTACAATGAGTCATGATAAGTATAATGATTTAAATCCAAAACACTTTATTACTGAAGAGAGTGATGATGCTATTGATTTTGGTGAGGGTAAATCAAGTATTTATGCTTGGGGTGAAGATTATCAAGTTCTTGCTAAAGATCAAAAATATTGTCAGTTAGTTACAAATAATTATGGTAAGGGAAGAAGTGTGTACTTTGCAGGTCTTCCATATTCTCCAAAAAATTGTCGATTACTTCTTAGAACTCTTTACTATGTTGCTGGTAAAGAAGACTTACTTAAAAAGTATTATGTAAGTAATGTTGATACAGAAATTGCAGCTTTTGAGAAGGTTGGAAAAATTTGTGTAATCAATAATGATTATAAAGAAGTAAATACGGATGTTTATGTTGATGGTAAGGTTATAGAAACACTAACATTAAAACCAATGGAAATGCGTTGGCTGGATATAAAAAAATAAAGATGTTATTTTTAACATCTTTTAAACTTAGGAGGTAATAAATGAGTAAACCAAATATTATTTTAATAATGTGTGATCAATTTAGAGGGGATGCTCTTTCAATATTGGGACATCCTGATGTAAAGACTCCCTATCTAAATACCTTAGCTAATGATGGTCATATATTTGAAAAGGCATATTCTGCATGTCCAACATGTATCCCAGCTCGGGCAATACTTTTTACTGGGCAAAATCAAAGACATACCAAGAAGGTTGGTTATGCTGAGGGTACAAGTTGGGACTATGAGAATATGATGGCAGAGGTTTTTAAAGTAAATGGTTATCAAACCCAATGTGTTGGTAAGATGCATGTACATCCTCCACGCCTTTCTTGTGGTTTTGAGAATATTAGACTTCATGATGGCTACTTAGGACATTATCGAAGATATGATACTCCTTATTGGCAACATCAAAAAGTAAATGATGACTATTTAAAGTTTTTAAGAGATAAAGAAGGAGAGGATGTTGATATTACCGATACGGGAGTTGAGTGTAACTCATGGGTTACACATCCTTGGATTTATGAGGAAAAGCATCATCCTACAAATTGGACAGTCGATGAAAGTATTAATTTTTTAAATACAAGAGATCGTACAAGACCATTTTTCTTAATGACAAGCTTTGTAAGACCGCATGCTCCTTTTGATCCTCCAAAGAGCTATTTAGATTTGTATATCAATAAAAATTTAAAGATGCCAGAGGTTGGCTCATGGGTTGATAAGGATCGTACAAAAGAGAATGGTTATAATAAAGATAGTTTGGATGGCTGTAATGATCCTGATTTAATTCATGAAGCAATGGCTGGATATTATGGCTGTATTACGCATATTGATCATCAGATAGGTCGATTAATTACAGCCTTAGAAGATGATGATAGCTATAATAATTCGATTATCTTATTTACAAGTGATCATGGGGAGTTATTATTTGATAATAATACCTTTAGAAAGACTCTACCATATGAAGGTAGTGTTAGAGTGCCATGTATTATCCATGTTGGTAAGGATGTAGCAAAAACAGATAAAAAAAGATATGAGGATTTATTTGAACTTAAAGATGTTATGCCAACACTACTTGATTTTGCATCGCTTACTATTCCAAAGTCAGTTGATGGAATATCATTTAAAGATCGTATACTTAATAATAAGGAAATTAAAAGGGATTATATTCATGGTGAGCACTCGGGGACAAAGTATACATCAAATCAATATATTGTAACCAAAGATTACAAGTATATTTGGTATACTCAAAGAGATACTGAACAATTTTTTGATTTAAGAAGTGATCCAAAAGAGTTAATAAATCTTATTAATGAAGATACATATCAAGAAATAATTAAAATTTTAAGAAATTATTTAATAAAAGAATTAGAAGATCGCGAAGAAGGGTATAGTGATGGTGTAAGCTTAATATCAAGCTGCACACCACAAAGTATACTTACAAAAGATTACAAGTAGACCATCACATAACCTAATATATTGCAATAATAAAAACACCTCTTAGTATTTTGATTACTAAGAGGTGTTACCTATAATAAGTGGTATAGAGCCATATAAAGCTAATCTCAAACATCAACTATAATCCCTATTATGCCCCAACATTATTATTATACCATAATTTTAATATAAATATAAGACTGTTTTTTTTTATATGCTATAGTATAATTAATAATATAGATCCATTAATTTATTGATGGAGATACAGAAAGGATTAATCATGAAAAAAAATTATAGAATATTAAATATTATTGCTTTAACAATTAAGGTATTTATAGTAGGTTGTGTTTTGGTTTTACCAGTAGTAGCTATTATTGACTGTCTTTTCTTTGGATTAGATTTAAGAAATGGCTATGTAACGACTTGGGAAGCTTATTCAAATGGTGCTTTAAGTAACTTTATGAATTTTATGGATTTTATTTTTACTAAAACTAAAATTCTAATCCCACTTGCAATTATTAATATATTTATTACTTGGTATAGTCTAAGTTTAAGAGGGGTATCAAAATTTCAAAAAATTACTCATTTTCTGTTAAATATTCTTTTTACAATTGAAATGTATTCATTTGCATTATTTGTAATTAATTTGAATCTTGCTGATGTTTCTGCTAATTTGATTGCAGTTTTACTTAATAGTGCCACACTTATGTTAATGGGGATATTTGATTTATGCTGGTTTTTAAAAACAAAGGAGGTCAGATGATGAAAAATAACTATAATTCAATGAATCGTGTTGTATATTTTTTAAAAAAATTTCTATTAGAAATATTACTGGTTGTTCCATTTATAGTTTTAGTTGATAAATTATTCTTTGGTTTATCATTTGCTGAAGGAGTAATGACTCAAGAAACTTTTTCAAAAACCATTATAAGTATTTATTCATCACTGATGTTGAACCTTGGGTTTGTGTTTGTTTTACTGGCTGCTGTTAATGCATTTACTACATGGTTTATCTTTAGATCAAATAAAGTTATGGGATCATTTAAATTTAGCACATATATACTCCTGCTTACAATGGGGATATTCTACTTCTATAAAACTGTATATATGCTAGCAACAATTGATTATACAACAGATATACTGTTTACATTTGGTTGGTATACGTTTGTATGGTTGCCACTGTTAGTTATATGTATATTAGATGTAATTTGGTTCAAAAAGTATAAAAGTATAAAGTAGTGTTTACAAGTTAATTAACAATATTATTAAATTTAACACCTTACATATTTGTAAGGTGTTTTATCTTAATGATTTGTAAAGAAAAAAAGAGTATGGTATATTAAGATAAAGATTAAAAAAAGTTTCAACACGCTCCTAAATTAATTTGATAGCTTCCTTAAAAGAAAGTAGGATAATTATGAAATCTAAGAATAAATTATTAATTTACTTATTGAATTTTATAATTTTTATTACGGTTATTATGACCTATCAATTAGCAAAAATAAGGGTTGAGAGTACAGTTGAAAATGAGTATGCTCTTAATAATTATTACATTGAAGCAAAGTTTAATAATGCGATAAACTTAAGTGAAAATATGGATGTAATTAATAAAATTATTGATGAGAAAGCTTTAATTATTTTAGAATCAAAAGATTCATTAGCACTTTATGATCATGGACTTAAGTATGAGTTTTATGGTGTAAGTAATGGTTCATATTTTTCTAAGGAGATATTTGATAATGGTGATGATGTTGCAATCTCATTGAATAATAGGTATCCTACAGATTCAACTTTTAAAAGGAATAATAAGGATTATAAAGTTATTGGTGAAATAACTGCTGGGAATATACTATACAAAAATGGTGCTAGTATGATTTTTAATCTTACATCTTTAGAGGAATTTTCAATTAGTAGGATATTGATTGATACAGAAAAGATAAAAAAAGATAATGTTGAGAAGGTATTGAAAGACAGCGATGTTGATTACAAAGTAATTGTTCCAGATATATCAGTGGTTAGTATTATAAAGTGTGTATTTGAAGATAAAAGTCAATTTAATTATTTAGTTTCTACTATTTGTGTAATCGTTAGTTATTTTTATATTGTTTATTTCCTTCTATGTTTTAAGGAAAAAGGAATAAGGCTGATGATAAAGCTTGGACATCCAAAGGCAAGTATTATAATTAATGAAATAAAATATAATGTCATATGTTGTTTTTTGGCGGGAGTATCTAGTTATATTGTTTTAAATGAAATAACTAAAACAATGCAGTTGAGTAGGGTTAATTTTAAGGAAATACTTTTTATTATGAGCTTTATGTTGTTTTTAAATATTATATTTACATTAGTTGCTTTTTTAATAAAATACAAGGGGGCTAAATAGATATGAAAAAATTTAAATATATCATAAATGATTTTATAGATAACTTTAGTCTTATACTTTTATTAGTGGTTGAATTTACAGTTGTACTTTTAATTATTTCGACAATATCTTCTATATATAAAATGAGTTATATCAAGAAAGCAACATTACAAACGATTAAAGATAGTAGTGTTGCTAGTTTAAGGATAACTTATGTTTATGGTGGAGAATATAAAATTACAGATGACAAAGAGTTATTTTCAAAAATTGAGGAAGATTTTTATTCATTGTATGATATTTCATCTGAAGCACAGCTTGGTTATCCAACTTTTGTACTTGTAGGAGATAGTAACTTTATTGAAGATGTAAATGGTTATAGGTATGAAAAGGGTTATAGCTATTTTGGAAGTGAAACAGAGATTGATAGTAATAATATAAGAATCAAAGGTATAGAGCTTGGAAAAAAAGATTTAGAAAAAGGAGCAAACATTTATATTAAAAATGCCTTTAAATTAGACTTAGATGATAAAATATTAATGTATTTATCATATGAAGATTTTTCAAAGGTTATACCTAGAATCAATCGTGATAATCTGCTTCACCAAGGTCTATTTAGAAACTTTAATGATAGTGAACTTAAAAACTTGAATGAAATTGTTAAAGGAGAGGGTTATAGTTTTGAATTGATTGATCTTTCTACTATTATAGAAAAGAGACTGCAAGAAAATAATGAAACTATACTCTATTATTTTATATATCTAGGCTCTATGATTCTGGTATTTATTATATGTGCACTAATGAGTTTAAAGTACTTAATAGACAAAAAAAGCAAGGAATACATTATTCATCTATTATGTGGTGCTCAGATGAAAGATATATATTATAGGATTTTAATTTATAGTACAATAATTATTGCATTTATATTTTTATCGCTATTTATGGCAGATATAATGATACAATATTTTGTAGTTGATTATCAGATAGTAATTACTCTTTTAACAATTGTATATTTAGCTATGATAATCTATCCAATCTATTTAATTAAAAATAAGAACTTATTAAAGAACTTGCGAGGTGATGTGTGATGAGTGTACAGCTTAAACTAAAAAATGTATCAAAAATTTATAAATCAGATGGTAATGAAGTAGCGGCTTTACGTGATATTAATCTAGAGATCAAAACCGGAGAGCGAATATTTATAACGGGTGAATCTGGTGCTGGGAAATCAACATTAATTAATATCATTGGCTGTTTAGATCGAGACTTTGATGGCGAATATGAGATACTTGGTGATAGTGCTAAAAGGATGGGTGGTAAAGACATTGCGAATCTAAGAAATCAATTTTTTGGTTTTATCTTTCAAGAATATGAATTAATTGAAAATTATACAGTTACTGAAAATATTGAAATACCGCTAGTTTATAAAAGAAGTAAAAAGGATAAAAAACAAAGTATTGATGAAATATTATCGCTAGTTTCACTTGAGAGTAAGAGTAAGGTTAAAGTTAAACATTTATCAGGTGGTCAAAGACAAAGAGTAGCAATAGCTAGAGCTCTTATTAATGGTCCTTTAGTAATTATTGCTGATGAGCCAACGGGATCATTAGATGAAAAAAATAAAGAAAAAATTATTGATTTAATATTAAATTGTATGGATGATAATAGTACTTTAATATTAGTTACTCATGACTTATCATTAGTTAAATATGCAACACGTCATATTGAATTAAAAGATGGCTTAATTGTATCTGATAAGATAATTAATAATGAAGAATATAAATAAAACATTTTATGTGAATTTGTATGAGAATTTAGTAAGTTTTAGGTTGAGTAAATCATAATTTTGAAAAGTAGTATAACTTGATATATATATATATATTGTATAATATAAACATAAATAATATGGATATCAATAATCATACAAAGTGACCACATTAAAAAATTTATATATTTGTCTATCTAATTGACAGGGGCATATTAAAGTATAGAAGGTAGGTGATTTATATGCTTAAGAATATAAATAATGTTTATTTAAGATTTATTTTATTTTTACTAATTCCATCTTTTGGTGTGATTGTAAAAGAGTTAACAGCAGGTTGGGGGTTGTTAATGGTTGCCGCTTTTGTTTTTCTAACATTTATAACTTTATATATTATAAAAACATATAATGAAGTTAAAAAAGTTGGAAATAATGAAATTGGATTATGGTCTATAATAATTCTTATTGTATTGCTTTATGGCGCAATAACATTGCAATTTAGAAGTGAACCTAATTCGATGTACACGGTACTTTCAGTTATATTTGGTTTATTAAGACTTGGTTTTATGTTTTATTATACTCGCTGTTATGTAAGAGTATTAAAAAGAGAACCAATTAATATGTCAAGATTTAATGTAATATCAATTGCATCATATTTGATAATGTTGAGCTCATTCATATATGCGGTCTTTATCTTATAGGTTAATATAATTGTTAATAGAACAAAGCATTAAAGGACAATCACCAAACTGTTGGTGATTGTTTTTTTATGCTATACCACTGGTACACTAAAAATGTCACACAGTGATATATAATAATATATACTTTATAAGATAAAGCAATATTCTTATATCATATAACAATATTTATATAACATCTAAAACTTATTATAATTTATAATTAATATATAAATATATCCAAATAAGGAGGAAAGAAATGAGAAATCAAAAAGTCATGTGGAAACTATTGATCTCTTTTTTGGCGTTTTCATTATTTGTAGTGACTACCATTAGTCCACTTGCAAATACAGTATCGCAAGAAGAGAAAAATGAAACCACAGAAGAGGTGACCGAGAAACCACAAGAAACAGATGGTTCGATGGAAGCGGTTACTGAAGAGGGACAAGAAACAGAGGTTCCGTTGCCTGAGGAGAGTGTAGAGCCTACAGTGGTTCCTACTGTTGAGCCTACGGTTGAACCTACGATCGAGCCTACGGTAGATCCTACTATCGAACCGACAGTTGTTCCAACTGTTGAGCCTACTGAGCAACCTGAAGAAGAGGTTTCTGAAGAGGAAAAGGTTGATACAAAATCTACAGAGGATCGCTTTAATGAATTAATTGAAAAAATGTATGCTGAAATACCTGAGGGGCAAGAGAAGGTTGGCTATACAAATAACTATGAATCTATGGAGCCTGAGGCTTATAGTATTTTAAGAGGTGAAGTTACATCGACTATTGAGTCGGGTAAAAATATTTTATCTTCAAAGATGATGACAATGGCTGAGTTAGAAAAATCTCCATATTTTTCTTCTGGTTATTATAAAATTAAGTTTAAGCATGATGCTAAGGTAAAAGATGGTGATCAATACCAACAGTTGGGTCTTGGTTTCTTGATGAAGTCTCATGAATTATACATCAGAATGGATGCTGAGAAGTCAGGTGGAGTTGAAGGTAATAAAGACTGGGTACTTCAAAAAAATGGTGGTTGGTTAAATATTAATGGTCAGGATAAGCCAAAGCTTCTTCCTGATGTTGAGAATGTAATGGAAATTTATTTCCATAAAGATCAATTAACATTGGCTTTAAATGGTGAAATTTTCTATGATAATACTACTAGTGTTTTAGGTTCTACAAGTGATATTGTTGGTAAATTTGGTATTAATACTCGCTTTTTACCGGCTAACTTTACTATTGATGAGTTACAAATAGAGGGTGTTGGATATAATGAAAAACCAAAACCACCAGCAACTACATACTTCAAAGATTATGAAGATGGAAATCCTGGTAATTGGGATACACCAGAGATGGCTAATGTTGTTGACGATGGTAGTGGTACAAATAACATCTTAAAGCTTAAGGCTGTTGGTGATTCAAGATATGTAGACTTAGATTCTCCTCATCTTGATAAGGGTGGACTATCTTTAGATTTTAAAGTAGCAAGTCCAGGGTCTGGTTATGCAATTAACTTTAGATCAATTTTTGATGGATCAAAGGTTACAAAGCTAAGTTCATTATCTTTTGCACCGCATGAGAAAGATTGGATTTGGGAGTCTGGTTCTAAATGGAGTGGTACTTTAGGGATTGGTGAAGTTAAGCTTAGTGTTTGGAACAATTTGATTTTAAACTTTGATGATGATCGTATTACTGTTTACCTTAATAAAGAAAAAATGGGTGATTATACTTACGAGGAGTTTAAGGGAGCTGAGGCTGGTTTGTTTGGGGTAAGACTTCGTCGTGGGGCTGAGTTTTATATTGATAACTTAGTATATACTTCTGAAGAAATTATTCCTGAGGAAATTAAAGAATATAATAATAACTTTGATGAAAACTTTAGTGGTGTTTGGTCAAATGCTGATTATAAGATATTGGATGCTGGTGAAAATAAGATCTTAGAAATTAATACTGGATCTAAATTATCATTACTTGAAACTAATATTGAATTAGCTGCTGGGACCGCTCTTGCTAGAGTTAAACCATTAAATGATGATGTAAAATTTGTAGTTGGTGCTACAGTTGATAAGCAAGTATCGATTTCTTACAATAAGACATCTGGAAACTGGGTATTAAGTATCGATGGTGAAGATTTTAATTTTGATAGTTCATTGACGAACTTTAAAAAATATAAATGGAATACATTTGGCTTATCTTTTGCTGGTAGTAGTGCAACATTAGATATTAATGGAATTCAATCTACTGTTGATCTTGGAAGTAAGGTTATAAGCAGTGGTACATTTGGTATTTCATCTAGTGAACTAATGTATCTTGATGATGTTACATATTCAGAGAAAGAATTGCCTTATTTAATTCCTGAGACTACTGCTGATAAATTGTACTATGTAGATTACTTTGATACTCAAGGTACACAAGAGTGGATTAATTTAGAAGATTTCAAACTTGTTGATGGTAAAATCACTGGTAATTTAGGGGCAAATGGAACAGCATTTGATCAAAATGTATCACCAATGACAAATGGTGTATATCAAATTCAACTTGATGCAACTAATGAGCTTGGAGTTCAATATGGAAATATTAAGGTATATCCTAGGGGTGATGAGTGGTTTGCAAACATTAGTAATAAAGAAGTAAAAATTGGTGATTATGCAGTTGATACTGATTCAGTAATTATTAGGGTTCAACAACTTAAGAAAGAGGGTACTCTTTGGGTTAATAATATTCTTGTTGGAACTTATGATGCAACAAGACTTATACCTGGAAGATTTGGAGTATATAATCCAAATGCTAAGGCAGTAAGTGTTGCGATTGATGCAGTTGGTGCTGAAGAAATTCGTATTTTTGAAAGAGACTATGAAACAGATGAAGCAATGTTATGGGAAAGAATTGAAGGAACAGGTTCAATTGAAGCTAAGATTGTTGATGGTAAACTTGTTGGATCATTAATTCCTGTTGTTACTGCTGTTGATAAGTCAACACCAAATTTCTTAGATCAAAAGGTTTCATTTGATTTCTCAGTAAGTGTTGATGATGGTGTTACCACTGGTGGTCGTTATGGTTTTGTAATCCGTGGTAGTGAGAAAGAATATACTTCAATTGTTTGTGATATCAATGGTATTTGGACAGTTCGTACTGGTGGAAATACTTATTTCTTACCTGTAATGTATTCACTTGATAAAGATACAATGTATCATATGGATGCAAGTATTATTGGTGATGTTGTAAGTTTTGCGATAACTGATGGTACTGGTAAGAAAACAGAAATTGGTAATGTTAATATAGATTCAGCTAATCTGCCTGGTCATTTTGGTCTTCGTGCTTGGTATAGTGGAAAAGATATTACAACTGATAATCTAGTAATGGAAGAAGTTCCTACACTTCCTCAATTTATGTTAAAAACAGAAACAACTACTTTAGTTGATGGTGATTTTGAAGTTGAAATTGATACGGCAATTCCAAGAGTAATGGAATATCGCTTAAATGGAAAAGTCATTACTACTGAATCATTAAATAATACTTCAATGATTATTAATGGTAGAGCATATACACCGGCGGTTACTGGTGTACAAGATGGTAAAAAATATACTTATAACATGAAGTTTGCTGAAATTGATGTTGAAATGACTGCTGAATTTAAATTAGAGGCAAACAATGTATTAACATTTAATATAACAGAAATTAAAGAAAATTCTGATTTCTTAGTAAATAATGTGGAACTAGGATCAAGTAGCTTAGCTCATGTTAGATCTGATGATACTGATGCTGGTTATGCTTGGGCAAAATCAAATGGTCAGTGGCATGGATTAAGTGAGCAAATTGTAGAAGATTTAGCTACTATTGAGAAGAATAGTGATGGCTCTGCGACAATGGTAATGCTAGCAAAAGATGGTTTAGCGTTATCAATTGAAAATAATGTTATGTCTGGTGGGAATAAAATTAATATTTCTCAAAAGAAGAAAACATTTATTAATACTGTTACTCTTTCAAATGGTTCATGGACATATCGTCATGTTGAAAATGATAAAGATACAGTTGAGGATCTTCCAACATTTAAGGTTGTAGTTACAGAAGATTTAAATGATGATAGTGTTGTTGATTGGCAAGATGGTGCCATTGCATATCGTGAGCATATTTTAGTTAAGCCTTTTGAAGCTGAAGATATGGCTAATAATATGATGTATATTCCATTTAACTTTGCATCACAAGCAAATGATCCATTCTTAAATTCTTTAGATCAAGCTAAAGTATTATATAACTATAGTGATGGATTTGGACAGATGTTACTTCATAAGGGTTACCAAGATGAAGGGCATGACTCAAATATTCCTTCTTACTCATCTGTTGGTGTAAGACAGGGTGGTACAGAAGATTTAAAATTCTTACTTGATGAGGGTGATAAATATAATGTTAAAGTTGGTGTTCACTTAAATGCTACTGAATATCATTTGGATGCTAATGAATTGTATTATGCTAACCTTACAGGAGCAACAGATAAAGGTCCTGTAAATATTCCTACTGGTACTGTATATGAGAGTGGTTATGATAGATTAGCACCGGGATGGGGTTGGTTAGATAATGCCTTCTATGTTAATCAAACTAAGGACTTAATTACTGGTCAACTTGAAAAGAGGTTTACTGATTTAGTTAATACAACAACTACTGATGCTGGAAATATGTTAGATTTCTTCTATGTAGATGTTTATACTGGTAATGATTACAATGCTTACAAATTATTAGATATTGCTAATGGTTTAGGTGTTAAGGTTGGTACAGAATTTGCTGGACCACTTGAGCCTGGAGCTAACTTTGTTCACTGGGGACCGGATTTAGGTTATCCTAATAAGGGTAATGGTAGCTTAGTTTATCGTATGGTTAAAAATGACCAAGATATCTTTGTTGGTAATGCTTTATTTAAGGGTCAAAAAATTGCGGTAGTATCTACTTGGGGTAATTCAAAACCTGATATTGAGCAGGGAATCTTTGTATTCTTTAATGAAGTTCTTCCTACTAAATATATGCAACACTATGGGGTTATGAAGGTTGCTACTGATGAAATTAATTTTGAAAAGGATTTAACTTCAAAAAGAAATAAAAATACTGGAAAAATTGAACTTACTAAAGAGGGTAAATTAATCTCTAGTTGGGAAGATACTGGCACTACAACTCTTGAGAGTGAAAGACATACAGCAGAGGCTGAATCTTTGATTCCTTGGGAGTGGGATAATGATAATAATGTTTTAGGTCTTGATAATGGTGCTAAATTATATCACTGGAATACTAGTGGTAGTGCAACTACTTGGGAATTAACAGAGAAGTTTGCTAAGGCTAAGGCTTATGACTTATATGAATTAACTCAACAGGGTCGTGTTAAGGTTTCAACAATTAATGTAGTTAATGGAAAATTAACTATTGATGCTAAGCGTAACACTCCTTATGTTTTATATCCAAGTGGTGTAAATGCAGAAGAATTTTTACCAGCTGCTACATCTTGGGGAGAAGGATCTGAAGTATTAGACTTTGCCTTTAACTCTGAGAAACTTGGAGATGATGCTGATTGGAAAGTTGAAGAAAATACTAATGCTACAATTGAAATTGTAGCTCCGCTTAAAGAGTATTCAACTAAGAAAGAAATGACTTATTCAAGACTTGATCGTTATGCTCAAATCGATAATGCCGGTGGTGCGCTTTACCAAGATATTAGTGTAAAACCTAATACTGGATATGAACTTGAAGTTTGGACAAGAACAACTAATGGTAAAAAATCTACTTTAGAAGTTAGTGTTGGTGATAAAACTTATTCAAATTATGTAACTGGTCAAGATGGCGATCATACATCAAGCTTCAAATATCGTGGTACGACATGGCAAAGAATCACAGTATCATTTGATACGAATGAAAATACTAGTGCTAGAGTAAGACTTGTTGCTGAGGCTGGTGATGGTGAAGTTAAGTTTGATGATATTAAGATTTGGGAACACATTGTAAAAGAGGATTACTCTAAGAAGTTTGGATATGTAATGTATGAAGACTTTGAGAATGTTTCTCAAGGTTATGGTGGGTTTGAATATATTAGTGGTTCACTTCAAACTCAACTTAAAGAGCGTCCTTCAAATGATGTTGTTACTCCTGATGCTAAGAAACAGGGTCCATTATTTACTTGGGTATTAAGTGGTAATTCTTCACTTAAAGTTGGTGAGAGTGCATCTGGAAGAGGTATTAGAACTAGTGAGAATGGTATGAAGTTAGAGCCTAATGCAGAGTATAAAGTTGGCTTTAAATATACTATGGAAAAGAATGTATTCTATCGTTTAGATATTGTTTCAAGATCTACTGGTGAGAAAGTTTTATCAGAAACTTTAGATAAATTTGAAGCTAAGGGTGATGGAGAAACTTACAATACTAAAGAGTATACATTTACTACAGGTGATGCTAATGATTATCAAGCTAAGTTTGTAATCTTTGGAATTAATAGTAATGCGAAAATAGATACAATGGCATTTATCTTAGATGACTTCTATGTTATTGATGCATCAGTTGATATTACAAATTATAATATCACTGCCAAAGATAGTGTTAATGGAGAATTCACTCTTGATAAAGAGGTGGCTCGTAAGGGTGAGTTAGTTAGTGTAACAGCAACTCCAAATGAGGGATATACTCTAGATAAAATCTTTGTAAATGGAATTGAAGTTACTTCTCCATTTGAAATGTTAGCTGAAGATGTTGAAGTTGAAGTAACATTTAAGGCTGCTGCAAATAAAGAAGTATTAAAATTAGCAATTAAAAATGCTGAAGAAATTAATAGAGATCTATATACATTATCTAGTTTAAAGGCCTTTGATAAAGCTTATAAAGATGCTTTATCAATAATAAATGATGATACAGTTTCACAAGAGGTTATTGATGCTTATGCTAATGCTTTAATTGATGCTACTGATAAATTAGTAATAAAAACTGAAGACAAACCAGTTGCTGAAGTTGATAAGGCGTTGTTATCAAATGCAATTAAGGAAAAAGGTAATGCTGATGCTAGTAAGTATACAGCAGATAGTTATGCAGTATACTTAGAAGGTTTAGTATTTGCAAGACAGGTATTAAATAATAAGCATGCAAGTAATGCTGATGTTATTAATGCAATTATCTGGTTAAATGAAGGATTTGATCAACTTGTAGTAAGAGAAGTTATAACACCTCCTACTAACAACAATAATAATTCTAATAATGGTGGTAATACAAATGTTGTAAAACCAGAAGAAAAACCAGAAGAGAGCATTGAGCCTACTGAGAAGCCTGAAGAAAGTATCGAGCCAACAAAAGAGCCTGAGAAAAAACCGGAGGAAACTTTTGATATCGATGAGGATACTCAAGAAACTCCAGTTGTAGAAGAAGATACAAAGGGTGGAAACAGTGGTATGCTTATTGGTATGGTTGCTGCTGTATGTGCTCTGATTGCTGGAGGAGCTTATGTGATCAGCAAGAAGTTAAAAGGTTAAAAAATTACAATTATTATTTCATAGTGAAGTAATTAGATAACTACAAAAGATGTTACCTTATGGTGGCATCTTTTTGTTATAAATTGTACTTGCTTATATTTATATATAAATCTATACATCTTGGCTTATTTTATAATATCTACACTATCGACTCATTTGACAATATACATATATATGATAATATTGAATTATAGAAGAACTTATGAATTTAGATGTAGTTAAAATAGATAAGGAGGCAAACTATGGAAAGTGATTGGATTTATGATGGAAACAAAACGTTTTGGGTAACTTTATTGGCGACTATTATTACATTGTTTGGAAGTGCATTAATTATAAGTACAATTTTCCCTATTCCAACAATTGGTAATGAGCAAATAACACAATATGAAATGTGTATGCGATTATTTAAATCTCTTTTAGAAGAGCCGTTTATTATCATACTTTTTAGTGCCGAATTAGTGCTTCTTATTGGTATAGCAGCTTCTAATGAAAATCTTAGTATAATTAATTATCTTAAAAAATCTAAACAAAAAGAGATATTTAATAAAAAAGACTTTAAAAATTGGGTTATATATATGAGCGGGATAATGACCGTAATATTAATTGGGACAGTTTATAATAGTGGCATTTTCATCCTCTACTATTTTTCACCTCTTTGGATTGCAACGGCTGCTACGTTTGTTACAGCATGGATATGTGTAAATAAGTTTAAGATTAAAGAAAATAATTAAGTTATAAAATTTGGTGTTGGTGATTCAAACTGACACCTTTTTTATTGTTTGTAAGATACTAGGGTATTTAGAGTTAGTGCTGGCTTATATGAATTACTTAAAAGGTTTACTTGTCTTTACATGTTAATATATACATCTTAGCTCAATTTTTATACATTTTACGTCTTTCATATTTAAAAAATAAAATAGTGTTGCTATAATTGAGATAGTAAGGAGGGCAATTATTTGAAGGTTAAGTTTGAAATAAATGATAACAGTGAAGATGAAGTAGTTATTAATTGTTCCTCGATTACAAGTAGGCATATAGAACTTCAAAAGATTATTGAAGAGTTCTTATCTGAGGAAGTTTGCTTGGAGTTCTATAATGAGGAGACAGAGTATTATTTTCCTTTAAAGAATATATTGTTTTTTGAAGCAAGTGGAAATAGTATTTATGCACATACTGAAAAAGAAGTATTTAAAGTTAAGTATAAGATGTATGAACTAGAAAAGATATTGCCTGATATGTTTATGAGAGTGGCGAAATCATTAATTGTTAATGTTGATAAAATTTATTCAATTAAAAGGAATTTATCATCTTCTAGTATTATTGAGTTCTTAGATACTAATAAAAAAGGATATGTATCTAGAGGTTATTACAGTGAATTAAAGGTAAAAGTTAGAATGCGACAAAGGAGGAAGAGTTATGAAAAATAAAAAAATTTTGGGTTTATCACTAGTAGGTTTAGCAGTATTGATATTACTTAAAGGATTTGGTTTTATTGATTTTGAAATTACTAATATAATTATGGGTATTATAAGTTTGATAGTAATTATGAGTGGTATTGCAGAAAAAAAATGGGGAAAGATATTTTTTGGTTTAGCATTTTTGTTTTGGATTTATGGGAATAAAATTTATAACATAAGCTCATTTTATTTATTTATGGCAGCACTATTATTGACGGTTGGGTTTAATATGATATTTAAAAATGACAAAAAATCAAAATTTGTAAGTATTGTTCTTGATGATGATGAAAAAGAAGAAACATTCACACATAGTGATAATCAATCAAATTTTAAATTAGAAACAAATGTTGGTAGTAGAACTCATTATATTAATAGTAAAAATTTAGAAAGTATTTCTTGTAATGCTAATGTAGGTTCAATTACAATTTATTTGGATCAGGCAGAATTAAAAAATGGTACATTAAATATAAACTTAGAAATTAATCTCGGGTCGGTTGTATTATATATACCTAAGGAATGGTCTGTGTATGATGATGTTGAGAGCACCTTGGGAAAGGTAAGTAGTGTTGGTGGCTTTAGTACTAATTCTGAAAACACTGTAAGAATTTATGGGGATGTTTCCCTTGGTAATTTAGAAATAATTAGTATTTAAAAAAAATTAGGATTGGTTTTATTATTCTATAAAACTACATCCTTTTTATTTTTAAGTAAATTATAAAAATTTTATATACTAAAAAATATTAATGAATATTGTGGGGATAGTAATTGATAGGGGGTTTATATGTTTGCATAAGTACAAAATCAATGATATTAAAAAGAAAAAAGATCAATATTAAATTGACCTTTATTTTATAATTGACTCATCCCAGCATTTATTTGGTTCTAAGCCTAATAGCTTAGTTATAGTTGCTGCAACATTACTTAATCCAAATGTTCCATCTTTAATCTCTACATCATTATTGTAGATGATAAATGGGACTGGATTTAAAGTGTGAGATGTCTTTGGTTTAGCTTTATCTTCTGGATTCTTTTTCTTTTCTTGCATCTCATCAGCATTTCCGTGATCTGCAGTTATAATTAATGTAGCTCCTACTTTTTCACAGACTCTTTTAATTCTTGCAAGCATTAAGTCGACAGTTTCAACACCGATTAGAGTTGCATTATAGTTTCCAGTATGGCCTACCATATCTCCATTTGGATAGTTAACTCTTAAAAACTCATATTCTTTTGATTCAATTGCCTTAATTAATTCATCAGTAATTTCTGCAGCCTTCATCCAAGGTCTTTGATCAAATGGTAGATTATCACTTGGGATTTCAACCCATGTTTCAAGATCTTTACTAAATTTTTCTGATCTATTACCATTCCAGAAATAAGTAACATGACCATATTTTTGAGTTTCACTTATAGCGTATGATTTAACATTATTATTTACTAAGAATTCACTTAACGTATTTTCAATTTTTGGTGGTGCAACTAAGAAATTATTAGGGATATGTAAGTCGCCATCATATTGTAACATTCCACAATAGAAAACATTGGGAACTCTTTTACGATCAAACATTTCAAAGTTTTCCTTAGCTTCAAAGGCCTTAGAAATTTCAATGGCACGATCTCCTCTAAAGTTAAATAAAATAACAGAGTCGTTGTCATTGATTGTACCTATTGGCGATCCGTTTTCTTCGATAGTAAATCCTGGAAGATCTTGATCTGACAGGTCAAGTTCTTTGCGGTAGGTTTCTATGGCTTCAGTGGTATTTTTAAATCCTCTTGCCTCACCCAATACATGAGTTTGCCAACCCTTTTCAACCATTGACCAGTTGGCATCATATCTATCCATGGTAATATTCATTCTTCCGCCACCAGATCCTATGCGGTAATCGTGACTTTCATCTGATAATTCATTTAAGACTGCTTCAATCTGTTCAACATAGATTAATGCGCTGGTTGCTGGAACATCTCTACCATCTAGTAAGGCATGAAGTCTTACCTTTTTAACTCCATCTTTTTTTGCACGCTTTAGCATCGCAATTAAGTGATTAATATGTGAGTGGACATTTCCATCTGATAATAGTCCTAAGAAGTGTAATGTACCATTACTTGAGAATGATAGTGCTTCTTTCCAAGTGTCACACTCAAACATTGCTTCTGTTTCTATACTTTCATTTACAAGTTTTGCTCCTTGACTATAAACTTGTCCACATCCAAGTGCGTTATGCCCTACTTCTGAGTTTCCCATATCGCCATCTGTTGGTAACCCAACAGAAAGACCATGAGCGTTAATTGTGGTATTGGCATGATTTTTTAATAGGTTATCAAGTGTTGGCTTATTGGCGTGCATCACTGCATTTCCATTATCTTTTGTTGTACATCCAACACCATCCATAACGACAAGTACTACTGGTTGTTTTTTCATAAATACTCCTCCATTTTCATCTATTAGTTTACCACGAAATATAATTAATTTCATTAATTATTACTGGATAAAATTATATTAGATAACATTGCCTTTATTATGAAATGTATAATGCAAGACTTTGTGATTTACTACCACTTTTTAGCAATATCAAATCTAATCAATATTTTACTTTTTGACTATTTACATTTTAGAAGTCAATAGTACTTAACCTAAATTACATGATAATATTTAACTGGAAAATTCATCTTTCATTTTATAATTTATAAGAGGGATCTAATATTATCAAAAATTTGACAAAAACAATATTAAGGAGTATATTGAGCGTAAGTAGGAAGTAAGATTAAAAAGTTAAAAGCAATTTGTGTATTAGCTGTGATATCTATATTACTTTGGTGAACGCTGATGAATGGTATATGCGATACTCTACAACTGTTAGGTGCAAAGCGAAGAATATTCTCTGTAAAGAGTGGGTTAAAAATACTATGGTGGAATTTACGCAAGATAGAAAAATAATTAAGCAGATGTAATGTCTGCTTAATTTTAAAAAGGGGAATATGCAAAATGAAAAAACATCTAAAAATTTTAATAATAACTATTGCTTTTGTATGTATAGCTTGTCTTAATATTGCCTTTAAAAGTGTTAATGAAATTAACTATGCTTTTTTAAGTGATAGTTCGATAGGGTCGGCATTTAGTCAATATGATAAGCTGTCTTTTTCTGTTGAAACTAAGCCTGAAGAGTTTGAAAGTTTTAAGAGAATACTTATTGATGAAATCAATAGAAATAAATTACTAGTCAAAACAGAGATTGAGAAAGGTCCTGAAGACAACTATCGTTTTATGTATATCTTTGCTCATCCTAAATTTAATAAAACACTTGATTTCTATTTGCCAATTAAAATGGGGTATAATTTAAACTGCCAAAATAGTTTTTCTTTAGATGTTAAAAATTCATCCTTGCATAAACCGTATTTTATTTTTAATCATAATATTAATATTAGCTCTTTTGATAATCTTAAAATTGATGAAAAGAATTCATATTATGGATTTGACGTATATGGGGATAAAGATGACATTGCTGAATTTAAAAAAAATATATCTGAAAGATTAGCTTCTTATAAGTTTAAAACAAGTGAGCCTTATAGTCAAAACTATAGTATATTTAAATATACTTATCAACATAACAAAGCATCACTCATTATGATGTGGTCATTATTTATATTGATGTTGTTTTATATTATAAATACAGTTATAGAATATTCAGATGAGATATCTGTAAGAAAATTGCTTGGTCAAAGTGATATATCTATAACAATGAGTCTTATGAAAAATATTACAAAGGTGACTTTAACTACAGTGGTTATAGTGTGTATGTTGGTTAATATTTTCTTTGTAAGATCAATTAATTTTATGCTTTATGGAGTACTGTTATCAGAATTTATTCTTTTATTAATATTTGGTTTTATGCTTTTGTTGTGTTCAATATTTATATACCTTTATGTTAAAAAAACAGTTGTAAATCAAGTTGTAAAAGCATCATTTAGTTTTATAAAGTCTTTTAATTACTACCAAGTTGTAACGGTTATTATTCTAATTTTAATGATTTATGAGTTAGGTCCAAGTTATAAGTACTATACAAGTAATTTTGATAGTCTTGTCGAAATAAATAAACGTAAAGATACAATGTATAAGGTTTCTTCTTTTACTGGGTTTATAGGAAAGGGTGGGCTTTCGACACAACAGTTGTATGAAAAATATATGAGTGATTATTACTTAAAAAGTAATGATAATAATATCCATGCATATACGAAAATGTCGGTATATAGCAAGGATGAAAAAAAAGAGTATCCTGTAATTTTCATGGATAGTAAAACTGCTGGCTATTTTGGTTTTGAGGCTAATGGACATGTTGCTTTTATGAATAAGGATATTTTGAATGATATTAATACAGCGCACTATTTTCCAGATGTTGATGAGATAATTACGACAGATAAAAACAATCACTTCACACCATTATTGATGGAGTATTATGAAGTATTATATGAGAATCCCATTGTGGTATTAAATGATCCAAATGCAATTTATCAGTACTATGTAATTGAAAATGAAAATGGTTCTACTAAAAAATTTCAAGATATTATTGATAGCTTCAATGATCCAATATTAGATGACATTAAAATAACATCGCAGATGGAGAGTGTTAAGTTAAATCAAGAAAGAATTTTAAAAGGCTTTTTAAGACTTTTCTTTGAAATTATTTGTATGTTTTTAATTATTGTATTTACATCTTTTAGTTTAGTGCAATTATACTTTAATGCCTTTAAAAAGAAGTTAAGTGTAATGTGGACATTAGGTAAGTCTAACTTTGAATTATGTAAGTATCTTATTTATACAGATGTACTGATCTATATTATAGTATGGATGA
>JBKEBK010000022.1:0-183110 GCA_047973125.1 Anaerorhabdus sp. | reverse complement strand
CCAACAATTAAGCCATTTAAATCAGCTAATTCTTTAGTTATGACCGCAACCATATCACCATTATCAATTTCACTTTGATTATAGAAACGACCTTCATTTTCTACCATCTTATATGTGCCATTTTCAAATTCAATCATTGAATCTGAACTATTACCCTTAATAGTGATATTATATTCTTTATCATTATTATATATTCCAGGATCTACACCAATCATTGCACCTTCAGAGCTATCATTCATCTGATCATTATCAATGTGTACAGCATCAAAATCATATGCCTGTGCCATCGCTACCCTCAAAGAATTTGCGGTAGTAACTCGCTCATCTTTAAGTATATTTTTAATTTCATCTACCGTTATAAATGGCGCACTTTTATAATCATAATCTTCATCATCTTTATGATCATCATAAAAATTTTCATAATCAATAAAATACTTAATAACAGGATTCATTGAATTACGCGTAATACTCTTAGCATTCTCTGCAGCTGCCATTACACCTAAGCAAACTAAAATTAAATTCCCAACGATAAAGAAAGTTAAACCTAATAAAATTGATTTTGATAACTTTCTTGTAATATACTTCCAAGCTCTATTTATAAAATTCATTTTATATCCTCTTTTTCTATAACACCTAAAAACAATTTCTTTATATCCTTAATATTATAATAATTATTTTCTCATTAAATAATTCTTTAATTTTACACCTTCTTTTAAAACTACATTTTCCTTCTCTTCTATATAACCATTTTTTAAGAAGAATCCTCTAGCAGTAATTGATGCATACGTATATTTACTATTTGTATTATTAAGCTCTAATAATTTCAAAATATTTGTTGCTATTTTTTGACGCTGATATTTATAATGCGTATATAATCTATTAATATAGCCATCTTTTGTAAGATCTGCAAAACCAACAATCACATCATCTTTAACAGCTACAACTGTATAGTTTTTGCTTAATGATTCATCCCAAATTTTCTCATCTTCTAAACCAGTAGCCCATAGATCTAACAGTTCTTTAGAATAATCTTTTGCACAGACATTGTGAACACTATTATAAAACAATCTTATAATTTCACTACAATCTGAGCTCTTATATTCTTTTAGCATTAGTCCATTACGCTTATATACCATATCAAGAGTCATAGCACCTGTATCATTATCTATTCTGCACTTATCAATAACAAAGCCCTTATTAAGATAAAATTTAACTGCTCTATCATTTTTTTCAAAAACACTCAACGAAACATGATCATACTTATTAAATACTTCATTTAATAATTTAGATCCAATACCCTTTGAGTTCTGCTTCGCAAAAATTCCTGCAATATATGAATCAACTAATCCAACAAAACCCTTTATTTCACCATCATCATAAACATACACTTCAGCATTAGCAATAGCTTTTTTTACATCATCATACTTACTAATCCAATAATTTTTATCAATAAAATTATGAGCTTTAATATTTAAATCTAACCAAATATCCATTATTTCATTAATATCAGTGTCTTTAAATTTTCTAATCATAATTAATTTTCTTTATTCTAATTCAATTTTATTATCAATTAAATATTTTACAAACACAAAGAACACTATAGCTACAATCCCAGTAGAAATAAAGCTATACAAATTCATGTAAGTTAATAGTGTATTTACACTAGTATACACTGTTGTTGAGTATAAAGTTTCATAAAATATTTTATCAGTAATCCCAGCATTAATATAAGATAAAGCAAAACTAATAACAACAAATAAAATAAAAGCAATTAAGTTTCTGTATTTTTTAAATACGCTTGTTTGACTAATGGTCACGCATAGAAATACAACCGAAACAAATGATAATGCCGATAGGATCACAGAAATAAATAAATTTAAGATAATAGCCCAAATGTCATCTAAACTAAAGACATATGAAAGCAAATCATTTGGAAATAAATTTGAAAATGCAAAAAATGAAAATATAACTGAAAGTACAGATATTAAAATCCAAAATATGCACATTAAATATTTCGACAATATAATTGTAGATGTAGATACTGGCATCGTTAATGTTAAATATCCACGCTTTCCAAACATTGAATTCTTAAAAGATGTGACAACAGAATAAACAACAAAAAAGAACAGAGCAATCATTGAAGCTAAATAAATCATAAACATAAAAAGGTTTATAAGTGTATTATTTGGTTTAAAATTAGATGCTGTAAAAGAAAAGAACAATACACAAAAATTTAATAAAAAATATAATTTATAATTATTTTTAAATTCATGTTTTAAAAGTTTAAATAACATATTTAAATTCCTCCCTAAATAACTCATCTATGGTCTTACCAGTTTTCTTTTTAATTGATTCTACTTTATCATCAAGTACAATTGTTCCCTCTTTTAAGAAAATCACTCTATTAAATAATCCTTCAATATCAGATATTAAATGAGTTGATAAGATTATTATTTGACCTTCACTATAGTTTTCTTTAATTGTATCTAAAATAATTTCTCGAGCAGCAGGATCAACTCCAGCAATAGGCTCATCAAAAATTAATATTTTTGCATTTCTTGACATAACAAGTGAAAGCATAAATCTTTCTTTCATTCCCTTAGACATCGACTTAAATTTCATCTTAGGATCTATATGAAATTTCTTTAATAAACCAAGACATTTCTCAAGATCGAAATCTTCATAAATATCTTTAAAAATTTGTAGTGCATCTTCTCCCTTTTCAGATTTATTAAAATAAAGATCATCAGGAAGATAAGAGATTATTCCTTTAGAATGAATACCTGGTTTTATACCATCAATTAATACTTTACCTTCATAGTCCGTCAACAAACAATTTAAAATTTTAATAAGGGTTGTTTTTCCACTTCCATTTGGCCCCAATAAACCAATTATTTCTCCCTCACTTGCACTAAATGAAACATTCTTCAAGGCTTTTTTACTTCCATAACTCTTTGATACATCACTTATATTCAATAGCTCACTCATTGTCTACCTCCATAAACTTTCTGCTAACATTATACTAAATAGTCCTACTATATTCAAATTTTAAAGTCAGAGTTTAATTCAATTATAATATCTCTGAGCTCCGCAGCTCTTTCAAAATCCATGGCTTTTGCAGCCTCATTCATTTCTTTTTTAAGTTGAATAATTAACTCTTCCTTACCCTTTTTACCATTTTTAATTTTCTTACTCATGTACTTAGTCGCCATTTCCTTAGTTTCTTTACCATGGATAGCATCTTGTACATCTTTTTTTATCGTTGTTGGAATAATATTATATTTTATATTATGAGCCATTTGGATATCACGACGACGATTTGTTTCATCGATTGCTCTTTGCATTGACCCTGTTACCTTATCAGCATACATAATTACCCGACCACTTGAATTTCTTGCTGCTCTTCCGATTGTTTGAATAAGAGAGCGTTCTGATCTTAAGAAACCTTCCTTATCAGCATCCAAAATCGCTACAAGGGCAACCTCAGGAATATCAAGCCCTTCTCTTAAAAGGTTGATCCCAACTAAAACATCAATTTTACCTCTTCTTAAATCTCTTATAGTCTCAATTCTTTCAAGGGTTTTAGTTTCATGATGTAAGTATGCAACCTTATAATCATATTTAATTAAATATTCAGTTAAGTCCTCAGCCATTTTAACAGTTAATGTTGTAATTAAAACTCTTTCATTTTTGGCAATGCAATCATTTATTTCACTTGATAAATCATCAATTTGACCCCTTATTTCTCTAACACTAATTTTTGGATCTAAAAGACCTGTCGGCCTAATAATTTGCTCAACAATTTCCCCATTTGTTTTAGCAAGCTCATAATCTCCAGGAGTAGCTGAAACATAGATGGCATTTTTAAATGATTTTTCAAACTCATCAAATTTCATTGGACGATTATCAAGAGCACTTGGTAGTCTAAAACCATACTCTACTAATACTTCTTTTCTAGCACGATCTCCATTATACATTCCTCTAATTTGAGGAAGCGATACATGACTCTCATCCACTACAAGTAAAAAATCATCTGGAAAATAATCAAATAAATTATACGGTCGCTCATTTGTTTTTCTGCCATCAATGTGAGCTGAGTAATTTTCAATCCCTGAGCACATACCAAATTCTCTTAAGGCTTCAATATCATAGCGACATTTTTGTTCTAGTCTTTGTGCTTCTAATAGCTTTCCTTCTCTATTTAAAACTTTTAATCTTTCTTCTAGCTCTTTTTCAATTTGATAGCTTGCTCTTACCATTTCGTCTTTGGGCCTTGCATAACCTGAAGCTGGGAAAATATTATAAAGAGTATAACCATTTATTACCCTTCCACTTACTGGATCAACTTCAGTAATTCTTTCAATTTCATCATCAAACATTTCAATTCTAAGGATGTATTGATCGGTATGACCAAGCGATACTTCAATAACATCTCCTCTAACTCTAAATGTCCCTCTTTTTTGATCAATATCATTTCTTTGATACTGTCTTTCAACTAAATCAGCCAACAAATCATTACGATTAACTTTCTCATTTTGTCGAATGGTAAAAAACATCCCACGATAATTATCGGGATTACTACTACCATAAATACAGGCAACTGATGCTACAATTATTGTATCCCTTCTTTCAAGAACAGAATTATAAGCCGCCATTCTTAACATATCTAATTCATCATTAGTCATTGAAGATTTTTCAATATAAGTATCAGTTTTTGGCATATAAGCCTCTGGCTGATAATAGTCAAAGTTAGAAACAAAGTATTCAACTCTATTTTCTGGAAACAACTCTTTAAATTCAGCATATAACTGACCAGCTAGTGTTTTATTATGAACAAATACTAAAGTAGGTTTATTTACTTTTTCAATTACATTGGCAATTGTAAAAGTTTTACCAGTACCAGTCGCCCCTAAAAGAACTTGTTCATGCATATTACTATTTAAATTTTCTACCAACTTTGAAATTGCTTTTGGCTGATCTCCTGTAGGTTTATATGATGAGTGTAATTTAAAGTCCATAATTTTGACCTCCATCCTATAATTTTATCACTTTTAAATGGTATTTTCATTTATTTTAATGTAAAATAAAAAAATCGGAGGCACCAATATGACACTTAAAAAAATATTAAGAAAGCATCCAAAAATTAAGATAGTTTTAACTATTTTATTTTTAGCATACATTTTTATTTGGCCAAAACAAAACCCAAAAGAGCAAGAAAGTATTTTACTAAGTAGCTGTGTTGATGGCGATACCGCAAATTTTATTGTTGATGGAAAAAAAGAAAAAGTAAGATTTCTGGCAATTGATGCTCCAGAAACTGCAAAAAATGGTAAGCCATCAGAACCTTATGCAGATGATTCAAAAGATTTCGTATGCAAAGCACTAAAAAATAGTAAAGATATCAGACTTGAATATGAACAAGATAAATACGATAAATATGATAGACTTCTGGCATGGGTTTTTGTAGATGATAAACTATTACAGGAAAAGGTTGTACTTCAAGGTTATGCCCAAGTTAAATATCTATATGATGACTATAAATACACCAACATTGTCCAAGTTGCTCAAGCCTTAGCTCAAAATGAAAAAGTTGGTATTTGGAGTGACAAATAAAAAAAAAGCGATAATTATCGCTTTTTATTCAAATCCATTAGGATTCTTACTTTGCCAATTCCATGAATCCTTACACATTCTTTCTAAGTCAAATTCACTTTTCCACCCAAGCTCATTAAGAGCTTTTTTTGAATCCGCATAGCATACACCGATATCACCAAGTCTTCTTGAAACAATTTCAAAAGGTATCTTAATACCGGTAGCTTTTTCAAAAGCATTTATTACTTCTAGTACTGTATAACCCTTACCAGTACCAAGATTATAAATATCGACACCACTATTAGTAACTAGTTTATTTAAAGCTAACACATGACCATTAGCTAAATCCACAACATGAACGTAATCCCTAATACATGTTCCATCTTTTGTATCATAATCACTACCAAAAACACTAAGTTTTTCTCTAACACCAGATGCCACCTGTGTAACAAAAGGCATTAAGTTAGCCGGAATACCATTTGGTTGTTCACCTAATAGTCCACTACTATGAGCACCAATTGGATTAAAGTATCTAAGAATAATGATACTCCAATCTTTATCAGCAAAAGATATATCCTCTAACATTTGTTCTTGCATTGATTTAGTCCAACCATAAGGATTTGTACACTTTCCTTTTACACAATCTTCAGTAATTGGTTGAATTTTAGAATCACCATAAACAGTTGCTGAAGATGAATAAATTAATTTTTTACAATTAAATTCATTCATTACTTTAATTAATGACAATGTACCATTAATATTATTTTGATAGTATTTTAAAGGCTCTTTAACTGACTCTCCTACAGCTTTTAAAGCTGCAAAATGAATACAAGCATCAATTTTATTTTCTTTAAATACTTCTCTTAACTTATCAGTATCTACTACATCAACTTCATAAAACTTTACTTTTTTACCAGAAACTTTTTCAATTCTATCTAATACCTTAACACTAGAATTAACTAAATTATCTACAATTACAACATCATGCCCTTTTTCGATAAGCTGGATTACAGTATGACTTCCAATGTATCCTACACCACCTGTTACTAAAACATTCATATTTTTACCTCCATATGGTTTAATTCTACAACTTAGACAATTAAAATTCAATGATTAATTATTTCAACTCTTTCTTCATATGAATATGTGGCTCATGCTGATCAAGATACTCTTCACCACTTGAAGTATAGCCTAGCTTCTCATAAAATTTTTTAGCTTTAACTTGAGAGCTTAAATGCACTTCACTAAATCCTTCAGATTTTGCGATTTTCTCAAGTTCCAAAATAACAGCATTACCATAACCTAGACCACGATACTTTGCTATAACACAAACTCTACCAATTGTCATTTCTCTTTGATCATTTAAAAACATCCTGCCAGTAGCAACTGCATTACCTTCTTCATATACACATAAATGTAAACAACTCTTATCAATCTCATCAAATTCATCCTTAAACCCTTGTTCATCAACAAAAACTTCTTTTCTTATCTTATAACAATCATCTAAATTATTAGGATATTTCATAGTCTTAATTTTCATAGTTAATCTCCTTTTTTAAATTTTAACAAAGATATTTGAATAATACAAAATAAAAAAGAGTCACAATTATATGACCCCACACTTTCAGTATAAACAATAAACAAAATAATTAGTCCCTAGAACATTAAAAGCGATAAAATGCTTAACAATTTGTATAAACAATAAACAAAATAATTAGTCCCTAGAACCAGTGTTATGGTCCAACTCGCTAACATAAAGTATAAACAATAAACAAAATAATTAGTCCCTAGAACAAATAAGATTGTGATTGACTCAATTAGATGGTATAAACAATAAACAAAATAATTAGTCCCTAGAACTTGTTTTTGATATGACAAGAAATCAATTTGTATAAACAATAAACAAAATAATTAGTCCCTAGAACTGCGTGCATAAGTCTTTTTTTAGGTTATAAGTATAAACAATAAACAAAATAATTAGTCCCTAGAACACGAAGAAGTGCTAAAAATAACAGATGTAGGTATAAACAATAAACAAAATAATTAGTCCCTAGAACAATATTTCATTCAGCCCGTTAATATAATTGTATAAACAATAAACAAAATAATTAGTCCCTAGAACTGTCGTGGTGCGAATAACTGAATTTATCATGTATAAACAATAAACAAAATAATTAGTCCCTAGAACTACCTTTTTAAATTTTTTTTTAAAAATAGTGTATAAACAATAAACAAAATAATTAGTCCCTAGAACTCTATAATAATCTACCGTCCCACTTAAAAGTATAAACAATAAACAAAATAATTAGTCCCTAGAACGCCAACAAAACGAAGCTTTAGAAAAATTCAGTATAAACAATAAACAAAATAATTAGTCCCTAGAACCTGTCAACGCTGTAATCAATTAGCCTTTCGGTATAAACAATAAACAAAATAATTAGTCCCTAGAACATATGTTTGATGAAAAAAAGAGGTAGTTAAGTATAAACAATAAACAAAATAATTAGTCCCTAGAACATTAGGTGAGAGCTTAAATTTATCTCCTAGGTATAAACAATAAACAAAATAATTAGTCCCTAGAACTAACATTTCTTGAAAATAAAAGACCACCTTGTATAAACAATAAACAAAATAATTAGTCCCTAGAACTGGCGCAATCATGGTGAATGGGTTTGACGGTATAAACAATAAACAAAATAATTAGTCCCTAGAACAGAACTAGCCGAAAAAGGAACAATATTAAGGTATAAACAATAAACAAAATAATTAGTCCCTAGAACTATTTTAGCTCCTCTAAAAATATTGTACCTGTATAAACAATAAACAAAATAATTAGTCCCTAGAACACTTAGAATAGCGTGCAAACGTGTATCGTGTATAAACAATAAACAAAATAATTAGTCCCTAGAACGCAAAAGGTTGTCCGGTAAGTGTGGAGTAGGTATAAACAATAAACAAAATAATTAGTCCCTAGAACTGGGGAGAGTGTGGGGGGTGTAAACAATCCGTATAAACAATAAACAAAATAATTAGTCCCTAGAACCCCAAGTAATAACTTGGTATCGCTCTTTTAGTATAAACAATAAACAAAATAATTAGTCCCTAGAACCTATATACATTATAACTGCTGAAAAACATTATGTAAAGGTAATATCTAGAGTGTTTGTATCAAAAGAAATCAAAATATTTTGATTACTTTCATAATAAATTTTATTGATATTTATTATTTTTTGAGCTAAAAATTGAATATTAGATGTTACAATTGGAAGAAGTGAGAATAAAAATGTTTCAAAATATTTTTTGTTGATTTCTAAATATTCTATATCCTCCTTGTTGTTCAAGACTAATATATTAAATTTATACATATCAAAAATATCAACTTTATTTATTATGTCATTAGAAATAAACATTTGTAGATTATCAGTAGTTTGAGCTTGCCATTTCAATAGTTGTTTACTTATTATGCATGAGGTTAGATTCACTATTATCCTTTTACCTTTATTTAGTTTTGACATCATATTTAAGTATATTATACAGATGTCTACATCTGTTAACTCTTCAATATTTAACTCAAATAAATTTGCAATTTCCTTTACAGTAATTCTATTTTGATAAAAGTCAACTTTATTTTCTACTCCATTAAATAATATAGATTTAATTTTTATAAATCCTATATCAGTAATAGAATCTCTAAGTAAGTTTAGTGACTCATATATCGAAAGAAACATCTTGTCGTTTTCTTTAATCGTTTCTATCAGATAATCTTTGTATATACTTTTAGATGTTATTGAGAGATATTGTTTGATTTTTGAGATATCATTAATATTAATATAAAATATATCGTCTTTTGAAATCTTATCTCCATTATTATCTATAATATTTATATTAGACCTTTTAGAATTAATATATTCATCTAATAGTTTAAAAATTTTTATCATATAATCATTATTATCATATATAATCCTATCATTATTTGGTAAATCATAAATTTCTTTATCACACCAAATCTTCATCATTATCACCCCCTATTATTAATAATCTGTTATTACAAGTAATTGCTTCGATTAATGAGTATTTTTTTGATATCGGTTTTATAGACTGGTATTGTGTTTCTGTTAATACAAGATAGCGTACATCTCCTTTTACAGGACAATATGATTCGAACTTTTTCTTAGCCGTAATTGTTGCCATCGAATTAATGCATAATTTAGAATATACAGAGTATTGCAAACGTATAAATCCGTGTTCCTTCAATGATTTTGATAATTTACGATATTCAGCTTTATCCAGTTCTGTTTTTGTTGGTAAATCAAAGAATATTAGTAATCTCATAAATTTATTTTGTATCATGGAATAAGTGAAACCTTGTGTAATCCAGTGATACCACTGTATCAACTTCTTCAGATAGAAAAGCAAGATATGAATCAACAACAATATCTATTGCTTTTGATAACCTCTGTTTCTTATTCTGAAGTGTAACTGTGTAATTTAAAATATTTACCAACTCATGACGATGTTCCATTTTAAAAGTTCCATCAAAATCCACAATATTTAAAACTAGTAAATCAACAAAAACTCGAAAAACTTCAATAAAATCATATGTCAAATTAAACGGATTACTAGAGCCAATATGGTGGATACCATATTGGACTAAGTATCCTCTTGATGCAAGTAATCTTGAGATATATGAAGCAACTATCTTATATCCATAGTCTAAGGCGAAATTAACTGTTGTCTCAGTATGCCTTACAAAATCATTACCGAATATGTAAGAGTAGTATAACCGTGCAGCCATTGCTTCACGGTTCGTGCTATCATCACTTTTAACATCATCAAAAAAAACATTTAATTTATTTAATACTTTATTTTCACTTTCCAAATACTCCAATATCTTAATTTCACCTTTAATTTTATCTTTGATAATCTTTTTCCATAACTTCTTCTTTTGTGTTAACTTCCAATTCAATTGTTTATTCAGTTGCTTAAATACAAGTGAGTGTTGATTAAATGGTAAAAATATACCTATTGGATCTTTTTTCTGATTACTTATTATAACCCCAACATTATTTTTTATAAGACAACATAATAAAGGGATTGTAATTGTTGTTTTCTCATGCGAGAAAATTACAGTTTGTAAATCTCCAATAGGTATTTTTAAATAATCACCATTAATTTTTACTTTCATTGTATTTAATGCTAATGATACTACACACTCTTCATTAATAATGACTGTTTTCCAAGTCATATTCTTTTAGTTAAAATAAAAAAGCTAGCACAATTACTAGCTTTTAAAGTTTACAAATTAATTTTATTCTATCGGCTAATTAACTTGTTTATTGTTTATAAATTAAGTATACAGTAGTTTTCTATAATTGCCAAGTAAATTCTTCTTTCTTTATCAATTTAAAGTGTTTCCCACCATTTTTAGGCCCACTAATCCTTAAATTAATATTTCTTATTAGTTCACCATCTTCACTCACATTTTCAGATTCTTCCCTGTTATACCTAATTCCTAATGGTGAATAAACTACTTTAACATACTGTGCATCCTCTTCCAACCCATTTCTATTAACAACAGGCCTGTTTCGATCATTAATTTTGGATGGTAAATCATCAAGACACATTTTAATCAGCAAATGTGCCAAGTAACAAGCATTCTTAATACACTCGTAAATATTAGTTTCTTCTTTGTAAAGTTCTGATTTTATTGCTCCAAAAAACTTATCATACTTTTCATTTGATTGCAAAACTTCGCTAAATAGATACGATTCAACTTCTTTTTTAACATCATCATCTGATACATCCTTATCTCTAATATCATTTTTATATTTAAAGATTACCTCATCCATTAGCTTTATAACATCATCATAAGAAAATATCGTCACTATTTTTTTCTCTAAACTTTTATCTGCGATACTTCCTATATTATAGTACATCGGCTGTTTAAATTGGGTATCATAGAAGATATCCCCTTTTCTCATACGTAGCCTAAACGCACCCTTTATAAGCTCTCCATTTACATCTAACAATTCTTTATATTTGTAATGTTCTTTAATAAGGGTCAAATATTTCTTTTGATCTATCATTCCAGCATCATTTACAATTACTTTAGGAATATGCACTGAAAAGTGTTTCTTTTTTCCTTTTTTATTTGTTATTTTATAAAAATCTACCGCTGCACAATTTATCGAAGAAAAATCTCTTTTATCATCATTGATACCAAGAACATTTAACGGAGCCTTTAGATTTTTTTTACTTTGAGCGCGAATAGTTGCATTAAAGAATTCCCCCTTATACTTTCTATCTACTTTATATGAAATAAGTGGGGTACTACTTCTAACTTGATTAATAAAACTGTTATGATCTCTAAAGCCATGACCAAAAGCTTTTTTATATCCATATATTATAAAGTCTTTGTTTAAATCTCTTGCATTTTTATTTTCTCTTTTATCATTATACTTATTTTCAATTGAAGTTAAAAATTCTCTATATTCTTTGCTATCACCCTTACTATCGTATTTAGGATATATTTTTGATAATACTTTATCAACAACAATAATTACTGATGCATCGTGAGCGTGATGTTGTAGTCCATAGTTTCTACTTTTATAAAGATTTAGTGCATAACGATACATGCTAGTGAATCCAGCTTTTAAAGAAACGTACGTTGTATTGTGCTTATGATGGCTTGAATACGCTTTTAAAATTGATGTAAATTCTTTAACAATATAACGTGTGTCAACTAGATTTCTATTAACAAAACCCATAGCATCTTCTTGATTTTCCAGTAACAATCTATTTTTCTTCTCTTCTGATATTAGCTTCATTTCAAATAAATCATTTACGCTTTGGCGATAATCTCTTTCACTATACTCTCCATTTGTTGATCTTATATACTCTATAGGAGTTCTATTAGATTTTTGTTTATTAACATCACGATGCAACAACAATAAGTTGTTCATGGAATTGTCTCCAAAGCCCCTAGGTAGTATATGATCCATTTCATATAAATCTAGATTACTAAGAACAATTTGATTATTAGTAATCAGACATTTTCCATTCTGTCTAATATATAACTCGATCTTTTTTCTATTTCTTTCAAGATATCCACTTAGCTGATCAAATTTTTCAATCGTGCGTTTAATTTTCTTTTCCTTTAATTGATCAAGTAGATATTTATGTAGTTCTTCCATTTTTTCAAAATATTTTTTAGGCTCCTTGCCACTTAAATCCATATCTTTCATGTCTTTTGCCGTTTCAAGTACCACTCTTTTAGGAGTGCCATAAATTTTGATAATTTCACTATGTACCTTAAAACATTCATTTAACGCTCTTATTACTGGTCGAGGTATTGGAATGAATGGTTTATTCTCATCCATTAGTAAATGCATACCCAATTCTGGGTTATCATTTAAAATTGCTTCATATTTATTACTACTGTAGTCTATTTTCTCACCATTTTCATCATGAGCCATATTTATTATAGTCATCTGTTCATTGGTGTATTCACAAGTATTATCTTCAAATAATTTTTCTAAAAGACTATGTCCATCAGAATCCATTGGTGTCTCACTTACAAACTTCTTACTAAGACTCATAAAGTCTTTTGTATTAATACGTGAAAGTCTTTCTGCATCTTCATTACTAAATCCCATTGTATTTTTAAAATATTCAATTTTTCCAAGTTCTTCATCATACAAACATAAAACTTCAATTATTTTTTCTATTTTATCAATACATTGATTATCAGAAATAAAAGTTTTAATATCATCTATTTTTAGGTCACTTAAAACATTTACCACTTTATGGTAAACAGTAAAGTTTTTATTAAATTGCTTTCTTGAACTTTTACTACTTTTATTTATTCCAAAGTGCTTTAAGTTCAACAAATCCTTTACATCATCAAACTTAACTTTAGATTTCTTTAAAAACAATTCATTTATAACTCTGTATTTATCATCTTTTGTTAGATAATATCTTTGTTCATTTTCATCTTCTGCATAAAGAATATTCAATTCATTCAAGATTACAAATAACTCCGCAACAAAAGATTCTTTAGCCATAGCAAATTCCTGAGGCAAATAAGTACATCTTGAAATCATCGCCTCTTTCCACTTTTTAATTGTCTCATACTCATCTATCAAACTTTTAGCACTGTATTCATAACTGTACTTAAAATTACCTTCATTTTTAGCTAACCAATTATTTTTTGCTTTATCTGATAATGGACCAATATAATATGGGATTCTCGCTCTTGTTATCATACAACAAATATCAATAAATTCATCAGTTATCTTTTTATTATATTTTTTCTGATTTTTTAGTATCCCCATAACTTCTTTTACATAAAGACCATTTGGATAGACATTCTGAATGTTTTTTACAACTTTTAATTTATTTCCAAGTTTTTTATCACTTACACTCATATACTTTTGAATTTCTTTTTTATCTTCCTCAAAGCCTTCAGGATTACTTTTCATTTTCTTTTGAATTTCTGCAACACTATCAATTGCATCAACATGTTTCTCACATAGATAACTATATTCTTTTAAGATGCGTGTCGTTTCCAACATATCATAGATTTCAACAATTTCTAAAAGAAAATCGTTTAATGAATCAATATTCTTTTTCAGATCAATTATATTTTTTTTAGATATAGAATCCAACGCTATTTCTTCATCAATTTCCTCTAAATTAATGTTATTACCCATAAGTAGCTTAACCATTAAGAGTAAACGGTTTTGAGCATACTTATCTTCTTCTATATCTACAAAATTATGATTTTTAAAGATGTCCTTTATTTCATTTACTTTTACGTGAGAATTATATATAGAACTTAAAACTAGTTTTTCAAAATTCTCTCTATCAATAAAACTAACAAATCTTTCTGCTAGTACGCAAAATCTTTCATAAAATAATTCAGGAGTTAGAGTATCATTTTGAGTGAAATCTACAGTTTCTAATAGAAAATGCCCTCTTGTTTTAGCAATATTATATATACTTAAAAACAACTCCTTTGGACTAACTTCACTTGTAAGAGCTCTTTTACGCAAATGATAAATAGAATCATCGATTTTGCGATTTAATGATGTATCAAAATTTCCATTTTCATCAAAAAAATCATCATTCAACAACTTAAAATCTTTAAAAGCAGACTTCAGTTGATTAAGTCTCCATTTTTTTCTTCGAAGAGTTCTTCTTGCACTTCGATTAAGTCTAGCACTCGATGCTGCTTCAGCTTCATCAAATTTTCTAACTCCAAATTCAATAAGATTTTTGCTTTTATTATCTATTAATGACCACCCAATAGATGTAATTCCTAAATCATAACCAACTGTATAGTCCTCGTATTTCACTTTTATTTCCCCCTTATATTTTTACACGCATTAAGTAAATAATATACTATCTAAACATACAATGCAACCTAGCAAAAGTTATTTATTTGTACTAATTAATTATTGTAATAATATAATGTCCTAATATAAATATTTAAATAGTTTTTTACAAGATGCAATACAGTTAAGTCATGTGAAAAAGCATCCATATATAACAATTTATATTTCAAAAATTTTATAAAGAAATAGGATTTGGGGGATGCTAAAGCATTTGTAAAATTTCTTGAAATTGGTGTAGTTACTGTGTTACTGTACTTATATAGATAAGGATTACTACCTTTGGTCATTAAAAGTCTTTATGAAAATAGAGTATAATGCGGTTGAGGGTGTCTGTGCCTTATCTTTTTTTTATAATTTTTAAAGCAATCATCCAAAAAACACTAATTAAAATAGTTTATAGGATGAACATAAAAAAACCCTTACTTTCAGGGTTTTTATTTACTATGGGGCGACCGACGGGAATCGAACCCGCGAATACTGGAGCCACAATCCAGAGTGTTAACCACTTCACCACGGCCGCCATAAGCACTATTAATTTTACATTATCCACATCTATTTGTAAAGAAGAAATTTATATACAAATTTTAGCGTCATTTTATAAAAATGATAGTGATTTATAATCTAATATTATTATTTTATAGTTTGATATTTTCAAAATTATTGCATTTAATAATTTCATCTAATTCTAATACACTCATATTCCCTGACATCGGTCCTTTTTTACTTACTGCCATAGCCCCTGCTAATGATGCATATTTAGCAGCAACTTCATACTTGTAACCCAAATTCAATAAGCTAATGAATGTACCAGCATAACAATCTCCAGCACCTGTTGGATCCACTTCAACTACATTGTATGAATCAATTTTAAATTGATCACCATTATTTAAGTATAAGGTTGATCCACTTGATCCATATTTAACCACTACTATTTCTGCAAGCATAGCATTAAATAATGTATCAATATTTTCTTCTAATGACTCACTTTCTAATAAGAATGAGAGCTCATCTTTACCAGCTAAAATAATATGTGATTTTTCTAAAAGTTTCTTCAGAAATATAACTCTTTTCTTATCTTTTAGCATTTCTTTTCTAATATTTGGATCAAATGTAATTTTAGTTTCTTCTGGAAGTAAATTTAAACACATTAAAATTGATTGTTGGATATTTTCATTATAAATTGATGAGCCCATTATATGAAAATATTTACAATCATTAAACATATTTTTATAACTTTGATCTACGATGATTTGACCTGAAGCAGAATTTTCAATATGAAAGATAAAATCTCTTTGACCATCATTGTAATAAGTAACAAATGCCACTCCTGTAGTCTGGTCATTTAAAATTTTTACATTTGTTATATCAACACCATCACTTTTTAATTTATTAATCGCAAGTTTTCCAAAACCATCATTTCCAACTGCTGCAATCATGCCACAAGTACTACCACACTTTGCAGCTTGATCAATAAAGATTGCAGGAGCCCCACTTGGAAAAGGCCCATGAAACATCCCTTTCTTATCAAATCCTTGATCTATTTTATCTGCTACCATCTCAACTATTAATTCACCAATTGTAATTATATCCATATTATATTACCCTTCTTTTACTTCTTACATCAATTAAAACTGCTATTACTATAATAACACCCTTTACGATTTGTTGATAGAAGTATTCTAAACCAATAAGATTCATTCCATTATTAACAACACCCATAATAATTGCTCCAATGATCGTTCCAAGAATTGTTCCTTGTCCACCATTTAAACTAGTGCCACCTAGTACTGCTGATGCAATCGCATCTAATTCATACGATTGAGCAACATTTGGTTGGGCTGAATATAGTCTTGATGCCATAAGAATGCCGCTTATTGCAGCAGTCATTGCTGAAATCATAAAGACATAAACTTGCATCTTATTAACTTTTATACCTGAATAAATTGATGCTTTTTTATTACCACCAATCATTTTTAATTGTCTTCCAAACTTTGTTTTTGATAATATTACATGAGCAATTACAGCAATTACTAACATAATTATTATTGGAAGTGGTATAACATTAAATACTTTAAAATTTCCAATAGCTATTAGAAAATTATCTGAAATTGCAATTGGCTTTGAATCTGTTGTAGCATAACCAATACCTCTTATTATCTGCATTGATGCAACTGTTACAATAAATGTTGGAATCTTAAACTTTGCACTTAAACCACCATTAAATAATCCTATTGTAATAGCTAGTAAAAATATAACCAATGCTATAGCAATAATTGACGTTATCCCCTTTTCAACTAGCACCCCTACCAAGACTCCACTAAGTGCTAAAGTTGACGCTACTGATAAATCAATTTCACCGATCATTAAAACAAAGGTCATCCCTACGGCAAGGATAGCAATTATTGAAACTTGAAGTAATATATTCATAATATTATTCATCTTTAAAAAATAAGGACTTAATAGTGAAAACAAAAATATTAATAACATTAATGCTAATGTTGTTCCACCATAAGTTTTAAAAACTTTATTGTTTTTAAACTTTTCTAATTTAATCATCTAACAAATTCCCTCCTTTGTAATTGCCAACATTACATCTTTTTGACTAACTTTCTTAGAATCCATTTCACTAATTATCCGATTATCTCTTATAACTAATAAACGATCTGACATATTTAATACTTCTGGTAAATCAGAGGAAATAAGTAAGATTGACATACCCATTCTAGCTAACTCAACTATAAACTCATATATTTCATACTTAGCACCAACATCTATCCCTCTTGTTGGCTCATCTAAAATCAAAACTTTAGGAGCGATTTCAAACCATTTACTTAGTACAACTTTTTGTTGGTTTCCACCACTTAAATTACATAACAACTGATCAATAGAAGGTGTCTTAATTCGAAGTTTTTCTACATAACTTGTAGCCATTTCACACTCTTTAATATTATTAATTAATCCAAACTTATTTAATATTTTATCTATACTATTTGAGACAACATTCTCCTTTATATCAGCATTTAATATCAACCCTTCAGTTTTACGGTCCTCTGTAACAAATGCTATCTTATTTTGTATAGCATCATAAGGCGAATTAATTTCTATCTTCTTTCCATCTAATAGTATTTCACCACTTTGTTTTTTCAGTATTCCAAATATACCCTGAGCAATTTCGGTTCTACCTGATCCCATAAGACCATATAAACCTAGTACTTCTCCAGACTTTATTGTAAAATTTATATCATAAAACTTATTGTCTAACGTGTAATTTTTAACTTCAATACAATTATCTTCACTAACATAAAGGAAATCTTTTACAGGATAGATATTTTTCATTTCTCTTCCTACCATTAAGCTAACTAAATGATCTTCATCTATTTCCTTAGCATCTTTACTATCAACCAACAAGCCATCCCTTAAGACTGCAATCCGATCAGATATTTCAAAGAGTTCATTTAACTTGTGTGAAATATAAATAATAGATTTACCATTATCTTTTAAATCTTTAATTATCCTGAGTAAGTTTAATGTTTCATCACTACTAAGTGCACTAGTTGGCTCATCCATTATGATAATATCAGGATCAAAAGATAGGGCCTTAGCAATCTCTACCATTTGTTGCTTTGAAACTGGCAATTGACTACATAATATTGTAGGATCAATGTCCATTTTTAATTTTCTTAGTAAATCAGAAGCATTCTTTATCATTTTACGATCATCAACTAAACCATATTTTTGTGGTTCATGTAGTGCATAAATATTTTCAGCAACACTCATATTTGGAATAATGCTAAGCTCTTGATGAATAATACTAATACCTAAACTTTGTGAATGAGATAAATCTTTAATTTCAGTCTCTTTACTATTTATAAATATTTTTCCACTACTAGGCTTCAAAGATCCTGAAATAATATTCATTATGGTAGATTTTCCAGCACCATTCTCACCAGCAATAGATAAGACTTCACCCTTAAGAAGTTTAAATGAAACATTATCTAATGCTTTTACTCCTGGAAACTCTTTAGTAATATTTTTTAACTCTAAAACAACACCCACAATGTATCCTCCTTAATATTTTATAAAGGGTGGCTAACCACCCTAATAATTTTAATTACCTAAATTCAAATTTACTTTTCCATTCTCAACACTAACATCTACAAATCCTTTATCATATACAAATAGACCTGGAGTTATTGGAATTTCTTTCTCAACACTCTCACCATTTGCAAGTGCAAAAGCAGCATTCATCGCTTCAGAACCCATTTTATCAGGATATTGTACAACAACAGCCTTAAATCCATTATCTTCACTAACTTTGTCTTGAGCCTCTTGTAAACCATCAAAGCCTACAACAACCGCAGATGATCCATTATCAATTATTGCATTAGTAGCTGCAATTGCCATATCATCACCAAAACCAAAGATACCCACTAAATCTGGATTACTAGTTAACATATCTTGAGATGCACTAAGAGCCTCTTCTCGAGTTCTGCCTGGCAATTCAGTAACAATATTTAACTCTTCATATGTGTTTGCAACTTCTTTAAAACCATCAATACGATCACGAACTGATTGAACCTCTGGATATGTGATTAGACCAATATCTCCTGATCCTACAAGTTGATACATCGCTTCAGCAGCAATCATTCCTCCAGAGTAATTATCAGTAGCAATATGAGAATCAACTTCAACCCCATTTGCCTTAACATCAACTGTTACAACCTTAATATTGGCATTTTTTGCTTTTTCAATCGCTCCTTTTACTCCCTCAGAATCAACCGGTGTTAAAATTATGACATCAACCTCTTTGGTAATCATATCTTCAATATCAGATATTTGTCGATTTAAATCTTGATCAGCAATTGCCACCGTAAGATCAACATCTAACTCTTTTGCAGCATTCTCAAGAGAATCTTTTATCGCTACTTGAAATGGATGTGATGCTGTAAGAAGCGATGCCCCTACTTTAACTTTATTATCATCTGCACTCTTATTTTTTGATGTGCAACCTACTAAAACGAGTAATACAACAAGTACTGCCACTAACTTTTTAAATTTCTTCATTTTCTTCCTTCTTTCTATTTTTTTAAAAAATTTTATTCTTACCCCTTATTATTTTTAATCGATTCCCCCTTTACAATACAAGTATCTAGTTCAACTGATTGAACTAAACTATCACTACCTATTTTTTCTAATATTAACTCTGCAGCCTTACTACCAATTTGAAACATTGGTTGAGCAATAGTTTCAATTTTAGGTGTTAGCATCTGAAAAACATCAATATTGTCATAACCTAAAAGCGATATATCATTACCAATACTAATTTTATTTTTCATAAAATATTTTATAGCCGACTTAGTAATTTCAAAATTTGTTGTAAATATCGCAGTAGGTGGATTACTCATTTTCATAAAATATTCAATGTCATCTACTCCACCACCTTTTTGATAAAGCCCATGACGAATCAAATTATCATCTACTGAGATATTATGCTTTACCAAAGCATCAATATATCCCTGCTTGCGCTGCTTTGATGTATATACATCAGTAGGTCCTGCCACAATAGCAATTCTTTTATGACCATTCTCTATTAGATTAGACACCCCAAGATAAGAACCTTGCCTGTTATTACAAGTTATATAGGTCATATCATCATTTTCTAACTTCTTATCAATAATAACTACGGGAATATTAGAATCAAGCAGTTCAATATTTTTATAACTCTCATCTGAGATTGGCATTATTATCAACCCATCAATTCTTTTATTATTAAAAAATTCAATTCGCTCTTTCTCAATATCAATACTATTTCTAGATCCAACAATCATTACTGAGTAATTTTTTTTATATAGCACCTCTTCAACAGCATCCATAATCTCTGTAGCAAATGGATCAATAACACTAGGAAATAATAAACCAATTGTATAAGATTTCTTTGTCTTTAAACTTCTAGCAATAATATTTGTTTTGTAATTTAGCTTTGAAATTGCCGACTCAATAAGATTACGATTATCCTTCTTTACTTTAAACCCATTAAGATATCGAGATACTGTTCCAACAGCAACCCCTGCTTCACTTGCAACATCCTGAATTGTAACTGATTCCTTCTTGATAAATACCACCTCTTTCTTAAAATGATAGCGATTACACTATTAACATATAACATCAATTATCATTTGTCAATAAAAAATTGAAACGTTTCAATAATTTTATTAGTTATCAATATATTAGATAAAAATAAAAGGAATCCAAAATTAATAATTATCAACTTTAGACTCTTGTAAAAAATTATTTTTCTCTATAGACTTTAAGTATTTTTGCAACCTTCATTAAATTATCGATATCTTCTTGTACAAAGCTACCTTCTGTATTTGGAGCCATATTTATTACTGCTAGATTATCACTATTAAAACATAACTTACACTTATTAGCTACATCATTGGCATCCAAGAGTTTCTCTTCTTCATAGATATTTGAATAAAACCAACTAGATCCTTCCCTTGAGCAAATTGTCATTTCAAATGGTAAATAGTACCTCTTACCACCATAGGTATATATTTTGGGATCATCCGCTCTACAACAATACGGATCCCATAATCTAAAGTCACTTGGATACATTCTTAATGGATCATTTTCTTGAGTATTCAAAGGCATATATCTATCAGGTGGAGTACATGCTGTATCATCATCAATTCCCACTGTAAGATTAATTCCAACCTGGCATTTTGGCTGTAGTCTTTTAACTTGATCATAAACTAAATCTAGTCTCCACTTACTTCTAGGCTTATCCCAAGCACCATCAAACCAAACTTCAACAACCTCTCCATAGCGTCCACCTAAAAGCTCTTTCAAATGATTTAACATATAAGGAATATACCCATTATCAAAATCATTTTTATAAGTTTCTTCTTTTCGATCCCATAAAGAATAATAGATTGCTAGCTTAATGCCATACTTCTTACAATTTTTATAAACTTCAAAAACCACATCAGTTTTATTGCCAGAATTATTAACACTATATGTTGTACTATCTGTATCCCAAAGACAAAATCCATCGTGATGCTTCGCGGTTATAATTACATACTCCATACCAGCATCATATGCCGTTTTAACCCACTGCTCCGCATTTATTTTAGAAGGCTTATAAACCCTTGGATCAATACTACCATCTGACCATTGTACATTTCCAAACGTATTTATGCCAAAGTGTATAAACATACCAAATTTTCTTGCTACCTGCTCTTTTTGATGCTTACTCGCCACTAAAGATGGTATCTGCTCGATTAATTTTTTCATCATATCCCCTTTTTTACTATAAAGTAAATTACTTTCAATTACACAACCTTTAACACTTACTACTATATGAAGTATATTCATAACTTATATTATAATACAAAAATTATATGTTTAGCATATATTATAAAAAGCTTTCTAATTTTTTTAGAAAGCTTTGAAAGAGGACATACTTTTTATACTGTTTCTTTTTTCTTAATAAACTTAAAGATGAAGTATGCAGGAATACTTGTTGATGCTAAAATAATTGCCATTTTAATTTGTTCAATTGGAACTAAGAATGCTAAAACAATAGTAATTATAATAACACCAATGTAAGTAAATGGATATCCCCACATTTTTGAAGGTCTTGGAAGATCAGGGAATTTTTTGCGCAATGTGTAAAGAGTACTAGCAACCATAACTTCTAAGATTCTACCTAAAAATGTTCCCATCATTAAAAGTGTACCAAATTGACCACTCCATAATAGTCCAATTGCCAGTACTGCATACAAGCCAATCGCAACATATGGAGTATCATTTTCTTTATGTACTTTTGCAAAGAAGCTTGGAAGTAGTTTATCATTTGCCATTGCAAAGACCATTCTAGGCATTGCCATAATGCTACCATTTAATGAGCCAAATATTGAAACAAGAGCTCCGATACCAACAATAGATCCACCAACTCTACCAAATATAACACCAGCTGCATCAGCAATCGCTCTATCAGATCCTGCCAGTGTGCTAACACCTAGTACACCAGTACAAATTACACTTAGTAAAATATTAAAGGCAATAACAATTAACATTCCAAAAAGTATCGCTTTAGGAATTGTTTTTGTTGGATCTTTTACTTCCCCACTCATATAGGCAAATTGATTGTATCCACCAAATGCAAAGATTGCCGGTACTGCTGCACTCATAGTAGTCGACCAACCTTGTGTATCTGATGCAATTGGTTGAAAGTTAATGCCTTTAATCGCAAATACACCAGCACAGATTACAAGTCCTAAGGCCACAAGCTTTCCAACAGTGAAGCCGCTCATTATAACAGAGCCAAGCTTTAATCCCTTCATATTGATAAGGGCAACAAAAATAACTAATGCAGTAGCTAAAAGCTTGGCATTTACATTACTCATTGTAAAGAAAAACTGTAAATAGTTTGTAAATGCTAATGACATCATCGCTAAGATTGAAACATGAGATATCATATTTGACCAACCAAAGAAAAATGCTGCTTTGTCTCCATAAGCTTTTCTTAAAAATCCATAAGCACCTCCAGATGTTGGAAGTGATGGTGCTAATTCAACATAAACAAACGCCATTAATAAACAGGCAATACCAGCTATAATCCATGCAGCCATGTTTGGTCCACTACCATTAGCAACTGACATTACTTCTCCTGGAACTGTAAAGATTCCAGATCCAATAATACAAGTAACAACAGTCATAATAGCTGGGAATAAAGTCATGGTTCTTTTTAAATCTTTATTTTTATCACTCATTATTTTTTCTCCTTTTTAAATACACCAGATAAGTGTTTTAATACTTCTTTTAATTTCGTTTTTGATATAGCAATATTCATTCTAAAGAATAGTCGACCACTTTGATCATTAAAGTCATCTTGAAATTCTACCCATAGTTTATTATCTTCAAAACGCTTTTTTAACTCTTCAAGTGAATATCCTAAATCACTAACATCAAACCAAGCTAAATAAGTTGCTTCAGCTCTTTTAAATCTAACATTAGGATAAGCCCTTAGAAACTCTTCTAACAAATCATAATTACTAGATATATGATCTAGAAGTTGTTCTAACCACTCTTTACCTTCTCGATATACGCTCTCACAAGCAACATAACTAAAGGTGTGCAAAGAAACAAGATCATAGCGTTCACACTCTTCTTTAAACTTTTCTCTTAATTCTTTGTTTTTTATTATAATATTAGATACCTTCATACCAGCTAAATTGAAAGCTTTAGTTGGTGCAGTACATACAACACACGCCTCTGCAATATCATTTGAAATTAGAGGCAATGGTATATGCTTATTTGGTTTAAAAACCAAATCAGCATGGATTTCATCAGAAATAATGATGACATTATACTTAATGCAAATACTTGCTAGTTTTGATAATTCATCTTTTGTCCAGACTCTTCCAACAGGGTTATGTGGATTACAAAGAGTAAATATTTTAACATTTTCTTTTTTAATATTCTCTTCAATCTTTACATAGTCCATTGTGTAATAACCATTGTTATTAATTAGCGGAGTATTTATTACTCGATAATTCGCTTGATCTGCAATACTTCTAAAAGGACCATACCCTGGCTCTTGGACCATAATGCACTCTCCATCACTTAGATATGCTCGATACAAAAGAGCAAGGGCAGGAACAACTCCTGGAAAAGGACAAATTTCTTCTTTTTCAACAATGTAATCATGTTGATTTTTCATCCATAACACAATACTTTCATAATAAGAATCAGATGCATAGTTATAACCATATAAACTATGTTCCATTCTTTTTTTAAAAGCTTCATTAACACATGGTGGTGATAGTAAATCCATATCAGCAATCCAAAGTGGAATTTGATCTTTACCCTTTGAAAAAATTCCTCTACCATCATACTTTAGACAACCAGTATCATTTCTATCAACCACTTCTTCAAAATTAAATTTCAATTATTTTACCTCCTATAATTTTGAAACAACAAAAAATTTAATATTCTATAGCTATCCCCCTTTTTTAAAATTATTCCTACTATTTATGATATAATATATTTAGCAGCTAAGACGTCTGCTTGTAGGTTGTATTACAAGTTGTGTCTTAATACTATCATATATTTTTTTGATGTCAATAAAAATTTAAAAGGAGATAAATTATGGTCGATAAGTCATTAGGAAAAATAGTTAAAATCAATATTGCAAAACAAGTATCAAAAGCAATAGAAGAGAAGATATTTTCAAGACAATGGCCCATTGGAATGAAAATACCATCAGAGAATGTACTATGTGATACTTTAAATGTAAGTAGAGTATCAGTAAGATCAGCAATTCAAGAACTTATAGGACTTGGCCTTTTAGAATCAAAACAAGGTGAAGGCACCTTCGTAAAGGAAGTTTCAATCCATGAGTATTTCTCTAGAATTTCACCATTAATATTTCACCAAGGTAACATTAAAGAAAGTGCTGAGTATCGCTTTGCAATAGAATCAAGCTGTGCAAAATTTGCTATTGATAATTACAATGAGAAAGACATTAATGAACTTGAAAAATTATGTTTAGCAAGTGAAAAAAAATATAATGATGGTAACCTTAATGACTATATTAATGCCGATTATTTATTCCATAGACATCTTTGTAAGATGTCTAACAATAAAATACTGCTCACAATGTTTGATGCTTTCTCACTATCATTTTTTAATACTAGTGAAGAAAATTTAAAAATAGTTACCTCCCCATCATCAAGAAAAGAACTATCACATCACATCCAGTTAGTAAATGCTATAAAAGAAAAAAACTATGCAGAAGCATATAAGATTTGTTACAAACTGATATTATTTAAGGATGATACATAACAAATAGTTGATTCATTATTGAATCAATAAATATTATAGGATACAAACAATTAAATATTCGTAAAACAAACAAAAAATAAATTAGATAAACTTAATAATAGTAATAGACTATAGTATATTTTTTTACTTTGTCTAATATCACTTTTCTAAGTTTAAATACATGAGTAAAAGTAAATGAGAATATTATACGGATTAATATAATAGAATGTAAATTTATGAAATAGCCTTATATTCTTTTAATTTAGCTATACATTGATTTTTATAACAACTATTCATTTTCTTGGATTAATAGAGTTCATACACTCAAAACTCACAATAATAATTAGCGAACAAAAACATTTATACTTTCACTAAATATCGGTGATCCGTTTGGTCATGTGCATAATGAAATTAAATACATTTATTTAAGAGTTTACAAATGTTATTCAGTTATAAAAAGCTATAAAAAATGTTAATTGACAATGAAATTTATAAAAATGACCTTAAGAAGACTGAAGAGATTAGTACCGCTTCAATTGCTAAACTCAGCAAAGGAGCAGATATCACTACCGATGTTATTCTCAAAATATGCGAAGAAATGTATTGTAAGTTAAAAGATATTATGGAAACCATCAAAGATTAAAGGTGGTTTAAATCAATCGAACCGAACAACAACCTTTACACTCATTAATATGTGTATGGTCAACGACGATAAATGAAAAGTGCTTGTTGAAGAAAAAACCTGTGGGCTTTTCCTTCACGGTGATCAGGCGTAGAATACAGAATCTATTGTAGACTCCACCATCCCTGAAACTGAGGAAGAAACAGGACTTAACATATCATAATGAGTTTTATTGTTGCATCAAGGACTGGCTTGAAAAAGACGGTACTAGATATTTGGATTTCTAATACAAGACAAACAAGTTCTTTGGAAAACTCTACCATTGGATGAAGGCGATGTGTATTGGTTGCTTTAGAACAACTCAAGAAAATAGAACCACAATGACATTTAAATATAACGATAGAAAACTTCTGTGGCATAGGAGTCACTGAATCGCCCTTTGATTGGACAGATGTCATGTAGAAATAATAGGAGGCTGATATAATTTGGTACCACTCATGAGTTTTTGGCCAAGTATCTTCCAAAAGATAAAAAGCCAAAAAAAAATAATAGAATACAGAAGGCGCTTCCCGTCTAATTGTACAGTTGCATATATGTATATTAGTAAACCAATAAAAGCAATTTGCGGAATTATTTACTTCGGCAATATACACTCAATATCAGATTGGAAAGAAGAATATAAAGAAAACATTGAAGTTACTAACAGAATCGCAGAGTTCGACACTTCATACTGTTATGGCGCAGAAATTGCTGGAATTCAAGAAATCTCACCTATAACTTTGAATGACCTCAGAAAAAATGTACCTAATTTTGTAGCACCGCAATCATATTTGCTAATTGAAAACAACAAAATATTAAAAGATTATATTGATGCTAACACGGTGTTTATAGGTGATCGCATTCAAAATGATAGCGCAAATATTTTCCCAGAACACATATGTAAGAGGTATTAAGAATGATAAAAGTTTTTGAAGCATTTGCAGGTTATGGAAGTCAACGAATTGCATTAAAAAGACGTAATATTCCGCACGAGGTTATAGGAATCTCTGAAATCGAAGGCGATGTTTTATTATCATATTCTGCTATACACGAAAATCTTTTAGAAGAACGAACTAAAGAAATTAACGTTTCAGATGAAGCAATGCGTTCATATCTACGCAGTATAAACGCTCCTCTAGATTATAAGACTTTTAAAAATAGGGTAGATTATTTAAAAGGTCAAAAGCTAAAAGATATGTATCTTGCAAACATTCTAAATAAAAACTATGGCGATATTAGGATAATTAATCCCGACACCTTGCCTGATTTTGATTTTTTTACATACTCCTTCCCTTGCCAAGATATATCTGTTGCAGGCTATCAAAATGGTCTTGACATAGATTCAGGGACAAGATCCTCTTTGTTATGGGAGTGCTGCAAGATTATTGAGGCAAAGCGTCCTAAATATATGATGATGGAAAACGTAAAAAATTTGGTTGGTTCAAATCATAAAAAGAACTTTGAAAAGTTCTTAGATTATCTGAAATCACTAGGATATACAAACTACTGGGATGTCCTCAATGCACGCGACTACGGAATCCCTCAAAATAGGGAACGTGTTTTTTGCATAAGTATCCTAAACTCTGAGAAAGTATTTGCTTTTCCAGATATTTTACCCTTGCATACTAAAATGAATGACTTACTAGAAAAAGAGGTCGCCCCTAATTTCTTTCTGAGTCAGGATCAATGCACAACAGAGCCAATTCAGAAAGACTACATATATTGTTTGGACTCAAACTATTGGAAGGGCACTTTTTTAAAGGACTTTTTGGCAAAAAAAAGACGTCAAGTAGTTTCTGGACCAATAGATGACCGAGGTCTATACCCAGCCAGAAGATTAACACCAAAGGAAACATGGCGCTTTATGGGAGTTTCAGACGAAGATTTCACTAAAGCAAGTACACTTGTTAGCAATACAAGTTTATATAAACAGTCAGGCAACAGCATTGTTGTACCAGTACTTGAAAATATATTTAAGAACTTATTTAAGGAGGAATTAAAAATGGAAGAAAACAAGACTTTATTAATTAAACTTTTCAGAGAGAATGTGAAAGGAAAAAAACCTGATGTATCTGGCAGAAATGTTAGGCATGATGGTCGCAAAGGAAATTGGTTAGAAGAACAGTTTGGTAAAACACCCGATGCTGATAACCATGCTGACTTCTTCGGTTATGAACTCAAAAACGAAACCACAAGTAAGACAACTTTTGGCGATTGGTCTGCAAATGAATATATATTTAAAACAGGTCAATATGAAGGATTATTCAAAGGAACTACAACTTCCGAAAAACAAGACTCTTTTTGCGGTGTATTTGGAAGTCCAAATCCAAAAAAACACAATCGCTGCTCTTGGTCTGGAAAACCGTGCCCTAAGATTGGTTCTTATAATGATTTTGGTCAAATTTTAGCCATAGAATCTAACAAGGACATTGTAGCATATTACTCTTTTAGCTTAGACAAAAGGATAAATAAAGCCACAATTGTCCCTGTAGCTTTACAAAAAGATAATCTAGAAATTGCTCGTTGGTACGGAGTTTCAGACCGAAACGGCATAAAAACCGATAAGTGTCTTTGCTCAAAACTTGAAAATAAATTTGGAGATAAAGGATGGTTTACATGTAAAACAAATTCGCATGGTAGATATAAGGAAGTTTGTTTTGGTGAACCATTCAATTTCGACCAATGGTTAAACCTTGTTGCTCAAGGTATTGTTTTCTTTGATAGTGGAATGTATCAAGGTAATAAACGTCCTTATTCACAATGGCGTGCCAATAATATATATTGGGATAGCTTAATTACTGAAAGATACGAATAAAATTAAATAAAGCCCTCACATTGTACCGATTACATTGTATGAATGAAATTACAATAATACATGTACTAGTACAGTGGTTTTACAAAGTTAAATTATATTATCCTGATTTACTTCAGTTTCCTATAATGTATATCCACTTAAAATGTGGCGAAAAATGTATAATCACTTACCCTGTTTCTGTGAACAATAATTTACATGGTTGCTTTTGCTATGCAACCTTCACGTTTCTATGTAACTATGACACATGGAAAGATATTTATATCCCAGCTCTTTCTTCATAATAAAATTTCTGACGTAATGACGTATTGAAATAAATTATAAATTAGATTTATCTACGGTAGTAAACAGTTGTCACAACAACGCTTAATGCAATGTTATTTAACTTTATGAGTTTTGGAGAAGAGGTTTCTTTTCCAGCGACTGGGCACATTAGCACTTACTAAAACCCTATTGCTTGTTGAGATTGCAAATTTCAATGATCTTGTGTAGGATTATCAAAAATAAATAGTAAAATAGTTCTTGTACAAAACAAATTAACTTTTGAGGAAGTATTTTCTATAGACAGAAACATTCAAGATAGCATGTCTTTCGTTTGTTCTTCGAAAACAATATCCCAAAAAAAGTATATCGAAAAAAAGATATCTGTTGGATTTTAAACGACAAATTTAGCAGTTATCTCGTGACTGAAGAAAACAAATTATAACAAGCCCTTTTTGATTCCAAATAATTACCTCTTCTATTTTCATTAAAAAAAGTTTATGGGCTAGAAATACACTTCTTCAGTCCTATATTTTTATATAATATTATACTTTTCGAGATAGTTAATCATTTCTTTTGCAACGGCTTCTATCACATTGATACATACAGAATTACCAAATTGTCTATATGCTTGTGCATTAGAAACCGGAATTATAAAGTCTTCTGGGAATCCTTGCAATCTTGCGCATTCTCTAGGAGTAAGCATACGAGGATTTTTATCTCCTTGATCTATTAATGCTTCACTTCCATCTTTGTAATATCTTGCACTTATCGTTCTTGTATATTTGCTACTCTTATCAAAAAGACAGAAACCAAATCCATTACCCTTTTTTTTATGTTCCTTTTTTCTCTCCAAATGACCTTGATATAGCTTATCGGAAATAGTGAATTTCTCCAATACATTATTTTCTAATATATTTCCTACACACACTTCTTCAGATATCTTTCCCTTAGGATATTTAAATGGTTCAAAATCCTTTGGAAGACAGTCTTTATTAAAACCCACAATAATAATACGCTCTCTATTCTGAGGAGTCCCAAAATAATACGCATTAAGAATTTCAGGATCTGGAACATAATAATTGAGTTCATCTAATGTGTTCATCATTACCTTGAATGTGTTCCCTTTATCATGTCCTTTTAGCTGCTTTACATTTTCAAGCATGAATGCTTTTGGTCGTTTTTCATTCAAAATAGCAACAACATTAAAAAATAAAGTGCCTCTATTATCTTCAAAACCTTTTTTCAAACCTGCTCGTGAAAAAGGTTGACATGGAAACCCCCCCAAAAGAATATCGTGGTTTGGAATATCTGAAGGGTCAATTTGGGTAATATCTCCTGATGGAACCTCACCGTAATTCACCTTATATGTTTTTTTTGCAAATTTATCCCACTCTGAAGAAAAGACTGTTTTTCCTCCACATCTTTGAAAACCTTGTCTAATTCCACCTATTCCTGCGAATAAATCGATTTGCGTAAACCTTTGGATATCCGGATTCGCATACTTAGGTTCTGTTGGAAATTTCATAATTCTTTTATAAATCTCATCTGGGATTTTTTCTTTTCCTTCTTCCCACAGTTTTAGTTTCTTTTCTTCTACTTTAGAAAAGCCAAGAGCATCAGAAAACTCCTTGCGAGTAATTTCTAGTTTCTCTCTTTGGCTCTTTATTGCATCATTTCTTTCCAAAACAGTCCTCCAATCTATTGTCATAACATACTTATTTTTTCTTAAATATCAATTGAACTATTACATCTACATCATATACGATACCACCTTTCTTTTTGATAGTACAATATATTAATCATTTTAAAGGATATATCAAATTATATAGTACACAACCTTGATTAAATTACCTCTTCAGTATTGAATCAACCCTATCTCCACAACCTACCTTTTTTATCCCTGCAACTCAACCGTACAGCATTTTTGCAGTGGTTACATTTGGTTATGAATAAAAACTAGTTTCTTTTTCAATAACTCAAAATCAAGAAATCCCTTTATTTAAAACTATTCTCACACTCTTACTTCCCAACCCTTGACATCAATACCACACTCTCAACATGTGGAGTTTGTGGAAACATATCAAATGGAGTTACACTATCAACATTGTATTCATAACTTAATTCATTGATATTCTTTCCTAAGGTTGCTGGATTACATGATATATAAATGATACTTCTTGGTTTTATTCTTAGTAGTGTATCTATAATATTATCATCTAGTCCTGATCTTGGTGGATCTACAATTAAGGTATCAATCTTTTCTTTAATGCGATCATTTAATACCGTAGCTGCATCACCACAAATAAAATCAACATTATCTATGTGATTAATTTTAGCATTCTCTTTTGCATTTTTTACTGCTGCTGAATTACTCTCAATTCCTAATACTTTCTTTGCTTTAAAAGATGATAAAAGTGAAATTATACCTACTCCACTATAAGCTTCTACAATAAAATTACTTGGCTTTAATAAATCAATTACTTTATCATATAACTTCTCTGCTTGATTTTTATTAAGCTGAAAAAATGAAGCAGGTGATAGATTAATTCTTTTATCTTTAAAATTTAGGGCTAACTTCTTTTTACCACCTAAATGAATAAATTCATTTGAGAATACTTCATAACTCTTTGAGTTAAAGTTAATATTCTGAAACAATGATACTAGACCTTTTACATTTAAAATTTCATCAATCATTTTTTGATCAAATCTCATTTTACCAGTAACTAAAGTGCATTGAAATTCATCTTCAAAACCTCTTAAAACAAAGTTTCTAAGACCTCTTTCAATCTTTTCATTATAATCTCTTATTTCAAACTTATTTAAGATATCCATTATATCTTTTCTTACTCTATCTAATTCTTTATCATGAATTAAACACTTATCCATATAAACTAAATGATTTGTTTGAGGCTTATACATCCCACTATAAAGTGTTCCCTTTAACCACTTAACAGGAAGTTTACACTGGTTTCGATATTCCAGTACTTCATCACTAGCAACAACATCTTCTACAAGCCTTGGATTAACTCTGGCATATTTAATTAAAGCCTCTTTAACTAAGCTTTTTTTAATATCTAATTGATTATCATATTTACTAATCATTAAGCTACAACCACCACATCTCTTCTGAATTTTACACTCTGGCTCTTTACGATCAATACTTGATTTCCTGATGTTACATACAACACCCTTCTTATATCTTTGGTACTTAGTAATTTGATCTACATCAACAATCTCATCAACCAGTGCTCCTTCAATAAAAACAGGAGTTTTATTATCATAACCTATTCCTTCACCATTAATACCAGTTTTAATAATTTTAATATTTTTCATATGCTCTCCTTATTTTAAAAACACAAAGTTTTTCTCTTCGTTTAATGTATCAAGTGAATATACATATAATACTCTATCTATTTCACTGTTACTAATAACTTCTGATACTGGTTGATTGTAATATCTTAAATCTACCATAATTATTTTACTATAATGCGATGTTAAATATGGAACTAATTGATGTGCAAAAGAATCTTTGATTATTAATAATGTTCCCCTATCATTAATTACATTCTCACTCTCTATTTCCACAAAGGCATGATTACCATCAAGATAATAGGCATACTTATCCTTTTTATCTAACCAACTATCTTCATAAATACTATCCTTAACAATTTCTTTATCATATAACACTAGTGAATCTATTTTATTTTTTGGAAGTATTTGATATATTTCATCACTTTGATACCAGTATGCTTGAGCACTAGAATAACTTGTACCCTTAAAATCATCTTTCTTTAAATCATAGTTAAACTCAACTACCTTCTCATTTAGTTTATTCATTAATGCACTATAGGCAATATATGATCCATCCTTATTCCAATGATGATCTGTTTTATAATAATAATCTGCCCTATTTAAATCATCTAGATTTACTACACCATCAATATCTTTTACTAAATTTTCAATTAATTTACTTTGATTAATACCAACAGAGCCAAACTTTAACTTATCATCTGCAATTTCACTTTTTGTTGGTATTATCATATAAGAGAAATCAATATCTTGATAGAATTCTTGTAAGTCTTTCATTTTTTTAATATTACTTTTCATTATATTCTCATCAAAATTAATAAACTGCGGTATTAAAAAATTATCCTTACCATAATAAACTCCATTATTCTCTAACTTAAAGCTTACATATTCTAGTGTAGACTTTAATTTAACCCAAAAATCTCTAAGTGGAAATTGATCTGTAATAAACTCATCTAATTCAGTAGTATATTCTCCTTGAAATAATGCCTCAGTACTAAATTCAGGTTTTAAAGCTAAAAATCTATTTTCATTATCAGAAAATTCTTTTTCATCTTTGATAAAAAGAAACACCATAAAAAATGATATAAATAAACAAAATAATAAAACACTAAATTTTTCAATTTTTTTCATACTATTTCCCCTCATTAAAACCTAAAATATAAAAACGGATTATAACTACTATCTACAAGATAAGCTGTACAAACAAATAATGCCAGTAAAATTAATATTGGATATAGATAATTATATTTATCTAAAAAATATTTTTTAATAAAGATCTTTGATTGTGGGATACTTGCTAAAGCAAGTAATACCCATAATACAATATTATTTCTTAAGTAAAATATAGTATATTCATTAAATATTGGAAGATTTTTTAAATTAAACATAATACCTAGGTAATTAAGACCAGCATTTAAAGATTCAAAATAGAATAGTGTCCATGAAATAAATACAATTAGTAATGTATATATATGTCCAATAAATTTTGGACTATTTTCTAATACTTTTAGTAATCCTTTTTTCTCTATGAAGATAAAGACCCAAAAATATAAACCCCAGAGAATAAAATTCCAACTAGCACCATGCCATAAACCCGTTAAAAACCACACAGCAAAAAGATTAAAACCAATGAAGCCGCTCCTGCTTCCTCCTAGTGGAATATAGACATAGTTTTTAAACCACTGACCTAAAGTGATATGCCATCTTCTCCAAAATTCACTTATTGATCTAGAGATGTATGGGTAATTAAAATTTTCTGGTAAATCAAAGCCTAGCATTTTACCAAGCCCGATTGCCATATCACTATAACCACTAAAGTCAAAGTATATTTGAAAGCCAAATGCTATAATACCAAGCCATGCAACACTGACTGACATTTGATTATTTGATAGCTTTAAAATACTATCCCACACTGCTCCTATTGAGTTTGCTAAAAGAACTTTTTTACAAAGTCCAATTAGAAACTTATTAATGCCATCAAAAAATTGTGACATTGTTTCTTTACGATTATCTAATTGATCAGCAATATCTTTATATCTAACAATAGGACCCGCAATCAATTGTGGAAACATACTAACGTATGCTCCAAAAGAAAAAATATTTTTTTGAACACTTGCCTCATTTCTATAAACATCAATTGGATATGACATCGTTTGAAATGTATAGAATGAAATCCCAAGTGGTAAAGCCAAATTAAGAGGCTTTAAAAATGAAAGCCCAATATTTGATAGGTTTAAAACAATAAAGTCATAATATTTAAAAAATGAAAGTAACCCTATATTAAAAATTACAGAAATCAAAACAAACTTAAAAGCCTTTTTGCTTTGATCTCTGTATTTATAAACCATATAGCCATTTACATAATCAACTATTGTGGATACCAACATTAAGATAATATATACCGGCTCAGAATATCCATAAAATACTAAACTGACAATAAACAGTAAAATATTACGATAATTTCTTGGTGTACATTTCATTATCAATAATGTAATTGGAAGATATCCAAATAGAAATGATAGACTACTAAAAACCATTACTTAATTTCTTCTTTAATAAAATCCATTATTTCAACTGACTTTTCAGCAACTACCACAATTAGATAATTACCAGACTCAAATACTTGTTTATTCTCAACAAACTCCATCATAAATGGATAAAGTACAGCATTATCGTAAAAGTTATTGATTGCATCTTTAACATCACTTATTTTACCATCACTAACCTCAACCATAATAATATCATTTAGATGAGCTGACATCATTGCACGTGTAACATTAGCGGCAACTACATCATCCTGATTCACTCCAAATAAGGTGCAAAACTCTTCTTTTGTAAGTGGTGCTGTTGCTGGAATTCCTAATGTTTCTCCCTGTGCAATTACACTTTCCATTGTAGCATCTAAATCAATAACTACTTTCTCTTCCTTTTTGCTACAAGCAAAAAGTGTTGATACTATAAATAAACTTAGTATTAATTTTAAAAATTTTCTCATGATATAAATCCTCTTTCTTTCTAAGTTATTATAACATAATAATAAAAAAAGAATAACATTAAGTTATCCTTTAAGTAGACATTCCCCAAGATGGAACTACATTAGTTCGATGGATTAGCACCGCTTTTTGATATTCTGTTTGATTTAAAAATTCTAAGATGCTTGTCTCTTCCTCTTCACTACAGTCTACCAGAAATTTTACACTAACCTCTTTCTTTAAGATATCTGCAGCTACAATTACTCCATTACAACCAAGACCTAAAGATGTACCCTTAAACATAAATAAACTCTCTTGCGATGTTTGAGTTTCTTTTAAATACCCATAATCAACAGGATAAACCAAATTCTTATACTCTGGATGATGATCTCCCTTTGGTCGATGGATATATAAGTCATTTGAAAAAATTAAAGTATCTATCTTTTGCCAAAAGAAGGCATTATTCCTTATTTCTTCCATATATAAATTTACCTCCATACAATCTCTTTATATTATAATAGAAAATTGTAAAAATGTAAACTTTTTCAAGATAAAATGAAATTTTTTTCTTTATTCATGAATATGATCCAATGTCATTTTAAAAATACTTTCAATATGTTCATCATCCAAACAATAATACACCTTTCTTCCAACCTTATTTGTTCTTACAATCCTAGTTTTTTTAAGTGATGAGAGTTGATGAGATATTGCCGATTGACTTAAACCAACTCTTTCAACAATCTCATTTACATGACACTCCTTCTCAAATAAGCAATGTAAAATCTTAAGCCTTGTACGATCGGCAAACATTTGAAATATCATAGACATTAATTCATATTCTTTTTCACTAACTTCTTTCACTGTTTTTTCCTCTCCTTCTCAGCTGCATATACTGCAAGCCATGGAACAACTGATCTTCTTGAATAACACTCTACTACCTCTACTTGATTATTTACAAGCTCAATAATTAACTCATCTTTCTCACTATTTTTTTTATATGACCAATACAATATTTCATCCCAATATACTAGCGAACAAAAATTTCTATTTTTTTGGTTGTATAATACAATGTAATCTTGATAAAAAGAAATAATTTTTCTATTTGGAAAGAATAATAAACAAAATAGTGACATAGTAAACATTACAATGCAAAGCATTAGTAATGAAGGATAAATATAAGAAACAAAAATAGCTAGAAATAATACAAAGATAAACTGCCCTCTTGGCTTAAGATCAACCATCTTTATACAAGTATCATTTATTGGAATATTTTTTACTGATAAAACTTTTGATTTCATTATCTCATCCTCACTTAATAATATTATACCCTTTTTATCTTACATCTTCAAAAAAAATCGTATATAATAAAGAAGGTGATAAAATGAAAAATTTAGAATTTAAAATAACACATAAGTCAACTCAGTCAAAGGCTAGAGTTGCTTTAATGAAAACAAAACACGGTACAGTTGAAACGCCAATGTTTATGCCAGTTGGAACACTGGCAACGGTAAAATTTGTATCTGTTGAAGAATTATATGAAATTGGAGCTCAAGTAATTCTTGCGAACACTTACCATTTATGGTTAAGACCAGGACAAGATATTGTCGAAGAAGCTGGCGGTGTTCAAAAATTTATGAATTATCAAGGACCAATGCTTACTGATAGTGGTGGTTTTCAAGTATTCTCTTTATCAGATTCAAGAAAAATTGAAGAAGAAGGAGTAACATTTAGAAGTCATTTAGATGGATCAAAGCTATTTTTAAGTCCAGAAAAATCTATCCAAATTCAAAATAAAATTGGTGCTGATATTATTATGTCATTTGATGAGTGTATACCATATCCTGCAACTAGAGAGTACATTGAGAAAAGTGTTGAAAGAACTATTAGATGGGCAAAAAGAGGCTTAGATGCTCACTTAAGAAGAGATGATCAAGCAATCTTTGGAATAGTGCAAGGAGGAGATCATAGTGATTTAAGAGAGCATTGTGCTAAAAAACTTGTTGAAATGGATTTTGATGGTTACTCTATTGGAGGAACATCCGTTGGAGAAGATAAAGAAACCATGGGCAAAATGATTGAGTATTCTATTGAGCATTTACCAGAGGATAAACCACGCTACCTAATGGGAGTAGGAGCGGTAAATGATATCTTAGAAGCAATTGAAAAAGGAGTAGATATGATGGACTGTGTTCTTCCAACAAGAATTGCAAGACACGGAACTCTTATGACAAGCAAAGGACGCATCAATATCAAAAAAGCAATCTATAAAAATGATTTCACTCCACTTGATCCAGAGTGTGATTGTATCTGTTGTAAAAACTATACTAAAGCCTACTTAAATCACTTATTTAGATGTAATGAGGGTTTAGGAGATCGATTATTATCAATTCATAATTTAAGATTTCTTTTAAGACTTACAGAAAATGCTCGTGAAGCAATTAAAATAGATAAGTTTAAAGAATTTAAAGAAGATATCCTAAAAAGATATGGCTTTGATCATAGGGGGTTTTAAAAAAAATGAAGACAAGTGATTTTGATTTTAATCTACCAAAGGAATTAATTGCTCAGCATCCCTTAGAAAAAAGAGATGCAAGTAGACTTTTAGTAGCACATAAATTATCTAAAAAAATCCAACATCAAAACTTTTATGATTTAGTTGATTTTCTAAGTGAGGATGATGTCTTAGTAAGAAATAATACAAGAGTAATTCCTGCTAGACTATTTGGAACAAAAGAGATAACAAATGCAAGTGTTGAACTACTTCTATTAAAACAAGATCAAGACACTTGGGAGTGTTTAGTAGGAAATGCTAAGGTTGTTAAAGTTGATACTGTTATATCTTTTGGAAATGGAAAGCTAAAAGCTAAATGTCTTGAAGTTAAAGATAAGGGTATTAGAATTTTTAAGATGATATACGATGGAATATTTAATGAAATCTTAGAGGAATTAGGACAAATGCCTCTTCCACCATATATAACAGAAAAACTAGAAGATAATAGCAAGTATCAGACAGTTTATGCAAAAGTAGATGGAAGTGCTGCAGCACCAACTGCAGGACTACATTTTACAGATGAAATAATAGCTGCAATTAAAGCAAAGGGTGTACAAATTGTTGATATAACACTCCATGTTGGACTTGGTACTTTTAGACCCATGGATACAGATATAATTGAAGAGCATAAGATGCACTCTGAGTACTATAGTATGAGCAAAGAATGTGCTGACATCTTAAATAAAGCCCACAAAGAAAACAAAAGAATAATTACCGTAGGAACAACAACCACCAGAACTCTTGAGACTATTTATACAAAATATAACACATTTAAAGAGTGTAGTGGAGAAACTGATATTTTTATATATCCGGGATATAAGTGGAAAATAGTTGATGCAATAATCACCAATTTTCACCTACCAAAATCAACTCTAATTTTAATGATATCATCATTTGCAGATAAGGAATTTATTATGGAGGCATACCAAAAAGCCATTGAAGAAAAATATCGATTCTTCTCTTTTGGTGATAGTATGTTTATTGTAAATGATTAATTACTATCAAGAAAGTCTTAAAGAAATAGAACAGTTAAAAAAAAGGCAAGAAAAAGCCAGACTTTTAATTCATGTTTGTTGTGCACCATGTGCCACCTTTCCAATTCAGTGGCTTAACTCTATTTTTGATATAACAATTTATTATGCAAATTCTAATATTTATCCACTTAGTGAGTATCAAAAAAGAAAAGATGAACTTTTAAAATATGTTGAAGTATTTAATAATGAATATAATTCTAATGTTAAAGTAATAATACCAAAGTATGAAAATGAAAATTTTAATGATTTAACCAAAGACTTAGCCCAAGAAAAAGAAAAGGGTACAAGATGTACTTTATGTTATTCTATTAGATTAGAGGAAACATTTAAGTATGCCAGTGATAATAAGTTTGATTATGTTACAACAGCAATGACAATATCAAGACATAAAGATAGTCAAAGATTAAATACTATTGGAATGGCCCTTGAAAATAAATATCAAAATGTAAGATATTTTAAATCAGATTTCAAAAAGAAAGATGGTCAGTTAATTGCAAGTAAGCTCTCAATGAAGTATCAAATGTATCGACAAGATTATTGTGGATGTATTTATTCATATCAAAATTTCCTAAAAAAAGATTAGATAATCTTTTTTTTAGTGTTAATTAAGCTAATATTAAAGTATAATAAAAAAAAGAAAGAGGTGATTAGATTGGACCCCATATCCGAAAATAATATTGCAAGGGAAAATCTTATCACATTTGATATTCCCTTTATAGAAGGAGAATAATATGAAAAATGTAGAACTACCAAATGATCAATTAAAAAAGTTTTTAATTGAATCAAATGATAAAGAATTTCAAGAAATGATTGATTATATCCACCCTGTTGACTTACTTGAGATAATCAATGAAGATAAAGAAAATGCTCATAAGATTTTAAATAGACTACCAAAACATGTGATTGCTAGTCTTTTAGATGAGGAAGAAGATGAAGCAATATATGATCTTTTACTACAATTCTCAGAGAAAAGCCAACAAGAAATTCTTGAAGAAATGAGTTCGGATGAAATTGCCGATTTCGTTCAAGCCCTAGATGAAGATGAAAGTAAGTACGTTTTAAGCAAACTAAATGCCGAAGATGCCAAAGAAGTTTCAGAACTTATTTCTTATGCTCCAGATACAGCCGGTGGTATTATGGCAACAGAATTTATCAGCATTAGAAATAATAAAACTGTAGTTGAAACCTTAGAGTATTTACAAAAGGTTGCTGATGATGCTGAAATGGCATATTACTTATATGTTGTTGATAAAGAAGACCACTTAAAAGGTGTTTTATCACTTAGAGATCTAGTATCAACAGCCTTTGATAAGAGAATATCTGAGATTACAAATCCAAATGTCCAAACAATCCACGTAGCAGATGACCAAGAAATTGCTGCAGATGTTTTAGCAAAATATGACTATGTAATGATGCCTGTAGTTGATGATGAAAACATCATTAAAGGTGTAATCACCATTGATGATGTTGTCGATATCATTAAAGAAGAAGCTACAGAAGATATTTATAGGATGGCCGGTATCCATGAGGAAGAAGAAATTGATGGTAGTGTATTTGATTCATTAAAATCAAGACTTCCTTGGCTTGGAATAAATCTTGTAACCGCAATTTGTGCAGCCCTTGTTGTTGCTTCATTCTCATCAACAATTGAAAAGGTTGTAGCACTTGCTGCAATCAACCCAATAATTGCTGGAATGGGTGGAAATGCTGGAACTCAGTCACTTACAATCGTTGTGCGAGGGATTGCTCTTGGTGAGTTAACTGGAGAAAACGCCAAAAGAATTTTCTTTAAAGAATTATCAGTAGGAGTAATAAGCGGACTTGTATTAGGTTCAATTATTGCCGTTGGATGTACTATTATATTTGATAATGTATATTTAGGAATTGTTGCTGGTATGGCAATGTTAACAAACCTATTTATTGCAACAACATCTGGATACATCGTTCCTCAAATATTAAAAAAGATGAAAATTGATCCAGCCTTAGCTTCAAGTGTTTTTGTAACAACTGCAACAGATGTCTTAGGTTTCTTTGTATTTCTAGGACTTGCAACAATATTACTTGAAAAATTAATATAATAAAAGCTAGTTTCTAAACTAGCTTTTTTTTATAACTTCCATATACTTGTAGATTATCCGACAGGATCATAAATGCTGTAGGATCATTTTCTTTTAATATTCTTTTTAAACGGTGGATTTCATATTTACTTACAACAGTAACTAAAATTTCACGCTCTTGATGGGTATAACCACCTAAGCCCTTCCAATAAGTTACTCCTCTTTCAACTTCATCAATGATCATTTTTTTAACCTTTTGATTTTTTGTAAATATCATTGCACTTACTTCAATATTTTGAAAGTAAACTTTATCCATTACAAATGATAGTATTGCTTGATAAATTACTGAATATAAAGCAATTTCAATATTATAAACAATGGCACAAATTGCATAAATAAAGATATTTACAACAAGTTGCATTTGTCCAACCTTGATTGCCTTTAATTTCATCGTAAGATAAACCCCAACTATATCAAGTCCACCACTGGCTGATCCATTTGTAAGAATAAGACCAGTACCAATACCTGATAATATTCCCCCAATTATACATGATGCTAGACGATCACTCATAATAGGTACCGCAGAAATTGGAATAAGAGCTAACAAAATTGTAATAACTACAACTGATAATAAAGAGCCTATAAAAAACTTTTTACTTAATGTTCGATAACTGATAATAAATAATGGAATATTTAAAATAAAATGCAGAATTGATGTCAGATTAATTGATGACATATTTAAGTATTCCAATAGATTACTTAATAATTGTGATATTCCAACAAATCCTCCATTAAATAAATTATGTGGAGCAATAAAAAGGTTATTAGAAAAACAAAATAAAGCTGATCCAAAAATAACCATTCCATAGTTTTGTATCTTCTTCATTAACCTTCAAAAATCTCTACTTTTTCTATAACATCCCCATTACACATATTTAATACAGCCCCAAGATTATCAGTTACCTTACCAAAGACCGTGTGAACACCATCTAAATGTGGTTGATCTTGATGCACAATAAAAAATTGACAACAACCTGTATTCTTTCCGCGATGAGCCATAGATAAAGAACCTGGAATATGCTTCTGTAAGTTCCCACTTGTTTCACAAGGAATATTATATCCTAGATCACCAGTGCCATCACCATTAGGACAGCCACCCTGAGATACAAACCCCTTAATAACACGATGGAATGTCTTTTTATCATAATACCCTCTTTTAACTAATTTAACAAAGTTTTCAACTGTCTTTGGTGCTTCATCTGGATAAAGCTCAAATGGCAGTAAAACTTGATTTTCTAATGTAAATTGTCCTTTAATAATATTCATTTTTTTCACCTCTAGTATTTATTATACTTGCTTTTGTAATTTTATTCTACACTCTTATGATACAATATGTAGGAAATGTGAGGAAACCCTATGAAATTATTATGTCCTAAATGTAAAAAAATATTAATTAAAGATCAAAATTCATATAAATGTATAAATAATCATAACTATGATATTTCAAAAAACGGATATTTAAATCTTAATCTTACAAATTCAAAAAAGATCTCTGGTGATAATAAAATGATGATCGATGCACGAATAAGCACTTTAGAAAAAGGCTACTATAATCACTTAATGAATTATCTAAATACAATAATTAAAGATTTAAATGTAAAAAATTGTGTTGACTTAGCCTGTGGAAGTGGATACTATACCAAAAACTTTACACCATTAAATAAAGTTGGAATTGACCTATCAAAAGCAGCAATTAATTATGCCTGTAAAAAAGATAAGGTAACACAATATATTATTGCATCTATTTTTGATATTCCACTACAAAGTGATTCTTATGATCTTGCTACTTTACTATTTGCACCAATTCCAACAACTGAAATTGAAAGAATATTAAAAATAAATGGATACTTAATCACAGTAACCCCAGCAAAAAATCATTTACATGAACTTAAAGCAATTCTATATGATAAGCCAGAACAGAATACAGATAATCAAATAGATACAATTTTAAAATTAGTAAAGTCATATAATTTAGAAAAAGAAATCTGTATCAATTCAAATACAGACTTATTAAACTTATTTATGATGACACCATACTACTACAAAACATCAATTTCTGATAAAAAGAAATTAGATAAAATAAACTCATTAAATTTAACAACTAGTTTTATTATTAAAGTATACAAAAAAATTATCTGACGATAATTTTACTGTGATACTTTTTTTATAACGATAGATCCAACATCTAACTTAATTTTACTTGCTGCTTCAAAGTGATATTTTGCAATTCCAAGATCAATTAGAGAGTATTTATTTTCAGATGTGACTTTTGCTGAAACATTATTATTTTTAAGTGTGAAGTGCACTGGTTGTCTATTCAGTGCAGATGGTGCAAGCTGAACTGCTCGCATCCCCTCAATAAACCACTTTTCTGGCTTATCATATGTTGATAATTGTGAAATTGTTTTTTGTTTTAAATGTACTAACTTTCTAAAAGATTTTTCTTTTAAATCAAGTTTATCATCCACTTCTCCAAAAACAATAACACAAGCTGTTTCCTCTTCATTACTTAGCCAACTATCACTTGGTTTATAAGTTCCACCAACCCAACATGTACCAAGTAGTAAATGTGTTAAGTATAGTACTAGCTCTTCTCCATAATATCCAATATTTTCAAATAAGTGACGATTATCTTTTTTACCTTTTAATACAACAAGCGATCTAACATTTTTAAATAAGCCATAACTTTTCATACCATCAAAACAATCTGAAGCATCCTCAATTAATTCAAAAGATAAGCCAGACTTCTTATTGATTTCATTAATCTTATTTTTTATTAAATTTATTTTATCCTCACTAACAATTGTAGTTGTAAAGCTTCTTCTTGATTTTCTGTTACTTATACATTCTATGATATTCATAATGACACCTCTTTACTATACCCTTATCTTATCACATTTTTATAAGTTGTTCGATTACAAATCATAATAAATATTTTATACTTTTTAACATCAATGTTTAATTTACTGTATAATAAAGCTAGAGGAAATAATTATGAGTAAATTTAAACAAAGACTATTTGAAATATATGAAGCAGCTAAGCCTAAAGATAAAGCCAGTAAAATAATGGACATAACAATTTTTTCTTTAATTATCTTAAATGTTATTGTTGTAAGTCTCAGCACTTTTAATTTAGGAAGTAGTACTATAAAATTATTTAAATACATCGAAATAATTTCAATTATTATCTTTACAATTGAATATATTTCAAGAGTATATACATCAGATTTACTAAGACCAAAGATGAATCCATTTAAAGCTAGAATTAGATATATATTCTCATTTATGGCTCTTGTGGATCTGTTTGCTATTTTACCATTTTACTTTCCTAAAGTAATACCTCTAGATTTAAGAATAATAAGAAGTGCAAGAATACTAAAGCTTTTAAGAGCATTTAAAAAAGAAAGGTATTATCAAGCAATAGAAGCAATACATTGTGTCTTTATTAGAAAGAAAAACCAACTAATTTCTTCATTAATAGTCATTAGTACTCTAATAATCATATCAGCGGTAATTATGTTTAATCTAGAAGCCTCGTCACAACCAGAAAAATTTAAGAGTATTTTTGATGCTTTATGGTTAGTAATCGCAACCATTACAACTGTAGGTTATGGCGATATCTATCCTATAACATTTTTCGGTAAAATCTTAGGAATTATAATTGCAATCTTGGGAATTGCAATTATTGCTATACCTACTGGTATTATATCTTCAGGTTTTATTGAGCTTCAAAATAACAGAAATAAATCCATAAATAATAATCTTAATATTTCAAATGATATTAAAATAAAAGGTATTTACCGCCATTTTAAAGGTAATTTTTACTTAGTAGAGGATATTGCAATTGATAGTGAAACTCTTCAAGAAATGGTGGTATATCGACCCCTTTACGGAGATAGAGCCCTCTTTGTAAGACCTCTTGATATGTTTAAGGAAAAACTCGATGATGAAAAATATCCAAATGCCAATCAAAAACATCGATTTGAAGAGTGTGAAATAAATTAAAAAGCTGTAATAAACAGCTTTTTTATTTTATTTGATCAACAATATTCTTAGCATACGCTCTAATTTCTAAGATATTAGCTTCACTTGGTTTAAAAAGTATCTTTAAGCCTTCATCTAATACCTTCATCCTTTGTTGTTTTAAACGAGTGATAATATTACCAACAGCCTCACCACTCCAACCATAGCTACCAAATGCCGAAACTTTTTTAGTTCCGTGATATCCAGAAATAATCCGATTAATCATATTATAGATCGGAGGAAGAGCATCTTGTAACATTGTAGAAGATCCATATAGAATTACATCGGATGCTACTAACTCTTCAAAGACTTTATCAGCATCCTCTTCTACTAAATCATATGTATTACACTCAAAACCACTACCCTTTATTTCTTTAGCAACAATATCAGCTATCTCTTTTGTATAACCATAAGCACTAACATACACAATTGAAACCTTTGTACTATGGCACTCTTCAATAGCATAATCTTGATAATATTTTATTACCTCAGAAATATTTTTATCAATAATTGGTCCATGTCCCGGACATATTAATTGTATATCTAAATCTTTAATCTTATCCATTGCTCTATTGATAAAATTTTTAAAAGGACCCATAATCATCTTAGTATAATATTCTAGGGCATCTTTGTATGCTTTTATATCTATTACCTCACTTAGTAACATACCATCAAAAGCATAGTGAGCACCAAAAGAGTCGCAACTCACAAGAATCTTATCTTCATTTAAGTAAGAATACATCGCATCTGGCCAATGTAGATTTATCGCTGAGTAAAAAGTAATACTCTTATCACCTATTAAAATTGTTTCATTATCTTTAACAATTCTAGAATTAAAGTCTTTGTTAATGATTTCTGATAAATATCTTTTTGCGACCATACTACTAATAATTTCGATATTAGGGTTTAGTGCTAATAGCTTTTCTAAAGAACCACTGTGATCTGGTTCTGTATGATTACAAATAATATACTTTATCTCAGACACATCAGAAATCTCATTTATTTTTTTTAAATACTCATCAAAAAACTTTTCTTTTACAGTATCAAATAATACAACACCATCATTTGTTTTTAGTAAATATGAATTGTATGTAGTGCCATATTTTGTCTCCATAATTACATCAAAAACCCTTAACTCTTTGTCTTTTACTCCTAACCAGTAAAAATTTTCATTTAACTTTATAACTTCCACAACACACCTCCATTTATCGTCTAAATTATAGCACTAATTATCATAAAATAATAATAAAACACCCAATTTAAAAAAAGTCTAGTTGCTATTATCTATATCAAGATAATAGCGAACTACACCATTTTTTTCATACTTAGAAAATATACCGATAACACTTACCTCTTTATTTGCTTGTGGGTATTTACCAGAATTTATGATAATATCAATACCAGTTTCACAATCACCCTGCTCATCAGTTATAACAATGAAATATTCCTCTTGTTGAAACTCTTCATTATATTCTCTTTTAAAAATACCTCTCACTAAAATTTCTTTACCTAGATATTCACTTGGGCTAACTAAAATTTCAAATATTTTATCATATGCCTGATCTTTTTGTAAGCTCATTACATCAACAACATCATCACTATTTTGCTTACCAATAATCTTATTGTCATCACTACTAAAAAGTGCAAAAGCCCATATCAAAGTAAAACCTACCAAAAGAAACACACCAATTCTTCCTATTAATTTTCTATTCATTGGCTTTTTCCTGCATTTTTTTACAATTATCGCATAATCCAATAAGTAGTACTTCATCATTATTTATGTCAATTTCATTTAGTTGCTCAACCAATAAAGTTTCATCAACATTTAAAATTGTATCGCATTTATCACATTTGAAAGAAACTATTTCCACAGTACTCACCCCTTCTTACCATAATCTCATACATTACTTCATAAAAATCTTTAAAAATTTTAAATGATTTTTAAATGGAGCATACCTTAATGGTATATCAACTATATTTGATTTTTTCATAATACTTTTATAATGACTAAAAGTATCAAAAGTTTTTTTACCATGATATGATCCCATACCACTATCACCTACACCACCAAAACCAAGATGAGAATTAGATAACTGAATAATAACATCATTTACACAACCACAACCAAATGATAATTCCTTATAATATCTTTGCTCATTTGATTTATTTGTACTAAACAAATAAAGAGCTAAGGGATGTGGTTTTGACTTTATATAGTTAAGTGCAACATCAAAGTCATCAACGGAAATAATTGGTAAAAGTGGTCCAAAGATTTCCTCATTCATTATCACACTTTCAAACTTTGCATCAATTAGTGTTGGAGATATTTTACTTAATTCAATATCTTTTTCACCACCAAAAATAATATCTGATTTATTTACCAAATCACTCAATCTATCTAAATGCTTTTGATTTATAATTTTTGGATATTCATCATTTCTTAATTGATCCAAACCATAAAATTTTACAATCCATTTTTTCATTTCAATAATTAATTTATCTTTTATAGCTGTTTCCACCAAAACATAATCAGGAGCAACACAGGTTTGACCAGCATTAATAAATTTACCCCACACTATTCTTTTTGCAGCTAATTTAATATCGGCACTACTATCAACAATACAAGGACTTTTACCACCTAACTCTAAGGTAATTGGCGTAAGATGCTTAGCAGCCTTCTCCATCACTAGTTTTCCAACAGTATAGCCACCTGTAAAAAAGATATAATCATAATTTTCATCTAATAATTCCTGATTTTTTTCTCTTGAGCCTCGTGCTAAATAAACATAGTTTTCATCAAATACCTCTAAAATTATTTTTTCAATAATCTCTGATGTATTAAATGAGTACTCTGATGGTTTTAAGATAACACAATTACCAGCTGCAATTGAGCCAATAAGTGGAATCATTGTTAATTGAAAAGGATAATTCCAAGGAGACATAACAAGGGTAATACCATAGGGACCTTGATGAATATAACTTGATGATAAAAAATGCATAATTGGCGTTCTTACTCTTTTTGCTTTACACCAGTGCTTAAGATTTTTTAGCGTAAATCTTAATTCCTCTTTAACAATACCAATTTCAGTCATATGTGCTTCAAAATTAGATTTATTTAAATCCTTTTTTAAAGCATCTAAAATTTTATTCTCATATTTATCAATTGCCTTAGCTAATTTTTTAAGTTGAAACTTACGAAAATCATAACTCTTTGTTTTATTACTATTATAAAATATTCTTTGTTTTTTTACTATTTCTTTGGATTTATTCAAAGTAATCACCCCATAACCTTTCTTAAAATATTACTAAGGGTATCTTCATTAAGTAATTTAGGTACCGGATACAGAGGATATGCCTCCTTTAAAGCACGCGCCACTAATTCCTTAATATCACTTTCCTTAATTTCTTTAATTTTATTAGGAATATTCATTTCTTTATTTAATTCAAAAATATAATTTATAAAAGCTTCTGATTTAGCTTTTGGATCTTGTCCCTTGGTAAGATTAATTTTATCAGCAATATCTGCAAGCTTATTATATACACTCTCTCCATAAGCCTCTAATACATGTGGTAGTAAAATTGCATTAGCAAGACCATGTGCTACACCATACATTCCACCAAGAGCATGAGCTAAAGCATGAGTATAGCCTATGTATGCCCTTGTAAATGCTAAACCACCATACATTGCAGCCTGTAACATCTTCTCTCTTGCCTCAATGTTTTCTCCATCTTTATAAACAAGTGGAAGATAGGTATCAACTAATTTAATTGCATTAAGAGCATATTTTTTAGTGTTTTTAGTGTTACTATTACCAACATAAGCCTCAACTGCATGAGTTAGGGTATCTAAGGCAGTAGTTGCTGTGATATCTTTAGGTAATTTTAATGTTAAAGAAGCATCTAATATTGCCACCTTTGGCATTAAACAAGGATCACTGATTGGATATTTACCCTTAGTCTTCTCATCACTAATTACAGTAGCAATTGTAGCTTCACTACCAGTTCCAGCAGTTGTTGGAATGGCAACTAGAAAAGGAATCTTCTTTAAAACCTTTAAAACTCCACTCATTTTAACAAGAGACCTTTTAGGCCATGCAACCCTAATTCCTACACCCTTGGCAGCATCAATTGATGATCCACCGCCAATAGCAATTATACTATCACAATTTTTAGACTTATATAAATGATAAGCTTCATCAATATTGTTTATTGTAGGATTTGGTACTGTTTTATTATATAAAACATAGCTAAAATCTTCATGATTAAGACTATTAATTAGACCATCTATTAATCCTAAATTACAGATATTTTCATCAGTAACAATTAGGGCACATTTTTTACCTTTTTCATGTAGTATACTAATTAATGAAAAAATTGTATCTGAGCCATATAATACTTTAGGCTCTTTCCAACTTAATAAATATGAAGCATACTTAAAAATGAATTGATATACTCTAGCATATGCACTCTTTAAAAATGAGTATTCTGAATTTTTCATAAAGTCTCCTTTTTATAGTAATTTTTTTTATGTTTTCAATATATATTATAACATAAATAAAAAACTTCAATTAAATGAAGTTTACCTACCTTTGATAGAAAAAGCAATTACTATCATATTTATACCCTGCACCAGTAACCAAAAACCCATCATCATTCCAACGGTAATAGCTGTGAAGCCAACATTGAAAAAAGAATAAATTCCCATAATAAGTGTTAAGAGTGCGACTATCCCATTTAAAAACCATTTTTCATTGGCTTTCTTTAAAGTAACTACGCGTCCAATCTGAACAACACCCGTGATAATAAGCCAGGTAGTAAATGCATAAGCAATAAAAATATCTGAAAGAATATATAAAGTGGCATTACCTAAAATCATAAAGCCAATACCCATTGTAAGAATTCCTTCAACTAAAAGCCAAAATGAAACCTCATCACTTTTTTTATTTCTAAAATAATAGATAACACTACTTAATCCATTACTTATAAGTAAAATACTTGCAATATATCCCAAACTTAAAAACGTTGCTCCAGGAGCCATCATTGCATAAAATCCACCAACTAAAGTTATAACACCTAATATAAACATTAATATTTTCATCTTTAATTCTCCTTTTAAATATTATATTTGATTTAAATAATAGATACAAGAAAAGCACTCAGATACCTTTAAATGTAATTATTATTTAGACTCTTTTTCCTCTTCAATAAAATACATTCTCGAATCATAATCTTGATACATTCTTGTATTATCATTATATCCAACACCAGCATATCCTTGAGCCAGTTTTATACCACAATAGTTTAGTAATGATCCACTAACAATATAGTCCTCTTTTTCCCCATCTAGTTTAATAAAATGAGAAACCAGTTTATGAATAGTAGAATCAGTTTTTATATGCACGGGACTCTCTGTATTTATTAAATCACCAAATCTTTCAATCTCATATTTTTTATCTTCATTATAAAAATGATATTTTTTTCTATCATCGAGATTTCGACACTTAAAGCATATAAATTCTAAATTAGGCTTAGCCATAGCTTGTACCATTATTCCAATAGCTTTATCTTTTTCATTATTAACTACTAACCACTTAACTAGCTGACTATTTGAATCCTTGTTATTATTTGTTTTATTAATATTTTCTTCTAAACGTGTAAAATTACCAAACTGAAAAACGTGTCGCCATTTCTTATAAGTTATTATCTGCTCAGCAATGATTTTTCTATCACTTGATGACATATCATTAAAATTACACTCATATCCAAGAATTCCAAAGGAAGCAACATTAAATCTAGTATCAAGAGGTGTGCTTCTTAGAGTTTGATGATTTGGAACACCTGATACATGATTACAATAAGTTGATTGGGGATAGCCATAACTATAGCCATTTTGAATACTAATCCTAGAGATTGCATCGGTATTATCACTAGCCCAGATCTGTGGCATATAAGAAAGGATTCCAAGATCAAATCGATTCCCACCAGATGCACATCCTTCAAATAAAATATGTGGAAATTCCTTTGTAAGAGTATCTAAAATTTTATATAGACCAAGTGTATATCTAAAAGAAAACTCCATCTGATTAGATAATTTTGAAGAGTAGACATCAGAGAAATTTCTATTCATATCCCATTTAACATAAGTAATATTACATGAATTAAAAACACTTCTCATTTGCTCAATTATATTTTCTACTACTACACTTTGTGTCAAATCTAAAATCATTTGATTTCTTCCTAATGAGTGCGCTTGCTTATCAATTTTAACAGCCCAATCAGGATGACTTCGATAAAGATCAGAATCTTCACTTATCATTTCCGGCTCTACCCATATCCCAAAATCTAACCCTAACTTATTAATTTTTTTACACAAACCAGCTAAGCCATTTGAAAGCTTCTTATAATTATCATACCAATCACCAAGTGAAGATTTATCATTATTCCTTTTTCCAAACCAACCATCATCTAAAACAAATAATTCTATTCCAAGATCAGCTCCAGCTTTAGCCAGTTTTAAAAGCTTTGCTTCATTAAAATCAAAATATGCCGCCTCCCATGAATTTAATAGTACTGGACGCTCTTTATTTTTCCATAAACCCCTAACAATATTCTCTTTTACAAAGTTATGCATATTAGTACTCATTTGCTCAAATCCATTACATGAGAAAGTAAAAACAGCTTCACATGATTCAAATACTTCATTGTGATTTAAACTATACGAAAAATTATTTGGATTTATCCCAGCAACCAATCTAGACTTATTATGGCCACTGACACTAAATGATTCATAATGATTTCCCGAATAGATTAAATTTATACCATAAACATCTCCACTTACTTCTTTAGCACTCTCTTCTGAAATCATTACAAATGGATTAGCGTAATTTGATGAATTTCCAGTATTAGAAGAATTTATAATATTTCCATGAGCTAAGATATTTTCATACTTATTCATCTCATTTATCCAATCACCACCAAATCTTGTAAATTTATAGTTATTTCCAACTAAATCCAACTGAGCACTCATTAAACGATTAATTGTAACAATCTCTTGTGAATTATTAATTACTCTGGCACTTCTTGTAATTACATCAACATCATAAAAAACACTATATAATATTTCTAAATCAACATCATAGTTTTGATCCTTACACCTTACTACTAATGTACTAACATTTTCTCCATAAGCTGATGGCATCTTCTCTAACATTATTTTTTTATCATATATTTTATAACTATCGTATATAAAATCTGTAGTAAATGTACCATTAGAAAGTGTCATCTGTACAAAAGGCTCTCTAAAATCTCCCTTACCTTCAGTTGATATTTCTAAACAAATATCATTTAAACCAAAATTTTCATCACCGTCATAGGCAATGCTACAGCCATTAAGATTAGAACATTTATTGCTTATAGCATCCTCTAAATCTTTACTTAATTCTATCTTTTTCCCATAATAAAGATGCTCTAAATGACCACTTTTTAACTTCTTAAAAATATAACTTGTATTTTTACTCTCTAATATAAATAATCCATTAACTTCTTTAATCATAAACTCTCCTCTATTAAAATTTATAAATTATTGTAATACTTGTATAAAATAAACTAAAATTTAATCTATTCATTTAAAAATATTATATCACATATTGTGATAATAATTTTTGCTTAAATGAAGGAATTTATCTTCAAATAAACAGATAACATCTATGTTATAATAACAATACATGGAGGACTTAATATGCGAGTTAAACTAAAAGATATTGATAAAGAATTAAGACTAAGTGGACTCTTAATAAAAGTATTTAATTTTATCTTCTTTAAATATGTTTTTAAGATTTATAATATTGCAATGAAGCTAATAAAAAATAAACTTCATCAAGACATCAATTACAAAGAAGAATTTATTGACAATCCAAACAGTGATAAACCCCTTAAATTATGTATATACTCACCAAAAAATAATGATAAAAAAACTGGTATTCTATGGATTCATGGAGGAGGCTTTGTAATGGGAGCTGCTAATAATGATAATTATTTTATTGAACCATTTGTACTAGAAGCCAATTGTACTGTTGTATCTGTTGAATATCGCTTATCAACAGAAGCACCTTTTCCAGCAGCTCTTGATGATTGTGCAACTGCACTAAAGTGGTTGGTGGAAAATAGTGAATCACTAAATATCAAAAGCAATCAAATTTTTGTTGGTGGAAATAGTGCAGGAGGAAATTTATGTTGTGCCCTTTCTATTTTATCAAGAGATAAAAAAGATGTAGCAATTGCCTTTCAAATGCCACTATATCCCATGCTAGATGATCAAATGTTAAGTGAATCAATGAAAGATAACAATGCTCCACTATGGAATGAAAAACTCAATAAAAAGGCCTGGGATTTATATTTAAAAGATGTAAGTGATGTATCTGCATATGCTTCTCCATCAAGGCTTAAAAACTATCATAACTTACCACCATGCTTTACTTATATTGGAGATATCGATCCATTCTATAATGAAACGATTGATTATGTAGATAATTTAAAAAAAGCTAATATAAATGCCGAGTGTTTAATATTAAATGGTTGTTTTCATGCTTTTGAAATTATTAAACCAAATTCAAAAGTTGCAATAAAATCTAAAAAGATGTTACTTGAAGCATTAAAATATGCCCAAAATAATTACTTTAAAGAACAAAAACAGTAGGAATAATTCCTACTGTTTTAATATTTCAATAAATTCATAAATATCTTCTACTAAAGTAGATGCATGTCTTTGAACCTCTTTTACAGAATGCTCAAGGGCAGCTGATTTAAATTGTTTAAGCATCGGAATATCATTGAATGAGTCACCAATTGCATAAACATCTTCTAATGGATAATTAAAAAGTTCAGCAACTTCACTTAAACCCTTTGCTTTATCACAACCCTTAGGAACAATATCAACGCAGCCAATATTCTCAAATGCCTCAACATACTCTGAGAATTTACTATTAATTACTTCAGCACAATTATTTGCATCTTCCTGTTTTTTAAAACCACAAACAATTTGAGCAACTTTTTTATCAGCTATCATTTGATCAACACTCTTAATTGGAGCCATTAAATTTCTAATTATTCTCTTATCATCAAGTCTTATAGAATCTCTGTACTCACCATCATTTAAAGACAGCTCAGAGCACTCTTTTGTTTTTATTAGATCAATTATTGAAGATATTACATCAGGATTTATAAGAGTTAATTTTAAAACATTAAACTTCGCATCCAAAATGACTCCCCCATTATTACAAATAATAAAGTCTGGATTTAAATTATTTGAAATCATTTCTTTTTTAGTGCTTGTACTACTTCTTCCAGTTACTATACCAAACTTATTACCTTTGTTTTGCCATAATTTAATCGCTTCTACACATTTTTCATCTACTTTATCTTTAATCAATAATGTTCCATCATAATCACTACCAATAATTTTCATAATTTTTACCACCTTTTTTATATTATACAATAAAGTTTATAACTACTCCATTATTTAATTAAATAAGAACTAAAAGATTTAAATCGAAAAGTTAGTAAAATTAATGAGATAGATATCTTGTTCTAAACATTTATTTTCTTCTTTTTTTATAATCTAAGAATATAATAACTCCAAATAAAATAAATCCAACAATTGATAGAGTAACTCCAAGTTTTAAGCCACTAGGTACAAAATACATTTCAATATATGAGCTACCCTTAGGTACACTCACACCCATAACACCACCATTAATACGATATAATTTCTCTGGTTTTCCATTTACTAAAATACTCCAGCCTGCATCATATGGAAGCTGTAAAGCCATAAATGATTCATTATCTGTATCAATTGTACCACTTAGACTATTACCATAGTATTTAACATCCCTAAGAGATGCTCTAACTTTACTTTTTAATGAAGTTGCAATCTCATCTTTATCTTTATCACTATCTACAATAATCATATTCAAAAGTTTATCTGTTGTATTTTCATTGTTATCAATTAAATCTTGGTATGTTACTACTTTAGAATATGTTGATCCAAAATGAACAACATCTAAATTTTTATATACTGGTAGACCAAAATAATCCCCAATTAACTCAAAGTTATTATGCGGTAAAATATTTGGATCTACAACTACAGCATATTCAGTACATAGAAAGTTAACAATTGAAGCATTCGTAAAATTAACTAACCATTTTTGATCATAAAAGCCAGCATCCTTAAACTTTTCTAAATCATAAATTGATGGTGAAATTGTACTATCATAAGCCATTAAATCATTTATACCATATAAAATACTTGAATTATAAGAGTACCCTGCATAAAGTTCTTGATAATCAACAAAGAAACGATAATACATTTGATCTACTTGCTCATTATTATCACGTAAGAATTGAATTAGTTCTTTATTTTTTGACTGTAGTCCATTACTTCTTCTATCGATATACTGCCAATTTGATGACTCATTTATTGCCAAACGATAATGTCCACTAAACATTACAATTCCCAAACAGCTAATTAAAATTAAGCCTTGCTTCCTATACTTTACCTTCTTTAAAATTAGTACAGCACTAATAGCCATCAATACACAAATGATAATATCAAATTGATATGCAGCTAAAAATGTTTGAAATTCATCTAGTCTATTAGTAATAAAAGCTGTAAATGGTGTTAAAAGTAAAAGTAAAGCAACTGATATTACCGTGGTTATTTTTAGATTTTTGTGATTTATTTTTTCCATTGATTCAAGATATCTACAAGTTATCAATATATTCATAAATAAGACAAAGAATAACCATCTAAAGTTAACTTCACTAAATCCATGTAAAATAGATGAGCCAAAGGGAAATATAAACATAATCAAAAAGAATGTATATAGACCAATTGTTGCCTTTTTAAATCTTTGATCTTTATCTGTTAAAATCTGTGGTACTAGTAATGTTGTTAAAATACCAGAGAAAAATGCAATCTCATCATATCGATAATTACTAATTGAAAATACCCCTTCAATAGCACTAGTTTTCGCAAGTAAATAACTAGGACTCAATATTGAATGAATCATATTTAAATAAATTTTAAAATTTGGAAAAATTAGGGAAGCCTCCATACCACCAATACGATTATTTGATAACATGTATAAGCCAGCTGGTAGTATTATAACCATACTCATTAATACCCCTACAAAATAATATCCTATTAAAATTGATGTTTCCTTTATAAAGTCCTTTTTCTCTTTGCCCAAGCATATATATCGATATATATAATAAGCTACAGATAAACAAGAAAGCGTGTAATACAAATAGTAGTTAGTAATTAGTAAGATAGCACACATACTAATAAATAATATTTTTTTCTTTTCTCTTAAGTAACTCTCCATTCCTAAAAAATATAATGGTATAAAACTATAAAATGTTATAAAAATTGGCTGTCCCATAAATAAAATTATCCAAAATGAAAAGGAATATGAAATAGTACCTACAATTAAAGCAGTTTTTGTTTTATAGAATTTTTTAAGAAATAAATAAGATGATAATCCAGCAATCATAAACTTCAAAATAGTTTGGATAAATCTTATATCAAAATAATGTAATGCTTTAAATGGTAAGAATAGATAATTATAGATATCTCCCAAAGTATAATAAGCTTTAGAAGCCCAAAAATTACTTCCTAGAAATGAGGTCCATGAATAAAATGGTAAATCATTCGTAAAAATCTTTGGAAATGATCCAAAAGAGAGAAAAGATGTCCACTCATTTCTAAATTCTTCAAAAAACGGATAATGTTGTTGGCGAATATCATATCCTTCTGCAAATGCTAAACCACTAAAAGCTTGTGGTAAAAATGTCACTAATAGTAATATTAAAAAAATTGTAAGTGTAATAAGTTCTACTTGATTCTTTTTTATAAAGTTTTTCATAGAATTCCTCTTTCTCTTTTTTTACTTATGATATATGAAATTAATAATACCAAAGATGAAACAATCGATATTAGCCATCCCATAATTTGTACTAATGTAAGCTGATATATAATTTTATATTCACTCTTACCACTTGCTACATCAAACATAATTGTACCCCTATTACTAATATTAAATTCAGTTATCTTATCATCTTTAAATACTTTAAACCCCTTATAATATACTACAAATGTATCTATTTTTCCATTAACACTTGCATCTGTAATAAAAATAATAGCATCACTTTCATTTCTATATTCATATTCAATCTTTTCTGAGGAAGCCTTAACAGTTTTATTATTAATTACATCAGTAGTATTTGCATAAACTTCTTTAGGTAGATAATCTTTATTTGTAACCTTATTTATATGACTATAATAATTTTCCATATTATAAACAGGTAAATTATATGGGTTTTCTTCAAAATAATTATATATTGTTAAATATGAAATTAATCCTAATAATATAACAAAGAGAAAACTTGTAACCACTACATATTGATATTTAAAATATGATGATAAAATTTTTAAAATTTCTACAAAGATAAATGATGTCAATAAAGTTAAAATAGCATTTAATCTCCAAACAAACTGGATTATAGATAAAAAAGAATCATTTAATAGCGAAAAATCAACAACACTCATAAATATAAAAGTTCCAGATGTAATTATGACTAATTGCCTTGCATATGTTGGAAGTTTTTTATAAAAGAGAGGGCCAGCTATTATAGTAGTAATTACTAAAGTACCAAGAGATTTAGACATAACCGTATTTTTTAGTGATACATAAATTAATTCAAAGAAATTTAATGTTGAATTAGAAAGTAGTGGTTTATATTGTGTGGTTTCAATATTTAAATATAAAAATTGCTCAAGCATTGGAAGTATCAGTGCTGCACTTAGTAATAAGAAGACAGTAACTGATTTAAACAAAATTATAATAGTATCCTTTTTTAAAAAAACTTTTAAATTAAATATTGCAATTATAACAAGAAAAAATGTTGCTAAAACAAGTGATAACATATGACTATAAGCAATAAGTGTCATACCAAGTGATAGTGGAATCCAAGCTGATTTTTCTTGATTAATTAATTTAATAATACCTAATATTATTAGAGGATAAAAAACCATTGCTAAGGATTCACCAACTGCAGCTCTTATTAGGATATTATAAATTCTATAAGCACTAAAATAATAAAACAGTGAAAAAATAAATGCATAATCATTCCTTTTAAATACTTGCTTACCTACATAATAGGAAATCATAAGTGAAAGCCATGAAACAATGACCCAGTACAAGTACCAACATGTAATTGGGGAAGGAAATAAAAAGCGTAGAAAAGCTATTGGAATGTATGTTAGAAATGGATAGAAAATATCAAGTACCAGACCACTTTGTGCATTAGTATAAAAATTTGCATAATTAAAAAAAGTACCATTTTTTAAAGCCATGTACCATGCTTCTGCTCTTGATAGATGAAATGTTAAATCATCTCCATGATATATATTCTTTGTAACATAAAAAAAATAGAATGATAATATAGAAATAAGTGCAAAAACACAACCGAAAATAAATAAGTTTTTATTATTAAAATATTTTTTCATCTAGCACTACCTCTTGTAAAATAATAGCATAACCTAAGTAAATTTTCAATATTTCAAACTATGATAACAGCTTACTTTTTTAAAATATATTTTATGTTATAATATTACAAAAGAGGAGGCAATTATGTTAATTATTAAAAATGCAAATTTACTAAGTATGAAAGATGAAAATGAATTAAAAACTGATATTATGATTAAAGATGGAAAAATCTTTAAAATTGATAATGTTAATGAAAATGAATATTCAGATGCCACAATTATTGATGCTAAAGGTAAATTAGTAACACCAGGACTAGTCGATGGACATTGTCATGTTGGAATGTGTGAAGATGGGATCAGAATCGAGGGTGGCGACATCAATGAAATGAGCTCACCGGTAACTCCTCAAATGCGAGGGATTGACTCGATTAAACCTCAAGATCCAGCATTTAAAGAAGCCCTAAGAAGCGGAATCACAACAGTAGTAACAGGACCTGGTAGTGCTGAAGTTATAGCAGGTACATTTTGTGCTTTAAAGACTCATGGTAAAAGTGTATTAGACATGTGCATTAAAGAAGAAGCAACTATGAAAATGGCCCTTGGAGAAAATCCAAAAAGAGTATTTAGTTCAAAGGATCAATGCCCACAAACAAGAATGGGGAGTGCTGCACTTATAAGAGAAAATCTAATCAAAGCAAAAAAATATTATGAAAAGAAGCAAAAATATCTTTCAGAAATAAAGAATGTCGATGCTAAAGTTATTGAGCCTGAATTTAATATGATGATGGAATCATTATCTAGAGTATATGATGGCTTAAAAGTTAAAATTCATGCTCATCAACAAGATGATATTGTAACTGCGATTAGAATTGCTGAAGAATTTAATCTAGATTATTCAATCGAGCACTGTACTGAAGGATATCTAATCCCAGAAATCTTAAAAGAGCATAATGTACCAATTATTATTGGTCCAACACTTGGTACCCGTACAAAATATGAGCTAAGAAATAAATCTTTTGATGCAGGTAAAGTATTAATTGATAATGATATTAAATTTGCAATTATGACAGATCATCCTGTAATCCCACTAGAGAACACTCTTACTCAAGCAGCAATTTATATAAAACATGGTATGACTTCATATCAAGTACTTAAAGCTTTAACAATTAATCCTGCAGAAATATGTGGAATTAGTGATCGTGTTGGAAGTATTGAAATTGGAAAAGATGCCGATATTGTAATATGGTCAAATGATCCTTTCCATTATCTATCGAAAGCAGAGGTTGTAATTGTTAATGGAGAAGTTGTTGTAAATCAATAAAAAAAGAAGCTCAATGCTTCTTTTTTAGTATTTTTTTCTGGCTTTTGCCATTTCCCTTTGAGCTGTACGCTCTTTATCAGCCTGTCTTTTATCATGTAACTCTTTACCCTTAGCAAGAGCAATTTCCATCTTCGCAAAACCATTCTTTAAATACATTTTAACAGGAACAACAGTATAACCTTTTAGCTTTACTTTATTTTTTAATTTTTTTATTTCAGTTTTATTTAGTAATAATTTTCTTTCTCTTGTCTCATCATGATTAAAAATATTTCCATGAGTATATTGGGCTATATGCATTTCCTTTATAAATGCTTCATTATTGATAAAAGAGATATAGGCATCTTTAAACTGAACCTTCCCCTGACGGATCGATTTTATTTCTGTTCCTACAAGAATAAGCCCAGCTTCAAAAAATTCCTCTAAAAAATAATCGTGTTTAGCTTTTCTATTAACTGCAACAACTTTATTATTAGCCATTTTACCTCCACCTTTTTAACTTATTTTTCTTAGTCTTCGCAAGTTCAAAATCAATCGTCTTTGATAATCTACTAGCACTTATACATTTAACTCTCACCTTTTGTCCAAGACTATACCTTGTATTTGTTCTTGTACCAACTAATGATAAAGAGTTTTCTTCAAAAATATAATAATCATTTTTAAGGGATTGAATATGAACCAAACCTTCAATTGTATTTTCAAGTTCTACAAAAAACCCAAATGAATTTATTGAACTTATGACCCCATCAAAATATTCACCAATGAATAGTTCCATATATTCGGCTTTTTTCATATCTTCAACTTCACGCTCAGCATCAACAGATGATCTTTCAGAATTAGAAGTCTTTACACCCAATTCTTCCATTAATTTTTCATCATTATGTATTATATTTACATCTGTTATCTTATCAAAGCAATATTTTCTGATCATTCTATGAGTTATAAGATCTGGATATCTTCTAATAGGAGATGTAAAGTGTAGATATTCACTAGATGCTAAACCAAAGTGTCCTAAGCAACGATAGTCATATCGAGCTTTCTGCATTGATCTTAACATGAGCGTTGATAATATAGGATATACATCCTCATCAGAGTGAAAATCATCTAAACACTTCTGTATTTCTTTTGGATGAATGTTATCTATATTACCTTTAAATTTATGTCCTAAAGTTAATGAAATTTTCGCAAATGATTGTAACTTCTTTAAAGATGGTTTCTCATGAACACGATAAAGTGCTGGATAATCCAAGTTTTTCATATGCTTAGCTACAACTTCATTAGCACATATCATAAAATCCTCAATAATTCTTTCTGATTCTTTTCGCTCTCTTAAGCATACATCTATAGCTTTCCCATTTTTATCGCAGATAATTTTTGACTCTTTCTTATCAAAGTCAATTGACCCTAATTTATTGCGACGATCCCTTATATAGTCGGCACATTCCTTCATCATATAAAACATATTACCTAAATGCTTATACTTTTCACTTAATCTATTATCACCACTTAAAATATCATTAACATCACCATAAGTCATTCTCTCATCAGAAATAATTAACGATGGATATAAATCATAATCCTTAACATTTCCATGCTTATCTATTAACATTTCACAAGTCAGTGTGCATCTTTTAACTTTAGGATTGAGAGAACAGATACCATTTGATAGGATATGAGGTAGCATCGGTACTACCCGATCACAAACATAAGTAGAAGTCCCTCTTTCTCTAGCCTCTAAATCAAGTTTACTGTTCTCTTTAACATAATGAGAAACATCAGCAATATGAACCCATAACCTAAAGTCATCATTTTCTTTACTTATTGATATAGCATCATCAAAGTCTTTAGAATCATCACCATCAATTGTAACAGTTAATAATTCAGTTAAGTCCTTACGATTTTTTAAATCAGATTCTATTACAGTTTGATTAAGTGAATTGGCCTCTTCAATTACATCAGCTTCAAAATTAGGCTCAATTCCATAACTTAATAGAATCGATAAGATATCAATTCCAGGATCATCTTTATGTCCTATAATTTGAGTTATTTCAAGTTCAATAGGTTCTGTAAATTTTTTGATCTTAAATAGTGCCTTTATGCCACTTACAACCTTAAACTTTTTAAGGTTAACCACCCTTATTTCTCCCTTTAATCTTTGATCATCTGGAAAAACTATAACATTTCCTTTTCGATACTCTAAAGTACCAACACAAAAATCACTATTTCTTTTAGTAACATGAATTATCTCACCCTCATCATTACCATCTTGTTTCTTCACTATTTTACAGACAACTTCATCTAAATTCATTGCACTATTACGCTTACTTAAAGGTATAAATACACTATAATCATCAAAGTCAATAAAGCCAAAACCCTTTTTATTAACTTTAATTACACCCTTTACAATATCTAATTGTTTAGCTGAAGCAAAATAATTTTTTTGACTACGATAAATTTCATAGTCACCCTCTAATTTATTTATCGCTTTGTTTAATTCAATGAATTTAGAAGTAGTATTCAACTTTAGTGCAACAGCAATAGATTCTATATTATAATGATATTCATTATTATTCTCAATTAACTTTATTATCTCATCTTTTAATTCCATTATTTACCCCCTTAGTTTATTTAAATGAAAAAGCAGGAACACCTGCTTTTAAATGATTCTAATCAATATTACTAAAAGGAAGAACACCACTCCACATCCTAAAGTTAGATTGGAAATGATTTTTTCAGATCCTCTTTCTTTTGTGTTCGCAAATAAATTTAAATTTCCACTTCCTGTAAAAGCCCCCGAAATTCCATCAGACTTTCCACTTTGTAATAATGAAAGAACAATTAATATCGCAGCTACTATTAGCAAAATCATTTCTAACATAATAATCCCCTTTCAATCGCTAAATAATTATACCATAATTTACAACAATATTTCAAGATAAAAAACAAAAGAAAAAGATTGGAAAACAACCAATCTTTTTTACTTATTCTATTTAATTTTTACGTTATAGAAAGCATTCTTTCCAAGGTATTGTGCAATTGGACCAAGCTCATCTTCAATACGAATTAATTGATTGTATTTTGCAATACGATCTGTACGAGACATTGAACCTGTCTTAATTTGACCTGAATTAAATCCAACAGCAATATCCGCAATTGTAGTATCTTCTGTTTCACCAGATCTATGAGATACAACACAAGTATATCCAGCTTCTTTAGCCATTTGCATAGCATCAAATGTTTCAGTTAAAGTACCAATTTGGTTTACTTTAATTAAGATAGAGTTTGAAATTCCTTTTTCAATTCCTTCTTTAAGAATTGAAGGATTTGTAACAAATAAATCATCACCAACGATTTGAATTTTATCTCCAAGAGCATCAGTTAATTTCTTCCATCCATCCCAGTCTCTTTCTCCAAGACCATCTTCAATAGAAACAATCGGATATTTATTAACCCATTCAACATACATATCAATCATTTCTTCAGTAGTTTTAGTTCCACCTTTTGATTTAACTAAATCATACTTACCAGTTTCTGTATTATAGAATTCAGAAGCAGCAACATCCATTGCGATACAAACTTCTTCACCTGGCTTATATCCTGCAGCCTTAATAGCTTCAACAATTAATTCAAGTGGTTCTTCATTACCATCATTACATGATGGAGCAAATCCACCTTCATCACCAACATTAGTATTGTAACCTTTTCCTTTTAAAACTTTACGAAGAGCATGGAAGATTTCTGATCCTGTTCTGATCGCTTCTTTAAAAGTTTTAGCACCAACTGGCATAATCATAAATTCTTGGAAATCAACAGAAGAATCAGCGTGACTTCCTCCATTTATAACATTCATCATTGGAACTGGTAATACTTTTCCATTAAATCCACCAAGATATTTATAAAGTGGCATATCATAATAATCAGCAGCAGCAATTGCACAAGCCATTGAAACACCTAAAATTGCATTTGCTCCAAGTTTTGATTTATCTTTTGTACCATCAAGATCAATCATAACTTTATCAACTCCATTTTGATCAGTAACATCTAATCCAACAACTGCTTCAGCAATAATGCTATTTACATTATCAACTGCCTTTAAAACACCCTTTCCTGAAAAACGACTTTTATCTCCATCGCGAAGTTCAAGTGCTTCTCTTTCTCCTGTAGAAGCTCCACTTGGAACCATTGCACGTCCAAATGCTCCTGACTCAGTAGCAACCTCTACTTCTATTGTAGGGTTTCCACGTGAATCGATTACTTCACGTGCATAAACATCAACTATATAAGGCATTATTTGTCCTCCTCTTTCTTTTTTATTATCCCACTCTCTGAGATATTTTTCAATTAGTTTTATTTTGTTTCTTCAATAATTGCATTAAATGAATCAACCTTCAGTGAAGCTCCACCAATTAATGCTCCATCAATATCAGCACACGCCATGTATTCTTTAATATTTTCAGGTTTCACTGAACCACCATATTGAATACGAACAGCATCAGCAGCTTCTTGACCATACATAACTTTAATTTGATCACGAACAATCGCACAGCATTTTTGAGCATCAGCTGTACTTGCTGATTTACCAGTACCAATAGCCCAAATAGGCTCATAAGCAACAACGATTTCTTTTACGCAATTTACACATAAGTCTTTTAAACTTCCAGATAACTGCTTACGAATAACATTCTCGGTTTCACCCTCATCATATTGAGCTTCTGTTTCACCAATACAAACGATTGGAGTGATTTTAGCCTCTAATAAACGTTTCGCTTTTTTATTAACTGTCTCATCAGTTTCATTAAACATGGCACGTCTTTCAGAGTGACCAATGATACAATACTTTAAGTTAAACTCTTCTAACATAGGAACGCTAATCTCACCAGTAAATGCACCACTATCTTCAAAATGACAATTCTCAGCAGCAATCACTAAGTTACTTGCATTAGCAGTAGCATCTTTTAAAGTGGTAAATGGAACTCCAATTCCAAAAGTTGCTTGATTATGACAATTTTTATCAACACCTTTAATGAATTCAACTGTTTCAGCACAAGTCTTATTCATTTTCCAGTTTCCTACAATAATTGGTTTTCTCATCTATTTTTTCTCCTCAATAATTGCAATACCAGGAAGCACTTTACCTTCCATGTACTCAAGTGATGCACCACCACCTGTTGAAATATGAGTGAATTTGTCCTTAAAGCCTAAATTGATTGCTGCTGCTGCAGAATCTCCTCCACCAATAACACTCATTACACCAGGTATTTCAGAAATACCCTTACAAATTTCAACTGTACCAGTTGCAAATTCTTTTCTTTCAAAAACTCCCATAGGGCCATTCCAAACAACTGTCTTAGCACCTTTTAAACTTTCCTTAAATAATTCAATAGTTTTAGGACCAATATCAAGACCCATGTAACCATCAGGAATTTGATCAATATCAACAGTCTTAATATCTGTAGGATTAGCAAAGTCATTAGCAATCACAGTATCAACAGGAAGAACTAATTTATCCTTACCTCTTTCAAGAAATTCTTTTGCCATTGCAACTCTTTCTTCTTCAAGTAAAGAATTACCAACATTATAACCTTGTGCAACTGCAAATGTATAAGCCATACCACCACCAATAATTATCTTATCAGCAATATTTAACAAGTTTTCAATAACTGCAATCTTATCAGAAACTTTTGCTCCACCAAGTACTGCAACAAGCGGTCTTTTTGGATTATCTATAGCTGCACTTAAGTTCTCAATTTCTTTTTGAACTAAGAATCCTACAGCACTAGGTAAATTTTCTGCAATACCAACTGTAGATGCATGAGCTCTATGTAATGAACCAAAAGCATCAGATACATATAAATCACCTAAACTTGCCCAATATTTTGCAAGTTCTGGATCATTTTTACTCTCACCTTTTTCATAACGAGTATTCTGAATCAGAATTATCTCTCCATTATTCATTTTTGAAACTGCATCTTCTAATTCTTTACCTCTTGTTTCTGGTACAAATGTAACCTTAGAGTCCACAAGTGTAGCTAAATGCTTTGCCACTGGTTCCATATTATTTTTCTTTTTTCCTGCCTCACATTTTTCAGGATCCTTATGATCAATTTTCCCTAAATGAGACATCAGAATTACTTTTGCTCCATTTTGAGTTAAGTAATTAATTGTAGGAAGTGCTGCTTGAATACGATTATCACTTGTAATTACCCCATCTTTTAATGGAACATTAAAGTCAACACGAACAACAACGCGTTTTCCCTGCACTGCTAAATCTTTAACTGTTTGTTTTGCCATGCAAATTATCCTCCTTTTGCACTTGTAATTATAGCACTTTTTTGCTTGTGAGTAAATGAGAAAAGCAAATGTTATTAAAGGTAAACGCTTACTTTAAAATAAATAAAAAAAACAAAGTTCACTTTGCTACTTAATTGCCTTAAAAGCCATAATATTCTTCACTATCCTCCATTAAATAATCAACTATTTTTTGCTTTAGTTTTTTATCTTTATATTTATCATCATTAAGCCTTCTAACAAGTAATTTTTCAAAAGTAAATTGATCATACTTTATAAAATTATCACAGATAATAATAGTATTAAGATCAATACCATAAGCACAAGTAAGCTTCATAACAGTTAGAAGCTCTGGCTCAACCTCATTTCTTTCATACCTTGAAATTGCTTTAGCACTAATGCCACAATAATTAGCAACTTCCATTTGCTTAAGACCCCTAATTTTTCTTAGAATCCTCAACCACTCCCCCACAGAAAACATCAAAAATATTCCTCCTCCAAAATATTATACAATAAAATATGTAATCCGAAAGTTTTTCTCTTGTAAAGAGATTAATTATTTGCATTTTATTTAATTTAGTGTTATATTTTAGCAGTCAGGCATTTTGTTTGCTAAAGGAGGAAAATATGGCAAAGAAACAATTTAAAACAGAATCAAAAAGATTACTAGACCTAATGATTAACTCTATCTATACTCATAGAGAAATATTCATAAGAGAATTAGTATCAAATGCATCAGATGCTCTAGATAAAAGATACTACCTTTCTCTTACAGATGAAAATCAAAGAGTTAATAAAAAACACTTGAATATTGTTATTACAATTGATAAAGATAAGCGAATCCTAGAAATTTCAGATAGTGGAATCGGTATGAACAAAGAAGAATTAGAATCAAATCTGGGAACCATTGCTAAAAGTGGATCTTTAGATTTTAAACAAGAATTCGATAAAAACCCAAAGAATATTGATATTATTGGACAATTTGGTGTTGGCTTCTATTCATCATTTATGATCGCAAAAGAAGTAGTGGTCAAGTCAAAAGCTTGCAACAGTGAAACTTCATATATTTGGAGAAGTACTGGAGAAGACGGATATACCATCAAAGAATCGGATAAAAATGATTTTGGTACAACTATATCATTACATTTAAAAGATAACACCGATACAGAAAACTATGATGAATTCTTAGATGAGTTTCACCTTAAAAGCTTAATTAAAAAATACTCTGATTATGTAAGATATCCAATTCAGATGTTAAATAATGAAGATAAGCTAGAAACAATTAATTCAATGGTTCCACTTTGGAAAAAAAGCAATGTTAAAGAAGAAGTATATAGTGACTTCTACAAAAGTAAATTTAATGACTTTGAAGATCCCCTTTTTACAATTCACTATAAAACTGAAGGAACCCTATCTTATAATGCTTTATTATTTATCCCTAAAAAAGCTCCAATGAATTTCTATAATTCAGATTATGAAAGTGGGATTCAATTATATAGTAAGGGTGTATTTATCTTAGATAAAGCTAAAACACTTGTTCCAGATCACTTTAGATTTATCAAAGGACTTGTAGACAGTGAAGATATTAGCTTAAATATTTCAAGAGAAATCCTTCAACAAGATCGACAAATGAATATCCTAAGTAAAAATATTGAAAAGAAAATTAAATCACACTTATTAAAAATGCTTGATACTTCAAGAGAAAAATATGAAGAATTCTTTACACAGTTTGGACTAAATATAAAATATGGAATATATCAAAACTTTGGAGCAAACAAAGAATTACTTCAAGATCTTCTGCTATATAAAACAAGCTACAACGATAAATACTCAACTCTAAAGGAAATCACTGATAGAAAAGATGCAGATGACAAGGAAATAATTTATGTTACTGGTGAGAGCATTGATGCAATTAAGCGTCTACCACAAATGGAAATAGTTCAAGAAAAGAAAATTGAAGTAATTTATTTACTAGATGAAATTGATGAATTTGCGATAAAATCACTAAATTCATATAATGATAAAGTATTTAAATCAATTGCTCAAGCTGACTTAGATATTGAATCAGAAGAAGATAAAAAAGAAGTTGAGAAAAAAAGCGAAGAGAATAAATCATTACTAGATTCAATGAAAGATGATTTGAAAGATTTCGTTAGTGATGTAAGACTATCAACAAGACTTAAATCACACCCTGTTTGCCTTGTTAGTGATGGCAATATTTCACTAGAAATGGAAAAAGTTTTAGCAAATTCAATGCAAACAAATGATATTAAAGCCAATAAAATTTTAGAAATTAATCCAAGTCATAAAATATTTACTAAACTACAAGAAATTCAAAATAGTAATCCAGATAAATTAAAAGATTTATCATCTATTCTATATCAACAAGCATTACTTATCGAAGGATTTACAATCGATAATCCTGTTGAATATACAAATATGATTTGTGATTTGTTAATTGATAAATAAAAAAAATAATCATTCTTAAAATTAGGAATGATTTTTTCTTTTCTTAGCCAAAACTAAAACCTTTACTTTACAATTATGCTCACTTAATACTTTTATTGCCCCTTTTAAACTACTGCCAGTTGTAAAGACATCATCTACAAGCAAAATCTTTTTAGGTATTTTCATACCCTTTTTTATCCTAATTTTATTTATCATCTTTTCTCTTTCTTCAAAATTTAAATAAACTTGTTTCTGATTATCAGTTTTTTCTAATATATCAGTGTACCTTAAACCAACTTTCTTAAATATTTTTTCTAAATGATTAAATCCTCTTTCATCTAACTTAATCTTGGAACTTGGAATATACACAATTGTATAACCTGAAAGTAATAGGCGAATAATTAAATTATAACCCCATAAAAATACAAGGCTCAATGCCTCATCCATACATTCCTTATATTGAACTAATAAATCAGAAAAAAATTCATTATATTCTAATATTGCAAACCCCTCTATATTATCTATTTTAAAATGATGATGATATTTTTTGATCTTTCTTCGACAGCTACAACAAAGAAGATCATTATAAAAATAGTAATCAAAAATTGTAGCCCCATTTATTATATCTTTATGACAATACAGACATTTTTTCATTATTCATCCTCTTACAATACTTAATACACTCATCAACAATTAGCGACTGCTTATTTGATAAAAATAAGCACTTACCATAAGGATTATTAAAGTTTCTTCCTACTCTTCCACTCATTTGAACTAAACTAGCAAGATCAAATACTTTATGATCAGCAAGAAAAACACAAACATCAACATCATTGATGGTAATACCTCTTTCTAGTAATGTTGTTGAAAATAGCACCTCAAATTTTTTTTCTTTAAATTTTCTTATTATTTCATCCTTACCTTCAATATCACTGTGTATTGCCATACTTCTTTTATTTATTATTTTTGATAAAAGATTGCACATTTTCTTAGTAGGAACAAATACAATTACTAATTTTTTATTCTTAAGCCAATTAAAAAGATAAGTGACTAGATAAAAAAATGGTCCAACCACCTTGTATGGCACTATAATATCTTTCTGATGTGGTCTTCTATTTAAGAGAAGATGAGAGATGCTTTTTTCTTCAATTCGACTTTTTAAGTAGGCATCAGGGGTTGCTGTTAAATAGATAATATGAGCACGACAACTATTTCTTGCAATACTTTGTAGTAACTTATTTCCTTTAAAAGGAAAGGCATCAGGCTCATCAATTATTAATAAATCAAAATAATTTGGATATCTATATAACTGATGTGTTGTACAAATTATTAAATCTCCAAATATATCTTTGGTATAACCCTCACACACTGCAACAACTTTTGCACTCTTAAAAATTAATTCCATTCTTTTTTTTATTTCAAGAACTACCTGTCTTCTTGCTATTGCAAATGCCACTCTTTTTTTATGGCCTAGGGCATCAGAAATACTCTTTACAACAAGTTCTGTTTTTCCAGCTCCACATACTGCCTCAATAAAAACATCACTATATAAAATATTTTCACTACATTTTTTTGAAATCATAGTCTGCATTTTTGTTAATTTAAAAGGATATAGGTATTCACTTGCATTATCATGAATTTCATCATTATCACAAACACTTAAATTTTCCTTGATTAAGACTCTTTTAAACTTAATACATTTTCGACAAAGCCAACCTTTACTTCCCTTATAAAAGAAGTGCTGATCAGTATTAGAACATCTTGGACATTTCATTATCTTATCTACCTCTACTTATTTATTATTATAAAAATTTAATATCCTATTTATATATAAATATGTTAGTATTATATAAGTGTACTTAGGAGGATTAATATGTTAAGAGTAAATAGTTTATCACTACATTTTGATGGAAAACCACTATTTGATAATGTGAATATTTCATTTGATAAAAATAGCTGTTATGGAGTCATTGGAGCAAATGGTGCTGGTAAGTCGACTTTCTTAAAGCTTCTATCTAAAGAGTTAGAGCCAACAAAAGGAAATGTTAGCCTTGATAAAAATGAAAGACTTTCATTTTTAAAACAGGATCATTTCCAATTTGATGATTTAAGAGTAATAGATGCTGTAATAAGAGGTAATGAGAAGTTATATAATATAATGATTGAAAAAGATCTACTATATGCAAAAGCTGATTTTAGTGAAAGTGATGGAATAAGAGCAGGAGAGCTAGAAGAAGAATTTGCAAATATGGATGGATGGAATGCTGATTCTGATGCAGCAATTTTACTACAAGGGTTAGGAATTACAACAGACAAACATGAACTATTAATGAAAGAATTAGATGGTAAAGATAAGGTCAAGGTTTTAATTGCTCAAGCTTTATTTGGTAATCCTGATATTCTCCTTTTAGATGAGCCTACTAACCACCTTGATATTGATGCTGTTCGTTGGCTAGAAGAATTTATTATAAATCTTGAAAGTACCGTTATTGTTGTTTCCCATGATCGCCACTTTATCAATAAAATTTGTACAGTCATTGCCGATATCGATTATGGAAAAATCCAATTATTTGCTGGGAATTATGACTTTTGGTATGAATCAAGTCAATTAATTCAAAAACAACTAAAAGATTCTAACAAGAAAAAAGAAGATAAGATGAAAGAGTTACAAGACTTTATTGATCGCTTTAGTGCTAATGCTTCAAAATCAAAACAAGCAACATCAAGAAAACAGGCCTTAAAGAAAATATCACTTGAAGATATCAAACCAAGTAATAGAAGATATCCTTTTATTGACTTTAGAGCCAATAGACCAATAGGAAACTCAATCCTTACAGTTGATAATTTAATTGTTGAGGGCTTAGATAACAATATATCTTTACCAATTACAATAACAATGGATAAACAATATAATAAGGTTGCCCTTATTGGAGAAAAAGAACATCTAAATACTAACTTCTTAAAAAGTATTGTTAAACAATATGAAAACAATAATGATAATATTCAATGGGGAAATAGCGTTCAACTCTCATCATTTGAAAAAGACTTTGATAAGGAATTTAATAATGACTTAAATATTGTAGATTGGCTAATGCAATACTCAACTGAAAAAGATCAAGCCTATGTTAGAGGGTTCTTAGGAAGAATGTTATTTTCCGGGGAGGATGCTCTTAAAAAAGTAAAGGTACTATCTGGTGGAGAAAAGGTTCGTTGTATGTTTTCAAAAATGATGATAGAAGGATCAAATGTACTAATACTTGATGATCCAACAAACCACTTAGATATGGAATCAATTACCGCTTTAAATGATGCTATGATTAAATTTGAGGGATTAATTATATTTACCTCTCATGACTATCAGATTTTAGATACAGTTGCTAATAGGGTTATAAGATTTAATGATGAATTAAAATTAGAAGATTATCTTGGAACATATGAGGAATACTTAGCTAAAAGAGAAAAATAAAAAATCATACATAAAAAAACACTTCAAATGAAGTGATTTTTTTTTACTTTACAGATTTAATAATAAATGATAATTCAATGTCTTTATCACTTGCTATTTTATACTCATCAAGAACTTCAGAACCCCAACTATCATCACCACCAACACCCATTTGTTTAGCAATAATATTTACATAGGTATAATAAGGATTTTGTAGTTCCTCTTGGTGAAGAGCATTTTCAAATTGTTGCATACTATAAGGTAAGACACTCATTTCAAATGGTTTATCTAGTGCAACAAATTCTATTCCCTTTTCAAATTCATTTATAACTTTTACATAGCGTACATCACTACGATTTCCACACTCTTGAGGACAAAGATATGGAGTTACATTGTCTTTGATACTTTGAGTATATACACCAATTTTAGAGCCAACCTTACGATCTAAATAATTCTCAAACGGTCCTCTTCCATAATACTTAAACTTTTCAAACTCACTATATAGTTTAAAACGCATTCCAACTAAAACTAATTCTGGTAAATTACTTATTCCATGATACTTAAAATTTACCTTAATATCTTTAGAATTAGATAATTCATAATTGATATCAAAGGTCGTTTGTGGAACTGTAGGAAGTGTAAATGTGTAATTAATACTTACGCTATTATTTTCAATTTTATACGTAAATGATGTGCAATTAAAGAAAGTCGATGCACTATGCCATATGGCAGTCCTATGTTCCAATTTACAACCACGATCATTATCAGTGCTTGCTCTTGAGAAAATTGGTTTTGGAGCGTACGCCATATATTCAACATCATCATAAACTAATGAAATCAAGCCTTCATTACTAGAGAATAAAGCCTTAAAACCTTCACTATAAACCCCAATATTACCATCACCCTCAACAATATTTAATTTCTCATTTTTTATTGTTTCATTAAAACTCTTCTCTTTAATCATTTGACCAAAAGCAACTTCATACCCCTTTTTCTGCCATTTTGTATCTTCTTTAAGTAATGCAGAAACAGTATAAACAACCTCATTTTGACTCTTACTCCACTCTAGACTAAATTGCTTTTTTTGAAGTGGTGCGAGTGTAACATCTATAAATCCTTGTTGAATAACTTCTTCTTCGCATTTTGCAACAAACTCAAATATAAAATCACTACAATCAGTAAACAACATTTGATTATCAACAATAAAACCTTGATCATTAACCATTATCTTGATATCTTGATAATTATACTTAACTTCACATGCCTTAGGTGAAATTGTTCTATCTGCAAAAACGATTCCATTTCCACTAAAATTATAATCAGTATAACGATCTTTAAAATCACCGCCATAACCTAAAACTTTCTCTCCATATTGATTCTTATACTCTACTGCTTGATCAATATAATCCCAGATAAAGCCACCTTGATACATTGGATAAATACTTTCAAGATCAGTATAATGAGACATACCACCAAGTGAGTTACCCATAGCATGCATATATTCACATGATATATATGGCTTGTCAGGATCATTATCTAAATATTTTTTTATTTTTTCTACATTATTATACATTCTTGATTCCATATCAGTAGAATCAGAAAACTCTCTATTCCAAACACAACCCTCATAATGGACAAGACGTGTATTATCATTTTCTCTAAAGTAGTTAGCCATTGCTGAAATATTTTCTCCGGCATATGACTCATTACCACAAGAATAAATTAGAATAGATGGATGATTCTTATCTCTTTGAAGCATATTAGCTGCACGATCTATTACCGATATTCTCCAAGAATTATCACATCCTGGAACATTCCACGATGGCTCACACTCGCCAAGTTTTTGCCATGAGCCATGACTCTCTAAATTTGCTTCATCAATTAAATATATCCCATACTCATCACACAAGTCATACCATAAACTATTATTAGGATAATGAGATGTTCTTACCGCATTAATATTATGTTGTTTCATAAATTTAATATCAAATAACATCTCTTCCTTAGAAATAGCTCTTCCCTTCTTTGATGAGAACTCATGACGATTTATTCCCTTAAACACAATTCTTTGACCATTTAATTTCATAATTTTATCTTCAATTTTAAACTCTCGAATACCAAAGAATTGCGGAATTACTTCAATTATATTATCTGATTGATCAGTTACTATAATCATCATCTTATAGCGATTTGGCTTCTCTGCTGACCATAGCTTCACATCACTAAGTGAAAAACTGATTTCATCATTTTTTAAAACATCACATTTATAAATTGTATTATCCCCATCAAAGATTTCAACTTTTAATTTTACATCTTGTAAATCACCCTTTAGTTTTACACTTATATCAGCATTGCAGTAATTATCTTTAAGCTTTGAAGTAATAAATAAATCTTTGATATGATGCTTTGGTCTTGCAAATAAGCTAACATCTCTAAAGATGCCAGAAAACCTAAAGAAATCTTGATCTTCTAACCAACTAGCACTACTATATTTATAAACTTCAACCGCAAGCTTATTAATGCCATCTTTTAATGCATCATTTAAATTAAAAGTCGAGTTTGTAAATGAATCTTCACTATAACCGATAAATTTACCATTTAACCAAACATAATAAGCACACTCTACTCCTTCAAAAACGATATCAATATCACCAATATTTTTTAATGTATCATTTAATTCAAAGTACTTTACATAACTTCCTGTTGGATTATATTTTTCAGAAATATGCGGAGGTCTTAAATACTCTTTTCCATCCCATGGATAAAGTGTATTAATATAGTGAATTTGATCATATCCTTGCATTTGAATATGCGATGGCACTTTTATTCTATCAAAGTGATTACAATTAAAATCATCTTTATAAAAATCTTTAATTCTCTCATTTGGATTTTTTGCATAAGCAAAAAACCACTCTCCATTTAATGATTGTTTCCAATCCATTTCACTACCATTATTAGCCTTTAAAATACTATCATAATATAAATGATCAGAATAAGGATCTAGTCGATTAACCTCTACAATTTCTGGATCACTTAAAAATGAAATACAAGCATTATTTTTTTTCATATCTTCTCCTTACCAATCGAAATTTACTTTTCGATCCTTATAATAATATTCTTTATCATGATCATTTATTTCTCTTTTTACAATGCATGGCGCTCCATAGGCTAAAGAGTTTGCAGGAATATCTTTAGTAACAACACTTCCTGCACCTATAACACAATTATCACCAATTTTCACTCCCGGCAGTACAATGACACCAGCCCCAATCCAAACATCATTTCCAATATGAACTGGTAAAGAAAACTGAACTCCATTTTTGCGATACTTTGCATAAATTGGATGTCCTGTTGTACAAATAGTAACATTTGGAGCCATCATAACATCATTGCCAATATGAATTTCTACATCATCAATTAATGATAAATTGAAATTAGCATATACACGGTCCCCTATATGAGTATTACAACCATAAGAAGCATTTATTGGACCTTCAAAGAAACAATTACTACCAAGTGATTTAAAGATTTTCTTTAAAATTTCATTTCTTTTTTCATTATCACTTGGAATAGTATTGTTAAAATTAAACACTAAATCCTTACATCTAATTCTTTGTACTTCAATAATTTTTTCATAATCTTGATCAACTTTACTCTTATGATTATATTCTTGATACAAGAGTCCATTTTTCATATTACTTTCAAGTGACATAACTTCTCCTTTTTAAAGAAGCCATACAATGTATGGCTTAAATTATTTAACTGATCCCAACATACCTGCAACAAAATATTTTTGCATTAATAAAAATATTATTGCGGTTGGAATTGTTGCTATAACTATCCCACACATAATCATACCATAATCAGGAGTATATGAAGATCCCATTGCTGATAAAATTAGAGGAATTGTTCTTTTTGCAGGTGTTTGAATAGTAATTAATGGCCAAATATAGTTATTCCAACTATTCATAAATGTGATAATAGCCGCTGCTGCATAGGTATTTTTTAGTGTTGGCATATATATTTTAAAGAATAGCCCCCACTCACTTAACCCATCCATTCTAGCAGCTTCAAGCATTTCTTTAGAAAATGTTTTAGTATTTTGTCTAAAGAAAAATATTAGAAAGGCTGTTGATACTGATGGAATAATAAGTGAAATAAATGAGTCAATACCAATTACATCAAATCCCATTGCTGATATTTTTGAAAATATTCTAAATAATGGAATCATAAGTGCAGCAAAGGGAATCATCATACTTAAAAGTAAGACATTAAAAACTCTTTCTCTTCTTTTACTTTTATAGATTTCAAAAGCATACCCTGCAGCTGATGATACAATAAGTGCGAAAAATGTTGTAACAAAAGCAGCTAATGCTGAATTTTTTAATGCTCCAAGAAAATCTAAGTCTGAAGCAAACAAGTTTTTCATATTATTCATAAATTCACTACCAATTTTTAAGTTACCAGCTGTTATATCAACTGTTGCATTTGTCATTCCAAGTAACATCCAAATAAAAGGAAACAAAGAAATTAAGGCCACAATACAAAGTAAAACATATTTAAAGAACGTTAATATCTTTCTAGTCATACTTATTACCTACTTTCATTTGAATTAATGATAATATTACAATTGCAATAACAATAACAAAAGCAACAGCTGCAGCATAACCAAAGTTTGGAGAAAATTTAAAACTTAAATTATAAATATACTGCGATAAAGTTGTGGTTGCATTGGCAGGACCACCATTGGTTATATTTACAACTTCATCAAATAATTGTAAGGTACCAATTGTTGAAGTGATAGTAGTAAATAAAATTATTGGTTTAAGTAATGGAATCGTAATATTTACAAATTTTGAAAATGCTGATGCCCCATCAATTTCTGCTGCTTCATAAATTGAAGGATTTATATTTTGCATTCCAGATAAGTAAAATATCATATTATAACCAGTCCATCTCCATGTAATAGCAATTATAATCAAAATCTTTGCAAAAAAAGCATCAGTAATCCAATTTATTGGATCTTTTATTAAATGAAAATTTAATAACATTTGATTTATCAAACCATCTCCACTAAATAAGCTCTTCATGATAATTGAATAAGCAACAAGTGATGTGATACATGGTAAAAAAACTGCTGTTCTAAAAAATGTTTTACCCTTTAGCTTTTTATCATTTAATATCGATGCAATAAACAGTGATAAAACAATCATTAGTGGAACTTGAATTACTAAATATAATAATGTATTACTTGCTGCCTTTAGAAATGTAGCATCATTTAATAATTTTACGTAATTTGAAAAACCAACAAATCTTAAGTTATTAGCAAGACCACTTTGTAAAGATGTAATAAATGCTTGAATCATAGGAATGAAAACTAAGATTGTAATAAGAATCATACTAGGAGAGACCATCGCCCACCCTACACGATTTTCACCACTTGTATATCCATCTTTTGTTCGCTTCTTTGAGAGTTTCAATTTAATTCCTCCTTTTTATAAAATAATCGGAACCACATAATGCAGTTCCGATGATGTTAAACTAACTATTTAGAAACAGCTGATTGTGCTTGTGCATGAGCATCTTTTAATGCCGCATCAATTTCTGTACCACCAAGAATCGCTTGAACAGCACCTTCTACGATATCTTCAATTTCATATGTATGAAGACCATAGTTAACTCCCTTAATCTTCTCAGCCCATTCTGAGAACATTTTGAATGTTGGTTGACCATTAAAGAATGGATTACCAGCAGCATAGCTCTCTGTATCTTTTGCAGCTTTTAAAGTACTAACTACTCCGATATTATTTGCTAAAGTGTTCATTAGATCAGCACTTGAAGCAAATGTTTCTTTCATAAATGCTTTAGTAACTTCAACATTGTCATTATTTAGAATATACCATCCAGAACCACCAAAGTTAGAATAGTTTGTAGAATCTGCATTATTTCCAAGTCTTGGAATTTCTGTTAATGCCCATTTACCAGCTAAATCTTCTGCAGCTGTAATTGAACTTAGAATCCAGCAACCAGATGGAACTGATGCAACATCACCTTGTTGGAATGCTGATACAAATGAATCCCAGTCAGATACTTGCTTAACGATTTCTGAATCGATCATACTTTTATAAATTTCAATACCATCTTTTAAAACTTGGTTATTTTCGATATTAACTGTTTGACCATCTTCATTCATATACCAAGTACCAGCTGATTGCATCATAATACGAAGCTGACCAACATCACTTGGATCTAAAGTAAGCATATCTTTACCAGTTTTTTCTTTAACTGCTTTACCGATTTCAATATATTTTTCCCAAGTAAGGTTTTTCATATCTTCTTGTGTATAACCTGCTTCTTCAATATAATCAGTACGATAGAATAATCCAGTTACACCTGAATCAAATGGTATTCCATAAAGTTTTCCATCAATTTTATTTGATCCAAACTTATATGAAGCAAAATCATTTTCATTAACGATATCTCCAACTTCAGCAAATGATCCACTGTAAGCTGTTAAGAAATTTTGACAACGATAATCATCAATTAGTACAACATCAGGTAAACCATCTAATTTACCAGATGATAAATTAATATGTAATTTTTGAACTACATCATCTTGGTTCATTGTAACAATTTCAATTTCAACATCAGGGTTGATTTCTTTATACATTGCTGCAGCATCTTTTAGTGCTGCGATGTTAAATGTTTCATCCCACGCCCAAATTGTAACCTTATCTCCTTCTTTAACTTCTGGCTCTTCCTTTTTACTACAACCAATAACACTTAAAGCCATGATCATAACAAGTAAAACTTTAAATAACTTCTTCATTTTCTCTCCTCCTAGAGTCTTTTTAATTAATGTTAAATATAAGATTTAACTTCTTATTTTTAACACTAATCTCTTTCATACGCTAACTATATCACACGTGAAAGCGGTGTCAATTGTCCTGTTATTACTTCAATAATAATTTATAAATTTCATAAAGTTTTACAATTTTATTATTTTTAAATAGAAAAATTTTATTATTTACTCTTAAAATATTTATAGCTTTTAATACGTAAAAGAAAACAAATAGAGCAAGCCTATTTGTTTATTAAATTATTGGAAGTTTAATCGTTACTATTGTTCCTTTAGATATCACACTAGATACACTAACACCATAATTATCTCCATATAAGAGTTTAATTCGATCATTAACATTTTTAATACCAAGACCAGATAATCCATTCATACTAGATGATTTACAATTAAATAAATCACTTAGCTTATCTTTCTCAATTCCTTTTCCATTATCAATAACTTCTATAATAAGATTTTCAGATTTCACACTGATGAAGATATTTATAGTCGCAAACTCTTCTTCCTTAAATGCATGAATAAATGAGTTTTCTACAAATGGCTGCATTAACATTTTAATAATCTTAATATCTTCACACCCTTCACTAATATGGTATGAAACACTAACTTTATCATTATACCTAATGTTTTGAATCTTAACATAGTTTTTCATATTCTCTATTTCTTTTTTTACACTACTATATTCCTCATCATTACCAATAGTATTTCTTAGAAGTTCAATAAAAGCATCCATTGCTATAATTGCTTGGTCATTCTTTTTTTGCCAGATTAAAAATTTAATGGAAGTCAGTGTATTATATACAAAATGAGGATTTATTTGCATTTGTAGTGCATGGATTTCAGAAAGTTTCTTTTCTTTTTCAAGTTTAACAACATTGTCTACATAGCTATTTAACCCATCTAACATATAGTTAAAAGCATCAGCTAACTCCATTATTTCACCAGAGCTATTAACTTCAATCAAACTATCAAAATCCCCCTCAATAATAGTAGGAACATGATCAATAATTGTATTTAAAGGTTGAAAATATTTTCTAATTAACATAACAACAATTATCGTAAATAACAGCGAAGATAAAACAGTAAAGGCAATAACCGGTAAAAAGAAATTAACTTCTTTTATAAGAGCTGACTCATCAATCATACTTAATAGTTCAAAATTCATATAAGGAAGCACTTTTATATTTGACGAGTACATTCCATCAAGATATTTTACCTTAGAGTATTTATTTTTATCATTTACTTCAATAAACTTATTCAACTCTTCATCAACTTTACCAACATAACCCGATGAATTAGATGATACTATCACTCCATTTTTATCAATACAATAGATTTTATTAATTTTACTATCAATAAGTGAATCATAAAATGATGAGAATTCATTCTCACTCATTGTAATAATAGCAACACCATAATTTTCTTTTGTATAATAATCTTTTAAGACCTTAATTACAATTACAACATCCAAGTTCTTAGTATTTTTACTAAAACCACCAGTTGCATAATAATAGGTAATTTTATTAGGATTTAAAAGTGCATCCTTAACTATATCACTATCTAATATTTCTTTTGGGCTATCACTATCAAGTCCAGAACCAGGAGAATATTTTTTTCCATTTAATCCGACAATCATCATATTAGAAGAAACTTTTTGATTTAGTATTGCATAGTTTTTTACTTGTTTTTGCATATTGTAAATAATTCTATTTTCTTCTAATGAACTTAAATTTGAATTTGTAAGATATTCTTTTACTGATTGGCTCTGTTGAGCTGTTGTTAATACATTTACTACATCTTCATGTAGCTGATAATATTCAGTACTAATTTCACCAATAATTTTATCATTGAAATCCCTGTAGGCATCAAGATAGACCTTTTCCGATAAATTTAAAACAAAAAGAGAAGCTGTTGTTGTTGCGATAACTATAGCAATAGCAGCAGTAATACTAATTTGGATAAAGAGACTTTTATTTTTTATTGTGTTTATTAGCCTACTCCACATTTACTCTTCCCCCACGACGATAGACGCTTGGTGTAATCCCAATTTGTTTTTTAAACACCTTACAAAAATAACTATGATCTGAGAATCCAACATCATAACCAACTTCACTAATACTAGATTTATTAGATCTTAATAGTTCTGCTGCTTTATTTATTCTTATTTTATTTAGATATTCATTGAATGATAAGTCAGAGCGCTCATTAAAATAAGCAGACAAATAACTGTAGCTAAAATTAAACTCACTTGCAATTTTATTAAGTGTAAGTGGTTTATTATAGTTAAGATGCAAATATTTTACAATTTGATTCATTGTATCCTCATTTTTATCGATATGATAATTTTCAACAACAATAGTTAAATTTTCAATTATTTTATCTAACTCATTTTTCAACTCACACTCATCACTACTAGAACCTAAAGCACTAAGTGAAGTTAATTTAAAATCATCAATATACTTAGAATCAATGTTATGCTCTTCCATCATTGATATAAAAGTGTAAAATGAATTACCAATCAATGCCTTAAGTTCTTTAGGACTACTCTTTACCTCTAAAGATTCAACCACAAATTTTTTCAACATCTCAAGAGCATCAATAAGTTGTAAACGATATAGTAAATCATTATAAATATGCATATCAAATTTCTTTAAAGGAGTAATATTAACTAAGTTATTCTTAGAAATAATTTCACCCTTCTTAAGATAAAATTTACTATCCATGCTCTTAATTAATTTCTCATATATAAGATTAATTTCTTTTAAATCACTAAATTTATCACTACAAGACAAAGAATAACTAACTAAGAGCCCCTTAGAAATAGACTCTAATTTTAAAAGTACTTCTTCACTTAAGCTATCAGCAAATAAAATTACATGATTATTATCATCAGGCTCTAAAATACAATACCTACTCTTGTCAATCACTAAGTGTAATTGCTCATTATAAAAATTATTTAAATCATTTAAATTTGAATTTTTATCACCACTTATTAGTAACAAAGTAAAGTTATTACTTTTAGTAATTTCATTATCGACAATATCATCACACTCTAATCCCAACAATAATTGTGTGAGTTGTAAAGATAAAGTCGGTGTAGATGATTTAGAAAACTTTACTTTATCAATTGATCTTCTAACATTATTTAATGATTCAATAAGATTTTTTTGATTAAGTGTTGGCTTTAAAATATAATCAGCTACTCCACTTAAAAACATTTGTTTTACTTTATCAAAATCACCATAGCTACTTAAAACAATTACCTTTATATCAGGATATAACTCCTTTATTTTTTTAGATAATTCAATACCATCCATTTCAGGCATTACAATATCACATATAACAATATGTGGTTTATCTTTTTTTATTATCTCTAATGCTTCAATACCATTTGAAGCTTCACCAATAATTTTAAATCCATGCTTTTCCCAATCTAAAAAATGAACAATCCCATGACGAATAATGTACTCGTCATCTACAATCATTATTTTGCAGCAGTTTGTATTCATACATTTCCCCTCAATTCATTTATATTATAACAAAAGCCTAAAGAAGAAAACAAAACAAATATTAAAATATCTAATTAATATAACTCTAATCTAAAATTAATCATATAAATCAAAAATTATTACAATTTTAAAAATATAAAAAAACCCGCTATATAGCGAGATTTTATTAAGGAAGAAGTTTAGTTATTGCTAAAACTTCTGATTCTATAAATGCAGTGCTGTTATCAGGATTCTCATCAAGCCAGCGATCCTTACAAGTCTTACAAAGTTCAGTAATATTCTTTAAAGCTCTAGCCTGAGCAACAGTTCCCTCAGCAATCTCAGTAGTCTTATCCTGATTTATATGATAACAGTCATCAAACAAGTGATACTTAGTACCAGACTTTGTCCAGAAAACATAGTCTTGACCAGTTAAATCTACAACCTCTTGAGTTTGTTCAGTATACTCCTCTATTGATGGAGCATTTAAATCTAATCCAAAATATCCAGCAATAACTAAAGCAACAACTGCAATTGATCCAATTATTCCTTTTTGTTTTTTGCCCATTTCTTTATCAGCAAATATTAATACAACTAGTGGTAAAAATGCGATCATTGTCATAATTAATCCAAGTTGATTCTGAATAAAGAATTTTACTTTGTTCTTTTTAGATGCCGGATCTAAACGATTAGCCTTTTTCCAAAGCAAAGACCCTCCAATAGCGAAAACCATTATTCCAACAATTAAACCAATAAATAACGCTGTATTAATTGTTGGTTTAGTAAGCAAGTAAATAGTAAACCCTTCTCCAATAAATGCCACTATCCATAACACAAAAGCTATGATTCTATATTTTGTTGCCTTCTTTTTATTTTCTTCTGTAGGTTTAAATTCCTCAACATTTACATTCTTAGCTTTTTCTCTATTTTCTTCTGTATCGACATTAACAATTTTTTTCTTAGCCATAATAATCCCCTTTTCTTATCTTTTATATTTTAACAAAATTAACAGTAAAATTAAAGAGTTTTTATTAACTTGAATCATTATATAAATAGGTCCATAATAACTATATAACAAAACTATTAAGGAGAAAAATAAAATGAAAAAAATAACCACAGAAGCCCTAGATATTTTATTAAAAAACAAACACAAAAATGTGGCCATTGACTTTACCTGTGGAAACGGTTTTGATACTTTTTTCCTTGCTGAGCACTTCACTAAAGTATATGCCTTTGATATACAAGAAGAAGCAATTAATAATACAATGAATAGATGTAAATCATTTAATAATATTGAATATCATTTAAAGTCCCATGAATTATTTTTTGAAGAAGTACAAGAGTTTGATGCAGGTATCTTTAATCTTGGATATCTACCCCATTCAGAATCAACAATAACCACAAATTCTTTTACAGTATTAAAAACATTAGAAATAGCATTAAAGTATCTAAATAATGAAGGCACTATAATACTAGTATTATATCCAGGATTTGAGAAAGGACAACAAGAAGCAAATGATGTCGAAGAATTTTGTAAAAGTATTTTAAGCAATAAATATGATGTAAGTAAGTTAATATTACTTAATAGAATTAATGCACCATATATTATAAGAATCGATAAGCATTAAAAACCAACATAATTGCTTATTCTATTTTTAAGGAACACTCAACAAAAATATGTTAAGCATATAAATGTTTATAACTAAAAAGATCTTCACCATATTTCTCATGTCTTCATAGGCAGATGAAATCATCAAAAACAATTTAGCATGTGATTTTAAAAAAATAAAAATATAGATGTATTTAAAAGCCATTTACATCAAAAGCTACAAACAAGTATCAACGCATAATAAAAGACAATTTATCTCATTGATAAATTGTCTATATAATTTTATATATTTACGACATAATAAATATTTTTATGATTTTCGTCACCTTTCCTTAATTGAGGGCTTCGATGAAGCATTTGGTATATTATGTTCTCTTTCATTTATTATAATTATATTTTTAGTTGTATCATTATTTAATAATAGATTTTCATAATATTCTCCACCATAATAAGAGCATTTTTTAAGCGTTTCATAATCTATTATTGATTCTTTTATTTTTATATCTCTATAAATGCGCTTGGCTTTTGCATTATTTTTTTTAATTTTTTCATTAATAATCAAACTACCAACAATATATGATACTGTCAATGCCGTTAATATATACTCAGTAATTGATGATATTACACTTGATGATAGATAGCTCAAAACTTGATTAGTAGTTTCAACTAGTATAGGGTTATCTAAAACAATATTTTTAAATGTATCAGTAATATCTGTTGAATTTTTAACTTCTGTGATAGTAATTAGATCGCCACTATATTGTAAAGAATTTGAATAATTAAATTCTAATATTTGAAATAAAAAAATTGCTAAAATGACAGTCACTGAACTAATTAAGACTGTTTTACTATTCAATTTTCTCAAGTAGTGTGCAGGGAAGAAATAAGCTAATATTAAATATAATATTATTGTAATAAACAAGTAACAAGCAAGCCCTATAAAGTCAGGTAAAAATGAAATCAAAGGAGCAATAAACATAAAATATATCACTACACTTACTACAGGCACCATAACAAAGGTTGCTGTATTGTGTTTATAAAAAAATTTAGCATTTCCAAAAAACAAAATAAAAAATAATAAACCAAGCACTATAACATCTATTAAAACCAGAACTGCAGACTTTTCAAATAATTGCTGAGACATAATATATATAGCCACAAAATTAACCATTAAAATAGAAATTAGTTCAAGTGACACTTCATTGAACAGACTAAATTTTTTTTGTTTTTTTTCTACATCAATTAACTTATCGTTATCAGTTATATGATAATATTGCAATTTTTTAATATTTTTTCGATCTGTTAAAATTGTACTAATGTATTTCTTAATCTGCTTAAAGTACTTCATAATAGTTAAAAAACTTGTTAGCACAATAAGAGCAGTAGCTAGAACATAATAACTTTTACTGATCAAGAAAGATAGAATACATATTAAAATAAAAACTTTTATTATTTTTATAAAAGATGGCATCCCAATTAAAGTTGTTGCTGCTGTTTGTAAAAACGACGGCTTTTTCTTTGTATTTTTATCTTCATCCAAAGGATCCTCTTCTTTTGTATTTTTATCTTCATCCAATGACTTCTCTTCTTTTGTATTATCATTTTCATCCAATGGCGGCCCTATTAAACCACTTAACATTCTTTGTAAAATTGTCATCTCTTCTTTTGTATTTTTATCTTCATCCAATGGCTTCTCTTTTTTTGTATCATTATATTTATCCATAAAATTTCCCTCCGAGTAAATCTATTATCTAAAAAAAACAATGAAATGTAAATAGAAATTTAAAATATCAATACATTAATATTTATTATATTTCCAATCTCTTAGAAATGAAATAATGAAATAGATATAATGACAAGTATCAATGATTACATCTTAGGTGAAGCTAGAAAAGTAAGTGCCAGAAATTTGATGCTTCACTTTCAATATTATCCAGAATATCTTCTATACTACCAATCTCTTTTATATCATAGCTAGAGATATTTAAGAAAAATACATCTTTAGTGATCTTTTGTTTTCGTTTTATTCTTCTTTCTGCTAAAAAAGTTTGTTAGTCATAATCACGGGGTTTCTGTATCGTCATTCCATCTGCTTTTAACTCTTTTAATAAATGTATCCTTTGATTTCCATTAAATCTATTTTTTATACTCACGAGAATAGTTAAAACTCATTTTTTCCTCCATAACTAATATTACTTGTGCCTATAAATTTTAAGAGGATGCGAACATGTTCTAATTATAAGAAGATTTCACCTTTCTCTAATAGACTATTTACATATAAATGTAAAAGACATTGTTTTTAATAACGAAAAATTAGAGATACAATCGGGTATTTTATGTTTTTTAATAAAATGTGATGAGTTAAATAAAAAGAGATTACTTTTAAAGTAATCTTTTGATACATTGCTTATAATACTTATTACAAGCTAAATTTCTTCATGATTTTTTTTAAGACTTTTAGGTGTTTCAGGTTGATGAAAAGCTCCCCCAGAAAAAAGTACCACTTACTAAATTGGCAAATTTTTCAAAAAACAATTCAAATATATGTATAATATTCATTTAATTTGCCTCTTTTATTTCATTTATAAGTTTTCATATCAACCACATAGCATATATGGTAGATAATTATTCGTAAAAGGTAATATATATGGTAAAATCATTGATAAATTATTTTTAAATACTGAAAAAAGGCACTTGATGTTGCACATGTTAATCCAAGAATAACATAAATATATATTTAATTTTAAACAGTACAAAAAAGTAATTACAGTTAAACAAACTAAGAATTTTAAATAAATTTTTCTTTTTATTCGAGTTTTTTTATTATTTTATTTTGCGAAACAGGAATACATTTAATAATAATTAGAAATGAAACTACAACAAAGAAAATGCAATGATGAAGATAGTTGATTCCAAAAATTTTAAATAATATATTGATAGGATAATTATGCTTATAATATTAGTTGCATAAACAAAGAATGCATATATACCATACTCAATTACTTCATAATCTTTAAGATTAGATGATCTTTTTGAAAGCCAAGAAGCTAAAAAACTACTTAATTTTTTTCATTATTTACCCCACTTTCAAACTTGAAAATATTTATCATTTCATCACTTGATATGAGTAAAGGAATGATACTTGTGATTTCAAAAATTTCGTCATCAATTTTTATGTTAATGAGACCATCATATTTTTCTGCTAAACTTTTTATTGTTTTTATTCCTAATCCATGATTTCTTTTCTTCTTAATTGATATAATTTCTTCACCACTAAGTCTAGGCTTAATTTTGAAATTATTTTTACACGAAATAACTAACATATTATTATCAATTCTGGCTTTTAAATTGATACATTTTTTGTTTTTTATCGTACATTTTTCACTTGCTTCAATAGCATTATCTAAAATATTTCCAAAGATAGAACATAAATCAACTTTTTTCATAAAATCTAGGGATGGTATACATAGATCGAGGCTTATGTTTATCTTTAAGTCTTTACATTTTTTTATTTCATAATTTAATAAAGCATCTAGATAGTTATTACCAGTCAATATACAATATGAATCATCTTCAAATTCATTTCCTATTTCTTTAAGGAAAAGGTTAAGAGAATCATAATTTTCAGAATGATTTAATTCTTGTATTGTGCTTATTATTTTTGTATAGTCATGTTTCCATTTCCTGATTGAATTATATGCATCAACAACTTGAACATATTGTGCTTGTGATTTTTCATTAAATAGAGCTTGCTGTTCAATGGCTGATAATTTATCAGTTTTTTCTTTTAATTTCTTCATTATACTAAAAAAAATAAAATTTAGTAAAACTATGGCAACAGGAATTAAAATTAAACTATCATTAATTAATTCAGTATAGTATAATTCCATTAAAATCATGATTATTATACAAGAAATTATAGGCACAGCAATATAATATTTTAAAAATTCATTACTATTAATATTTTTTTTGTAAATTGAGGAAATTCTGTATAAAACAAATGAAACAAGTAGTCTTGTAACAAGAGTCATAAAAAATATGTATTTCTGATTAGTAAGTAATTGCATTTGATCTATATTTAATATTTGTATTGCAATGCTACTTACAATGAGTTCGATTATGCTAAAAAAGAAAAGTGCTATAAAAGGCAAAAGAGCCTTGGTTCTTGGTTTACCGTTATAAAATATAAAATTATAAAAAATCATGGAAATTAAAACAAATAATGTTACTTCTATATTATATTTTTGAAATGACAACAACTGCATTATAGATGCCATAACTATAATCCATAGTATAGTTAATAATTTTATTTTATCAGTATTCTTTGATTCTATAAATAAAGAAAAGAAAGTTATAGATATAGCATAATCTGCTATATTTATCAAAAATTCCCATAAATATTCAATAATCATTATTGTTGAGTCCTCCTTTTTTAGTAAGTAATATTATTAATCATCCACTTCATAAAACTCAAACAGCTCTGTTTTGACTTTTTTCAGCTTATTTCTACTAACAGGAATTTTTTTATCACCTATGAATACATAAGGGGCTTTTAATTTTTGGACATGCATTTTATTAATTATGTATGATCTATGACATTTAGTAAAATATTTATTAGGTAAGATAGGATATAATTGAGAAAAAGATATATTTATATTATAAGTGTTATTTATACAATGTATTATCAATGAATGTGAAAAAGATTCAATATATAATATGTCATCAACTAATAAAACATATAATCCACCATTAGATTTAATTGCAATTGTATTAGTTTTACTACTCTTTTTATCCATTAGATACTTATTTAAAATAATCTCGATACTATTATATCTCAAGGGTTTTATTAAATAATCAGTTGCATTTACACTATATCCTTTTATTGCATAACTAGAATGAGTTGTGGTAAAAACAATACTTATTTTTTTATTTTTATTGCGAATAAAATTAGCATATTCAATACCTGAAATTTCAGGCATTTCTATTTCCAAAAACAGTAAATCATAAATTGGAGTATTTTTTTGAATTTGAAAATATAAAACTTTTATCCTATCTATGTATACTATTTGATTATGTTTGTCAGCCCATAAGTCAATGAGTTTTTTTAAATTATCAAAATCACTATCAGTATCTTCAGCTATTAATATTCTAATACCCATAATAAATTTCTCCTCTCATATCAAATTAAATTTAATATTTGGCTTTTAAAATTACCTCAATAATATCCGAAATAACATCTAATGTATTTGGATCACAATTAGATAAAGTATTATGCAGTGTATTTAGTTTTGTATTTGAAATCTTTTTGTTAGGATAGAATAATTCATTAGGATCAATGGATAATCATTAATTATTTTAAAAAGCAACTTAAAACTTGGATACTTATTTTCATTTTCAATAAACATAAGATACCTTACACTTATATCCAATCTTTCTGCAAGAGATTCCTGAGTTATACCTTGATGCTCACGATGTTTTTTTATGATTTTTCCAATATTTATTTCTATGTTGTTAATTCTCCCTTATTTAATAATTATACTTCATTTTTAACACTAAGTGTTATTATTTTTCATATTATATCTTAATCGCTAAGCACAAGACACGGTATATAAGTTCATGACCGTCACGAAATAATAGGCTAAATTGTAATTTTTTTTAATAAATTAAACTTTATTTTTACAATTCAAGAAGAATTTTCTTCTGTTTAGGTAATTTAATTTCATAAATTTTTTATTTTATTATAATAGAACATATAGAAAGGAGTTGCATTGAAATATGTACATAAATTTAGCAGACGGTATAGAGATAAAAAAGAATAATCAAGACAATATTGTAATCTATAATTTTTTATCAGGTGAGGTTTTTAATTTAGATAGAAATAAGTCTAGATTATTGTTGCAAATCATAGATAATGATTTTGACAAGTTCGATTATTCCTTGGAGATTAAAGATTTTCTAAAAGAATTAAAAGAGCATTTTATTATTATAGAAAGTGCAGAAAATCAAAAATTTAATGATAAATGGATTTTTGGATTAAAAAGTTATAACATGAACAAATATAGCAAACCACTTCCAGTTATAAACACTATAAATATCAAAATTGATAATAGCAAAGTTAGTTGCTCAGAAAATCTAAAATTCTTGTGCTATTCGAATGAATACCATCCAGTAATTGGTGATAAATTAAGCGATGAGGAATTGTATAATTTAATTAGTAAATTGCGCACTTATAGTTTAAAAAATGTTGTTTTTGTTGGCGGTAATCCATTCAATGAATTAGATACCATTAAAAATTTGCATACAATCTTTCCAAATCTAAAATTTTTAATACAGGTTAATTTATCTGATATAAACGATGATTATATTGATCAAATTGAAAGAGCTGGGATAAATTTGATTATCAATATCAATGATGAAAGAAAATTGAGTCTTCTTCAAAAACTGATAGAAAATAAGATGATTTGTGAACTAATAATTATCAATTCACCAGATATAAATTTACAAGGTTTAAATTGTGTTAACAATGTAATAACAAATGAATGTAACATTTTAACTGGTAATGCAAATATAGCAGTAAATACTTATAATGATGATCATAATATATGTATGTTTGGTAAATTGTTTATTGATTATAATGGTGACATATATCCATGTTTGGAATTTAGAAATCAAACATTTGGAAATCTGAGAACCGATGAATTTGGATCAATACTTCTTAAAGTAGAGCAACAATGGGAAAATACAGATTTGCAAAACAAAAATTGCTTAAATTGTAATTACTCATTGAACTGTAATAGATGCATTATGAAGAAAACAAAAAGTGATGTGCATTGTACAATGTTCTCTAATTTATGAAAGGAGGTGAGAACTCATGAATCAGATAGAACCTAGAGGTTTCTGGTTATGCTTCAGTGGTTGTGGATTTGGCTGTTTAGTTTGCGCAGCAGACAGTGCGTTACCTGTCTTGGACTCAATTAGTTTTAGCGCTGCAGGAAAAGCTGCTTCTGCTATTTAAAAATATGATGTCATTATACTTTATTATATATATTTTAAACAAATGACAAATTATTTACTTATTTAAGATACGAGAAAGTGTAGGAAATAATGAAAAATATTATTTTAATGTATATTAAGAAGAGAAAAATTTTACTGATCCTAATAACTAGTTGCTTAGCAATTGTTTCTTTAACTTCAATTCTACCTGGAATGTTAATTCAAAAAATAGTAGACCATGCCATTCCTTCGCAAGATTTTTCTTTACTATTGAAACTTTCTATATTCTTATTATTAATATATCTAGGTAAGAGTATATTAAATATTATTGTTAATATTGGTTTTACTATTGGTAGTCAAAATTTGATTTCTAAGCTAAGAAAAATTACATTCAATAAAATCATGGATTCACCTATAGTTTTTTTTACAGGCAAAAATTCTGGTTACATTACTTCTAGAATAAACGAGGTCGATAATTTGAATTTATTAATTACACCTCAGGTATTTAAATTAGTAATAAGTTTTATAGAGTTTTTCATAGTATTTATATATTTATCTAGTATACATATTATATTAACTCTTATAATGTGCATTCCAATTCCTTTATTTTATCTAGTAACTCGTTCCACTATGACCAATTATAGTAAAAAAATCGAGGAATTGTCAGAGAAAAGTGCAAACTTAAATGGTAGTGTGAATGAAACAATCAGTGGTATTGAAACGGTGAAAAGTTTTAATAAGCAGGATGAAACAGTCAGTGATTATAATGAAAAAACAGATGATTTGATAAAGTTAATAAAAAAGCAATCTGCTATTTTTTTGGTAGGAACTGAAGGTATATCTTTACTTGGCTCTTTTACATTTGTACTTCTATACATCAGTGCTGGTTATTTAATTATTAATGGAAATTTAAGTGTTGGAGCACTAATCGTTTTTACAACATACATTGCAAAACTTTACGCACCTGTTCAGAGCTTTTGCAGTTTAATAGTAACGATACAGCCAGCAATTGTAAGTCTTAAAAGAGTAGATGAATTATTATCTAAGTATGAAGATTATCGAAGTAATACATCAAATAAAACTATAAATGAAATTAAAAATATCGAGTTTAAAAATTTATGTTTTTCATTTGATAATAAAAGGTCTATCTTCAAGAATCTACATTTTGATTTTAGCAAGGGCGATAATATTCTAATAAAAGGTAAAAACGGGAGTGGAAAGTCTACTCTAATTCACCTACTATTGGGGCTATATACTAACTATAGCGGATCGATACTTTTTAATGGAATAGATATCAAAGAAATAAATGAAAAGTGTATATTAAGTAAGATAGCAATAGTATCACAAAAGCCATTTTTATTTAATGATACAATAAAAAACAACATACTTTATGGATGTACGAATGATATTGATGAAGATATGTACATAGAAATTCTTGAAAAAACTAGATTGTCTAACACACTATCTAATTTCAAAGCAAAAGATCAAACATATGTTGGTGAAAATGGTAAACAATTGTCAGGTGGTGAGATTAAAAAAATTGTTTTAGCTAGGGCATTATTAAAAAACCCTGAAATATATATATTCGATGAAACATTTGCAAATTTAGATAAACAAACCCGTGAAGAGTTTCAAAATATAATAAAAAATGATTTAAAAGATAAAACAGTTATTTTGATTGAACATAACGATAATTTAGAAATTGAATTTAATAAAATTTTAGAATTGAATAGCAAGGAATTGTAATAGAAATTTGATACTTAAATAGAAAGGATAAAATGATTTAGAAATAAAAGACTAAATCTTTTGGTGATGATATGAAAGGTTTACTAATAGAAACACAGGATTACGGAAAATATTTCTATAATGATGAAACTGGTTTGATATTAAAACATAATATACTTTTAGAAAATTTAATAAAAAATACGAATTTATTAAATTCTCAAGAAGAATTGCGAAAATTCGAGGATGAATTGGGAAAATATGAATTTCAACGTACAATTAATTTCTATAATCAGTTTAACAAAAAGTATGTTAATGAGTTCAAATTTGAAAAAACTAATTCTATAAAAGAAATGGTAGAGATTTTAGGTTTTAAACAATTGATATTTAAAATGACAGATCAATGTAATATGAGGTGTAAGTATTGTGTTTATTCAGATTATTATCCATTTAGTGAATCATACACTGATGATTATATTAATATTGAAGTTGCAAAAAAAGCACTTGATTATTATATGGATAACTTTATACGAATTTATAATCTCTATAATAATAGCAAACCTAAAATAACATTCTATGGTGGAGAACCCTTATTAAATTTCAAGACAATAAAAGAAATAATAAATTATTATAACGAAACTTATTCTGAATACACTCCTGAAATATTGATGACAACTAACGGGTTGTTGTTAAAAGATAAAGAAACAAGAGAATTTCTAATAAAAAACAATGTTGATATATGTTTGAGTTTAGATGGCTACATGGAAAACCATGATCGGAACAGAGTTTTGGCAGATGGTGGTAAAACATATAGTCAAATACTAGACATACTAAATGATTATTTTCTTGATTATGATCGTATTTACTTTTTAGCTTGTTATGACTATAAAACAGATATGATTAAAATGAAAGACTTTTTTCAAGACATAAGTAAAAAGAAAAAGTATCTAATACGAGCATCACAAATAGATGAAAGTTCTGAATCTTATTATCAACAATTCAATGAAGAGGATATAGTAGCCTTTGTTGATAAGTATAAGAAATTGCAAACTGAAACAATTGATGCAATTTGTAAAAATGAAGAAATCTCTTTTTTAGGTAAATCTTTGTACGCTGAAAACCTTTTAAGATTAAAAGACAGAGGAAAATTTAATTATTCTTCACCGATATTTTCTTCATTTTCTGAATCTTGTATTCCTGGTAATAAACTTTATGTTGATTCAAGAGGAAAATTTCATATATGCGAAAAAATTAATGGACATTTCCCCATAGGAGATGTAGATAATGGTATCGACTATGAGCTAGTAGCTGAAATTATAAAAAAATATAATGTTGCAATAGCAAAATGTAAAAAGTGTAATATTTCAAGATTATGTGGAAATTGTTTTGCAAATATGGCATACAGCGATACATTTAATGAAATTAAAGAAGATGAGTGTGATGTTCGAAGAAAAATATATTCGAAAATATTTGAAGATTTAATTAAAATTGAAATTCAAAATCCTAATTTTTTTAATTCTGTTATGAAAAAAATCAATAAAACCATTTATGAATAGTTTGTTCATAAATATATTAGGAAAGGAGGTGAACTTATGAATAGAGTCGAACCACATATAATAACTGGAACGTTATTGTGTATTGCAGGTTGTGGATTTGGTTGCATTGCATGTGCAGCTGATGGAGTTATCCCAGTTGCTGATGCGATTGGTGGCGGATCTGCATTTAGCAGCGCTTTACATTCCGCTGGTGCTTTGGCTTAAAAAACTGTTAAGCAAAAGAACGCATAAATAAAAGTTCATGTAAAATTATGAACTTTTATTTCGTGTTATATAATAAAGGAAAGGAGTTAATAATGAACAAACTATTTAAACATTAGTAGTTTGTCACGCAAATGATATTATTAATTCTAGTGATATTTATATTTATTTTTATCATTTTTATGAAATGAAATATTTATTTACCATATTAATTTAAACAATTATGTGTTTTTGTTATCTGCTTGATTACTGAGCTAGTCTCAATTATTAAAAAGAAAACAGCAAATACAAAATTGAAATTTTAGCTTCTTTCCAATTAAAAAAACGTAAAACTTTATATCATATGGAAATAATTTTTGTTGTCAATAACAAATGTTTGGCATTATGAATTTGTATATATTACCTATATTATCGCAGAGGATGCTCATTGTTAAATAATGTTCATTCTCTTTTTCTATTTCTACACACTTATAGATGCACTTAAGGACTATTAAAAAATTTATGATTATAATGTAATTGTAACTAAATTCTTTAATACAAAACTACTACCTCATTGACATCGTCTAACCCATTATATTTCTTCCGATTCTGTGGTTTCTGTAGAAAACCTTCAAAAAGATAGAATAAAGGCACCCTTATGTAGGAAAATATTGAGTAGCCACAAAAAAGGAGCGGTACAATATTTGTACTGCTCCAATGTGAGAGATGGATATATCTCTCACATGAAAATGAGAGAAAACCCTCATTTTGTTGGCATTATGGCGTCCCCTGCAGGAATCGAACCTGCAACTAATCCTTAGGAGGGACTTGTAATATCCATTTTACTAAGGGGACAAGTATAATCTATTTTAATTTCTAATCAAAATAAATATAAAATAAAGTAAGAAAAGAGCAACAAAAATGATTCCTTCTTTCTTATTCATATTACCTCTTGTTTTAGAGAAGTAATATGTTAATATCGATGCCACTATCATGACAAACATATCAATGTACAGTTGGGGGTTTATACTAATTGGAGTTATTAATGAGCTAATACCTATAATAAATAATAAGTTAAAGATACATGATCCAACAATATTACCAACTGCAATATCAACATTACCTTTACGTGCTGCAATTACCGATGTAACAAGTTCTGGAAGAGATGTCCCAATTGATACAATCGATAGTCCAATTAATTTCTCAGACATCCCAAGATCTAACGCAATATTTTTAGCGTGACCTACAACTAAGTCTCCTCCAAATATAATAGCTATCAACCCCACTATAATATAAAGTATACTCGTTGATAATTTAAGTACTGGCTTTTCTACCTTTATTTGTGCTCTTTTAGATAAAGCATCTTTTATTAACCACAATAAGTATAAAGTCATTAACGCTAAAAGTATTGCACCATCAACCCTTGATATTATATCAGAAAAAAGTGATAGTGATGTAATAATAAATGAAAATAAAATTAATAATGGTAATTCACTCTTTACTATACTTCTTGGTACCGGTAGTGGAATAATAAAGGCACAAACCCCAAGCACAAGTAATAAATTAAAGATATTTGATCCAATAACATTACTAATAGCTATTTCATTAGAACCACTAACTCCAGCAGCAATTGATACTGCAGCCTCAGGAGCACTTGTGCCAATTGAAACTATAACTAAACCGACTATGATGGTTGGGATTTTAAATGTGCATGCTAAAGAAGATGAACCATCAACTAAGATGTCTGCACCTTTTATTAACATATAAAATCCTAAACATAACAATACAATATTTAATAGCACAATAGAGCATCTCCTTTGCTTAATCTATTCTAACACAAATTATCCAAAATATTCTAAAATTAGTGGTAAATCTTTTGTGGTAATAATACCAATTATTGTTTCTTTTCTAGATCCTGTCTCACTAATAAAGACAGCATCTACTTTTTTACCGGTTTTAAGCCCATGTGTGAAGATATCAGGGATATCATTTACACTTGTTTTTCTAGAAACAAAGATTGTATTTCTGTTGTTTTTATCCTTTTTTATAATCGTAGCAATTGTATTATCCTGATTTATACCACGAATATTATCACATGCCCACGTTGCAATATCTTCAATATGAACAAGACCAATTAACTCGCGATTATCAACAACAGGAACCTTTGAATATCCTTCTTTTTTCATAACATCCTGAACATCAAGTATCAAACTATTCTCATAACAAACATAGATTTTCTTTAAAAAGAAATCTTGTACTGTTGGACATTTAGTTAAAGAATTTAACACCATTTCAATTTCTGCAACTACCTCATCAGTTGGTTGTGCAATAATATTACCTTTACCATCTCTTTGATGAACAATAGCATTTCTAAGATCAGCGTACTCTTGTAAATGAAACTCATAGTGTTTTACAACCTTGTTTTTTCTAGATCCCGCTTCAACTAAACGATAAAATTTCTCATATCTAGTTTCATTTGCTAAAACTCTTAGATACTTCTCAATCTCTATAAATGCAGATAAAAATCTTTGAGCATTATCTTTCATTATTCTTCACATCCATTTCTTCAAGTGTTATAACACTTTTAATATTTTCAAATACAGCAAATATCAGCTTTTCCATTTCCGTATCTTCGCGATAATCAGCTTTCATCATATAATTTACACGATCACTTTTAATTAATGATTTAGCAACACTCTTATCTTTATCATATACAACAATCGACTTTCCACCCTTTTCCTTAAGTAATTTCATACAAGGAACATCAGTTAATCCATCACCAATATAGATCATTCTATTAAAAGGAATAGGACGGTTATTATCATCATAGTACTCATTTAATGCATCATCGGCATCCTCAGCTAATATTTGTTTATTTATCCTAAAAATATACTGAGTCTTAGTTGTATAATTAACCACCAGTGATGGCCATACCGCCACATCATTTGCATCATATAAAAAGCGACAAGCATATACTTTTTTAAATTCATTAACAATACTTGTACCATCAATTATTTCTTTTAAACCCGAAGAAATAATATAATGTTCAATTTCAAGATTTAATTCTTTACCTTTTTCATTAACTCTTTTAAACCAGGTTTCTACACCCGGATACAATTCAACGCTCTTTCCAAGTTTTTCAAAATTTTCTTTATGAATTGGTACATTGGCTTCTTGAGATTTCCTTAGCATCAAATATAGATATGCCAAAATTCGATCCATCTTATTTTCCTTAGCTAATTTTGCAGATTCATTCCAAAAATCACTCGTTTTTTTATATCCAAGTGATGGTATAAAACTAAATTCTTGCATATCTTTTGATGATAATGTACGATCAAAATCATACATTATTGCAACCTTTTTCTTATTCATAAAAATTACCATCCTTTAAAGTATTTAATCTTTTAATAATTCTAAAATTGCGTTTACATAAATTTCAGTTTGAAGTTTAATTTCATCTACACCAACAAATTCATTAGCATCATGAATTTGATTATCAACATTAGGGAATGCACAACCAAAAGCAATACAATTCCTAATACCACGAGCATAAGTTCCCCCGCCCATTGTCATTGGTTTACTTTCAAGATCATTTGTTACATTCTGATATGCCTTTAAAAGTTTTTTAACTAAAGGACTATCAACAGGATAATAAAGAGGCTCTGATACTTTTTTATATTCTACAACCCCATATTCTCTTTCAACTAGAAGCTTTTCTAATATTTGCTTAGATGCCAAAGTTACAGGAAAACGAATATCAATTGTTCCATTAACCGCACCATTTTCACATCTTATTACACCAACATTAGCAGTAAGAGAACCGTACTTATCGCTAGTGGCAATATTTAAAAGTGAGCCATCAGTCTCATTTCCGATATATTTATTAAAGAATTCAATGAAATCATCTTGCATTCCAGCCTGTTTTAGACCCACAATAGTATGGGTAATAGCATTAATCCCCAGTGTCGGTGTGCTTGCATGAGCTGCTTTACCATGAGTCTTAATAGTAACAAGATTTCCTTCTTCAATAAATTCAGCAGTTAAATCATTCTCAGAGAAGTACTCTTCCAATACTCTTTGATTAAAGACTCCCTTCTCAAGTGTTATTTCGCAAAGATTAGGAACAATATTTGTTGCAAGACCAGCATAAATATTTACAATTTTACTTGTTTCACAACTAAAAGTTGCTGCAATCATACCCTTCTCTCCATGAACTCCTGGAAATGCTCCATCTGGAGTAAATCCCATGTCAATATGACCTTCTTTTTCAACATAGTATTTAAGGCCTTTTGATCCTGTTTCTTCATTTGTGCCCATAATTAAACGAACACGCTTATTGATATCAATTCCCATTTCATTAACTATCTTCATGGCAATTAAACTAGCAACTACTGCACCCTTATCATCAGCAACTCCTCTTCCATAAATCTTGTTATTATCAATCTTTAATTTAAAAGGATCACTACTCCAACCTTCACCACTTGGAACAATATCTAAATGACCTAAGATTCCAATTAGTTTTTCACCACTTCCAATTTCTGCATAACCAATATAATTATCTAAATTTTTTGTTTTAAAACCAAAACTATCAGCATACTCGATTGCTTTATTTAAGCACATAGCAACCTCTTTACCGAAAGGATAATTACCTGTTTTTTCTCTTTCAATAGAATTAAAAGAAACTAAATCAGCTAATATTTTAATAATTTCATCATAATGTACTTCTACTTGTTTTTTAATATTCATAAGTTTACCCCCTTATATATTTATATTTAAAATTACTGGACAATGATCTGAACCAAATGTTTCACTATCAATTGATGCATCAATAATGTTATCTTTAATTCTATCTGATGTTAGAAAATAATCTATTCTCCATCCAACATTTTTTTCTCTTGAATTAAATCTGTAAGACCACCAAGAATACTCTACTTTATCAGGATATAGAAAGCGAAAGGTATCAGTAAAGCCACTAGATAAAAGCTCACCCATTTTACTACGCTCTTCATCAGAAAAACCAGGATTTTTTCGATTAGATTTAGGATTTTTTAAATCAATCTCATTATGAGCAACATTCAAATCACCACAGTAGATAACCGGTTTCTTCTTATCTAAGTTAATTAAGTGACTTCTTAATTCATCTTCCCACTCCATACGATAATCTAACCTCAGCAATTTTTCTTTAGAATTTGGCACATAAGCATTAACTAAGTAGAATTTTTCAAACTCCAGTGTTATTACTCTTCCCTCATCACAGAATTTATCACAATCAAAATCTGTTTTTACAGATATTGGTTTTAATTTAGTGAATATTGCAGTGCTTGAGTAGCCTTTACGATCAGCACTGTGCCAATATTGATGATAGCCATCAAGTTCTAATGATATTTGATCTGGCTGTAGTTTTGTCTCTTGAAGACAAAACATATCAGCATCCATTTTTTCAAAATACTCCATAAAACCTTTTTTAACGCATGCTCTTAAACCATTAACATTCCATGAAATTAACTTCATACTATATACTCCTTGTTTCTTGTTTTAGCCATCTCTTTTCATCATCATTTAAAAATACCGATAATGTATCATAGACATTTTTATGATAACTATTTAAATAGTCTTTTTCACTCTTAGTTAGATCCTCAACATTTACTGCAGCTAAATCAATAGGAGCTATTGTCATATAATCAAAACGCATAAACTGTCCACTATCATTATTGATATCATTTCTAACAACAAGTTGATTTTCAATTCTAATACCAAATTCATCTGTAATATAAACTCCAGGCTCATTTGTTAAAATCATTCCAGATCTTAAAACTTCTTTGTAAACACCATATCTAAATCCCTGTGGACCCTCATGTACTCCTAGACAAAATCCAACACCATGTCCAGTACCACATTTGTAGTCAAGTTCTAAATCCCAAATAGGTGCTCTTGCAAGAACATCTAAATCTGCACCACTACAGCCACTTAAAAATTTAGATTTACTAAGTGAAATCATTCCTTTTAGTACGGCAGTGTAACATTCTTTTTGTCTATCACTTATTTTTCCCAAAACAATAGTCCTTGTAACATCGGTTGTTCCTTCATAGTATTGACCACCAGAATCAACTAAAAACAACCCTTCATCCTTCAAAATCGAACTACCTTCTTCTTTTGCACTATAGTGCATCATTGCAGCATTTGATGCATATGCTGTAATACTATCAAAGCTTGGCTCAATAAATAAATCATTTTCAGATCTTAACTCATCTAATTTAACTTTAGCTGAGAATTCACTTATTTCTTGATTTGAAATATTACTCTTTAGCCAATATATAAACTTACACAATGCTAAGCCATCTTTTATGTGAGCTTTCTTAAAGTTTTCAATTTCACACTCGTTTTTTAAAGATCTCATCAACAATATTGGACTATCCCAAAATTTTAGATATTTACAACCTTTATTTTCTAATAAAGTAATTTCAATTCTTGAGTTTAGTGTTCTTCTATCGAGGTAGATAATATCACTTCTTAATTTACTAAGAAAATCATTTACTGAATTATATGGTTGAATGCGAACATTAGCTTCATTTAACATCGATAATATATCTTCATTACAACTGTCTTCATTTAGAAATATAATCGCTTCATCATTACTAATATAAGCATAAGAGAAAAATACCGGAGTATTCTTTATCTCTTTTCCCCTTAAGTTAAAAACCCATGCAACATCTTCTAAGGCACTAACAAATATTCCATTGTTTGTACCATTCAAATAACTGCGAACTCTTGTAAGCTTATTCTTTACACTCTCACCTGTAAACTTCTCATCAAGCATAAAATATGGTGAACTTTTAAGAGATGGACGATCAGTCCATAATTCATCAATTAAAGATATATCTTTAAGTTCAATATTTTTAAGCTTAACTAAACTTTCAACAAAGATATTCTTAGTTTGTACTCCACAAACACCCATATCAAAAGCTAATACTCCATTATCTGGTAAAATCTTTGCCAAGTGCTCATGTAGCTTTAATACTCCAGGCTCTCCCATTTTAAATATTTCAATACCACTATCCTTTAACTCTTTATCTGCCTGTGTAAAATATCGACCATCAACCCAGATGAAAGAGTTATCTTTAGTTATAACTAAATCTGCACGAGACCCACTAAATCCACTTAAAAACTGACGCACTTTAAAATGTTCAGCAAGGTACTCACTTTGATGAGGATCCGATGTTGGAACATAGTAAGCATCAATGTTTTTTTCTTTAATTAATTTTTGAATAAATTCTATTTTATCTTTTACTAACATATTTATCACTTCCTTATCCTTTTATTTTACCCTAAAACACCCCTTTTTATCAAAGTATTTAATGATTTTATAATAAAAAAAAGGCCTAAGCCTTAAATTATGAAGTATATTAAGAAAATAATATCTAATAACCACAATGAAATTCCAATATCTTTAATCTTACCAGTAGCAACACTTGCTAAAGTATAGATAATAAATCCAAGTGCTATACCATCAGAAATTGAATAACAAAGCACCATCATAATAATTGTAAAGAAACAAGCAGCAGCTACTTCAAATTTATCCCATTCGATACCCTTCATCTGTTGAGACATCAAAATTCCAACAACAATTAATGCCGGTGCAGTAACTGAACTTGTGATAACACTTAGAAGTGGTGAAAAGAATACTGAAAGAAGAAACAGAACTCCAGTTGTACATGCTGCAAGACCTGTTCTTGCTCCAGCTGCAACACCAGATCCTGACTCAACAAATGATGTTATTGTTGAAGTACCTAAAAGAGATCCAAATACTGTACCAACAGAATCTGCAAATAAAGCCTTCTCAATTCCTTCCATTTCACCTTTTTCATTTACTAGCCCAATATCATTTCCAACTGCCACAAGCGTTCCTGCAGTATCAAAGAAGTCAACAAATAGAAATGAGAAGACGATCATAATTGATGATGGGTGAGAAAATAGTTCTCCAAATCCATCAAATACAGCTAAAAATGTTGGAAGTGAGAAATTAAAGTTCATTAACTTGGTTGGAAGTATATTTGCTTGCATTGGAACATTTGATAAAGAAAGTCCAAGCACAAGAAGAATAGGAGCTAGTGCAACTAATATAACATAACTCTCTTTCTTAAGTAAAAGTACAACACCAATAATTAATACTGCTAGTAAAGAAATATGAAGAGCACTCAAAGCGAAGTTAGATACAGCAATTCCAACAATCGCTGTACTTACAAGTCCCCAAAATACTCCTGCGTTAACTTTTTTAGCCATAAGTACAATAGTAAGTAATAATCCATAAACAGCAAGTAAAACTTGAGGATCTTGAAGATTACCAAGTGAAACTGTTGTAGCTGGATTTGCGGCTATAATTCCAGCATTTGAAAAACCAATAAATGCAATAAAGAATCCAATACCAGCTCCAATTGCTAATTTTAAGTTCTTTGGAATTGAATTAATAATAAGTTTTCTAAGTCCTGTAATTGATATAATTAGAAATACGACACCAGATACAAATACCGCTGCAAGTGCTGCCTGCCAAGATAGTCCCATCGTTAAACATGCAGTATAAGCAAATAAAGCATTTACTCCCATACCAGGAGCAAGAGCAATCGGATAATTAGCTACAAGACCCATGATAATCGATGATACCCCTGATGCAATTGCTGTTGCAAAAAACACCGATTCCATTGGCATTCCAGCTTCCCCTAAGATTCCAGGATTTACCGCTAAGATGTAAGCCATTGCCAAGAATGTTGTAATCCCTGCCAAAATTTCCGTCTTAACCGTCGTTTTTTTCTGTGTTAATTTAAATAATTTTTCTAGCATTTTATGCCTCCCTTTTTTTGATACCAAATAAAAAAGTTTTCTGATAGAGAAAACTAAAAAGGTTCTCCATCATAGTTAGGAAATTTACGGTTTCCTTGTAGAGACGCTTCTACCATATTTAGAAGCTTATATGTGGTATCTGTTTTTATTATACATATTAATATCATAGATTACAATATTTTTTTATCATGAATGATTTTTGCATCATGATGATATGTTTTCTTAGAAATTACTATTGAATTCTTTAAACGATATCTTCGATCTAAGAATTCATAGAATGAACCAGGGGTCAATATACCATTAGGTCTTGCTGCTGTGATATTTGCTCCTCTTAAAATTGTATCAACCAATTTAACACAATTTGTACTCATAACAAAATATGTTTTAAAGCTAGAACTTTTAAACTTATACATTTTAGCATTTGTTTCAAGATACAAATGACTTGCATAATCACTAACATCAGCATCTTCACTTAACTCTTTACGCTCTACCTTTTCTGCTAAAGAGTACCATGGATAAGTAATTTTAAGGATATCATTAATTTTTTCTCTTACATTATTTTTTTGATTATCAGTTAACTTTAAACCGAAAGAGAAAATAGAATCACTAGTAGCCATAGCACAAAATTTTATATATTTATCATAATCATTGACAGTAAATAAAACTCCATCTCCAACTGAGTCAAAAAGTTTATAGGACTGAAAATCATAGTTTCCATAACAATAAACCTTTCCCTCAAAGTAAAAATCAGCATGTCCCATAGTTCCAAAACCAGATTCAGTTACATGAACAAAAATTTCAAGATCTGCCGTTGTATCTTCTTTAAAGCTATCTTCCTCTAAATCATCTTCAACTACATCTAACATCTTATTAATATGACCGATTGTTTGTCTTGGAAGTAGCGCAGTAAAAATAATTGGAAGATTAATCCTAAACTTTCTTTTATAGTTATCACTACTTTTCATTGGTGCTATTTCAACTAAAAAATCACCAAGATTTGTTAAACCATAAAATATACAAAATATTCCAGCAATTAAAATTGCTCTAGAGTTATATTCTTTAGGACTGTTTATTAAAGGAAGCGAAAACATAAACATAATAATAGAATTAAAAAGGGTGAAAAATCTTCCTGGAATCTTATTATTATTTAAAATGATAAAATCAATTAATCTAATTATAGCCATTACAATAATGTATATCCCCAATGAAAAAGCAAAAAGAGAGGAAATCAAACTTGTCTTAAATGCAAAAATAGCACCAAAGGTTATTGGTACAAGAGCTGATAACAACTTTCTAAGTTTAAATTTATTTAAACAAGATAATAATTCTAAAACACTCATAATACACATATATGAAAAAATAATAAATTTAAAAGCATAAGGAGTAAAGTTTCTCCACATAATCATTAATATTCCAGCAATGATATATAATATCCCACTTGCTGCAATTGAAATTGCTGATATTTCTTCTCTTTTAATTCTCATAAATTTCACCTTCTATTTCTAAAAATATTATATATCATAAAAGTTATAATGTATAACTTTATGAAATAATATTATAAAAAAATGATTAAAATACGAAAAAATTAGATTAATATGATTTGTAAGAATATGATGATTATGATACAATAAATATAAGAAAGGTGGTGTAAGGATGTTTGAATGGATTAGTACAACAAAATCTCCTCAAGTGACTATGTATTCCAACAACGTATCATTAAATTCTACCGCAGCAAACTTCTTCTTAAATAGTAGATATTGTTGTGTTGGGATTGATCAGGAAAACCTTAGAGTTGCAATTAGGCCGGTGACTAAAAGAGAAGTAGATTTAGGTTTAGTAGATAAGCTTCAATTGCATAAAATTACTGTAGGAAGCGGTTATGCAAGAGTAACAAACAAAGAAATCGCTAATAGTATAAATAATCTTGTTAAAAATCCTGAGGAAGGCATGAAATTCCATGCGAAGTTTGATCATAAAGAGAATTATTTAGTTTTCTATTTAAAAGATAAAATAATAAAAGGAGGGGGATAATTATGTTTTATTTTTGGATATTTGTTTTAGTTGCTGCAGTTATTCTTGAATTTGCAACTCAAACAACATTAGTGTCATTATGGTTTGCTGTGGGAGCTGCAATTTCCCTACTAGCAAATTATATTGGCTTTAATACAATGTGGCAAATCATTATTTTCTTATTTACTTCTATTTCATGTATTTTAATATTTAGACCAATTTTAAGAAAATATACAAATTTAAATTTCATTCCAACAAATGCTGATAGAGTTATATCTCAGCATACAAGACTACTAACACCAATTTGTGAGGGCCAACTTGGAACTGTTAATATATCTGGAGTAATTTGGAATGCTGCTTCAATTCATGGTGATATTGAAAAAGATTCATTAGTAGAAGTATGTGCCATTGAAGGTTCTAAAGTAATTGTCAAAAAAATATAAGGAGGACATTATATGATATTTTTTATAGTATTTTTAGTACTTGTAGCAGCTCTATTATCACAAGCTGTAAAAGTTGTTCCACAAGCAAAGGCATATGTTATAGAAAGACTTGGATCTTACAACAAAACTTTACGCAATGGTGTTCATATTTTAATACCATTTGCTGATAGAGTGAGTAAAATAGTATCTTTAAAAGAAATAGTACAGGACTTTGATCCACAACCTGTAATCACAAAAGATAACGTAACAATGCAAATTGATACGGTAATTTACTTTCAAATTACCGATCCTAAGTTGTACACTTATGGTGTTCAAAACCCACTAAGTGCCATTGAAAATCTAACCGCTACAACATTGAGGAATATTATTGGTGATCTTGAATTAGATGAAACTCTAACATCAAGAGATATCATTAATACAAAAATGCGTGCAATCTTAGATGAAGCTACTGATCCATGGGGAATAAAGGTTGGAAGAGTTGAAGTTAAAAACATCATTCCACCACGTGATATTCAAGAAGCAATGGAAAAACAAATGCGTGCTGAAAGAGAAAGAAGAGAAAAAATCTTACAAGCTGAAGGTTTAAAAAGATCATCAATTCTTACAGCTGAAGGAGAAAAAGAGTCAATGGTATTAAGGGCAGAAGCAAAAAGAGAATCATTAATTGCTGAAGCTGAAGGTGAAGCAAAAGCAATGGAAAGAATTTATGAAGCTCAAGCAAAAGGTATCAAACTTATAAATGAGTCTAAGCCAAATAAAGAATTCTTATCGATGAGAGGATTTGAAGCCTTAGAAAAGGTTGCTGATGGACAGGCAACAAAAATTATTATCCCATCAGAAATCCAAGATATTGCCGGTACTTTAGCAGGTATAACTGAATCTTTAAAACCAGTAAGTAAAAAATAAAATTTAATTATATTAAGGTGTTATTTACTAACACCTTTTTAAGTAAAAAAAAGGATATAGCATATGCTACATCCTTTTATTAGAAAGGTTGAGATTAAACTCTTTTTACTTGTGCCAAGGAACATCAATTAATGTTTCGTATCCTTGTTCCATTTCACTTTCATAAATACCATCACCATCTTTATCAAGAATTGGTCCAGCTGAGCCATCCCAAATTCCAATTGCAGATCCTAAGATACCAATTACAAGTAGTAAACCAATAATTTTTGTTGGTTTCCAGCTTTTCTTCTTAATAAGGAAGAAGCACATTAATGTAAGTAGTAAAGGTACTAGTGCTGGTAAAATACCATCAAGTAACGCTTGAATATTGATTGGTTTATCACCATTATCAATAATCATACCAAGTGATGTCGCACCATAGTTACATGTAAGAGCTCCAACAACAAATACACCAAGCATTGAAGCTGCTCTTGTAAATTCTTTAGCATTTTTAGTTAAAGTAACAACAGCTTTTTCTCCAAGAGAATAAGACCAGTTAAGCAACCAGAAACGCAAGAACATTTGAACACCGAAAGTAATGATAAAGAATATAATTGGTCCTGCAAGGTTTTTATCGATTGCCATACCAGCTGTAATACCTGCTGTAATTGGAATCAATGAGAACCAGAATATTGCATCACCGATACCTCCAAGAGGTCCCATAGCTGCAACACGTACTGAACGGATTGTATTAATATCAGCTTTTTGTTGTTCTAATGAAAGAACGATCCCCATAACAAATGTTACTAGGAATGGGTGAGTATTAAAGAACTCAAGGTTATGTTCCATTGAAGCACTTAAGTCTTCTTTATTTGTATGGATTTTTTCAAGTCCTGGAAGAATTCCCCAAAGCCATCCAGCAGCTTGCATTCTTTCATAGTTGAATGAAGCTTGTAGATTTAATGAACGCCAAACCATTTTATTGATGGTTTTTTTATCAAGCTTTTTAGCAGGCGCTTTATCTTTATATGTTGTAATATTAGATGCCATCACTGCTTCCTCCTTTTACATTTCCAGAAAACTCTTTAATTTTAATATTGATACTATAGTCATAAAGTGCAATTGCTATTCCAATAAACGCAACTAGAATTAATGTTGCACCCTTTGTTGCATCAATATTTCCAAATACTGCAGCTGCAACAAATCCTGCAAAGTAGATACCCCAAAGATCATTTGATAACATGATTTTTAATAGGATAGCAAACCCTACATAACGCATCATTCCACCGGCAACACCAAGTCCTGCCATTACCCATGAGAAATCAGCAGCAAATTTTTGAAGTGGTTCTGCCATAGCAACTCCACCAACATAAGCAACAACAGACATAGCTGCAAATAAAGTACCAAGGATACACATTGCAAGTACATTTACTTTTGTAATTCCTGAAGGACTTGCCTCAGCAGCATCCTTGTCAGATTTAGCCATAATACCAGACATACTGCTAAATGTAATAGTAAAAGCATATTGTCCAAACACTGAGAATATTACTGCAGTACCAAGTGCTGCATCAATACCCATATCAGCTTTAACAGCAAAAACCATTGCAACAATAGCTCCTAATACTGCATTTGGTGGCTGTGCTCCCCCAACTGGCATATTACCAATCATCATCAATTCGTATGTACCACCAACAACTAACCCTGTATTTACATCACCTAGGATTAATCCGATAATAGGACATGCAATAATTGGACGATATAGTAATTCAGTTAGTGAGAATTGGTCAATCGCAAAGATAAATGTTGCAACTGCCAATAAAACAATTTGAATAATTTCCATTATTTTTTTCTCCTCTTTTTTTAAAAATCCTTATTTAAATAATTTGTTGATATCTTCTTTTGCAGTATCAGGTACTCGCTTGATTTCAAGTTCAACACCTAAATCCTGCAGCTTTTTAAAAGCATCAACATCTGCATCATCAACCGCTACTGAAGTAGCAACTTGACGTTTTCCATCTGCCATATGCATATTACCAATATTAACATGCTTAATTGGCACCCCGCCTTCTACAAGTCTTAAAACATCTTGTGGCGTTTCACAAATGAGCGCAATTTTTTGTGCATCACTTGCTTTTCCGATAATGTCAATCGTTTTCTGGATACTGAAGTATCTGGTTTGTGCATATGCTGGTGCAGCCATATCCATTAAACCCTGTCTAAATTCATCAGTAGAAACAGCATCATTAGCAACTAACAATAGATTAGCACCAACTACCCCACACCATTGTGTAGCAACTTGCCCATGAATTAAACGATTGTCAATTCTTGTCAATACAATATTCGGCATAAGTTCTCTCCCTTCCTTAAACACGTAAAATTTTAAACGCCTTTTACATTTTTATTTTAACATAATTTTTTGTTTTTAGTATTTATATTTTTTATTTTATGATTTATCTTTTTTATTATTAATAATAAAAATAATTAAATTTTAGATAAATTATTTTAAGATAAGTCTTGTTATGTTAAAATAATATTGGATAAGAAAAAAAGGAAGAAACTATGTATAACAAGACAACAAATCATCTGTTTCAAAAATATGGCGAGGTATTTCAATCATCATTTATGCCCAAAAAACGCAGTAAAATAAAAAGCAGAGAAATAAAAAAAATCTCATGTAAATCGATCAAAGATATGGTTTGCTTAGATCAAGATTTATACATCAAAGTTCATGATGGAGAAGTCCTGCTTGTTATAACTGATGATATTAACATCTCAAAACCCGATACTTTTGTAGTTCATCGAGTCACTAAAATTAATGCTGGGATATATTTTAATTTTATTAGTATTACAAAAAATGCCAAAATCGAGTACTATCCAAAGTTTAATTTTAAAAACCATCACACCAAATTAAATAACCAATTCAACTTTAATCCGATTGTTCCTAGTGTTAGTATCAAAGAAATTCTTGCTAGCTACTACTCTGTAAGAAATCCAAACTATAAATTCACTGGTGAAGTTCATAGTCACTGGGAACTAACTGTTGTTGATAATGGTCAGCTAAAGACAACAATTGATAATAGGGATTATACACTTGAAAATTATCAGATGATCTTCTATGCTCCAGGGCAGTATCACACCCAATCAACAACAAATAGTTCAAGTTCATACTTAACAATTATATTTGATATGGATTGTAATGATATTAACATTTTAAAGAATAAAGTTTTCTCTGGAAATCAAAGTATTACTAGCGCTATTAATAATTTTGTAAGAATTTCAGACAATAAAAAACCCTTCAGCAATGATTTAATGATATGTTATCTTAAAGAAATTGTTGTTAGATTACTATATAGTGATTTAATAGAAGAAAAATCAGTGATACTTACTCCGATGCAACAAAAATTTCAAAGTGAATTATTAAATGAAGTTATTATATACATAACAGATAACATTTATAAAAAAATTACCATCGAGGAACTTTGTCATCATTTTGCACTAAGTCGCTCAAGTCTTCAACAACTTTTTAAAAGTAATCTTGAAGTAGCACCAAAACAATATATCAGTGATTTGAAACTTAGAAAATCACAGGTTATGATTAAAGAGTCAAAATATAGCATATCAGAAATCTCAAATTTATTAGGTTTCTCTTCCATTCACTATTTCTCAAGGAAGTTTAAGCAACACTTCAATATCACTCCTACAGATTATGCTAAGAGTATCTATAAATAAATTTTATTAATAATTTATAGAAAATAATAATGTTATCAATTATAATATGAAAGAGGTAAAAAAGATGAAAAAAGACAAATCATTTGTACTAAGTGGCAGAAACATTTACTATGATAAACATGATCGAGCAATATATTACAATAAAAGAAATAGAATTGGATATATTATTCCAAAAGCTTTTGAAAGGACCTTTCAAAACTTTCAAAATAGATATGTTATTGGTTTAATAGTGTTTATATTTATAAATATTTTATTTAATATAAATATATATATTTCACTAGGAGTAAGTGCAGTTGCTGTGGCCTTCCTAGAATATAAATATCAAAATTCTCTTAGAAATATGACTCAAATTGCTAATTTTAATTTTAAAAATGCTAAAAAATCAATTGAAGAGTTACAAGAAATGTCAAAAGGAGCAATAATTTTAAGAGCCATATTATATTTTCTTTTGAGCATTTTAATAATATTAAACTTATATCTATCAAAAGAATTATACAGTAATATCCCAGTAGTAATTGCTTGCTTTATCCTTTCATTTGCAGCACTTTATATGGGTATAAAAAATATGATGGTAGTATTTAAAAGAAAGCAGGTTAAATAATGGAAAAAACAATGTTATTTGCAATTATATTAAGTGTAATAGGAATTCTTGTATTACTAACTTTCTATCGTATTTCTAAAAAAACGCAAGAAAGAAAAATGCTTCAAGCAATATATTCAACAGATTTTGATACCTTCTTTAAGGTTGCAGATTCAAAATTTACAAGATATGTTTTTCCTAAGTTTAATTTAGAATATCTTAAATTAAATGTTCATATTCTAAAAAATGATGAGCCTTCAATTGATGAATCATTTGAAAAGATGTTTAAATTTAAAATGAATACACCTCAAAAAGAAGATATCTATATGAAAGCCTTTAATTATTATGTAGGAATGGAAAAAAAAGAAAAAACTACTCAATTAATTGAAGTTATTGAAACATTTGATAATGAAGAGTTAAAAAATGAAGCAAGAATAATTTATGATATCTTTGTCCTTAAAAAATCCAATTACATTGATGATATGATTGAAGCCTTGCCTAAGCAAGATATCAATACTAAGGGTGTTAATGAATATTTGATTTCAGTACAGTATAAAAATCTTAATGACAATAAAAATGCCAAGAAATATGAAGCCTTATCAAAGAAACATCTCAATAATAAAAAATCAAAATAAATAAAAAAGGTTCACTTCAATGTGACCTTTTTATTTTTGATCTTTTATACTAAATTTTACTCCATCATTTAAGTTTTCAGCACTAACATAGTAACCATAACTTCTACATACTTTTTTTACTATAGATAAGCCAAGACCAAATTGTCCATCAGTACCCTTTTCATACATATTGAATAGCTTGTCTAATCTTTCTCTTTCTATTAATGGTCCATCATTTTCAATTGTCAGCTCTTTATCCTTTAAAACAATTACAATCTTTGATTTAGCATATCTAATTGCATTATCTAAAATATTCTCAACCGTTATTCTCCATGGCTCTTCATGTCCCTTAAAAATAACATCATTTAAATGTGTTTCAATTTCTATTTCAGGTCTTATTACCTTTAATGAAAGAATGACTTTTTCAATTATTTCCTTAACATCAATCTCTTGCAGCTCATCTTCTAAAAGATAACCCATTTTATTTAAAGTAATTAAACTATAAACTTTTTTTTCTAACCTACTGGCATGTTCAATAATAACATCAACACTCTTCTCTAAAGTTTCATAAGGATAAATACCATCCTTAATACTCTCTCCATAAGATTTTATGGTAGCAATTGGAGTTTTTAAATCATGAGATATGTTTTGTACCATTTCTTCCCTTAGTCTTTTTTGTTTGCTTAGTTCCTCTTGCATATCAACAAGAGCATCTGCAACAGCTCCAATTTCATCTCTTCGATCAATTTTAAAATTAACTTCTTCACCAATTCTAACTCGGTAGATATAATTTCTAATTTGATTTAAAGGTAGGATAATTGTACCAATCCACACCATCAACAATATAAATAGAAATGATACAATAACAAGATTTAACTTTATAATACTATCTACTAAACTATCTCTATATTGAAGTACATACTCAGAGTTAATCATTGTAATTAAGTAAATATCATTACCTATATTTTTTACACTATACATTATTTTTAAGTTATCTCTAACATAAAATAAATCCCTAACTTCTGACTGCTTAATTTCAATACCTTGGATAACCTTAATTATATCTTCATGATCAATACCATCACTTCCAATAAAATGAGAATTTTTACTTTTATTATCATATAAAAAATGAGCAGTATTTTCATCTAAATTATCACTAATATCCTGTATTGCTAAGCCTTCATTTAAGTAAAATGAAACATGTTCTTGAGCTCTATGAATACTGCTATACATTTGATTTTGAACAAAGTTATCAAGTGATGACATTACGATAGTAAAAAAACATAAGATAAATACAGTAGATACAATAAAAATTATTGTCAATAGCTGTTGAAAAAGTGATAGCTCCTTGAGCCACATCCTTACTCTTTTCATACACCCAATCGATAACCGAATCCATATATTGTTTGAATACTAAGATTTGGCATCTTCTTTCTAAGTCTTCTTAATGTATCATCAACTACTCTATCTGAACCAAAATAATTCTCATCCCAAACCCTCTCAAGAATCTGATCTCTAGAAAATGCCATACCTTTGTTTACAACAAATAACATCAATAAATCAAACTCTTTTGCAGTTAAATCTATGACTTTACCATTTTCACTAACATGATGTTGCATTGTATCAATTTCATAGTTATCAACTATTTGAATGTTTGATGTTTTCTTATAAACCCTTTGCATCAACTTATTTACTCTTAAAACAAGCTCTTTTGGTGAGAATGGTTTAGTTATATAATCATCACTTCCTTTTTCTAATCCAATTATACGATCAAACTCTTTATCTCTTGCCGACATAAAGATTACTGGGATATCTGAATCTGCTTGTTTAATTGCTTCAATTAAATCAAAGCCACTTTTATCATCTAACATTATATCCAAAATCCAACAATGTACATCATCATCTGTAGTATGAGAAAAGGCTTCATCAAAACTAAGATATGAGCGAACCTCATATCCTTCTTTCTCAAGATATCTCTTTACAAGTTCATTTAAGTCTTTTTCATCTTCTACAATACTAATAACTTTTTTAATTTCCATTTTTTCTCCTTCGATATTGCCAAAAAAGAATCATATAGATTCTTTTTATGATTGACTATTCATAATAACACTTACAACTTCATTAGCATATAAACTGCATAATTCTTCATTTTCAGCTTCTACCATTACTCTTACAATCGGCTCAGTTCCAGATGGTCTTACAAGCAGTCTTCCATTATCACCAAGTTTATTATTGACATCTGCAATGACTTCTTTAAGTTCTTCTAAATTCATAACTTCATTTTTATCACTAACTTTTACATTTATTAATAACTGTGGAAATATTAATAAACCATCAACAAGTTCTGACATTTTTTTATTAGTACTATTCATAACTAAAAGCAGTTCAAGTGCACTTAATAGGCCATCACCTGTTGATAACTTATCACTAAAAATTATATGACCAGACTGCTCTCCACCTAAAACAAAGCCATTTTCATTCATACTTTCATAAACATACTTATCACCAACTGCGGTAACTGTAGTTTTAATATCTTCTTTTTCTAATGCTTTAAATAAGCCCAAATTTGCCATTACCGTAGTAACAAGTGTATTATCAACTAAAGTATTATTTGCTTTTTTATATTTTGAACAAACATATAAAATATGATCACCAGTTACTAAATTTCCCATATTATCACAAGCAATTAATCGATCAGCATCACCATCAAAGGCAAAACCAATATCAGCCTTATTATCAATAGTTGCCTTTTGTAAGCACTCAGGATGAGTTGAGCCACATCCTTCATTTATATTTATTCCATTTGGATCATTATTTAAGACAACAATCTCAGCATTAAACCTTGAAAGTAGTTGATATGCTGTAGTGCTTGCACTACCATTAGCACAATCAATTACTATTTTCATTCCTCTTAAATTTAGCTTATAACTAGATTCTAACCAATCTAGATAAACTTCTAAACCTTGAGAATATGAAATAATCTGTCCAATATCTTGATGAGTTTTATATTCAATATCACACTTTCCATCAAGATATTCTTCAATTTCATTCTCTAATTCTGAACTAATCTTAATTCCTGTATTATCAAAAACCTTGATACCATTATCATAGTAAGGATTATGACTTGCAGAAATCATTGCTCCACAATCAAAATCTTTATGTGTAACTAAATATGCAATTGCCGGTGTCGGACAGTAATTTAGAAGGTAGACATTACATCCTTGTGAGGTAATCCCTGCAGCTAAAGCACTCTCAAACATACTACTAGAAAGTCTTGTATCCTTACCAATAATAATTTTTCCATTACCATTTTTTTGATAGTAATATCCCAAATATCTTCCTAAAAGGAAGGCTCTTTGAGCATCAAGAGTTTTATTGGCTTCGCCTCTTATACCATCTGTTCCAAAATATTTTCCCATAACTATTCTTGTCCATCCTCTGCAGTTCCTGATACATTAACAAGTATTACACCCTGTGGAAGAGAATACTTAACAAATGTACCAAATGGCTGTTCTATAATAAGAGGAAATTCCTGATCTCCTAATATTGCATTTGCCATATCAAAATATACTTCCATATTTGCAGTATTAATTTTATTAATATTACTTTCTGTACCAAACACTTCTACATCAACAGATGTTTGATTATTTAATGGAGCAATCGTGTACTTGTTAACATTGTTTTTAACAAGAATTGGTACACCTTTAACAACCTTAGTAATTCCCTCACCCAGTGTAACATCCATTGTAACCTGACTAATTGATGACTGTCTTACTCCAGCTGGTAAGGTTATTGCTCTTGAAACTGTACTATCCTTTGTCAGTGTTGTAGCATCAAGCGTTACCACAACTGAATCTATCTTAGATAAAACAGATTCTGGTGCATAAATAGTTACTGATTCATGATCCATTTGAATTGACTCAATAGCTAATCCCTCAGGCATGGCCCCAACACTCTCAACAGTAATTGGAACCGTCTTATTTGGTGATGTAACTGAAACACTAACATTTATTGTTCCCGGAACAATATCAGCACTAACAGCCTGCCCTTTATTATCATATGCAACTAATACTGCTTCCTGTTCAAAGTCAGCACTAACACCTGTTACATCAATTAATGCCTTGATAAATGCAATACTCTCAAGAGTTGATTTTGAACCTCTAACATTTACTCTTGAATAATCAAATGTTGGAGTCCCTAAACTATATATATTATTCATTTTATCTTGATTTATAAAATCATAACCAACATCAAACTGACCTGTTGTTTTCTTTGAAAGGGTCACTACTACAATACTTGGATCAACCTTTACATTAACATTGTCACCATATCCTTCAGCTACAAGCTTTACTTGGTGAGTCCCTTCTGTTAAACCTTCAAGATTTGCAACAACTACACCTCTTTGACTAGCGGCAGTATTTACATTAGAACCTTCACCTGTAATAGTAATATTTGCAGAAGCTGGAAGATTAGAAATTTCAAAAACATCTTCGTTATATTTAGCACTTACACTAACACCTGTTACATCTTTTGCACTTACCATTGCACTACCAAAGATAGAGTTTTGAGCATTATAATTAACAGTAAGATACATAAGTACTGCTAAAATTAATGAGACAAAGATTGTATACTTAGAATTAAATAAAACTCTATCCATCCATGAACTTATTCCATTTAAAACCCAAAAAACAAATTCTTCAACATAGGCATAAGTACTAGCAACCTTTTCTTTTTGATTTGAAATCTTATGAGCAAGCTCTAATTTTGCATTAGGATCTTTTATCGAATTATTTTTCTTCTTTTTCATTACTCTTTACCTCCTGAACTTCTTTTATGAGGACCTTCAATTTCAATAGCATCATCAACAATTTCTTGCCTACTACGTCTTACTTTTCTTGTATCAAAATTATCAAACTCCATAGAAATTGATGTTTTATTATCGCGCTTTAAATCTAAACTATCCAATTTATCTACTCTACTATCTCTTAATGGATGAGTTATTGATGATCTGTTATTAACATTTCTATCATATCGATATTCATCTTTTACACCATTATTAATATTACCCATAGGTCTAATTCTTTGACTTGCAGTAAAGCTATTATCCGGATTAATTTTAGGAATTGCCTCAGTTTTTTCTAAATCAAAAGAAATTGGAGAAAGGTTATCTTTTTTCTTTGGTAATTTTATATTTTTTTCTTCCTGATCCAATATTCTTGCATGTTGCTCAGTTGTATTTATACCCTTTTTATTTTTCTTTTTACCAAATAAACCAAATGTTCTCTTTGGCTTCTTTTCTTCAATAATATCAGGTTCAACAACTTCATCTTCCTTATCTGAATAACGCTTGATTGCTAATTTTGAAAACATTGAAGTTTCAGTTTTAGCACCAACTTCACTTTTCTTCTTCGGCTCAATCAAGTATTCATCATCATATCCCTTGCCATCTTCCTTCTCTACAACAACTGGAGATATTTTTTTCTTTTCTTTTTTAACAACTACCTCAGTAGCATCACCACATACAATTCTAACAAGATACTCACGAAGCTCTTTACGATTTACCTGAATAAATTTACCATTATCAGTAATTGAAATACTACCAGTTTCTTCAGAAATAACGATTGTTACCGCATCAGATAACTCACTAATACCCAAAGCAGCACGATGCCTTGTACCATATCTTGATGGTGTTGGTAAGTCAGCTAAAGGAAAGTATGCACTAGCACAAGCAATCCTATCACCCTGTATTATTACAGCCCCATCATGAAGTGGAGTTGAAGTAACAAAAATGGAAGTTAATAATTCAGCACTTACAACTGAATTAATCTTAGTACCAGTTGCAATATAGTCACTTAATGACTGAGCTTGCTCAATTGTAATTAGTGCTCCTGTTTGATTCCTTGATAAAAGCATTGAAGCTGTTACTACAGAATCAATTAGTGAATCTTTCTCATTACCAGATAGAGATGACAACCTTGAAAATACACTGGTTTTACCAATTTTTTCAAGTATTGATCTAATTTCTGGTTGAAAGACAATTATCACAGCTAAAAACCCCCAGTTAACAAAGATTCCTGCTAACCTGCTAACTGTTGTAAGTCCTAGAAAAGCAGATAAAGAATTAACTAATAAAATTAAAATAATCCCTTTAAATATTTGTATTGTTCTTGAATTGTTTTTTACAAGTCTTATTGCATAATATAATAGCATCCACATTATTCCAATATCTAAAACCATCCTTAAAATAATTTTAATACTTTCAAATGTTAAACTAAGGTTATAACTATTCACACATAACCCTCCTTTTAATGTAATTAATTATAGCATAATTTTAATTTATTTTGAATATGGCTTATAATATTTTACGTGTGTTATAATAATAATCGAGAAAGAAGGTCAACTATGAATTCATCAATTACAACAATAGAATATAACAATAAAAAGATTTACTTGATTGCAACTGCTCATGTATCTCATATTAGTGCTAATGAAGTCAAAGAAACCATTGAAAACATCAAACCTGATAGTGTGTGCATTGAATTAGATGCTGATCGCTATGAATCATTACAAAACCCTAAGAAATGGGAGAATACCGACATATATGATGTTATTAAACAAAAAAAGAGTGGCTATATGCTTGCTAATCTAATTCTAAGTTCTTATCAAAAAAAGATTGCTGCAAAAGTCGATATAAAAGCAGGTCAAGAAATGATTCAAGCCATTGAAAGTGCTAAAGAAATAGATGCTAATATTACACTTGCTGATCGATCAATTCCGACAACATTCACAAGAATATATAGGAATTTATCATTTTTTGAAAAAATTAAATTAATTTCATTATTAATTTCATCAATATTTAGTGATGAAGATATTAAGGAAGAGGACATTGAAGAATTAAAGCAAAGCGATATGCTAGAAGCCTCACTAAAAGAAGTCTATAAAAGTTTTCCAAATGTTGCTAAAGTTTTAATAGATGAAAGAGATCAAACGCTGGCATATAATATAAAAAATGCACCAGGAGATACAATTGTTGCTGTTGTTGGTGCTGCCCATGTCCCTGGAATAAAAAAAGAAATTTTTCTTGAGCAAGATATAAAAGAGTTAACAAAGGTTCCACCAAAGAAATCATATGCTAAGCTTATTGGTTGGCTAATCCCACTTATCATTATTATCTTGATACTATCATTATTTTCAATTGATCCATCCCTTGGACTTAACCAATTACTAAGATGGACCCTATTAAATGGTACACTCTCAGCAATCGGCGTCCTACTGGCAAAAGGTCATATAATATCAATAATAACAGTCTTTGTTGCAGCACCAATTACATCTTTAAATCCACTACTTGCTGCTGGATGGTTTGCAGGACTTAGTGAAGCCTTCTTAAGAAAACCAAAGGTAAAAGATTTTCAAAACATTGCAGAAGATACTTCATCATTTAAAGGATTTTACAACAATCGAGTTACTCATATTTTAATTGTTGTTGCTCTTGCTAATTTATTTAGTACCATTGGAACTTTAATTGGTGGTGTTGATTTAATAAGTGCCTTCTTTAATGCCATTTAAAAAAGTAGATTTTTATCTACTTTTTAATTTGTCTTTAACATAACTTATAAAATATAAACTTCCACAAATGCAAATACAGCCATCCTCTACACTATTTAAGGCTTCACTATAAGCATCTTGAAAGTTTTTATAGTATAAAATATTTTCACTCTTATTATAATCACTAATTTTTCTTGCACGATGATAATCAAATTCACAAATAATCAATTGATCAGATATAGCCTCAAGTTCACTAATCATATTATCAGCATCCTTACTTTTTAATGATGCAAATATTATAGTAAGCGGTTTTCTCTCAAGTTTTAAGCTTTCCTTTAAGGCCATAATACCATCAATATTATGAGCACCATCAAGGATAACCTTTGGTTTATCACTTACAACTTCATATCTTCCAAGCCAAAAACACTCTTTTAAACCATCTTTTATTTGTTTTTCACTAATACTAATTAAATTTTTTTGTATCAATTTTTTTATAACACAAACAGCAACCTTAGCATTATGTCTTTGATATAATGCTTTACTTTTTAATTCTATATTATTATCCAATTCATCACATTTAATGATCTTTGCATTTTTTAATTTAGCCTCTTCTAAAAGTACATCCATAACTTCATCGCTTACATCACCAACCACACAATCAATACCATCTTTAATAATTCCTGACTTCTCTTTAGCAATTTCACTAATAGATTCACCAAGAAGTTCTATGTGATCTTTTCCTACACTTACAATAACAGAAATTATAGAAGTTAAAAGGCAGTTAGTACTATCATGTCTTCCACCTATTCCGACTTCCACAATTGCAAAATCAACATTATTTTCATAAAAATATTGATACATTATTAAGGTGTCAATTTCAAACATCCCTAACTCATATTCTAATATCAAATCTAAATGTTGATAAAAAATTCTAAAAAAATCATCTTCACCAATCCATTTCGTATTTATTGAAATGCGATCAAAGTGATGAGTCATATGTGGTGAAGTAAAAGTACCTACTTTATACTTACCCTTCATTAAGATAGATTCAATAAATTTAACAGTGCTTCCTTTACCATTGGTTCCTGCAACGTGAATAACCTTAATTTTATTTTGGTAATCACCTATCTTTTTCATTACTTCACAAAAACTTACAATACCTTTACTTACTCTTTTTCTATTTGTAATCCAATTAAGGGCCTCTATATTATTATTAAATTTCATCATTTCTACCATTCTATTTCTTTTAAATTATTCTTTTTTAAAAATTCATTTACCCTAGAAAATGGTTTTGAACCAAAAAAACCTCGATAAGCAGCCAAAGGTGAAGGATGCACTCCTTTAACAATCAAATGATTATGATTACTAATTAAACTAGCTTTATCTTGGGCATTTTTACCCCATAAAATAAAAGCCTTAGGACTATTATCATCATTCAACTTCTTTATTACAGCATCACTTAAAACTTCCCAACCAACACCTTTATGAGATAGTGGCTTTGACTCTTCTACCGTTAATATTGTATTTAATAGAAAGACCCCTTGCTTCTGCCACTTTTCTAAGTTTCCACCATCACAAATTGTACAACCAACATCATCATTTAATTCTTTAAATATATTTTTTAAACTTGGAGGCAACTTAACATTATCACCAACTGAAAAGGCTAAGCCATGAGCCTGATTTAATTGATGATAGGGATCCTGTCCTAAAATAACTACTTTAATACTTTTAAAATCTGTATTAAAAACATTAAATATATCCTTTTTTTTAGGATAGATTTTCTTTTTTAAATATTCATCATCAATAAACTTCATTAGTTTAATATAATATTCCTTAGATTTCTCTTTATCTAAAAATTCACTCCATTCACAATCCATATTTACTCTCCTTATAAAAAACCCACAAAAGTGGATTTTTAATCTTCTTTTACAACTGCCCTTGAAATATTACAACAGTGGTCAGCCATTCTCTCTAGTGTACCTAAGATATCACAGTATACGGAACCAGCAACCCCAGGGCTACAATTTTCTTCTCTCATCCTATCAAAATGTTTTTGACGAGATTGGTATTCAAGTAAATCCATATAATTTTCATCTTCTTGTAAAGATGTATATTTAGAATAATCAAAATTATGATAAATTTCTATAGATGTATTATACATATGGAAGAACAGTTCATACAAGCCCTTTAATTCTTCATGAGCTTCTTTTGTAAATTCTCCTCTATCTTCTTTAACCATTAAAAAGAATTCTGCTAGATTCATTGATAAGTCACCAATTCTCTCTAGATTCTTAACAATCTGTAAGTTTGTATTATATTCTATATTTTCTTTTTCTGTAAGATTTTGTTTTGATATCAGCAGTAAGTATCTGGTAATCTTACGATCTAATTTATTAATCATTGATTCTCCCTGCCTTATGTGTTCAAAATCCTCAAGCGTTGCCTTTGGGTTTGACAAGTATTTTTGAACACTTTTTGAATTAACCTCAACAGCAAGACTCATTTTAATAATTGCTTCTTTTGAAACACTAAGTGCATACCCTGGAAGAGTATGTGGAAGTAAATCATTTAACTCATCAATATTAACATCAATTTTTTCAGGCTCATTACCAGGAATTACCCTTCTAATAAGTGCACACATTTGTTTTAAGAATGGGAAGAAAATTAATGTCGTAATTAAGTTAAAGATGATATGTGCAACAGCAATCTGCATCATCGGAGATAAAGACATTATCTCAGAAATTGCTACAATCATATGTGAAAACGGAATTATAAAAATCATTCCTAATACAGTACCCACTACATTAAATAATGTATGAATACCAGCTGTTCTTCTAGCAGCTAATGAGCCACCAAGAGATGCAATAATTCCAGTAATTGTTGTCCCTATGTTTGATCCAAATACAAAAGCAATGGTTGTTACAAGCGAAATTCCTCCAGCTTCATATATTTTTTGAACAATACCAATAACTGCTGAAGAAGATTGAATAATCGCAGTCATTACAGTACTTGCAAGTAGTGCAAACATCGGCTGTTTACCAGCTAATTGAGCAAAGTCTAAAAACTCTGGTAAATCTTTTAAAGCCTTTAGAGAATCACCCATAATTCCAAGTCCATAAAAAAGTACTCCAAATCCTAATATTACCTTACCTAAATAATGTAATTTCTTTCTTTTTCCAAAGCAGTAAATTAGAGCTCCAATAAAGATAAAAAATAATGAGTATTTTTCAATTTTGAGTCCAATAATAAAAGCAGTAACTGTTGTACCAATGTTTGCCCCCATGACAACACCAGCTGCCTGCTCAAGCCTCATAAGACCTGCCCTTACAAGACCAATAACAATAGCCGTAGTTGCTGATGATGATTGAATCGCAACCGTCATCACAACCCCAACAATAACCGCCATCCACGGTTTTGTCGTATACTTATCAATGTACTCTCTTAATTTATCACCAGCAAGACTTTTAAGTCCATCACCCATGAATTTAATCCCAAAAAGAAATAATCCAAAACCACCAACAATCGCCCCTATAGAAATTGGCATCTAAGTACCTCCGTTTTCTTCCTTTTTATTATAACAATAATCAGATAAATATAAAGAAAAAAAGAAGATTTTTTTCTTCTTTCTTAAATTGCCCAAACTCCATTTTCAAATATTGTAATTTCAACAGATGAATCACTAACCCCAATAATCTTTAAATCTTCTGTTCCTATCATAAAGTCAACATGGTTCATCGAACGATTTACAAGAGCTTTATCAAAGTCATCTTGTGACATGTTTTCATATCCAATCAATGCACTTTGAATACCAAAGCCTAAAGCTAAATGACAACTAGCATTCTCATCATACAGTGTATTATAAAATAAGATTTCACTCTTGTTAATACTTGAGTCAAACGGAACAAGAGCAACCTCACCTAATCTTGATGATCCCTCATCCATCTTAATCATTTCTTCTAAATGCTCTTTTCCAACTCTGGCATCAACCTTTATTGCCTTACCATCTTTAAATTCAATACTGAAGTCTTCAATAAGATTTCCTTGATACGATAAAGGTTTAGAAGAGTAGACAATACCATCTGCACGATTAATATCAGGAAGCGTATAGACTTCTTCTGTTGGAAGATTAGGAGTATAAGAAACATTATTTACCATGTGCTCAGCTGCACATACCCAACGATGCTTTTTATGTAATCCTACTTTAAAGTTTGTTCCATTTGAAGATGAATATACTAAATGATCAAACTTATAATCATTTAAAATTTTAGCCTTATTTCTTAAATTTTCATTATGTATTTCCCAGGCAATAGTAGGATCATCCTCATCTAATTTTGTGCATTTAATAATCAAATCTTCTAATTTAGAAAAAGCATTATCATCACTTAAATCTGGAAAAATTTTCTTTGCCCAACCAACAGATGGCATCGCACATATTACCCACTGTTGCTTATTAGATCGCATATCACGATATTTTTTATTTATTTCGTACTTCGCTCTTCTAGCTTCATTAAACTTTTCCATCTTCATACCATTTAAACCATCAGGATCACTATCAACTATGTGAACAAAACACGGCAGTTTTTTCCCATAGTACTCTAGTTTCTCAATTTCAAAATCTTCAAAGGTATTAAGTGCAGATTGTTTTTGATTATTAACATTGATTTTCATTAATTCATCATCACTATAATTAACAAAAACTTTATTAGCTCCACTACTATAAGCATCCACAGCAATAAAACGTGCAATTTCAAAATTATTTATAGATGTAAAAATACAAACATCCTGATTCTCTTGAAGATTTATACCATTTTTAACAATTAAGTCTGCATATTTCTTTAATATTTCTTTATTCATTTTTTACCTTTCATTAATCCAATTTACAATATCATTTATTACTTCTTCATCAACTTTTTTAGCCATTTTATAATCTTCAATATCTAAACCATCACTCTTGCTCATCATATGATTTAATTCATCATATGCCTTTAGTTCTAAATTAGGGTATTTTAAAGCTAAGCTTTCCCATTGTGAGAAGTCGTTTTCAATACTAACTTGAAAATCCTTTTTACCATTTAAAATTAGAAAATCTTGCTTTAGATCATCTAAATAATACTTAACATTAGACTCATTCATCTCTTTCCAGTAACAAGAAGGAAGACCTAAAAGTAGCTCTTCACTACATTCATTTGATATGTTTTGAATCTTTTCAATTTGATCATTTACACCCTTCATTAATACTTCAATTGTATCTTCTTTTAATCCACTTTTTAAATATTCATTTTTAATTTGGTCCCTTGAAACTTCTTCAAGACCTCTAGGAGTAGATGATAAAGCAATAATTCCGGCAATATCATAAGCACTATCATGAGCCATTTTTGCAACAAGCATACCACCTTGGCTATGCCCTAAAAGAAATAATCTTGATGGATCTACTGGATACTCTTGAATTTGTTCAATAATACTTTCTACATCTAAAAGGTATTCCCATGCAAGTGATATTTTATGCCAAGGATAGTCATAGTAGCGCTTATCATAACGAACACTTGCAATACCATTTTCTGCCAGAGAAAAAGCTATATCTTCAAAAGGTTTTAGTGCATATACCTCCTCATTTAAGTTGCTGGGACCACTCCCTGCAATCAACAATACAACTGGAGGATTCTCTACATTTTTTGGAAGAGTAAGCTTACCCTTAAGCTTTGGATCTTTTCCTACCATGATACTTTCTTCATAGAAGATATCATTTGATATATCCATTATTTCATCAGCTTGAGTAAAGCTTATTAGCTCACTTACCATATTATCTTTATAATCAATTCTTACAACAATATCATTTATCTTTCGATTGTAAATGAAGTATACACTATCATCAACAAGATGATACTCAACACTCTCAACCTCTTCATTATCTAAAGTATTACTCCACTCTTCATCAAATAAATCAGCTTTTAGCCTTTCTGCTAACTCTTCATTAACAACACTATATAGCTGTTTAAAGTCACTATTTAATAGTGACTCCTTAACAATCATTATAACCTCATCTTTTGTAAGACTAGACTCTTCTTTATTAGATGTACATCCAACACATAAAAGTATAAGTAGAATGCTAATTATTTTCTTCAACATATTCATCAACATCCTTTTGAACAAATTCAAATGGTCTTATTCCACCATCTAAAATCATTTTATGATAATCAACAATATCAAATTTATCCTTTAAGGTTTCAGCTGTTTCTTTTTCCATTAAATCGAATGTCATATAACCCACTGCATACGGTAAAATTTGACCTTGATTGGCGATTGTTTGATAATATATATCTTTTACCTCTTCAACACCAAGACCGATAGAAGCAGCAAACTCTTCTAAAGTCTGTGATTGATAGTTAATCGCAATATCAAAGATTGCACTTTGAATATAACTAAGTTTATTCTCTAAAATTGCTACATCTGTAAATTCTTCATTAGGATATGTATCACTAAAGTATCTAATACCACTCTCACCAGCCATCATTGCCCAACCTTCACTAAAGCCAATAAAACTTTGTTGTAACATTAATGGATGAACATCTTGAGTAGTAGAGTATGTTCTTTGATATAAGTGGCCTGGGAAGCCCTCATGAGCAAGGGTATTAATAAAGTTAATATAAGTTGATGAATTATCAGCATTTAATCTAATAACATTATCACTAACATCATCAACAGGTGGTATTAAATAATATGCAACAATTGAGTCATTCGCAATACTCTTATCTAAATAAGATATTTCATAATTAACCTTTGGACCCTGCGGATAATCTTTTAAAAGTTTCTCTTCAAGGGTACTTAATACTTCATTTGGATCTGGATGTTCTTCATCATACTGTGAATATTCCTCAAAAACGCTATAAACCGAAATTAACTCTGTAATTAAACCTTCATAATATTCTGTTAAAAACTCTAAAGTTTCATTTGGAGTATAATTTGAACTGGTCTTCTCTTTTAAAAGAGCCTCGTAATATTCTTTTCCTGAAATTTGAGTAGCAGTTTGTCCAGTACCTTTATAAACATCTTTATTCTCTTCTAAAAATTTATAAACATCTGTATATGAATTTAATACCTTATTAATTACTATTTCATTATTTCTACTCTTGTAATCCTCTTGATTATTAAGATTTAATTCTTCAATTTTTTTATTGAAGATCACAATTAAAGCATTATCTTCAACTTTAGATGTAAATTTTTCAATTGAATCAAGTGATAATTGAATAATTTCCTTAGGCATCCAATAACCCTTTTCAATTTGTATTTTTGAAAATTCAATTATTTCATTAAAATATCTTGGAAGATCCTCTATTAATACCAAGTAATCCTCAACATCTTCTTCATCATAAAATTTCCATTCAGTTAAAACTGTAAGAATGTCTTGTTGAACACCAGTATATGCAGAAAAATAAAATGGATTATAAGGATATTTATTTAATTCTATTGTATCTAAATAACTTCTTTTAATAATATCATAGTTATTTTGATTCTTTTTTGATAAATTATCATAATCAATTTCATCAAGTGCTGATAGTGATGCTTCAAGCTCTTTTTCATACTCTTCAAATACTTCAATATTAAATTCTCCCCAAGATACTTCAGGCTTTTCAATACCATATTTAGAAGCATCTTTTAAAGTAAAATGATAGTTAGTAAAATCAGAAGCCATCAAATTAGCAAACTCTTCATCCATAAACTTAACCATGGCATCATTTGCTTCTTTTGTACCAGCTGTATCTGTTGTTTTATCTGTATTTTCATCAGTATTTTTTTTACTAGTACTACAACCAATTAGTAAAAATGCACTCAAAATCAATATTAAAATCTTTTTCATTTTCATCCTCTTTCTAACACTATATTTTAGTTATTTTTTTGATATCATTTTGCATTGCTAAAGTGTTGGCAGCAGCAAGCTCTGCATTTTTAGCCCTTGTACAGAAGTAAAACTTACATTTTGGCTCAGTACCACTTGGCCTAATAGCAACCCATGATCCATCTGCTAAAATATACTTTAAAACATTTGAAGATGTAAAACCTTTTAAATCACTTTCTTTGCCATCCTTATAACACTTTAAACTTAAGTAATCTTCTCTTACTACTACCTCACTATTATTAATACTAGTAATTGGATTTTTTCTTAAGTCATCAAGAATTTCCTTAATTCTTAAAGCCCCTTTTTCACCATCTAAAGTAATCGCAAATTGACTTTCTTCATAAAACCCATGAAGCTCATACAATTCAAAAAGGACATCATATAGGCTTTTATTTTGATTTTTATAATAAGCACAAGCCTCAGCTAACATAAGACAAGCCTGTTGAGCATCTTTATCTCTTGCAAATGGAGAAATTAGAGAACCATAACTTTCTTCATATCCAAAAAGATACTCTTTACTATGATCTTTATTTATTTCAACAATTTTCTCACCAATAAATTTAAATCCTGTTAAGGTTTTTCTTAGTTCAACCTGGTAATAATCACAAATCTTCTCACCTAAATCTCCAGTTACTACGGTATTAAAGACCACACCATTTTTAGGAAGATTATCATTTAATTTTCTTTGAGAAAGGATATATTCTAATAAAAGGGCCCCTGATTGATTTCCAGTAAGCAGTTCATACTTACCATTGTGCCTTATGCCAACACCCATTCTATCAGCATCAGGATCACAAACTAATATTAAATCTGCATTATTTTTCTCTGCTAACTTTATAGCTTCTATATAAGCTTTTGGATCTTCAGGGTTTGGAGTTATAGTATTTGAGAAATCCGGATCAACACTACATTGAGATTCAACTAAAATAGTATTATAGCCACACTCCTCAAAAATATAAGGAACAGCCATTACACTGGTACCATGTTGAGGAGAAAAAACAATTTTAATGTCCTTTTTTTGATCAGGATGAAATTGAATAGTCTTAATACTATTAAAATATAGGCGATCAATATCTTTACCTAAGAAAATAATTTGTTCATCATCAGCATCACTAACACAAATCTCTAGCTCATCCTCAATTTTATCAACCTCAGCTATAACCTTTGCAGCAACACTTGGAATAAGTTGTCCACCATGCTCATCATATAATTTATAACCATTGTACTCCTTAGGATTATGTGAAGCTGTTATGACAATCCCACCAAAACAACCCAATTCTCTAAGGGTAAAAGAAAGCTCAGGAGTAGGTCTTAATTCTGAAAAAATAAAACTTTTTATACCATTATTCGCAAACATCCTTGCACAATCTAAAGCAAACTCTTTTGACTTATGACGATTATCATATGCAATAACAACACCACGTGCCATTGCATCTGTACCATTAGCTCTAATATATCTTGTAAAACCTAGATTAGCCTTACGAATAGTGTGGATATTTAAACGATTTGTTCCAGCACCTAATTTTCCTCTCATTCCAGCTGTTCCAAAAGCAATATTTGTATAGAAAGCATCATTTCTCTCTTCTATACTCATATTTTCCATTTCAATTTTTAATTCTGGATCTAAATTTGGATTAGTATACCATCTATCAAAGTTTTTCTTAAAATTTTCCATTTTATTTCTCCTTTTAACTATTTTATCATATATTATAAAATAATATAAAAAAAAACTATTTTAACTAATAGTTTTTTGTTTTTAACCAATTACTTTTTGAGAACGAAGTACATCTTCAATTGTCTTAATTGCAGCTTCTTCATCATCACCATCACAGGTGATAATGATTTCAGATTGAGTAGGTATTCCTAAAGACATTACACCCATGATTGATTTCATGTTAACTGTACGTCCTTTATATTCAACACTTACTTCACTTCTAAATTTACTAGCTGCATTAACTGCCACTGTAGCAGGACGAGCGTGTAAACCAACTGGATCAACAACTGATACTGTCATTTGTTTCATAAAATATTCCTCCTAAACTTTACTTACTATATTTTACCCTAAAGATTTAAAATTTACAAGGAAATTACTTATGATAATTTTCATTTTTCATAATTTTAAATACACGATATATCTGTTCCACCAACAAAACACGAACAATTTGATGAGGAAAAGTACAATCAGATAATTTCCAACGTAAGTTAGAACGATTGATAACCTCTTGCGAAAACCCCAATGATCCTCCAATTACAAAAGAAATCTTATCAGTTCTATAGGTAAATACTTCATCAACAACTTCACTCAATTCTATTGAAGATAATGATTTACCATTTAAATCAAGAACAATTACAAAATCATCATCTGAAATCTTTGAAAGAATTTTACTTCCCTCTTCTTTTTTAATCTTTTCAATTTCACTATCACTTGCCTTAGCACCAATAGATTCATCCATTACTTCAATAATTTCTAATTTTGAATATGCACTTATTCTTTTACTATACTCTTTTATTGCATCATGCAAATACTTCTCTTTTAATTTTCCAACTGCAACAATTTTAATCACTTAAGCTCTCCATGAATATTAATTTCTTTAAGTTCACGCATAATTACAATATCAACAACACTTGATTCTCCATATAAAACTTTTCTTAAATCATCAACAGTTTTTATCTCAACTCCATTAATGCTTTTAATAATATCACCACTCATTATTCCCATTTCTTTAGCAGGACTCTCATTAAATACAGCACTAACAAAGACTCCATCAATAACATCTAGTGCAATTTTATTAAAACTTTTTTGATAATTATTAAATTCGCTGATATTTGTTGACTGTACGCCAAAGATATATTTAGAAACTTTTGAGTTTTCCTTTAACTCTTCAATAATTGGCATTAACTCATTTGAACTAAGAGCAAAATTCATTGATTCATAACCAATATCAGAAACCCTCATTGTCGTCATCCCTACTAAATCACCAGCAAGATTAACAAGAGCACCACCACTATTACCAGGATTAATAGATGCATCTGTTTGAATAAATAATAACTCTGAATCTAAATTTCCATCACTGTCTCTATCTGTTAAGAAACTACGATCATTACCAGATACTATTCCAAAGCTTGCACTTCCTGAAAAGTTTTTATGAAATGGCGTACCAACTCCTATGACATACTCTCCAGTTTTTAAAATACTAGAATTTCCAATATTAAATGGTTCAACTTTAAAGTCAGTTTCAACCTTAATTAAAGCTACATCACTAATATTATCAAAACCAACAACTTCCCCAACTTTTTCTTGTAAATTATCAAAAACAATTTTTACTTCATCACAGTTTTCAATGATATGATAATTAGTCGCAATAAAGACATTATTATCTTCGACATCAACAATAACACCACTGCCAACACTCTCATCCCAGTCATAGTTAATCGCAACTACACTTACCACCTTAGGAAGTGTCTTACTAATAACTTCAGTTAGATCACTAGTGTAACCATTTAATGTATAATAATTAATATTATCAAAAGCATTAGTCTGTAAACTACTTGACTTAAATCTATTTAACTCAAAGGTAAGAAAACTACACCAAATTAATAAAGCTATCACTACTATCCATAAGATTTTCTTCATGTGTTACACCTCCTTTTATAATCATATCTTGCTTAGCTACTTTTATTATTATATTTGAACTTAGTAATTCCTTATTATTTTTTAATTTATTAATACTTGTAAGTAAAGCTAATTCATCACTATTACAATCACGTGATAAGTGCGCTAAGATAATTTCTTTAGTATTTACTGTTACAATCTTACTTAAAACTTGAGCACAGTCATCATTTGATAAATGACCACTATCACAATAAATTCTAGACTTTAAAAATTGTGGTCTATTAGAGTTCATCAACATCTCAACATCATGATTACTCTCTAAAATGATATAAGTCGCACCATAAAGATATGGTATATATTTATCATTTAAATAACCAGTATCCGTTATATATACAAGTTTTTCACTATTATGTGATAAAATAAAACCCATTGTCCTATCACAATCATGGCTTAATTCTATCGGCATAATTTCAACATCATTTATTATAAATGAACTAAGTGAATCAACAATGTTAATATTATACCCTTTAATATCACAAGATGAATAAATAGGAATTTCATCAAATAATCCCAGTTGAGAAATGTGATCTTGGTGAAGATGAGTAATAAGACAGGCATCAACATTTTCAATATTCAAATCTAAACTTTTAAATCCATCTACAATACTTTTTTTACTACCACCACAATCAATAACAATTAAAGAAGATTTACTCTTTAATACAAAACAATTCCCCTTAGATCCACTACCTAAAAATGCAAATTCCATACTAACAACTTATAAATCCATCACAAGGATCTTTTTTCTCTCCATTATAGGTTATAAAGAAATGAACATGGGGACCTGTTGCTCTTCCTGTCATTCCAAGCTGACCAATAATTTCACCCTTATTTACAATATCTCCAGCCTCAAAGAAAGGCATCTTATTCATGTGACCATAGTAAGTTTTATAATTATTGCCATGATCAATTACCATGTAGTAACCATTAACTTTTTGAAATGACGAAACTTCTACAACCCCTCTATCAGATGCATAAATGTTGCCATAACGCTCATAAGCATTCTGTAAATCAACAGCACGATGTCCAGGATAACATCCCCAACCACATGTTACTGTTGGATTATCAATTGGAATTCTAAAAGTACCAGTACCACGACTTGGAATATCTTTACTTCCTACTCTAATAATTTCTTGCTTAGGCTGAGTTGTAACAACAGATGATACTTTCTCACCCTTTACAAGATATCCATTAATCCAAGTTTCCTTATACATTACATTCTCATAACCTGGCTCTGACTCTTGCATAATCTCAGATTCTCCCTGATACATTGACTCATCCTCGATTAATAATGGTTCAGTAATAAATATTTCTTCCTGAACAATTTTTTCTTTCATTACTTCAACATCAATTGGAGAAACAAAATATGTGATATTAAGCTCAGTACCTGGCACTAAAACCTGATCTACACTTTGCAAAACATCCTTATTTATATTTACAATTTGTTGCGCAGTTAAGCCTCTTCCAACCTTAGTTGCAACACCATCAACCATATCGTATGGTACAACAGTATAATATTCTTTTTCAACTCCTTCACCATATTTAAGATATTCTAAAATTTCATTTGAATCGGTCTTAACATCATCAGGATCAGCATATGCTCTTTTAACTGTAATGTTTTGATAAATTTTAAAACTAGTATCCCTAGTACCAAAGGTACTAAGCTCTGGAGTTGTTTGATTATTCATAATTAAATACATTGCATCCTCACTAATAAAATTTAGCATATATGTTTTTAGTGCCTCTTCATACTCCTCAACACTCTCAACATAAAGAACCGCAAAAACCCCATCAGCATTAGAAAATTCAATCGCATTTGTCTCGATAAAAAAGTCATCTTTCTCAATAATATAGTTAAGAATTTCTTCATCTTTATCTTCAAAGACTGAATAAGACATCTCCTCTACAACATATAAATCCCCTCCAAGGGATAAAAAAGAATTTGGAAATTTTTCAGCGTATTTGTCTTGATATATCTCATTCAATTTATCATTTAAAACCCTAACACTTTGTAAGGTTCCAATTAATTTTTCACCATCATAAACATTGGCAGTTAAAGAAGGCTTATCTAAAACTTCAATAACATCTTGTTTTATACTACTTCCTGACATTAATTCAAATGCCAAAGGAAAAATAAAAACAATAATAAAACTTATTATAGCCGAGATAATAATTGGCATAATTTTTTTCATTTGAAACCTTCCTTTCTATTTTTAACTGTGAGTTCGATCAATATTATAAAAAGCATTAGTTTCAGCTTTAAATGCAACTTCCAACTTTTTAGTAGCACCATTTCTATGTTTTGCAACATTAATTTCAACAGCTTCCATTTTATTATCTAGAGCTTCCTGCTTTTTCTCATCATCATAATATGATTCCCTAAACATCAGCATTACAATATCAGCATCCTGCTCAATTGAGCCTGATTCTCTTAGATCTGACATCATTGGTTTTTTATCAGCACGGCTTTCTACATTACGAGAAAGCTGAGATAACGCAATTACTGGAACCTCTAATTCTCTTGCTAGAGCCTTTAAATTACGAGATATTTCAGAAACTTCTTGTTGACGATTATCACCTTTACTACTATTACCAGAAATTAGCTGAATATAGTCGATAATAATGCAAGATAACCCATGCTCAGACTGCAACCTTCGACACTTAGAAAATATTTCAGAAACCTTAACACCTGGTGTATCATCAATATATATTTGGCTAGCCTTTAATTCACTAACCGCCTCATTAAGTAAACCCCAATCTTTCTGTTCTAATCTTCCTGTTCTTAAGCTATCACCCTTAACATTACTTTTAGCTGATAATATCCTTGATATTAACTGCTCAGCAGGCATTTCTAAAGAAAATACGGCAATGGCCTTTTCACGATTTACTAAAGCAATATTCATGCCAAGATTTAAAGCAAAGGCCGTCTTACCCATAGACGGTCGAGCTGCCAATATAATTAAATCTCCTCCTTGTAAACCATGAGTTAGATTATCTAAATCCTTAAAGCTTGTTTTAACCCCAGTAATACTTGATTTATTATCAGCCATCTTATGAATGTTTTCTACAACTTTAGAAATTACATCACGACCACTTTTAAACTCGCTTGTTCTTCTATTTCTTGTAACATTTAGTACCGCCTTTTCAGCTTCATCCAGATAATCCTCAATTTCTTTATCTGAAAATCCCTTATCAACAATTAATTGAGCAACCTCAATCATTGTTCTTTGATAATGTTTGTTTTGCAAAATTTGTACATATGATTTGATATTTGCTGATGATACAGCAGCATCACAAATAGAAATTAAATTTTCTTTACCACCAGCCCTTTGAATTTCACCATTATCAGTCAATTTCGTAATAATAGTAGAAATTTCAATAGGAACACTATTTTGATTTAGATACTCAATAGCAGAAAATATCGCTTTATTAGCATCTGTTGTAAAGTATTCAACACAAGTTCCAGCTTCAAATGCAATCTTCGAACTATTTGGATAGACCATTAAAGTACCCAGCAGTGAAATTTCTGCTTCTATACTGTTAGGCATTATACGATTCATAAATTTTACCTATACCCTCTCTTTTACTTCACAACGAATTTCTCCGATTACTCCCTTATATAATTCAACCTTAACCCTTGAAAAACCTAAATGATGGATACCATTAGTATCAATAAATTTTCGCTTATCAACCTTTATATTATGAGCATTTTCTAACTCTGCAACAATTTGCTTAGTCGAAATGGAGCCAAATACATTACCATTCTTACTACTTAAATGAAAAGTACAAACAATATTTTCTAAGTGTTTTTTTAATTCTAAAGCCTCATTTTTTAACTCTTGTTGATGATTTTTTTCATCTTCTTTTTGATTTGATAATATTTCCATGCTTTTAGATGTAGCCTGAACCGCCAAACCTTTGGCTATCAAAAAGTTTCTGCCATAACCATCAGCAACTTCTTTAACTTCACCTTTTTTTCCAACTTTTTTTACATCACTCAACAGTATTACTTTCATTTGTTATACCTCCTTTAAAATATATATCTATTTGATTTAATAAAACTTCTTTCAATTCTGAAATCTCAATATCACTTTTTTGAAGAGCAGCAGCACTTAAATGCCCTCCTCCACCAATTGCTTCCATGATAACTTGAACGTTGATTTTACCACGACTTCTAGCACTTATAGCAACAATATTATCACCAGTTTTAGCAATAACAAAACTTGCCTCAACATCCTTTATTTGTAATATTGAATCAGCAACCTGTGACATTAAAGATCTTGAAATTTCTGTGTCACAAAGAGCAATAACAGTATTATTAGGATACTTTACACTCTGACTTAAAATCTTTGATTTTAACTCAAATTCTTCATATGAATCCTTTAAATACTCATCCGATTCTATAGGGTCTGCCCCAAAACCTCTTAGCATACTAGCTGCCTCAAATGTTCTCATACCTGTTCGAACCTTAAATTTAATTGTATCAATAACAATACCTGTATACATAATATTAGCTTCAACATCACTTATATCAATGCGATTTGTTAAATATGGAATAAACTCTGAAATAAGCTCTGAGGTACTTGAAGCTCCAGCTTCAATATACATCAATATTGCATTCATCTCAAGATTTGACTTTCTTCGATGATGATCAAAAATAGCCACCTTTTTAGCATTCTCAATTACTTTTGAACCATTTGTTTGACTATAGCTATGATGATCAACCATGATAACTAAAGTATCCTCACGAAGCTGATTTAAGGCTTCACTCTCAGTAACCATTAAATGTCTTTCTTGTAATTCTTCCTTATTATTATCCATTACTTGCATCAGTTTTTCTTCTATACCACCAGTTTTAGCAATAATGCAACAATGTTTATCATAAGCCTGTACAATTCTGCTCATACCAAGAGCTGCCCCCATACAGTCAAAATCACTCTCTTTATGTCCACAGATAATAACATTATCAGCTTTTTGAATTAAATCCTTAAGGGTATTTGCAATAACCCTTACTCTTACGCGACTTCTTTTTTCAACTGCCTCTGAGTTTCCTCCAAAATACTTTACTTCTTCACCATATCTTTTAATAGCAACCTGATCTCCACCACGAGATTGTGCTAATTCTAAAAGTTCGACAACTAAATTATCTAATTCATCTAATTTATTATTACCTCTAGCAAAGGCCATTGATAGTGTTATTGAAACATCTAGTTCACTAGATGCCTTTCTTACCTTCTCTAAAATACTAAAGCGATCATTTCCAAGGTTTTTAAACAACTCCTCATTTAATACAACCATGTATCGATCATTTCTAATTCTTCTAAGTAATAAACCATGACTATTACACCAATCTACAACCGGTTGTCTAATACTTGTATTAATACTAGCCAAAACATGTTCATCTTCATACCTTGTAGATTCTTCATAATTATCTAAGTGTATCAGTCCTAAAACCATCTGTTCTTTCTCATATGAATCTTTATATTGAAGAAGTTCAGTAACATCTTTAAAAAGCATTACCTGTGAATCTTCTTTTCTGCTTACTGCATATTCACGATCATCTATTTGAATATATTCAATATCACTCTCACCAGATATAAGGCTATCAAGCTTTGGTAACCACACAAGAATTTTTTTACCAGTACGATCAATTTGTCGCTCAACAAATAATTCACTCATCCATGTAACAACATAGTCATCATTATATGTAATAAATCCCACTTCTCCAAAAAGAAAGGCAGCATGAGCTTGATCACCAACAATCTGTGCTGTTTGAAGCTCTCTTGCTTCAAACTGTCTTTTAACACTTAAAAATAATAAAACTATTACAATTAATTCTAATACAAAGAAAAATAACAAGGACATTATTTCCTGTTTAAATACAAAATATAAAAATGCAATAAATGCAAACTGAATTAGTAAAAACAAAAGTAAACCCTTTTTAATATTATCAAGTTTAAGCATAATTTTACCTCCCTTTATCGATATTTTTTATCATGAATAATTCTAGTAAACCCTACAAAGCATAAAGGCATAAGAGTAATATTAATAAACATAATTACCGTAATAGCAACAATAAATGCTAGTGGTCTTCCTATTTTTTTTAATAGATATTCCATCATCCCAAGAAGTCCATAATACAAAAGCAAAAACAAAGCTAATGAACTAAAAATCATTAACAATATAACTATTATTTCTGGAATGTTTTCCATTGAAACAACAGCCATAAATAGGATAACTAAAGCAAAGGCAATATAACCAACATATGGCTTTGGGACATACCTTTTATTAATCTTATAAAATTCATCAGTAAGCTTAAGTCTTTTAAGCAATATAATTGAAAAGTAATGAAACATAATTCCTGAAATTATACCAAATAATACCATTGAAAAAATATAGAACATCAGAAAGAATTTTGAGCTAGCTACAACAGATGGAACTACCTCGACACTAAAAGAATTAAAAAGTGTTTCAATCATTTTAATTTCTTCAGTAATATTATACCCAAAAAACTCTGCAAATAAAACTGTTATCACTAAATTAGCAAAAATTAAAGATGCCAAAGCAAAGATCAATAACTTATCTTTATTAACTTTTTTTCTTGCCAAAGAACCATAGATTGCTCCACATATTGACATCGTATTATAAATAAAAATAAGTGGAATATTACCAAATAAAATTGTCAGAAAAAAGACTGAAATAAGTGGAGCGATACTATTTTTTAAACCATATTTAACCCCATAAACAACCATTGGAAAACAAACAATGAAAAGTAGTGATCCAAAGATACCCATAAAGTATCGATCAATTAACATCATTGTTGTAATTATTGCAACCATCATTGCCCCATCAGCAACTTTTCTCACATTTTTATCCATATATTAACTCCTTCATCTAAAGAGAAAAAAGTCTCAATCACATTTGAAAGAGACTTTTATTTATTATTCACTAACGTAAGGTAGTAATGCCATTTGACGAGCTCTTTTAATTGCAGTAGCCAACATACGTTGATACTTTGCATTTGTTCCAGTTACACGTCTTGGAATTATTTTCCCATTTGCAGAAATAAATCTTTTTAATAACTCTGTATCTTTATAGTCAATAGAAGTAACTTTATTCTTAGTAAAATAACATACTTTTCTACGACCCATTCTTTGTTTTTTAAATGCCACGATAGATATCTCCTTTCTTAAAATGGTAAGTCTTCATCAGCAATATCCAATGTAGGCCCTGTATCAAAGTCATTAAAATCAGATGTTTGACTTTGAAATGAAGGACTTTCAAATCCACTATTTGCAGATGATCCCATATAATTGTTGCGACTTTCAGCTGTACTTTTAGATTCTAGTAATTGACAAGAATCACAAACAACCTCAGTTACATAAACTCTCTTACCATCAGATCCATCATAATTACGCGTTTGAATACGACCTTCAACTCCTAATAATGCCCCTTTTCTAGCATACTGCCCTAAAAAATCTGCACTACCACGCCAAGCAACACAACTGATAAAATCAGCCTGTTTTTCTTGTCCCTGAGAAACTCTTCTATTACAAGCTATTGTAAATGATGCCACTGATAATCCTGTTTGAGTTTTTTTAACTTCAATATCCTTAGTTAGTCTTCCAACTAATACTACGCGATTAATCATGTTTTCACCTCTTATTTTTCGTCTAATTTAATACTCATACTACGAATGATATTAGAATTGATTCCATTTAAACGATCAAATTCTGCAACTGCTTCGTTGTCTGCTTCAAAAGTAACTACTACATAGTATCCTTTTGTTAAGTCTTCAATACGATACGCAAATTCTCTAACGCCCCATTCATCAACTTTAATAATCTTACCACCATGGTTTGTGATAATAGCATGTGTTGACTCAATTAATTCTTGACGCTTTTCATCTTCTAAAGATGCATTTACGATGTACATGACTTCATATTTTCTCATGTTTACACCTCCTTATGGTCTATGGCCTACATAATGTTATATAGACAAGGGATTTATAGACGGTTATTCTATCTATCCGTATGGTATATATTACCATATAATAATAGCTATGTAAATAATATCTAACCAACTAGTAAAATTATTTTTTAAAAATAATAGTACAAGCTTTACCTTGTTGTCTTATCTAAATTTTTAGTCAATTTTCTCAAGAATTCTTTTCTCATTATATTTCATAAATGTTAACAGTGAAAATAATGCAGCAAAGGATGCAAATATTACCGATAATCTAATACCAATATCATTGCTTGAAGATTTTCCAAGCATTAAAATTGAAGGCAATATTACAATTGATATAGCATTACCAATTTTTCCTATAAATGATCTTACCCCAAAGTATAAGGCCTCTTTATTTTCACTGCTTTCTTTGGCATCATAAACAGCACAATCTGCAGTAATTGCATTAGGCAGTACCCCAGAAATAGCCGCTGGAATAGCACTTAAAATAATAACTGGAATTAATTGATAAAAGCCACCAAATGGTAATTTACCCATTAAGGCAATATAAACAAAAGAAATAATAAAGGTTACAAGTGATATAACCATCAATGTCTTCTTACCATATTTTTTACTTAATTTATTTATCATCGGATACATTAAAAATGATAAGATACCAACAATAGTTACAACAAGGCCAACATTATTCTCACTTAAGCCTGCTAAGACAGTTATATAATATACCAAAGATGTTTGAAAAAGGGTATTAGCTAAACAATAACCAAATTCACTATATAAGAAATATTTAAAATCAACATTTTTAATTACCGATTTAACTGCACTTTTCATGTCCATTTTTGATGAATTAGCTCGACAATATTTTTTCTCATCAATGGTATAGGCTGGAATTAACATTAAGAAAAATGCTATTGTTGCTAAAATAATAAATGTTATTTGAATAGCATTAGTTTTAGGTAAATTAAAGGCCTTGATTAATAAATCCCAAATATTAGATGCAAAGGTTGGGATTACAAAACCAATAAACCATGTAACTGATATATAAGTTGATAAATCAATACGATCTTCTGTCGTTTGACCTAACTCTCCAAGTAATGCAGTATATGGAATTACATAGGCAGAAAAAGCTAAGAAGTATAGCGGAAATACTATTAGTAACCAGACTATATTAATTGTGTGAATACCAGCTTGATATGGAACACAGAATGATAAAACTAAAAATAGAGAAAATGGTAGGGCACTCTTTCTAAGAAATGGTATTCTTCTTCCTAGTGGACTATTAGATTTATCACTGATATTAGCAATATACGGGCCAGACAAAGCATCCACCAATGTTCCAATACCCATAATCAAACCAATAAGTGTAAAACCCAAAAACATCCCCTCTTGTGGGATAACCACATTGATATTAGCACCTTCAGGTGGTAAGAAAAAATAAATAAACCATGTTCCAGAAATCGATGCCAACATTGACCACCCCAACTGTCCTAGGGCATAAAAAATCTTAATTTTACGTGTTAAAACTTCCATTTTGTAGCCTCCTTTATTTTGACTTTAAAGCATATATAAATAGTTTCACTTGATGATCAATCATCTTTCTTGAAACAATTCCCTGTTCAACATCTAAATGATCCTCTCGCATTAAAATTCTTTGAGATAGACTCAGTAATACATTACTAATTGTTAAGCCAGTTAATTTACAATCAAGATCACTGCGCATACTACCATCATTTATTCCATCTTCTATAATTTTCTCTAAAAGATAATCATTACTAGAAATCATACTAAGAAATCTTTGGGTCTGTATTTGATTTGGATACTCTTTTTTAAAATAATAATCAAATACCCCAGAAAATTTAATTATATTTGAATTTTTCTTAACATAATTAAGCATTTCCTCAAGAAACACTTCTAACTTTTCTATACCTGTACCATTTAAGTTCTGATAAATTTTATTTTGAAAATTATACAAATCAGAAAATAATAAAATTTCAATCTCAAAAGCTAATTCTTCCTTTGTTTTAAAATAACGATACAATGTTCTTCTTGTAATCCCTATCTCTTGGGCAATATCACTCATTGTCGTTAAATACAAACCCTTATTGATAAATAACTCCTTCGCAGCTTCAATAATATCCTTTTTTCTTTTAGATTTAGTATCCTCTTTAACAACATTTTCTACATTCTTCATAAAATTAATAACCTCCATTTTTTATATAGTAAATTTATTGGTACCTACTAATATATTTTTTTTAATTTCTTTACTATTATAATGGATAATTAACTTAAATTCTCTATTACTTTCAATTTCAACAGTCCTTGCATCACTCTTACCAGATACAACTAAGTCTACCTTACAATTATTAACATGAAGATTTTTGATACCATGGACATCATCTCTTATGATTTTCCATGTTATTAAGTTGTTAAAACTATCAACATTAATTCCAATAATATTTTCAATCAATAAAGCTACAGGACCAATCCCACTCCAACCAAGAAAATCATCCTTGCAAAAATTTTTACCATCTTTCTTAGTACAAGGTTGTAATTGATTATTTTTAAATGGTTCAGGAGAATAAGCTTCCCAAATAGTATTAGTATCTTCAAAAACTTCATACATTCCATCTAGATATTTTTTAGATGCATCATATGCTAATTGATCGTAACCATAATTATTTAAACCCTTAATAACCATGTAGTTTGTAGGTGACCAAACTCCACCACGCCAGTATTTACCACTAGGATCGTATCCAACCTCAGATTTTGCCAGAGATGGAAATACCATATCACTCCAAAATTCATCTTCATTCTTTAAATGTTTAACTAATTTATCAGCCTTTTCCTTGGAAATAATTCCACTTAGTAAGGGCCAAAATGAAGCAATAGTTTTTACCTTTATTTGATTTCCATTATTATCAACATCATAGTACATCCCATCTTCTTCACACCACATCCACTTATCAATTTTATTACTAATATCATTAGCAATTTTTAAATGTTTTTCACTATTTATATCATCTTGATTTAATTTATATAACTTTGATAGTGATAGATTATCACACACTACCTGCGAAGACATATCGATCCAACCATTACCACCACGAGTGGTATTATCCATACCTGAAGCATCACCAGTATTCCAAAATAATTGATGCTTACTCTTATCAATAACCATATTATCTAAAATCCAATTAGAATAAGCTTCTAATGGGGCAAGAATCTTTGCAATTCGATCACTGTTCCCAGATAACTTAATATATTCAAACTCACACCATGAAAATAGTGGCGGATTGATAGTATTAGGAAAGCTACCCCACCAATGTTCCTTCCCAGTTTTCTCACAATAGATTCGATGAATCATTCCATCTTCTCTTTGCTTTAGATAAAAGTTATCTAATGATTGAATTGAAGGAAAAAGATGATTGATATATTTGGCATATTGAATGATAAAAAACATATCCCACTGATATAATTTATTATCTAAGCCAACATCAATATAAGGAGCCAATAAATTCACCTTAGGATTTGCAGGCTGCATATGGGCATTAAAAACCCTTTCCCATACATGATCATACATCCTGATAAGATGCTTTTCATTTTCTAAAATTGGAATTGGGAGCTTATCTTTAACATCATCATAGCTAAGAATGCTTTCATAATTATTATCACCTTTAAAATAAATCCCAGTCTTCCCACTATACGACCTTTTTAATAGTCGATTAATTTGAGTATTAATGCGATTATATTTTAAATGATACCATTTTGGCTGATTCTTCTTCATATTATACCCCCGTGTCACACGTGTGTCATAACTGTATAATACACATATTTAATAATGATGTCAATAAAAATGTAAACGCTTATAAAAATAGATCAAATCACAACTTTTAAACAAGTAAAGTTTTGATCCTATTTTCTTTATGATCCATCAATAAATTTATGTATCTAAGAATTATTTTTAAATCATTTAAAGTATGATAAAATTATAAATATAAATAGATGAGGAAATTTTAAATGAAGCATATTTTTATTGTTAATCCACAAGCTGGTAGAAACAACCACAAAATCACTATTGATAAAATTGAAGCTTATTGTCAAAATAACAATATAGATTATAAAATACATATAACAACCAAACCAAAAGAAGCCACTAAAATCACTAAAGAATATGCCTTTGATAAGGTAATTATTTTTGCAGTTGGAGGAGATGGCACTTTAAATGAAGTTCTTAATGGAATAATTGATACAAATAACATTTTAGGTGTTATTCCAAGTGGAAGTGGTAATGACTTCTATAGGGTAGTTAAAAACTATCAAAACGGTGATCATGTAATTGATGTTGGTAAGTTTAATGATCAATATTTTATAAATGTATTATCAATTGGAATAGATGCTGAAGTTGGAGCAAATGTTTCAATTATGAAAAGACTTAAGGTTCCATCATCACAAATATATAACTTTAGTATTGCATATACCTTTTTTAAATATAAATTTAAAAAAATTTCAATACAATTTGATGATATTAAAATTAATGATAAGATTACCCTATTATCAATATGTAATGGCAATTACTATGGAGGAGGATATAATATCGCACCTTTCGCCCTATTAAATGATGGCCTTTTTGATATTTATTATGCACCAAAAACATCTAAATTAAATATACCATCATTACTATTAAAACTAATGAAAAGTACACATACAAATGCAAAAGGGATATACCACTATCAAACAAACAACATATCAATATCATCAAAGGATGATATGATTTGTAATGTTGATGGAGAGATAATAAAATCAAAAAATTTAAATATCAAAATCATTAAAAACTTTATTAAGATTCATGTAAATAATGACTTATCTGATTCACTTCAAATTTAAAAAAAGCTTTAACTAATGTTACAGCTTTTTATAAACCTTATTTTTACTTCACTATTTAAATACACTAAAAGGTCTAGATATTCAGGATGAATATAGCCAATAACATTAACCCTTGAATCACTTGCTAATTCTTTCTTACAAATACTTATCTCTCCTGAGTATCTTCCATATAATAAATTATCCATCGTAATTGACCCTTTATATCGTATTGTATTATGTTTAATCTCAACATTACATACACGATCTTTTTTAAGTCTTATTAAGCTACCATAATCCCCTCTTAAATCAAATACTCTATCATATAATTCAAAGTATTCACTCTCAAAATTTACCTTAATATTAATAATATTATTTTCTAAAAAATCATTAATAAATTTTATAGTTTCAATTTTAGCCCTTGAATCACCAATAAAGATTTCAGATATAAGAAATTTCTTATTTAACTCTATTGCAGCTACAAAAGGATTTATACCGCGATGCGATTCAAGGGTAGGAAGACCTTCATAAAGTGGATAACGCATTAGATCATCACCACAAACAAAAGCCTGGATCTTTAAATTTAAAGAGAGAAACTCTTTATTTTTATCATGAAAATATACTTCTTCTAAACCAGTATCTCTATGTGGATAAAAGTTATGCATCAAAACAATATCATCTAAATTTAAACCCTTATCCTTGCACTTCAAAAGATAATCAGCATCAACAACACTAGCATTTAAAAATATCTTAAAATCCTTCTGCAACTTCACAACAACTTCAGGATCATCAATACCATAATCTAATCTAATAGCTTTTATTCCTTTACCCTTTAAAGATTTAAAATCTTTATTAGCAATTTTTAAGTTTTTAAATGTAAAGGGAGAAATATCTGAAACCAAGTAAATATTTAAATCATTACACATATCTATTAAAGATGGTAATTTCCTTTCAATATCATCTGGATTATCCTCTGGAATATGTAAAGACGTAAATACATATTTAACATTATATTTACTTGCTTCCTTTAAATAATTTAAATCCATATCTTTAAAATAAACTGAAACACCCAACATAAGACCACCTCTTTTAAAATATCTTTTTCCTTATTCTAAATTATAACATACTATAATTTCCTTGTAAGTATCACTACACAGATATTATTTATTAACAATTTCACTAAATCTCGCCCCCTAAGAAGAAAAATTTTGAAAACAAACTAAAGTCTTTGTTTGCACTAAGCTTCTTTAGTTTGTTTTAATAACTTTAGATTTAGCCTTCTTAACTTATTAAATAAGTCTTGCATTACAAAGTCTACTCCCTCATCAACCGTCAAATCTACTTCTTTACACGGTTCTTTTGGCATTTCATATCCTACTGGAGGTTGAACTTCACATACTTCATATACTCTACCAAATTTTAGTGGTAAGTTTGAATATCCTTGTAGTTCTTCTTTATTTAGCACTTCTATTTCATGTACGGTATCATCAGCTTTTTTTCGATAGTATATTTTATTTGTTACTTCTTCATCTTCAGTTGGTTCAAACTTAAAGTTTAATTCATTTATCTTAATTAATCCTTTTTCATCTGTTGAAGTTGTTTTTGCTACTTCTAGAAAATCATTTGTGTATGAAAACTCTACTTCGCCATTATATGGTATGGTATTGTCTATTTCATCAAATAATCTTATATATTGATTTCCACTTACTACTTCAAATTCTATTTGTCCTACTCTTTCCATTATTGGTATAGGGTTTCCATCTTCATCTAGAACTTGCTCGCCTGTATCGTCTAATTCCCACATTAACTCACCATCTTCATTTACTTTTTGGACTTCTTCACTAAAGGCTGTATCTGATACTGAAAAGATTGCTCCATTTAAGAGGAGTTCGTTTTCTTCTTCATCTTTTTTAAATAGTCTTAAATCTACTTGCCTTAAAGCATTGATTACTTCAATCTCTACAAGCTCGTTCTTTACTACAGTAAAGGTAAATACATTCTCATTTAATAAGTATGGCTCTACTACTGATACCTCTTTTAAATAATATGTATTTGGTGGTAAGTAATCATCTAAGAATATTTCTCCTTTATCATTGGTTGTATATTCTCCGATTACATCAGTAAACTGTTCATCACGAGCTATCATAAATTTATTGCCTTTAAAGGTTTTCTCATAATATTCATCTAGTTTGATTATTTTTGCGTCACCACTTATCATTTTGACATTCAAATCAAATCTTGAGATAGGGTCGGAATGTCGGATTGTAGCTACTGATTGAGAACCCTCAAGCACCCATACCATACCTATCCAATCTGGATTATCGTTACCATTTGTTTTCATAGTTATCTTACCTTTTTTATCGTAATTTATATCATCAATGGTAACGGTTAAATCGTTTCCATTTTTACTACAACTGATACCACTAGGACAGCTGACATTAAAGTCTTTTAATACTCCGTTACTATCAGTAATAGTTGTAGGCACTTGATAATCTAATTCTAAACCACTGGTATTAAAATTAGGTCTTTCATGAAAATTATTCATATCATACTTTATTTGTGCAATTTCACTATCGACATTAATACTTGGAGTAGCATATACTCCTAAGGCTTGCCATATTAAAATTTGGGTTGCGATATAGTAATTATCAGTTCTGTGTTTTTGATAACCAAAACGTGTTACATGCCATATTGTATTTTTAGTATCCCAATCTAACTTTAACCAGTCATAACTCTCGGAATATTCTTGTCCAATGCCCGCGAGTATTCTAGGATTTAAACAAAATACTGTTTCTCCATTAATTGACATGATAGATATATACCTTGTACCACTAATGCCATTTGCAGTATAGGTAGCTAGTGTTCTAACTCTTACTAGTTCTGCCCTAAGTAAATCATTTTGTTCACCGTTATAATAGCTACTAAAATCTTCTACACTCATTAACTCTTTTGCATTTGTCCAATATTCATCATTTAATTCATCTAAGTTATATGTTGGAACTTCACTCTCTATTGGCTTACTTTCTTCTAAATCAATTAATGGTAAGCTCTCATCAATAATAGGAGTTTCTGTTACTATTGGAGTTTCAGTTGGTAGAGTTGTAGGTACTGGTAACTCGGTAGTAATAGGCTCATCTGTTACTACAGGCTTTTCTGTAGGTATACTTGTATCAACTGGTAATTCTGTTTCAATTGGTTTATCAGTAGGAACTACTGTATCAATTGGTGTATCCGTTGGTACTGGTAACTCGCTTGTAATAGGTTCTTCTGTTACTATTGGTAGTTCTTCTTCTTTTATCTCGCTATCTTCAACAATTTCCTCTTTACTTTCATTACTAGTTGTATCATCGGCATAAGCAATAATACCACTTAATAATAATGACAGAGTTAGTAACGCTATACTTATTTTATTCTTTATCATTCATTTATTCCTTTCATTTTTTTTATATCTTATTAACCCAAAAGAAAAGACAAGAGTTTATCTTGTCTTATAAAAAGGGGGTAAAACTTTTATTTTATTTTATTATTACTTCAATTTAATCTACCTTCAAAAATTTTATCAAAGTCATCTTGTAAATCTTCTGTATAAACCCAACCAAAGTCCATTCCACTTTCTACTGCCATATTATTAAGAAGTCCTGAACAAGCGTAACTATTAGCACCCTCTGCCCATTTACCTTGGTTTTCTAATTCTTTCCCATAATCCCAACATTTTTGTCCATAATCTCCTCCATAGAATTGTTTTACTCCTTGAAGTGGTGACGCTATCCAATCACATGGTTTACTCTTATCATATACTGCATTTGGACAAGCTACATTATTATCACTTACAGCTAATGTACTATTTTCACTGTTATTTGTTGTATTGTTTTCAGTGTTATTTGATGTATTACTTCCATTTGTTTTATTAGTGTTATTTGAAAGTGTTTTATTGCTATTTTTACTTACTGTTTTTTTAGTAATAAATGTAAAGTCTTTTACTATTTCATTACCCTCACTATCTACTGCTTTATATTGTAATGGGTATTCTCCTTGTTTCTTTGAATTCCAATCTCCTATTACTTCAACTTCTAATTCATTCCCTAAGTAATCATAGGCTTTTACTTTGAAGTCATATTTGCTGTTGGCATTTACTGTGAACTTTTCTTCATAGTTTTCTAGTGTTGGTGTTTTATCTACTACCTTTACTCTTAATTCTTTAGTAAGAGTTTCACTCTTTGATTGGTTTGTAACATTTATTGAATATGTAGTATCTCCGATTGTTGTTGTATCTATTGTAATATCTTCTAAGATACCACTATAAGTTATATAATCTAAGATATTTACTTCTTCATTTAATGCTAGTGTTATTTCTTCTTCTAATAACTCTAAGCTAATCTTATCTAACACTGTATACTTGACTATTACTTCTTTTGTAACATCTTTTGATTTTTCATGTGTTAGCGTATATGTAAATTCAAATGTTGTTGGCTGTGTTGTATCTACATCTATTTCTTTAAATGTTACATTACCTACTGTTTCATCTGTATTTACAGCGTTTAATGGGTCAAAGTTTGCTCCATTGTCTATGGTTAGTAATTCTTCATTTACTACTAAATTTAATTCTTCTTTTAACTTCTCTTTATCTACACTCTTACACCCTACTAATGTTAATAGAGTTGCAAGTGCTAATAATGTTTTTAATATTTTTCTCATGGGTTTTTACCCTCCCTTTTTCTTTTGTTTTATTATTTATATTATACTATCTATTTATTTTATAGTCTATAGTATTGATGATGATATCTATTGATTTGAGTGAATAAAATCATAAAAAAAGTTGTTATCTTATGATAACAACCCTTAAATTTATATTGGAGCAAATGATGGGAATCGAACCCACGTGTCGACCTTGGCAAGGTCGCGTTCTACCATTGAACTACATCTGCATTTTTAGAAAACAGCCCCTGTAAGTAGGCTGTTCATTTTTTAATGGCGACCCAGACGGGATTTGAACCCGCGATCTCCTCCGTGACAGGGAGGCATGTTAACCCCTACACCACCAGGTCAATAATGGCGAAGAAGGAGGGATTTGAACCCTCGCGCCGGTTGCCCGACCTATACCCTTAGCAGGGGCACCTCTTCAGCCTCTTGAGTACTTCTTCTTTTCTTACAGTGCTTATATATATTATCATATTGAAAATATAAAGACAAGCCTTTTTTTAAAATTTTTAAGTACATTTTAAAATCATATTATTAACTATTTTATTGCCGCCTCAAGTGCAATCTTCATCATGTTTGTAAATGAATTTTGTCTCTGCTCTGCTGTTGTTTTCTCCTCAAAGACAAAGCTATCAGAAATTGTTAGTAAGCAAGCAGCATTTTTACCTAATACTTTAGCATTATGAAATAATGCAAAACTCTCCATTTCTACTGCTAAGCATCCTTTAGTGCTTGCTAAATCTTTTGTATATTCTATGCCACCTTCACGATAGAATACATCAGATGAGTGAATACAACCAAAATTCATTTCAATATTTAAATCTTTAGCTGCCTGTTTTAATTTTTCGTTTAATTCAGTCGATGGATATGTTTTATCTTCTTGATAACCTGATTGAACTAAAGCAAAACTAGATTCACTATAGGCACTATCCGCAAGTACAACATCAAATAATTTTAAATCAGCAGTGTAAGCACCAGCTGATCCTACCCTGATAATATTTTCTACACCATACTGCGAAAATAATTCATATGAATAAATACCAATACTTGGCATCCCCATTCCAGATCCCATTACTGATACTTCTTTTCCTTTATAAAAGCCTGTATAGCCAAACATATTTCTTACCGTATTAAATTGTACTGCATTTTCTAGAAAATTCTCAGCAATAAACTTTGCTCTTAGTGGATCTCCAGGCATTAAAACCGTCTTTGCAATTTTCCCATTTGTTGCTTGATTATGTGGTGTACTCATCTTATTCTCCTTTTTAATATATTTATATATGTTTATATTTTACTTCTGTAATTTATTATATCATAGCTTATAATTGCTATCTATAATAATTTTTCCTTTTATGATTAATGTTGTTTTTTTTACCTTTTATGTGTAAACTAATTCTATGGAGGCATCACTTATGAAATTTAATAAAAAAGATTTAATTAATTTAAAGCCTTGGCTAATTTTGGCAACTTATTGCATTGTTTTAATAGCCATTGTCTTTGCAATACCAAATTTTATTAATAGTACAATGAAATTTCTAAAATTATTCACCCCACTTTTTTATGGACTTGGAATTGCCTTTGTCTTAAATATTCCAATGGCCAAAATTGAAAAGTTTCTTAAAAATAATATTAGCGAGAAAATATTTATCTATAAAAGGATCAGATCAATTTCAGTACTATTAACACTTGTACTAACATTTGTTCTATTCTATGTGTTTATTACAATCATTACCCCACAGCTAATAAGTAGTCTTTACTTACTGTTATCAAATGCTGGTACATATATTACATCAATAGTCGATAACATCAATAATATGTTAGACTATATCAATTTAGAGTATGATGTAACAATTGATCAAAGTGCTATTAATAGCTTTTTATATTCTCAAGGATATACTCTTGAAAAATTAATTAGTAATACTGGATCGTGGGCACTGGGTACTGGTACCAGTATCATAAATAATACCCTGGCCTTTACATCAGAATTAATGACATGGTTTACAGCCTTTATGTTAAGCTTATACCTTCTAGCTAAAAAAGAAATATTTATTTATCAATTTAAAAAAGTAGTCTATGCCATCTTTGGATTTAAAATCTCAACAACAATTATTGAGTGGGGAAATAAAACCAATTATATCTTCGGAAGATTTGTAACAGGACAACTATTAGAAGCCTGTATTCTTGGAACAATCTACTTTGTTGTACTAACACTCTTAAATTTCCCATTCGCTATGTTAATAAGCTGTATTATCGCCGTAACAAGCATTGTACCAATGTTTGGAGCAATGTTTGGAATGGCTGTTGGATGCTTATTAATTTTAGCAGTAAGACCATTAATAGATACCTTCTTCTTTATTTTAGTATTCCAAGCAGTTCAAACATTTGAAGGAAATTTAATTTATCCAAGAGTCGTAGGAAAATCAGTAGGACTTCCTGGTATTTGGGTTTTACTATCATTAATTATTCTAGGATCATTATGGGGCTTATTCGGAATGTTAATAGCTGTTCCATTTACTGCAGTTGTTTATAAAATTCTAGTAGAAATTATTAACTTTGTATTAAAGAAAAGAAAGATTAAAGTTACAACTAATAATGTAACAAATGAAAAGATGTGAGATTACTTCACATCTTTTTTTTACTCCGATTGAATGGCTTCAATTATATTTAAGTTAGCTGCCCTTTTAGATGGCAGATAACCAAATAGTAATCCTAGTGATATTGAAAATAATAAAGCAAAGATTACATATCCCATATTTATTGGCATACTCATATCTAAACCTTGTAAAACAAGTTTAACAATACCCATACCAATTAAAACACCTATAAGTCCACCAATAAATGTTAGTAAACATGATTCTACAATAAATTGAAATTGAATAGCTTTTTTACTTGCCCCAATTGCTCTTTTAACTCCAATTTCTCTTGTTCTTTCAACTACACTAACTAACATTATGTTCATTACCCCAATACCAGCAACAAGCAATGAAATAGAAGCAATAACCCCCATAACAAGAGATAATATTCCTGTTACAACTTGTATTTGAGAAATAAGAAATGTTAAATCCTCTAAAGCATAACCACCAGCAGTATCAGTAAATCCATTAATATGATTTAAATAATCAATTGCTTTTTTTGCTGTATCTTCTAAAGGGTATCCTGGAGCAATTTTAATTGAAATAGCATTCATTGTTGTTTGCGAAAACATTGAATCATAAGCCCCTTCAGATAGGGCCATCATTGCAGTTAAACTACTTGAATTTTCAACTATTCCAACAATGGTAAAGTTACGATTTTTTATAATTAATCTTTTTCCTATAGCTTCTTCATTACTTAACTCTAAATAATTCTTAGCAAAACTCTCACTAATTATTACAGCATTATTCTTTTTAGAGCCACTATATGCTTCAATATCACTACCATAAACAATACTTAGACCATGATAATCAAGGAAATTTTTATTATGACGCATTATTGAAGTATTAACACTTTTATCATCAACCTTAACAACTTCATCTACACTGAAATTACCCATAGCATTTTCAATGCCTTCTACTTCACTTAATACTTCAATATCTTCAACATCATATTTTTTAGTCTGTGAGAAAGAGTTAAAATTTAAACCCAAAGATTCTCTAAAGACTACTGTGCTATCAGCTTTATCACTAACATAGTATATCTTAAAGACACCACCTGTTCCGCTTATTTCATTAGTAATAGCCACATTTGTTATATCTGATATTGAGAATATAATAAAGACAACTGCCACCCCAATAACAATACCAATTAATGAAAGAAATGATCTTAAACGATTATTAACCAATTCATTTATTGATAATTTTAAATATTCTATAATCATTTTTTTCTCACATCACTTTCAATTTTTCCATCCTTGATGGTAATTACTCGATCTGCACTACTTGCAACATTTGGATCATGAGTAACAACAACAATCGTATTCCCTATTTCATTAAGCTCTCTTAATAGTGCTAGAATACTCTTTGTTGTTTTTGAATCAAGAGCCCCTGTTGGCTCATCAGCAAATATAACCTCAGGATTATTAACCAAGGCCCTAGCAATAGCCACCCTTTGTCTTTGCCCACCTGATAGTGTCATCGGCTTTTTATTGCTTTGTTCAATAATCTGCATGCGATCCATTTTTTCTAAAGCAATCTTTTTTCGCTTAGTAAAAGGCACCCCCGCATACAACATTGGTAATTCAACATTTCTAAGACAGGTAACATTATTCATTAAGTTAAATGATTGAAAAATAAAACCAAAACTCTTTAAACGCTGAGAAGTAAGTTCTTTCTCACTAAGCTTAGTAACATCCTTACCATTTAAAAGATAAGTTCCACTAGTGCTTTGATCAAGTAAACCTAAGGTATTAAGCAGTGTGCTTTTTCCACTACCACTTGTCCCAATTATAGCAACATATTCACCACGATTTATTTTAAAACTAACACCAGCTAGTGCATGTACTTCATTCTCACCAGAATTATAAGTTTTTACAATATCAATACACTCTATTAAAGCTACATTACTCATCACTTGCCACCTTAACAATAACACTAAAGCCATAAGGTACAGATTCATCAATATTTACATAAACATCATAGTATGATGTATCATCAGCACCAACTGTTTCTAAGTTATTTGGTACAGTACCAACAGACTCAACAATTGATTCATATGTTTTATCAAGAGCCTCAACATAAACTTCAACTTTTTGTCCAACTTGAAAATTTTGATATTCAAACTCTGAGATACTCAATTTAATTGCTTTTTCATCTGAATATAAAACAATATAAGATAATGGAGTAATCGTTTTTTCAGGATCATTTAACTGATAAATTAAACCAGATACATCAGAGAAAACTTTCGAAGATGACCCTTCTTTTAAGCTTTTAATCTTTTGCTCAGTATTACTTTTTTGAAGCCTTGTTTGAGCAATCATCTTTTCAACACCATTTATTTCAACATTTAAATAATTTATATAAATCTCATTTTCTTTATCAGCACCCTCTAAATCTTTTTTCAAATTATCAAGCCTTGTATAATAATCATTAAATATTTGCTCATAGTCCATAAACTCTTTTTCCAATACTTCAATCTCTAATTCCGGATTAAGATTTGACTTATAGTCAAACAATAATTTACCCTCTTCAATATAATCACCCTGTTTTACATAGGTATTATTTAAGACTTCCACTACATCTAATGAATAATAATAAATATCCTTAGGCATTACCTTACCAGTATATGATAATCCTGATTCAACTTCTGCCTTTCCAAAAAGCATATCCATCGCAGCATCTTCATCAACACTCTTTGGAAGTGATTTCTGTACAACTGAAAATAAACCAATTATAACTGCCAATATAACAAGAATTATAACAATCCATTTAATAACTTTTTTCATAATATTACCTACCTTTATCAATTTATTATACCAAGTTTAAACAAGAGTGAACAAGTTTTTTAACTTTTCTAATTTTTTATTGTATAATAGTTTTAATAGTTTTTAAGGGAGGAAATTTATGAATAAAAAATTAAAAAAATTTATATCTTATTATAAACCATATAAAAAGGTTCTTTTCATGGACCTATTTTGTGCATTTATTGTTGCGATGATATCACTTGTTTTACCCATGTTAATAAGATTTATTACCAATGATATTTTAGTAACATCACTAGAACCCCTAAATGATATCCTAAAGGTTGCTCTTGTTTTTTTAGCACTTGTATTAATACAATTCATCTGTACATTTTACATAAGTTATAAAGGACATATGATGGGTGTATACATGGAAAGAGATATGAGAAATGATCTATTTAGCCATTATCAAAAACTTTCATTTAGCTTTTATGATAATCAAAAAACTGGTGCATTAATGTCACGATTAACAAATGACTTGTATACCCTAGCAGAACTATACCACCATGGACCAGAGGATATTGTGATTTCCATTGTTAAATTCTTAGGATCATTTATTATTTTATATGGAATAAATCCAACCCTTACATTAATGGTCTTCTCGCTTTTACCATTTATGGCAATATTTTCATATTTTTGTGGAAAAAGGATGCATAAATTCTTTAAGCTTACAAAAAAGAAAATGGCTGGAATCCATATGAATCTTGAAGATAATCTATCAGGTATTAGGGTAGTGCAATCATTCTCTAATGAAGATAATGAAATTGAACGCTTTAGTAAAACTGTCGATAATTTTGTACTGAGCAAAAGGAAAAGTTACTTAGCCATGACCCAATTCCATTCTGGACTTGGAGTCTTTATGAATTTAATTAACTTAATTGTAGTTACAGCGGGATCAATTTTTATTAGTAATGGCACTCTTATTATTGGAGACTTAGTTACCTTCTTACTATTTATAAATAACTTTACAGAACCAATCAGAAAACTCTTAAACTTTATTGAAACTTTCCAAGATGGTTATACTGGCTTTGAAAGATTTGTTGATATCATTGAGACCAACCCTGATATTAAAGACTCAACAAATGCCATTGAATTAGATGATGTTAAAGGCTGTGTAACATTTAGAAATGTTGGCTTTAGATATAATGATAAATCTGAGTATGTTTTACAAAACATTAACTTAGATGTAAAAGATGGCGAATACATTGCCCTTGTTGGACTTAGTGGAGCTGGAAAAACAACCATTTGTTCACTTATTCCAAGATTTTATGAAGTAACTGATGGCGAAATACTTATTGATGATATAAATATTAAAGATATTAAAATGAAATCTTTAAGATCAAAAATAGGTATTGTTCAACAAGATGTATATTTATTTGCCGGAACAATTTTAGAAAATATCCGATATGGTAATTTACATGCTAGTGAAGAAGAAGTTATAAAAGCAGCAAAAAATGCTAATGCTCATGAATTTATTTCAAGTTTACCAGATGGTTATAATACCGATATCGGACAAAGAGGAGTAAAGTTATCAGGTGGACAAAAACAAAGAATATCAATTGCTAGAGTATTCTTAAAGAATCCTCCAATATTAATTTTTGATGAAGCAACTAGTTCATTAGATAATGAAAGTGAATTAATCGTTCAACAATCACTTGAAAAACTTGCAAAAAATAGAACCACCTTTGTCATAGCTCATCGTCTATCAACAATTAGAAACGCTAAGAAAATCGTTGTTCTATCATCTGATGGGATAAGTGAGAGTGGTACTCATAATGAATTAATAAAGGCAAATGGCCAGTATAGCTCGCTATATAATATGCAATTTGAAATCCAAAAATAAAAGAGCAGTTTCTGCTCTTTTTTTCTATAGCGATGATTGAAACACCTTAGAAATTTCCATCAACATTTCCATATAATCATGATAGTATACTCGATACTCCTCATTTTCTATTTTACAGATGTTTTTCTTAATTACTTCATCTTCTCTTATAGGATCCATAATTGGTAAGTCTAAACTTTTCTTTAAGTTACCAATTTCCTTAACTAAGTCCATCCTTTTTTCAAAAAGGATGGCCATCTGCTCATCAATTTTATTAATTTCTTCTCTTAAAGACATTATTTCTTTCATCACTTATCTCTCCTTTTTTTAATATTATAACACTATACTATCAAAATAAAGTTTAAAGTTTTAGTAATAAGCCAATTAAGCCACTGATACAAATTAATAAAATAGGATGGAGTTTAAACTTTATTTGAGTAATTAATCCAACAATTAATAATATTAATGCTAAAGCATTAAATGAAAATGGATACATATTAATTGATAAAGCCATGCTTGTTATATCAAAAACTACAACCAATATTAATGCTACCACTGCCGCTCTTAAACCATAAAAAATAGCTTTAACTAACTTACTATCTCCATACTTTTCTAAACCTTTAATAATTAATGAAATTATTATAAAGCTTGGAAGAACTAGAGCAAGTGGCATTAATATTGCTCCAAAAATACCATAGCTATTAAAGCCAACATAGGTAGCCATATTTATACCAATAGGACCTGGAGTTGACTCTGATACTGCAATCATAATTGATAAATCCTCTAAAGAAAACCAACCATAGGTAAGTGATAATTCTTTTAAAAATGGAATTGTAGCTAGTCCTCCACCAATTGCTAAAAGACCAATCTTAAAAAATTCTAACAACATTATAATCATATATCTTCACCACTTTTTGAATTAATTTTAGTAAAGTTTATTATTAAACCAATTACTAGTGCAAACAGTAGAATGATTACAATATTAAATTTTGTAAATATTAGTAACAATAATGAAATTAATAAAATGAATAATTGATAAATATCACCTATACTCTTTTTAAACATTGTATAAATTGAAATTATAAGTAAGATACTGACACCAATTTTAATACCATTTAATATATGCTTTACAACAGGATATTCTATAAAGTGTGAAAGCCCCATCGCCATAAAACTAATTACAATAATAGACGGCAAAACAATTCCTAAAGTAGCATATATCGCCCCAAAAACACCCTGTTTCTTATAACCAACAAGGGTTGCTGTATTTACGGCTATAATGCCTGGTATAACCTGTCCAATAGTGTAGTAGTTTAATATTTCTTTTTCTGTTGCCCACTGCTTCTTATTGACAATCTCTTCTTGAATAAGTGGAAGCATTGCATAACCTCCACCAAAGGTAAATAATCCCATCTTAAACCATGTAATAAATAATTCCATATATTAATCCCCTATTTTAAATCCATCACTTCCATTAGTATATATTACAAGTGGAAGCTTTTTTTCATTATACCACTTTCTTAAATTATCAACAAAATACCAACTTTTTTCAATTTGTTCCCACTTTGAAAATAGTTGTTTCTTTGAATTTATACACTCATCAATTAATCTCTCATATGCTTCAGGTGTATTAAGTCTAAATTCTAAGTTACAACTCTGACAAAAATCCATTTCCGTAGATATTATCTCATCAACACTTCCTGGCTTTTTAATATTAAACTTAAACTTTACACCCTCCTCAGGCTGAATTTTAATACTCAAGACATTACTTTGATTCTTATCTAAGGACTTAAAAGTTAAACAAACTTCCATAACCCTCTCAGATAACTTTTTACCTGTATAGATAATAAATGGTGTACCCTTCCATCTATCATTATCAATTTCAACTGTAACCCTTGCATATGTTTCAGTTTTTGAATTATATGCAACATCTTTTTCATTAAGATACCCTTCATACTGACCTAAGACCATTTTATTATCACTATCATTTATATCAAAAGCTTTAATGCTATTTAAAACCTTCATCTGAGCAGCATAAACATCATTGTTTTCAACATTATCTAATGCAACAATCGTAAGAATTTGCAGTAAATGATTTTGAACCATATCCTTAAGAGCACCAGCACCATCATAATAACTACCACGATTCTTAATGCCATCTAATTCAAAAGCAAATATCTCAACCTTTTCAATATATTTATAATTCCAACAATCTTTAAATAGTGGATTTGAAAATCTTATAGTTTGAATACTTTGAACCATTTCCTTACCAAGGTAATGGTCAATTAAATAAATATTATCTTTAGAAAAGACATTATTTAATTTTCTATTTAACCGTTTTGCATTCTCTAAAGAAGATCCAAAAGGCTTTTCAATAACAACTTTAACACTATCTTTATTATTTAGCATTTCAAAGTTATCTGTGATTACTTCAAAAAACTTAGGTGCAACAGCCAAATAAATTAAATGATTATCATCTTCATTTAATGTTTTACAAAATGCATCCATATCCGATCTTTTATTAAAATCTAGGTGGTGATAGCTAACAAGCTTAGAAAACTCATCAAAATCACTATCATTAAAATTAAACCTTGTACTATCCTTTACAAAAGGTTTAATTTGCATGTGATAAGATCCACTATTAAAATCCCTTCTTCCAACAGCTCTTATCTTACTAGAAGAAGAGATTTTACCTCTTAAATATAAATGATACAAAGCCGGCATAAGCTTTCTATATGTTAAATCTCCAGTAGATCCAAAGATTGTAATATTACAATTTTTCTTCCCATTCATAATGGATATCACCTTCACGATCTACTCTATTAAATGTATGAGCTCCAAAATAATCTCTTTGAGCTTGAATTAAATTAGCCCCAACACTATTACTTCTAAGAGCTTCAATAAAAGAAATTGTTGTTAAGGTTGCTGGAATTGGAATGCCTGATAATAAGGCAATTGAAGATACCACCCTAGCTGATTGAAGATTACTTTTTATCTCTTCAATGAAATAAGTATTTAAAGCTAAACTATCTAAACGATGATTAGACATGTAAGCTTCTTTAATTTTATTTAATAGCTCAGATTGAATGATGCAACCAGCCCTAAAAATTGAAGCTATATCTTCAAAATTCAAATTCCAACCATAAGTATTAGATGCACTATGCATCATATCAAAACCTTGAATATAAGCTATTATCTTACCCAAATAATATGTCTTTTTAACTTCTTGAGCAAAAGTAATTGAATCAACACTCTTAATCTTTGGCTCAGTTATGATATTAGAGAAAATACCCCTTCTAGGATCATTTGAAGCCACCCTAGCAATATAAGCTGCATTTAAAACTGATGCATTACTATCTTGCTTAATAGCCTCAATTGATGTATTTCTTCCTGTTCCTTTTTGTGAAGCCTTATCAACAATTAAATCAATTAAATCAATATCACTTTCCTTATCCTTAACCTTTAAGATTTCACTAGTGATTTCAATTAAATAACTTCTTTGTTTACCACTGTTCCAATTATCAAATATTTCCGATATTTGATAATTAGAGAACTTGCCAACTTTTTTAAGTAGTAAATAAGACTCAACAATTAATTGCATATCTGCATATTCAATACCGTTGTGAATCATTTTAACATAATGACTAGAAGCAGCAGGGCCAATATATTTGCAACATGGCTCCCCATCGTATTGGGCCGCTACCTTGTTTAACAAATAAGAAATTTGATCATAAGCCTCGCTTGGTCCCCCAGGCATTAAGCAAGGTCCCTCAAGTGCCCCTTTTTCACCACCTGAAACTCCTAGACCAAAATAATAAATATTATGATCGATTAAAATTTCAGATCTTTGATTTGTATCCTCAAAATAAGAATTACCACCATCAATGATTATATCTTTCTCATCTAGTAAAGGTACAATTTCATTAAGAACATCATCAACAGCATTTCCAGCACTTACCATCAACAAGATCTTTCTTGGATGCTCTAAGTTATTAATTAATTCTCGATAAGAAAACACCCCTTTAAACCCTTGATAATCTTTTTCAACCATTTGCCTAGTTACATCATCTGATCTATTATATCCAACTACCTTGATATCTTTCGATAAGAAATTAAGTGCTAAACTCTTTCCCATTACCCCAAGTCCAATTATTCCAATTTTATTCATTACTAATCTCCTTTTAAACAGATTGATATCGCTTCATTTACCACGATCTCTGAAACTTTATTTTTAATTCTCTCATTCACTATTTCATATGAAACTAACATATCGCTATCTCTTGATGCTACTATTACAAATTTATCATTAGAAGAAATTAAGATATCTCTTGGATGATCAGAGTCCAATTTTTTATTTTGAACAACGACATCATCCTTAATGACACTTACAATATTTCTTTTTCTAATAGATGCTAGTAACAATCCATTACTAGTCATTTTTAAAGCAGCACTTTGAGAAGGCTTATCATTATCTAATAATAGTGAATACTCTTTATTATACACAAATTTATTATTGATATAATCAAACGATACAATACTATCACTCAATTCCATCAGCATCAATAATCTTTTCTCATCTTTTAGATATATCCCATTTCTAGGACCAGAATTTTTCTTTACTGATATAATATCAACTTTATTAAATTTATTATCATAAACATGAATTTGATCAAGTTTTAAACATGGAACAAGAATTAAATCTTCAATTAACTGCACATGATGACACCCTGCTAGAGGCTTAATTATATCCCTAAAAATAAGCTTTAACTGCTTCTTTTGAAAACTATAGACACTAAAAGAGCCATCATGATAATTTGCTGTAAAGACTAAATCATCTTTAGTACAGATAAAGCAAGAAACAGCCTTTTCACTTATTATAGAATCGATGATATTACCATCATCATCTATAACACAAATGCCTGCACCTTCCTCATTTTCAAAAACTGAAAATAAGTAACCATTATCATAACATACACTCTTAGGACTTTTAATTTTAGTAAATAGTTTGCTATTTGAAAGAATACCGCTATCTTCATCAAAATCAAAGCTATAGATACCCTCACTTTTTTTATTAGTATAAGTTCCACAATATCCTCTCATTAAAATCACCTCTTACATATTTTATCACATATTAAAAAAATATAAGAAATAAACGCATAAAAAAACAGCAATTTATAATTACTGTAATTTATAAACTGGTGACCCCTTGGAGATTCGAACTCCAGACCCACTGATTAAGAGTCAGTTGCTCTGCCAGCTGAGCTAAGGGGTCAGCTATATTAAATTCTCAAGTGGAGAATATTAATTAAATAAAAAAGTTCTAGATAGAACTTTGCACACTATTTTGGTGACCCGTACGGGATTCGAACCCGTGAATGACGCCGTGAAAGGGCGCTGTGTTAAACCACTTCACCAACGGGCCATATATATGGCGCCTAAAACAGGACTCGAACCTGTGACCTAACGGTTAACAGCCGTTTGCTCTACCGACTGAGCTATTTAGGCGTGTGCTTGATTATATTATCATACATTACAAAGCAATGCAATACTTTTTTTATAGATTTTAAAAAAGTTCAAGACACATTAATTATATTAAATTATTTTGCTAAATTATGAACCCATTTTTCTCTTTTTACAAGATAGGCGCCCAAAGCAATTTTTAAAAACTCTACACTTTGACCACAGATAAAAATAATATAAACAGGAAGATCTGTATACATTGTTAAATACCACACAACGGGTATATTTATTAACCACATAAAACAGCTATCAAAAATAAATGTTGATAAGGTATCACCACCTGCTCTTAAAATAAAGTAGTTTTGAGTTGATATCATAAAGAAGATAAACATGATACTTTGGATTCTCAACATTGTCACCGCAAACTCTTTTGCACCAAATGATAAATCATTATATAAATATGGAATAACAAAACTAAACATAAACATACTAAAAGCAAAAACTAAAGACATTAATGCTGATAATCCGATCAAACGATAACCATTACTTCTTCCCTCTTCAAGATTGTTTGCTCCAAGAGGTTGAGCAATAAGCACAGTACTTGCAGCACCCATACCAGCAAACAAGATAAAGAAGATATCTGAAACAGTTGATGCGACCATGTAGCCAGCCCCAACATCAGCTCCACCCTTTGAATAAAGCATATATAGTGTTGCCATTCCAAAAGCCCAACCAATTTCATTAGCCATTAATGGTAAGGCTTTAATATATATTTTTTTAGTTAAGCCCTTAGAGATATGAAAAATATTTGATAGCTTTGTTTTAAATACGAAATCGTTTTTCATCATCGCTAAAATAAATAAACCACACTCAACTATTCTTGCTATTAATGTTGCAATTGCAGCCCCACTAACACCCAGTTCAGGAAATCCAAAATTTCCAAATATTAAAAAATAGTTTAAAACTGTATTTAATATTACTGCAATAGCACTTATAAAAATTTGAAGTTTTAATTTACCAATAGCTTTTAATGATGTTGAAATAGATAATGATATTGATACTGGTATAAAGGTAAAAGCAACAATTGATAAGTAACTTACGCCATATTTACTGATAATATCATCTTGATAAAAGAAATTTATAATATTACTTGGGAAAAAGAAGGCCACCATTGTAAAAAGAGCAGCTATAACTAAAAGCGATAAAACAATGACTCTAAAACATTCCTTGGTCTTTTCATTATTTCTAGCCCCATAAAATTGCGCAACAAAAATACTACCAGCAACACTTAAACCAAACATTCCTGATTGACCAATTAAATAGAAACGATTTGATGCCCCAACAGCACTTACTACATAATCACCAAGTGATCCTACCATCAGATTATCAATTAACTGAACTGATCCAGTAATTAGTTGTTGAAACATTATTGGAATTGCAATTGTTAAGACAGAAATAATAAATTTTTTATCACCAAATAGTTTAGACATTTTAAATATCTCCTTTAATATTTAATAATTGTACCATAGTAAAAATTTTAAAGACATAAGTATTTTTAGGATAAATTATTTTATTTTGTGGTAAAATAGCATGTAAAGGAGTATATAAATATGAAAATAGGAATATCAAATGACCATACTGCAATAGAATTAAAAAATGAGCTTAAAAATTACTTGGAAACAAATGGTTATAAAGTAGTAGATTACGGTACAAATAAAGCGGAAAGTACTAATTATGCATATGCAGGAAAAAATATTGCAGATGCAGTAGTTGCTAAAGAGGTTGACTTAGGAATCGCCATATGTGGTACTGGAATTGGAATTTCAATAGCATGCAATAAAGTAAAAGGAATAAGGGCCTGTGTATGTTCAGAACCATATAGTGCCAAACTATCAAAGCAACATAATAACAGTAATATCCTTTGCCTTGGATCAAGAGTCGTAGGTAAAGAACTTGCAAAAATGATTCTAGAAGAATGGCTAAATGCAGAATTTGAAGGTGGAAGACATGCCGAAAGAGTAGCAACCATCCATTCATTTGAATAATTTTTAATCTAAAATGTATTAACAATAAAAAAAATCCTATTTAATACCATTAATAGGATTTTTTATAAGTTTAATTTCATTATTATTCTTCTTTATTTCAGCTTCACAAAGCTTTTTTATGTGCTCATTTTCCGTTTTTAGGTGTTTGATAATTCTCAGTGATCTATTAATAATACAAAGCCGACTTAGCTTACAAAATCTCTTAAATTCAATCAAATCTTCTTCATCTTCTACATTTCTATCTTTTGCTGAAGCACTCCACAACAATATCAAATTGTAATCTTTATCTACATAATCATTTAAAAAATGATAGTCAACAAATTTCTTCCAACCTTCTTCATTTTTATTAAATTGATCAAACCAAAGTGCATTAGCATTTAAAAATATATCATTGCATTCTTTTGTAAAATAATATTCATGAATCCATTTCATTGTTAAATCCCAATAATCTTTTGTTTTAGACCATGTACCTCTATGTTGATTAAAACTCTTAATTTTACCACCATTTGTAATAATGGGAACCGGGATAAAATTACCTATTGTATAAATAACACTATTTAAATCTTTAAGCTCATTAAGCGTATCACTCTTATAAACATTAGAAATTATTGTTATATTATTCATCGTATCCCCAGAATATTTTAACTTATCAATAACTAAGATTCTATCACTATAATTTATTTTAGAGCCTCTTAACATACTGAATGTATGTTTGTAATGGTTCAAAACGGGAGAAATTCGATCTCTATCACGGCCCAATGATAAGCGTCCTGTACTTTTATTAGGAAAGGCTTTTTTGATATCACTATTTATATTTTTAAAATTATAATTAACAATATCCATAATGTCTTCGATTTTAGAATTGTTGCATAATGTATCTAACATTATTTCAATAAAATTATATGTATAGTCCTTAATTTTCAAAAAACTTTCCCCCTCATATAGCTATTTATTAAATGCTATACCTCTTGTATAAGTTTGAACTACTTGATAATCCTTATCAAGTACAACAAGATCGGCATCATAGTTTACCATTATCTTACCCTTGTGATCATCAATCTTTAACAATCTTGCAGGATTTAGAGTACATGAATTAATCGCATAATCAATAGGAATAAGTGCCTCTTCAACAAGTAATTTTAATCCATCATTAACTTTAAGAGTACTTCCCGCTAAGCTATCTTTTTCTGTTAAGTGAGCACTACCATCAGGATAAATCTTAATTTCATGGCCACCAAACATATGACAAGACCCAATCGGACAACCCTTTGCCATAAGAGCATCGGTAATCATTATAGTATAATCTTTTCCCTTAGCCATAAATAAATTATTTAGTGCAGCCAAATGTGAATGGTTACCATCACAAATTACTTCCCCAAAAACATCTCTAAAACGCATTGCTGAGCCGACAAGACCTGGTTTGCGATGATGAAATGGCGACATCCCATTAAAGATATGAGTCATGCTTTGAGCACCATTTGCAACTGCCATAATTGCTTCCTCATATGTTGCTCCTGAGTGACCCATACTTACAACTACCCCATTATTTGATGCATATCTTGTAAGGGCAAAGTCCTCATCATGCTCACAAGCCATTGTAATGTATTTAATTAAGCCTTTTGCAGCATTTTGATATTCTTTAAACTCTTCAACATTTGGCTTTTTAATATGCTCTTCAGGCTGTGCACCCTTATATACCATGTCTAAGTATGGACCTTCAAAATGAATACCAAGGATTTCAGCACCTTCATATTTTCCATCTTCTACAACACTCGCAACATTTTTTACTGCCTTCATTAAAACCTCTTTACTCTCAGTTATCGTTGTCGGCAATAAACTTGTAACACCTTCTCCTGGAATATTCTTAACCCAATTTAATAAACCTTCAGGCTGAGCATAATTGGTATCAAATGTATATGCCCCATGGCAGTGAATATCGATAAATCCTGGAAGGATTCTATTATCTCCATAATCTTTATCGACACTCTTTTTCCCATATTCAAAAACATTTTTTATTATCTTTTCTTCAATCTCAATTTGTGCTGGAGTAAATTGACCAGCAATCCATACCTTTTTACTTTGAATAATCATTATTTAGACCTCTTTTCTAACTATTACAGTTATTATACACCTAATTTATAATTTAGGTTACGATAATACAAAAAAACTAACCAATGTTAGTTTTTTTAAAGATATTTACTCTTAAGTTCATTAACAATTAGAAGTGATTTTTCTTGAATGCCACTTTCTGTAGCTTTACTCTCTAATTGATCAACTTCATTATCAATTGCATTTTTCTTTTCATCTGAGAAATTACGAATTGCAAAATTATAAACTACTTGATTTTCTTTTTCGATATGTCTTTCTAGAAGATCTGCCCAAGCCATGGCATTAGCAATTATATTCAACTTATTAATTGAAGATTTATCATTACTATAAGCATCTAATGCCTTCTCTAATTGAGCAATATAATATCTTCCTAAATCATGCTCAACCAACATTCCATTTTGCACAAGTTTCTTAGCTGCACTTCCAAGCTCATTTACCATATCGCGAAATAAAACTTCTTCTTCTTTACCATGATGGTGCTTATCTGCATATTCTCTTACAAATGTAATAACATCTTTAAAGTCTTCTATACATACTTCTTCATTCTCAACAATCTTACAACAAGCATTTCTAACAACTTTAATAACTTCTAAAATGTAATCATGTTCTTTTACCATTAAATCAATTGATCTCATTTTTCTACCTTCTCAATAATAAATCTATCTTCATTTTTCCCATAAGTAAAGTCAGTACCATTAAGTGCTCCAAGTACTAAATTTTCTCTTAAGATATAATAGTTGCTAACATCAATGTTATTGTCTTGCCAAAAAGGAAGATGTAAATCAGTTGTTTGTTGCCACAAGATTTTACTATCACTCTCATCAATAATTTGATTTACACGATCGCATGGCATCCCATCAAGCAACATATCATTTAAGGCATTAAAAACCTCATGTGTAGTACCTACTGCCTCAATTGGATTTTGAAGACCAACATTATATGCAATCTTGCTCATCGCTTCAATTGACATGATTTTATTACTCAATAATTTCCCAGCAACAAATGCTAATCTTTTCTCAACAACATTTACTAACTCCTGTAAAAAACCATGAATATTATCAGTATCGATAATTTCTTCAAGGGGTTTATCACTGATCTTACCACAAGCATGGTCTGTCTTTTTACCCAATATTAAAGCATTACCAGAATTCTTAATAATTTCATTACCAAGCATATTTTGAATTGAAATTTTTCTATAAAGCCAATGATGAATAGGACCTAAGTTTTTGCTCATAGCTCCATTCCTTTATCTTTTTTCAAACTACTATTTAGTGCATCTAGCACCTTTTCTGCATCTAAACCATGAACCATACAAGCCTCTTTTAATGTTTCAACTTGCGATGATGGACAACCTAAACAATGCATTCCACACGCCATTAAAATATCAGCACTTCCTTGAAAGTTTGATATTATCTCTCCAATTGTCATTTCTAATGTTACTTTATTCTCACTCATAATTTTTTCCCTTCTTATTTTATTTAATATAATATATTTTACTATGTAAATACAATATAGTCCAATATCATTATCAAAATACCACTTCATATTAACATACACTAAAATTAAATTATGTTGCAAAAGTCACAAATATATAAAAAAACATACCATAAGGTATGCAATTTAATAATTTGGTGGAGCCTAGCGGGATCGAACCGCTGACCTCCTGCGTGCAAAGCAGGCGCTCTCCCAGCTGAGCTAAGGCCCCAACAATCAATAACAAAATGGTAGACCCGAATGGACTTGAACCAACGACCTCACCCTTATCAGGGGTGCGCTCTAACCACCTGAGCTACGGGTCTATAAATTTCATGACTGCCTAAATATAATAACATTACACAATATGATAGTCAATACTTTTTTTTACTTTTTATTTATAAATAGGGTAATCTATAATAAGAAATTTTAATCATACTTTAAATAACTAAATTATAAAAATTACCCAATATTTATTCTTTACATTTTAATCAATCTTAGAACTAATAATTAAATTCATATAAATCAGGATAATCAGGATAATACCTCTTAAATATATCTATAAACTGATCTATGACATTTCTTGGAATTTCTTGATTTCTACGATATATAATTACTTTTACTTCTTTATCATTTTCACCATATATAAAAGTCTCAAAAATATTATCATAAAACTTATTTAAAATTCCATTTTTCTTAGTAATATTTTCAGCTAACACCCAGATATTTTTATGACCACCTCTTAAAAATTGATATTGTGAAGGACTAGACGTAACTACAAACTGATATTTAAAGAAATCTTTAGGGATTCCATCTCTAAAGTCCCATACCTTACTTGATGCCATATTGCTTACAGGTTTTAAATCGTAAGGTAAAAAACTATTTGTAATTAAATCTTCATTTAAATACTCTGAACCAGCTAAAACATAGACGCTTGAATTGCCAACATTATTCTTTAAAAACAAGGTTATATCTTTAATATTATTAACATCTTTTCTAATTCTCATACTTGGTAAATAAGATGGTATTATAATTGAATTAACTTTTTGTATAATTGATTCATTACTTTTTGTAAAAATAATTGACGTATTAATTGTAGTTACTAACAAAGTAAAAACTATTAATATTTTAAGTACTTTATTACTGAGTAAACTACATAGATAAATTAAACCAATTAAAGAGTAAAGTATCATTAAAACATTAATGGTGTAGTAATGATGGTTACCCATCATTTGAGTTAAATTAAAGGCTATAACGATAAATAAAAACATTATAATTGAAGCAATACCATCATATTTATATTTTTTATTTTTAAGAGTAATCACAATGCCAACAATAGCTAAAGCAAAAAATACTAGACCATAGTTTTTAAAGAACCACAAAAACCTTTCATAAAAACTTCCAACATTCATTATTTGATAAGCAAAGGTATAATTATACTTTGTTATTTTATTAAATAATTCCGGTATACCAAATCTCAGCAGTAAAAGTGGTATTATCCCACATATAAATAGCCTGATGTATACTGGTAATATTTCTTTTTTAAAATTTTTCTTTTCAATAATATATTCAATAATTAGACTTATTCCATAACCCAAAAAGAAACCAACAACAAGATAAGCATACCACCTTCTTATTAGTACAATAAATATTAATACTAAGCCAATATAAACACTGTAAGCAAAACTATGTTTCCTTAAATATCCACAGTATATAATAATAACAACTGACATAATAAATGGTAAAGCAACTGCACCTATATATCCTAAAATTAACGGTAGTATATTTGAACTAAAAAATATAATACTTAATATTATTAGCACTAAAGTAAATTTATTTTTATAATTATTATCATCTAAGATCATTAGAACCAATGAAAATAGTAGTACATTAAATGGAAGTAAACAAAAATTATAAACTACTAAAACAAACCTTGAAAAGTGGGCTCCAAATATTTGAGTAGGTCCTGATAATAATGCTAGAGCTAAATAATTATACTCTTGAGTGCGAATTGAACTAAACAAATAGTCTAAGGCCACATTAACATCACTTCTTAACAAATCATTAAACTCTAAGGACTTTTTCCAATAACCACCAAATTCCCAATATGAAATAAAGTATTCTTGACGCAAAAATAACCACAACAAAACACTAACACTTAAACTAATGATAATAAAAATTAAAATCTTATTACGATTTTTTAAAACACTCTCACGATATTTTCTAATAGAAAATAAGACTCCCAGTACTCCCATTAGTAATAATATATATGATATTTGAACTATAAATTTCAAAAGTATACCCCCAATTTTATAATATTTTTAAATAGTAATTTTACTTTTCTTATTTATTAATTATACTTTATTTAATAATCTAATGTAATTATATCATTTTTTTTACTATCTATAATATTAATTTAAATGTTTGACACATAAATAAAAAAAAAGTAAACTTTAAATATAGAAAGCTACTCTAAAAATAATTGGGTATGGAGGAAAATAAAATGGATTTAAATACAATTGTAAAAATGTTGGGTGATGGGGCAACTAATGAGCTGAAAGAAAAAACTGGTGCATCAAGTAACCAAATAAGTGACTTAATGTCAAATGCATTACCAACAATCTTATCAGCAATGCAAAACAACGCAAAAGATGATGCAGGTGCAGCAAGTCTTTCAAAAGCACTTGATGATCATGCGAATGATGATATCAGTGATATTGGTGCATTCTTAAAAAATGTTGATGTTAATGATGGAGCAAAAATTTTATCAAAAGTTTTTGGATCAGAAGATAAAAACATCCAAAGTCAACTTGCAGAGAAAAGTGGCTTAAGTGCTGATCAAGTATCTACAAGCTTAGCATCTTTAGCCCCACTATTACTAAGTTTCTTAGGAAAACAAAAGAAGCAATCATCTGGAAATGATGTAATGTCAATGATCGGTGGATTAATGGGAGGAGCTAACTCTGATATGGCTCAAACACTATTAAAAGGTGTAAAGGGATTCTTTAAATAAAATAAAACAAAAAAAGATATTGTAAGTTACAATGTCTTTTTTTATTTATTCAATATGTTTTTTTATTTCTGAATATAAAATATCACTAAATTCCTTATGATTATAATCCTTATATTCTTCATACCTAAAAGCTTTTCCATAGGTAATACCCAAATTTTTATTACTATCTTTTTTATCATCAATACAATAAGCATTATTTAAAGTCACAGGAATTACTGTTGCTTTTGCTAAATAAGCAGGCTGCAGTGCCCCTTCTTTAAACGGATTCATCTTATCACTTTTTGATCTTGTACCTTCTGGAAAAACCAAAAGGTTACGATTTTTCTTTAGTCTTTCTGCTGCACTTCTTAACATAGAAATATTCCCTTTTCGACTAGTATGATCAAAATGAATAACATCAATAGTCTTTGCCCAACTACCAAATACTGGTAGTTTTAAATTTTTTTGCTTCGAAATAAAAGCTGTTGCAAAAGGACAAGAAGCAACCACAAGAGCAGGATCTAGCGTTCCTTGATGATTGCTTACAAAATAAACAGCTTCACCATAAGGAATATTTTCAACACCAAATGTAGCTAAATTATACCCTAAATAATTAATGATAAACATTGACCAATTTCGAGCTTTTTTATAACGCTCTTCAATTGTTTTATTACGAACAAAAATTGCACTAAACCATGCTACTGGTAACACAAATAACATTTTGAAAATTTGAAAAAAAGTCATTGTCCACCTTCTTTCTCACAAATCGCATAAGCTATAGCATAATCGATCTCATGTGCTATTGATAAGCAAATACGATACCCATCAATGTAGCAAACCGGTTTTTCATCATCATATAAAATTTCAATATCAGATACTAAAAGTTTTTTATCTATTGCCTTTATAATAGCTTCTTTTGCAGCAAAACGACCTGCTAAAAACTCTATTTTTCTTAATTCATTGTATTTATCGTATAATTGATATTCATTAGATGTTAATATTCTTTTTGCAAAATCAGTGCCTTGCTTAGCAATTCTATTTATCGCTACTATATCACAACCAACACCACATATCATTGTTTTATCCTACCGCACACATTATTTCACCACTGACAGCTACTTTACCATTAACACTAGCTTCAACATCAGCAAAATAAATACCAGCACGCTCATTTTTTAAGTTTACTTTTAAAGTTAAAACATCTCCTGGAATTACCTGTTGTTTAAAACGTAATTTGTTAATACCAGCAAAATATCCAATTTTACCCTTGTTTTTCTCATTTGAAAGCAGTAATACACAACCAGTTTGAGCTAAGGCTTCAACAATAAGAACTCCTGGCATTACATGTTTTTGAGGAAAGTGACCCAAAAACTGCATTTCATTTGCACTTACACATTTTGTCCCAATTATTTCACTTTGATCATCATTAATTGAAACAATTGTATCAACTAGTAAAAATGGATAACGATGTGGAATAATTTCTTGAATTTGATTTGAATTATATAACATTATGAATCCTCCCATTTCTTAAAAATTAATGCAACATTATGACCACCAAATCCTAATGAGTTACTCATTGCATATGGTATATCTTGTTTCCTTGCGATATTTGGAACAATATCTAAATCACACTCATCATCCTTATGTAAGTAATTTATTGTAGGCGGTATAAACCCCTCTTGGATAGCCTTAATTGTAATTAGAGCCTCAACAGCTCCTGATGCCCCTAATAAGTGACCAGTGTTTGATTTTGTCGATGATATTGCAACTTTAGTTGCATGCTCCTTAAAAGCTAACTTTATAGCCTTGGTTTCACTTTTTTCATTCATTGGTGTACTTGTTCCATGAGCATTGATATATGCAATATCACTACTTTCTAAATTAGCATCCTCTAAGGCATTTTGCATTGCCATAGCACCACCACTGCCATCATCTATTGGCGCAGTAATATGAAAGGCATCACAGCTAGAGCCATAACCTACGATTTCACCATAAATGTTAGCACCACGATTTTTAGCATGTTCCAATTCTTCAAGCATCAAGACTCCAGCCCCTTCACCCATAACAAAACCACTTCGCTCTTTATCAAAAGGAATGCTTGCTCGTTTGGGATCACCTCCTGTGTGTAATGCTCTCATTGATGCAAAACCAGCAATAGCAAGTGGCGTAATTGCCGCCTCACTTCCTCCAGCCAACATAACTTCAGCATAGCCATCACGAATCTTATGAAAGGCTTCTCCAATAGCATTACTTCCAGCAGCACAGGCAGTAACCTGTGAAGAGCAGTGACCCTTAGCCCCAGCATCAATAGCAACACAGCCCGCAGATAAATTAACAAGAGCCATAGGAATAAAGTATGGAGAAACTCGCGTTGGACCACGCTCCATTAAAACATTTTGAGCATTTTCAATGGACTCAATTCCACCAATTCCAGATGCCATAATTACTCCAAAGCGCTTTGTATCAATTTTTGAAGTATCAATCTTACTATCAAGCATTGCTTGCTTTGCTGCAATCCTTGCAAATTTTGTAAAGCGATCATTAAACTTTAAATCACGCTCACTAAAATATTCTTCAATATTTAAATTTTTTACTTCTGCTGCTAAGCTGGCTTTTTGATTTGAAGCATCGAAATTAGTAATTGGAGCTATACCACAAACACCATCTACAATAGACTTCCAAGTATCACTTACCGTATTACCAATGGGAGTCAATGCCCCCATGCCACTTATTACAACTCTTCTTTTCATCAAGACATCACCATCCCGCCATCAACATGAAGCACTTGTCCCGTTACATAGCGACTATTATCACTTGCTAAAAAGCTAACCATATTAGCAACATCTTCAATTGATCCAAATTCCTTTAAAGGAATTTGATCTAGTATTGATTGTTTAACATCATCACTTAATACATCAGTCATCTTGGTTGCAATAAAGCCTGGAGCAATCGCATTTGCACGAATTCCTCTTGGAGCAAGCTCCCTAGCGACCGATTTAGTAAGTCCAATAATCCCAGCTTTACTAGCTGCATAATTTATTTGTCCGGCATTACCAATTAAACCAATGACACTTGCCATACTAATAATATTACCACTTCGCTGTTTCATCATTTGCTTACTTACATGTTTTACGCAATTAAAAGTTCCTTTAAGATTGACATCAATAACCGCATTGAAACTTGCATCATCCATTCTAAGTAGTAATGAATCCTTAGTAATACCTGAATTATTAACTAAAAGATCTATTCTTTCATACTTTAAAATGATTGCTTTCATCATCTCTTCTACTGCTTGATAATCACTTACATCACACTCTATAGCCATAGCAAGAACACCAAACTCCATACACTTCTTAACTACACTATCAGCTTTTAAAGAATCTCCAATATAATTTATTACTACATTATATCCATCTTTTGCAAGTTTCAAAGCGATTGCCTCACCAATCCCCTGACTTGCCCCTGTTACTACTGCTACTTTATTTTCCATCATTCACCTCTTTTATAAAATTCTCCATAGATTCTATCGAATCAATACTATATACTCTTACATCTTTACTTATTTTTCTTACAAAACCACTTAAGATATTACCAGGACCAATTTCAACAAATGTATCAACCCCCTTAGAAATCATATACTCAATTGATTGGGTAAATCTTACACTTGAATATAATTGACTTAGTAAATTATCCTTAATTGATTTACAAGTCTCATCTCCTGAAAAATTATATACCACTGGTATCTCACATTCATTAAAATTGTATTTATCTAATACACCTTTAAAGCTGTTTGCAGCTTCAATTAATAAACTAGAATGAAATGCCCCACTTACATTTAAAGGAATTACTCTTCTAACACCACTATCCAATAACAGCTTGATGGCCTTATCAACAGCATTTGTATTACCAGAAATAACTATTTGAGATGGACTATTATAATTAGCAATTTCACACACTTCTATATCATTACTAACTTCTTTACAAATATTCTCAATTAATTCTTGATCTGTATTTAAAACAGCTGCCATCTTACCAAAGCCAGAAGGCATGGCCTTAGCCATTATTTTACCTCTTGCTCTTACAATTTCTAAAGCACTATCTTTATCAATTGAACCAGCATAAGCAAGTGCACTATATTCACCCAAACTAAGACCAGCAACATATTGTGGTTTAATACCAGAGGTATCCAGTGCTGAAGCAATTGCAAGTGATGTTGCAAGAATACAAGCTTGAGCATATTCAGTATCTTTTAATTTCTCTTCTTCGCCATAAAAACATAACTGCTTAACATCAAAATCAAGATTAATATCATCATAAATTGCTTTAGAAGATGGAAAGTTTTGATAAAAACTATAACCCATACCAGGATACTGTGAGCCCTGACCTGCAAATAAATATGCTATTTTCATAATACTTCACCTAACTCTTTTCTCATATCAAAAATTAATTCTTCAATTAACTCTTTCACACTAACCATTTTATTTACTCTATAGGCATTACTACCAACAAAAACCAAACCATGATCAACATTACCTTTAGCCGCTTGAATAAGCGCCTCACTAATACAATAAGGTGTAAATGAAGGATTACATGGTGTTAAACAATTCAAACACGACTTAACACTGATATTTTCACTATTTTGACGCACCTTCATAAATTTATTCATAATAGCACGACCTGGAAATCCTGTTGGACTATTTACAATTGCAATATCTTCCTTTTTGCAATTTATTACCATATCTTTAAATTCTTGGGCAACATCACACTCATTTGTTGCAATAAAGCGTGTACCCATCTGAACACCACTTGCTCCTAACTTTAGAGCATTTGCTATATCTTTACCATCAAATATGCCACCCGCTAGAATAATTGGGATTTGTTTTTGATATTTTTCTTCAAATGGTAAAATCTCCTTTTTAACATCATGAAAAATCACATCTAACAGCTCACACTTACCTTCTAATAAATCATCTTTTTTAAAACCTAAATGACCACCAGCCTCACTTGATTCAATCACAATAAAATCAGGGATTTTATTATGACGCTTATCCCAAGCACGACAAATAAGTTTTGCAGCTTTACCACTTGATACAATTGGAGCCAATAAAATAGAATTATCCTCAACGTAACTTGGTAAATCTAATGGTAAGCCAGCACCTGAAATAATCGCATCAATCTTTGCCCTAACTGCTGCCTTTACATAAGTAATATAATCTTTACTAGCTGCCATGATATTGATAGCTAAAAGCCCTTTACCACCACTTATTTCTCTTGCTTTTTTAGACTCTTCTAAAATAGCTTGCACATTAGCTGTAATAGAATCTTGACGAAAATTAGATGCTCTGTATCCTGGATGAGCGGCACTTATAACCCCCATACACCCCTGCTTCATTACATTTCCAGCTAATGATGATAAAGAAACACCAACACCCATTCCTCCCTGTATTATTGGAAAAGGTAACATTTTATCTTTAATTTTCAGTGTGTATTTCATAGACACTCCTTTAGTTTACTAATTAAAACTTCTTTTTGTTTTTTACTATCTTCCATTATGAAATCAATAATCTTCTGTAATGGTTTTATTTCATTACATAAGCCAGCAATCTGACCCATCATGACTGAGCCAAACTTCATATCTCCATCAAATACCGCCTTGCGAAGAGACCCTAGTGTTAGTCTTTCCATTTCTTCTCGATCAGTTAATGATCCTTCTAACTTTATGTACTCTTTTGCAAGTTTATTTTTTAAAATACGAACAGGTGTCCCAATGCTTCTTCCTGTAACAACAGTATCAGTATCCTTAGCTTTTAAGATTGCTAATTTATAATTTTCATGGATAGGACACTCACATGCTACTAATAAACAAGTGCCAACTTGAACACCTTGTGCACCAAGAGATATGGCAGCATTAAATCCTCTTCCATCGGCAATACCTCCTGCTGCAATTACTGGTATATTAACTGCATCACACACCTGTGGAACTAAAGCCATGGTCGTTTGCTCACCTACATGACCTCCAGCTTCACTACCTTCAACAATAAGAGCGTCTGCCCCATTTCTTTCCATTCTTATAGCTAAGGCAACACTTGGAACAACTGGTATCACTTTAATATCTGCATTTTTTAATTTTTTTATATAGGGACCAGGATTTCCTGCTCCTGTTGTTACAACACAAACTTTTTCCTCACAAAGCATATCAATAATTTCAGCACTATATGGATTCATTAACATCACATTTACTCCAAATGGCTTATCTGTTAATGATTTACATTTAATAACAGAATTTCTTGCTTCATCGACATTCATTGCCCCTGTACCAATTATTCCTAAAGCCCCACAATTACTAACAGCAGCTGCAAACTCTGCGGTAGCAATATTAGCCATTGCTCCTTGAATAATTGGATATTTAATATTTAATAGTTTATTTAACATAATTCCTCCTACACTTCATAATATGTTGCTGCATATGTAAATCCCGAACCAAAGCCAACCATTATAATCTTCATGCCAGCATGTATTTTCCCATCCTTTTTTGCCATAGCCAAAGCCATAGGTATACTTGCAGCTGATGTATTTCCAAATTCTTCTAAAATTGTATAAAACTTTTCCATAGGAATTTTAAGCTTTCTTGCAACATTTGAAATTATTCTAATATTAGCTTGATGAGGAATAATTAAATCAATATCATCAATACTCTTATTAGCTTTTTCTAAAACTTTTGCAAGAGCCTCTTGCAAAGAAGCAACCGCAAATCTAAAAACTTCACTACCATTTTGATGTAAAAACCCAACTTCGCGACTTGCATTATCCAAGACACTACTTTGCACTATTCCATTACAACGCAAAACCCCTTCTTCATCACCCTTACTTTGAGCAAAATTAATCATCTCATTGTTACATGATGTACTCTTTAAAACTACAGCACCTGCACCATCTCCAAAAAGAATTGAGGTTGAGCGATCATGCCAATCTAATAATTTACTATTGATATCAACACCCACAACAAGTGCACACTTATATTCTAGAAGCATATTACTTGCGATCTGCAAGGCGTATACAAAACCTGTACAGGCAGCATTGATATCAAAAGCCATAATACAAGAATCATTTAAACCTAACTTAGATTGTAAAATGCAGGCAGTAGATGGAGTAATATGATCTGGAGTCATTGTTGCTACAATTATTAAATCAATTTCTTCCTTATTTACGCCACTATCTTCTATCGCCAAAGTGGCAGCGCGTTGTGCTAAATCACTAGAGTTTTCGTTCACGCTAATATATCTTGAATGAATACCTGTCCTTGATGATATCCACTCATCACTTGTATCCATCACACTCTTTAATTGCTCATTATCAATACGAGTATCACAAATAGCACACCCCATTCCAACAATTATTCTATTTTTCATGTAACTCTCCAATCTTTCGAAATTTTTGATAACGTTTTTCTAATAGATCTTTAACTTTCAACTTTTTTAGTTTTACTAACTCTTGGTGAATATAGATATTAAGATTTTGAGCCACTATCTCAAAACACTCTTGAGTTTTACCAATTGGCTCTTTGATAAGAAGGTCGACAATGCCCTTATCCTTTAAGTCATATGAAGTCAATTCCATTACTTCGCTAGCCTTTTCATACATTGTCTCATCCTTCCATAAAATTGTCGCAAACCCCTCTGGAGTAAGAATTGAGTACACTGCATTTTCTAACATCACAATACAATCAGCAACACTCAGTGCAAGGGCTCCACCACTTCCACCTTCTCCAACAACTATACAAATAACAGGAACCTTGATATCAGAAAACGTATATAAACACTGTGCTATTGCCTCAGCCTGACCACGCTCTTCAGCACCTTTTCCAGGAAATGCTCCAGGAGTATCAACAAAAGTAATTATTGGTCGATTAAATTTTTCGGCCTGTTTTGCTAGTCTTATGGCTTTACGATAACCTTCAGGTTGCATCATCCCAAAATTTCTATCAATGTTTTCCTTGGTATTTTTACCCTTAGTTTGAGCTAAAATGGTAACAGGCATATCATGAAATGTACCTATAGCCCCATATAATGATGGATCATCACCAAAAAAGCGATCACCATGAATTTCAATTAAATTATCAAATAAACACTCAATATAATCTTGGGCTTTGGGACGCTCAATATGCCGAGCTAAACAAACACGATCCCAAGCGCTAAGATTACTATAGGTTTCTTTTCGAATACGCTTTATCTGCTGATTTAATTCAATAAAATAACTACTATTAGGATTTTCAATTTTAGCTTTTTCTTCTTCTAAGCTTTTAATTAAAGCTTCACATTCTTTTAAATTCATGATTTCACCCCATGTAAATCCATAATTTTTGAAATTGTTTCCCTAGCATCACGACGATCAACAATTGCATCAATAAAACCTTTTTCTAACATAAATTCTGCACTTTGAAAATTCTCTGGAAGCACTTCATTAATTGTTTTCTCAATTACTCTTTTTCCAGCAAAGCCAATAAGTGCATTTGGCTCAGCAAGTATTAAATCTGCCAACATTGCAAAGCTTGCACTTACTCCCCCTGTTGTTGGATGAGTAAGTAAAGAAATATATAGTAATCCCTTTTCACTATGACGCTTTATTGCAGCACTGGTCTTAGCCATCTGCATCAAAGAGATAATTCCCTCTTGCATTCTAGCACCACCACTTGTACAACTAATAAGTAAAGGTAATTTTTCCTTTGTTGCATATTCAATTAATCTGGTTATTTTATCACCAACAACACTACCCATACTACCCATCATAAAATTTGAGTCCATAATAGCTATAGCAAGTTTTTTACTATCAATCTTAGCAACACCACAAATAACTGCTTCTTGAAGACCAGTCTTTTTTTGATATTGCTCTAACTTCTTTGAGTATCCAATAAAATTATCACTATTGTAAGTTGTTGCATATTTATCACTTTCTATAAAAGAATTTAAATCCGTAAGCTGACGAATACGCTCACGAGCACTAATTTTAAAATGCTCATTACAACTTGTACAAACATAACGATTCAATCGAATCTCAAAATAAGGTTTTGTCTCTTTACACTTAGGACATTGAATTACCAAATTATCAGGCACTTCTTTCACCTTATTAACTTTATGTATATCTTTTTTTCGAATTGCTTCAAACTGAGCAATTCGCTCTTGTCTTTTCTTAAATAAATTCTCCATTTTCTTTTAACTCCTTTACAAATAACTCACAAAATTTTGTGTCATATTTACCTTCAACAAACTTTGGATGATGCATTGCAAGGTAATGAAATTCAATATTATTTTTAGGACCTTCAATAATTAATTCTTCTAAGGCCACTCTCATTTTTTTTATTGCTCCTAACCTTGTTGAAGCAAAGGTAATTAGTTTTAAAATCATTGAATCATAAAATGGTGATATAGTATAACCATTATAAACAGCACTATCAATTCTTACACCCTTTCCTCCTGGTAGATGAAGAAAGGTAATAGTACCAGGATCTGGTACAAAATCCTTGCGAATATCTTCAGCATTTATCCGACACTCAAGAGCATAGCCATTACACTTAATATCACTTTGTTCAATGCTTAATGCTTGATTATCTGCAATTCTAATTTGTTGCTTAACAATATCAACACCACTTATCATTTCAGTAATTGGATGTTCTACTTGAATTCTAGTATTCATTTCCATAAAATAATATTCTCCGTGCTTATCCACTAAGAATTCAATGGTTCCTACACTATTATAAGATACACTCTTACAAGCCTTAATTGCTGATTCAAATAGAGCATCGCGAATATCTTGATTTAAAGAGCGACATGGAGCCTCTTCAATTAACTTTTGATTTCTTCTTTGAAAAGAACAATCACGCTCAAAAAGATGAATAACATTTCCAAAATTATCTCCAATTATCTGTACCTCAATATGCTTGGGATTCTCAATATATTTTTCCAAATACATTTCATCATCTCCAAAACATACCTTGGCCTCAGATTTAGCTGCATCAAATAGCTGCGCAAAATCATCCTCTTTAGAAATGATTCGCATTCCTCGACCACCACCACCATTGCTAGCCTTAACAATAACAGGATAGCCAATATCTTTAGCTTGAGTGATCCCCTGTGCTGCATCACTTATGATATCTTTTGATCCTGGAATGATTGGAACACCTACACTACTCATTAGTTTACGAGCTTCTGCCTTGTTTCCTAACATCTCAATTATACTAGCCTTAGGTCCAATAAAAATAAGACCACACTCTTCCACAAGTCGCACAAACTTCGAATTTTCACTTAAAAAGCCAAATCCTGGATGAATTGCATCACAACCAGTATTACAAGCTGCTTGAATTATATTATCCATATTTAAGTATGAATCAGTGGCTCTAGAGCCCCCTATACAAACTGCTTGAGTTGCTAGTTCAACATGTAATGACTTCTCATCTGCTTCAGAATACACTGCAACAGTAGATAAGCCTAACTCTTTACATGCTCGAATAATACGAACTGCAATTTCCCCGCGATTAGCTATTAATACTTTTCTTATCACAAATTGCCTCCTATGCAATATACATTAGTACATCACCATATTGAACGGTATCATTATCAACAAATAATACTTTAACAACTTCACCATCTCGATCAGCATGAATTTCGTTCATAACCTTCATTGCCTCAATAACACATAATAAATCACCTTTTTTAACCTTTGTGCCAACACTTACAAGTGGTTTACCACCCTCTACATTAGAAGCATAAAACACCCCAACAAGTGGACTTTTAATCGGATCACCAATCTCTTTTTCTTCTTGTATTATCTCTTCGCTAGTATTTACTACATGTGAATTAACAACAGGGATCATTTCAACCCGATCATTTTGTAAGTCACTCTTTTTCATACTTATTTTTATATCATCAACCTCTAAGCTCATCTCTGATAGAGTACTCTCTTCAAAAAGCTTAATAATATCTTTAACCTTCTTCTTATCCATTTATTATCTCCTTTATGTAAAAAAGCTAAGATTACTTAGCTTTTGATTCAATGATGTTAACTATATCCTGTACTGTTTCAAGCTTTGCTAGCTCTTCATCTTCAATACGAATATCAAATTCATTTTCTAACTCCAAAGCAAGTTCTACTGCCGCCAAAGAATCTATTCCTAAATCATCTTTTAAATTTGCCTCTGGCTTTACATCTTCAGCATCAACATTAATTGCTTCAACTAATACTTTTTTAATATTTTCAATCATAATATTCTCCTGTCTTTATTTACTTTGACAATCAAAGTTATTATAATTATACATACTTTGACATTCAAAGTAAATAAAAAAATGAATTTTTTATAAAAAAAATACCCAGTAACTAAATACTAGATATTTGCTTGAATACGATACTCTTCTCTAAAATATTTTAAGATGTTCTCTAGAGACTCATTTAACACTACATTATCTTCTAAACCCAAATCCCCGATAGCCTTATCAATTAAATTATGATGAAAGTCTTCATGAATTTTCAAAATAGGCATTGCTTTATCACATAACTTTAAACGAACAACCCTTTTATCCTTATCATCTTTATACCTTGAAACATAACCTTTTTTTATTAATCTTGTTGCATTGGTGGTAAGTGTTCCTTGAGTAACCATTAAACGACCAGCTAAATACGACATTGAATTATCCCTTGTCTTTTGGATGTTTTCCAATAAATGAACTTCATTCATTGATAATTCTACTCCTTGTAGCTTTAAGTTTCTTTCTTCTATATATAGTATGTAGTTGAATAAACCAACCAACAACTCATTTAATGTATGCCTAGTATCTGTCATTTTCTTACCCACAATCATTTCTTTATCAATCTTATCTTTATTTCCTTTTAATGTCAAATAATATACAAAAAAAGCCATAAAGGCTTTCTTTGATTTGATAATAAATATCGATCTATCTCTTAGAGAATTGTGGTGCTCTACGAGCTCCCTTAAGACCATATTTTTTACGTTCTTTAGCACGTGAATCACGTGTAAGAAATCCAGCAGCTTTTAATGCAGGTCTATAATCTGCAGAAGCTTGTAACAAAGCACGAGATATTCCATGACGAATAGCTCCTGATTGCCCTGAATAACCACCCCCACAAACGTTAACCTTAATATCAAATTGTTCTAATGTTTCAGTTAAGTTTAATGGTAAACGAACATTCATTCTCAAAGTTTCTAATGGTAAATATTCATCTAATGTCTTACCATTTACAACGATATTACCAGTACCTGGAGTCATGAAGACACGAGCTACAGAAGATTTACGACGACCAGTACCAATATATGTTACTTTTTCTTTTTTCTTTGCCAAAGTCTATTCCTCCTTATCCTTTTAACTTCATTTCAACAGGCTTTTGAGCAACATGTGGATGCTCAGCACCTTCATAAACAAATAAATGTTTACGCATTACATCACCAAGCTTTGTATGAGGTAACATCCCATGCACCGCTCTTTCAACCCACTCTCTTGTGTATTTATCACGCATAATCCCTGTAGATCTTGTACGTAATCCTCCACGATATTGTGAGTGATTATAGTAATTCTTTTTGTTTGTTTGATCTCCAGTAACTTGTATTTTATCAGCATTGATAATAATAACATAATCACCACAGTCAACATTTGGTGTATAAGACGGTTTATGTTTACCTCTTAACACAGTTGCTACTTCAGTAGCAAGTCTTCCCAGTGTACATCCTTCTCCATCAATTACAAACCATTGACGAGTAACTTCACTAGGCTTAATCATAGTTGTTTGACGCATATTTTTCCTCCTAAACCAACGTAGTTTCCGGGGCTACATTTGGCATTAGTGCCATTAATTATTATACGTTGTAACGATAGTAAATGTCAATAATAATTTAAATTATTCAACCTCAATCTGAATCAATAGTGATAATGTCTTAATATATCAAACTCGATAATGTCCCAAATGTTATATAATATACTTCTATTATTTAGGAGGTGTTATTTATGAGAAAGGTTGTGTTAAGAATGAATGAAG
>JBKEBK010000014.1:0-6988 GCA_047973125.1 Anaerorhabdus sp. | reverse complement strand
CCTCAAGTCCAGACCATTTTACCACTGAATAAAATTGCTTCAAAAATGAATTAATCAATCGGCTATCATGTTTCAACCAAACGATATTAGAGTCTTGATAATACGCTTCTTCTCCCTTATATTCTACAATTCTGCCTATACTTCCGGATGCAGATAGTAATAAATCACCAATTTCTGGATACGAATATTTTGATTTGTATTCTTCAAATTTTTCACGCGAAATATAGGAATCCGGAACGCTTCCAAAAGTGCCAATCTTAAAAAATGGAATGTCTCCGACCTCTGATGTTTCTTCCTTAAATATTCTTCTATTCATAGCAACAGAACCCAAATCTCCAATCCTATGCAGTTCCCAAGCGTAAACTTATTTTAGATGCCTATAGTATAATGAACATGAACTTGAACATCGTTTAGGTTATCTTTTTTTGATATTTAGATACATTATTTTTCTCTTTTGTCTTTTAAACATAGAGGTGTATAAAATGATTGTAGCATATTATAAATATATAAATTTCAGTAGGAAGTAACGCATAAGAAAAGACAATCTATCTTATTGATAAATCGTCTTTATAAATTTTATGCTCCAAAGTACCATGATGGTAACCATGATAAGAAATTTAAGTATTCTAGTGTAGTTTTAAATCCTGCTGTTGCTGGAAGAAATAGAATAAATAATAAGATAACTAGAATTAAATAAATTGTTTGAATATTTTTAAATATTGGAAATCTTTTTTTCATTTGTTCAAAGAAATAGGTAATTGCAAGTATTAAGAATGGTAGTGCAGGGTAGTAGTGATACGAGAAGACACATCTACTAACTAAAACCCATGGAATAAGGGCTGATAAATAACAAATTATAATAAATATTGAACTATTTGTTTTTTCTTTGATACTTGAATAAATTGTATAAATAATTGATATAACCCCAGTCCAACTGATAAGTGGATTATTAAAGCATGAAATAGAATATGCAAAAGTATCTTCAATTCTATAAATGAAATACCATATTGGTTGAATATCGAATAGCCATTGATACCATGTGCTTTGATATGGGTGAGTTGCTTGTAAATTAGCGTGATAATTATACATGTATATAGAATGGGTATAGACATTTTCTATGCTCCATGTATCATTTTTCCAAACCCTTGTTGGGATGTAAGAAATACAATATATAGCAAGTGGTATAAAGATGAAGAATAAGAAGCAGTATAATATAATCTTTATACCTTTTTTATAGTTTTCATGTTTAGTGTTAAAGTTAATAAGCTTTAGTTGTTTATAGAAGTGGATAAAGAAGAGTATGCCTAAACCTACTGCAGCATAAACTCCTGTCCACTTTGTTGCAATTGCAAGTCCCATTGCAATACCTGAGCATAAAAGTGGAAGCAAAAGTTTTTTTAATGGAGCATCAAAGTTTAACTTTAAATAACAAACCATATAATAAGTCATCAGTAAGATGAAGAAAATACTAAATGGCTCAAGGGTGGCAATTCTTGATGTAGTAAGTGTCATAAAGTCAAAAGCAAGAAGGGCACTGGCAAATGTTGCGGCATTATTGTTGAATAGCTTTCTTGCAAGAGCATAAAACATTGGAATAATTAGTACACCAAATAATGCTCCCATAAATCTCCAACCAAAGGGGTTCATACCAAATACTTTAATACCTAAAGACATTATCGTAGTTCCTAAAAGTGGATGAACTGAAGCGTACATATCTTGATTATTAGCAATCTCTAAGGCATTTCTCGCATGATAAATTTCATCAAAGTAAGATGTATTATTGCTTGATAGCACTGTGGGAATTGTATCTGTTTCATCAAATATAAACTCTGGCGAATAAGTGTTTTCTTTGCTGTTATAGCTGATTAATTTTAAATCTAAAAATTCATCACTATTTTTTTGCTTAATTCCAAACTCATGAATTACGCTTCTAAAAGATGGTATATCAAATGATAAGTATTTATAGTTATAATCACCTTCAATTAAGAACCATCCAAGATAATCACTTTTATTACTTAAGGTAGTTATATTTTCCCATGTTTTTAAATCATTACTTCCAGAGATTGTAATATCATTGAACCAAACCTGATAACCTGAGTCAAGTGCATTATTATCACCTTCACCACCAATAACATAAATTTGATCAAATTTTGTATCTTCAGATACTACTTCTAGTACAAAGTTTTCATTGTCTTCTTTTGCTTGCCAAAATGTCTTGGGATAGTTGGTTGTTCCAAGTTTTGTAAAGGTTACTAAAGAGAATACTAAGGTTATAAATGTGATAAGGAAGTATTCTTTTTTTCTTTTAAAAAACGGAATTTTAAAAATTAAAAATAATGCTATAAATATTATAACTGTTGATAATAATAGCATTATTAATTCTTCGTTTTTAAATATTTCTAAACTAATTTTATTCATAATTTACCTCTTTGAATGATTATTTATTTTTTCATGAAACTAAGTATTTCTTCTTTTTTATTTTCCATATCTCTATAACCCAAATTATAAAGTTTCTCTAAGTTATCAGGGTCTCCGCTAAATCTTTTGACTGGAATTGTAATGCTTGGTCTTATTAGTAAAGCTTCATTTTTCTTAGATAGTTCATCAATAATACTCATTTGATTATTATAAGAAAGATGACGATTTGTATAATGTTCAATCATTTTAGGATAATTTTTATAGTTTAATTTCATTATCCATCTCATAAATGATCCGGCTGCTTTTCTTATATAGCCCTCAGGTTTTGTAATAATAATTAAGTGTTTATTATTTCCCTGTTCAATACTTCTTTCAATTGGAATCATAACTGATATACCACCATCTAAAAAGCGATGATTCTTATAATCAATTATTCTTCCAGCAATTGGAAGTGTACAGGCTGCTTTAATCATTTTTAAATTATCATCTAATTCATCTGTGCTAAAAAAGATAGTTTCACATTTATTTAAATCATAGATACCAATTTCACTTTTTACTTTAGACTTTTTTAGTGGTTTTATATCAAAGTTTAATTGCTTACTTAGTAAGTCATCAAACATATAATCATAACCAACATACCTGCGCTCTTTTAAAAATGGTGTTAGACCGACGTTTCTTTTATCACTCATATATGAAACTGATATATCATGTAGAAAAGTTTTGTTTTTTAACAAGTAGCTATAAACATGAACTGCTCCAGCAGAAATTCCAACATGATAGTCAAAAACTACATTATTATCTATAAGCCAAGCTAGTGCTCCTGCAGTATAAGCTCCACGCATTCCACCGCCTTCAAGTACCAATCCAATTTTATTCATTTTACACCTCTACTCTTAAATAATATTTTACTAAAAAAAATACTTTTGAGCAAGTCAATAAACCTAAACTCTTAGTATCTTAATGATTTTAAAAAACACTTATTTACTTAAATTATAAAATAAAAATGGCAATACTATTGAAGTGCCATTTTTATATTAGGTGTTATTTAGTTTCTTCTTTTGCTTGTTCTTGTGGTAATAGATATAACATATAGTATTCATCATAAGTCAATTTTGAATTGAATACCTTTTGAGCTAAATCTGTGCCAACATATCTAAAATGCCATGGCTCATAATCATATCCAGTTATTGCTTCTTTTCCCTTTGGATATCTTAAAATCCAGCCATGATTTGCAGCATTTTCAATTAACCATGTAAATTCTGGAGTTTCTTCAAATGATGCGATGTCTTTACTTTCTCCACCTGCTGCTAAGTCTACGGTTAATCCTGTTTGATGTTCAGAATGACCTGCTCTTGAGCTTAGCTTATCAGCTTCTTCTTCACCATAGGCTTCAAGGTAGCGATCATAGGCTTCTTTTTGTTTATCGTATGATCTAAATCCACCTGATGCATAGATTACAAGTCCTAATTCTCTTGTTACTTCACATAAATCTTTTAAACCATCAGCAGCTCCAGCATCAAGTTGTACTCCTGATGATGCATAACGAACGTTAATATCAGAGAGTGTAGCTGGTGTATAACTTGATGAAAGGGTATATTGCTTATTTACCAACATATCGTAATTACCCTCGTTTTTAGTGTTTTCAATATTCGTATAAAAACCACCATAAGTATTAGATAATGTAAAGTTATCTTCAGAGTTAGTACTTGAATTTGCAAGAGCATCTTCAATATATGGTGTTATGCTACTTTGATAATCAAATACTAATAGGGGAGTGATTTCATAAAATTTCAATTTATCGAATAAGGTTACAATTACCTCTTTTTTATATCCTTTTTCAATTAAGCGATCATACAATAGAAAATCTTTTTCTTTTAAAGACTCGGTTACAACATATAATTCTAGATATTCTTTTTTTAATGTCTTTGTTTCAATAGATGATGCAAGGTTTATCGAATAATATTTGTTTTTTAAAATTGGATTTTTAAGATTTTGTTTTCGAATCTCTTTAATTTGAATGGTTGAGTAGCCAAGTCCTTTTAGTGACTTAGTATCTAACATCGATGGCACTTGTATTAGAGCAACAAAAAGTAGGACTACTGCCAATATAAGATGTAATCCAGTCTTCTTAATTTTTTTTCCTTTGTTTATCGATTTAAATTTTTCTTTAATTTTATTAATCATAATTTTTCCTCCTTAAATATATTCCATGGTTTTTTCATTGGTAAATCTGAGTAGAATGTCATTGTTTCTTTACTTGTTGGATGCTCTAGTGTTAAGCAAGTTGCCCAAAGAGCAATTTGGTTATTGACTGTTGCATTTTTATTATATCTTTGATCATTTAAAAGTGGAGCATTTCTTGATGCAAATTGTACTCTAATTTGATGTGATCTTCCAGTTTCTAATTCTATTTTAACTAGTGATAAATTATTTTTTATACTAACTACATTGTAATGTAGAATAGCTTTTTTTGCTTTTGGACTATTTGATACTCTAACCATATTAGTTTTTTCATCTTTAATTAAGTTATCAATTAGAGTATCCTTTGTCTTTAAATTTGAGGACTCTACAATTGCGTGATATTCTTTTTTTATAACTTTACGTCTTAGCTGATCTGATAGTCTTGAGGCTGCCTTAGAAGTTTTTGCAAACACCATCACACCACCAACTGGTCGATCTAACCTGTGAATTAAACCAAGATAGACATTACCGGGCTTTTTATATTTTTCTTTAATATAGTTTTTTAATATTGATAATAGATCTTCATCCTGTGTTTGATCAAGTTGAACAGGTATATTTACTGGTTTCTCTACTACTAAAAGATGGTTATCTTCAAATATTACCTTGATCATTCTTTTGACCATTTTCCATAAATTCCACAAGGAAGTAGCATATTATCTTTTGTAATAGGCAAGCAAATTTCTCCTGCTTCAATTGATCCATTATTATATTTTTTTAAGATTGTTTTATTTAAAATATTTTCAAGAGTAATACTAGAGAAGCCTGTAGTATAGGAATTTACTAAGAAGAAAATAGCATCCTTGTCTAATATTTTTAAACATTCATCAATTAAAATTGTTAAATGATCTTCTAACTTCCACATCTCATTTTGGGGACCTCGACCATAAGATGGTGGATCCATTACAATTGCATGATATGTATTTCCACGTCTTTTTTCTCTTTGAACAAACTTTAAAACATCATCAACTATAAATCTAATTTTATTATTTTCAAGTTTACATAACTTCATATTTTCTTTGGCCCAGCTAACCATTCCTTTAGATGCATCAACATGAACAACTTCAGCAGCTCCTGCCTTGCTGCAAGCCATGGTTGCACCACCGGTATATGCAAAAAGATTTAGAACTCTTATTTCTTTGTTTGCTGATCTTATTTTATCACTCATCCAATCCCAGTTAACGGCTTGCTCTGGGAAAAGTCCGGTGTGTTTAAATCCGGTTGGTGATACTTTAAATGTTAAATCGTTATATTCAATTGTCCAAAATGATGGAATATTTGATTTAAAATCCCATTTACCGCCACCTTTATTTGAGCGGTGATAAATGGCATCACAACTATTCCAGTTATGTGATTTATTACTATCCCATATAGCTTGAGGATCTGGTCTTCTTAAGATAATGTCTTTCCATCTTTCAAGTTTTTCACCATTACCAGCATCTAAGCATTCATAGTCTTTCCATTTTGTTGTATACTTTCTCATGTTGTACTCCTTGTAATATCTATATTAATTATAGCATTGTTTTATAATTTTCTGTATAATGAAATAATAAAAGTGAGGTATAGACAATGAATTTACTGGATCAATTAAACCCTAGTCAAAAAGAGGCTGTTTTATCAGAAAAGAAATATTTAAGGATAATAGCAGGAGCTGGAAGTGGTAAAACTAGGGTTTTAACAGTAAGGATTGCTCATTTAATACTGAATAAAGGTTATGACCCTACATCTATTTTAGCGATTACATTTACTAATAAGGCAGCAAATGAGATGAAAGAGAGAGTGGCATCTTTTTTACCATCACATGTTAAAAGTCCTTTTATTTCGACTATCCATTCGCTTTGTGTAAGAATTTTAAGAGAAGATATTCATGTATTAAATATGGAAAAAACTTTTAATATAATGGATAATGATGATCAAAAAACAATATTAAAAGAAGCTTATAAGGTTTTAAATATTGAAAAAGGAGCTTTTAATGACTATGATTTAATATCATATATTTCAAATAATAAAAATTCAAAGATTTCTTGTTGTGATGCCTTAAAACAAGCATATGGTTTTTCAATATTAGAGGAAAAGGCAAGAATTTATGAGTATTATTGTAAAAGACAGTTAAAATTAAATGCCTTAGATTTTGATGATTTACTGGTTTATACTGAAAAAATATTAAAAAATTATCCAGCAGTTGCTCAAAAATGGTCTAGACGCTTTAAATATATCCTTGTAGATGAATTTCAAGATGTTAATAAAATTCAGTTTGATATTGTAAGAATGTTAGCACTAGATAATAGTTCAGTACTGGTTGTTGGTGAACCTGATCAAACAATTTACACAT
>JBKEBK010000026.1:0-5870 GCA_047973125.1 Anaerorhabdus sp. | reverse complement strand
CCTGTTCCCATCCCGAACACAGAAGTTAAGCATTTTAGCGGCGAACATAGCTACGCATGCCGTAGTGAACTTAGCACGTTGCCAGGTAATTTGATACTCAATTTGAGTATCTTTTTTTATTTTTCTTATAGCATATTTAATAATATGTGGTAAAATATTTATATGAAAGCAATAGAGATAATAAAAGAGTATGCCCAAGATAATAATGTTCCAATTATGATGGATGATGGAATAAATTATATTTGTAATTTAATTATAAAATCTAATTATAAAACAATATTAGAATGTGGCAGTGCAATTGGTTATTCAGCAATTAAAATGGCTAGCATTAATAAAGAAATCTCAATTGATACTATTGAGATTAAGAGTGATTTAGCTAAAATAGCTGTTAATAATGTTGAAAAGAGTAATCTTTCTAGTCAGATTAAGGTATTCAACTGCGATGCAATGGATTTTAAAAGTGAGAAGTTATATGATTTAATTTTTATTGATGCAGCAAAGGCTCAATATAAGCGTTACATGGAAAAATTTATGAAAAATCTTGCCGATGATGGAGTATTTATTTTTGACAATATGGAATTTCATGGTATTGTCAACAATCCAAGTCTCTCAAAATCACGTAACACTTTACAGTTAGTCAAAAAAATAAAGAAGTTTAGAGACTATCTTTTATCAAGTGATGATATTAATTGTGATTATTTCCCTGAAATAGGTGATGGAATTGCTGTGGTTAGGGTAAAAAGTAAAAAAAATAAATTTAAATAAAGTATTTTTATGTTAAAATAATATAGTGAGGTAAAAACTATGAAAAAAGGAATTTTTGCAACGATAGCTGTTGCACTAGGAGCGGCGGTTGCTGTATTTTTGATTAAAGAGGAAAGAGCTAATAAAGCTATTAAAGCAAAAAATAAAATTAACAAATCAGTAAAGCAGCGCAGCGAGCATGAAAGAAATGAGTTGATCAATACAATTCAAGATATTCAAACTAATAAAAATGATGAAGTAAAAGAAAAAGAGGTTGTACAAGATGTTGAAGAGTTTCCTGAGGAGGATACATCTTTTAATGAGTTTATTGATGGAATAAATGAGGATAATGATATAGATTTTGATTTTGTAAAGAATAATCCTGTCGAAGAAGATACAATTTATGATAAAATGGCTCCAGTTGCTGAAGACTTTAATGCTTTAGATCAAGAAGTTGTTGCTCCAATTAAACCTGTTGCTATTAATAATGAGTATATTGATATTTTTAGTGATGATGATTTAGATGAGATAAGCTTAGATGATTTAAATTTCTTAAATCTTGAAAATCAAAGTGATGCTGCACCAGTTGAAGAAACTGAAACGCAACCTGTTGAGGATGTAGTGTTTAATGAAAATGTAACTGAAGTTCAAAAGGAAAAGACTTATACTAGCGATACTGTTAAAGAAATCGGTGTAATTTATTCTAATTTGACTCCAGAATTTATTGAGCAAGTACTAGATAAACTTCCAAATTATAATGAAGAGTTTAAAGATGGTGAAGCTTCAAGAATTGTTCATAAGGTACATTTTGAAGATTCAGCTGACTTAATGAAATTTATTGAAATCGTTAAGACTGCTGGTTATGAAATTAAGGGAACAGATGAGAGTGGAAATATATTTATTCAACTAGATTTTGATAATCATGATAGTAAGATTCTTAGTGAAATTTATAATGTTGCTAATCAAGCAGCATCATTAAATGGCTTATATAAAGGTAATGTACTTGAAAAAATCTAAATAGTAGGGAAACCTACTTTTTCTTTATTTGATAAAGACTATAAATTTATGTATTTTTGTTATATAATTAAAAGAGTTTTAAAGGAGAAAATTGTGAGTAAGATAATAGAAATAAAAAATCTAAGTTTTGAATATGATGAAAATACACCGGCTGTTAAGGATGTTTCTTTTTGTATTGAAAAGGGGTCATATACTACTATTATTGGTCATAATGGAAGTGGTAAAAGTACGATTGCTAAGTTATTGATTGGCTTGCTTGAAAAAACAAGTGGTGATATAAGAGTTTGTGACTTGGATTTAAATATTGACAATATTCAAGAAATAAGAGATAAGGTAGGGATTGTATTTCAAAATCCTGATAATCAATTTATTGGGGCTAGTGTTGCTGACGATATTGCCTTTGGTTTAGAAAATCATCTAGTGCCTCAAAAAGATATGGATAATATAATTAATGAGTTTGCTGAAAAGGTTAATATGTTGGAATTTTTAAATTCTGAGCCTACAAAGCTTTCTGGAGGTCAAAAGCAAAGGGTTGCTATTGCTGGGGTTTTAGCGATGAATCCGGATATCATTATTTTTGATGAGGCTACTAGTATGCTTGATCCTGAGGGTAAGGATGAAATTAATAGAATGATCAAAAAGATCAATAAAGAAAAAAATTTAACAGTAATATCAATAACTCATGATATTGAAGAGGTTATTGATTGTGATATGGTTATAGTGCTTAAAGATGGTAAATTAGCTATGTCTGGTGTTCCTCATGAAATCTTAATGAGGGAGCAAGAATTAATTGATTTACAGCTTGATGTACCTTTTTCGATTAAATTATTTAATGCTTTTAAAGAAGTAGGAATTAATTTAAAAAAATCGATAAATAAAGAGGAGGTTATTGAAAATTTATGTCAATTAAGTTTGAAGAAGTAAGTCATATTTATTCAAGTGATACTCCATTTTCATACACTGCATTAAATGGTGTAAATTTAAATATTAATGGTAATATGATTACAGCAATTATTGGGAAAACAGGATCTGGTAAAAGCACTCTAATTCAACATTTAAATGCTTTGCTTTTACCATCTAGTGGAAAATTAGAAATTTTAGATCGCGTTATAGTTTCTTCTGAGAAACCAAAAAAGTTAAAGAGTTTAAGGAAACAGGTTGGTTTGGTTTTTCAATTTCCAGAATATCAACTATTTGAAGAAACAATTTTAAAAGATGTGTCTTTTGGCCCTAAGAACTTTGGAGTTAGTGAAATTGAAGCAATAAAAAAAGCGAAGGTTGCTTTAGGATTAGTTGGACTTGATGAGTCATATTATGAAAGATCTCCTCTTGATTTATCAGGTGGACAAAAAAGAAGAGTGGCGATTGCAGGTATCTTAGCAATGGAACCATCAATTATAGTCTTGGATGAGCCAACAGCTGGTCTTGATCCTCAAGGCGCAAAGCAAATTATGACCCTTTTTAAAGAGTTAAATAAAAAATACAATAAAACAGTATTAATTGTTACTCATGATATGAATCATGTATTAGAGTATTGTGATGATGTTGTTGTTATGAGTGAGGGCACTATAAAAAAACATCAAAGTATAGAAAAATTCTTCAGTGACTTTAAACAGTTAGATGAGTTAGGGGTAGTTTCCCCACTTGTTATTGATTTTAAAAGAAGATTAATTGAAGAGGGATTTAAAGTATCTATGGAGGCAATGTCGCTTGATGATATTGCCCAGGAAATAAAAAAGCAGGTGACAAGTAATGAATAATTTTGTATTAGGTAAATATTTACCTTTAGATTCACTTGTTCACCGCCTTGATCCTAGGGTTAAGATTGTTGCAATGTTAATGTTACTGATTACTTTATTCTTTCCTATTGGATGGGTTGGCTATGGTGTTATTGGCTTTTTTGCATTACTTATGACAAAACTAGCCAAGCTAAAGCTTAAGTTTATTTATACGGCAATGAAGCCGATGATATTTATGTTATGTTTCTTATTTATATTGAACATCTTTGTTTTGAAGACAGGTACATTATTATTTGAATGGGGATGGTTTAGTGTTTATAGTGATGCAATATTTCAAACTTTATTTATTGCGGTTAGATTAGTCTTGATGATTATCATCACAACGATCTTAACAGCAACCACCAAACCATTAAATTTAACCTTGGGTATTGAAGATTTACTTGCTCCATTTAATAGATTTGGTGTTCCTGCTCATGAAATTGCAATGTTAATTTCTATTGCCTTAAGATTTATTCCAGATTTGATTGAAGAAACTCAGAAAATTTTAAAGGCTCAGGCATCACGTGGTGTTGATTTGGCTGAGGGAAAAATCAAGGAAAAGGTTATGGCAATACTTTCATTAATTGTACCGCTTTTTGTATCCTCATTTCAAAGAGCTGAAGATTTAGCCAATGCTATGGAATCTCGAGGATACAATCCTGATAAGAAACGTACAAGGTACAAAGTTTTAAAGATTGAAAATCGTGATAGGATCTTCATGCTTTGTGTTTTCATATTAGTTATTTCGATGATTGTATATTCATTTGTGTTATGAGATATTTTGTAAAAGTTTCATATGATGGTACTAATTATGCTGGGTGGCAGTCACAACCAAATAAGGTTACAGTGCAATCTCAAATAGAGTTAGCATTAAAAAAGATTACTAAAGAAAATATTATGATCCATGGCAGTGGAAGAACTGATGCCAGGGTACATGCCTTAAATCAAGTGTTTCATTTTGATACAGAGTTATTTATAGATGAGGCAGGGTGGACAAGAGCCTTTAATTCTCATCTTCCAAAAGATATTGTTGTAAAATGTACAAAAAGAGTTAGCGATGATGCTCACTGTCGTCGTGATGCTAAAAAGAAGTATTATCAGTATTTAATTAATACTGGTAAATATAATTTATTTGATAGGAATACAATCTATCAATACAATAAAAAACTTGACCTAGATAAAATGATAGAAGCCAGTTCAATATTTATTGGAGTTCATGATTTCTCTTCCTTTTGTGCAAACACAAAAGAGGAAAAAGAGAATCAAATTAGAGAAATTTTTGAAATAAACTTTACTGTTGAAAAAGATATTATTAGTGTTATGTTTGTTGGTAATGGATTTTTAAGATATATGGTAAGGATGTTAATGGGAGCATTAATAGATGTTGGAAGAGGTAAGATTACCACTGATGAGTTAAAAGCTATATTCAATAAAAAAGATAAGGATGCTTGTAATTGTAATGCTGATCCATGTGGTTTGTATCTTGTTAAGGTGTGTTATTAGTATTTAGAAGTAGGAGGACATAGTATGAGAAAAATTATAAAATTTATAATGTATATTCTAATATTAACTATTTTAGTTAGTTGTACAGAAAATAAAGTTGATAAATTTTCTAATTTTGACTCTATTAGTATGTCCCTTGAAAGTGAAAAGGAAGGCATCTACAAATTAGTTTTGTATCATGAAGATGGTTTAGTAAAGTTCGAGCAACTTGATGCTTATATGAATATAAGTGCTTTAAATTTAGATGAAGAGAAATCTAAAGAATTAGCACAACTAAGTGAAGAAGAAATGAATAATGAAAACAAAGATCACAGTATTACAATTGAGTGTTTTCTATCTGAAAATAAAGATGCAATAATAATTAGACAAATAACTGATTTTGAAAAAGCTAAAAAAGAAATATTGTTAGATGAATTTGTAAAGACATATGAATTAAAAGGGTTTGAAGTAACACTTGAATAATAGTATACTTTTTATTTACTTTTTTATACCATGTAGATCTATTCAATTGTGTTATTAAAATGAGCTTTGTACAAAAAGATTATAGAAGCGGAATATTATGAAGTATAGTGTAGAAATTGATCCGAATATACATGAGTTAAAAGAGCATCTATAATTGTATATACGTTTTATAAATATCGAGTTTGATATATTAAGACATTATCACTATTGATTCAGAAATTGAGGTTGAATAATTTAAATTATTATGTCAATCAATTTCGAAAATGTCCCAAAAATAATTAAATATCAGCACCGAAATTTTTGCGGTGCTTTTGTCTGTTTTGGAAAGCTTTAAACGAAGCTGCTTTCCATGGATGACTCATTGGT
>JBKEBK010000009.1:0-1946 GCA_047973125.1 Anaerorhabdus sp. | reverse complement strand
AGTCTCATTAGATTATGTTCCTATGCGCCAAGATTTAACTGCTTATGACTTTGTTGTGAAGTAGTAAAGATAAATAATTATATAAAATATGGCACCGAATTATTCGGTGCTTTTATTTATTATAAAGAATGGTAGCACTATCCGAAAAGTATTACAGCTTGACATATATTTATTTATATTGTATAATATAAACATAAATAGTATGAATATTAATAATCATATAAAGCGCGCACATTTATAAATTTTTAATTTTAAATAAAAAGGAGGAATTTAAAATGAATAAAATTAAAAAGATATTTTTTGCTACACTTTTAGTAATTTCAACGGGATTTTTCTCCCAAACTTTCTATGCAGAAGAAGATTCAAACAATGAGTATGAAAATATAATAGAAGAAATTGCTAAATTAACTGGAGCACCGGAAAATGCAGTAGAGGAAAGCGTTAATGAAATTGCGACATCTGAAAATTTAGAAAAATTAAATGTTGCTAAGATTTTATTAAAAGATATGGAAAATGAAATGTTAGAGGTAGATACACGAAAGCCAAAAACTAAAAAAGGAGAGACTATACCATCTTTGCAGGTTGGAGATATTTACTATTCTAAAGTAAAGACATCTTTTTATAATCACGGACATGTTTGGATTTATAATAAAGAAAGTTCAATAGTTCATGCACCTGGGCCGGGTTTAAAAGTAAGGGTTACATATGTTTCTGATATTCCATCCGAAAGTGGAGATCTTATATTGGGGGTATCATCTTATGCTAATGGAACTACCAGAACATCGCTTACAAAAAGGGAAGACGCTGCAGCATGGGCTAAAAGTAAAGAGGAATCACCTTACGCATACACAGTTGATAATAAGAGTTGCGGGGATAACGACTATAACTGCTCTCAGTTAGTTTGGTGTGCGTATAAAAAAACTGGTGATAATAGAGATCTTGACTCTGATGGCACATGGTTTGTAAGTCCAGCCGATATAAAAGACTCTAAATGGACATTTGTAATATGGCGAAAATAAAAAGAATTTTTATATTATTATTCATTTCAACATTGTTGTTGACAGGTTGTAGTAACCACAAGGATATTAAGTATACATTTATTTATACTGAACGTTTTACTATAACAGGGTTAGACCCATCCCTTATTGTAGGTTTTGATGAAGATGGAAAATTTATAAAGAGAAAACAAGTTTGGGGTCCGGGACACTTTAATCTAATAGATGCAAATCAGAATTTAGTAATAAATAATGGAATGATGAAGGGTTATATAAGTGAAAACTGGGATATAAAATATACAAAATTTGAAGAAAGTAGAGGTGCTATTGAAAGGGATGACGCCTTTTATCACAACGATGTACTGTACTATATTTACAATGATGGATTTTCAGATGGTAAGTATTCTACTAAAGTTGAGAAAGAAGGATTTGATGTTATTGATATTAATGGATTTCAGTATTCGCATTTAATCAAAGGTAAATCTCTTTATCTTGCGGTTGCTCCGCTTAATGCAGAAGGTGACTTTGACAAATGTAAGTTAATAGAAATAAATTTAGATGATATGAGTATCCAAAGAGAACAATTTATTGATATGGATCGTTATCTTGATGGCCTTGAATCAATTAGTGGTGTCCCATTTTTAGTAAATGGTAATATGGTATTAATAAAGCCTAAATACAAAGGTGAAGAGGAAGAAAGCGAATATTATTTGTTTGAAATAAATTTAGATGATTTTAAAGTTATAAAACAAATAGATGTAACTAATCAAATAAAAGAAATTGGGACATATTTACTAACATACTTTGAATATAAAGGAGATGCTTACTTAATATCGGATAATAATAAAGTTATGAGAATAGATTTAAATAGTGAAGAAATATTTGTGGAAACAGGTATTGAAATTCCCAAAGAGTTTGATGCATATCGGGTAATATATAATAAAGATAACA
>JBKEBK010000008.1:0-77270 GCA_047973125.1 Anaerorhabdus sp. | reverse complement strand
AGTCTCATTAGATTATGTTCCTATGCGCCAAGATTTAACTGCTTATGACTTTGTTGTGAAGTAGTAAAGATAAATAATTATATAAAATATGGCACCGAATTATTCGGTGCTTTTATTTATTTTAAAAAAGTGGTTGACATCGCTTACATTTTTGATAAAATAGAATCAAGGAAACAAATAGAGAACAGTGTTCTGTATTTGAGAACAAGGAGGAGAGAGAAATGTTCAAAAAGTTATTAGTAGTTTTATTAGCGATTGCGTTAGTTGGTTGTAGTTCTGGGTCTAAAGATACACAAGAAACACCATCTGCAAGTACTGATGCCAATCCAGAGGTGAATCTTACATTTTCTATTACAGCAGTAAATGGGGATGCTCACCATGAAGCAATGAAGAAGTTCAAAGAAGAAGTTGAAGCAGCAGGGGTAAATATTACTGTTGATACTTACGATAATGGTTCTTTATTTAAACAGGACCAAGAACTTGGTGCAGTTCAACAAGGTGGTAAAAATGGTGGTGCTGATATAGTTTATCTTTCAGCTTCATGGTTAACTGATGTTTCTCCATGGGTTTCAATGTTTGCAACTGGTTATATGTTTAAATCATATGATCATATGACAAAAGTATTAAATGGAGAAGTTGGTGAAGAAGTATTTAATCGTATATCTGAGGAACAAGGAATTCTACCTTTAAAGGCTTTCTATCTTGGAACTCGTCAAATTTCACTTGGTAAGGATAAAGAAATTAAGACTCCAGAAGATTTAAATGGTGTTAATCTTCGTATGCCTAACTCAGAATCTTGGATTTATTTAGGTAAAGCATTAGGTGCTAATCCTACTCCAATTGCTTTTAGTGAATTATATACAGCACTTCAATCTGGGGCAGTTGATGGTCAAGACAATCCACTTCCAACTGTAAATAGTGCTAAATTTTATGAAGTACAAAAATCAATTACTTTAACTAATCACTTAGTAGATAGTGTTTGGCCAGTAATTAACAATGATACATGGAATTCTTTAACAGAAGATCAAAAAACAGCAGTAAACAATGCAATGGAAGCTGCTCGTAAGACTTGTGATGAGACAAACTTAGCTCGTGAAGCTGAACTTGTTGAATTCTTTAAATCAGAAGGTTTAAGTGTTTATGAAGCTGATGTTGATGCATTTGCGAAACATGTATTAGATATTTATTTAAATGATGAAGCTCAATCTGGTACATGGGATATGGATCTTTATGAAAAGGTTCAAAGCGCTTATTAATTAAATATCTCAAGCAGCTTTTAAAAGCTGCTTTTTTAAAATATGGAGGATGATAAAAATGAAAATAAAAAATATAATTCAAAAAATCAGAGATTTTTTTGAAATAATTGTTCCATGTACTACCTTTATGATTTTATTTGGAACATTTATTTTACAAGTATTTATGAGATATGTCCTTAGAAACCCTTTGTCTTGGTCAAATGAGGTTATTGTTAGTACCTTTACATGGACGGTTCTTTTTGGGGCTTGTTACTCAATGAGAGAGCGCTCTCACGTTAAGTTTACAATGGTTACTGATGCATTACCTGAGAAGCTATCATCAATATTTAAAATAGCTGGTAATATCATTATTGTAATTACCTTTATTATGATGATTCCAGCATCAATTGATTTAGTTAGTCAGGTTGCAAAACAGTATACACCGGTATTTAAGTGGTCGCTAAAACCTGTTTTTGTTCCACTGGTGTACTTCTTTATTTCAATTGCCGAGTATTCAGTAGAAGAAATCATTGAAGACTTTAAAGTATTAAAAGGGGGTAAATAGCTATGAGTACTGCATTAATTGTTTGTTTAATTGTCTTTGTATTGATATTTATTCTTAGAATGCCAATATCTTTAGGGATGATTGCAGCTGGTGTTGGATATGTTGTTGTTAAGGGTATTGATATGAATGTTGTTGGTAATCAATTTATTTATACTTTCTTCTCAGCTAATGTTATTATCGCGGTGCCATTATTTATTTTTACTGCAAATGTTATGAATAGTGGAAAGGTTACAGAGATGGTCTTTAATTTCTGTAAGGCGATATCAGGAGAAAAGCCTGGATCTTTAGGTAGAGTTAATGTATTAGCTTCACTTGTTTTCTCAGGAATGACAGGATCGGCAATTGCTGATGCTGCAGGGCTTGGGAAAATGGAAATTGAAGAGATGAAAAAAGAGGGCTATGATGATGGATTCTCTTGTGCGATTACTGCTGCATCTTCAACAATAGGTCCAATATTCCCGCCATCTATTCCTCTAGTTATTTATGCAATGAGCTCAGGGGCATCAATTGGAGCATTATTTATGGGAGGAATGATTCCAGCATTACTTGTTGTTGTTGGACTTATGATTTATGTGTCTTATATTGCTAAAAAGAGGAATTATCCATCAGAGAAGAAAGTTCCATTTAATCAATTTATCCAGTCAACACTAAAAGCCTTACCTGCAATTTTAACACCGGTAATCTTGCTTTTAGGAATTTATACAGGGGTAGTTACTCCAACTGAAGCAGGAGCAATTGCAGCTATCTATGCGATTATAATTTCAATGCTTGTATATCGTGCAATGGGTCCTAAAACTTTGTGTAATGTAATTTTACAAACAGTAAAAGATACTGGAGCAACTTCTTTAATGATTGGTGCTGCTACTGTTATTTCATTTATTGTTGCTCGTGAGGGAGTAGCAACTTCGCTTGCTGAGCTTGTAATGAATATTTGTTCAAATAAATATATGTTCTTGCTTTTAGTAAATGTTGTTATTTTAATTTTAGGTATGTTTATTGATACATCAACTATTCAATTAGTATTTGTTCCAATTATGATTCCAATGGCAATGTACTTTGGTATTGATTTAGTTCATTTTGGTTTAGTTGTTACCTTAAATATGATGATTGGTTTATCAACACCACCATTTGGAATGTTGCTGTTTATAACCTCAGGAATATCCGGCTCAAGCTTAAAGGATGTTATGAGGGAAATTATGGCACCAATTGGAGCAATGTTAGTAGTATTGGTAGTTATTACTTATATACCAGATGTAGTATTATTTTTACCAAAAATGATGGGTTTAATGTAGGAGGATTATATGAATAGTAAATATTATGGTGTTTGGCCAACAATGATTGGAGCATTTGATAAGGATTTAAATGTTGATATCAAGGCTAATAAAGAAGTTGCGAATTATTTGGTTGAAAAAGGGTCTCATGGATTGTTTACTCTTTGTCAATCTACAGAAATGTTTTATTTTAATTTAGAAGAAAAAGTTGCTTTAGTTAAAGCTGTTGTAGAAGAAGTAAATCATCGTATCCCAGTTTTTGCTTCTGGGCATACATCTGATAATCTAGATGATCAAATAGAAGAATTAAGAGCTATCTCAAAGACTGGTGTTGATGCTGTAGTACTGGTATCTAATCGTTTAGATATTAATAATGAAAAAGGTGATACCTTAATTAATAGTATTAAAAAAATCTTTGAAGCTCTACCTGATGTTGAATTTGGAATTTATGAGTGTCCTTATCCTTATCTTCGCTTATTAAGTGATGATGAGGTAAAATTCTTAGCTGATTCAAATCGTTGCACATTTATTAAGGATGTAAGCTGTAATGAAGAGATTCAAAAAAGAAGATGTGCCATTGTTAAGGGTACTAATTTAAACTTATTTAATGCCAATACCGCAACATTACTGTCATCTTTAAAAGAGGGTTATGTTGGCTACAATGGGGTAATGGGTAATTTTCATATTGATCTGTATCGCTACTTATTTGAAAATTATAAAACTAAGAGTGAAATTTGTGAGTGGCTTCAAAAAGAGCTTACTGAGAAATCAACAATTGAAAAATACTTTTATCCAGTTAATGCAAAATATCATATGCAAAATGATGGGGTTAATTTAACTTTAGCTTCAAGAAAATTAAAGGGCGAAGTATTTAGTGATGAAGATAAGAAAAGAGTAGATGATTTATTTGTTTGGGAAAAAAATACTAGAGAGAAATTATCGTGATTATTGATAGTTTAGAAAATCTTAAAAGGTATCAAGAGTTATCTAGTGAAATAGCGACATGTATAAATTTTATAAATAGTAATGATTTATCTAAATTAGAAGCTAATAAAATTGAATTAAATGATAGATGTTTTGTACTTGTACAAGATGTTGATGTGATGGATGATAATTTAAACTATGAGTGGCATAAGAAGTACATTGATATTCAATTAGTAGTTGATGGAAGTGAGTGTCTTGATGTGGCAGTTAATAGTACTCATCGAAATGATTCATTTGATGAGATTAAGGATATTGGCTTTTGTAAAAAGGATAATAAGGCAGTAAGAGTAAAATTATACAAGAATGAATTTGTTTTACTATTTCCTTATGAGCTTCATGCTCCTTGTATTTATTTAAATGATAAAAAAATAAAAAAATTAGTATTTAAAATTTTATGGGAGGATAATTATGCTTAAAAATATTCCAAGTATTATTTCGCCTGATCTATTATGTGCTTTATCTGAGATGGGTCATGGTGATACTTTAGTGATTGCTGATGGGAATTTCCCATCAGCTACCATGGCTTCAAATAAGCTAGTTAGACTAGATGGACACTGTGCAGTAGATGTCTTAGATGCTATTTTAAAGTTTTTTCCATTAGATACAGCAAGTAAAGATGTGGTATCTGTAATGGTTAGTGATGATAATTCTAAGATTGAAATATTTGATGATTATCAAAGAATAATTGATAAGTATGAGAATAATATTGTCTTCAATAAATTTGATCGTAATACCTTTTACAATGAATCAAAAAAGGCATATGTAATTGTTGCGACTAGTGAAGTAAAGTTATATGCAAATATTATTTTAAAGAAGGGGTGTGTGTAATTTGAGTAATCTTGATAATGTTATAAAGGCGATAAAAAAAGAGAAGGAAGCAATTGAAGTTTTAGAGAGATCACTAAGTGAAGAAATTAATAGGGTTGTTGATGTGCTATATGATTGTAAGGGTAAAGTAATTTTTATAGCGATTGGAAAGAGCGGTCATGTTGCTAAGAAGTTAGCAGCAACATTTGCTAGCACTGGTACTCCAAGCTTTTTTCTTCATGGTACAGAAGCAATGCATGGTGATTTTGGAATGATAGAAGAAAAAGATGTCTGCATATTAATTTCTAATAGTGGATCTACTAAGGAAGTTGTACAGGATATTGAGCATATCAAAAATATTGGTGCTATTACAGTGGCTTTTACATCAAAGGAAGAATCTCAATTAGCTACTGGTTGTGATTTAAAAATAATATATCCTAATTTAAAAGAGGCTGATCCTATTGAGTGTGCTCCAACATCATCAAGTACAATGACACTGGTGTTAGGTGATGCTATTGCTTGTGCTTTAATGGAAAAAAGAAATTTTACTAAGGAAGATTTTTATAAATTTCATCCTGGAGGATCCCTTGGAAAAAGGTTAGGTAATACTAATGAGTAAGATTGTTGTTGTTGGATCATTTGTAATGGATCAGGTTGCTATTATTGAAAAATTTCCTGAGGTTGGACAATCTGTAATTGGTAAAACTATAAAGAAGTTTCCAGGTGGTAAAGGAGCTAATCAATGCATTGCAATTTCAAGACTTGGTGGAGATACTAAGATGATTGGAATGGTTGGAAATGATGAGAATGGCAGAGAATTTAAAAAAATATTTGAAGAAGAGCTAAATGATTCAAGCTCTATATTAACTTGTAATGAACCTACTGGAATGGGTCTAGTTCAACTTGATGAGAATCATGATAATAAAATTGTAGTAATTCCAGGGGCTAATCATAAGTTTAGTTTAAGTGATTTAAAAAAATTTGAAGATACAATAATTAATAGTGATTATGTTTTATGTCAGTTAGAGTTAAAGTTGGAAGTTGTTGAAAACTTAATTAACCTATGTCATAAAAATAATGTTCATATTATTTTAAATCCTGCACCAGCATGTCAGCTTGATAATAATCTTTTAGCTAAGGTTGATATTGTTACTCCTAATGAGACAGAATTAGCATGTCTTACTCAGATGAAGTGTGATAGTAAACAAGAAATTATTAAGGCAGGGCTTAAGCTAATTTCAAATGGAGTAAAGTGTGTTGTTTGTACTATGGGATCAAAGGGTGCCATCATAATTGAGAAAAGTGGTAATAAAGTAATTGATGCTTATAAGGTAAATGCTATTGATACAGTAGCAGCAGGAGATTCATTTAATGGCTCACTTGCCTATTGTTTAAGTAAGGGGATGACTCTTGTTGATAGTGTTAAATACTCTTGTGCAGTGGCTGCATGTTGTGTTAGAAAAGAGGGCGCAATCCCATCAATTCCATTTAAAGATGAGGTCGATAACTTTATTAAAGAATATAAGTGATTTGTCTTTTGACAAATCATTTTATATTTGAAATATTGTTTAAATATATGTAATAAATAAGATAAATATATTTGTTTATGTTAAAATAAGAATAGAAAAAGGAGTAATTTATGAATACATTAATGCATTGTGCAACAGAAGTTAGAAAAAGAATTGTTCAGATGGTTACCTATGCTAATTCTGGACATCCAGGAGGTTCATTATCAGCGTGTGATATTGTAACTTATCTATATTTTAAGGAAATGAATATCAACAAGGATAATGTTTTATCTTATGATCGTGATCGCTTTGTTTTATCTAAGGGGCATGCTAGTCCACTGCTTTATGGTGTTTTAATGGAAAAGGGACTATGTGATGAGCCAATGGAATCTTTTAGACAAATCAATTCAAAGCTTCAAGGTCATCCAAATATGAACTATGTTGGTGGAGTAGATATGTCTACGGGATCTTTAGGTCAAGGGATTTCAGCAGCTGTTGGAATGGCGATGGCTAATAAGTTAAAAAATAACGATTACCGTGTGTATGCACTTTTAGGTGATGGAGAGTGTGAAGAGGGGCAGGTTTGGGAAGCTGCTATGGCTGCTGCTCATTACAAGTGTGATAACTTATGTGCCATTGTTGATTTTAATGGTTTACAAATTGATGGTGATATTACCTGTGTTATGAATCCTTTACCAATTGATCAAAAGTTTGAAGCCTTTGGTTGGCATGTAATTAGAATTGATGGCCATGACTTTGATCAAATTGAAAAGGCCTTTAATGAAGCTAAGACAATTAAGGATAAGCCAACTATGATTTTTGCGAAAACTATTAAGGGTAAGGGTGTATCATTTATGGAAAACCAAGCAAGTTGGCATGGTGTTGCTCCTACTAAGGAACAATGTGAAATGGCGATTAAAGAATTGGAGGAATGTAAGTAATGGCAAAGGCGACAAGAGAAGCATATGGTAAAGTGCTACAAGAATTAATTGTTGAGGATGAAAAAATTATTGTTCTTGATGCTGACTTAACAAAGTCAACTAAAACGGCAGATGCTAAGAAAGCCTGCCCCGCTCGTCATTATAATATGGGAATTGCAGAGGGTAATGAGATGTCGGTTGCTGCAGGTTTTGCAGCTAGTGGATTTACTGTTTTTGCATCAACTTTCTCAATGTTTGCAACTGGAAGAGCATGGGAACAGGTTAGAAACTCAATTTGTTATCCTAACTTAAATGTTAAGGTTTGTGGAACTCATGCAGGAATCAGTGTTGGAGAGGATGGAGCAAGCCATCAGGCAATTGAAGATATTGCTCTAATGAGAGCTATTCCGAAAATGCGAGTGTATCAGCCAAGTGATGCTTATCAAACTGAAGCAATTATAAGACATGTGGCTAAAGAGAATGGTCCTTGTTATGTGCGTCTTGGAAGAGGTAAGGTTGATGATGTCTATAATGAGAATACTAAATTTGAAATTGGTAAAATTAATGTATTAAATAAGGGGAAAAAAGTTGCGATATTTGCAACTGGACTATTAGTTCAAGAAGCCCTAAAGGCCAAAGAAGAACTTCTAAAAGATAATATCAATCCGACTATAATTGATGTTAGTTGTTTAAAACCACTTGATGATGAGGGTGTACTTGAAATATTTAAGTCACATGATGTTATTGTATCTGCTGAGGAACATAATATTATTGGAGGACTAGGAAGTGCACTAGCTGATGTTGCTACTTCAAAATATCCAATTAAAATTACGCGTATTGGTATTAATGATACCTTTGGAGAGAGTGGTCCTGCAAATGAATTATTAGAAAAGTATGGCTTATGTTCTAATAATATTATTAAAGTAGTTAAGAATTTAATGCAATAGTTAATATTGCATTTTTTTTATGATTTCAAATGTCAAATATAATATTTTAAGCTGCAGAATACTATTTAATGAGCAATATTTTTATGTAAATTTAAGTTACTACTTTAAAATTGCATAAATGGGCTATAATATAAGCGGAAGTATTTATGATAAAAAGAACTATTTTTGAAAAAAATATTGATTCAATAAATGCTTACTCTGTTACAGTGATTATCGGTGCTAGACAATTGGCTCAAAATGATCCCTCTTACTTTATTAAGAGATATGGTTATCCACTTATAATCGATGAAGTTCAATATGCACCAGTATTAATGGAAGTAATTGAAGAAATTGTTAATAATAAAATATTAAGTAATGAGAAATCTGTAGGGTTATTTGTTTTAACAGGATCACAGAAGTTTAAGTTAATGAAGGGTGTGACTCAGTCGATGGCTGGAAGAGCGGGTATTTTTGGCATGGAACCTTTAAGTCTTAGTGAGATAGTAAATAAAAAAGAAATACCATTTTTGCCAAGTGATAAAATGATTGATGCTAAAGTAAAAGCTTTATCAACTGCAGAATTACACCAACAGATAATTAAGGGGTTTTATCCAGAAATATATAATAATGAAAATTTAACTAGTGGAATCCTCTATTCTAGATATGTTTCAACTTATATTGAAAGAGATATTGATGAGCTTTTAGAAGTAAAAGATAAAAATAAGTTTTATTATTTTATGCAAGTACTAGCTTCAATTACTGCACAGCAATTAAATGCTAGTACAATTTCAAGAATTGTTGGAGTTAGTGTGCCAACAATTAAGCAGTGGTTGTCAATTTTAGAGGCAAGTGTTTTTGCAGGAGCATTTATGGAAACTTTTGTGATGAATGAAATAAGAAAACCATATTTAAACAATGGTAAGAGTTTTACTGGTATGTATTATCGTGATAGTAATCAAAATGAAATTGATTTAATTTTATTAGAAAATGCGAAATTACATTTTGTTGAAATAAAAAAAAGGGATGAGCTTTTCTATTAATGATGTGAAAGCATTTAAGCAATTAAAAAAGTCTAGATATCAAATTGGTTTCTCATGTATTATTTGTAATACTAAAAATAATTATGCGCTAAATGCCAATATTCATGTGTTATCTATAAGTTGTATGTAAAATAATATTTTTAAAAAAGTGCTAGAATACTAATTTTAACTTCACTTTAACTACTCATGATATAATAAAAAAAATGGAGGTGTTTATAATGCGATTGTTACTTGCAGAAGATGAAAAAGCTTTATCAGAAGCTTTGGTAGAAATATTAAAATTAAACCATTTTTCAGTAGATGCTGTCTATAATGGGCAAGACGCTTTAGAATATCTTGAAACAGGAAACTATGATGGGGTTATTTTGGATATTATGATGCCAAAGGTAGATGGAATAATGGTTCTTAAAACCATCAGGGCAAAAGGAAATAAGATTCCTGTGCTTATGCTGAGTGCAAAAGGTGAAATAGATGATAGAGTTTTAGGACTAGATAGTGGAGCAGATGATTATTTAATAAAACCTTTTGCTACAAAAGAGCTATTATCTCGTATACGGGTTATGACTCGCAGAGAGCGAGATGTAACAGAATCTGTACTTCGTTTGGGAAATATTGCTTTAAACCGAGTGACTTTTGAGATTTCTAGTGCAAAAGGGTCTTATCGACTTGCTAATAAAGAGTTCCAAGTACTAGAAATGCTAATGAACAGCAATGGAAAATTTATCACCACTGAACAATTTATGGAGCGTATTTGGGGATATGATAGCGAATCAGAAATTAATGTTGTATGGGCACATATTTCCTATGTCAGAAAAAAATTAGCTTTATTGGAAGCGGATGTTAAAATCAGTGCAGTTCGCAGTATGGGATATGCACTAGAGGTGAGAAAATGATTAAAAAAATACGTAGGAAATTTATAATTATAGCGATGTCTTCAATGTTCGCAGTTTTATTTGGTATTCTTGGTGTTATTAATATTACGAACTATCATAATATTAATAAGCGTGCAGATAGAATTCTTTCCCTGCTAATTGAAAATGGTGGAAAGTTTCCAAAGTTGGATATGCCAATGGAAAATATCGATCGAATGCCCCCGAGTATTTCCCCTGAAGTCCCCTTTGAAACACGCTACTTCACAGTCTTTTTTGATGATAATGGAAATATCAATGCCAGCAATACCGGATCCATTGCAGCAATTTCTAATAAAAGTGCTCAGGACTATGCAAAAGAAGTTTATGCTAGTGGTAAAGAGAGTGGCTTTTATGATGATTATAAATACAAACTAGCAAAATATAATGATGAAACTTTTATTATATTTTTGGACTGTGGTCGAGATTTTGATACCTTTCGAACCTTTTTAACGGTGAGTATTTTTGTTTCCTTTATAGGGATTATCCTTGTCTTTATTTTGGTTCTGGTACTATCTAAAATTGCCATGGGGCCAATAGCGCAAAGTTATGAAAAACAAAAACAATTTATTACTGATGCATCACATGAAATTAGAACGCCATTAACAATCATTGATGCAAATACAGAAATAGCTGAAATGAAAAGTGGAGAAAATAAATGGACCCAAAGTACTCGTCAACAGGTTAAAAGGTTGAGTGAATTAACAAGCAACCTCATTGCCTTGGCTAAAATGGATGAAGGAGACACTAAAACTTTAATGACAGATTTTTCTTTATCTAATGCAGTACTGGAAGCTACAGAGCCATTTATGTCACTTGCAAAAGTGCAAGGGAAGTCACTAAAAATTAATGTAGAGAGAGATATATCTTATTTTGGAGATGAGAAAGCTTTGAGGCAGCTTCTATCTATCCTACTAGATAATGCAATGAAATATTCCAATGACTCAGCTGATATAAAACTCACACTAAAAAGAAACAATAAAAAAAGGGAGTTAACGCTTTTTAATACTGTAGATAATATAACTTTTGGTAATCATAATGAATTCTTTGATCGTTTCTATCGTGGGGATACTTCTCGTAATAACGAAATGGCAGGATATGGAAATGGGCTTTCTTTGGCTAAGTCAATTTGTGATAGTCACAAAGGAAGTATTTCGGCCAAAAGTGATGATGGAAAATCACTTACGATAACTGTTCTTCTTTAATATATAAATATAGTATAAATAATATTAGTAAAAATCAGCTTTAAGCTGATTTTTTATTTTATTTAAAAGTCTTTTTAGCTTTAAGTTGGCTTTAACTAAGGGCGATATAATTAATATATTAAAAGGAGGAATTCAATTTTGAAAAATCAAACAGTATTTAAACGATATGAAATAAAATATCTAATTACAAAACAACAAAAAAATGAAATCACTGAAATGATGCATGAGTACATGGAAGATGATGAGTATGGGAAAAGTACTCTTTGCAATATCTACTTTGACTCTGATGATTATCTTTTGATTCGGCGTTCTATAGAAAAGCCGATATACAAGGAAAAGCTTCGTATTCGCTCTTATGGCTTAGCATCTTTGGAAAGTAAGGCATATGTGGAAATGAAAAAGAAGTATAAATCAGTAGTATATAAGCGACGTATTGCGATGAAGGAAGCTGATGCAATGCATTATGTATGCAATAAAATCACACCACAAAATAATACGCAAATTACACATGAGCTAAATTACTTTTTAAGTTTATATGAAAATCTTGCACCCAAAGTTTTTTTAAGTTATGAGAGAGAAGCCTTTTATGCGAAAAATGATGAAAATTTTCGCATAACCTTTGATGAGAATATATTGTGGAGAGATTATGACTTTTCTCTTTGTGCTGGAATTTATGGAGACTCAATTTTACCTGAAGAGAAAGTTCTTATGGAAATTAAAACAGTAGGAGCAATCCCTTTATGGCTGACTGATATTCTTACAAAGAACAAAATATATAAAACTTCGTTTTCAAAATATGCAAATGCTTATAAACAATTAATAACAAAACAAAAGGAGTATCAATACAATGTCTAATATTTTCAGTGGAATTTTTGATTCAGAGTTAGTAACTACCATTTCTTTAATGAATTTCTTATCTTGTATCGTAATAGCTGTAATAGCTGGATTTTTGCTGGCTTTAGCATATACCTTCAAAAACACTTACACAAAGAGCTTTGTGGTTACCCTTGCTATACTGCCGGTTGTTGTATGTGTGGTTATAATGATGGTTAATGGAAATGTAGGAACAGGTGTTGCAGTTGCTGGGACATTTTCGCTTGTAAGGTTTAGAAGTGTCCCAGGTACTGCAAAGGAAATAGGAGCAATTTTTATTGCAATGGGAATTGGTTTGCTTACAGGAATGGGATATTTAGCCTATGGTATATTATTTACAATTATTCTTTCTACCCTTTTCCTTATTTACACCTTGACTAGCTTTGGTGAGTGCAAAAATAATGTAGATAGAACTCTTAGTATTACCATACCAGAAGATTTAAACTATACCGAGGTGTTTAGTGATATCTTTAAAAAATACACTGTGAAAAATCAAGTAGCTCGAGTAAAAACAACTAATATGGGTAGTCTTTTCAAAATCACCTATAATCTTACTTTAAAAAAATCGAGTGAAGAAAAAGAATTTATCGACATGTTGCGTTGCAGAAATGGCAATCTAGAGATTGCGATGTACCCTTTGCAAAATGGTATGTCAGAACTATAAAGGAGAATAATTATGAATAAATTTATTGCAACAGTTGTTGCTTGTTGCCTGTTTTTTTCAATGATGGGCTGTTCTAAAACAGTAGAATCTCAAACAGATGAAACAATTAGTACATCTAGTATGTTTACAGAAAGAGACATGGAAATAGAGTATGATGAAGCTGATTATCAAGAAATAGTTTTAAAAAATGAAAGTATAACAATATCAGAAGCAGGATTATATATATTAAAAGGAGATATAGCTGATGGTCAGATTATAATTGATGTAAGTAAAAGTGAGAAAGTACAACTTATACTTGATAATGTAAATATAAATTGTAGTAATTCAGCAGCCATATATGTAAAATCGGCAGATAAGGTATTTATAACACTTGCAAATGAAAGTGAGAATACATTGTCAGTGAGTAATGAGTATGAAGTGGATGATAACAATGTGGATAGCGTTATTTTTTCCAAAGAAGATCTTACAATCAATGGTAATGGTAAATTAATTATAAATGCAGACTATGGTCATGGAATTGTTTCAAAAGATGACTTAGCAATAACAAGTGGTGAGTATGTAATAACAGCTCAAAACCATGGTATTTCTGCAAATGATAGCGTAAGAATAGCTGATGGTAATTTTAATATAACAAGTGGAAAAGATGCTATTAAAGCAGAAAATATCACAGATGAAACACTTGGCTTTGTGTATATCGCCAATGGAAATTTTGAAATAAATTCTGGACTTGATGGAATTTCTGCTTCGGGTACCCAACAAATTGAAGATGGTAATTTTAATATTATAACAGGTGGCGGAAGTGTAAATGGAAGTGAGCATAGTGAAAATGAGGATTTTATGCAAAGACCTGATCAAGGAGATATGCAAAATATACCAGAAGGTGAGCCAATGCAAAAGCCTAATGGTGATAAGCTGCCAGAAAATTTCGATGGTGAAATGACACAAAACCCTGATCAAACTGAAAATAGTTCTGAGGAAGAAGCTAGTAATAGTTCTGAAGAAGAAGCAACCACAAGTACTTCACAAAAAGGATTAAAGGCAGGAGGGAATTTGACTATAAATAATGGTAATTTCAACATTGATTCATCTGATGATGTAATTCATTCCAATGCTAATGTTTATATCAATGGTGGTGATTTCAATCTCGCATCAGGCGATGATACAATCCATGCAGATGCTCAGGTTCTCATTATAGATGGAAACATTAATATAACAAAAAGCTATGAAGCAATTGAAGGACAGAACATTGAAATACAAGGTGGAACCATCCGCCTTACATCTTCTGATGATGGTTTAAATTCTTCTGGAGGAGCAGATCAGAGTGGATTAGGTGGTCGAGGTATGGATAGTTTTGCTGTGGATGAAGAGTGCTATATTAAAATAACAGGTGGTAAAATTTATATTAATGCAAATGGTGATGGTGTTGATTCAAATGGAAACATTACTATAACAGGAGGAGAAACCTATGTTTCAGGTCCTGTAAACAACGCTAATGTTGCATTAGATTATAATGGAGAGGCACAAATTACAGGTGGTACTTTTATAGCGGTGGGCCCTTCAGGTATGGCGCAAAACTTTAGTGATTCTTCAACACAGGGCGCTATTTTAATTAGTACACAATCAGCACAATCTACAAATAGTGCCATTACACTTAAAGATGCTAGCGGTAATACCTTGCTAACATATACGCCTGAAAAAGAGTATTCTTCAGTACTTTTAAGCTCACCTGAAATTCAAAAAGGAGAAACCTACACTATTACCATCGGTACTGAGACAAAAGAAGTAGTAATGACTGATATTATTTACGGTAGTTCACAAGGCGTATTTAATGGTGGTAGATAATAAAATATCCATGGTTTATAGTAAAGATTAAATAAATTTAATTGCAATAAAGCTTTCAAATTTCATATGTTATTTGGAAGCTTTTTTTGCTATATTTGACATCAATGTATATGCTTGTTATGATAGAAATGATGTATGAAAGGAGTAAAATGCATGATTAAATTTGAAAATATTAGTAAAAAATTTAAAAATACAACAGTTATTTCCAAAATGAATTTAGAAATAAAAGATGGTGAACTTGTTGTATTGATTGGTAAAAGTGGCTGTGGTAAAACCACAACTTTAAAGATGATTAATCGTTTAGTTAAGCCAACATCTGGTAAACTAATTATTAATGGTGAAGATATACTTAAGAAAGATTTAATTAAACTGCGTCGTAAAATGGGGTATGTAATTCAACAAACAGGATTATTTCCACATATGACAATAAAAGAGAATATTGAATTGATTCCAAAGTTAGAGAAAAAGAATAAAGATCAAATCACTGCCAAGACAATTGAGCTTATGGACATGGTTGGTTTGGATGAAAGTTTTTTAAGTCGTTATCCAAGTGAATTATCAGGAGGTCAACAACAAAGAATAGGGGTTGCAAGAGCTTTTGCTTTAGATCCAGAAATTATCTTAATGGATGAGCCTTTTTCTGCCTTAGATCCTCTTACCAGAGAATCACTTCAGGAGGAGCTAACAGATCTTCAAACGAAGCTTAAGAAAACGATTGTTTTTGTTACTCATGATATGGATGAGGCTATTAGGATTGCTGATAGGATTTGTATTATGGATAAGGGTAAAATTGTTCAATATGATACACCTGAGAATATCTTAAAAAATCCAGCATCAGAGTTTGTCTCAGAATTTGTTGGAAGAAAAAGAATTTGGAATTCTCCAGAGTATATTCGAGCTGAGGATATTATGATTGAGAATCCTTCTACTTGTCATGATACTATTTCATTATTTAGAGCAATGGAAAAAATGAAAGCATTAAAAGTTGATAGTTTAATGGTGGTTGAACCAAGAACTAATAAGTTATTAGGATTATTAACTGCAGAGTATGGAAGACATATATCTGATAAGTCAATTGCAGTAAAAGAGGTTATGAAAGAAGATTTTTCTTTTGTTGCTGCAGAAGATCATATTATTGATATCTTAAAGTTACTAGATAGTATTAATTTATCAAGTATTCCAGTTTTAGATGAAAAGAAGAAGTTGTTGGGTTTATTAACTAAGGGTAGTTTAATTAATACACTTTCTCAACAGTATTTTGAGGAAGGAGAAAACAATGAACTTTATTGAGTATATGATTGCTAATCAAAATCAAATTTTTGATTTATTACTAGATCACATTCAACTGACATTTTTAGCAGTTGGGTGTGCAATCTTAGTAGGAGTTCCTATTGGAATCTTAATTTGTTATTTAGCTAAAATTAAAAAGCCAGTAATGGGTCTTGCTAATTTGATTCAAGCAATACCAAGTATGGCTTTACTGGGATTTGCAATACCACTTTTAGGGATTGGAAATCTTCCAGCAATTGTTGTGGTTACGCTTTATTCGCTATTGCCGATTATTAAAAATACAGTTACTGGTATTTCAAATATTAATAAGCAAACAATAGAAGCAGCAAGGGGTATTGGTCTTACCAAATTTCAAATTTTATATAAAATAGAAATACCACTAGCACTACCGGTAATTATGGCAGGGGTAAGAATTTCAGCAGTTACTGCTGTTGGTCTTATGACAATGGCTGCATTTATTGGAGGAGGAGGACTTGGTTATTTAGTATTTGCTGGTATTAGAACAGTAAATAATAATCAAATTCTAGCAGGAGCAATTCCAGCTTGTATTCTAGCATTAACAATTGACTACTTTGGTGCAATTGTCGAATACTATCTTACTCCAAAGGCACTACTTCCAAAAGGAAGCAGAAAAACAAGTAAGGTTAAAAATGTATTTCAAAAAGTATTCATTGTTTTAATGAGTGTTATTGTATTATTTTCATTTGTTCGTGATTTTAATGCCGAAGATACAAGTAATAGACAAATAGTAATTGGTAGTAAAGACTTTACAGAACAAGTACTATTATCAGAGATGTTATCACAGTTAATTGAGGAAAACACAGATATTAATGTTGTAAGACGATTAAATCTTGGTGGTACACAGGTGGCCTTTGGGGCTCTTAGGGGTAATGAGATTGATTTGTATGTAGATTATAGTGGAACTGCTTATGCTGATGTTTTAAAGCTTGATCCGATAAGTGATGCTAAAGAGGTCTATGATCGAGTTGTAGTTGAATATGAAGATAAGTTTAATATTAAAGTTTTAGAACAAATGAAGTTCAATAATACTTATACTTTTGCAACTACTAAGGAGATTGCAAGTAAGTATAATTTAAATACAGTTTCTGATTTAGCTAAGGTTTCAAGTGATTTAATCACGGGAACTACCTTAGAATTTATAAATCGTGAAGATGGAATGATTGGTGCTAAAAGGGTTTATGGCTTATCATTTAAAGAGGAAATAGGCCTTGATTCATCTAGTAGATATATTGCTCTTAATAATAATGAAGTTGATATTATTGATGCCTTTGCTACTGATGGTCTTTTAAAGAAATTTAATTTAAAAATATTAGAAGATGATAAAAAGTTCTTCCTTCCTTATTATGCTATACCACTTATAAGAGAAGAAGCTTATAATAAGTATCCAGAGGTAGTAGAGTTAATAAATAAGTTAGGGAAATTATTAGATAATGAAACTATGATTAATCTTAATTATGAAGTTGATGAGAATGAGCGAACTCCAGAAGATGTAGCTAAAGAATTTCTTAGAGATAAAGGGTTAGTTAAGTAAATTAAAAAGTGATGGAAATTAAATTTTCCATCACTTTATTTATATGCTAAATTTTAGATTTTGTTTCTTAATAAGAGCCTTTGCTCTATTTTTTATTTTTATTACTGGATATATACATAATAAGCATGTATCAAATATCAATAGTAACAAAGTATAAATTATATTAACTTGAGGGTAGACAATTACTAAGGAAACAACACTTATGACTACGGCGATAAATACTAGAATAATATTTAATAGGATTATTCGATCGTATACCTTATGTCTTTCAATTTTATTTGTAATGTCTATATTATTTTTTCTAATGTCTTCTAATGCTGTAAAATATACTAATGCTGAAATTAGAAATACACCTAAGATTGATGCTATAGTAACAATTGCAATTTCACTTTTTAGGATTGACCAATTGTTTCCGAAGACATTATCGTACATCCTATCGTTGATATTCTCAGCAATAACAACATAATCATCAGTAATATTATCACTTGAGAAAAAGTTCGTCATGAATAAGAATTCATCAATTATTTCTTTATCGGCATTTACAAAGATAAAGCTATTGATAATATCTTTTAAAGGAAGTGGTTGAAGAATCTCTATTACCTCATCAATTGTTTTATATACTACTAAACCTTTATATTGATTAATGTAAGTATTAGTTGTATTAGCATCTATTTGATAAAAGTAATCTCTACTCCATGCTGCTCCCTCAATTGTATTTCTAAGGTTTCGATCTCTATATACTATGGTATCACTTGTATCTTTATAGAATTCTTTTGATTTACCATAATTGATAATGAATTTTTGTCCATCAGGAGCAAAGTCATAAAAGCTTCCAAGGATTACATCTTCGTTTTCTTTGAAAAAATTAAAGATATAATCTTTCTCTTCTTGAGTAGTTTTATAACTATTTGAGAACAATCTTATTTTAACTAAAGAGTTTTCAGTTGTATACCTTTTTGTAGGTCCAATACTACGATAGTTTCTTCCAACAGCATCTCCTAACACTAAAAATGCAGTTAATAGAATGGCAATTACCATAATCATGATGGTGAATAATACTTGCTTCTCAAGGAAATATACTGATGCTTCCTTTAGTCTATGCTTAAAATTCTTCATGCTTTACCCCCCCCATTTTGCAAAAATGTAACCGAATACATATTTTACACAAATGATAAATGTAGATGTAAGTACCAAAATTATTAATTCGCTTCCCATATTAAATAAAGACTTTTCTAAAGGATTAAAGAAAAAATAGAAAAGAGGTATACAAATTATCATCAGAGAGACATGCATTAGAATATCTTCAAGAACATTGTAAATATTAACTCTATAAAAGTTTTTAAGTATTCCATGTTTTGCTTCATAGTTAATTTTATTTTTTATTACTCTTAAATATTCAATAATTGCTAGGGCAATAATAATGATTGCTCCCATAAGCAGTACAAATCCTGTTTCTTCCATCAATGCAAATGATTGCGTTACGATAAAAGAGAGTGGTGCCTTTGTTTTCTCAATATCTTTAATACCTACTTTAGTTAGATAATCATAAGCGACATTTCGATCTCTTATAGTTTCAAATTCAACATAATTTATTTGTCTTAGTTTTTTACTAGCTCCAATATTTATACCGAAATAGAATTGGTCATAATCTCTTGCCTTTGGTATATACATACTTACAATTTCATATTTAATTTTATCCAATTCTACAAAATCAACTGGAGCCCCTTGTTCATGCATTACTCCAATTTTAGCTCCTTCATAGAAGTCCTTATTACTAATTTCATACTGAACTTCCGATGAATTGTAATCAAACTCATTAACTCTTTCAAATATTTCTTTGACATAAACAATTTTTCCATCGTTATCAAATGAAACAATTTGTTTTGTTGTTGCAGGGTAAACTATTTTATCAAATATTAGTTTATTCTTTCTTGTCGTTATTTTACTATTTAATTCAAACTTTAGAGTTGTACTATTTAGACCAAAGTCGTCAGTATAGTAATATGCCATAATATTTTCTACTACTCCAAATGCGATTAAAATTAACATAAATAGTAAAAAAACTAAAACAAATTTCTGTATTCTTCCCACAATGCTCCCTCCTTATTAATATATAAATCTATCTATATAATATCACTAAAGCAACTTATATAAAAGAGCTTTAGTGTATATGTGTATAGAATAAATACAATTTATGAGCTTTTTAAGTAAAAAAAGTAAAAGGTGCAACAAATTACGATGCTCCTTTTACTTTTTTATTCATATTTAATGCCTTTGAGTGATATTTTTTTGATTATTATTTAACGCATTTTTGAAGTCATTACTACATTTGATTATTTAATCGATGTCTTTAATAAGACCAATATTTGTGTAATTTGCTTTAAAATGTGACTATACTTGAAACTATTATCTATCACCGTTTTTATATCTTGCCACCATCATTGCTCTCATAATTATAACCTCCTTACATTTACTTATAATGGGTGCTTCTTTATACTTTAAGTTTACTATAAATAAGTTAAAAGACAAGTCTGTTTTTTTAACTTTTTTTATGGTATAATTAATATGTTAGGGATTAAAATCTAATGTAGAAGTTGATAGTTATATTGACTTTTTTTATTTAATAAAAAAACAACCATTTGGTTGTTTTTAAAATTATATTTATAATAGAGAAGTATATAATTTTTTAATATCATCAAATGTTGCATTTTTTGGATTGCTTCCAGCACATGCATCATTTACTGCAGATTCACAAAGGAAGTCTAAATCTTTTTCTTTAACGATATTTTTTAAGTCAGCAGGGATTCCAACATCACTTGATAATTGACGTACTGCATCAACTGCAGCTTTACGGTATTCTTCCTCTGACATTGAACAAGTATTTTTAACACCCATCGCTTTAGCAATATATTTAAATTTATCTTTAGTTGCATCAGCATTATATGCCATAACAGTTGGTAGCAAGATAGCATTTGCTACACCATGTGGTGTATCATATACGGCACCTAAAGCATGAGCCATTGAGTGAACAATTCCGAGTCCACAATTTGAGAAGCCAACTCCTGTTACATATTGTGCTAAGGCCATATCTTCTCTACCTTTTTCAGTGTTATTACATGCATCACGAAGTGATCTTGAAATTAATTCAATTGCTTTAATGTGAAACATATCAGTATACTCCCAAGCTCCCTTAGAGATATATCCTTCAATAGCGTGGGTTAGAGCATCCATTCCGGTTGCTGCAGTTAAGCCTTTTGGCATAGTTGCTGTCATATCTGGATCAACAATTGCTACTACGGGAATATCATGAGTATCTACACATACAAATTTTCTTTTCTTTTCTTCATCAGTTATTACATAGTTAATTGTAACTTCAGCTGCAGTTCCAGCAGTTGTTGATACTGCGATTGTTGGAATACAAGCATTTTCTGTTGGTGAGAAACCTTCAAGACTTCTAACATCTTGAAAATCTGGATTAGTTGCAATGATACCGATTGCTTTAGCAGTGTCCATTGCTGATCCACCACCTACTGAAATTATGCAGTCTGCTTTAGATTCATGAAATGCATCTACTCCATCTTTTACATTTCTAATTGTTGGGTTTGGTTTTACATCTGAGAATACAACAAATGGAAAGCCCTCTTTTTTAAGGAGATCAGTAACTTTGTCTACAACTTTAAATTTTACTAAATCTGCATCTGTACAGACAAATGCTCTTTTAAAACCACGTCTTTTAATTTCGCCATAAATTTCATTTATCGCTCCTTTTCCGTGGTAAGATGTTTCATTTACTACTATTCTGTTTGCCATTTTAATAGCCTCACTTTCATGGTGTTATTTTACCATAAATTCACAAATAAATAAATCAAAAAACTATTATTTTATACAAGTAATATGATATTTATATTTGTGAAGTATACTTCACAAAAGAAAGTACTTAAATTAATGCTTATTTTGCTCTAAATTCTTGTATAATTATGTAGAGGGGTAAATGTTTATGGAAAATTTAGTTGTACTAATTAAGCCTTCTTCATCTCTTTGTAACAGTAGTTGTACCTATTGCTTTTACAAAGATATTAAAAGTTGTAATGATGCAAAGTTTATGAGTTTTGCTACTATGGAAAAATTAATAGATGAGGTTTTTTTAATTAAAAATTTAAAAAATGTAACCTTCTGTTTTCAAGGTGGTGAACCACTTTTAATAGGTATTGAGTTTTATAAAGAATTTATTAATTATGCTGATGCTAATAAGAGTAATATCTTAGTATCCTATTCACTTCAAACAAATGGTATTTTAATTGATCGAGAGTTTTGTCGATTTTTTAAGGAAAATAATTTCTTAATTGGAATATCTCTTGATGGCATAAGAGAAACTCATAATAAAAATCGCTTCTTAAATAATACTGGTACAGGATCTTTTGATACTGTATATAATAAAATAAAACTTGTAGAGCGTTATGGAATAAACTTTAATATTTTATGTGTTATTACAAAATCATTGAGTGAGCAAGTTTTAGAAGTTTATAATTTTTTTAAGAAAGAACACTTTCCTTATATCCAATATATTGCTTGTTTATCATTAATTAATAAAGATAGTAGTGGTTGTAGTGTTAAAGATTTTAAGAAGTTTTATAGTGATTTATTTAATGTTTGGTTACAAGATTTAAAAAAAGGTATATATACAAGTATTAATTTATTTGATGATATAATCTTACTTTTTAGAAATCAAAATCCTATGGGATGCGGGATGTGTGGGAATTGTTCCTTACAATGTGTTGTTGAGAGTGATGGCTCTATTTATCCATGTGATTTCTATGTAAATGATAATTATTGCCTAGGTAATATAAATGAAGTATCACTTGATAAATTATTAAGTGGTGAAAGGGCTGTGTCTTTTATGAAAGAGAAAAATAGCTTGCCAAAGATTTGTTACAACTGTAAATTCAAAGGAATATGTAATGGTGGATGTAAAAGACAAAGGCATACCTTTGTAGATGATGCAGTGTGTGGTAAGAAAGTTGTATATGAATTAATCTATAAAAACTACAGTGAGATAGAGAATGCATTGTATAATATAAATGTTAGGGGATAAAATTATGGTATATATTATTTACTCTGTTGTTGCCATACTTGCAACAACAATAGGATCAATTACAGGACTTGGTGGTGGAGTAATTATGAAGCCGATGTTTGATCTAGTTGGGCTTCACACACCTGCACAAATTGGTCTTTATTCATCGGTTGCAGTTTTTGTGATGTGTGTTGTATCTTTATATAAGCAAATTAAAAAAGGAATAAAAATTCATTTTCAACAAGTAATTTTAATTTCAATAGGATCATTTATTGGTGGTATAATTGGTGAATACTTTTTTAATTCTATTATGAATAACTTTTCTAATATTAAATTAATTCAATCATCTCTTTTAACAACAATTTTAATTCTTACTCTTATTTATACTCTTAAAAAGAAAAAAATAAAATCATTTAAAATTAAAAGTAGTGTTGTTACATTTTTGTTGGGTATCATTTTAGGCTCTGTTGCCGTTTTTTTAGGAATCGGGGGAGGACCAATAAATATTGCAATCTTTAGCTTGTTTTTCTCACTACCAATGAAGGATGCCGTTATTTACTCTTTGACGACAATTTTTTTCTCACAGGTATCAAAATTATTACAGGCAACAATTAGTGGATCTTTTAGTATTGTTGATCCAATGTTAGTTTTATGTATTTGTATTGCTGCAATATTAGGGGGAACAATTGGAACAAAAATAAATTTAAAATCTAGTGATAATAAAGTTAGAAAGATTTATATCTATTGTTTAATTGGTTTAATTTTATTATCACTTACTAATGTAATAATTTCTTTTATATAAGGTACTATTTTGTATGTGGATTTGTTATAATAAGCTAAGTTACAAATTTTTAGGAGAATTTAAATGAAAGAAATAAAAAGAAACAAAATGGCAACAATGCCGGTAGGGAAGTTACTTATGTCAATGAGTCTTCCGGCAATGTTTTCAATGTTAATACAGTCTTTGTATAATATTGTAGACACAATTTATATATCAAGAGTTTCAGAGGAAGCAGTTTTTACGATGACCATTGTTTTTCCAATGCAAATTATTTTAATATCTTTAGCACTAGGTGGTGCGATTGGAACATCAACAATCATCGCAAGGCGCTTAGGTCAAAATGATCATGAGGAGGCTAATAAAACGGCATCTACAGGTTTTCTGTTGGCAATTTTTCATACAATCTTATGTTGTATATTTGGCTTCTTAATCATTGAGCCATTCTTAAAGTTATTTACTAGTGATGCTGCCATTATTGAAATGGGTAAATCATATTTAAGTATTGTAATGACTTTTAGCTTTGGAATATATTTAGGAATTTATTTTGAAAGATTACTACAGTCTCAGGGTAATACCATTATTCCAATGTGTTCATTAATAGTTGGGGCACTTTCAAATATTATATTAGATCCAATCTTTATCTTTGGTTTTGGCTTTATTCCCGCTATGGGAATAAAGGGGGCAGCGATTGCTACTGTAGCTGGTCAAATTATGGGGATGTTATTTATTGCTGCTTGGTCTACAATTGGTAAACATGAAGTTAAAATTCAATTTAAGGGTCTTCATTTAAAGTGGGAAAGAATTAAAGAAATTTATGCGATTGGACTTCCAGTTACTATTATGAATGCCATTGGTGCATTTGCAAATATGGCAGTAAATGCAGTTGTAGTATCATACTCAGCAGTTGCGGTATCTTCTTTAGGTCTTTACTTTAAGTTAAGCTCTTTTGTATTTATGCCAGTATTTGGTCTAAATCAGGGATCACTGCCAATATTATCATTTAATTATGGTGCACAAGATGAAGAAAGATATACTAGTGTTCTTAAGAAATATTTAATTTCTGTAATTGTTATTATGGGTTGTGGAACAATACTATTTTGGTTACAAACAGATTTCTTAATTTCATTCTTTAGTGTTTCTGATAGTTTAAGGGCATCAACAAGAGAAGTTTTAAGAATAATATCATTAAGCTTTATTGGATTTGGAATATGTATCTTCTTAATTACAGTATTTCAATCATTTGGAAATGCTTTAGTTGGAATGGTAATATCAATTTTAAGACAGATTGTCTTTCTGGTACCACTTGTTTATATCTTGGGTCGCTTATTTGGAATTGATGCTGTATGGTATGCCTATTTGATTGCTGAGTGTTTAGTGGTGGCTTTATTTGTTCCAAGATGTTATAAAACATACAAGAATGCATTTAAGGGGGTTAAAAATGTTTAATAAAAATGAAAAAGAATTGGATTTACTGCTTGAAAAGTTAGATGCAGCTGAGAAAGAGTTTAAAGAAAATCTTAAAAAGGTTGATTTTGATAAAGAAAAAAATGAAGAAGAAAAATAATTCTTCTTTTTTATTGACTTAATAGAACTGATAATATAAACTATATATGAACAAGTATTCATATATGGAGGATTGACAATGAAACAATATAAATTAAATGGATTAGACTGTGCGCACTGTGCTGCTAAGATTGAGGAGTCTCTTGGAAAGCTTGATGGCATAAAAAATGTTAAGGTTGATTTCATTAATAAAAAAATGCGATATGATGGTAGTGTAAAAGATAAGGATGTTTTTTCTCTTGTAAAGAAGTTAGAGCCTAGTATAAAAATTGAAGAGATAGATAGTGATGATCATGAAGAGTTTGATAACCACAAACATCTAATGATAATATTTGTTGGTTTAATATTCTTTTTAGGATCAATTTTCTTAGAAGGATCACTTAGTTTACTCAGTGGTTATATTGCATATCTTGTTGTTGGGCTAAATGTATTAATTAAGGCCATTAAGAATATCTTAAAAGGTAAACTTTTTGATGAGAATTTCTTAATGGCAATCGCAACTGTTGGGGCTTTATATATTGGTGATTATAAAGAGGCAGCTGCGGTAATGTTGTTTTATCAAGTTGGAGAATATTTTCAATCAAGAGCAATTATGCAAAGTCGTAAGTCAATTGCTGATTTAATGGATTTAAGACCTGATAAGACTTTTATCTTAAAAGATGATCAAGAAATAGAGGTTAATGCTGAAGATATTTGTGTGGGTGATATTATGATAATAAAGCCTGGGGAGCGGATAGCTGTTGATGGTATTATAATTAAAGGATCAAGCTCGCTTGATACCTCAAGTTTAACCGGTGAATCACTTGAGAGAGAAGTCGATGTAGATGATGAGGTAATGAGTGGTTCTTTAAATAGAAGTGGCTTACTTCAAGTTAGAGCTACAAAAGTTTTACAAGAGAGTACCGTATCTAAAATTTTAGAGTTAGTAGAAAATACTAGTAGTAAGAAATCAGAGAGTGAGAAGTTTATCACTAAATTTTCAAAATGGTATACTCCATTTGTTGTAATTATTGCCTTTTGTTTATTTATTACCTTACCACTACTTACGGATGTAAGTGTTTCAGAAGCTCTTAGAAGAGCTTGTACATTCTTAGTTATATCTTGTCCTTGTGCCTTAGTTATAAGCATTCCTTTAGGATTTTTTGCAGGAATTGGTGGCTTAAGTAAAAATGGAGTATTAGTAAAGGGTAGTACTGTAATAGAGTCTTTAGCAAAGATAAATCAGGTAGTATTAGATAAAACAGGAACTATAACAAAAGGAGAGTTTGTTGTTTCTAAAGTAATTGGTGATCAAGAAACACTAAAGCTTGCTGCAATTGCTGAGAGTTATTCAACTCATCCAATTGCGTTATCTATAATTAAAGAGTATGGTAAAGAAATTGATAAGAAAACAGTAAAAGAAAATGCTGAAATTGCCGGTTATGGCTTAAAGGTTGTGATTGGTGATGATGAAGTTATTGTTGGTAATAAGAAGTTAATGGATCAAAATGGCATTGAAGTGTTAGATATAAATGAAGTAGGAACACTAGTTTATGTTGCAAAAAATAAGCAGTATCTTGGTACAGTTGTAATTGTTGATGAAATAAAAGAGCGAGTAAAAGAAGATATAAAAGATTTAAGAAATATGGGCATTAATAAAGTTACCATGGTCACAGGAGATCATAAAATGGTTGCTGATGATGTAGCGAAAAAGGTTGGCATAAGTGATGTATTTAGTGGGTGTCTACCACATGATAAGGTTAGTATTGTTGAAAACATTAAAAAGGATGGTAATGTTTTATTTGCCGGTGATGGCATTAATGATGCGCCGGTATTAGTGCTTGCTGATGTTGGGGTTGCAATGGGAGGTTGTGGCAGTGATGCGGCAATTGAGGCTGGTGATGTTGTCTTAATGGATGATAAGATCTCAAAGATTGTTAAGGCTATTAAAAAGGCAAAAGAAACCCTTGTTGTAATTAAACAAAATATTGTTGGGGCTATTGGGATAAAAGTAATCGTTCTTGTACTTGGAGCTTTTGGCTTTGTTAGTATGTGGTTGGCAATCTTTGCTGATGTTGGAGTTTCACTAATAGCAATTTTAAATTCTATAAGACTTTTAAAGAATAAATAAAGTATGTGATATTTCACATAAAATAATTTAAAAAAATATTGCTATCTGTAAATATTAATAATATAATGTTCTTCGGAGGAAAGAAAAATGAAAAAAATATTATTCGCTTTATTAGCTCTAGCTCTTGTTGGATGCTCATCAAATAAAGCTCCAGAAGTAACAGAAACTCCAGTAGTAACTGAAACACCAGTTGTGGAAGAAACTCCTGAAATCACTGTAACTCCTGAAGTGACTGAAACACCAGTTGTAACAGAAACTCCAGAAGTAACTGAAACACCAGTTGTGACAGAAACTCCTGTAGTAACTGAAACACCTGCAGCTAGTAACTAATACAAACATATTGTATTAACAATTAATAACCAACCGTGTATACTCGTGCATTGGTTGGTTTTAATTTTTATTAAATAGCTTGACTAAAAGCCTAATTGAAAAATATAATATAAAAAAGGGAGGTAGTCTATGAAAAAAATACTATTGTTATTATTACTGTTAAGCCTTATTGGCTGTTCGTCAAAAAAACCAACAGAAATAAGTGAGAGTCCTGAAATCACAGAAACTCCAGAGGTTACTGAAACTGCAGAAGTAGAAGATGAATTAAAGATTGAAATAACGGACTTACCTGAGGACGATGAAATAAGTGTTGAGGTAACTGAGTTGCCATAATGATCTAATTTTAAAAAATAAAAATAATGTCTTTTAAGAAGGCATTTTTTTATGTTTAAATATGATAATTTATTCTTGTGAAAAACCGCCAATTTTCACAAATCAATATTTTAACATATGTGTTGATTTTGGTTTTAAATTTATTTATAATGTATGAAGGAGGAAAGAAAAATGAAGAAAATTTTAATTGCTTTATTGGCTTTAACACTTGTTGGATGTTCAACTAAAAAGCCTGTTGAAACACAAACACCTGCTCCTACAGAAACTCCTGTAGTGACAGAAGGAAAGGTATCAGTTGGTGTTGGTTCTGTTACATCTTTTAAGGTTTCAGATGCTGCAGCTGATAAAGAGGGTAGTGCACAAGTTAACACAACTTTTGCAACTGTTGTATTAGAAGGGGATCTTATTAAATATGTATCATTTGATACAGCTCAAAACTCAGCTAAATTTGATACTACTGGTAAAATCTTAACTGAAAGTGATGCTAAGACGCCTACTAAAAAAGAAAAGAAAGATGATTATGGTATGCGTGGATCAAGTGAAATTGGTAAAGAATGGTTTGAACAAATCGCATTCTTAGAAGAATTTGCTCTTGGTAAGACTGTTGAAGAATTCTTAGCTACTGCAGTTGATGCAGATGCTTATCCAACAGATACTGATTTATTAACTGGATGTACAATGAAAATTAATGGTTATTTAGCTGCTTTTGAAGTTGCTGCTAACAATGCTGTTGAAGTTGAAGGTGCTAGTGAAGTAGGTCTTGGATCATCTACATCAATGTCTTTAAGAGATGCGGATGCTGATAAAGAAGGTCGTGTACAAGCTAATACTACATATGCTGTAGTTGCTCTTGATGAGAGTGGTCTAATTGTATATAATGCTATCGATACTGCTCAAAATAGCATTGCTATTACATTAGAAGGTATTGCTACTGCATCAGAAGATACAAGAACTAAAAAAGAAAAGTTAGAAGATTATGGTATGCGTGAAGCTAGTCCAATTAAAAAAGAATGGTTTGAACAAATCGCTTCTTTAGAAGAATACTCACTTGGTAAAAGTGTTGCTGATTTCTTAGCTGTTCCTACAGAAGAAAATGTTCCTACTGGTGAAGATTTAATCACAAGTGTTACAATGGATATCGAAAGTTATCTTAAAGCAGTAGAAACTGCTAACAACAATAAAGTTTCAGTGAAGTAATTTAAAAAGCCTTGACTCTTATGGTCAAGGCTTTTTTTAAAAGAAAATGGAAATGTTATATCCTATAAGGATAAATGGTACAAGGGGTACTACTTTACATCTTTTAATTATTGTATAGCATAATGCACTTATACATGCTATTAACATGATTAAGATGATTGTCTCTTTTAAAAGTAATCCTAGAAAAAATAATAGTTTTGCATCACCGAATCCAACTTTATTAAGAAGTGATAAGAACAACAAAGGAAGACTATAAATTAAAGCATAGAAAATGGATGGTTTATACGGTGTTATTAATAATAGTAATGCAAGAATAAAATGTACTCTATCTGGAATTGTATAATCATTTAAATCGGTTTTACAACAATATAAAAGTGTTAGTAGTATTAAATAGTATATCAAATGTTTATTTGATGTATAGAGAAGAATAAACAAAGTAGGAGTTATTAATTCATAGATAATCGATGAAGAATCTATGGGTTCATTACAATATCGGCATCTACCGTGTAATAAGATATAACTAAGAATTGGTATGTTGTCATAAAATCTTAAAGGACGATTACACGAAGAACAAATCGAAAATAGTTTTTTAGTTTTATTGGTGTATGTATTAGCTGCAGCATGTATGTATGATGCTAACAGCAATCCGATAATTGCGATTTTGAACATTTGTTTTTTCCTCTCTATGATAGTATAATTGAATAAATTATTGATATTCCTAGAAAGTTGGTAAAAAAAATGAAAAAATTATTATACCCTTTATTTGGTTTAACACTTATTGGTCTAGCAATCGTTGGGACATATTTGTTTAACTTCCTTGCGGTGTGTTTAATAGATTACTTTTTTGTGGAAGTAACGATTGCTAATCTTGAAGTTAAACTTGTAATGGCTCTTGTGTTAATGCTTGTTACAAAATTTATTAAGCCGATATTAAATCTTATTTCTTTACCGCTTACGCTTATTACCTTTGGACTATTTAGCCTTGTGATTAATGCCTTTGTTTTGCACGTTACTTTTTCACTTGTTGATGGAGCTGTATTTACTGGTGATTTTCTCTTATTAATATTAATATCAATTATTGTATCAATGTGCCAAGCCCTATTTAAATAATTATTAATACTGAATATAGAAAGATAACGTGTAATATAAAAAAGGACTTTAAAGGTCCTTTTTTAATATACTATAGCAGCCCACATTGTGCCTGATTTTCCGATTGCAATAGTATCGTAGCCATCTTTTAAGACAATAGCTCGATGCATTGGTGAGTTAAGCCACCAGTTTAAACTCTTACTAATTGTTGAATTACCATAGGTCAGTATTTCTAGTGGGTAGTTGTTCCAAGATACACCCTGTTCTTCTAATGAACTGTGGTAATGCGATCCATCTGGTCTTGTGTGTGATATATTTCCTCTTGCTTCTTGTGCTCTTATTGCTGCAGCAATTTGTCCATTATCATCAGCAAGCTCTAATGGACTTAGATTAAACTGTGCTCTTTTATTATTAATTAGTTTAAGCATTTCATCGATTTCATCACTCTTAGAGAATGCTCCTGCATAGTTCTTGTAATCTTTTACTTGAACATATACACTTTTTTCTATAGTGTTACCAGATCCATCTTGAACACTGAATGTGATAGTTGAGTTGCTGATTTGTGATGTATCAACTATTCCATTTACTACCACCTGATCCATTAGATCAACTTGTGAGTTATCACTAATATTTAAAATGGCATCCATTGGATTAAATACTGAATTTTTTTCAACTTGTAAAGTATCATATTTCATTTCTAATTCCGGTTTAATAGTATCAACAACATTTAGTAAGTAGCTAACTGAAATTGTTTGGTGAGCTACTACTTTTTGATTTTCATTTCTTTTAAGATCGATAAGTAAGTTAATGTATCTGCTTGATACACTTGATACATCAAGGGCATCAACGTGCATTACGGAATTTTCAATATCAATATCATCTATTGATATTTCATTTTCATTAATATAATCAGAAATTGCTCTTTGTTTAATTATTTTGAAGTGTTCTTTATTGTTAACTTGAATTGTAATTTCTTTTTGAATGTTTTCTGCTTGGACATCTTGTACAAACTTGTGATTGCTTATAGTGAATAGTTGTGCTAATAAGCAAACGCTCAGTAATATTTTTAAATTTTTCATAAATCCTCCAATAATTGGCACTAGTATATTTTATCTAAAATAAAGATAAATGTCAAAGTTAGCAGCCGTTAGTGCTGTTTGTTTAACTTTTTAATATCGGATGATCTTTTTGTTTGTCTTAATTTTTTTAAGTTTTCCTTTAGCAATGCTTCATAGCGGTTGTTTGCTGGGTGATAAAAAGTTTTATTTTTTATTTGCTCTGGTAAATACTGTATAAGATGCCAAATCTTACTATTATTATAGTCATATTTCTCATCATCTTTTAATGTTACAGGAGTTAGTTTTAAATATTCTGGTATTTCATAGGGAGTGCTGCTTGCTTCTTTTATGGCACTACTTATAGCCTCGTATGCTGATTTACTCTTTGGTGATAGTGCTAAGTCAATTACAGCAGTACTAAGCGGAATTTTCGCTTCTGGAAAACCAACTTTTTTAGCTGTTTCTAGTGCTTGATGGCATCTTGATACACATGCCGGATTCGCAAGACCAATATCTTCATAGGCGATTACTAGAAGTCTTCTTTCAATCGATTCTAAGTCTTCAGCTATTATTAGTTGTGCTAAGTAGTAAAGGGCAGCATCAACATCACTTCCTCTAATTGATTTTTGAAAGGCACTAAGGATATCATAGTAGCCATCATCATCTTTAAAGTAGGTGGCATTTGGATATTTGGAATATTCTAATACATTCTCTAAAGTGATATCTTTTTGAGTTAAACTACAGATTTCTAAAAGGTTGAGGGCAAATCTTATATCTCCATTGCTGTTGTTTGCTATTAGTTTTGCAGCTTGATCTTCAATGGCGATATCTTTTAATCCATCAGGATTTTTTAAGGCATTATTAATGGCTTTAATAATATCTGTACTTTCAAGTTTTTTAACTTGTAGTAGTTGACACCTACTTCTAATGGCGGGGTTAATCGCAAAGTATGGATTTGCGGTTGTTGCTCCGATAATTATAATTTCTCCATTTTCAATATATGGTAAAAGTAAATCTTGTTTTGCTTTATTTAAACGATGAATTTCATCAATAATGACAATTAATTGTCCTGATAAATTGGCTTCAAAGAAGATGGCATCTAAGTCTTTTTTATTTCCAGTAACGGCATTAAAATTTTTATAACTCATTTTTAGTTCTGTTGCTAAACACTTAGCCATTGTTGTTTTTCCAGTTCCAGATGGCCCATAAAATATAATTGAGCATAAAGTATTTTCTTCAATAAATCTTCTTAGAATTTTATCTTTTCCTACTAAGTGCTCTTGTCCGATAATGTCATCTAGTAATTTTGGCCTTAGTCTTGATGCTAGTGGTTCCCTCATATAAAAGTTCCTCCTTATACTTATTATATAGTATTCACTTTATTCTTTAAAGTATTGAAGGCTGTTGTATAAAATGTTAATCTTATATATGATAAAGAAAGGTTGGATGTCTTTATGAGAGTAGTTGTACAAAGAGTTAAAGAAGCTAGTGTTAAAATTGATAATAAGATCCACTCATCTATTGGTGAGGGCTTGCTTTTACTTGTTGGTATTAGGGTAGATGATAGTGTTGAAACTGTAAGGAAAATGGCTAAGAAAATTCTTAATTTAAGGATATTTACTGATGAAAATGATAAAATGAATTTATCGCTTATTGATAAAGGATATAAAGTTTTATCAGTCTCACAGTTTACCTTGAGTGCTGATCTTAAAAAGGGTAATCGTCCAAGCTTTACTGAGGCTGAAAAGCCAGAGAGGGCAAAGTTATTGTATGAGCTATTTAATGAAGCCTTAGAAGAAGAGGTAAGTGTTTCTAAGGGTGTATTTCAAGCCCATATGGAAGTGTCGCTTGTAAATGATGGTCCAGTAACTATTATTATGGATTCAAGGGATATGAAGCTTTGAAAAATTATCGTAGGAATAGTTTAATAGGATTTATCATAATTGTATTTATTTTTACTTTAATATTTTTAAATTTTTTAAATAGTGTAAGTATCAAGGAATATAAATTGGTATTGATTTTGGTTTATGGAATTTTAATTTTAGTAGTATCTATAATAATGTATAGTTTAAGTGTTTTTTATAAAATGATTAGTGAAGATAATAGAGGTGAGAAAATGGATAAGATTATTAATGGTTTAGAGTGTTCTAAAAAGATTAAGGCAAGTGTTAAAGAAGAAATAGATGTAATAAGAGAAAGTGGAGAAAGGATTCCTAATTTATGTGTTATTCTTGTTGGTAACAATCCAGCAAGCCTATCATATATTAAGGGTAAAGAGAAGGCTTGTAGTAGTGTGGGGATGAATTCTACTTTAGTTCATCTTGAAGAAAATGCTTCAACTGATGAAATAATTTCAGTTATAAAAGAGAAAAATGCGGATGATGGTGTTGATGGAATTTTATTGCAATTACCACTTCCTAATGGTCAAGATGAGAAAAGAATTATAAGTGAAATCAATTATCAAAAGGATGTTGATGGTCTTCATCCAATAAATATGGGTAAACTACTCTTAGGTGAAGACGGTTTTGTTCCTTGTACTCCTTTGGGTATAATTGAATTATTAGATGACAGCAATATTTCTTTAAGTGGAAAAGAAGTTGTAGTGATTGGAAGAAGTGCTCTTGTTGGTAAGAGTGTTGCTCAGCTTTTATTAAATAGGGATGCAACAGTTACAATGTGTCATTCTAAAACTAAAGATTTAAAAGAAGTTTGTAAAAGAGCTGATATCTTAGTTGTAGCAATGGGTAAAAGTAAATTCATTAATAAAGAGTATCTTAAAGATAATGCAGTGGTAATTGATGTTGGAATAAATAGAGGTAGTGATAATAAGCTTGTAGGTGATGTAGATTTTGATGATGTTATTGATAAAGTATTGCTTATTACACCAGTTCCTCGAGGTGTTGGACCAATGACTATTGCGATGCTGATTAAGAATACGCTTAAGGCTTATAGGAAGAGGTAGTTATGGAATATGGATTAAATGATATTGTTCAAATGAAAAAGGAACATCCATGTAGACTTTCAAAACATTGGAAGATTATTAGAATGGGTGCTGATATTAAAATTAAGTGTTTAGGTTGTGGTAGTAATGCGATGTTTTCTCGTAGTGAATTTGAAAGAAAAATGAAAAAGATAATTGAAAGAGCGGAGGAAGAATAGATGTCATTAACAGCTGGAATTGTTGGTTTACCCAATGTTGGAAAGTCAACTTTATTTAATGCTATTACACAGAGTCAAGTTGAAGCAGCAAATTATCCATTTGCTACAATAAATCCCAATGTTGGGGTTGTTGAGGTAAAAGATATCAGGGTTGATAACTTAGTTAAAATTGTTAAGCCTAAAAAGACAGTTTATACAACTTTTGAATTTACTGATATTGCAGGGCTAGTAAAAGGAGCCTCAAAAGGAGAGGGTTTAGGGAATCAATTTCTTTCGCATATTCGTCTTGTTGATGCTATATGCCATGTAGTTAGATGTTTTGATGATCCTAATATTACCCATGTTGAAGGTGAAGTAGATCCAATAAGAGATATTGAAATAATTAACTTAGAGCTGGCTTTAGCTGATTTGAACAGTATGGAAAATAGAGTTTCGAAACTACAAAGAAAAGTTAAACAAAATGATAAGGAAGCAATTTTTGAATTGAAGCTTATTGAAAGGCTGGTTGAAGTTTTAAAAGAGGGTAAACCGGCAAGATCACTTGATCTTACAAAAGAGGAAAAAGTGATTATAAATGGATTTCAACTTTTAACTGCTAAACCGATGATATATGTTGCGAATATGTCTGAAGAAGAAATTTCAGATCCTAGTTGTAATCAGTATTACAATAGGGTTTGTGAGTATGCAAAGAATGAGAATAATGATGTTATTGCAATTTGTGCAAGAATTGAAGAAGAATTATCAATGTTAGATCAAAGTGAGAAAGAAGAATTTCTAAATGATTTAGGAATTAAACAGAGTGGATTAGATCTTGTAATTAAGACTGCCTACCATATTTTAGGACTTAAGACTTACTTTACAGTAGGTGAAGTAGAGGTAAGAGCTTGGACATTCCATGATGGTATGAGTGCTCCTGAGTGTGCTGGTATTATTCATACTGATTTTCAAAAAGGATTTATTAGAGCTGAGACATATAGCTATGAAAATATGATGCAGTATCAAAGTGAAAGCAAATTAAAAGAGGCTGGTAAGCTTCGTTTAGAGGGTAAAGATTACATTGTAAAAGATGGAGACATTTTACATTTTAGATTTAATGTCTAAAGAGTATTTTAAGTATGGTGAAAAAGAGTTAAATCATCTATGTTTATGTGATGAAAAAATGAAAAATTTAATAAATCAATATGGATTTATTAAAAGAGAAGTTTTTAAAGATTTCTATTTTAATTTTATTTATAACATCATAAGTCAACAAATATCACTTCAAGCAAAGGATACTATTATTAAAAGATTAATTGATAAAGTAAATGATATAACAGTTGAAAATATAATAAATTTATCAATTGATGAATTTAAAGAGCTGGGGATTTCAAATCGTAAAGCTAATTATATTTTAGAATTTAGTGATCTTATAATAAATAAGGAAATTGATTTAGATGATTTAAAGAATTTACCTACTGATAAGTTTATTGAGGTCTTAACTAAATGTAAAGGTGTAGGGATATGGACTGCAGAAATGTTGTTGATATTCACTTGTTTAAGGGAAGATATATTAAGTTATAATGACTATGGTATAAGAAAAGGAATATGTTTACTGTATGGTTTAGATAGTGTTAGTAAAAAAGATTTTGAATACTATAAAGAGCTATATTCGCCATATGGAACAGTTGCAAGTTTCTATCTTTGGGAATTAGCAAGCAAAACAAATTAGTAAAAAAATGAAAGTTTTATTAAATTTTTATTTTAAATTGATTATTAACCGATAAATGTGTTTAAATATTAGAGAAGGGAGAGTGTGGTTTTAATTTATAAATCATACAATAAAACTATGAATACAGTTCTATTTGACTTGGATGGTACTTTATTACCAATGGATTTAGATGAATTTATTAAGAATTACTTTGGAGAGCTAAGGTTGTATCTTAATAAAACAGGCCTTGACGGTGATGAAATTATTAAAGGTGTGATGTTAGGTACAAGTAAAATGTTAGTAAATGATGGAAAGAAAACAAATGAAAGAGTTTTTTGGGAAACTTTTGAAAAATCGACAGCTTTTAAAGAGTCGGATTTACTTGAGGTTTTAAAAACATTTTACTCAAACAATTTTCAAAAGATTGAAAATATATGTTCAAAAAATAAAAATATGATCGATGCTGTTAAGATTTTAAAAGATAAGGGTTATAGATTAATTTGTGCTACTAATCCGATATTTCCAAAAATTGCAACTGAGTCAAGACTTAAGTGGAGTGGAGTTGATATTGATGCATTTGATACTTTCACTACATTTGAAGATTATGGCTTCTGTAAGCCTGATGTAATGTATTATGCGGAGCTAGGTGAAAAGTATGATGTTGATTTTAGCGAGTGTTTGATGGTTGGAAATGATGCAAAAGATGATATGAGTGTTAAAAAACTTGGTGCTTCTGTTTATTTAGTAAATGATCATCTAATTAGTAGAGATGAGGATGAAGAAGCTGAAGCAGATCACATTGGCTCATCAGAAGAATTTTTAGATTTTGTAAAAGGATTAGATAATCTAGCATAAACAAAAGATACCTCTTGTGTTTTGTCTAATTGATAATTGTCAATTAATATCTTAAAAAAGTTATTGACAATTATTATATATGTTGTATACTTTAATAGTTATCAATATACCATAGACAGTAACGGCGTAAGCTTAATAATGTTGCCGAGGTAAGATCAAACAAAGTTTGTATTTTAACCTGTACTGTCAAGTGCAGGTTTTCTTTATAAGTGAGTATATTGTTAAAAGAAGATGGAGGTGTTGCAATGAGAGAAGCGGTATTAGATGCCAAGAAAAGCCTTGTTAGTGAAATTCAAGATAAGTTTACTAAGAGTGCTTCATCGGTTATCGTCGAGTATCGTGGGTTAAGTGTTGCAGAGGTTTCTGATCTTAGACGTCAACTACGTGCAGAGAATATTGAACTTAAAGTTTATAAGAATTCAATGTCATCTCGTGCTGTTGAGGCTGCTGGATATACAGAACTTACTGAACAATTAACAGGTCCAAATGCCATCGCATTTAGTGATGATGCAGTTGCACCAAGTAGAGTTCTTGCTAAATTCGCAAAAACTCATAAGGCTTTAGTTTTAAAAAGTGGTGTCGTTGAAGGCAAAATTGTTGGAATCGATACACTTAAAGAACTATCAAGCTTACCAAGCAGAGAAGGATTACTTTCTATGTTACTTAGTTGTTTACAATCGCCTGTTAGATCATTTGCTTGTGCTGTAAAAGCAGTTAGCGATGCTAAAGATAATGGTGAGGTAGCAGTTAAGGAAGAAAAAGCTGAGACAAAGGTTGAAGCAAAAGAAGAAGTGAAGGCAGAAGCTAAAGTTGAAGCTAAAGAAGAAGTAAAAGCTGAAACTAAAGAAGAAGCAAAAGAAGAAGTAAAGGCTGAAGCAAAAGCAGAAGCTAAAGAAGCAGTAAAAGAAGAAGCTGAAAAGTCAGCTGAATAGACCATATAGGAGGACAATAAAATGGCAAAATTATCACATGATGATATCTTAGCTTATTTAGAGGGTGCTACAATCCTTGAGCTAAATGAATTAGTAAAAGCAATCGAAGAAAAATTTAATGTAACAGCAGCGGCTCCAGTAGCAGTTGCAGCAGCAGCGTCTGATGATGCAGCAGCTGGTCCATCAGAAGTAAGTGTAATTCTTACAGCTCCTGGTGATAGTAAAGTTGGAGTTATCAAGGCTGTTCGTGAAATCACTGGACTTGGTCTTGTTGACGCTAAGAAATTAGTTGATGGTGCACCTAGCCCAATCAAAGAAGCTATCTCACCTGAAGAAGCTGAAGAAGTTAAGAAAAAATTAATGGATGCTGGAGCTACAGTAGAAGTTAAATAGTTTTTTAAAAAAAACACCCAAAAGAAAGAAGGATGCAGATGAGTCATTATTTTACGGACAATCGCAATCTTAAACAAAACCGGAGAGAAATTTCTTTCCGGTTTTTGGGCGTTTGTTATAGCTTTATAACTGATAATGGGGTATTTAGTAAAGATGAGGTTGATTTGGGGTCTATTGTCTTATTAGATAGTGTTTGTAAGCTCCCTATTGGATCAAGGGTATTAGATCTTGGTTGTGGTTATGGGGTTATTGGTATTGTGCTTAAGAGTTTGTTTGGCTCATCTAATATAATTGGTGTTGATACAAATTCTCGTTGTATCGATTTATCTAAAATAAATGCAGATAAAAATAATGTTAATATTGAATATATTTTATCTTCGGGTTTCTCAAATATTGATGGTACTTTCTCATCGATAATTTGTAATCCTCCAATAAGAGCTGGTAAGGCTGTTATATATCAGCTATTTGAAGATAGTTATAAATATTTAGAAACTGGTGGATATCTGTGGATTGTTATTAGAAAATCACATGGGGCACAAAGTGCAAAAAATAAGTTAATTGAAATATTTTCTAATTGTGAACTTATAAATAGAGACAAGGGGTTTTGGGTTTTGAGGTCTAAAAAAATAGGTTGACATATTGATTTAATTATGATAATATAGTAAATTGCATAAAAGTCTAATTTAGTAAGGGTTTAATGCACCCTATTGGACTTTATAAAAAGTATTCGAAAGGATGGCGAAGATGGCAAAAAAAGAAACATATCGTGTAATTGATTTGGGGAATAACGCTACTCGAAGAGATTATTCTAAGGCGAGTGGGGAGTTAAAACTTCCTGATTTAGTTGAGATACAAACTGACTCATTTGATTGGTTGAAGAATGTGGGGATCAAAGAGGTATTTGATGATGTATATCCAATTAGTAACTATAGTGGTAATATGCATTTAAGTTTTGAAGGGTACGAATTTGGTGAACCTAAATTTTCAGTTAATGAGAGCAAATATAGAGAAACAAACTATGCTGCTCCTATTAAGGGGAAGATGAGACTTGAAATGGTTGATCCTGAAACTGGTGAGATCATCACTAAAAGAGATGATATCTTTTTAGGTGATTTTCCTTTAATGACTGAGAATGGTACCTTTATTATTAATGGCGCAGAGCGCGTTATTGTTTCTCAAATTATAAGATCTCCAGGGGCGTATTTTGATATTTCTACTGAGGATAAAACTGGTAAGGATGTTTTTAAATCAGAGTTAATTCCAAGTCGTGGTACTTGGTTGGAATTAAAGTCTGATGGTAAAAAGGCGGCTCTTGGTCGTATTTTACATCTTTCTGTTGACCGCAAGCGTAAAATTCTTTCTACTATATTATATAAAGCTGTTGGTTTAAGTTTAGAGATTCAAAAGGGCGAAAATGCTTTTGATCATAAACCGATGAAGCAATTTTTAAAAGCGCTCAATTTTGATGTTAATGAAGATTTAATTGTTGAGGGTGAAGAAAAGGAATTTTTGAATAGTTATTTACTTCTTTATTCTGCAATTTTTGGTAATTATGAAGAACTTCAAAATACATTGGCTGCAGATAAGGTTGTTACTACTCAAGAGGCTCTTTTAACGTTGTATGAAAACCAAAGATCTGATGAAGTTCCAACTGTTGATGGTTCAATTTCACTTACAAATGGTAAGTTTTTTGACTATCGTCGCTATGATTTAACTAAGGCTGGTCGATATAAACTTGGTAAGAAATTAAGTATTACTGAGCGTTTAGAGACTTCTTTATTGATGGAAGATATTAAGGATGCTAGTGGTAAGACAGTAGTTAAGAAAAAGAAAACCTTGCTTACTCGTGATGAGAGAAATCTTGTCAAACAAGAGCTTGCAAGGGGTGGTTATATGAAGGCAATGCCTTTTAACTACAAATTCTCACATCCTGGAATTGTAAGTGTTTCAAGTGATGATTTTGATTATCTTGAGGGTAGAATTTTAGCTACTGATCTTGAAGGTAAGTCAAATAACTTTGATAAAGGTTTAGTTTTAACTAAGGCTGAAATTGATAAAATTGCTAAAGAGTTTAGTGAAATTCGAGTATATAGTGAAATCATAGCTCAAAAGGTTATGCTTAATAAAACAAATGTTAAAGCGGTATTGAATTATGGTGAGCGTCTTTATGTAATTGGTAGAATTACAGAGGATGATCATGATTTATGTTTAAAAGATGATGATTTACTTGTTGATAGATATCATCCTGATGAGAAACTAATGTCTTTAACAATTAAAAATAAAGATAAGATTGAAAGTTTAGTAAAGAATGATCAAAAGATTGCTGTATATCTTGTAGGATCTGCAGTTCAGTGTGTTAAGCTTGCATCTGTTCAAGATCCTGATTATATTGTTAAGGCTTTGGCTTGTGATCCACTAAATAAAAGTCGTTCTATTACAATTTCTGATATGTTAGCTTTCTATAGTTATCAATTAAATATGATTGACTCAATTGGTAATGTTGATGATATTGACCAACTTGGTAATCGTCGTATTCGTACAGTTGGTGAACTTATTCAAAATCAATTTAGAGTTGGTCTTGCAAGAATGGAAAGAGTTGTAAAAGAGAGAATGTCAATTTCTGATATTGCAGAAGTTACTGCTAAGAAATTAACTAATATTAGACCTTTAACAGCTGCAATAAAAGAATTCTTTTCAAGTTCACAATTATCACAGTTTATGGATCAACAAAATCCATTGGCTGAACTTACTAATAAACGTCGTATTTCAGCACTTGGTCCAGGTGGTCTTACAAGAGAGCGTGCTGGTTTTGAAGTGCGTGATGTTCATAACTCGCATTATGGTCGTATTTGTCCAATTGAGACTCCTGAGGGTCCAAACATTGGTTTGATTTCAAATTTAACAACTTATGCAAGGATTGATGAATATGGATTTATTCAAACTCCTTATCGTAAGGTTGAAAAGAATGGTAAAGTTAGTACTGAAGCGATTTATCTTTCTGCTGATGAAGAGAGAGATTATGTAATTGCCCAGGCTAATGAGGTTATTGATGGAAAACTTCCTAAGGGACAGGTAGTAGCAAGAAAGGCTGGAGAAACTATTCTAGCTGATGTTGCTGATGTTGAATTAGCGGATATTTCACCAAAACAAATTGTATCAGTTGCTACTGCATGTATTCCTTTCTTAGAAAATGATGATGCTTCTCGTGCATTAATGGGAGCAAACATGCAACGTCAAGCGGTTCCTTTGCTTCGTCCAGATTCTCCATATGTTGGTACTGGCATTGAGCATAGTATTGCTTTAGATTCTGGATCTGGAATTGTTGCAAGTGAGGATGGAATGGTTACCTATTGTGATGCTAATAAGATTATTGTTAGTGGTGATAATGGTGATAAAGAATATCAACTTGATAAATTTAAAAGATCAAATGCTGGTACTTGTATTAACCAACATCCAATTGTTAAAAATGGCGATCAAGTAAAGCGTGGTATGATTCTTGCTGATGGTCCATCAATGCAAAATGGAGAGCTTGCTCTTGGTCAAAATGTTACAATCGCCTTTATGACATGGCATGGTTACAACTATGAAGATGCTATTATCATGTCTGAGAGAATGGTTAAAGAAGATGTATATACTTCGATTCATATCGAAGAGTATGATATTGAAGTTCGTGATACAAAGCTTGGTCCAGAAGAGATTACTAGGGATATTCCAAATGTATCTGAAAATTCTTGTCGTCATTTAAATGAGCGCGGAATTGTAAGAATTGGTGCTGAGGTAAAAGAAGGAGATATCTTAGTTGGTAAGGTTACTCCTAAGGGTCAAACTGAAGTTTCTCCTGAGGAAAAACTGTTGTTGGCAATTTTTGGTGAGAAGTCTAGAGAAGTTCGTGATAATTCGCTTAAAGTTCCTCATGGTGGAGCTGGGATTATTCACTCAGTTAGAGTATTTAAAAGAAGTGAAGGGCATGATTTATCACCTGGAGTTAATGAAGTAGTTAAGGTTTATATTGTTCAAAAACGTAAGATTTCTGAGGGTGATAAGATGGCTGGTCGTCATGGAAATAAAGGGGTAATTTCAAAAATTCTCCCTATGGAAGATATGCCATACCTTCCAGATGGTACTCCTGTTGATATCATGCTTAACCCATTTGGTGTTCCATCACGGATGAATATTGGACAAGTACTTGAAATACACTTAGGTTTTGCAGCTAAAAAACTTGGAGTTAAGTTTGCTACACCGGTTTTTGATGGTATTAGTAATGAAGAATTAAAGTCGATAATGGAAGAAGCAGAGTGTACACCTGATGGTAAGCAAACATTGTATGATGGAAGAACTGGAGAAGTTTATGATGAGCGTATTTCAGTTGGTCTTATGTATATGATTAAGCTTGCACACATGGTTGATGACAAACTACATGCTCGTGCAACTGGTCCATACAGCTTAGTTACGCAACAACCACTAGGTGGTAAGGCTCAAAATGGTGGACAACGTTTTGGTGAGATGGAAGTTTGGGCGCTTGAGGCTTATGGAGCAGCACATACTTTACAAGAAATCTTAACAGTAAAATCGGATGATATCGTTGGTCGTACAAGAACATATGAGGCAATTATTAAGGGGAAACCTGTTCCAGAACCTGGAATTCCAGAATCATTTAGAGTATTAAAACATGAACTTCAAGCATTAGCAATTGATGTTAAGGCATTAAGTGCTGATGGTGAAGAGGTTGAACTTAAAAAGATCACTCAAGATGACTATGTAGATAGTAATCTTAGTGAAATGATGAGAGATACTGAAGGGTTAACAATAAAAGAAGAAAAAGATCTTCCAGAGGCAGCGGAAGTTGGCTTTGATGAAGAAGTACAGTAAGGAGGATGCAAGATGAATAGTATAAATCAATCAGCAGCAATAAAGGTCGGACTAGCATCGCCAGAGCGTATTCGTGAATGGTCTTTTGGAGAAGTTAAAAAGCCTGAAACAATTAACTATCGATCACAAAAACCTGAGCGTGATGGCTTGTTTTGTGAGAAAATCTTTGGTCCTTCAAAAGACTGGGAATGTTATTGTGGTAAGTATAAAAAAGTAAGTTATAAAGGAATTGTTTGTGATCGTTGTGGGGTTGAAATCACAAAGTCTTCTGTTAGAAGAGAGAGGATGGGGCATATTGATCTTGCTGCTCCTGTTGCTCATATATGGTATTTAAGAGGTATTCCATCGAGGATGAGTTTACTATTAAATATAACTCCAAAACATTTAGAGGAAGTTGTGTACTTTGTATCTTGGGTTGTAATTGATCCAGGTGCTACACAACTTGAATATAAACAAGTTATTTCTGAAAAAGATTATCGCGAGAATCTTGCTGAATTTGGTAGTGGAAGTTTTAAGGCTCAAACTGGTGCTGAAGCTGTTTCAACATTACTAAAAGAAGTTGATTTAGAAAAAGAACATGCTGAGATCATAGAGAGCTTAGATGGGGCAACTGGTGAGAAAAGAAAGAAATTAATCAAAAGATTAGAAACGATTAATGCTTTCTTAAATTCTACTAATAAACCTGAATGGATGGTTCTAAGTGTTCTTCCAGTTATTCCGCCTGATTTAAGACCAATGTTACAGCTTGATGGAGGGCGATTTGCTACTAGTGATCTTAATGATCTATATCGTCGTGTTATTACAAGAAACAATCGTTTAAAGAAATTATTGGAGCTTGGAACACCAGCAATCATCGTTCAAAATGAGAAGAGAATGTTGCAAGAGGCAGTAGATGCTCTTATTGATAATGGTCGTCGTTCAAAGGCGGTTACAGGAGCAGGTGGTAGAGCTTTAAAATCTTTATCTCATAGCTTAAAGGGTAAACAGGGGCGTTTCCGTCAAAACTTACTTGGTAAGCGTGTTGACTTCTCTGGTCGTTCAGTTATAGCGGTTGGTCCAGATTTAAGAATGGATCAATGTGGTATTCCACGAGAAATGGCTATTCAATTATTTAAACCATTTGTTGTTAATGAAATTGTAAATCAAGGTATTGTTACAAATCAGAAGACGGCTGAAAAATTAATTGATCGTCAGGATGCTAATGCTTGGGATGTTGTTGAAAAGGTAATTGAAGATCATCCAATCTTCCTTAACCGTGCTCCAACACTTCACCGTTTAGGAATTCAAGCATTTAAACCAAAATTAGTTGAGGGTCGTGCTATTCGTCTTCATCCACTTGTATGTACAGCATTTAATGCTGACTTTGATGGAGACCAAATGGCGGTGCATTTACCGCTTAGTGAAGAAGCTCGTGCTGAGGCTGAAATTTTAATGTTAGGTTCTAATAATATCTTGGGTCCAAAAGATGGTAAGCCAATCGTTACACCATCTCAAGATATGGTGCTTGGTAACTTCTATTTGAATATGGAAGAATCTGCTGCTGAATTTTATGCAAAGGCTGATGTAATTGAAGCACTAGGTGATAATGAGGCTGCAAAAAAATGGCGTCGCTTTGGAGATAATGAAGGACATATCTTTAAGAACATAAATGAAGTATTAATGGCTTATGAGAATAAACTTGTGCATTTACATACTAGAATTGCTATTCCTGGTAAATCATTGAAGAAATTAGATTTTACAGATGAACAAAACAGTTCTTATTTAATTACTACAGTAGGTAAATTAATATTTAATGATATCTTTCCAAAAGATTTCCCTTACATAAATTCTGTAAGTAAAGAAAGATTAGAAAATACACCTATTGATGATTTCTTACCAATGGGTACAGATATTAAGAAAATACTTCTTACAAGAAAGCTTTCTGCTGAGTTTAAGAAGAAAGACTTAAGTAATGTAATTGCTGAAGTATTTAAACGTTATCGAACAGAAGGTTCAAGTGATATTTTAGATAGTATCAAGGATATGGGATTTGAATACTCTACTGTTGCAGGTATGACGGTATCACTATCTGATATTAATGTTGCTCCTGATAAACAGAAGTTCGTTGATGCAGGTAAGGAAAAATCAGAAGTTCTTCAAGGTTTATTACGTAAGGGTAAACTTACTCCTGCAGAATGGGAAAGACATTTCTCAAAACTTTGGGCTGATATAAAAGATGAAATTGGTCGTAAGGTAATGGAATCACTTCCTAGAATGAATCCAATTAATATGATGGCGGTATCTGGTGCTCGTGGTAATGCTTCGCACTTTACTCAGCTTGCTGGGATGCGTGGATTAATGGCAAGACCAACACAGTCTAAGTCTAAACAAGAATATCAACCTTCAATTATTGAGGTTCCTATTTACTCTTGTTTCCGTGAGGGTCTTAATGTATCGGAATTCTTCTTATCTACCCATGGTGTTAGAAAAGGTCTTACAGATACAGCTTTAAAAACAGCTGAATCTGGATATCTTACTCGTCGTTTAGTTGATGTTGCTCAAGATGTAATTGTCAATGACGATGATTGTGGTACTACTCGTGGATATTTAATTGAAAATATAGTTGATCGTAAAAATAACTCTATTATTGAAAATCTTGAAGATCGTTTAATTGGTCGTTTTGCTAAAGAAGAAATTAGACATCCAAAGACAAAAGAAATAATTGTAGAAGAGGGTCAATTTATTGATGAAATTCTTGCTTTAAAAGTTGTTGAAGCAAATGTAAAAAAAGCCTATATTCGTAATGCCTTTACTTGTGCTAGTACAACTGGTGTTTGTAGAAAATGTTATGGAAGGAATATGGCTACTGGTAAAGAAGTTGAATCTGGTGAGGCAGTGGGAATCATGGCTGCTCAGTCAATTGGAGAGCCAGGTACACAGCTTACAATGAGAACATTCCATACAGGAGGGGTTGCCTCTGGTAATGATGGAGATATTACTCAAGGTCTTCCTCGTGTTGAAGAATTATTTGAAGCTCGTAAACCAAAACATGCTTCTGTGCTATTAAAAATTGATGGAGAAATTACTAATATCCAACCAGCAGATGATGGAACTGGAACAATTGTTACAGTAACTAATAAGACTGAAAGTATTGAACATAAGTGTGAACTTAATCAAAACATTCGTTCTTGGATGAAAGTTGGTACTAAGGTTAATGCTGGTGATAAACTTACTGAGGGTCAAGTTGATCCTAAGGAGTTATTAGAAGTTGCTGGTGTTATTGAAGTTCAAAAATATATTCTTAAAGAAGTTAAGAAAGTTTATGCATCTCAAGGTATTGATATTTCAGATAAGCATATTGAAGTAATGATTCGTCAAATGCTTAAGAAAATTGTAATTTTAGATGGTGGTGACACTGGTCTTAGTGTTGGTCAAACTTTAAGTATTCAAAGAATGACTGAAATTAATGCTAAAACACTAATCAGTGGAAAAAGACCAGCTAAGTTTGGTCCGACACTGCTTGGAATTTCTAAGGCTTCTGTTGAAACTGATTCATTCTTATCAGCAGCGTCATTCCAAGAAACAACAAAGGTGCTTACTGAAGCAGCAATTCGTGGTAAAGTTGATAATCTGAAGGGTTTAAAAGAAAATGTAATTGTTGGTAAATTAATACCGGCAGGAACAGGTTCTAAATTTGAAAGAGAAACAACTAAACTTATTAAAGCTCGTGCAGCTGAACTTAAACTTCAAAGAGAAGAAGCAAATAAAAAGGAAGAAGAAGTTCTTCCAAGAGAAGTTACAGGAAATTATTCAAATAGATCTTATTCAAAAAATAATGAAGACAAGGAAGAAAACGATAATGATGAGATAGATTTAGAGAATGAAACTACAATTAATGATGTAGATAATTCTTTAGACTCTACATTAGAGACTACTGAAGAGTCTATAGAGTCTATTGAGGATTGCGTAGAATCTAATACTTGTGAAGATCAAGAGGATAAATAAATATTTGATTATTTACTAATTTAAACATCTTATAAATTTTTATAAGATGTTTTTTATTGAAATCTTATTTGTTTTAAACTATTAAAAAATTTCATTAAATTAAGTAATAAAACTAATATCCTCATTTATATTACTCTTTCAAGTGGTTTAGGTAATTTCTTATATTATTTGTGTATATCTTTATTAAATAAACTTTGATATAAAGTGATTTGATTAAATGATCTTATTTCTGGATATTTTCTTAAAAACATATCTTTGTTTTTACTATCAGCTAAATCAATTTGATGATTTTCAATAATCATCTTGATATCTTCTTTGTCAATTTTTGAAAAAGAAAAGAAATTAAGGAATTTGGTTTGATCAAATGATTTATTAGCAAGATGTGCTATAAGAATTACATAATTTGAGTTATCATTATTTAATTTTGAACTGGCTATTATTTTGATGATATCATCGATTACATGTTGCTCATGTAATATAAATAGTGAACTAAATATATCGAATGTAATTGTTAAATCATCAATTGATTTTGAAGATTTAAGACAACTAATAAAATTATTAGTAACAACATTTTTTGAAAGATTAGAGATTAGATGTTTAAGATGTTGCATTGCTAAAAGAGTAAAATGATCAATTATAAGATCATATTGTAGTTTTAACTTTAATGCTCTAATTATTCTTAAGGGGTCTTCTTTAAAGCTAATATAGGGATCTTTAATGGTTTTTATTAGTTTATGGTTTAAATCATCTAATCCATTATAAAAGTCTTTTATTTTATGATAGGGACTATAGTATATTGCATTAATTGTGAAATCTCTTCTAAGTGAGTCTTCTTGTACACTTTTTGTAAAGGTAATATTAACATTGTATCTTGAATTATCACAGTATTCTTCTTTTCTAAATGTAGCAATATCGATAATTTCATCATTTCTTTTAAGTTGAATTACTCCATATTTGATGCCTCTTGTATCAACTACATATTCCTTAAATAAATCAATTATTTCATCTGGGGTTGCTGAAGTTGCTAAATCATAGTCAGTTACTATATTAGTTTTAAGAAAAAAATTTCTAATAAAACCACCAACAATATAAGCTTCATGATTATTTTTATGAAGTGTCGTAAGTATTTCTATGACTATATCTGATAATTGTAAATCTAATTTTTTAATTGTTGATGTATCTATCATGTGTAAACTCCTTTTATATATAATATCATATATATGATATAATAATTAAAGAAGAAGGTGATTATATTGATTAGAATTGGACAGTCAACAGATATCCATAAATTAGTTGAAAATGAAGAGTTAATATTAGGTGGGGTAAAGATTGAATATCATAAAGGATTACAAGGACACTCAGATGCTGATGTACTTGTACATGCGATTTGTGAGGCTATTATTGGTGCATTAGCCCTAAATGATTTGGGGAGTTTATTTCCTGATAATGATCCCAAATATAAGGGTATAAGCTCTCTTATCTTACTAGAAGATGTTTATAAAAAAATGTGTGAGATGCAATTTAGTGTTGGTAATATTGATTCTTTAATAATAATTGAAAAGCCTAAGTTAAGAGGGTATATAGAAAAAATGAGAGAAAACATTGCAAGAGTCTTGCATTGTGATCTATCAAAAATTAATATTAAGGCAACAACATCTGAGAAATTAGGTTTTGTTGGAAGAGAAGAAGGTGTAATTGCTCAAGCGGTTTGCCTTATAGAAAGTGTAGAATAAAGGGAGATATTATGCTTAGGAAACTTGATGAATCAAAGGTATTAAGAGATCCAATTCACGGATATATTCATATAGAATACAAAGTTATTTGGGATTGTCTAAATAGTAAAGAGGTGCAAAGGTTAAGAAGAATAAAACAGTTGGGTGGGGCTTATATGGTTTATCATACGGCAGAACACTCAAGGCTTCCGCATTCCTTAGGTACCTATGAAATTGTTAGAAGAATGTGTGAGGAGAATCAAGATATCAGGAAATACTTAAGTGAGAAAGAAAAGGTTAGTGTGATGTTGGCAGCTCTTTTACATGATGTTGGTCATGGTCCTTTTAGTCATACTTTTGAAATGTTATTTGGATTAAATCATGAAGAGTTTACTTATCAAATTTTAACAGGTGATAGTGAAGTTCATAATGTTTTAGAAAATGCTGAGCATAATCTTTCAAAAAATGTTGCTGATATTATTGCCCACAAACATCCTAAGAAGATTTTAACGCAGATGATTAGTGGTCAATTAGATGCTGATCGTATGGATTACTTATTAAGAGATGCCTACATTACTGGTACTAAATATGGTGAGTATGATTTAGAGAGAGTTCTTAGAATTTTAAGGGTAAAGGATGATAAGTTGGTAATTAAAGAATCAGCAGTTGATACTGTGGAGGATTATATTATGGCAAGATATCATATGTATTGGCAGGTATATTTTCATCCGATTTCTAGAAGTTATGAAAGTATTCTTGATAGCTTATTTAAAAGATTAAGAGATTATCTAAAGGATAATCAAGAGTGCATTAATGATATTTCAATGTTTAAAGCTTTAATGGAAAAAAAGACTCTTAGTAATGAAGAACATTTTGCATTAGATGAGAATACATGTTTTTATGGGTTTAGTTTAATTGAGAAGTTTAATGATCCTATTTTAAAAGATCTAGCTAATAGAATTATTAATCGTCATTTATTTGATTATACGGACTTACAAGATAAAGAACATTTACATTGTTTAATTAAAGATGTTGAAGATGCTGGCTATAATTCTAAGTATTATTTTTCATATGATGAAGTTAAACAACGTCCTTATCAACCTTATCAAAAAAACAATGATAGTGGTATTTGGGTCTTAAAAGATGATAATTCAATTTGTGAAATATCACAGGTTTCAAATATAGTGGAGGCTCTAAATAAAGGAAGACAGAAAAATGATGTGAAAGCGTTTTATCCTAAACTTAAATAAGCAAACTGCTTATTTTTTTTATTTTATTGATAATATATTTTGATTTTATAGTTTATCCTATGTTAAAATTACAAGGCTAATTATTTGTGAAAAACAAAATAATAAGTATAGAAAAGGGGTATTATGAAGAATTTTATTAACAAAGTTTTAACTGGTATGAGTATTGGTATTGTTGTAGCACTAATACCAGGAGCTTTAATTGGGGAATTAGCAAAAGCTATAGGTTGGGTTGAAATCCTACAATTAACAACGATGTCTACAAGACTTCTTGCGGTAATTATGGGTTTAACAATTGCAATGCAATTTAAATTAACACCAATTCAATCGGGAACTCTAGCAATTGTTACGGCAATTGGATCTGGAGTAATGAGATTTTCAGATGGATCACTAATGTTAGTTGGAATTGGTGATGTTATTAATGCAGGATTAACAGCAGCTATTGCTGTGGGGCTAATGTTACTTATTGGTAATAAATTAAAAGCCTATACAATTTTAGTTATTCCACCACTTATTGTAATTGTGGTAGGTGCTATCGGATTATTTACATTGCCATATGTGGCATATATTACTGAAGCAATTGGTCAAATGGTAGCATCATTTACAACCTTTACTCCAATTGTTGCAGGGATATTAATTGCAGTGACATTTGCTTTAATGATTGTATCACCGGTTTCAACAGCAGGGGTTGCCATTGCAATATCACTTAGTGGAATTGCATCAGGGGCTGCTAATCTTGGTATTTGTGCTGCAGGTTTTGGACTGTGTATTGCTGGGTTTTCAAAGAACGGGTTTGGTACAAGTATTGCACACTTTTTAGGTTCTCCTAAAATGCAAATGGCAAATCTAATGAAGAGTCCGAAAATGATTCTTCCAATACTAGTTAATGCGGCAGTTTGTGGTGCAGTTGCTGGAATTTTTCAAATACAGGGAACTCCTGCAAGTGCAGGGTTTGGAATTAGTGGATTAATTGGTCCAATTAATCATTTAAATATTGTTGGATATAATGCTTATAATTTATTAATTACTGTTCTATCTTTTGTTATAATACCAGTTACTTTTGCATTTATTACTACTTATATTTTTGATAAAAAATTAAAGGTAGTAAATGCTGATGATTATGCCATTGATTTTAAGTAGGTGATTAATATGAAAATTATTGCATATGCAGTTAGAAGTGATGAGAGTGCTGCTTTTAAAAAATTCTCTGATGAATTAAATATTCAAGTTGATACTGTTAGTGAGCGCTTAAGTTTAGATACAGTTGAGCAAGCTAAAGGGTATGATGGTGTAGCATTTTTAGGGATGTGTAGTGTTAATGAGGCAGTTCTTAAAAAACTTAATGAAATGGGTATAAAATATATTGCATCTAGAAGTACAGGTTATAACAATGTAGATGTTAAGTCTTTAAAAGCTTTGAATATGAAGTTATCAAATGCTACTTACTCACCATATTGTGTGGCAGATTTTACTGTAATGTTGATACTAATGGCAATTCGTAAGATGAAAAGTATGATTAAAAGAAATGATGCTGATGATTATTCTTTGGCTGGTATTCAAGGTAAAGAAATGCATAATTTAACCTTTGGAATAATCGGTACAGGAAGAATTGGAGCAGCTACTGCAGATAATCTAAGTGGTTTTAATGGAAAAATATTGGGATATGACTTATATCCTAATAAGGAATTAGAATCAAAGCTTACTTATGTTGACTTAGATACAATATTAAAGGAGTCTGATGTAATATCACTACATGCTCCATATCTTGAATCAACACATCATTTGTTAAATAAGGAAAATTTATTAAAGACTAAGAAGGGTGTTGTTATAATTAATTGTGCTAGATCGGAATTAATTGATATAGATGCCTTAATTGAGATGGTTGAAAATGGACATATTGGTGCTTGTGGCTTAGATGTATTTCCAAATGAATTAGGAATAATACATACAGATAATCGTCTTAATATTGTAAATAATCATCAATTAGCAATCTTAAAACAACATAAAAATGTTATTGTAACAGGTCATAGTGCCTTCTATACAGATCAGGCTGTATCTGATATGGTTGAGGTAGCACTTAGATCTTTGAAGTCATTTATTGAAAGTGATAATAGTAAATGGGAAATTAAACTGTAAAAAGTTTAATTTTTTTTATTTTTTTATTGACTCTTATAAAAAAATTAGTATAATCTTTATGGGGTACTAATATGGATGTTAAAGTAAATGGCATTATAGATCAAAAAGATAAATTAGTAAATGATTCAAGTATTCTTTATAGTGGAGAAATTTTAATTAGAGATAAACAATTTATTTTTGGTTATGATCAAGAGATAAATGAAATTTCATTTAGTGATAATGAAATATATTTATATCGTAAGACTGAACTTGAAGTTAGTATTTACTTAAATCCAAATAAAGAAACAAATGCCCAAGTTGTACATCCATTTGGAACTACAATTCTGGGTGCTAAGCTAAGAAATTATGTTTATGAAGATGGTTTTTGGGAAATTGAGTATTGTTTATATGATGGTGAAATCATAGTTATTGATACAATAATTTCATGTCATTATTAAATATTATTGACAAAATAGAATAAGTAGTTTATTATAAAAAAACAATTTAAAGGAGGAGTGTAATTTGAGTTACCAGTCAATGACAGACATTGCTTACAAGGTTGTATCTAAAAAAAGAAAAGGTGTTGATTTTAGTATAGTATGGTCTGAAATAATAAATACTTTAGGTTTTGATGAGAGTATGCAAGAAAGAAAGATTGCAGAATTTTATACAGACTTAATGTTAGATAAAAGATTTATTTCACTTGAAGATAATCGTTGGGATATAAGAGCAAGACATGCTTTTTCAAATGAAGTGATTGAGCCGATTGATCTTGATGATGATGAAGATGACTTTGAAGAAGATAAAGATGAAGATGAAGATGATGAGGATTAAGGGTAGTTAAAACTACCTTTTATTTTGAGGAGAATTTATGATTGAATTAATAATATGGGACTGGAATGGAACTTTACTTGATGATTTAGATCTTGGTTATAGCTTGTTAAATGATGCATTAAGAAATGAAGGATTAAATGAGCTAGAAAATATTTCCAAGTATAAAAATGTCTTTGAGTTCCCAGTTATCGAAATGTATAGGAAATTGGGTTTTAATTGTGATGAAAAGAATTTTGATAAGATTTCAAGTAACTATATTCAAAATTATATGAAAAGCTATGAAGCATCTTCAATGCTTCATAATGAGGCAATTGATTTGTTGCAGTATTTTATGGATAAAGGTATAAAGAATACTTTAATGTCAGCCTCACAAATTAAGATTTTACTTAAGCAAGCATCATTTTTTAAATGCGATCATCTTTTTGATGAATTAGTTGGTGTAAGTGATATCTATGCCTCATCAAAACAAGATGAAGCACTTAATTGGATCAAAACATGTGATGTACCGCTTGATAGGATAGTATGGGTAGGGGATAGTACTCATGACTATGAGTGTGCTGTTGCGCTTGGTGTAAGATGTATTTTAATAGATCATGGTCATCAAAGCTATGAAGTTTTATCAAAGTGTAATAATGAAATTATCCATAATCTAAATGAATTAAAAGAAAAACTAGCATGAATATGCTAGTTTATTTATGATACAACTTTTTAGTTTGATAAACTGGTTCTTGAGTTAGGTTTATTCCTAACTTTTTAAATGTTGCTACATCTACTTCAGATAGGATAACTGATGAATGGGCCTCACATCCTCTGAGCTGACTTATGCACTGCAATGCTTTTTTAGTGGGATCATTATGAATGGCAGCTATTGCTAAAGTAATTAAGAGTTCATCTAGATGTAGTCTAGGGTTATTTCCTCCTAATATTTCTGTTTTTACATTTTGAACAGGTCCTAAAACATTAGGTGATATTAGTAAAAAGTTATCAGGAATTTTTGCGATTGTTTTTAAAGCGTTTAATAGACATGCACTTGATGCCCCAAGTAGTGATGTCGTTTTTCCAGTTATAATTTCTCCAGTTTCAAGCTGTAATGATACAGCTGGAAGTTTAGTTTCTTCAGCTAATTTTACAGCTTTTGCGACAACCTTACGATCTTCTGGTTCTATTTTAGCTGATGCCATTATTAAGAGCATTTTTGATAGTGATTCTTCACTTATTTCATCTTTTCTAAGAGCAACCTTAGAATTATAATATCGTCTTAAGATTTCCTCTTTACAAGCAGCGATAGCTGCTTCATCATTTGTGATGCAGTATCCTGCCATATTTACTCCCATATCAGTGGGTGATTTATATGGTGAAATACCTTGTATTTTTTCTAATAAGGCATTTAACACTGGGAACACTTCAATATCACGATTATAGTTTACAGTTTTCTCACCATAACTTTCTAAGTGAAAGGGATCAATCATATTAACATCATTTAAATCTACTGTTGCTGCTTCATAGGCTAAGTTTACCGGATGTTTAAGTGGTAGATTCCAAATTGGGAAGGTTTCAAATTTCGCATATCCTGATTTGATGCCTCTTTTTTGATCGTGATATAGTTGAGAAAGACAGGTTGCCATTTTACCAGATCCAGGCCCTGGAGCTGTAATTACAACAATTTTTCTTTGGGTTTCAATATAGTCGTTTTTCCCAAAACCTTCTTCTGATACAATATATGAAACATTATTAGGGTAGCCATTTATTGGATAATGTAGAGCAACCTTAATGCCCATATTTTCTAACTTCTTTTTAAATAGATCAGCTGCTGCTTGTTTTGTATATTGACAAATTACTACTGATCCAACAAGAATATCAATGCTTCTAAAGGCATCTATTAGTCTAAGGCAGTCTTGATCATAAGTGATTCCAAGATCGCTTCTGACTTTATTTTTTTCTATATCGTTGGCGTTAATTGCAATTATTAGTTCAACCTGTTCTTTGATGCTTTCTAACATTTTGACTTTACTATCTGGCTCAAATCCTGGAAGAACTCTTGATGCATGAAAGTCATCAAAAAGTTTTCCCCCAAATTCTAAGTAAAGCTTTCCACCAAATTTATCAACTCTTTGATGAATGTGTTCTGATTGAAGTTTTAGGTATTTTTGATTATCAAATGCAGGCTGTCTCATTTTAAGGATCTCCGTTTCTAAACTTTCAACATAATAACATACAAAAAAAGAAAAATCTATATTATCAGACTTTTATTTTTTATGAAATTGGTATAAAATGTAGAAGATAGAAGGAGGACTATTATAAATGGTACTAGTATCAGCAACAGAAATGTTAAAGAAAGCTCATGAAGGGCATTACGCAGTAGGACAGTTTAATATCAATAATCTAGAATGGACAAAGGCAGTGTTAACTGCAGCTCAAGAGTCTAACTCTCCAGTTATTCTTGGGGTGTCTGAGGGTGCTGGAAAGTATATGACTGGATTTAAAACAGTTGCTCAGATGGTTAAAGCGATGCATGATGAAATGGGAATTACTGTTCCAGTAGCAATTCATTTAGATCATGGATCATTTGAAGGGGCTAAAAAAGCAATTGATGCAGGATTTACATCAGTAATGTTTGATGGGTCTCATTATGAATTTAATGAAAATGTTGAAAAATCAAAAGAAATAATTAAACTTGCTCACTCTAAGGGTATATCAGTTGAGTGTGAAGTTGGCTCAATTGGTGGAGAAGAAGATGGTGTTGTTGGAGCTGGAGAATTTGCAGATCCTCAAGAATGTGCAGATATTGCTGCTCTTGGTGTTGATTTTCTTGCTGCTGGAATTGGGAACATTCATGGTAAATATCCAGCTAACTGGCCTGGTTTAAACTTTGAAGTATTAGGAAAGATTCAAGATGTTACAAATGGTAAACCACTTGTGCTTCATGGTGGATCTGGAATTCCTAATGATCAAATTTCTAAGGCGATCTCTCTTGGAGTATCAAAAATCAATGTTAATACTGAACTACAATTAGTATTTGCTGAGGCAACTCGTAAATATATTGAAGAGGGTAAAGATCAAGAAGGTAAGGGTTATGATCCAAGAAAATTACTTGCTCCAGGATCAAAGGCTATTGTTGAAAAAGTTTGTTCAATGATGAATGATTTTGGTTCTTCAAATAAAGCATAATTTATTTTAAAACACTTTATATATAAAGTGTTTTTTTATGTTTTAAAGGTGTGGTATAATTTATAATAGTTGGAGGATTTTTAAAATGATAGATACAGTCCTATTTGATATGGATGGAGTTTTAATTAACTCAGAGCCATATTATGTTGATAATACCTTTAAGTGGATGAAGGAGCATGGATTTAAGGGTGATAAAAAAGAAATACATAAGTTAGTTGGAACACATATGGATCAGACATATCAGTTAATTAGTGAGATGTTTAATGGTAGTGTTTCTATTTCAGAAGCAAAGAGATTAAATGAGAATCATTTTAAAAATAATCCTTTAGATTATCCAAGTGTTTTAAAGAGTGAGAGTGAAGAAGTTTTAAAAATTTTAAAAGGTGAAGGCTATAAAATTGGTCTATGCTCATCTTCATCAAGAAAAGATATTGAAAAAATGCTTAAAACTTGTAATTTAGAAAAGTATTTTGACTTTTATGTAAGTGGTGAGGAATTTAATGAGAGTAAGCCTAATCCTGAGATTTATATCTGTGCTGCTAAGAAATTAGGATCTGATGTTGAAAACTGTTTAGTTGTTGAAGATTCTCCTTTTGGAATAACTGCAGGAATTAGAGCCAACATGAGTGTTTTAGCTGTTAAAGATTTAGAATTTAATCTTGATCAAAGTCATGCCACGAAGATTATTTCAAATTTAAGTGAAATAATTACTTGGTTAAATTTAAATAAAGAGTGAGGAAAAAAATATGGAACAAGTTATAAAAATTGAAGGTGGTAAATTACTATCTGGTGAAGTACAAATTAGTGGATCTAAGAATGCTACTGTAGCATTAATTCCGGCATCTATTTTAGCTGATGGACCGGTTACTATTGTTGGGGTTCCAAACATTTCAGATGTTGAATCATTGTCGACTTTACTTAGAGAGTTAGATGTTGAAGTTACTCACATGAGTAATGAGCATTTAATAATTGATCCTACAAATATGAAAAGCATTCCTTTAGATCATCGTGCTGTTACAAAACTTAGAGCTTCATATTACTTTATGGGTGCTTTACTTGGTAAATATGGTGAAGTTAAAATGAAGATGCCTGGGGGATGTTATTTAGGGCCTCGTCCTATTGATCTTCACTTAAAGGGGTTTGAAGCTTTAGGGGCTTCTGTTGAGTATGCCGAAGGGTACTATCATATTAAAGCTGAAAAGCTAATTGGAGATAAGATCTTCTTAGATGTTTCATCTGTTGGAGCTACAATTAACATTATGATGGCGGCTGTAAAAGCTCATGGTAGAACTACTATTGAGAATGCTGCAAGAGAGCCCGAAATAATTGATGTTGCCACCTTACTTAATAAGATGGGGGCTAAGATTAGAGGAGTTGGAACTAGTGTTATCACTATTGATGGGGTTGATACTCTAAGTGGATGCTTCCATGAAATTATTCCAGATCGCATTGAAGCTGGAACATTTATTATAATGGCGGCAGCAGTTGCTGAAAAGATGACTATTAAAAACATTATTCCTCATCACTTGGAGAGTTTATTATCTAAATTACAAGAGATGGGTGTTAAGATGGAAATTGATGTTGATTGTGTAACAATTGAAAAATCAGATAAAGCGCTTAAGGCAGTGGATATAAAAACACTACCATATCCAGGCTTTGCAACCGATCTTCAACAACCACTTACTACATTAATGACCCAGGCTCATGGTGATTCAAATGTAATTGATACTATCTATCCAGAAAGATTTAAGAATGCTTTAGAACTTCAAAGAATGGGTGCGAAAATTGATGTCAAACAGGGTGAATCATTTATTAGTGGTCCAACAGAATTATTTGGAGAATGTGTTAGGGCAACTGATTTAAGATGTGGAGCAGCACTGGTAATTGCTGGACTTATTGCTAGTGGGACTACTGAGATCTCAGATACTTATCATATAGATCGAGGATATGATGATTTAGATGGCAAATTAAAAAGACTTGGTGCAATAATTTATCGAGAAGAAATTTAATTAAAATCGAATAAACTAAAAGAAAAAAAGGAATTTTTAAATAAATTCCTTTTTAAGTTTTATTCAGTTGGCATCTCAGTTGGTATTTCAATTGACTCTAAACTTGTTATTACTAAATTTTCATTATAATTAAAATTAACTTTTGTACCTACAGCTAAGAATGGTAATCGATCATCAATGTTAATTGGAGCCTTATAAATTGTATCTGTTTGATTTTCTAAAATAATATAGTAGTAAGTACTACCATCGACTACAACAGATGAAATTGTATTGATAATTCCGCTTTGTTCTTGGGTAACTTGTGGTTTATCAACCACTTCATTTCCCATCATCATTAGATATTCATTTGCTGCATTATCCAGTCCAAGGTTGCTGTCGCTGACTTTTACTTTTTGATAATCTTCAACATCAACAAAGGCATAAGACTTAACAAGTCCAGCACTATCTTTTAAAGAAGATAGGTAGGTTGGTCTTTCGTTTAAATTAATTAATAGTGGGAATGTTGAGGTGTAACCTTTTTCCTGTACTGCACCCTCTGCTGATCTCATTGCACTATATTCTTCAGCACCTGGCGCTGCAAAGAATCTTGTTTCCTTACTTCTTAAATTTGTTAAGATAAATCCGATATTTGATTCATCTGCAGCAGCTGATGTAATCCCTGTATAGATAAAGATATCTTTACTATCTGATAAATATGTATATCCTGTTGTAGTTCTTCTAACATTCTTTTGAGTAATAAAGCTATTTAACCAACCGTCTTGGAATGAACCCCAGTCATTTACTTGCGATAAGATTAATGAACTTGGATAAATATGGTCAATCCATGTTGGGGCATCTGCTACTGAATAGTACTGTGATTTTCCATCAACAGGGTTTGTAGCGATAACACCTTTAACATCTGGTAACATATCAACCCATTTAACACTTAGAACTGGTGTTATATAATAAGGGTTACCTTCATCATCGATTTCAAATACTGAAGTAGAAAGAATTTCAGTTGGAAATTGAAATCTAATATGACGGTTAATATTTTCATTTAAATATGAACTGTTTAAATACTTCATTCCTTTATCTAATTTTATTAGATCGGCTTCACCGGTTGTACTATCAACCATAATGTATCCAGGTGATCCATCACTTCTATTGCCTAGCCATTTAAAGAATCCATCATATTCAAGTGGGGTAACTCTTACAAGTCTTCCATTATAACTAATTTGTGTATATTGATTTGATACTTCAAATTGAGAAATTAGCTCTGGAAGTTGTCCCATAACACGATCCCCAACTCTTTCAGTACTTTCTTTATCTAATAGTGGTAGATTTGAAAGGTCAACAGGTGCAATGTCTTCATTGAAGTTTCCGGTTGCTACCTCAATTCTATTTGCATAACTATTACTTGCTAAAATTGGTGAGAAGAAAATTTTCCCTACTGATATTAAAGCAATTAATAATATAAATGCTAGAAAAGATCTAAATGCCATTGGCATGTTTTTTGACATGCTGAATTGGTAACTTTTTCCTATTTGATCTTGTGTTAGTTTAATTGTCGATATAATAGATGATAGGTATGGTACAAATAGTACAAACCCAATAAATAAGTAAAAGTTTAATGTTTGAATGTTTAATGCTGGTAAATAAATATAGAATAGTACAGCAAACATAACTATGGTAATTGCTGTTAATGCTAAGATTTTTTTTGTTTTCATTTATATACTCCTTTTTAGTATTTTAACATAAATTAAAATATTAAAGCAACTACCAAAGAGGTAGTTGCTAATTGCTTATTTAGTTGCTTCTTGGTATCTTCTATTTACTTCTTCCCAGTTAATTACATTCCAAAATGCTTTAGTGTAATCTGGTCTTAAGTTTTGGTATTTTAAATAATATGCATGTTCCCAAACATCAAGAGCAAGAATTGGGATATCTCCATTTGATAGTGGAGTATCTTGATTTGAAGTTGCACAAACCTTTAGTTTACCATTACTTACTACAAGCCATGCCCAACCACTTCCAAATTGAGTTGCTGCTGCATTTAAGAATTCTTCTTTCATAGTATCAACTGATCCGAATTCTTCTTTGATTGCTTTTTCAATTTCTAAATTATCAATAGGTTTATTTACTCCCATTACTGACCAATAGATTGAATGGTTTGCATGTCCACCTCCATTGTTTCTTACTGCTGCTTGAATGTCTGTTGGTACATCTTTGATATTTGTAAGTACTTCTTCAATTGTTTTTCCTTCAAAATAATCATTATGTTTCTCAACTGCTGCATTTAGTTTTCCAACATAAGCAAAGTGGTGTTTATCATGGTGAATTTTCATTGTCATCTCATCAATATGTGGCTCAAGAGCATCATATCCATAAGGTAAATCTGGTAATATATATTTCATAATATATCCTCCTTTTTCTATATTAATAATTTATCACTATTTTAAGGTTTTTTCAAAGCTTTTGACTTAAAAAAATAATATATCTATCCTTAATATAAATATGTTAAAATATATTGATAAAGGAGGCATTATGAAAAACACTATTAAAGATTTAATTTACTTAATATTTGGTAACTTCCTTTTAGCATTTGCAGTTGGTTTTTTTCTAATACCATATGATATTTTATCAGGAGGAGTAGTTGGGGTTGCAGTTGTTTTAAAATCATTAATTAATCTTCCAACAGAAGTCATTGCCAATAGTTTGGTTATTGGTTTATTTTTTGTTGGATGGTTATTGCTTGGAAAGAAATTTGCAGTTCAAACAGTAATTAGCTCATTTCTATATCCTATATTTTTAACTTTAACAATGCAGTTTACTACAGCACCTGATATTTCATCAGTCCTTGCATCATTTTATGGGGGACTGGTTGCTGGAATTGGAATTGGTTTTGTATTAAAAACCGGAGCAAGTACAGGTGGAATGGATATTCCTCCACTTGTTATTAACAAGTATACAAAGATTCCAATTGCCTATTTAATTTTAGTTGTTGATGCCTGTACGGTAATGCTTGGTTTATGGGCTTATGATTTAGGAACGGTTTTAGTAGGTTTTATTTCCGTTTTTGCAACAACCTTTGCAATAGATAAGATTATGACAACGGGTACAAGTTGTAAGTCTATTCAAATAATATCAGATGAATATCAAGAAATATCAAATACTATTCATCAAAGACTTGATCGAGGAACTACAATCATTGATGCAAAAGGTGGATATACAAATGAAATAAAAAAAGTTGTGCTAGTTGTTGTTGAGAAGAAAGAGTATACTAAAATAATTGATATTGTTAATGAAATTGATAAAAAAGCATTTCTTATTGTGAGTGATGCAACCGATGTTCATGGAGAAGGTTTTAGTTTCGCCTATCGGGTATAATGTGGTATAATTATTTAGTTAAGGAGTATGTAATATGATAAAATTATCAAATGTCAGCAAAACTTATAATAATGGTGTAAATGCTTTATACGATGTAAATTTAGAGATAAAGCAGGGAGAGTTTGTATATATAATTGGTCCTACAGGATCTGGAAAGTCTACTTTAATAAAACTGTTAGATGGCGAAGAAATTCCAACAAAGGGTGATGTATCGGTTGTTGGAATTAATGTTGGTAAACTGAAGCATTCAAAAGTACCATTGTATCGCAGAAATATTGGGGTGGTTTTTCAAGATTTTCGTCTTTTAGAGTCGAAAACTATTTTTGAGAATGTTGCTTATGCCCTTGAGGTTATAAGTTTAGATAAGACTACAATTAGAAAAAGAGCAAGAGAGGTTTTAAGGCTTGTAGGACTTAGTGATAAAGGAAATTCTTTTCCAAGTGAGTTAAGTGGCGGTCAACAACAAAGGGTTGCTATTGCTAGGGCAATTGCTAATAAGCCAAGAATGTTAATTGCTGATGAGCCTACTGGTAATTTGGATCCGCATAAGTCTTCTGAAATAATGGATTTACTTGAGAAAATTAATCGTGAGGAGAAAACAACAATTTTAATGGTTACTCATGATGATACCTTAGTTAATGCTTATCGTAAAAGAACTATTGTTTTAGAGGATGGGCATATTGCTGCTGATCTAGATGAGGGAGGATATGCTAAACATGTTAAATAGGTTGATAAGACATATAAAGGAAGGTTTCTTTGGCGTTGGAAGACATGCTGCAATGTCTTTATCTAGTGCTTTAGCTGTAACGATAACTTTAATTATTATTAGTATATTTGCTATTTTTACTGCCAATGTTGCTTCAATGACAAGTAATATTGAAGGTAAGATTCAAATATCAGTAATGGTTGATTATGAATATGAAACACAAGCTGATATTGATAGAATTGGTCTTGAAATTACTGAATTAGATGGTGTTGATTCTGTTGAATTTTATACTAAAGATGAAGAGTTGGATGCATACATCCAATCATTTGATAAGGAAGAGGAACGTGCATTATTTGAGAGCTATCGCTCAGATAACCCAATGCATCATGCATACTATGTACAGGTTGAATCTGGTGAGAAGTTAGAGTCAATTGCTGCTACAATTTCTGAAATTGAGGGTGTTTTTGAAATAAATTATGGTGGAGAAAGTGCTGTTCTTTTGGTTTCTGCTCTTGATTCAATTAGAAATGGTGGTTTGATTTTAGTAATTGCTTTAAGTTTACTGGCGGTATTTCTAATTCAAAATACAATTAAACTAACAATTTTTGCAAGATCTGAAGAAATATCAATTATGAGAAATGTTGGGGCTAAAAATGGATTTATTAGAGCACCATTTATTGTTGAGGGTATTATTATTGGAGCTCTTGGGGCAATTATTCCAATCTTTCTGACAATTTTTGCATATATCTATCTTTATCAAGAATTAGGTGGGGTTATGATATCAAATCTATTTGTGTTAATTGAACCACATCCTTTTGTATTATATGTATCGCTAATTTTAATTGGTGTAGGAATTTTGGTTGGTGTTCTTGGAAGTTTCTTATCGGTTAATAAATATTTAAGGTGGAAAAGATAATGAAAAAATTAATGAAAATATTAATGTGTATGTTATTTATGCTAAATTTTATTACTCCTATAGTGGCAGAGGATGATTTTGATGATAATAGAACAGAATATACCATTTTATGTTCTAAACCAGCTGATGAATTATCAGAAGAGGAACAGGAAACTTGTTCGGCATTTCTTCAGTATATTACTGATGAGTCTTCTGATTTAAAGGATCAATTAGATAAGCTTGAGGATCAAAGATCTGAGATTGCTAAGGATATCGCTTCATATGGTGAAAAGATTCGTGGTTATGATGGGGTAATTAGTAAGTTGGGAGCAGAGATTGCTGAAATAAATAAAAATATTTCAGTTACCGAGGCTACAATTAGAATTAAAATGGATGAAATTACAAAAAAAGAAGTTATAGTAGATGCCCTTAAGCAAAAAGTTAAGGATAGGATGGTTTCTAATCAAACTTCGATGCGTCTTAATAAGTATTTGGATATTATTATGGGAGCAAAGGATTTAAATGATCTTATAAGAAGAACAAACGGTTTAAATGATATAGCAAATCATGATGAGGCTAGTAGGATTGAACTTCAAGAAATGATTGAAACTTTAAATATTGAAAAGAAAGAATTAGAGACTATTAAAATTGCTTTAGAGGAAGATAAATCTGTTATAAAAGAAAAACAGGATGAAATAACCTTATTAAGAGCTGAAGCTAATATTGCAAAACAAGAGGCTCTTAAGCAAGAGGCTGATTTAATGGCTAAGGGTGATACAATGGCTGCTGACTATGAGAAATTACAAGATATGGCTGATGCTATTAGTGAAAACCTAAATGAAATTCCAAATAGTTCTGGATTTACAAGACCCATATCAGGGGGTAGAATCTCTGCAGGTACTTGGCATTATCCTATCAGTTTTGGAGGTGGAGTTCATCTGGGGGCTGATTATGCAGCACCAGAGGGAACAACAGTAAGAGCAGTTGGTAATGGTTATATTTTAAAAAGTGCTGATGGATGTCCAGCTGGTTATCTTGGTAATAGTTGTGGTGGTGCTCAAGGTGGTACTAACTACGGTGGTAATCAAGTCTACTTGCTTACTAAAGTTAATGGTGTATTGTATGGTGTAAAATATTTTCATCTATTAAAAGGAACTCCGATTGCTGAGGGTACTATTGTTGATGCTGGTGATAAAATTGGTGGCATAGGTACCTCTGGTAATTCTACAGGATTTCATACACATGTTGAAGTTGTTAAACTTGGTACAATGAGTATTAATGAATATATTCAGTCTTGGAGAGGTGATCTAGGTTTTGGTGCTGGATGGGGAAGCTCTTCACTTAGTAATACATGTGATAAAAAGAGTGCACCTTGTAGGGTTAAACCGGAAAGTGTTTTTGAGTAAAGAGGAGAAAATTAATGGTTGAAGATAAAAAAAATGACAATAAAAAAAGATTTAATTTTTCTAAAATAAGCACATTAATTCTTAATGGTTTGATTGTTATATGTGTTTTAGTATCTATTTTCTCAGTTGGATACCTCTTTGGAAGGAAAAACATTTTAACAACAATTGATTCAGGATCAAATTCAAAGGTTGAAGCTGCAATTGACTTATTAGCAAAAGATTGGTACTTTTCTAAAGAGTTTACAGATATTGATAAAGTCCTTGAAGATAAAGCTTTATATGGAATAACAACTGATGAAATTGATCTTCATACAGAGTATTTTTCTCAAGAAGAATTAGAGAGTTTTACCCAATCAATTAATCAAGATTTTGTGGGTATTGGAGTGCAATACTTAGATCTTGAAACAGGTTTTATTATTGAGAAAGTATATCGTGATTCTCCAGCATCTAAGGCTGGCTTAAAAGCTGGAGATATATTTTATACAGTAGAGGGTAAATCTGTTGATAACTTAACTGCTGAGGACATTACTGAACTTGTTAAAGGTGAGATTGGCACTGTTGTTAAAATTGAAGTTAAGCGTCTTGGTAAGATTGAATCTTTCGATGTAGTAAGAGGAAAAATTCAAACAACTAGCTATTCTAAAATGGTTGATGATAATATTGGTTACTTAGAAATTACGAATTTTGGTGAAACTACACCTGAAGAGGTAAAAGCAAATCTTAATGATTTAAGTGAAAAAGGTATGAATAAACTCATTATCGATTTAAGAAATAATGGTGGTGGATATTTAGATACATATTTAAGTGTAGTTGGATATTTTATTGGTGATAATCAACCTGCTATTTTACAAAAATATAGTGATGAAAGTGTTGAAATTGGCTATTCAACTACTAAAAAACATGAGGGTATTGATGATATTGTTGTATTAATAAATGAGGGTACAGCAAGTGCTGCTGAAGTTTTAGCAATTACATTAATGGAAAAAGGTGAAAATGTAAGTGTTGTTGGGGTTAAATCTTATGGTAAGGGTACAGTTCAAGTTACCGTTCCATTTACTGATGGCACTGCAATAAAGTATACGATTTCAGAATGGTTATCTCCTAATGGAAATTCAATTAATGGTGTTGGGATAATGCCAGATTATGAGGTAGAAGAACATGAGGTAGTTTATGAGTGGTTTCAAGCTGAAGAAGATTTTGCATATGAAGTAGATAGTGTATCAAGTGAAGTAAAAACAATGCAGTTAGCCCTAGATTTCTTGGGTTATGACTTAGATCGTTTAGATGGATATTTCAGTGAGAAAACTCTTGAGCAATTACTCATGTTTAAAAAGAAGCATGACTTAAAAGAAACTGAAGTATTAGATAATGATACGCTCTTATCACTTAGAACATCAGTTCTTAGCGATTATTATTTAAATGAAGATCAAGATAAACAGTATTTGAAAGCTGTAGAATTACTTAAGTAATATAGTGCTCTATCAATTTGATAGAGTGCTTTTATTTTGGGCTACTTATACTTTTTAATATAATAATTATCCCTTTTAGCTATTAAGTTGCACATTATCTTGATGTTGATATAATATAGATACCTGAGGGAGGAATTTTTATGAATAGTAATATGATATTAAATGAAACAATTGAATTTTTAGAAGAAAAAAAGGGGATATTTACTGCAGCTGAAATATATAATCAGCCAGCTTCATGGATAAGAACAACTGAACTACTTAAAAATAGAGATAAAAAAATAGATGATTTGATGAACTCTTATATAAATGATAAAGATGCAAAGATCATTTTTATGGGAGCTGGAACTAGTGAATTTGTTGGAAGAGCACTAGCAAGTGAGGTAAAGAATCTTGTTAAGTGTACTGTTTGTGTATGTGGGACAACTGATATGATTGTTGCTCCTGAGAACTATATTGATAAATTTCAAAAAACTCTAATTATTAGCTTTGGAAGATCTGGTAATTCTCCAGAGTCAATTGGGGCAGTTGAATCAAGTGATGCATATAGTAAGAATACTCAACACTTACTTGTTACTTGTAATGCAAATGGGGCAATGGCTAAAAGAAGTGAGATCTATCAAAATTGTTTTGAATTAGTTTTACTTGAAGAAACTCATGATAAATCATTTGCCATGACATCAAGTTTTACTAATATGTTTTTAGTTACATTACTCTGTTTTGATCTTGCGAATTTAGAGAGAAATACTAAGGAACTAATAAAGGTATCTGAGTCTGTTGTAAAATTCTTTGAAAAATATGTAGATAGCATTAAGGAAGAAATATCTAAGTTTAATTTTAATAGAATTGTTTATTTAGGTGCTGAATCTTTAAAAGGAATTGCTCAAGAAGCATCGCTTAAGATGTTAGAGCTTTCTGCAGGTAGTGTTGTAACGATGTTTGATACACCACTAGGATTTAGACATGGTCCAAAATCAATAGTTGATGATCATACACTGACAGTTATCTTTTTAAGTGATAATGAGTATCGCCGTCTTTATGAAGTGGATTTAATTAAAGAAATGAGTAAACAACGTAAGGGTGATAAAATATTAGTGGTTGCTAATAACAAGTGTAAAGAGGTAGAAAATTTAGTTGATTATATGATAGAATTTAATACGGATTTACTACAACAATCTTTTATAGGTTTACAAGATATCTGTACTGCTCAAGTAATTGCTTTATTTAAATCACTAGCATTGGGTGTTACCCCAGATAATCCTTGTCCTACAGGAGAGGTTAACAGGGTTGTTAAGGGTGTTGTTGTCTATCCATACAAGGAGGAAAGAAAATGATTGGAATGATACTTACAGGTCATGGTAACTTTGCATCAGGATTAAATAGTGCAATTACTTTGATCACAGGAAAACAAGAAAATTTTGAAGTTGTTGATTTTGTACAGGAACATAGCGTAGAAGACTTATCGAATAATCTTTTAAAGGCTATTGATAATTTAAAGGAATGTAGTGATATTTTGGTTTTTACTGATTTAGTTGGAGGATCTCCATTTAAAACAGCTGTTGAAGTTTCAATGAAAACAGAAAGTAAATTAACAGTATTGGGTGGAACAAACTTAGGTATGTTAATTGAGTGTGCGATGGCAAGAGGTTTTATGGATAATCCAGATGATCTTGTAAACATTGCTTTGAATACTGGTAAAGATCAAGTTATCAAGTATGAATTTAAAAAGCGTGAAGAAGATAAAGTAGAAGATGGTATTTAAAAACGTTAGAAAAATCTAACGTTTTTTTCTTGTTAAGCATTTTAATCCTTTATTATATTTGATGAAACTTCCCTGTTCTTTATAGCTTTTTGCTAAACTTAACACTCTCATCATTTAGTACTGCACCTAATTTATGATAGTAATCAAGTGATTTAAAATTATTTTTTAAGCATGACCATTCTACCTTGGCTATTCTCTTATTTTTAGCAACTACCATAATATAGTTAATTAAGGCTTCTCCATAGCCTTTTTTTCGATATTCATTTTTTATATATAGATCTTCAATATAGATTTTACAAGTTCCACTGTAGGTTGAGAATGAATAAAAATAAACTGCATAGCCAGCGATAGTGTTATCTTCATAAATTAATATTATTTTAGCTTTATTTTCTTTAAAAATCCAATACTCTAAATCCTCTTTTGTAGCAGTGACTTCATCTAATCTATCTTCATATCTTGCAAGTTCCTTAATTAATAATAGTATATTTTCGATATCGTTTTTATCTGCTTCTTTTATCATTTTCATATTGTACCTCTTATATAAACTATTATACATGATATAAAATAAATTGTATGCAATATATTATATTTGGTATTCTCATTTACTTCACAAGATATTGAAATAAGTAATATTGAGTATTTAAAAAATTGTTTAGATAAAGTGATAATATATTATAGAAAGGAGGTAAATATGCAACTCAACACTAGACAGCGTGAAATGGTTTTACAACTTGTTGAAATGAAGAATTTAAGTGTTAAATCATTATCAGAACTTTATGGTATTTCTAAGAGAATGGTTTATAGTGATATTCAAATTATTAAATCTTGGTGTGACTTTCATAAAATTGAGTATGATGAAACATCAATTTTACCATTTATTAAGTTAAAGTATAAAAAAAGAGTTAATCAAGAATTAAAGAATGTACTGCCATATCTTACAAAGTTATCACAGCGTACAAGGATTAATCTTTCTTTGAATTACATCCTATTTGCAACTGAGAATATAACAATAGAGAATTTAAGTGAAAAATTAGGAATCAGTAGATCAACACTTTATCGAGATTTAGAACTGATTAAAGCATGGACTAATCAATTTAATTTAAAGTTAAGTGTAAATAAGTATGATGGAATTTCAATTGTTGCAAGTGAGATAGATTATCAAAATTCTATTGTGGCATTCTTAATGGAAGTAATGTCTCAAATAGATTTATTTGGTTTATTGCTTGTAAATAATCCTAATAAGTATACCTTAAGTTTTGAAACTGAAATTATATATCAAACCTTAATAGATTACTTTGATTCTATAATGATTAAAGATGTATATCAACATTTAGAGTATTTACAAACACTGCAATCCTATTCATTTAAAGAGAGTCACAAGGCAAGGTATGCTTTGCAGTCTTTGATTTTAATTAAAAGAAGTGCTCTTAAATTTAATATTGATATGAATCTAAATTATAGTGAAGACTTAACTTTTGAGAAAAGTGTAATTAATAAATCTTTTAGTAAATATCAATTAAGAGACAGTGATGTAGACTATCTTGCTGCTTGTATGAATAAATTAATTTTACTTCATCGTAGTAATTTCTCAAAGAATGAATATGTTGATACTAAGATTACTCAGTTAATTGAAGGGATAAGTTTTAATCTTTCCTATCCTTTTCAAAGAGATGTTGAACTAATGGAAAACTTAAGAATTCATATTTATGCTACACTTGATCGCTTAAAACTTAATTATCATGAGTATAATGCTATTAAAGATGAAATTAAAGAAAACTATCATGAATTATTTTCTTTGGTTAAAAGTGAAATTTTAAGAATTAATATTTTTGGACAAGAAGTTAGTGATGATGAAATTTCTTATATTGTTATTTATTTTGCTACAGCTTTTGAGAAGAATACTAGAAATCCCAATGTATTTGTTGTTTGTACAACTGGTAAGGGTAGTGCTATTTTATTACTTAGTAAAATGCGTAAGAAGATGCCTTACTTAAATATTGTTGACAGTATAAATATTGATAGTGCTTTAAAAATTGGTAAAAATGATGCTGAAGCCATTATTTCAACTACAGATTTTTATCATCCAACTCTTCCAGTAATTATTGTTACACCATTATTACTAGATAGTGAAATTGATAAGATAAATAAATCTTTAAATGTTGTTAGTACAAAGGTAGTAAGTGTAAAAAAAGAAGTAGTTCAAGATTATGATTTTATTGAATATATGCAATTATTAAGTGATTGTGTAAATGCTGTTAAAAGTTTAGAAGCAAAGTTTAATGAATTAGAAAAGGATGTATTTATTGCTGTTGTAATTCATTTAATGATGCAGTGTAGTAAACAAAAAGAAGATTATACTGATGTTTTAGGAAAGTTGAGTAAAACATCACAGCTAATTTATGATAGTTTGTTTGATCTATATGACTTATATAATAAAAAAGTAAGTGAATATGATTTAAAGTCGATTGAGTTGTATTTTGACATGGTTTATGAGAATTAAAGTTAGTAATGCAAGGTATTATGATCCAAATATAAAAGAATTTATTGATCGAGATTTTTATATTGAAGATGGTTTATTAAAAGAAAGTTTTGATAATAAAGAAACTTTTATTGAATTTGATGCTAGTGATTTAATTACACTTCCAGGTTTATTTGATCTACATACACATGCTTTACCATATATTGCCTCTATTGGTATGGAGTGTGATGTTGTTGGAGTAAATAATGGATCTGCAATTATCTGTGATGCTGGAAGTTGTGGTAGTAATGATTTTAATGAATTTTTAAAGTATAGTGAAAATTCGATTAGCGATACTTACTCATTTATTAATTACTCTTCTATTGGTCTTAGTAAAAATGGTAAAGAATTAAGTAAATTGGAGTATTTAGATGATTATGCATTAGAAGAAGTTATTTTAAAGCATAAAGATAAGATTAAGGGTATTAAGCTAAGAGCAAGTAAAAGTGTTACAGGTGATTTAGATATGGTACCTTTAATTAAAGGTAAAGAATTTGCTAAAAAGATGGGATTAGCTGTAATGGTTCATGTTGGAAATTATCCTCCAAGGTTAGAAGATGTTTTAGCTATCTTAGATAAAGGTGATATTGTAACGCATTGCTTTCATGGTAAAGATGGTGGAATATTAGATAGTGATGGTAAAGTTAAGGACATTGTTAGAAGAAAATATGATGAAGGGATACTTTTTGATGTAGGGCATGGAGCGGCAAGCTTTAGTTTCGATGTGGCTACTAAAGCGATAAAGGAAGGTATTATTCCATATACTATTTCTAGTGATATTCACTTAAGGAATTATCACAGCAAAGTTTTTGATTTATGTGATGTTATGAATAAAATGCTTGTATGTGGTATGGATGAGAAAGATATTTTTGATAGTGTTACCATACATCCTAGAGAAATTGTTTTAAGAAGTTGTACATATGAGGTAAATAAGCCAATAGAACTATCTTTTATTAGAAAAATTGATAAGAGTAAAATTCTTTGTGATGCTGATGGTAATTGTAAAGAAATTACTTCATATTATAAAAATGAAATGATAATAATGAAAGATAAAATAATAGGAGTGAAAATAAGTGATTGAATTAAAAATGATAAAAAGTATCATCGACCAAAGAACAAAAGATTGGGATGATATTACAAAAGATGATAAGGTTGTAATTTATAACTTTATTGTTGATGTATTAGAGTATTGTAAGAATAATGATATTGTGTTTGATGAAACTGCAGGAAGTGTATTTATTGTTCATCTTACAACACTATTTAAAAGAATTAATGAAGACTTTAAGATGGAAATAGATGATGAAATGATAAGTCAAATTGATAGTGATCTATTAGATATAAGTGAGGGTATCAGTAAGCTTGCACTTAAACATTATCATAAGGGTTTAAATCCTACAGAGATGTTTTTAATCGCTACCCATGTGGGTTCGATGAAAGAAAGAATAAAAGAAAAGGAGATGAAAAATGGAAAAAGTGAAAATTGTCATTGCTCATAGGATGGGCAAGGGACAAAATGTTGCCAAAGGTATTGAAGATGCTGGAGGAGAAGCAATTGTTGTTCCAGGAATTGGAGCGGATATGAAACTTGGTGAGTTTATGAAAAACCATAATGCTGATCTTGGAATTAGCTTTTGTGGAGGTGGCGGAGGAGGAGCTCTTGCTGCTCAAAACCAATATGGCTACAATGCAACATATGATCTTAGAACAGTAATGGCTGGAGTTGGTGCTGTAAAGCAGGGCTTTGATGTTTTGGGATTTGGATTTATGGATACAGAAGAGTTAGGACAGAAGATTTGTGAAGAGCTAATCAAAAGAAAAAGCAGTGATGGAAGTAAATAAAGAGTTAATTGTAAGCGAAGTTATTGAAAACATAATTGAAACTAGTGGTAAGAGTGAACTTGAACTTATGCAGTCGGTTTTTAAAAAACATCGACAAGAAATGTATAGTAGTATTGATGGATATGTTGTTGAAATGCACATTACATCATTTGTTATTGAAGAGTTGACAAGAGATGCAATAATAAAAAAATTTCTTTTCTTCTTTTTACCACAAGAACATGAATTTTATACAATTAAGGTTAAGTTAGTAACTGAACTTAAAATAATAAGAAAGTAAGGGAGAAAAAAGATGATAGATTTAATTTTAAAATCAGCAGTTGTTGGAGCACTTGCAGGAGCAGGAACAGCAGCAGGTGCTGCAAGAATGTACCATGCTCCAAATATTCAAGGTATGGGAGCTTTTAGAACTTTGGGAGAGATGAACGCTTGTAATGGGGATGCTATTTCACACATGTCTTATGGTTTAGGATTTCTATTTAGTTCTGCAGGATCGGTAGTAGGAACTGGATCATTAAGTTCTGATGTTTTACACCGTATTGTACCACAGTGGTCTGCAGGGCTTGCAATTGGAGTAAAAAAGGATAAAGAGGCATTTAAAAATCCGCTATTTATGATGATAGCTGGAGCAATTGTTGGAGCATTAGTTGTTGTATTCTTAAATACATTAGCTAATATCATTCCAGATACTATGTCAGTTATTGCTAATAATGTTGTAGCACCAGCTGCAGGACTTATTTTGTTTCCAGTAATGCCTGTTGCTTTCTGGTTAGCGGCATCTGGAGCTGGGAAAACACATACAATGTATGCAACAATCTTTGGGGTGTTTGCTCAATATATTATGGGTAATGCTACACCTGGTCTTGTTTTGGGAATTTTAATAGGACAAAGTGTAGTAGATGATGGTCTAAAAAGCAAGAAGAGTATATTAATGTTAGCCTTTGTAATTATTATGTTTGTACTTATTGCATTTTTTAGAGAAAAATTGCCATGGCAGTTGTAAGGGGGAAAATTTAAATGTTAATGAAATTAGAAAAAGCTTTAATGAAAGAATCAGCATTTGTATTATTAATGGCATTTATATGTTCAGGAGTATTTGCAGGGACATCACTTTTTATTCAATATAATACCGGAAGCTTCTCAACAACATCAGTTACAGTAATGTTAACAGAAGCAATTGAAACAGGAGCATATTCAGCACTTATAGGATATACAGGAGGATTTCTTCTTGCAAGACTTTTAGAAGGTCCGCTTGTTGGTATTTTAGATATTGGTGGATCAATTATGACAGGAGTAGGTGCTGGACTTCCAGCGTTACTGATGTCAATGGGTTATGGAACACTAGTAGAGAGTTTCCCATTAGCTCTATTAACTGGAGCAGTAATTGGTATTACTCTAGGTTCGTTTATTCTATTAATTAGAAAATTAATGCCAGGGGGCTATAGCTCAATGGGTACAGAAGTAATGGTTGGAGCAGGTAATATGATTGGTGAGTGGTTTGGTCCAATTATCTTAGTAATGGCTGCTCAATACGATTTATATACTGGAATTGGAGCAATGATAGGGGCAGTTATTTGTCACCAAAAGAAAGCACCAATTATTGGAGGAACAATCTTAGGAGCGATGATATTTGGATATATTGCCTTCACAATGGGACTTACCACCTTAGGTCTTTAAGCTATGATTAGTATAAAACCAGTAATTAATTGTAGTGGTAAAATGACTTACTTGGGATCTAGTGTTTTAAGTGATGAAGTAATTTGTGCAATGAATGATGGAGCAAAATCATTTTATGATATGAAAGATCTAAATCAGAAGGCATCAGATTATATTGGGAAGTTATCAGGTGCTGATGGGGCATTTATTACTCCTGGAGCATCATCGGCAATTGCAGCATGTGTTGCAAGCTTAATTACTAAGGATAATAGGTCAATGGTAGAGAACATTCCTTTTACAAATAATCCATGTAATAAGGTCATCCTTCAAAAAGGTCATTCAATTCATTTTGGTGCAAAAATTACTCAAATGATAGCCATGGGTGGAGGAAAAGCACTAGAGGTTGGTACCGTAAATAAATGTGAGCCTTATCAGATAAGTGATGCTATTGATGATGATGTTTGTGCAATTTTATATGTAAAATCTCATCATGCACAGCAAGATGGAATGGTATCACTTGAAGATATTATTAAAATTGCAAAAGAAAAAAATATTGCAGTAATTGTTGATGCTGCAGCTGAAGAAAATTTAAAGACATATTTATCAAAAGGTGCAGACTTAGTTGTATATAGTGGAGCAAAGGCATTCTCAGGACCTACATCGGGATGTATTGTAGGTAACAAGCCTTATATCGATTGGTGTAAACTTCAAAGTGTTGGAATTATGAGGGCTATGAAGGTTGGTAAGGAAACAATTTTTGGTTTACTAAAAGCAATAGAGTTACAAGCTAAAAGTACAAGAAGTATTGATGAGCAAAAACAAATACTATCAAATCTTGAAAATTATTTGAATGGTGTTTCAAATTTAAGTACCAAGCTTGTATTTGATAGTGTAGGAAGAGAAATTGTAAGATTGCGCCTATTTGTAGGAAATGATTTTAAAATGAATGCTAATGATTTATCGGTTTGGCTAAAATCACAGGAGCCAGCAATTTATACAAGAGATCATCATCGTGAGAATGGTTACATAGAATTTGATCCAAGAGTAATGAAGGATAGTGATGGTGAAGAAATTATTAAAAGGGTTAAAGAATTAATACGAGGAGACAAACATGAATAGAGTACCAAAATACTATAAAGGAAGAGTGTGTTTAAATGTGTTAACACAGTCTAAAGAAAATGCTAAAGCATTGTGTGATGCAACTGATGGGCATATCTTACTGGGTTTATTATCTAAAAATTATGATAGTATAAATGATGCTATTGTTGATATTAAGGAGTATCAAGAAATAACTGATAATGCTATATCGGTTGGACTAGGTGCCGGAGATGCTAGACAATATCAAGCGGTTGTAGATATTTCTGAGGTTGTTCAACCACAACACGTTAATCAAATATTTTCAGCAACAGGTCATACACGAGCAAGACTAGATCAAGATGATACAATAATTAATAGTTTAGTATCACCTACTGGAAAAGTTGGTTATGTAAATATTGCTACAGGTTATAAAAGTTCAAAAGAGGAAGCTACACTTACTCCGATTCGCACTGCAATTGCTCTAATGCAAGAAATGGGTGCTAATTCAATCAAGTTTTTTCCAATGCGAGGATTAGAGACAATTGAAGAGTATAAAGAGGTGTGTAGGGTAGCTGCAGAAATGAATTTTATGGTTGAGCCTACAGGATCACTAGATTTAAATAACTTTGAGGAAATTGTTAAGATTGCTATTGATGCTAATGTTCCAAAGGTTATTCCGCATGTTTATTCTTCGATTATTGATAATCAAACAAAAGAAACAAGTATTGAAGATGTCAAGAAACTATACGAAATAATTAAGAAAATTGTATAAACATAAGCCTTATATCTAATGAAGATATAAGGCTTATAATTTAAAATAATATTTAATTATATTAGTTCTACATAATCTGCTATGGAGATAGCATATAATAGACATTTTAAACGCTGGCTTAAAAATTTATTGCATACAATATTATATCAAAAACTATTATAACAGGACCTCTTTTGTTTTACCTACTAAAATTTTACACTATAAATTTTATAAAATTTATTAACTTTCACCATAAGTGTGGTAATATATAAATACAGATAGGGAATGCTATCCTTGACCGTTTAAAAGCCTCTACGCAAATAGAGTATAATGTGGATGAGGGGGCGCCCTTCTTTTTTTATTTTTTAGATAATTTATAGACGGCTATTAAATCGCTGTCTTTTTTTATTATTACCTCAACAGGTTCTACTTCTGAAATATAAAAAATCAATTCTTAATTTGTTCTATATTTCTAAATTAAAAAGGAACCTACAAAAGTAAATTCCTTAGTGATAGTTGGTGGGTGTGCATGAAATCCCCACATCTCTTTTGACCCTAGGCTAGATAGCCAACTGGTGTATAAACGCACTCTCTCTACATCAACTAATATCATCATTATACTATGTTATTTTATTTTTGTAAATATTAATTTATCTTTCTTTAATTTTTTTCATATAAACGGTTTCGTTCACAGGTATACTTGTGATTATTGTATTACTTGTATTTCTCTCTTTTGAAAACTTGCGAAATAGTGTAAATATTTGTGATCTAACTTCTTTAAAAATATAGATGTATCTATATTTTTATAATCTATTTAATTGGCTAAATACTTAAATGTTTTATATATTATTTTGAATTGTTACATGTTTTTCTCTTTTTTTTATAAAAACCCTTGACATTGATATAATTAATGTGTTATTCTTTTTGTACAGATAAGGAATGCTATCTTTGACCGTTAAAAGCCTCTACGCAAATAGAGTATAATGTGGATGAGGGAAAGCGCCTTATCTTTTTTTTATTTTTTAGATAATTTATAGACAACATTTAAGGCGTTGTCTTTTTTTATTATGACTTCCTTACTTATAGACCATAAAAAAAAGAACTTACAAAAGTGAATTCCTTAGTAATAGTTGTTGGGACGTCAACTCCCACAGCCATTATGACCCTAGGCTTACATGCTTTCACATAATCCAACTGGTGTATTGAGACGATTTTGACCTCAATTATTAAATACATTGTACATTTTTTTTTTTGAATAATAGCTTATTTATTTTTATAATTGTTATGTGAAGCGTGCCTCCTTGGTTGGTGTGCTTTTAAGTGTCAAATTATTCATTTCTTTTTCTTTTGATAACCCCAACAGTCTCTACACCAAATGATTGAAATCAATTCTTAATTATTTACTTTCTTTATTGGACTTGCATATCTAGAAATCATTGAGTTATGGGATATTCCCTAAACTTTAACTTCTTTTGCAATCTCACGAGTTTAGTATTCTCTCAATAATTACTTTGGCTCTTTCTTCACTAATGAACTCAAGGTCATTATCATTTATAAGTTTACGTTCCATGTCAGAATTTCTTTTCCATTCTTTATTAAGTATAGATATACTTTCTATCACATGACGATCCGACTGTCTACCTATTTGTTTGACTTTATCATCATCTTCAAACCATAATTTTAAATATTTCATAATCTATCCTCCTTTCTATAAATCAAAATTTTTAATTTAATTTCACGAGTTT
>JBKEBK010000007.1:0-55369 GCA_047973125.1 Anaerorhabdus sp. | reverse complement strand
AAACTCGTGAAATTAAATTAAAAATTTTGATTTATAGAAAGGAGGATAGATTATGAAATATTTAAAATTATGGTTTGAAGATGATGATAAAGTCAAACAAATAGGTAGACAGTCGGATCGTTATGTGATAGAAAGTATATCTATACGTAATAAAGAATGGACTAGAAATTCTGATATGGAACGTAAACTTATAAATGATAGTGACCTTGAGTTCATTAGTGAAGAAAGAGCAAAAGTAATTATTGAGAGAATACTAAACTCGTGAAATTAAATTAAAAATTTTAATTTATTGAAAGGAGGTAACCATTAAATGAATGATGAATCAGAATTCAGATTAGGGGTAGAAGAAGAAACCGAAGACATAGGAGAATTTATGGCCGCACTGAGCCTTTATCGCAATACCTTTGGCGACTACTTCCCAACTATTCCACTTCTTGGTCTTAATTCGGAGGAAGAAATCATAGAAATGATTAATAAATGTGTCGCTGAAAATAAGGACGTGTGCGCAATGGGTTATTTTGACCCGAAATATCTTACTGACCCCGGTTTTAAGTATTAAGGAATTTACTTATGTAGTTCCTTTTTAATTTATAAGAGGAGAGATTTATGCGACAATTCAAAATTATTTATAAAATACTTTCACACTTAGCAAATTCAATGGATTATAAAGAAGTTGATACGGATTATATAACGGCTCAAAGTTTAGGGATAAGCGAAGAAATGCGTAACAGTATAATTATATTACTTCTTGAAAATGAATATATAAAAGGTGTAGAAGTAAAAGAGTATGTACATAGTACTAAACCAACAATAACAAACTTGAACAATATCAAAATAACTTTAAAGGGTTTAGAGTATTTAGAAGAAAATACAACAATGAAAAAACTTTATAACCTTGCTAAAGGAATAAAAGACACAACACCTTTTATTTAAATTTATTAATTAGCGACCTTATTGGGTTGCTTTTTATATGAGCTATCAATAACGGTAGCTTTTTCGTGCTTGCACATCACGTTAAAAGGTATGCAGCTCTCGTTGGTCGATACCAACGTTAAAAAAACGTAGAGAAGAAGGGAAAAAGAAATGAAAAGAGAAGATTTACAAGCACTAGGATTAGAACAAGCAGCAATTGAGGGGGTTATGAAACTTCACAATGTAGATGTTGAAGCAAACAAATTAGAGGCAACAAAGATTGCAAACAAACATGAATTAGCATTCCATAATACAGTAGAAGTCGTTAAACAATTAATGGAACAGTTTAGTATCCCGTTAAAAAATGTTAAACAACATTTTGATTGGAGCAAAAAGAATTGTCCGCATAGAATTAGACAGGAAGGAACTTGGAATGAGTTTCTTTTTTTATTGACAAAAGATGAAGATAAAGAAGAAGTTAAATTAAAAGATGGCTATCAAAAAATATTGTGGGATAGACAGACAGTTCATATTTATAAAGGTTCTAAAGAATTAGAGCTTGGTATGATGTCAGCTACAGGAAAAGTTGATTATCAAGCAAGAAAAACAATTGATAAGATTGATGATGATAGAGTACATTATTGTAAGGTTAATGCCAATTATTTCAATATGTCAGATGGGCAGCATTATGGTGTTGAATTAACACCACAAATTAAACTAGCTCCAAAACAAGCGAGTTGGTTAGCGTTGTGGCAAGATTTAAAGGGTGAACTACATTATGGCTTATCTTCAAATTTTTGGTTAAGTTCTAATGAAGTTAAATTTGCTTGTAGTCCGGCAGCTATTCTTATCCATGATGGGAAAGAAGTTAATAAGTATTCTACTGCAGTAGGTGAAAGTAAGAAAACAAGGGCAAACACGCAAACGCTACTTTTAAGGCTGAATACAGGCGATTTTGCTTTAGGGGTTGTAACTGGTCACCTAACACCAAAACAATGCGTAAAACTCGCTAAAACGCTCAATGCGAGCCATTTATCGTTATTTGATGGAGGTGGAAGCTCTCAAATGATAACAGAGGGCAATAAAAAGGTTTTTACAGGTAGACCAATTGCAAATGTACTAACATTATTTAAAAAAGAAGATACATCAAATAAAGAACCAAACAAAGATGATGATTCAAAACTATCTAGAAAAATGGTTATATCTAAAGTTGGTGTTAGAGTTCGTTCTGAATTAAAGTTCTTCAATAATAAGGCAAGTGCTTCTATTTTAAAATTCTGTCCGATTGGCTCAGAAGTAGAAATAATTGATTTTGTTGATGGTTTACAAGCAGATGGTTATCAATGGGCAAAGGTTAAATATCAAGGAATTGAGGGATATTCTCAATATGACAGCACTTGTTATTGGATTAAAGATTAATAAAGTAGAGGTCCAATAATATATGTGTTTAATATAGTTTAATTTATAAAGCTTGTGTATACTATACATAAGGAGAGTAATTTAAAATGAAAAAAATAGTAGTGTTATTAATGGCTTTATTGGTTGTTGGTTGTAGTTCAAACAGAAAAGAACAACAAACAACTAAGACTCCAGTAATTATAGAAACGCCAGAGTCAACAACAGTTGTTTATGAAGACGATTTTACAGAAAGCAAGATTAACATTGACCTTTATAAAGCTGATGAATATTATCCAGTTGTAGATGGTGTAGTAACTTATCCTGATGGGAAAACTGAAGAGTTTAGTAATGGAGAGTTAGTCCCTATGTTAGATGGGTCAGAAACTAGCGTGTTTAGGTTGTATGAACTTAGTATAGAAAAAGGGAAAATATTTACAATAACAAAGGATGATGCAGTTCAAAATGAATACCCACACTATAGAGAAAATATAAATGATTTAATGTATGTAACTGTACCAGTAGATATGCCTGATAACTATAATTTTGTAGAAAGTAGCGAAGTAAATAATGATTTAATTGATGGTGTATTTGGAGTTGAAATGATTGATAAAGATGGAAAAAAAATACCGTATGTGATTTATAGATACTCAACGCATATTCCAAAAGGATATGATATAAATGAATCATTCAGAATTATTAATGGAGATAAAACTTGTTATATTTGGAGAATTAAAGAATATGATTATTTAAAAGGTTTTTATGATGAAGTAGATGGAGAGGGTGTTAGTGATAGATCAAGAGTATTATGGTGGGGTACAATTGATCCTGATTCTTTTAACCCTCACTTATTTACATTTAGGTGAAATAATATTCACCTTTTTTTATGGATACAAAGAACGGTTATAAGGTAAATGAATAAAAAAATATTAAAATAAATAGAAAGCAGAGGAAAAGAAGATGGAAAATTTATTAAATTTAGAAGGGTATTTAAATGTATTAATTATAGCGTGTTGCTTATTGGTGGGGTTTATTTTGAAGATGTGGATTAAAGATGTTGATAATAAGTATATTCCGACAGTAGTGGCGATACTGGGGGTTATTTTGGCGTTTATTACTAACGGTATAAGTATCGATGCATTTGTAGTTGGTGGGTTTTCAGGACTTGCAAGTACAGGACTTCATCAATTAGTTAAGCAACTAATGAAAAGTGATAAATGATAAATGGTTTTAGAGCAAATAATAAAGTTCTTAATAACTAATTCTTTAAATTTTGGGATTTGGGTTATCGTGGTTTTAATGACTAAATTACTTGATTATTTCAAAGATATTACACACATTACAGAAGCGAGTAAATCAATGCTTAGGTATCTCATACTAAATAAATGCGATGAGATAATCAAACGTGGTTGTGTAACTGTAGAAGAATTAGAAGAATTGGAAGAAATGAATGTACCATATAAAAAATTAAAAGGAAATGGAACGGCTAAATTAATGCTTGGAAAGGTTGAGAGGCTGCCGATAAAAAAAGGGGTTGTAACTGATTAGTTACTTCCCTGTTTTTTTATTTGCTTCATCAATGATTTCTTGCATTCCTTTTTTAACGGCTTGTGACTGGCTAATCTCTAGCACCTTACAAGCTGCTTTAAATTCGTTCACAAAATCCTTTTTAAATTTTGTGTTAACCGTTGCCATGTTTGCTTTATCCCAATTGTAGTTGTACTCTCTTTGGTTAAATGTTTTTTTATCCATTTTACTTTTTCGTTATGTTAGTATATAATAATAGTGTATCCCCCTAAAGGGGGAGAGAGAAATTAATCTCTCAATCTGTTGATACTTTCTATTATCTGTAATACAAGTGCGATAGTAGTTAGTATTTTTATTATTAAATCTAACATAATTACTTACCTCCTTTCTATATATAAAGTATATCATACGCAACTGAGTGTGTCAACCTTTTTTATATACTTTTTTTATTTTTTTTACTTATTTTTTTAAATTAAAAAAGGGGTTGTAGCTGATTGGTTGCTCCCTTGTTTTTTTTGCCTTATCCTAATTGTGGTTGTATTCTCTTTTGTTAAAGGGCTTTTTATCTTCCTTTCTTTTTGTTGCTTTGCAGTGATAATGCTAAATTAATTAAAGACAAAATTAAAATAACAATACTTAAAATTAAACCTATATCCATTTTACTTTTTCATTATGTTAGTATATAATAATAGTGTATCCCCCAGTGGGGGAGAGAGATTTTAATCTCTCATTTTCTTAATACTGTTTATCAACTGTACAACCAATGCACTGATACGCAGTATTTTTATTATTAAGTCTAAGATAATTACTTACCTCCTTTCTATATATAAAGTATATCATACGCAACTGAGTGTGTCAATCTTTTTTATAAATATTTTTATTTATTTTTTTAAATTAAAAAGGGTGTAACTGATTGGTTACTCCCTTGTTTTTTTGCCTTATCCTAATTGTGGTTGTATTCTCTTTTGTTAAAGGGCTTTTTATCTTCCTTTCTTTTTGTTGCTTTGCAGTGATAACGCTAAATTAATCAAAGATAAAATTAAAATAACAATACTTAAAATTAAACCTATATCCATTTTACTTTTTCATTATGTTAGTATATAATAATATTGTAACCCCCTAAAGGGGAGAGAGAAATTAATCTCTCAAGTTGTTGATACTTTCTACCAATTTCACGGCTAATGTAATGGTAGTTAGTATTTTTATTATAAAGTCTAACATAATTACTTACCTCCTTTCTATATATAAAGTATATCATACGCAACTGAGTGTGTCAACCTTTTTTAAAACTTTTTTATTTATTTTTTTAAATTAAAAAAGGGTGTAACTAATTAGTTACTTCCCCATTTTTTTGTTTGCCATGTCAATAGTGTCTTTCATTGCCTTTTTAAATATTTGTGATTGGCTAATCTCTAGGACCTCACAAGCTGCTCTAAATTCATTTACAAGGTCTTTTTTAAATTTAGCTGACACACTTCGCATATTCTCTTTTGTCCATTGAGCTGTATATTTTTTTTGGTCAAACTTTTCTTCACTCATTTTTTTATTCTCCTTTCTTTTTGTTACCTTGTACAGTTAATACAAGTGTAATAATACCCAAAACTAAAATAATAAAATTTAAAATTAAATCTATATCCATTTTACTTTTTCTGTTAGATGTTATATAATAATATTGTAATCCCCCTAAAGGGGAGAGAGAAATTAATCTCTCAAGTTTCTAATGCTGTTTATCAATTGTAGTGCTAGTACACTGATATACAGTATTTTTATTATTAAATCTAACATACTTACCTCCTTTCTATATATAAATTATATCATACTCAATTGAGTACGTCAAGCCTTTTGTATACTTTTTTTATTTATTTTATTAATTAAAAAAGGGTTGTAACTAATTAGTTACTTCCCTATTTCTTTTGTCTTCTAAAAATAATTTGATAATGTCCTCGTCTGAATATCCTAGAGCACTAAAAATCTTTTCTACTGTTTCAAACTTTGGAATGCGTGTTCCGTTTTCAATTCTGAAGACAGTTCCAAAACTGACGCCTGATAATTTAGCTAACTGTCTAAGCGAAAGCTCTTTTTTAACTCTATCTTCATTTAATTTTTGTTTTAAATCCATTTTTTTAACCTCCTTTTTGGTTGTTTCATTGGCTTGACAACTTAGTTGTTACTTACCTTTTTTGTTGATTTGTACAGTTAATACAAGGTTAATAATAGCTAAAACTAAAATAATAATACTTAAAATTAATCCAATATCCATTTACTTTTTCATTATGTTAGTATATAATAATAGTGTATCCCCCAGTAGGGGAGAGAGAAATTAATCTCTCAGTTCTGTAATACTTTCTATTATCTGCAGTACGAGTGCGAGAGTAGTTAGTATTTTTATTATTAAGTCTAACATAATTACTTACCTCCTTTCTATATATAAATTATACCACATTTATAAACTTATGTCTACTAAATTTATAAACTTTTTTAGTTTTTTTTTAAAATATTTTTTATTAAAAAAGGGTTGTAACTTTGTTGTTACTCCCTATTTTTTTGGTTCATCAATGGCTTGTTGCATTGTTTTTTTCTGCTATACCATGTGTTTGTTTTGGTCATGCTTTCATCACTAAATTTTTATTTTTCTTTGTTTTTATTTTTTATAATAATGAAAAGTATAATAGCTATTGCAACTAATCCTCCTATTTGCATAATTGTTTTTTTATGATATAATTCGATTGTAAGGGAGGGGATTTACTCCCCATTTATCTAATCCCTTTTACATTTTAAGATTTCTTTAATTGCTAATACCAACGCGGCAACGTAGGTTAGAGCCTCTAAGAAATCTTTTATTATATACCAATCGATAATATCTTACCTCCTTTCTATATATAAATTATATCATACTCAATTTAGTATGTCAATCCTTTTTTATTTTTTATTGCATTTTTTATATAATTTTTATTAAGGAAATTGGCACCATTTTGGCACCAAAAAAAATAAAACTATAAATTCAATGTTATGAAAAACGCCTATTTATAAGGGTTTAAGAACACTATAAGTATATAAAAAACGCTTTTATCCGTTCCCTTCATCCGCACCAAATTTAAAATTTTCTAAGTCTTAATAAGATTTAGTTTTTTTATTATGTAATAAACATATTACTCTTAATAATGTATAAAATAATCTTAGGTTTTATTATTTTTTGTAATATTGTTGGCTTTGGTTTATAAAAAATGGTGTATCTTGTGTATAATTTATTAATTTTTTTTGATATAATTGTTACTGTTAAACTTGATAATTACGATTACTATATGATAATTAAGGAAATATTTTCATTATAAAATACTTTTAAAACTACAGGGGGTTTAATTAGACATTTAAAGGGGGACAAATGAAAAAAAGAGACTATTTAATTTTAGTTGGTATTGTAGTTGCGATGTTATTGGTTATATTTTCTCCAATACTTTTAGCAAACAGACCACTTACAGTTGGAACAGATTTAAAACCACAGTATTTATTTTTTACTAAGGAACTATATAATTTATGGAGTAATTTTTTTGAAACGGGGACTTTGCCATTTTATTCATGGGTAATGTTTTTGGGTACTAACTTTTATTCTTCGATGACTTTTTATGGCAGTACAGATATTTTTAATTTGATTGGATATATTTTTAGAAGTTATAATTTTTTTGATGTACAAATGTATTTGTTGATGTTTAAAGTTTTGGTTGCTGTTATTGGGATGGCGATTTATTTAAATAAATTTAAATATTCAAAATATATAATATACATTGGATCAATAGCATTTGGTTTGAGTTCTTGGATGTTTCTTTTTAGTGGCCATCCAATGTTTTTCTCGTTTTACTGTTTAACTCCTTTCTATTTTTTGGGAATTGAAAAATATCTTAAGGAAAATAAAGTTTTACTATATGCACTTATGTGTATATTACTACTTCTTACTAACTGGTATTTTTTCTTTTCAATTTCAATGATTTCGCCATTATACTTTATATATCGTTATTACATGATAAATGGAAATTTTAATAACTTTATAAAAAGATGTTTGAAGTTAATTTTGATTTACATAGTTGCAGTTGGTTGTACTATGGTATCAACCTATCCAACCTTACTTTATATGAGGGAGAGTGAAAGGGCAGGGTTTTATTTATCAAAGCTGTTTTTTACTCAAAAGTGGAAAATTTATCTTCATCAACTTTTTGCAACATTTGTTCCAAGTCAGTTATATATTTATGGAAACAACATCTTTGAAACTGGATGGCATGTTACAAGAGAGTTGGCATTATGGGCGGGTTCAGTAGTTTCAATAAGTATTGTTAGTATGTTGTTTGCCTTTAAAAAAGAATCGCTAGATAAGTATAAAAAAGCTACAATAATCTTTCATGTAATACTGTATGTAATGTTGGCTTTAAAGATTTTTAATGGAGCAATTCATGGTTTTAGTGATCCTTCTTTTAGATGGAGTATGTTTATTATTTTCTTTAATATATCGACAATGGCTTATGTTTTATCAAATTTAAAAAGTTTTAGTTTAAAGAAAATTTCATGGTGTGCTTTTGGGGTGGTTTTACTTTGTTTTATTGGTATTCCAATGACTTCTAAAATTTTAAATGTAGAATTATTATCTTATCAATTACAGTGGACTATATTTTTAAAGTCGATGATTTTTATTGCATTAACATCTTTTATTCTAGTAAGAAATAAAGAGAACTTCTTAAAAATTTTACTTATAATTACCGTTGTTGAGTTTACTTTTTTTGGATGGAATTATTATAGTGTAAAGTTAAATAGAGGATATAGTGGAACGTATGAATTTCACAAGAGGGCAGTCTCGGTAATAGAGAAAAAAGAAGAGCAGCTAAATAATTATTTAGATTACTTAGATCCTAATAATTTAAACTTATATTATCGATTGTATGTTTCAAAGTCACTGACATGGAATTATTCTCATAATATTGCAATGACTTATGGATATCATGGCTTAAGTGTCTATGCTTCAACAATTACTCCTAGTATTTATAAGTTATCAAAAATGGCTCCTCAGATAATAAGCTATAATTCTCAAATGATCTTTGATATTGAAGATAAGGATTTAATGAACTATTTAAGTGTTAAATATGCTATGGTTACAAATGAGGATGAACTTATAGATGGTATTAATTGGAAGTTGATAGATGATGCATATTTTGAGAGTATTAGGGTATATGAAAACATGGATTATCAACCATTTATTACTGGTGTTAATAAGGTAATTAAGCAATCTGAATTTAAAGATTTAAAACAGTTTTACGATGGTATTGTTGTAGAGGATGACTTATATGAATATCTAAAAGATAAAGTTAATGATTCTTATGTTGATTTATATAATGTAAATACTAATGGAAACAGTGTTTTTGCGAATGTTCACTTAAAAGAAGATGGCATTATTCAAATAAAACTTCCATATGATAAAGGCTGGAAAATTACACTTAATGGAAAGCTTCAAGATGTTTATCGTGTTAATGGTGGTTTTATGGCGGTAGAAGCTCCTAAGGGTGATGTTAATATACAAATGTATTTTACTCCTGATGGATTTAAAACTGGTGCAATTATTTCGTTTATTTCAATTTTTGCTTTTGGTATATATTTTATTAAAGTGTTCTACGATAAAAGGAAAAAATTAGAGCTTTAAAGTAGAAATTAAATATCGTAAATAGTAGAATATACCAAAGGAGAATTTTAAAATGAAAATATTTGGAAATAGAAAAGTTGTATTAGTTGGTACTGGTATGGTTGGTATGAGTATGGCTTATAGTTTAATGACCCAACGTGGTATAGATGAGCTAGTACTGATTGATGTAAATAAAGAAAAGGCTCAGGGAGAAGCGATGGACTTAGCCCATGGTTTATCATTTGCATCAAATAGTAAAATGGAAATTAAAGCTGGAGACTATGATGATTGTAGTGATGCTAGTGTTATAGTTATAACTGCAGGAGTTGCACAAAAGCCAGGACAAACAAGATTACAATTAAGTGAAGTAAATGCAAAAATTATGATTGATATTAGTAATAATATCAAAAAAAGTGGCTTTAATGGTGTTATTATAGTTGCGAGTAATCCAGTAGATATCATGACTTATGTTGTTCAAAAAGTAACTGGATTGCCTAACAATCAAGTATTTGGATCAGGTACTATGCTAGATACAGCAAGACTAAGATATATGATGGGGCAATACTTAGATGTTAACCCAACAAATGTGCACGCTTATATTATGGGAGAACATGGAGATTCAAGTTTTGTATCATGGACTAATAGTTATGTTGGAACCAAGAGTTTACTTAAGCAATTAGATGAAAGAGGGAAGAATTTAGAAGATCTTTTAGATATCTATGCTCAAGTACAAAAGGCGGCTTATGAAATAATTGAGAAGAAAAAGGCAACCTATTATGGTATTGGGCTTGCGCTTAATCGATTGGTGCTTGCAGTACTTAATAATGAAAGTCTAATTCTTCCAGTATCGGCTTATCAAAATGGCGAGTATGGAAAAAGTGGACTTTATATTGGTGTTCCTGCTCTTATAAATCGCATGGGAGTAAAGGAAGTACAGGTGCTTCCATTAAATGAAGTTGATCAAGCAAAGTTTGATAAATCATGTGATGGCTTAGAAAAAATTATTGAGGAAATGATTAATCCGCTATTGTAGTAAAAAAACCTTCAAATTGAAGGTTTTTTTATTGGATGTTTCGGGTAATGATGGCTTCTGCAGTTTTTTCTTTTTGTTTTCTGATATTTTCTCTATTATTCTTTGAATAAATTGAACAAATATAATCAGCAACAAACATCTGTGATAATTGTCCTTCAATTGCTCCGCCATCGAGTGGGGTTTCTCTTCCAAATGTTTGAAATTTCAAAGAAGATAATTTGGCAATTGGTGATTTATAGTTATTTGTTATTACAATTATTTTTGCTTTATTAATCTTGGCGATTTTTAAAGCGTCAAATATTTCTTTAGTAGCTCCAGTTAAGGAGAAGGCGATGATTAAACTATGCTTATCGACAACTGATGCACTAATTAGTTGGACGTGAGAATCAATTACTGCATGACCAACCTTACCCATTCTTAAAAGTCTTAACTCCATAGACTTTGCGGCAATGCTAGAATTAGCAACCCCAAAAAAGAAAATTGATCTTGCTTTATCGATGTATTCTGATGCTTTTTCTAAATCTTCCATAGTTATTGCAAGTTGAGTAGCTTTAAGTGCAGTTATAGTAGATGTTGCTTTAGTATTTATTAAACCACCTTCAGCAATTGGTTCAACATCTGCTGAAGTTACTTTTGCGGCTTCTAATTTTAAGTCTTGAAAGCCACTGAACTTTAACTTATGACAGAAACGCATGATTGTTGCTTCGCCAACATCAAGTTTTTTTGATATATCACTAAGTGTCTCATAAATTATATCGCTTCCATTTTCTTTAATGTAATCGGCTATAATTTTTTCTTTTCTACTTAATGTGTCATAATATGCTTCAATCGTTAATAAATAGTTCATGGAGTATATCCTTTCATTAAACAAGAATTTTAAATACAATTTTTTTTACAAAATGACTTTCTCCATTTTTTATTTTTGGCATATGTTTCACTAAAGGTGGTATTAATAAAATTGAACCTTCATTCATAGTATAAGGTGTAGAATTATTTAACTCAACCACACAAGAATCAAACTCATCATATACTAAATTATTAAGGTTTAAATCTAAAGTGTCACAGTCAATAATTTCTTCACCTTTGACAACTATATGTAAATCGTAATACTTTTTGTGAACTTCGCCATTCAACTCTTGAATGGATTTTGTTTCATAAGTAAAACAGTTATAAAAAATATCCTTAGCGATGTAAACATTAAAGTCTTCTTCTATATCTTCAATTCTGTTGTTTTGCAAGTATAGTATAACACTATCCAAGCGTTTATGAAAACCTAAAAGTGTGTTGAGTGAATCTTTTGTTGTGTGTATCATAAAAAAACCTCCATCTTTTTATAATTTTAAAATAAAACAAAAGTAATAAAGAAAACGTTTACATTCATAAATAATTGTGTTACGATTTACTCGAAGGAGCAATACTCCATAATTTTAATATAAAATGGAGTGTTAGTCAATGGAGGAGAAAATGAAAAAATTAAAGGTTTTATTAGTGTTTATTTGTGTGCTGTCTTTGGTTGGATGTTCTAGTTCAAAGTCAGATGCAACAAAGAGTCCAGCAGTTGAGATGGGAAAAGTTCTTTATTCAAATGGAGGCCCTGAAGAGTTTTTTGAAACACCTTGGTTAAATCCGGGGACATTCTTCTACAATAAGGTGTTATATTCACACTTACTTGTAGCTGATGAGAATTTATCTGCTTTAAGTGAGCATCCTGATGGCTTAGCAAAATCTTATACTTATAGTGAAGATGGTAAAACATTGGAGTTTGTACTTAGAGATGATATTTATTGGCATGATGGTGAGAAGATTACTGCTGAAGATATTAAGTGGAGCATTGAATATGCTACAAAGACTACTACAATTAATGCGGTATTTAAATCAACATTTGATGCTATTGCTGGTAGTTCAAATGATACATTTAGTGGGATTGTAGTTGATGGTAATAAAATTACTATTACATTTGAGAGTGTTGCTCCAGATGCCCTACTTACATTTACTCAATTTGCACCATTACCAAAGAAATACTTTGAAGGGGTTGATCCTTTGAATTTTCAACAAGCAGAGTTTTTTCAAAAACCTGTAGGTTCAGGTCCATTCATGGTTGATGAAGTTAAGTTAAAGGATTTTACAACATTAAAGGCTTTTGACAAGTATTATAATGGGGTTGCTGATTTTTCAATACAGTTATCACCAAGTCCTGGGGATTCTGATCCAAGTCTTGTTAAGAATGCAATGAGTAATCAAGTGGATATTGCTTATACTAAATCTGTTGCTGATGTAAAATCTTTAGAAGGAACAGATGGAATTACAGTTACTCCTGTAAATGTTAGGTATACTAGATTATTATATATGAATAAGTTTAATAAGGCTGATGGTAGTGCGTCTCCTATAGCTGATCAAAGAGTAAGACAAGCAATTGCATATGCAATTGATATGGATGCTATTGCTGAGAATTTATATGGTGGAAATATTATTGCATCTAATTCTTTAATTCCAGGAGAAAGTGATAAGGCTAGTGGTTTGAACTATTATAAGTATGATACAGAGAAAGCTAAAGCCTTACTAGAAGAAGCTAATTGGGATCCAAATTATGAAATAGATGTAGTTTATTATTACACAGATCAAGTTACTGTGGATTTAATGACTAGTATTCAGTTTTACTTAAGTGAAGTTGGTGTAAAGATGAACTTCCGCTTATTAGAAGGTGATCTTGCAACACTTTTATGGCAAGCTCCTGAAGATGTTGCGAATGGTCCAAGTGCAGTAGACTGGGATATGGCTTATGGTGGGGTTGGGGCGTTATCGCTTCATGAGTATTATGATCGTTATCGTAGTGGATCTTCTATGAACTCACATACTCCAACAGATGAGACATTGGATGCATTAATTGATGCAACTAATGCTTCTACGGATGTAAATGCTCAAATAGAAGCTTTCAAAGAATTATCAAAATATGAAAATGAGAATTTATTTGCTTTAGCACTTTACTATCAACCAATCTTTGTAATTACAAGTGATCGTGTAGCAGAAAACTTTGATTTATCAAAACTTGGTAATCCTCAATTTAATTACAATTGGGATATTCAAAACTGGAAGATTAAATAATTAATTTAGTTAGGGCTGATATATTCAGCCCTTAATAAGATTATGGAGGAATATATGTTTAATTATATAATAAAAAAATTAATAACATTAATTCCGATGGTAATTGTTATTACATTCCTTATATATTTAGGGATGGAACTAACGCCAGGTGATGCTGTATCATACCTTATACCACCGGATCAAATGGCAAATTTAACTGCAGATCAGCTTAGTGCCCTAAGAGAATCATTTGGATTAAATGATCCCTTTATTGTTCGCTACATCAGATGGTTTAGTGGACTTTTAGTTGGAGATTTTGGATATTCAATTACAAGTGGGGTACCAATTTCTAGTATCCTTGCTGATTTAATACCTGCAACCCTTGAGTTATCAATTGCAGCTTTACTTGTATCAACATTACTTGGAAGTTTTCTAGGGATTGTAAGTGCTATTTATAAAGGGACAATAATGGATAATACCCTTACAGTTACTGGAATGATTGGTGTAAGTATTCCACAGTTTTTCTTTGGTACTATTTGTATTATCATTTTTGCTTTAAAACTTGACTGGTTACCAGTTGGCGGAAGAATGGCACCGGGTCAAATGGAATTCTTTGATCGGATAGAATATTTAATTCTACCGGCTCTTGTTTTGGGTATAACCTTAACGGCAGGTGTCATGCGTTATGCAAGATCTAGTATGTTAAATACAATGAATAAAGAATATATAAGAACAGCAAGAAGTAAGGGAATAAGTGAATGGAAGGTGAATTTAATTCATGGCTTTAGGGTAGCTTTATCTCCAGTTGTTGTACTTATAGGTTTTAGATTACCAATGCTAATTGGTGGCTCAGTTGTTATTGAGACAATCTTTGGCTGGCCGGGAATTGGAAGTGCTTTTGCAACTGCAGTAAGGGGACAAAATTATCCACTTGTAATGATGATTGCATTATTTAGTGTCTTAGCAGTCCTAATAGCAAGCTTCTTAATAGATATTATTCAAGCATTATTAGATCCAAGGATTAAGTTGGGGTAAATATATGAAAAATAAAAGATCAAGATTTGATAGAAAATTAGATAAAATAAGGATTGCAGAGGAAGCTGGTTTATTAAATAAAAAAAATAAAAATAGAGCTTTATCAAAACTTAAAAATAATCACTTAGCAATCTTTGGTATTGTAGTATTTACAATTATTATTATAATGTGTGTATTTGCACCAATATTTACAAGTTATGACCCATTAGGTGTTGATATGGGAAGTGTACTTCAAAAACCTAGCAATGCTCATATTTTAGGAACAGATAAGGTTGGAAGAGATCTTTTCTCAAGAATATTATATGGAGGAAGAATCTCGATATTAGTTGGTTTTGGAAGTGCTTTGGGTTGTTCAATAATTGGAGTAGCACTTGGAGTATATAGTGGTTATAAAGGAGGAATGCTTGATCAAATTCTAATGAGAGTATCAGAATTATTTATGTCATTTCCTCAAATGGTACTAGTGCTTTTATTAGTAACGATTTTTGGTCAGTCACTTAATAATTTAATAGTTATATTCATCTTTTGTGGCTGGGGTAGTGTCTTTAGGATGGCAAGATCACAAATATTAAGTATTAAACAAGAAGAGTATGTACAAGCCCTTCAAAGTTTTGGACTTAGTGATTTTACGGTTTGTTATAAGCATATGCTTCCTAATGCTATTGGTCCAATTTTGGTTAATATAACACTTAGCACGGCCATGTTTATTTTAGAAGAAGCATCACTTAGTTTCTTAGGATTGGGAGTGCCTCTACAGTATGCAACATGGGGTAATATTTTAAATTCTGCTCAAGATATCTTCTCACTTCAAAACAATTGGTGGTTATGGTTACCTACGGGGATTGTAATTTCAGTGTTTATAATGAGTATCAATTTCATTGGTGATGGACTAAGAGATACAACAGATGCTACAGCACAGGGTTAGGAGAATAATTATGGATAAAACAATTTTAAGTGTGAAAAATCTTCAAACATTTTTCTACACTAATCAAAGGTGTAATAAGGCCTTAAATGGTGTGAGTTTTCAAGTTAAAAAAGGGCGTACACTGTGTATTGTTGGTGAATCTGGTTGTGGAAAAAGTGTTACTGCATCAAGTGTAATGCAATTATTACCTAAACTATCAAGAATAGAGAATGGAGAAATAATTTATCATCATGAAGATGGTGATATCCATATTGAAACTCTAAAGAAAAATGGTAAAGAAATGCGGTCATTAAGAGGAAAAGATATCGCCATGATATTTCAAGATCCAATGACTAATCTAAATCCAGTTTTAACAGTTGGTTATCAGATTGCTGAGAATATATTAGCTCATGAGAAAATAAGTAAAAAAGAAGCACGCAAAAGAGTTTTAGATTTACTTAATAAAATGGGTATACCATATCCTGAGAAGAGAATTGATGAATATCCTCATCAATTTTCTGGGGGAATGAGACAGCGAGTGATGATAGCAATGGCAATGGCTTGTAGTCCTAAAATATTAATTGCTGATGAGCCAACAACGGCTCTTGATGTTACAATTCAAGCTCAAATATTTGAGTTAATGAATGAATTAAAAAATAATAATGATACTGCCATCTTATTGATAACTCATGATATGGGGGTTGTAAGTGAGCTTGCGGATGATGTTGCGGTTATGTACATGGGAAATATAATTGAATCTGGTGATGTTAAAACGATACTAAAAAATCCAGCTCATCCATATACTAGTGCTTTATTAAAATCGATACCAATATTAGGTAAGGGTCAAAATCAAGATTTGCGTCCAATTAGAGGCTCAACTCCAGATCCTTTCGCAAGACCTTATGGTTGTCAGTTTGCCCGTCGTTGTGATTTTGCTAGTGATAAGTGTAAGGAGATGCCTGAGGAAATGCAAATAAGTGAAAACCATATGGTTCGTTGTTGGAATTTTAATGAGGTGATTAATAATGGAAAATAAAAAAGTATTATTAGAACTTAAGGATGTTAAGACATATTTTCCTATTCGCACAGGTTTTATGAATAAGGTTAGTGATTATGTTAAGGCCGTAAATGGAGTTTCTTTAAAAATATATAAGGGTGAGACCATAGGTCTTGTAGGTGAGTCTGGTTGTGGAAAAACAACGCTAGGAAAGTCAATTTTACAACTTGTAAAACCAACTCATGGTGAAGTTTTATATGATTTTGATGCTAAGGGTATAAAAGATTTAAGGAAATTAAATAAAAAAGATATGGATATGGCTAGGAAGAAACTACAAATTGTCTTTCAGGATCCCCACTCTTCTTTAAATCCAGCATTTACAATCTATCAATCGATGAGTGATCCTCTTAAGAAGTTTGGGGTAAAAATGAAAGAGGATAGAAGACAAATTGTCGGAGACTTATTAGAGGCCGTGAATCTTAGAAGAGAATATATGGACAGATTCCCTCATGAATTCTCAGGTGGACAGCGTCAAAGAATAGGTGTAGCAAGAGCTCTATCTATAAATCCAGAGTTAATCGTCTGTGATGAGGCGGTAAGTGCTCTTGATGTTTCAATTCAAGCACAGGTTCTCAATTTACTTAAGAAGTTGAAAAGTGAAAGAAATTTAACTTATATTTTCATAACTCATAATCTAAGTGTTGTTGAATATATAAGTGATCGTATTGCGGTAATGTACTTAGGGAAAATTGTTGAATTAGCTACAACTGAGCAATTATTTAAAAATATGCAACATCCATATACTAAGGCCTTATTGTCAGCGATACCAATTGTTGATACCGATAAGAAAGTAAATAGGATTGTCTTAGATGGGGATGTTCCAAGTCCAGTATCAGTGCCTAGTGGTTGTCATTTCCATCCTCGTTGTAGTGAATGTATGGAAATTTGTAAAACAGAAGAGCCAAAATTAGTAAGCTATTTAATAGATGGACAAGAACATTTTGTTGCTTGTCATAAAATGAAAAAGGAGAAATAAACGTGGCGAAATTTGATATTAAAGATTTTAAAGGAGTAATACCTGCAATGGTTACTCCATTTGATGAAAATGAGAATATTGATGAAAAGGGTCTAAAAGAGTTAGTGGATTATTTAATTGATAAGGGTGTTCATGGCTTATATTTAACAGGTTCAACAGGTGAAGGGTTTTTGATGGATTTAGAAGAGCGTAAAAGGGTTGTTGAAATTGTAATTGAAAAGACTAATGGAAGAGTTCCGATTGTTGTACATGTTGGAGCAATATCTACAAAATTATCAATTGAACTGGCAAAACATGCACAAGAGAAAGGTGCTGATGGAATCTCCAGTGTTCCGCCATTTTATTATCGCTTTAATGAGTCTCAAATTATTAATTATTACAAAGATATATCAGAAAGTGTTGATATACCGATGATTGTATATAATGTACCACTTGTTGGTTTAATGGGGTTAGAGACAATAAAGAAATTATCTAAAATTGAACAGGTAAAGGGTGTTAAATTTACAGCTTTAGCTCATTATGAAATAACTCAGATTAAGGATGAAATTGGCAGTGATTTCTTAGTTTACTCAGGGGCAGATGAGATGGCAATGAGTGGCCTATTAAATGGTGCTGATGGAATTATCGGCTCATTTTATAATATTATTCCTGAAGTATTTTTAGATATTTATCAAAGTGTTTTAAATAATGATATTGAAAAAGCTAAAGAAGTACAAACAACTGCAGTTAGAATTATAATGCATTGCTTAAGTTACCCATCATTCTATGCGGTGATGAAATACATTTTACGCTTAGAAAATGTGAGTGGCGGATATTGTCGAAGACCTTTTGAAAATTTAAGTAATAAACAAGAAAAAGAGGTAATTAATGGTCTTAGGGCTTTAAAGTTAAAATACAATATCAAAGGTGTAAACTTTTTAGATAAACTATGATTAAAGCAAAAATAGAGGAAGGTTATGATGTAATTGTTGTTGGGGCAGGCTTAGCTGGCATTCAGGCTACTTACCATGCTGCAATAAATGGTGCAAGGGTTTTGATGGTAACATGTTCTCATATTTTTAGTGGCTCATCATTTTATCCAAAAACTTGGGGTTTGGGACTTGTTAGTGCAAATGATTGTGATAAGGAAGAATTTGTATCTTTAATTAATCAGGTTGGTTGCAATATGAATGATAAATCTCTAGTTGAAAAGTTAGTTAATACAACTGATGATATCTTAAATGATTTTAAATACTTGGGCATACCATTAAAACATGCTATAAATTCAAAACAGCAAGAATTCATACCGTGCTTTGATAATAAGACAAGAATATGGCATGGACTTGAAAAAAGCGGCATAAAAGCAAGTTATCTAAAATTATTAGATAGAGATAACATCGATACTTTCGATAATACAACTGTTGTTGATATTCAAATAATCGATAATAAAGTAAAGGGTGTAGTATTGGTACATAAGGGTAATTTAATTGTTATACCTTGTAAGGCAGTGGTATTTGCAGGTGGTGGTATGGGTAATTTATATAGGGATAGTCTTAATACAAAAGACTCAACTGGCCTGCTTCAGTATCTTGCAATGAAGCATGGATCAAAACTTATCAATTTAGAATTTCAACAAATGATGTATGGTTACAAGGGAAAGACTTTAAACACTATTTATAATGAGAAGATTTTTAAGTACACTGAATTTACAAGTGATGGTAGTTTACTATTTAATGATGTGGACAAAGCACTTTTAGAGAAGAGATCTTTATATGGACCATTTACTTCAAGGTTAGATTCTAAAGTTATAGATTTTAAAATATGTGGTGCATTAAATGAGAATAAAAGAGTATTTGCAAAGTATCAAGATGATCTTTTTAGCAGTGATTCAGAATTTATTAAAGTATATTTTGATTGGTTAGAAAAAAGTGAAAATATTATCGTTAAGGAACCTTTTGAAATTGGGATATTTTATCATGCATCTAATGGTGGTATTCATATAAAAGAAGATACAAGCTGTGAAATTCATGGATTATTTGCAAGTGGTGAGGTATGTGGAGGGATTTCTGGTGCTGATCGGATAGGTGGTTTAGCCAGTGCAACAGCTCTAGTTTTTGGTAAGATTGCTGGAATATCGGCATCTTCTTATATAAAAAATGAGAAGTTATGTAAACTTGATTATGTTGTTGATAGCTGTGTTGAGAATGCTGGTAAATATATAAAAGAAATTCAAGCATTAGCAAGCAAATATCTTATGGTAATAAAAAGTGAAAAGAGTTTACTTGAGGGGCTTGAAAATCTAAAGAATATCTCAAAAAAACTTACTTACACAAATAAATTTGATATGGATAAATATCTAGAAAGTTCTAAGTTAAATGCTCTTATTGCTCTATCTTTTGCGAAATTTCAAGCAGCTCTTATGAGAAAAGAGAGTAGGGGCTCACACTTTAGAAGTGATTATCCAATAGAGGACAAAGCTTATCAAAAGAGAATTGTATCATATATGTTAGATAACAGAGTATATAGTGAGTGGGAGATAAAAATATGAAATATTATTTAGGATTAGATATTGGTGGGACATCTTTGAAGATTGGTTATTTAGATGATTCTTATAATATCTTATTTCAAGATATCTATGATGTTGCATTTGATAACTACGATACACCAATCATTAAAACGGTTAAAAAGAGTATTAAGCACTTCATCGATGTTAATGAAATTGATGTTAGAACATTATCTTTTGTAGGTGTATCAGCAACTGGTCAAATTGATACTAATAAAGGAGTAGTAATTGGAGTTGGTAATAATATAAAAAATTGGCTTAATACTAATATCAAAAATGAAATTGAAAGTTTACTTTCAATACCAACATATGTTATGAATGATGCCAATTGTATGGTTGTTGCTGAGAAATATATGGGTGGTGCTAAAGGTTATGATAATGTTATTGGAATTACAATTGGTACTGGAGTTGGTGGTGGAATCATAACTCAAGGAAACTTGCTTCTTGGAAGTGTTGGTATTGCTGCTGAAATTGGTCATATGAGTATTAATTTTGATGGACTGCAATGTGGGTGTAAAAACAAGGGGTGCTTTGAAAAATATGCTTCTATGACAGCTTTAATTAAAATGGTAAAGGAGTGCTACCCAGATAAAAGTATTGATTTTAATGGGATACTAATCTTTAAAATGGCTGCTTGTAATGATGAAATTATTTTAGATTGTATCAATAAATGGATTTCTTATATAGCTTTTGGGATTGTTAATTTGGTTCATATATTTAATCCTGAAGTTGTTGTTATTGGTGGTGGAGTAAGTAATCAAAAAGAATTATTTCTTGATCCACTCAATACTATGGTTAAAGAAAGAATAATGTATAATTATGCAAAGGATATAAAAATTAAGGCTGCAACGCTTAAAAATAATGCTGGATTGATTGGCGCTGTAGCTTTTGGAAAGGAATTAAAGAAATGAATTTATTAGAAAAATTAAAAGGAAAGTTGATTGTGTCTTGTCAAGCGCTACCTGGGGAAGCCCTTCATAGCAGTTTTATAATGTCGAAGATGGCTATTGCTGCCATGCGTGGAGGAGCTAGTGGAATAAGAGCCCAGGGAGTAGATGATATTAATGCCATCAAAGAGGTTTGTGATTTACCAATGATTGGAATTATCAAAAAAAAGTATGATGATAGTGATATTGTAATTGGAGCTACCAGCAAGGAAATAAATGCTCTTGTAAAAACAAAATGTGAGATTATTGCTCTTGATGCGACAAATAGAAAAAGACCAAACAATGAAAATATTGAAACGCTACTTAAAATTATTCATGATGCAAAAAAGTTAGCAATGGCAGATATCTCTACATATGAAGAGGGTAAAAAAGCAGAACAATTAGGGTTTGATTGTATATCTACTACATTAAGTGGGTATACGGAGTATTCAAGACAATTCAAAAGTGTTGATCTGGAATTAATAAAAGAATTAAGTAAAACTGTAACTATTCCAGTTTTTGCAGAAGGAAGAATTCACTCTCCTGATGATCTTAGATCTGCATATGAAGCTGGAGCATATAGTGCTGTTGTTGGTGGAGCAATCACAAGGCCAACAGAGATTACAGAGCGCTATGTTGAAGTGTTAAAAGAAAGATAGATTATAAATTGTGATTGTGTATAAAAATCAGGATCAAACAATTTTAAAGGGTATAGTAGTAAAAGTTTTAGAAAATGGAGCTTTTGTTGATATTGGAGAGAAAAAGCTTGCCTTTCTTCCTTTAGCTCAGATGCCTAAAAATAACTTTCAAAGTGTAAATGATCTAATCAGTGTTAATCAACAAATAGAAGTAATGATTTTTAATACTTATGAAAATGAAATTACATTAACAATGTTTAATAGAAAATATTCATCAATATTTGATGAAATTTTTGATTATCAAGTTAATACCGTGGAAAATATAATTTTAAATTGTAAAGATTCAAAGAAAAATCAAATTGTATTTTTTGGTGACTCTTTATTTGAATTTTTTGATGTAAAAAAATACTTACCACAATTTCATATCTATAATAATGCTCTTGCTGGAGCGACCACAGAACTTCTTTTATACTTACAGAGTTATAGTGTAAAAAGGTATGATCCAAAAGCGGTATTTGTCTTAATTGGCACAAATGATCTTTGTGATTTAAAAAAAGTTCCTCAATATGAGTCGCTTTTAAATATAAGGTGCTTATTAGATATGTTTAAAAAACAAAAGATAAAGAATATTTACATATTATCTGTATTGCCTATAAATGAAAATATCCAAAGTGACAAAAACAAGAGCAATGCTAAACTAATTGACTTTAAGTCTAAGGTAGAAAATATAGTCTTAGAATATGGTGGTGCATTTGAATTTATCGATATTTATGATAAGATGCTAGATAATAAAAATCAGCTAAGAGAAGAGTTTACTACTGATGGACTACATTTAAGTGAAGAGGGTTATATAGAGTTAAGTAGAAATCTTAAGCCATATTTAAGTAAGTTAAATTAAAATATTAAAATCATAATTTTATGTAATTGTGTTGGTTATAATAACCAACACTTTTTATTTTAATTATTTTTAAGTGGACAGCATAAGAAGTCTTGCTTACATATTTTATGGCCATACTTGAAAACGCTAACAAACTTTTATTTTTTTATTGACAATAGAAATAATTAGAAGTACAATGTGTTTATAGTTAGTTTAGTGAACTAATAAACTTAAATGGAGGCAGAGATGGAATATTTTAAAAATATTGAAAAAGTAAAGTATGAGGGTGTAAAGACAAAGAATAAGTTTGCTTATCGTCATTATAATCCTGAAGAAGTTATTAATGGAAAAACCATGAAGGAGCATTTGCGTTTTGCTGTTTGTTATTGGCATACAATGACTCAAGATGGTTCTGATCCTTTTGGAGCTAGTGTAAATCAGAGAAACTGGTTTGTAGATGATAAGATGCAAACATCTAAAAATAGAGTAGACGCTTTCTTTGAATTACTAGTGAAGTTGGATGTTGAGTATTTTTGTTTTCATGATGTTGATATTGTTCCTGAGGGTGAAACTCTTCAACAAACTTTTGATCGTTTAGATGAAATTACTGATATCATTAAATTAAAAATGGAAGAAACTAATACTAAGCTTTTATGGAATACAGCAAATTGTTTTACAAATCCTCGATTTGTAAATGGTGCAGCATCATCTAATAATGCTGATGCCTTTGCTTATGCTGCTGCTCAGGTTAAAAAGGGTTTAGATATTTCTAAAAAACTTAATGGAGAAAATTATGTATTTTGGGGTGGAAGAGAAGGTTATGAAACCTTATTAAATACTGATATGGCTTTAGAACAGGATAATATAGCAAGACTATTTAAAATGGCTGTTGCTTATGCTAAGAAGATTAATCATAAGGTTCAATTTTTGATTGAGCCTAAACCAAAAGAGCCTACTAAACATCAATATGATTTTGATGCTGCTACAACTATGGCGTTTTTATTAAAATATGGATTAGAGAAAGATTTTAAATTAAATATTGAAGCAAATCATGCTACTTTAGCTACTCATACATTTGAGCATGAACTTAGGGTTGCGAGTGTTTATAATGCTTTAGGGTCAATTGATGCCAATCAGGGTGATCCAAACTTAGGGTGGGATACTGATGAATTTCCTACTAATACATTGGACGCAACTTTAGCTATGATAGAAGTGTTAAATAATGGTGGTATAGCACCTGGAGGAGTGAACTTTGACGCGAAAGTTCGTCGTTCTTCATTTGCTATGGAAGATCTTGTTTTAGCACATATTGCAGGTATGGATACTTATGCAAGGGGCTTAAAAGCTGCTGCAAATATTATTAATGATAAGTTTCTATCTAACATGGTTAAAGAACGTTATAGAAGTTATACAGAAGGAATTGGTGCTTCAATTGTGGCTGATAAAGAATCACTTGAGAGTTTATGCGATTATGCATTAAAACATGATCAAGTTGAGAATGAATCTGGACATATTGAACATATTAAATCTGTATTAAACGATTATTTAGTTTAAATTTAGGAGGAGGACTTATGAAAAAAATACTCGTTGTTTTCGCGTTAATTACAAGCTTAGTTTTAACAGGATGTGCAAGTGATTCAAAAAGTGGTACAACAACAGAAGAAGGGAAAGCTCTTATTGGAATTTCAATGCCTACTAAAGATTTAGAGCGTTGGGAAAAAGATGGAGATGCAATGAAAAGTGCTGCTGAGAGTAAGGGTTATGAAGTAGATATTCAGTATGCTAACAATGATGTAGCTACTCAAGTTTCTCATATTGAAAATATGATTACTAAGGGTGCAAAATTAATTTTAATTGCTCCAATTGATGGTGCAGCATTAACTGATATTACTAAAAAGGCTCAAGAAGCTGATATTAAGATTATCTCTTATGATAGATTAATTACCGGTACTGAGGCTGTAGACTACTATGCTACATTTGATTTAGCTACAGTTGGTAAAATTCAAGGAGAATATATTGAAAAAGCATTGGATTTAGAAAATCAAGCTGGACCATTTAATATTGAATTATTTGGTGGAGCACCTGATGATAATAATGCTCCAATCTTCTTTAAAGGGGCTATGGATGTGCTTCAGAAATACATTGATTCTGAAAAACTTGTAGTTAAGAGTAATCAAACTGATTTTAATCAAGTAGCTACTCAAAACTGGGATGGTTCTAAAGCTCAACAAAGAATGGATAACTTACTAAGTGCAAATTATACAAGTGATACAGTTCATGCTGTACTTACTCAAAATGATGCATTAGCACGTGGAGTTATTTCATCGCTTAAGAGTGTTGGTTATGGATCAGATGATTTAGCAATGCCAGTAATTACAGGACAAGATGCAGAAACAGCTTCTGTTAAGGCAATTGCCAGTGGTGAGCAAGCAATGACAGTATTTAAAGATACATCGCTTCTTGCATCGGCTGCTATTGATATGGCTGATGCAGTACTAAATGGTAAAGAGCCAACAATTAACGATACAGAAACATTTGATAATGGTAAGAAAGTTGTTCCAACCTATTACTTACAACCAGTTCCGGTTGATAAGGAAAACTTCCAATCTGTTTTAGTAGATAGTGGATATATAGACGCAGCGGATCTTCAATAATTAAACGACAAGAAGGAGATTTTCTCCTTCTTGTACTTTTATAAATGAAAGGAAATAATAAAATGAGCGATACTATTCTTGAAATGAAAAATATCACTAAAAAGTTTGGTGAAATAACAGTATTAAAAGATGTAAATTTCAGTGTAAAGCGAAATGAAATTCATGCCTTGTGTGGTGAAAATGGTGCTGGTAAATCTACATTAATGAAAGTTTTAAGTGGAGTATATCCTTATGGTAGTTACAGTGGTGATATCATCTATAATGGAGAAAAATGTAAGTTTCATAATATCAAAGATAGTGAATCAAAAAGAATTGCAATTATTCATCAGGAGTTGGCTTTGATACCATATTTGTCCATTGCAGAGAATATTTATATGGGTAATGAATGTGCTAAAAATGGCATTATCGACTGGAATGAAACGAAAAAGAAAGCCAAATATTTAATGAATATAGTTGGTTTAAATGAATCGTGTGATGAACTTGTTATGAATATTGGTGTTGGTAAACAACAGTTGGTTGAAATTGCTAAAGCCTTAGCTAAAAATGTTGATTTATTGATATTGGATGAGCCTACTAGTGCACTAAATGAGGATGATAGTGAAAATTTATTAATTTTACTTGAAGAGTTTAAGAAAAAAGGAATAACATCAATTATAATTTCTCATAAGTTAAATGAGGTTACAAAGGTTTCAGATTCTGTAACAATTTTAAGGGATGGAGAAACGATTGAAACATTAAAAAAATTTGATAATGAAATTTGTGAAGATCGAATAATTAAGGGAATGGTTGGAAGATCTTTAAAAAATAGGTTTCCCCAATATGAATCTAATGTTGAGGATTTATATTTTGAAGTTAAGAATTGGAATGTTTATCATCCAAGTCAAGATAATCGTAAGATGGTTGATAATGTTAATTTTAATATTAAAAAAGGTGAGATTGTTGGAATTGCAGGACTTATGGGTGCGGGAAGAACGGAGTTAGCTTTAAGCATTTTTGGTAATTCCTATGGAAAAAATATTAGTGGGGAACTTATAAAAGATGGTAAAAAATTACATCTTAAATCTCCAAAGGATGCTATTGATTGTGGGATTGCTTATGTAAGTGAGGATCGCAAGAGTAATGGATTAGTTCTCATGGATAATATTAATCATAATATATCTTTGGCAACTCTTAAAAAGTTTTCAAAGGGTATTGTATTAAATGAAAAAAATGAAATTAATAATTCTTTAAATTATAAAGATAAACTTCATATAAAATCTAATAGTATTTATCAGAAGGTTGAAAATTTAAGTGGAGGAAATCAACAGAAGGTTGTTTTAGCGAAGTGGTTAACTACAGAGCCTGATATTTTAATTCTTGATGAGCCAACACGAGGAATTGATGTTGGAGCAAAGTATGAAATTTATACTATTATCCAAGAAATGGCCAGTGAGGGTAAAGCTGTGTGTATGATATCATCTGAGTTACCTGAGATTATTGGGATGTGTGATCGAATATATACAATGTGTAGTGGACGCTTTACTGGAGAAATTAAAAAGGAAGATGCAACACAGGAAAAACTTATGGAATATATGACAATGGAAAAAAAGGGGTAATTGCTGATGGAAAATAAAAACATAATAAATGAAGCTTCACATTCAACACTTATGCAAACATTTAAAGAGATAATGAATAAATATAGTATGTATATTTTCTTTATTATCATTGCAGTAACATTTCAAATATTAACAAATGGAATTTTAATGAAACCTTTAAATGTTACTAATATTATTTTACAAAATGGTTATGTTGTGGTTTTAGCAGTTGGAATGATGATTTTAATTATTCTTGGTCATATTGATTTATCAGTAGGATCAGTTGCTGGGTTTGTAGGTGCCATTGCAGCTATATTAATGGTTAATAATAATTTAAGTCCTTTAATAGCTATTATTATATGTTTAGTAATAGGAGCAGCAGTAGGAGGGTTTCAAGGGTTTTGGGTTGCTTATGTTAAAGTTCCAGCCTTTATTGCTACCTTAGCTGGAATGTTAATTTTTAAGGGTTTAATGATCGTAGTAACAGGAGGTAAAACAATAGGACCTTTTCCTGAAATATTTCAATATATAAGTTCAGGTTATCTTCCAGATATTTTTAATGGTAGTTCAGTCCATATATTTACAATTGTAATTGCCTTACTTGTAGTATTAATATATCTATTTCTACAGGTAAAATCTTATTTAAGAAAAATAAAAGCTGAAGAGAAAGTTATGAAGCTACATTGGTTTATCTTAAAGAATATTTTAGTAGTTAGTGTAGTCTTTGCCTTTCTTTATATTTTAGCATTATATAGAGGTATTCCAAATATTTTATTACTGCTAGGATTTATTGTGGCTATTTACCATTTTGTTACAACTAAAACCGTTATTGGAAGACATATTTATGCAATTGGTGGTAATGAGAAGGCTGCAAATTTATCTGGAATAAATACGAAAAAGACAACATTATTAATGTTTGTTAATATGGGTGTCTTAGCAGCAATTGGAGGAATTATCTTTGCAGCTCGTTTAAACTCTGCAACAGCAACAGCAGGTGCAGGATTTGAAATGGATGCCATTGCGGCGTGTTACATTGGTGGTGCTAGTGCCTATGGTGGTGTTGGTACAATCTTGGGCGCAGTACTTGGAGCATTAGTTATGGGTCTTTTAAATAATGGGATGTCAATTATGGGTATTGGTATTGATTGGCAACAAGCAATTAAAGGATTAGTGCTTCTTCTTGTGGTTGCTTTTGATGTTTATAGCAAAAGCAAAGCAACAAAGTAGGAGATAACACATGAAATATGTCCTTGGAATTGATTTAGGAACCAGCTCTTTAAAAGGGTTACTTATAGATGAGTATGGTAATATTATTACAAGTAAATCATCAAGTTATGATTTAATTACTTTACAATCTGGATATAGTGAGCAAAATCCTCAAGATTGGTGTGATGCCTTTGATGAAGTTGTTAAAGGCATTGTTAGTGAAGGTATAGATTGTGAGGATATTGTTGCCATAAGTTTCTCTGGTCAAATGCATAGTCTTGTAACTCTTGATAAAGATGATAAAGTTATTAGAAATGCCATCTTATGGAATGATACAAGAGTTAGCAAAGAGTGTGATTATATTATGTCAAATTTTGGTGATGAATTATTAAAAATTACCAAGAATCGTGCACTTGAAGGGTTTACTCTTCCAAAGCTTTTATGGATGAGGGAAAATGAAAAAGATAATTTTGAAAAAATTAATACCTTCTTATTACCAAAGGATTATTTAGCTTTTTATACAACTAAAGTTAAACAAATGGAATATAGTGATGCTGCAGGAACTTTAATGCTTGATATTAAAAATAAAATTTGGAGTAAAGAGATTATTGATTACTTTAAGTTAGACTCAAAGATATTTCCTAAGCTTCAAAACTCTTATGATTTAGTTGGTAGAATTGATGAAGCAGTTGCTTTAAAGGTTGGATTATCAAAGAATACTTTAATATACTCAGGAGCTGCAGATAATGCGTGTGCAGCAATTGGTGCTGGTATTATTGATGATAGTATGGCAATGGCAAGTATTGGAACATCTGGGGTGTTTTTAAGCTATGAAAAGGATTATACAAAAGAGTATAATGGTGATTTACATTATTTTAATCATGCCAATGGGGCTTATTACTCAATGGGGGTAACCCTTTCTGCTGGTAATAGTCTAAATTGGTTTGTAAAAGAATTTTATGATAATAAAAATTTTAATGAAATTTTAAAAAATATCAAAAATATTCCGCTTGGTAGTGATGGCTTAATGTTTGTTCCATATTTAATGGGTGAAAGGTCACCTCATTTTGATAGTAAAGTTAGAGCTTCTTTTATTGGTATTGATCAGCATCATACTAAAGAATATTTTCTTAGAAGTGTATTAGAGGGGATAACCTTTTCTTTAAAAGATTGTCAAGAAATTATGGAAAAGGTCAAGGCTGTTAAATTCGATAAAATCGTTTCAGTTGGAGGAGCAGCTAAAAATAAAGAGTGGCTACAAATGCAAGCTGATATTTTTAATGCTAAAATTGTTACCCTTAAAACTGAGGAGGGCCCAGCTTTAGGGGCTGCAATAATTGCTGCTGTTGGTGCTTGTTTATTTAATTCATTTGAAGATTGTATTGCTAAATTTGTTAAGTATCAAGATGCAATTATTCCTTCTTTAGAAAATGTAAAAAAATATCGAGAACTATATGAAATCTATCAAACGATCTATCCTAGTATTAAAGATACGACCCATAGCTTACAAAAATACTATGAAAATAATAAAACCCATTAAATGGGTTTTTATTATATTTCAAGATATTGTTTAACACTATCACTTTTTAACTTAAGATTATTAACGCTGAAAAAATTATTTATAGCTGTTATTGCTGCTCCTTTTAATGTTGCATTAAACTCAGGATGTGATATATAGATATTTATTTTTCTATTGAAATTTTTCTCTAGAATTTTTTTTGTTTCTAAAACCATATTAGGAATTATAACCGCAAGTTCACTGATTATGAAGACTACTTCTGGATCATATGCAGAAATTAAATTATTAATACCAATTGCTAAATAGAAGCAAGTATCATCTATTAGTTTAGCAACCTCTTTATTGTTGTTATAGGATTCTTTAATTTCCATTAATGATTTAAATTTTTTATTTGTGATACTTTGATACATATTAATAATGTGTTGAGTAGAGCAGTATTGCTCAAAACATCCTTTTCTGCCACAACGACAATCTAAGCCATTTGGTTGAATAATCATATGTCCAAGTTCTCCAGCTGAGCCATTTGTACCAGTATGAAGCTCACGATTTACAATAATACCAGCACCAATACCAGTGTGGATGCTTAGTACTGCAATATCGTTTAATTGTGTTGCATAACTAATGTGAGCAATTGCTGCAAGATTAGCTTCGTTTTCCATGTAAATTGGAAATTCAAATAAGTTAGTAAGTTTATCATAAAGATGGGCTCCCATCATATTATAGTTTGGTGAGAGGGTTACGTGGTTTTCAAATACAACCCCATGAACAGCGGCAGTTAAACCAACAATACCATATACTTTGTTTTTTGCTAATTTCTTAAATTTATTTACTCCACTTTGAATTAAAGAAACAATATTTTCACTTGAGACAACAAGATTTTTTTGATTAAAGCTCTCAATTACTTCACCATTTAAATCAGTGGCAATAGCATTAAGATAATTATTTCCAAGATCAAAGGCTAAAGCAATTCCAGCATTGCGGTTAAGTTCTAAAAGAATAGGTTTTCTACCACCTGCTTCCTTGGATTTTCCAAGTCCAATTTCATTTACAAGTTTTCTATCTATTAGTGTACTTATGATCTCGGTTATTGTTGCTTTATTTAGATTTGTTTTTTTAGCTAGTAATGCTCTTGAGACCGGTTGGGATGTTATTAACTCTTTTAATACCAAGTTTTCATTCATCGATCTCACCTTATATTTATCAAAGACCATAATTACCTCCATTTATATTATTATAACAATATTTAATATGTTTTACGAACAAATTAACCAAAATAAAAGAAAAGTATGTTAATAACACACTTTACTTCTTACTTCATCTAAATTTTCATTCTTTAATGTTGCATCTATTAAATCACATAAGTTTGTAATGCTCTCATTTAATCCAGTGCCACCTTTTTTAGGCATTTTAACTATTGGAATAATATCTTTATAATTTTGAATAATTTCATCATTTTCCTTAGACATCATTGCACAACACTTAACACTAGTTTTTTCTAAGATTGACTTAGTGATCATTGAGCTCATTAGAGCATAATCATTAAAGTTAAAACATGGACCACAGACTACAAAGTCTGGATTAATTTTTTTGACCATGGCACTCATCTTTGTTACAACTTCATCTTGATGATCTAGAAAGAATTGATTGCCACAATACAGGGTTGCTACTACATCGGCATTTATTTTATTAAAGTGAGGCTCTAACATTAGTGAAGAGCCTACACCTCCTTTTACCGCTGTTAATTCAACATTGGGATTTCCTTTGCCTCCAGCACCGGCTAATCCTTGGTCGAATATGAGTACAATTTTCATTTAATCAAGTGTTAAATCATCAAATGAAAGATCATCAATTTCATCTTGTTTACCAGCATTTAAATGTTCTTCTTCTGCATACTTATTATCCATTATTTTAAAGAATGGGAAGTATATTAACATGTTTAATGCTAATAGTGCAAATTGAAGTAAACTTGCCATGAAACTTCCTGTAACTAAGAATCCTGAGAATCCAATTGGAGTAGTCCATGGAAGTTGAACACCTGATGTGACAGGGATAAATCCAATCATTGTTGCAATTGTTGCGATAATTGTATTTGCAACTGGTGCTAAAATAAATGGAATTACCATAATTGGATTTAATACAATAGGTAAACCAAAGATGATTGGCTCATTGATTCCAAAGATACCAGCAGGCAGAGAAAGTTTACCAAGAGTTTTCATTCTTGCAGATTTTCCTAAGAATGCCATTAGGATTACAAGTCCTAAAGTAGATCCTCCTCCACCAAAGTTACAGAAGAAATCAGAGAATCCTGAAGTAAAGATATTTGTCATCTCAAGACCTGCTTGAGCTGCTTCAAAGTTTTCTAATGTAAGAGCTTTATGAATTGGAGAGAAGATAGTATTAGTAACTGCTGGTCCATTAATTCCAAAGAACCAGAATAGGGTAGATAAGAACTGATAGATAACTTCAAATCCACTTAATCTTCCAAGTCCTACAAGTGGTGCTTGAAGGATTTCATATATAAAGTTATGTGCAAAACCATAAGATGTTTGTGCAAAGATAATATTTAATACAAAGAAGAATATAATTACAATTGCCGCTGGAATTAAAGCTGCAAATGAATCCATTACAGCAGGTGGTACACCATCTGGAAGTTTAATTACTAACTTACGCTTAAATGCCCAGCTAAAGATTGATACAGAAACTATTGCGGTTAACATTGCTAAGAACATTCCTGATGTTCCAAGATTTCCAAAAGAGAAACCACTAAATGTTTTACCTGCCTCATTTACAAATTCTAAATGCTTTTGAGGTGAGATAATTAGAAATGATACAAGAGATACTGCTGCTCCGGCAATCTTATTATGAATTCCTTTTTCTCTTGAATAACAATATCCAATAGAGAATGCCCCAAGAAGTCCAACTGTATTGAAAGTTACTGATGTAACCCTACTAAAGTACGCCTCCCATCCTTCACCAAATATACTACCAATCATTTCACTCCAACCATTAATTGGGAAGTTTGATATTAGTAAGAATATCGAACCTACAATTACAACTGGAACTGTAACTAAAAACCCATCACGAATTGCTGTTAATACTTTATTTCTTGTAAGAGCATCAGCAACGGGAGTTAATGCTTTTTCTAATTTATTAAACATAAATTAATTCCCCTTTCTTTCCTTATAAGCTTTCATAGCTATTTTTAAAACTCTTTCCCCATCGACATTTCCATAGTCAACGCTATCAATAACCATAATTGGTTTATTGGTATGACCATATTTTGCAACTACCTTATCGTAAAGGTATTTTACTTGCGGACCCAAAAGTATTACATCTGGATCAAATTCAGCCATGACATTAGCCATCTGTGAGTCTGAAAATGCTTTTACTTCAATTGGCAGGTTATTATTAACTGCTACCTCTTGCATTTTACTAGCAAGCAGACTAGTAGACATTCCTGCATTACAAAATAAATAAAATCTTTTCATATTTATCCACCTTTCTTAATAATATCTTACTAAAATAATAACTTTAGGAAATATAATAAAATTTCCTAGTTCAAGGAAATTTTATTTAATATCGATTACTTTTGTTTTAGTTAAAATATCGTGAAAACATTGTGTATTTTTTTTATCTTTAAAAGCATACATAAGTGAGAGGATTGTTGAGATAAATAAGAATGTACCTATAACATTATCAATCATCTTAGTATTAGTATTAAATGTTGATAAAATAGTGAATACAAGTGTTGATGTCATAAGATATAGAGTGCCTTCAAAAATTAGACAGTACAAATATCTTATGAAAAAAGTTTTTAAAGATACATCATTTAAATTATTATCTACAACCTTTATCTGCATGGCTCTTTGCATAGGGGTCTGTCCTGACCACAGATATGAGGGGATAATGATAAAGTAAATAATTGATGATATTATCATACTTATTAATATAATAATGTTCTGATTATCTAACTTTAAAATACTGTAAAAAATCATTGAAATAATGTTAGCGAAAACTGCTGATAAATACCAATCAAGCATAAAGGCAAAGCATCTTCTTGCAAGATAAGAGAATCTTTTATTTTCATTTAATTTTTTGAATTCTTTAAACATTATTTTTTTACCAGCTTGTAAAGATCAATCATTTCTTCTGCCATTAATTTAATGGTTTCAGCTGACATTAATTGATCTTCAGCATGCATTAATAAAAGACCAATTTCAACCTTTTCGCCACTTGCCTCACTTTGAATAAGTTCTGCGTGAGCTAAGTGTCCCTTTACAAAAATTTCTTCTCCTTCAGTTATCTTTGCTTGAGCTTCTTGAAATAGTCCCTTCTTGGCTAGTTGCATAGCCTCAATATAACAACTTTTTGCACTTCCTACATTAGAAATGATTTTAAAACTAATTAGTTCCATTTTTTCCATTTTATTTTTCTCCTTCTTCTATAATATCGGTCTTGGCAAGCCAATCATGAATAGCTAAATGTTTTGCTGAAAAGATAGTTAATGCTACTGAGATAATTGTCATTAGCATAAAGTATATCTCAAAATACATAGCAATATCTGCGTTTAAATTAATTTCTAAGAGTTGAATTATAAAAATTGTACTAGCTGATAGATAGGCATCAATAAATAATAATCCGATAACTTGTCTTAAAAATAATTGTTTAATACTTAATTTGTTTTTGGTATTACTAATAATTTTTATATTAAAAATTCTTTTAGCGATTGTTTGATTTTTCATAAAAAATGCAGGAATAATAAAGTAGTAAAATACTGTAATTATTATTGCAATAAAGCCAAGGATTAAGGCACTATCTTTTGGCATTTGTAACAATGAAGTCTCAATACTTTCCTCATTACTCATCTTCATCCATAATAAACCAATAACTGCGTAAATAACAACCTGGCAAATAAAATAGTCTAAAAACCATGAAACTCCTCTTTTAAAATATCTAACTTTAATCATATATACTTCCTTTCTATTCTAAAATGCTCTTGGTGAACTCTTCAATATTTTTGGTATCTAATAAATTTATAAGGGTACTAGAATTCTTTGTTAAGTTACTTAACCAATCAAAGATAACTCCTAATAGTTTTCTGCTATCGTCATTGATTGCTAAAAGAATTATTAATCTTACCTCATATTCTCCCCAACTTATTTCATTTTTAAGGGTTGCAATTGCAATGGTTGTTTTGTTTGCTGATGCAAGAAGGGGATGAGGACAGGCAAACCCATGATTAAATGAAGTTGCAGCAATCTTTTCTCTTTCAATAACTGATTCTTTAAATTTACTATCAACTACTCCTTTTTCCCTCATTTTATCGCACATATACTCAATTACTTCTGTTGGAGTTTTTAAGTCTAAATTTAGAAAGAAAAAGTCTTCTGAAATTAACTCTTGAATATTTTGAGTGAAGTATTTTTTTGATCTTTTAATGTCTAACTCATGCAATGCTTTAAATATATTAAATTCATCTTCAGAATTCATAAATAAGCTAATGGTAATTGTTGGTATGTTTAATTGATGTTTTATTTGAACAGTACTAATAATTAGATCAGGGTTATACTCTTCAACAGCCGAAGCTTCAAAGTAATTCATTACATCAACAACTTCCATATATTCTTTAAAGCGATCTTCAATTTTTTTAAGTAGCATAGAACCTAAAACTTGATTATTAGGTTGAATTAAAAGGACCTCATGTTTGTTAGATAAATTTAAACGATCATAAGCAGCTCCTAAGTGCAGGGCTAAATATCCAATTTCATCCTCATTTATTTTAAGTTTGCTTTCTTTTTCGATAGTATGCCCTACATAAACTGCCATCTCAAATACTAATGGATATTTTCTTTTGATCTCTGTTAAGTAAATGTTGGTTAAGGGAATATTTTTCTTGATTCTTTCTAGTAAATTTTGTAAATGAATTTGTAGACCCAACTTAAATGTTTTATCTTTAGAAAAATTAATATCGAAATCTTCTTTGATATTATCAAATATCTTATTCATTAGGACATCAATATCAACATTGGTATTATTTTTTATAATGTCTTGGGTATAATTAACACTCTTTTTTCCAAGTAGTAATAAGGCTATAAGAGCAACCTCATCCTCATTTATTAAAATTTGATACTTACTTGCTAGCTCATCAAAAAATTTACTAGCTATCAAATACTCCTTAGAATTTTGAAGTTGAGCTGTTTTATAATCTGTTGAAATATAGTGAGATCTCTTCATTCTTTCAATTGCTACACCAATGTGAATCATCAACATTGGAAAGGCATCTTCTCTTATTTTAAAATCATACTGCGATAAAATATCCTCAATGATATCTTTAATTTCAAGTAAATCAATATTGTGATAAAGTTGAGCGATATTGTTTAAATTAATGAAATTACCTTTAGTTTCATTGGATAATAAACTTTTATATAAACTTCTTTTATCTTCTTCAGTTCCTATTAAAGAAATATAATTTTTCTTTCTCTCGATTTTTAAGCTTGCATAAGGCTTTAATATTTTTTTAATTTTTTTGATATCATTATCAATAGAATATCCGCTAACATAAACTTCCTCTTGTAAGAAAGTGAGGTTAATTTCATTACGATTAAACAATAATTCATGTAGGATATAAATACATCTTTCTTGTGGAGTTTGTGGAATCATGCGATCAATGCTGATATTATTTTCAACAAATGATTTAGCATTTATGCGATAGCCATGTCTAACATTTGATTTTACTAAGTCTGGGAACTCGCTATTAATGCTGTTAATATCGGCTCTTATTGTTCGATCAGTTACATTTAATAGAGCAGATAACTCTTTTCCTGTCATCCAAGATTTACTATCTTCTAAAAATCTTATTATTTTCTCTTGTCTTTTTTGCATAAGCTAATAGTTCCTCCATAGGATAATTTTATTATACACTTTTACTTTTTGTAATCAATAAATTTCCTAATAATTAGGAAAATTAAATTTCCTAGGTAATACCCTAGGAAATTATTTATTATTTAATATATTTTAAATCATCAAATTCATCGATTGGCCACATAGGTCGATAGATTTTTTTAAATTTTATTCTTTCAGATCTTTGAATTGTTGCACCATCTGTTAATGCCATTATGTGATACTTAGTTTCCGGTATTAAATAGGTATCAAGATAACCCATTTTTACTACAACAATATCATAGTCATGAAATTCTAATTTTGCGGCATGGAACTGCTCCATTGTACCATATTGTACATTATGATTAACAACAACTACATCGATATTTGTGTTATCTAATCTAATTGTAAAAGCTTCTCCAATGTCAATTCCACGTTTTCCATGTTGTTGTTGACCGATAGCGATAATTTCTCCTTTAATACTGACACTTTGTGATAGCTCATTTTCTGCTACACCAATATTTATTTCAACATGATCATTTAGCTTGTGATTCATTAACGTTTTATGAGCAAAAGCATCATTTATTCCAGCAATCAAAATCTTTTTATCAGTTTTATGCTTTAAAAATTCTCTTAGTACTTCAGTGTTTTGTCCGCTTCCTCCTGCTCCACAATTATCACCAGAATCAGTAATAACAACAGTTTTATCATTATAGTCGATTGCCTGCTTTACTGATTCATCTAATTCTTCAAAGTTACCACTGAATTTGAATTCATGACGATGATCCCATGCATAATTACTGATTTTATCAGCAACTTCTTTGCAGTAATCATAGTAAATTTGTTGTTGTGGGACAATTGTTACACAGGCTCCTAGTTTATCATCATCATGTCTTATGTATCCGACATGATATGAAGCAGACATTACTCGATGATCTTTTTCAGCCTCATCTAATAAGCGATTTATTGATTTAATAGGCTCTTTTGCAGAAACACTACGCTCTCCTCCTACCATAATTGGTAGTTTACAGATAACTGGTTTAATATATCTTTTATTATTTAATAATTCTACAAGTAACTCTGCAACCTTTCGTTTTGTTTCCTTAAAATCACTGTGAGGTGATTCTCGATAACATCTAACAATATTGACACCTTCTCCCAATTCATTAGTAAGGTTTCCATGAGGATCCATACATAATGCAATTGGCATAAATTTACCAACAATTTTTCTAATTTCCTTGATGATAAAGTGTTCACCAGAAACTTCATCTAAATCTAAGATCCCACTTGCTCCATGAAGATGTAGATAGATTCCATCAATTTCATTTTTATGTTTTCTAATATCAGAAAACATTCTGTTACATATGAAATCAAAGGCTGATCTTTCAACCATTCCATTAGGGTTAATTGTGGCATAAATAGATGGGATAACTTCGATGTTTGCTTTTTCAAAGATATCGCCAATAAACATGGCATCGATACAATCTTGATCATATCTCACATCAAATTCATCGATTTTAACTGTGTGAGAAATATGCTGATTATTCTCAGCATTAAAGTGTGCTACTAGGACTTTCATAAATTCACCTGTATAAAAAATTATACTTTTTACCTTTCATCTATACTATAATACAAGATATTTGATAAAAAAATATTCTTTTTCCTTGATGGTAGGAAAAAGAATACTGAGATGTAAGGGGTTTAATTGCTTTTTCTTGCTTAATTTGATGTTATTTGCCTTGCATAGTATTCATATCGGAGTATAATGAGTAATGTGAATTGGGGGTTTTATATATGGAATTATTATTTTTCGTCTTAAATAAGCTTGATTGCTTAGATGATTTACTTAAAGGTTTTTCTGATAATAAGATATCTGGTGCTACTGTAATTGATTCAACAGGGTTAGCTCATCTTTTAGCGGAAAACGACTATGGATTTGGAATGTTAAGAACTTTACTTGATTTATCTCGACCACAAAACAAAACAATTTTTATGGTGTGTGATAAGTCTGAAGTAAAAAGAATTGAAAAAATTATTGAAGATTCAGTTGGAGATTTAAATGAAGCAAACACCGGAGTTTTATTTACAGTTCCAGTTAGTTATGTTAAGGGTATTGTAAAGGCAGGTGTGTAATAAGTGCAAGAAGTATATTATCTTGCCATCGTATTATTCGGTGGCCTTTTAGCAGGTAGAGTAGCTAAAATTTTTAAGCTTCCAAATGTTACAGGTTACTTAGTAGTTGGTTTATTTTTAGGACCATCTTTCTTAGGTTTACTTCCGGCAAATGTATTAAGCGAATTAGACTTTCTTGCAGAGATTGCATTAGGGTTTATTGCCTTTTCAATAGGCTGTGAATTTAAAATAAGTTACTTTAAAAGAGTAGGTTTTACTCCTGTAGTAATTGCTATTTTTGAAGCTCTTGTTGCGGTGTTATTTGTTACCTTTGGTCTAATTCTTGCAGGCTATGATTTAGCATTCTCAATTGTATTGGGATCAATTGCAGCAGCAACAGCTCCTGCAGCTACTATTATGGTAATCAAACAATACAAGGCAAAAGGAGCACTAACAGAGACATTACTTAGTGTTGTTGCCTTAGATGATGCCGTAGCTCTTGTTAGTTTTGGTCTTGCTAGTGCAATTGCTCAAATGATTATTACTCATCAAACAGGATCATTATTAACTGCAATTATAAATCCTTTATTAGAAGTTGGAGGATCACTAATTGTTGGTGGATTACTTGGGGCAATATTTGCAGTTCCAATTAAGTATTATAAAGAGGATTCAAATCGTTTGTGTTGGCTAATTGGTTTTGTCTTTATGGCAATTGCAATTTCTACTAAATTAGAACTGTCAAATTTACTTACTTGTATGGCAATGGGAGCAGTACTTGCTAATGTTACCACTAGAGTATCATCGGTTTTAAAAATTCAAGAAACCTTTACGCCGCCACTTTTCTTAGCCTTCTTTGTACTATCAGGTGCTGAACTTGATATTAAGGTTTTAGGAAGTATTGGTGTTGTTGGTGTTATCTATATTTTAGCAAGAACAAGTGGAAAAATTGTTGGAGCCTTTACAGGTGCAACAATTATGAAAGCAGAACATAAAATTCGTAAGTATTTAGGATTTACCTTGCTTCCACAAGCTGGTGTTGCTATTGGTTTAACATTAATAGCCCAAACAATTGTTCCTGAATATGCTCAAACAATTAGAGCGGTTGTGCTATGTGGAACATTGATTTATGAAATAGTTGGTCCAACAGTATCAAAGTTAGCTCTTCAAGCAGCTGGAGAAATTATTCCGGAGTAAAAAAAACAAAAACTCTCAATCGAGAGTTTTTTTTAAAAAATAATTCTTACTTTATCATGTCAATTAATGCTTGTTTTGGTTTAAATCCAACTTCGGTTTTAAGTACTTTACCATCTTTAAATGAAATAATAGTAGGAATACTAATTACTCCAAATTTTTGTGCTAATTCTGGTTGATCATCAACATCAATCTTAGCAATTTTAAAATCATGATCTTCCTTTGAAATTTCTTCAAGAATAGGCCCTAGCATTTTACAAGGACCGCACCATTCAGCAAAGAAGTCAACTAATACAGGTTGTTTAGAATTAAGTACTTCATCATCAAAATTTTCTTTTGTTAAATGTATAATTGCCATAAAATCCTCCTTTATTTTTACTTTTATTATTATAACATATAAAGTAAATTGTAATAAGTAATATGACTAAAATAATTTTACACAAAACTTACACAATTCTTCCATACAGATTACACATTGACAGGTTATACTTTGTATATCAAATAAAAAATGTTTGATATAAATTTTCTTTCCCCCTCGTATTTGTTGTAGTATACAGCAAATACAATTAAAAAAGAAGGCGTGAGTAACCTTCTTTTTTTTATTTTCTTATTGGTGAGCGAAAAGAGACTTGAACTCTCACATCTTGCGATACAGCATCCTTAATGCTGCGCGTCTACCATTCCGCCATTCGCTCATATGAATATTATAAATAAAATTGATATAAAAGACAATAAATAGTTTAATTCCTTCAAAGCTAATATTTATCTTAAGTAATAAAGTTAATGTTTGAATAAAGTTATATAAAAAGGGGTTGTAATATAGTTATTACTTCCCGCTTTTTTTGTTAGCTTCGTCAATTATTTTTTGCATTGATTTTTTTATTGCTTGTGATTGGCTAATTTCTAGCACCTTACAAGCTGCTTTAAATTCATTTACAAAATCCTTTTTATATTTTGCATTAACCGTTGCCATATTTTCTTTATCCCAATTGTAGTTGTATTCTCTTTGATTAAAAGGTTTCTTATCCATTATAATTACCTCCTTCCTATATTAATAATAACATACTTATACAAGGAGGCAATACTTTTTATAAAACGTCCTTACGCTTTTTTTTTCGTTGTTTTTAAACAGATGATATTAGCTATTTTCTTAAATTTAGTCTTAAAATGGTGCCAAATAAAATAAAAACCCTTTAAACAAAGGGTTTGATTGTAAATGGAGCGGATGATGGGAATCGAACCCACGTAGTCAGCTTGGAAGGCTGAAGTTCTACCATTGAACTACATCCGCAATTTTTAAATGGTGACCCGGAGAGGAATCGAACCTCCGACCCACTGATTAAAAGTCAGTTGCTCTACCGCCTGAGCTACCGGGTCACATCTTATAAAATTGGCTGGGGCACCTGGGATCGAACCAGGGAATGTCAGAGTCAAAGTCTGATGCCTTACCGCTTGGCTATGCCCCAAAATGCATTTTAAGAATGGTGGAGAGGGGCAGATTCGAACTGCCGAACTCTAAGAGAATTGAGTTACAGTCAACCGCGTTTAGCCACTTCGCTACCTCTCCAAAATATTAACAAATGGTGCCGACTATAGGACTTGAACCTACAACCTATTGATTACAAATCAATTGCTCTGCCAATTGAGCTAAGTCGGCTTGTATAAATCATAAAAAAATGGTGGAGGCTAACGGGCTCGAACCGCTGACCCTCTGCTTGTAAGGCAGATGCTCTACCAACTGAGCTAAGCCTCCATCTTTTATGGTGCACTACTAAAGTGCCATATAAATATATCATAACTTTTTTATGTAGTCAATACTTTTTTCAAAGATTTTTTAACTTAAATAATTAATAAAAAAACAAATGTTTTTATGGTGTAAATTGCTAGAATTATAAAATTATGTGTGCTATATTTGAAATACATCAGGTACATATACAAGCTATTTTGATTTTTGAAATAGCTTATTTATAAAAAGGGGGAAAGTTAATGAATTATCATAATATAACAAATATTGATATGGTCAATGGTGAGGGCTTAAGAGTGGTCTTGTGGCTTGCTGGTTGTGCGCATCAATGTCCATCATGTCATAATGAGAGTACGTGGGATGAAAATGGTGGTATTCCATTTGATGATAATGCTAAAAATGAGCTTTTTTCCTACCTAAAGGAAGACTATATTTCAGGATTAACCTTAAGTGGAGGGGATCCTTTGTTTATAGAAAATAGAGTTGAAATAACTGATTTATTAAAAGAGATAAGAAGTACTTTCCCAGATAAAAATATTTGGGTATATACAGGGTATTTATATAATGATGTAAAGAATGAAGAATTTATGGATTTCATTGATGTTTTAGTAGATGGAAGATATGAAGAAAACTTAAAGTCAGAGAAGTATCCTTGGGCTGGGAGTACTAATCAGTTAGTTATAGATGTTAAGAAGACAAAGAAAGAAGGAAGGGTTGTTGTGTATGAAAATAATTAAAAAAGATGGAGTTTTGGTTGATTTTGAACCACAGAAGATTGTTAATGCCGTTAGAAAGTCTGCAGATCGAGCTTTAGAAAAGCTAAGTGATGAAGATTACAATGTCATTACCACAAGAGTTTTTGATGCAATTGAGAAAGAAAATAAGGATGAGGTAAGTGTTGCTCATGTTCATGACATTGTTGAGAAAATATTAGAAGATGTTAATAAGAATGTTGCAAAGGTCTATCGTGATTATCGTAATTATAAAAAAGATTTTGCGAATCTTTGGAGTGAAGTTTATCATGAGAGCCAAGTAATTAGATATTATGGTGATAAAGAAAACTCTAATTCAGATTCAAGTTTGGTTGCTACTAAAAGATGCTTAATTTTAAATGAATTAAATAAAAGATTATATCGCAAGTTTTTTATGAATCATGATGAGCTTGAGGCTTGTAATGATGGTTATATTTATATCCACGATCAATCAGCAAGACTTGATACAATGAATTGTTGTTTGTTTGATGTTGGAAGAGTCATGAAGGGTGGCTTTGAAATGGGTAACCTTTGGTATAATGAACCAAAGAGTTTAAAGACAGCTTTTGATGTTATGGGTGATATTATTCTTGCTAGTGCATCTCAACAATATGGTGGCTTTACAGTGGCTGAGGTTGATAAACTAATGGCTCCATATGCACAAAAGTCATATGATACTCATATTTCTGAAGCCCTTGAACTGGCTAATTTAAAAGAGCCTAATGATAAAATTGTTGAATATGCAATGAAAAAAGTTAGAAAAGAGTTTAATCAGGGCTTCCAAGGATTAGAAATGAAACTAAATAGTGTTGGTTCATCTCGAGGAGATTATCCATTTATTACAATGTCATTTGGTTTAGGTTTATCAAAATTTGAAAAAATGGCTTCAATCACTTTCTTAGATGTTCATAAAGAAGGACAAGGTAAGCCAGGATTTAGAAAACCAGTGCTATTTCCAAAGTTAGTATTCTTATATGATGAAAATATTCATGGTGTTGGTAAAGAAGCAGAAGATGTATTTGAAGCTGGGGTAGCATGTAGTGCTAAAACAATGTATCCTGACTGGTTATCATTATCAGGGGAAGGTTATGTTCCTTCAATGTATAAGAAACATAAAGCAGTAGTTTCTCCAATGGGTTGTCGTGCGTTTTTATCACCTTGGTTTGAAAAAGGTGGGGCTACACAAGCTGATGAGAATGATCCTGCAGTATTTGTTGGAAGATTTAATGTTGGGGCTGTAAGTTTACACCTACCAATGATTTTAGCTAAAGCTAGAAAAGAGAGTAAAGACTTCTATGAGGTATTGGATTTCTATTTAGAAATGATTCGTCAAGTTCATAGAAGAACTTATGATTATCTTGGAAATATGAATGCTTCAGTAAATCCAATGGGCTTTTGTCAAGGAGGATTTTATGGAGGTAATCTTGAACCTAATGAAAAGATTGCTCCACTTTTAAAGCCAATGACAGCATCATTTGGTATTACGGCTTTAAATGAGCTTCAACAGTTATATAATGGTAAATCAATTAAAGAGGATGGAATGTTTGCTCTTGAAGTAATGGAATACATTAATAAGAAGGTTGAAGAGTTTAAACAGGCTGATGGGTGGTTATATGCAATTTATGGAACACCGGCTGAATCACTTTGTGGACTTCAAATTAAACAATTTAGAGAAGAGTATGGAATTGTTACAAATGTAAGTGATCGTCCATATGTATCAAATAGTTTCCACTGTCATGTTAGTGAAGAAATAAGCCCAGTTGAAAAACAAGATTTAGAAAGTCGTTTCTGGGGAATGTTAAATGGTGGTAAAATTCAATATGTTCGTTATCATTTGAATTACAATACTGAGGCAGTTAGAACATTAGTAAGGCGAGCAATGAAGTTAGGTTTCTATGAGGGTGTTAACTTATCTCTGGCTTATTGTGATAGCTGTGGTCATCAAGAATTAGATATGGATACTTGTCCAAAATGTGGTAGTACAACAATTACAAAAATTGATCGTATGAATGGATATTTATCTTACTCAAGAGTTAAAGATGATACTAGATTAAATGAAGCAAAGATGGCAGAAATTGCTGATCGAAAAAGTATGTAAAAAGCGAGTAACATCGCTTTTTTTTATGTTTAAAAAAGTATTTAAGAAAAAATATAATTTAAATTGTTTAATTTTAATTAATCTTTGACCTTAAATTTCCTATAAACTGGAACTTATTATAATGTAATAGCAGTAAATAAAATAGTTATAATAAAGTAGTAAAAGGGGGTGGGGGTTATGTCATTGTTCCTTTAATGAATAAGAAATTTGTTTCAGAATTAAAGTGGATTGAAGAGAAAGAAATGATGGATTTAGTAGCTATAGCTCAATCTGCACCAGGGGTGATTGCTGTAAATGCCTCAATTGCTATTGGATATCGTATAGCTGGAGTTAAAGGAGCACTAATCACAGTTGTTGGGACAGTGCTTCCTCCTCTAATATTAATAACTTTAATATCTCAGTTTTACGATGTATTCAAAGAAAACATCTTTATCAATACGAGGTTAAAAGCAATGCAAGCTGCAGTTGGGGCCATTATAATTGATGTTGTATATAAAATGGCAAAAAATATCATTAAAGAGAATAAATTAATTTTTACAATGCTTATGATTTTAGCATTTATTGCTGCATTTTATTTTAAGCTTAATATCATGATTATAATTGTGTTATGTGGTTGCATTGGCTATCTTTCTTCATTGTATTATAATGTGAAAGGAAGAAAATTGTCATGATGATTCTGTTACAATTATTTATTAGTTTTTGTAAGGTTGGATTATTTACTATTGGCGGTGGATATGCTTCCTTGCCTTTAATTCAAAATGAGGTAATTCAAGTGCATCAGTGGATAGATATAGTTCAGTTTACAGATCTAATAACAATATCGCAGATGACTCCTGGACCAATTGCTATAAATACTGCAACCTTTGTTGGTAATATTATTGCTGGAATTCCAGGCTCTATTATAGCTACAATCGGTAGTGTCTTGCCAAGTGTTATTATTGTTTTAATGCTAACGAAGGTATATTTTCGATACAAAGACTTATCATTTATGAATGGAATTTTAAGCGGACTAAGACCGGCAGTTGCTGCACTTATTGGAAGTGCTGGGATATCAATTACTCTAAATTCAATTGGAGTAGAGGCATCATTTGTAAGTTTTAAACAGATTGACTTTATTGCTGTTTTCTTATTTATATTTGCATTTACAATTTTGAGAAAGTGGCGTGTAAATCCAATTATTGTAATGTTGAGCACTGGGCTTATAGGCACTGTTATATATTTAATATAATTGACTAATTTGTTATAAAAAGTAGCATTTTAAAAGAGCCACTCCTAAAATGAAGTGGTTTTTTTATTGTGTTTTAAGCATTTAGTAAGTATAATTATACTATTGCAAAAAACAAGGAGGAGTATTTATGGATTTTAAAAAAATTATCAACATTGCAGTTATTGCCCATGTTGATGCTGGAAAGTCAACGTTGGTGGATGCCTTTTTAAATCAGTCAGATGTCTTCAGAGATAATGAGGATGTTGTTGATTGTGTTATGGATAGCAATGATTTAGAGCGTGAAAGAGGAATAACCATCTACTCAAAGAATTGCTCAGTAAACTATTCTGATTATAAGATTAATATTGTAGATACTCCAGGGCATGCTGATTTCTCTAGTGAAGTTGAAAGAATAATAAAAACTGTTGATACGGTAATCCTTCTTGTTGATTCGAGTGAGGGGCCAATGCCTCAGACTCGCTTTGTTTTACAAAAAAGTTTAGAGAGTGGCTTAAAGCCAATTTTATTAATTAATAAAATGGATAAAAAAGATGCTCGTCCTGATGAAGTTATAGACTTGTTTTATGAATTATTTTTAGAATTAGATGCAACAGATGAACAGCTAGATTTCCCTATTCTTTATGGAACGGCAAAGCATGGTATTGTATCTTATAATAAAGATGATAATAATAAAGATATTATTCCTCTTTTTGAGACTATATTAAAGCATTGTAAGGCTTATCCAGACCTTAGTAATGAACCATTACAAATGCAAATATCAGCGCTTGCATATGATGACTATATTGGTCGTTTAGGTATTGGAAGAGTTTATAGTGGTACGATAAATGAAGCTACAACTGTAATGGTTTGTGATCCTGATCAGAAGGCTAAAAAATCAAAATTAAACCAAGTATTTGTTTATAAAGGTTTATCAAGAATAAAGGTTGATAGTGCTCAATGTGGTGAAATAGTTATGATTGCAGGTATTGCTGATATTGAAATTGGTGATACAATCTGTGATAGTGATGTAATTAATCCATTACCTTCCCTTGCTATTGAGGAGCCGACTCTATCAATGAATTTCATTGTAAATTCTTCTCCTTTTGCTGGAAAAAGTGGAAAGTATATCACATCTAGAAATATTAAAGATCGATTAGAAAAAGAATTAGAGGTAAATGTAGGATTAAGAGTTGAAGAAACTGATTCTACAGATGTTTTTAAAGTTAGTGGAAGAGGAGAACTGCATTTATCAATTCTTTTAGAAAATATGAGACGTGAGGGATATGAGGTTGCTGTTAGTAAGCCTGAGGTTATTTTTCATAAAAGCAAGGATAAATTATTAGAGCCAATTGAAGAAGTTGTTTGTAGTGTACCTACAGAGTATTCTGGTAGTGTTATTTCAAAATTAAATCTTAGAAAAGGTGAAATGGTAAATATTTCTGAAGAGGGCTCATATTCAAAGATTGAGTATTTAGTTCCTACTAGAGGTTTAATTGGTTATCGTAGTGAATTTATCAATGATACAAGAGGTGAAGGTACACTTCTTAGAAGACTTTCAGGTTATCAAGAATATAAGGGTGAAATTACTCAAAGACAAAATGGGGTGCTAATTTCAACTGAACAGGGTAGTGCAATGACTTATTCTTTATGGAACATTCAAGAGCGTGGACAATTATTTATCACTCCTCAAACAGAGGTTTATGAAGGAATGATTATTGGTAGGGCTGCCAAAGATTTAGATATGGGTGTAAATCCGATTAAAAATAAGAAATTAACTTCAATTAGATCATCTGGTGCAGATGAAGCAATGAAGTTAACACCAGCAAAAATCTTAACTTTGGAAGAGGCTCTAGAATTTATCAATGACGATGAATTAGTTGAGATAACTCCTGATAGTATTAGATTAAGAAAGAAATATTTAACTGCACAATTGAGAAAGCAACATTCAAAAAAATTAAAGTATGCTGAAGAAGAATAGAAATCCTAAGGAATTTCTATTTTTTTGGTGTATAATAAATAAAAGGAGATTTTACTTATGAGTATACAAGAAAGATTTATTAGATATTGTAAGATAGATAGCCAATCAAATGATGCAAGTGAGACATGTCCATCGACTTCAAAGCAGTTTGAATTAGCTAGATTACTTGAAAAAGAAATGGTAGTTATGGGCATGGAGAATGTTGTGTTAGATGAATCATGTTATCTTTATGGAGAAATTCCATCTAACACTGATAAAGAAACCTTAACAATTGGTTTTATTGCTCATTTAGATACTGCTCCAGATTTTAGTGGAGAAAATGTAAATCCAAAAATTATTGAAAACTATGATGGTAAAGATATTGAACTTGGTAATGAAAGAGTTTTAAGTGTTACTGAATTTGAATCATTAGAAAATCAAATAGGAAATGATATAATTGTTACTGATGGAAATACTTTACTTGGGGCTGATGATAAGGCTGGTATTGCTGAAATAATGGAAGCATGTTCATATCTTCTTAATAATCCTGATGTAAAACACGGAACAATTAAGGTAGCATTTACACCTGATGAAGAAATTGGAAGAGGAGCAAATTTATTTAATGTAGAAGCTTTTGGCTGTGACTTTGCTTATACGATGGATGGTAGTTCTGTGTATGAGTATTCTGATGAAACATTTAATGCAGCAAGTGCTACGGTTAACTTTGTTGGAAAAAGCATTCATCCAGGATCTGCCAAGGGTAAAATGATCCATGCTGCAAATATTGCTAATGAGTATCACGCACTTCTTCCAAAGAAGGCAAGGGCTGAAACAACAGAAGGAAAAGAAGGATTTAATCATTTAATTTCAATGAGTGGTGATGTTAGTAATGCACAGTTAAAATATATACTACGAAATCATGATCAATCAAAATTATCAAAACAAAAGGAATTATTATCACTAGCCAAAGACTTAATGAATAAACGTTATGGTGATAATACAGTTAGTTTAGAGATTTCTGACTCTTATAATAATATGAAAGAAATACTTAGTGTTAAAACTGATGCTGTTGATTATGCTCTTAAGGCCTATAGTGCTCTTGGTATGAACTATACTAATACACCAGTTCGTGGGGGAACTGATGGTGCTCGTTTAACTTTTATGAATCTTCCTTGTCCAAATCTTGGAACAGGTGGCTATAATTTCCATGGTCCATATGAATATTGTAGTATTCAAGAAATGGAATTAGCAGTAAAGCTAATATTAAAGATTATTGAGGAGGTAAGTAGTTAATGATTTATACATGTACACTAAATCCGTCTTTAGATTATTTTATGGAGTTAAATAAAGAAATTGAATTTTCAAAAACCAATCGTAGTCAACTAGAATACTATGAAGCAGGTGGTAAGGGAATAAATGTTTCAATTGTTTTAAGTAATTTAATGATTCCTTCTAGGGCTTTTGGCTTTCTTGGAGGATTTACTAAAGATTTCTATATTTCATTACTACAAAGAAATGAGTATCTTCAGCCAAGTTTTACATATATTGATGGCCATACTAGAATCAATGTTAAGGCTAAAGATTCAAATCATAATATTGATTTAAATAGTGCTGGTCCAATTATTACATCTAGCAATATGGAACATTTAAAAAAGAAGATAAGTCGATTAGATGAGAATGATATCTTAGTTTTCTCTGGTAGTGTACTAAGTTATCTTGAAGAATCATCAGAAGACATCATCAAAACATGTATTGATAATGGTGTTAGGGTAGTTCTTGATACATCAAGTAATCTTACAAAAAATTGTTTAGAGTACAAGCCTATTTTAATTTGTCCTGAGATTGAGAATTTAGAAGAAATAACTGGTATTATTTGTGATTGTGAAGAAAAAATAATTGAAGCTGGTAAGAAATGTTTTTCTTTAGGCGCTCAAAATGTAATGATTTACTTAAAACATGATCCAGCATTATTTATCAGTGCAGATGGTGTATTTAAGGCAAAAACTATCAAAAGGGATGGAAAGAGCATTGATACTGTGGGAACACAGGATGCAATGGTTGCTGGCTTTGTAATGAGTTTACTTAGAACAAAGGATACAAAAGAGTGTTTTAGGTATGCTAATTGTTGTAAAGAGGCAACATTATTTACTAAAAATTTAGAAATAAGAAATGATATAAATGATATTTATAAACAATTAGAAGTCGAACAAATACAATGATAATTATTGTTTTTTAAAAAAAGATGAGTTATTATTAAAAAGCAATTGTTTGCAGAGAGGAATTTTTAAATGAAAAAAATATTAATTTTACTAATAAGTTTAGTAGTTATAACAGGTTGTTCAAGTGGTAAACCATCTTCAACTCCAAGTACTACATCTTCATCTGATTTATCTTTACCAACTTTAAAGGCTGATATGAGTGGATACACTCTTTTATCTGATGAAGATCATGTTTTTGTATCTACTACTATGAAAGAGGCTATTACAATCTTTAAGAAGTCTAGTAAGGCTGTTGTTTATATGGGATATGTTGGTTGTCCATTTTGTCAGAGTGCTGTGCCAATAATCAACGAGATTGCTAAGGCAAATGATGCGGTTGTATATTATGTAGATACTCAAAATGAAGCAAATACTGAGGATGATTTTAATAATTTAAAAGAATTATTAAAAGATCATTTGGCTACAGATCAAAATGGTAATCCTACTTTATATGTTCCTCAGTTAACTTTTATTAAGGATAAAGAAATTATTAAAAATCATATTGGTGTTGCTCCTAGTGCTGAAACTTATGAAATGAGTGATGAGCAGAAGGATGAATTAAGAGTAATATATCAAGAAATGTTTGATGCATTAAATAAATAAGCAAAGTCCCTATTGGGACTTTTTGTATATTGTTGTATTATGGTTGCTATAATCTTTTATTTTAGCTATAAATTTGATAAAATAAGTTAAAGTCATATACTTTAGAGGTGAAAAATGTCTAGTATACTTAAGCGATTTAAAAAAGGCATCAGCAATGATAAGATTAAACTTTTAGATGTGTGTGAAATTGAGGGGTGTTTAGATAATGGTTTTGTTCCATCTATTGTCTATGATATTTACTTAAAAAAGCCATTTAAAAATATTGGGTGGTGTGATTTAAGAATAGGTATGAATGATGAAATGTATTATTATGGCAATATTGGATACTTTATTGATGAGAAATATCGTGGCAATGGTTATGCACAAGATGCTTGCAAGTTGATGTTTGAGGTTGCAAAAAACAAGTACTTACTTGATGATTTAATAATTACTTGTAGTCCAGATAATATTGCTTCAAAAAAAACATGTGAGAATTTACATGGTGAGTTAATAGAAACTATAAATGTTCCAAGTGATCATTGGTTATATAAAAAGGGTGAAGTAATTAAGTGTATATTTAAGTTTAATTTAGAAGGGAAACATTATGAAAAGGTTGATTAATGCATTAACAAAAAGACATATAATAATTGCAATATTAATAATTATACAACTTATTTTTATGATTTCTTTACTGTATCAGTTAAGTGTTACTATAATTAGACTTAATCAAATGATGTATGTACTGAGCGTAATTATTATAATTTATTTATTAAATAAAAACTATAATCCTTCATTTAAATTAGCTTGGAGTGTTTTAATTTTAGCACTACCATTATTTGGAGGGGTATTTTATTTATTATTTGGTAATAAAAAAGTTCCTAAGCAACTAAGAAAGAAGATGTTACTCTCAATTGAAGAGGGTCTACCATTATTAACTCAGGATGAGAAAGTTTTAAAAGAAGCAAAAAAATCTGATTTAAATATTTTAAAACTTGTTAATTTTGTACAGGGTAAATGTGATTATCCAATATATAAAAATACTAAGGTTGATTACTTTAAACTTGGTGAGGATAAATTTAAAAGCATGGTTAAAGATTTAGAAAAAGCCGAGAAATTTATTTTTTTAGAATACTTTATTGTAGAAGAAGGAATATTTTGGAATACCATTGAATCTATTCTTGAAAAAAAGGTAAAAGATGGTGTTAGTGTTAAAGTGATGTATGATGATGCTGGCTGTATGGCTAAGATTACTAAATCGTTTAAGGAAAGATTAATTTCTAAGGGGATTGAGTGCTGTGTGTTTAATCCTTTAAAGGCGAGGTTAGTGGTTCAGATGAATAATAGGGATCACAGAAAAATATGTGTTATTGATAATAGAGTAGCCTATGTTGGTGGGATAAATTTAGCAGATGAATATATTAATAAGAAGGAACTTTTTGGTCATTGGAAGGATACTGCTGTAAGACTTGAAGGAGAAGCTGTTTGGAGCTTTACTGTGATGTTTTTACAATTTTGGCATTATTTAAATAAATTTGATCATCATAACTACTTAGAATATAAACTTTCATATGACAAGATTATAGATGATGGGTTTGTTCAACCATTTAGTGATTCTCCAACAGATGATGAAGATGTGGGCTTGAGTATTCACATGAATATGATAAATAGTGCTCAAGAGTACATTTACATTCAATCGCCATACTTAATTATTTCTTTTGAAATGCAAAATGCCTTATGTTTAGCTGCAAAAAATGGTGTAGATGTTTGTTTATGCCTTCCCCATATTCCAGATAAATGGTATGTTCATTGGGTTTCACAGTCATTTTATCGAACTTTGATAAGTGCTGGGGTAAAGATTTATGAATATACACCTGGCTTTATGCACTCAAAAATGTTTATTGCTGATGATAAAATTGGTTTAATGGGTACAGTAAATATGGATTATCGAAGTTATTATATGCATTATGAGTGTGGAACACTTATTTATAAGCATAAAATTTTAAAGACAATGAAAAGAGATTTTTTAGATACTCTTGAAGTATCTAATAAAATCAATATCGATGATGTAGATAAAACATCCATCTTTAAAAAGGTGGCACAAGCACTATTAAGCTTGTTTTCATCACTTATGTAAGGAGGTAAATAAATGAGTACAGCATTAGTATTATGTGGCGGAGGAATGCGAGGAGCATACGAAGCTGGTGCAGTTTATGCACTGAAAGAATTAAATGTTGAATATGATCTTATTACTGGAGTTTCAATTGGGGCTTTAAATGGAGTATTACTTATCCAAGATGGTTGTGATAAACTTGTTGAACTTTGGTCTAATATGGATCAATCTTTGGTTTTAAAAGATGAGCTACCATCAATGGATAACTTTGAGAATTTCATAGGTGATGCAGATAAAATTATTCCACTTCTTAAGGGTTATGTTGAAAAGAGCGGAGCAAATATAGAACCGTTTAAAAAGTTTTTGAAAAATAATTACTCGCATGAAAAATTTAATAGTAGTAATATAGATTTTGCTATGATTGCATTAGAGGTTCCATCTAGAAAACCACTTGTCATTAAAAAAAGTGATATGAATAAAGATAATGCTGTTGACTTACTTTTGGCAACCTCGGCATGCTTTCCAGCCTTTCCAACTTTAAAGTATGAGAATAAAACATACATAGATGGTGGCTACTATGATAACTTACCCATTGAACTGGCATTTAACATGGGGGCAACAAAGATTATTGCTATTGATCTTACGCCAAGTCCTACGCATTCAGAATTTATGAATCGGGATAATATTATATACATTAAACCGAAGGAATCATTGGGATTAATGTTTGACTTTGGTAAGGGTGATATGACTCGTAAGATGAAGCTTGGCTATTTAGATACCATGAAAGCTTTTGGTAAGTATCAGGGTTTTACTTATACATTTTCTAATCAAGCTAATTATAAATTTCCAGGGAAATATTACAATCAACTACTAAGACAAGATCATCGTTGTAAGAAGTTATGGAAGATCACAGATGAGTTTTTAGTTTATAACAAGTTATGTAAAATCAATGAAGTTGAAAAGATGAATTCTGATGAGATTAATATCGCTATATTAGAGGTATTGATGAAACAGCGTGAATTAAAAACTGATAAGTTATATGATATTTTAAGTGAAGTAAGGATGATTATTGACTTCTTTAGTGATGTCTATAATGAGGAGTATGATTTAATGCCAGGTAACCCTAAGGAAATAATTGATAGTTTAAAGAAGATAAGCAGAATAGAATTAATTAAAAAGATTTTGCATCAAGAAATATTTCCAAAGAAGAAGATTATTCCTTCAAATATTGTTGAAAAAATGTTTTCTGTGGAATATGCTTGTGCAAAGTGGATAATAGGAATGAAAAAGGAGATAAGTAAATGAATAGAATAGCAAAGTTTGAAAAGATAAGTTTCGAGCAATTTAAAAAAGACTGGGATAATACACTTGATAATCGTGATATTAAAGAAATATATGATAAAATTAAACTTCCAGTACGAGCAACACAAGGATCTGCTGGTTATGATTTCTTTTTGCCATGTGATTTAAATTTGGATACTCAAAAGAGTATTAAGATACCTACTGGTATTAGAGTTAAAATTGATAATAGCTACTGCTTACAGGTTTATCCTAGAAGTAGTTTAGGTTTTAAGTTTAGCTTAAGACTTAATAATACTGTTGGCATAATTGATAGTGATTATTACAACTCTTCTAATGAGGGGCATATATTTGTAAAGTTAACTAATGAAAATTATGAAGATAAAAAAGTTTCTTTAAAAGAGGGTGAAGCCTTTGTTCAAGGAATTTTTATGGCTTTTGGAATTTGTATCGATGATGAAGTTGATGCTAAAAGAGATGGTGGCTTTGGTAGTACCAATAGAAAAGAGGAAAAGTAATGGTTAGAGAATTATTAAATTTTTTAGATAAATCTTGTACTAGTTATCATGCAACTTATGAAATTGAGAAAGAGTTACAAGCTTGTGGGTTTGTAGAGTGTGCTGAGAGTAGTAAGTGGAACTTAAAAAAGGGTGGTAAGTATTATGTTAAAAGAAATGATTCAAGTATCATTGCTTTTAATATAGGTGAAAGATTATCTAATTTAAGTTTTAACCTTGTTTCATCACATAGTGATGCTCCTGCTTTAAAACTTAAACCAAAGGTAATGATTTCAAAAGATAATAGTTCACAATTAAATGTTGAGGTATATGGTGGACCATTATTTTCAACTTGGTTTGATCGACCATTATCAGTTGCAGGAAAAGTAATGGTAAAAGAAAATGGTAAAATTGTTTCAAGGCTGGTAAATATTAATGAGCCCTGTGCTATTATTCCTAATGTTGCTATTCATTTAAATCGTGAAGCAAATTCTGGATATAAATATAATGCACAGACAGACTTACTGCCATTTGTTTCAATGGATAAGAATTTCTCATTTATGGATTATCTTGCTGAGAAAGAAAAGGTTAATGTTAATGATATTATTGATAGCGAATTATATTTATATCCATTTCAAAAGGGATGTATTTGGGGTAGTGATAAAGAGTTTATCTCAGCCTATCACATTGATGATTTGATGTGTGCATTTACAACCTTCAAAGGTTTTCTAAAAGGATCACATCAAGATAGTATTAATGTTTACTGTATGTTTGATAATGAAGAAATTGGATCATCTACAAGGCAAGGAGCTTTTTCTACTTTCTTGTGTGATGTTTTAAATAGAATAAAGTTTAGTTTGAAAATTGATGAGGAAAGCTTTATGCAAGCCTTATCTCAAAGCTTAATGATTTCAGCTGATAATGCACATGCCTATCATCCAAATCATCCAGAAAAGCTTGATCCTACTAATATTTGTTATATGAATAAGGGTGTTGTTATTAAGTATAGTGCTAATAAAAAATATGCCACAGATGCAGTGTCGTCATCACTTTTTAAAGAGTTATGTAAAAATGCTAAGGTTGATTATCAAGAAGTTACTAACCGCTCTGATATGGCAGGAGGAAGCACTTTGGGACCTATTAGCACAAGAACGCTAAGTATTCCAAC
>JBKEBK010000002.1:0-1531 GCA_047973125.1 Anaerorhabdus sp. | reverse complement strand
ACTTTGTGAATACGAGCTTTACAGATGGTGCGTATGCAATGGATGGGACCTACCTGAGTGAAGACACACGAGCTTCTTTGTTTCATCAATATGTGAGCAGTTGTGCTAAAGCAGGTAGCGTATCTGGGATAGCTGTTAGTGCAACAGGCTGGATGATGGAGACGGCATGAGATGCAGCAGATGTTGTCAGGGCAGTCCTTAGTAAAGATGAAGTAGGCATGGCAGTTGGGCTCTTCTCGCTTTTCATGTCACAAGATGATATTATAAAAGGGGCTGAGCATGATTTATTACAGGGTTCGGCACCTAAAATTGATTTAGAAACTTATGAAATATCTGGAACAACGGATGAAACATTTAATAAATGGTTTGATGAAATATCATATGAAAAATTTAAACAAGTCTGGGCTGATAAGGATTTACGTAAAATAATTGAGAGTCGAATAAGATATCCATATGGAAAACATGAGTGGCTGATGGTTGGTAGAGCTGATAAGTTTAAAGAGTGGGGAATTTCGATGGATGATGTAAAATCATTAACTTCTCCAACCTCTACTCTTAAATTTGCAAATCCTTGGGGAATTCACGGAGGATTCGGTTCAACAACAGCACATAACGAAATTTTAGGATTAATTGATAGTGCTACAAGTTATGATGAATATATTTACATGTTAAATGAATGGGCAATGGATAGACTTCTAAATGGAATTCTTGATTTACCAGAAGGATTAAGGAGGTAATACTGATATGGGTACTAAAAATGAAAATGTTGCCATATGGTTAGGGAATTTTGTTGATAAAAATAGTTTCGATGAATTTATTAAAGTTCATTATGACTTAATTGAGACTGCAAAAAATTTGGATGTAATCAATTCAACTTTTGATAATACTTTTAAGTTAGGAGAATATAATCGCGAGATTGTCGAAATTAATTTTAATCAAAGTAGTGAAAGTATGCACACATTATTAAAACACGCTTCTTATTTAGAAGATTATATATCTAAATTATCTAATGAAAAATGTAGATATAATTGCGCGATTCTTATTTATGATTATTTTTATGAAGGAACTATAAGTACTTATAAAGAGGGAGAAAATAAATTAGATTTTTTTGAAAATGTAAAGTATAAAAAGGATGTTGATGTAAGTGTTTGGGTAAAAAGAGCTAGAGAAAGAATGAGTAAACTTGATAAAGGTGAAATATAAAATAGTAGTTAATTTTATTAATACTGGTCCTATGTCAAGAAAGTGGGCAGCCTAAACGTAGACACTTTCTAAAGGAGACCAACTATGAATTGTCAAGTATGAAAAAGAAATAAAATTGGTCATGATGAAAATAACTCACTATGGAGAAATTTTAAAGATAGAATTAAATGAATCTATTCTAAGTTAAAAGTTTCGCTCTTGTGATACATTGCATGGATACAGCGAACCAACTTAGCAGCACAATGCCCAAGTGCATTGTAATGGGCTTTACCACACGCTCGTTTTTGATCATAATAGTCTTTGAATGTTTGGTTATTGCGCACCACAT
>JBKEBK010000018.1:0-2242 GCA_047973125.1 Anaerorhabdus sp. | reverse complement strand
CTGAAACTGAAAAAGAGATTATCAATATCTTTAAGCTATTAACTGAAGAGTATAAAAAAACAGTTATTGTGGTAACTCACAGTGAAATTGTATCAAAGTTATCTGATCATCGAGTATTTTTGGCTGATGGTAAGCTTAATTTACAAGAGGATTAAATAAGTATTCTATTATTAAAGTAGGATTATTCTTTTTAAAGGATAGTCCTTTTTATAAGATTGATAATGACTTATAGTTTAGTATCTTATATATAATATATGTGGTATAATTTACTGGTATACAAAATGGAGGATTATATGGAAGATAAAAGTTTTTTAAATACGCTTTCTAAAGACGCGCAAGAAAAGAGTAATCAGAAACCGAAAAGTTTTCAAGAAGAATCTTTTCAAATTAATTCAAATTTTAACAATAAAAAATTTAATCCAAAGGTAATAATTGCTACAATATTGACTTTGATTATAGCTTTTGCATTGGTTTGGTTTATGTTCTTAGCTCCAAAAATTACGATGCCAGACTTTCAAGGTAAAACAATTTCCGATATTAATAATTGGCTTAAGCAATCTAAAGTATCTAGTAGTGGAATTGTTGTTGAAAGAGAATATAACTTAGAAATTGATGAAGACGGGGTTATTAATCAGAGTATTAAAGCCGGGAAGAAAATTAAGAAAGATACAGCAATTACTTTCACTGTATCAAATGGTGCAGATCCCAATGAACTAATTTCTATTCCTGATATTATGTCAATGAGTAAGGTTGAACTTGAAGCTTGGAAAGAAGATAACAAACTAACACGCACTAAAATAAATACAGTTTATAGTGATGATATAGCAGAAGGTGTTGTTATTGATTACAAACTATCAGATATTGAAGAAAATGAGTTTAAAAGATCATCTAACTTAACAATAAATATTTCAAAGGGTGTTGCACCTTTAAAGGATGTTGTTGTTGTAAATTATGTTGGTAAAACATTTGAAGAATTTAACAGTTGGGCTTCAAAGAATAAACTGAATATAGTTAAGGTTGAAAAGTATAGTGATGAAGTTGAAGCTGGGCTTATTATTAGTCAAAGTTTAAAAGAGAATGAAAAACTTAAAGAAGGTGAGACAATCACAGTAACTGTCTCACAAGGGGCTGCTGTTACTATTCCAAACTTTACAGGTTATACAAAAGATATGCTTGCTGTTTGGAAACAAACAAATAGTAATATTACTGTAATAGAAAAAGAAGAGTATAATGAATTACCACTTGGATCTGTAATTTCTCAGTCGGTAAAAGAAGGAACTAAACTTCAAGCAGGAGATGTAATTGTAATAACTACTTCTCTATATATGCCGGAGTTAATGAAAAACTCTCATCAGTGGATTGGTAAAGACTATCTTGAGTTAATTGCATGGGTTGATGATGTAAACTACAAAGGAGCTAGTATTGCAGCTGGTGCTTGGGGTGGAGAAATTTGTCCTGAAGATAATGCGGAAGCAGTATCTGGTCAAATTTTAGAGGTTACATGTATGGATAAAAATGGAGAACAACTACCTTATGCTGAAAATGGTTGTGCAAGACCACTTCCAGTAGATGCGAAGATTTCAATGAAAATTGTGGCAAAAGGTTGTCCAGTAAGTGTGGAGTAGAAGGAGGATAAAATGAATTTTATTAATAGAGCATGGAAGTATATTACAAGAAAGCTATCAAAATCAATTTTATTAGGATTAACTTTCTTTATTGTTGGGAATTTAATTTTGGTTTGCTTAGGTGTTATGGCAGCTGCAGATAATGCGAAAAGTATAACTCGTAATTCAATGAATCCAATTATTAAGTATAATGTCGATTTTGAAAAGTTTTTTAATGATCACAGAGATGATGGGGAAATTGATTATGAAACTTATCCTAGTATTAAAAAGGATGAAGTTATGACGATGTTAGAAGATGATCGTGTAGTTACAGCTAATGTATTGAATGTGAATCTTGCGAGTTCCATTGGTTTTGACGCCATTAAAATTGATAATGAAAGTGATTCAATGGAATCAGGTGGCACCTTTACTATTGTTGATGGAGTGAGTTTTGAATCTAGGGAAAACAATATTGGTCTTAAAGGAAACCTAGTAGATTCGATGATTGAATTTGAAGATGGCACATATAAGATGGTAGAAAATGAAGGTCGTTTCTATAATCAAAGTGAAATTGATAATGGTGATATGGTTGCGGTCATAACTAAAGAATTAGCTGATTTAAATGGCTTAATTGTTGG
>JBKEBK010000012.1:0-1973 GCA_047973125.1 Anaerorhabdus sp. | reverse complement strand
CATCTCAAAATTTATATCATCATAAACTTTTTCATTTATTATAACTGTTGGCTCATCATAATCATACCCATAGTATTTTGCTGTTCTATAATCAAAGGTGAATACTGCATAACTTCTTTTTATATCTTTACTATCCGCGTAACCCAATGAATAAACATGAATGTTTTCATCCTTGTTATAATAGCCTTCCATATATTTTTCATATGTATTTTGTTCAAAAAGTTCCCCGTCTCCTTTAAATCCAGTAAATGAAGAAATCTTATACATTGTATCTTTGTATTTATTAATTTCATTTAGCTCTATTATATTGTAAAGGTTATCTTTTATTGTAGGTCCTATTTCATAAATCATTAAAACAAGAATAATAACCTTTACAACTTGGTAGTAATTAAATGACTTTATAAAACTAAATGATGCCTTTACAACTTGATTTATAACTGTTTTTTTAACATAAAGAAAAAGAAATAAAGAACACAATAAAAGAATAATCCCAAATAATAATAACAGTATAAACTCTGATAAAAGTATCCCATAAAGCATAAAATTAAGTGATCTTACAAGTAGGATATTTACAACTAAGCACACAACAATTACTGTAGTTAAAGTTATCTTTGCAATCTGTTTGATAAGGGTTGTTGTTATGTATAAATCACTTTGTCCCAATATTTTCCTTATTGAAATTTCTTCATGTTGATCAATTATTATTTTTATTACATAATATAGCATCATCAAAAATGATGCCCACATCATAATTAAGGATACTCTATTTAATTGATACAAATATTTAAATAGATTATAGCGATAGCCACTTTTTGGCATATATTTAAGATTTAATGAGTCTATCTGTTTTGAAATATCAACCACAAAATTATCTATATCTGCTTTTTCTCCATAAGCTGTGAAATTATAAAAAGCACTTAAATTATCCCTCTTAAGATTATCGAGTGATTTATAATTAATATTGTAATCAAATAAAAAATATTGCTTATGTACAGCAGAATTTCCATGATCTAATACATAGCTACCTTGAAAGTTTGGCTTTTGAAATGCTTTATACGGCATATAAAATTCAAGAATTTCATTATATGAAGGATGAGAATATAGATATAAATATCTATATTCATCCTCTGCTCCTTTATAAATTTCAACATTTATTACTAATTCATTTTTATAAGCGGCATTTTGGACAATATCTACAAATTCTTCCATCTCATCTAACTTAACATCAACTGTGAAAATTTCAATTTCATACTCACTAAAAGCTGAGCCTATTGAACTATGTCTTAATAAATCAAAGTTTATTTCATTAACACTACTAAAGGCAACATTTAAGTAGGTTATACACACTAAAATAATTGTAAACACTAAAAACCTTATAGACTTTTTCATACTTTTGATCCCCTTATATAATTAAGCAGACATCACATCTGCTTAATTATTTCTTCTATCTTGCGTAAATTCCACCATAGTAATCATGGATATGATCAGTATCTGATGAAACCTCAATTATCACTCTAATGTTATAATTCGATCACAAATCTTACTTAACTCTTCATCATGGGTTACTACAATTATTGTTTTACCTTCATCCTTTAAAAACTTTAATAACTTAAAGATTTCTAATTTTGTCTTATTATCTAAGCTTCCAGTAGGCTCATCTGCTAAGATTACTTCGGTGTTTTGAAGTAGTAGTCTTGCTATGGCGATACGCTGACATTCTCCGCCTGAACACTCATCTATTCTAGACTCTAGTAAATTATCAATTCCTAACTTCTTTAGTACAGCTAATACTCTCTCTATTTTTTTCTTTCTGTTTTTCTCATAAAGTGCTAAGGATAGATTATAGAATACTGTATCATTTTGTATTAGTGCATAGTCTTGAAACAAGAAACCTATCTTATGCTTATATAACTTTCTTGCCTTTGTAGATAAGGCTTTGATATTTGATTTATCTTCAAAGATATAACTACCCT
>JBKEBK010000011.1:0-2339 GCA_047973125.1 Anaerorhabdus sp. | reverse complement strand
CATCTCAAAATTTATATCATCATAAACTTTTTCATTTATTATAACTGTTGGCTCATCATAATCATACCCATAGTATTTTGCTGTTCTATAATCAAAGGTGAATACTGCATAACTTCTTTTTGTATCTTTACTATCCGCGTAACCCAATGAATAAACATGAATGTTTTCATTATTATTTTTTAAATAATAATCGCTCATGTATTTTTCGTAAGTCTTTTGCGTCGAAAGTTCTCCCGCCCCTTTAAATCCAGTAAATGAAGAAACCTTATACATTGTATTTTTGTATTTATTAATCTCATTTAGCTTTGTTATGTCATCAAGTTTATATTTTATTGTAGGTCCTATTTCATAAATCATTAAAATTAGAATAATTGTCTTTACAACTTGATAAAAGTTAAATGACATAATAAAACCACGCATAGACTTAATAATTTGATTTATTTCTTGCCTTTTAATATAAAGGAACATAAACAAATAACAGAAAAAAACCACAGATGAAAATATAATCAATAATATTAACTCAGACAACAATATTCCATACAACATAAAATTTAAAGACCTTAAGAAAAACAAATTAATTATCAAACAAACAGAAAGTACTGTGGCAATCGTTACTTTTGATATTTTTTTCATCAATGCTGATGTAATATACAAATCACTCTGCCCTAACAATTTTCTTATAGTTATTTCCTCAGTGTAAACTATTATAAGATTTATCACATAATATAACATCATTAAAAATGACACCCACAACAAAATAGTAGAAACTCTATTTTGTTGATATATATACTTAATTATACTATATTTACTATTACTCGCCCCTAAGTATTCAAGATTTAAGTCGTCGATACTATTGGATATATTACTCGCAAACTTATCGATGTCAGCTTTATCTCCATAAACAGTAAAATTATAAAAAAAAGTAATTTTATCAGTTTTTAGATAGTCATAGGATTTAATATTAATATTATGATCAAAAAGAAAGAACGACTTATGAAGGGCTGATTGCTTATCATCTAGTGTAAAACTTTTTTGGAAGTCAGGTTTTTCATTTACCTTGTAAGGCATATAAAAGTCGAATAACTCATTGTATTTTGGGTGACCATAAATATATAAGTATCTATATTCCTCTTCTGGATCAGTAACCATTTCCGTAGTAATCACTAATTCATTACTATCTGATTCTTTAATTATTAGATCTATAAACCCATCTATCTCATCAAGCTTGACATCAACCATAAATGTTTGTTTATCATATTGCGCAAAGGCCGAACCAATTGTACTTCCCCTTAAAAAATCATAATTGACTTCATTAACACTATTAAAGGCTAAATTTAAAAATGTTATAGAAACCAAAATAATTGTAATTACCATCATTCTTAAATACTTTTTCATTTTCCCTCCTTTATTAAATAAGACATCATTAAATTATATATTTAATGATGTCTTATTAATTTAGTTATCTTGCGTAAATTCCACCATAGTGTTTATGATAATGCTCAGTATCAGAAGCTAATTTAACTATTGACGAGGTCGCTTCTATTATCGACCGTGTAGTCTCAAAGTCCTTTTTCTCATCTTTTGTCCTTAGTGTTTTTGCCCCAGTTTCACAAAAAACATTGTTTGCCTTGCACCTAACAGTTGTAGAATGTTGTACTTTTGCTTCATCAACATGTACAACTGTTGATTCATCGTATTTGTAAGAGCCCCAATCTTCTAACCCGAGTTTCGCATCAGCATATACCGTAGTAAGAATTGATAGTACAGCTAATGCGCAAATTATTTTTAGTTTTTTGATCTTAACTGTGTGTAGGATTTATTTAATCCTACTTCCTTCTTTTGTTTAATATACTCCTTTATATCTATATTGTCAAATTTTTGATAATATCTAATCCGCTATTCCTCTAACGTTATAATTCGATCACAAATCTTACTTAATTCTTCATCATGGGTTACTACAATTATTGTTTTACCTTCTTCTTTTAAAAACTTTAATAGCTTAAAGATTTCTAATTTTGTTTTATTATCTAAGCTTCCAGTAGGCTCATCTGCCAATATTACTTCGGTGTTTTGAAGAAGTAGTCTAGCTATTGCAATACGCTGACATTCTCCTCCTGAGCACTCATCTATTCTAGACTCTAGTAAATTATCAATTCCTAACTTCTTTAATACAGCTAATACTGTCTCTATTTTTTTCTTTCTGTTTTTCTCATAAAGCGCTAAGGATAGATTATAGAATACTGTCTCATTTTGTATTAGTGCATAGTCTTGAAACAAGAAACCTATCTTATGCTTATATAACTTTCTTGCCTTTGTAGATAAGGCTTTGATATTTGATT
>JBKEBK010000025.1:0-229378 GCA_047973125.1 Anaerorhabdus sp. | reverse complement strand
CCTGTTCCCATCCCGAACACAGAAGTTAAGCATTTTAGCGGCGAACATAGCTACGCATGCCGTAGTGAACTTAGCACGTTGCCAGGTAATTTGATACTCAATTTGAGTATCTTTTTTTATTATTTTAATTTTAAATTCAAAAAAAAGTGGTATACTTATTTAGTAATAAAGGAGGGAAAGTTATGTTTAGAAGATATAAAGAAAAAATCGCATATGTTGTTGATAAAAAAACACTTGCAAGAATAGAATTTTTAAATCGTTCAGAAGATGTTATAGAAGTGTATTATACTCATGTTGAGAAATGTTTAGAAGGTCAAAAAATGTCTATACAATTGATGGAACAGTTAGTAAAATATTTAAAAGAAACAAATAAAAAAGTTATTCCACTTTGTATTTATACGGATTATTGGTTTAGAAAAAATCCGCAGCATGCTGATCTTGTTTATCATAAAAGAAGATGGAATGACAAATGAGAAAACAGATAGAAGTTATAAGTGAATTACAAACAAAAAAATTAGGTGAAATAATCGGTAAATTTGCAGAAAAGCAGATGGTTATTACAATGAGTGGAGATCTAGGTGCCGGAAAAACAACTATGACAAAGGGGATTGCTAGTGGTTTGGATATCACAAAGGTTGTTACTAGTCCAACATTTACAATTTGTAAAATATATAATGGTAGATTACCTCTTTACCATTTTGATGCCTATAGACTTGAAAATTCTCATGAAGATTTGGGTTTTGAGGAGTTGCTTTGTGCCGATGGTCTATCTGTTGTAGAGTGGCCAGAGTATTTTAAAAAAGAACTAATGAATATTGATACTTTAGATATTGTACTGAGTGTAATTGATGAAGATATTAGATTAATTAGTTTTGAAGCTAGTAATGAAAAGTATGACAAGATAATTAAGGAGTTAATTTTATGATTACATTATGTATGGATACTTGTCAAAAGTATCTTGTACTAGTATTAATTAAAGATAATGAAGTTATTGGAAAATATAGTGAAGTATGTTTAAGAAAACAGTCTGAATTTATTTTTTTAAGACTTATTGAATTGTGTGATAGTGTTAATATTACTGCAGAGGATATTGATGAAATTGTTATAACAGATGGTCCTGGTAGTTATACTGGTGTAAGAATTGCGATGACAATTGCAAAGGTTTTTTGCACTCAGAAATCTGCCAAGTTATATACACTATCTTCACTTTTGTTGTATATTGGAAAGAATGATGGATATTCAATCCTAGATGCAAGAGCAGATCGTGCATATATTGCAAAATATATTAAAGGGACAATTGATGGAGAAATTAATATTCTTAAATTATCAGATATAAAAAATATAGTTAATAAAAGTGAAGTTTATGGTGATGGATCATTGATTGGATTAAATGATAAATATTGTGATTTTGCAGAAAGTTTCTTATCATTAAAAGAAAAATGGAATCTTGTAAAAGATATTCACAGTTTAACTCCAAAATATTTAAAAGAACAGGATTCGTATTTAGTTAAATGATAAGAAAGTTAAAAATTGATGATTTAGATGAAATATTATTACTTGAAAAATCATTATTTTCATTACCTTGGAGTAAAGATGATTATCTTAAAGACATTAATGATAATGAATTTTCAGAATACTATGTTTATGAAGAAAAAGGTGAAATAATTGGATATTTTGGTTTATGGATTATATATGATCAAGCACAAATAACAACTATAGCAACATCAAAAATATATCAATCTAATGGTATAGGAAGTAAAATGATGATAAAAATTATTGAACTTGCGACCAGTAAAGGTTGTGAGGTTTGTACTCTTGAGGTAAGAAAAAGTAATATTAGTGCTATTAAACTTTATGAAAAGTATGGGTTTAGTGTTGTTACTGTAAGAAAAGGATATTATAGTGATAATTATGAGGATGCCCTTTTAATGATGAAAGGAATAGGTGGATGTAGTGAGTAAAATAATTTTAGCAATAGAGAGCAGCTGTGATGAAACAGCATGTTCGATAGTTAAAAATGGTAATGAAATATTATCAAATGTTGTATCATCTCAAATAGCAACCCATTCAAAATTTGGAGGAGTTGTTCCTGAGGTTGCTTCACGTTTACATGTAGAAAATATTTCTTTAGTAATTAGTGATGCAATAAATAACGCAAATGTTACTTGGGATGAAATTGATGCAATTGCAGTTACAAAAGGGCCAGGATTAATTGGCTCATTGCATGTAGGTATGCAGGCTGCGAAAACTTTGTCGTGGATGTATAATAAGCCATTAATACCTGTTCATCATATTGCAGGACATATCTTTGCGAATTGTTTTGTAAGTGATTTACAATATCCACTAATGTCCCTTGTTGTATCTGGTGGGCACACCCAGCTTGTATATATGAGTGATGAAACTTCTTTTGAAATAATTGGTGAAACTCTTGATGATGCAATTGGAGAAGCATATGATAAAGTAGCAAGAGTACTAGGCTTACCGTATCCTGGTGGTCCTGAAATTGATAAGTTATCTAAAGTTGGAAGAGCAACATATAAATTACCAAAACCAAAAACAGAAAGATTATTTGATTTTTCATTCTCTGGACTTAAATCTGCAGTATTACAACTAATTCAAAGAGAGAAAAAATATGATCGACCATTAATAGTTGAGGATGTGGCTGCATCTTTTCAAAAAGTTGCTGTTGAAATTTTAATTGATAAAGTTGAATTAGCACTAAATAAATATCAGCCTAAACAATTAATTTTAGCAGGTGGTGTTGCTGCTAACTCACATTTAAGGTCTGAAATAAAGGAAAAAATAAAAGAGTATGAAGATATTGAATTGATAATTCCTCCACTTTGGTGTTGCACTGATAATGCTGCAATGATTGCTGCAGCTGCCTCTATTTCCTTTAAAAATAAAAAATTTGAAGATTTAGGATGCACTGCAGATTCTTCACTTGAAATTTTATGATTTCATAAGTTTCACAAAGATAATAAATATGTTATACTTAATAAAGAAAAAGGAGATATAAAATGGATAAGTATATGACAGTTCCAAAAGCAACATTGCAAAGATATCCTATATATTTAAAAGCATTGCGTAAATTAAAAGAAAATGGCAATGTAAAAATTATGTCTAAGGATCTAGCAAAGTATGTTGATATAAAATCAACTACAATTCGTCGTGATTTTTCATTTTTGGGAAATTTAGGGAAACAAGGTTATGGGTATGGTGTAGATAATTTAATTAAAATATTTAGCGATGAGTTAGGGATAGGCTTTGATGAGAAAATAATTTTAATAGGTGCAGGAAATTTAGGTAAGGCAATTTTAAATTATAATCGTTGGAAAAACGTTGTTGGCGAAATCGTTTGTGCTTTTGATAAATTCCCTGATAATAAAGGTGATATGGATATACCGGTTTACAATATAAATGACTTGTCGAAATATATTCCTGAAGACTGTAAGATTGCAATCTTATGTATCTCAGAAGATATTCAAGAGACAGTTAATAAATTGGTTGAAAATGGAATTTGCGGTTTGGTTGACTTTACTCATGAACACTTTCAAGTTCCAAAGCATGTATATACAAGACAGGTTGATGTAGTTTCTAGTATACAAGAAATAGTTTTTAGAACAAATACAGAAAAACAAAGAAGAAAGAACTCTAAATAGATTAATTTCAAGAGAGCTTGATAATGGTGAAAATCAAGTATTATGATATTTAAAGAGGAACACTTTCGGAGTTTGATTGGAGAATTAAGTAGACAATCACGGTGGTGCGTTAAAGCCTATAAGGCACATTTTAAAATGTGTGAATAAGGATGGTACCACGCAAAAATAGCGTTCCTATAAGGGGCGTTTTTTTAAATTAAAAGGAGAAAATAAAATATGTTAAATTTTATGACAGTAAGAGAATTATATGATTTAGTAAATAAAAATGATACACTTGCTTTAGATCAAATCGAGTATGTTCAATTAGAAGGTTGGGTAAGAACAAATAGAAATAGTGGTTCTGTTGGCTTTATTGAGTTAAATGATGGTACATATTTTAAAAGTTGTCAATTAGTATATAATAATGAATTAAAGAATTTTGATGAAGTTACTAAATTTCTTACAGGTACTGCACTTGGTATTACTGGAAAATTTATTTTAACAAAGAATAATAAACAACCATTTGAAATTCAAGTAACTCAAATTGATTTAGAAGGGTCTTGTGATTCAAATTATCCACTACAAAAGAAAAGGCATTCGTTTGAGTACTTAAGAGAAATTGGTCACTTAAGACCAAGAACAAATACCTTTAGTGCAGTATTTAGGGTTAGGTCAGCTTTAGCGATGGCTATTCATGAGTTTTTCCAAGACCAAGGATTTTTATATGTGCACTCTCCAATTATTACTGGAAATGATGCTGAAGGGGCTGGAGAAACATTTACTGTTACAACCCGTAGTGATAATAAATATGATAAGGATTTCTTTGGAAAAAAATCTAGCTTAAGTGTTTCTGGTCAATTACAAGCAGAGGCATTTGCATTAGCATTTAGAGATGTTTATACATTTGGTCCAACATTTAGAGCAGAAAATTCAAATACAACAACCCATGCCAATGAGTTTTGGATGATAGAACCTGAAATGGCTTTTGCAGATTTAGAAGATGATATGAACTTAATGGAAGACCTTGTTAAATCATGTATTGATTATGTTTATGAAAATTGTGAAGCTGAAATGGAATTCTTTAATGAATTTATTGATAAAGATTTAAAAAACAGACTAGACTTGGTTAGAAATGCTGAGTTTAAAAAAATGACTTATACAGAAGCAATTGATATTTTATTAAAGGCTAATAAAAAGTTTGAAAATAAAGTAGAATGGGGTCATGATTTAAATACGGAACACGAAAGATATATATGCGAAGAAGTAGTTAATGGTCCGGTATTTTTAATTGATTATCCTAAAGATATTAAAGCATTTTATATGAGACTTAATGATGATCAAAAAACAGTTGCAGCATGTGATCTGTTAGTACCAAGGGTTGGAGAACTTGTTGGTGGATCTCAAAGAGAAGAAAGAATTGAATTATTAGAAAAAAGAATGGAAGAGATGAATATTCATAAAAAAGATTTAGATTGGTATTTAGATCTTAGAAGATATGGTGGTTGTAAACATGCTGGATTTGGTATCGGCTTTGAGCGTCTTGTTATGTATATTACTGGTATGCAAAATATAAGGGATGTTACACCATTTCCAAGAACACCAAAAAATTTAATGTTTTAATATTGAAAGGAGACTTTTAAATAATGGAAGAATATATTTTAAAAGTTAATGAAGATAATACCACAATAAAAGTTTCGGATGTACATAAAGTATTACTTGAGATGTTAAAAGACATTGATACAGTTCTAAGAAAGCATAATATTCCATACTTTCTCAATGGTGGATCTGCATTAGGTGCTTTTCGTCATGAGGGATTTATACCATGGGATGATGATGCTGATATTGCTATGATGTTAGATGATTATAAAAAGTTTTTAACTATCATAAAGACGGAGTTAAAAGATAAGTATGTAATCCATTGTTTTGAGGAAAATAAGAAATATAATGTATTAATTCCTGCAATGAAAATTAGAAAAAAAAATACGATGATTAAAGAAGTAAACTCTTTACTTCCAAATCGTTGTGAAGATTGTGACGGGATTTTTGTAGATGTATTTGTGTATGATTATTGCACAAAAAATAAATTTATTGATTTACCATTTAGAATATTAAATCAAATGATAATGCCTTTATTAATTATACTTGATATGGTTAAAATTAATCCGATATTTCTAAAAAGATGGTTTTTATCAAATGCTAGAATATATGGTCAAATTAATAAAAATTCTGATTTAATTGGATTTGATTTAACATGGACATTTAAATCTCCATTTAAACCTTTTATATTTAAAAAGTCTGATATTTATCCTGTTAAATATGTTAAATTTGAGGATACAATGCTACCTGTTGCTAATAATATTCATGAATATTTATGCGTTGCTATTGCACCATCTTATAACACTTTACCACCGAAAGATAAAAGAGCACCTAAACATATAAAGGATATTAAACTCTAAGTATGATTTATCAGATAAGTAAAGGAAGTAAATATTTTGGATCTCATTGTGTGTTTGAAAATATTCAATTTGATGTAAAAAAAGGTGAGAAGATAGCAATAGTTGGTAGAAATGGTAGTGGTAAATCAACTATATTAAAATGTATTACTGGTGATTTGAAGCTAGATGATGGTAAAGTTCACGCTAGTCTAGAGATAAAAATTGGATATCTATCGCAAACAACTTTTGATGATGAGAGTAGAACTGTTCAAGAAGAGATGAATGTTGTTTTTAAACCAATTTTAGATTTAGAACAACAACTAAAAGAATTGACTGATAAAATGAGAAGTGATAATAGTAATGAATTATTGGATAGCTACTCAAGGGTTTTACAAAAATATGAGTCATTAAATGGGTATGGAATTCACTCTGAACTATTAAAAATATTTACTAAATTTGGATTTAAAAAAGAAGATTTAAATAGAAGAATTAATTCTTTTTCAGGTGGACAAAGAACTAAAATTGCATTTGTAAAGTTACTTCTTAGTAAGCCTGATATCTTACTTTTAGATGAGCCAACCAATCACTTGGATTTAGAAACTATTGAATGGCTAGAGGGTTATCTTAAGATATATGAAAACGCTCTTGTTTTGGTTAGTCATGATAGAACTTTTTTGGATAATATTGCAGAAACGGTATATGAACTAGAGTATGAAGAATTAAAAAAATACCATGGTAATTATTCACAATTTATTGAAAAGAAAAAACATGATCAGCTTACCCAGACTCGTGCTTATAATCGCCAACAAAAGGATATTGCAAGATTAGAATTGTTAATAGAGAAGTTTCGTTATAAAAAAAGCAAGGCTTCTTTTGCTCAATCAAAAATGAAATACTTACAGCGATTAGATAGAATCGAAGAAGTAAAGAAAAGTGATGATAAAAGTTTTAATGCAAACTTTAAGTGTAAGGTAAAGGGTGGAAAAAATGTTTTAAAGACTGAGGACTTAAAAATAGGTTATGACAAAGTACTGGCTAGTGTTAACTTGAATATATATAAAGGACAAAGAATAGTGGTAATGGGTAAAAATGGTACCGGTAAGTCTACACTGCTAAAAACTCTTGTAAAAAAGATTGAGCCACTGGGCGGTAATATGTTATTTGGTCATCAAATTTATGTTGGTTATTTCGATCAACAGCTAGCTCAATGTGATGGTTCTAAAACAGTTTTAGAAGAGGTTTGGGATGAGTTCCCTGATCTTGATAGAACAGAGATAAGAACTGTACTTGGTCAGTTTTTATTTAGAGCTGATGATGTATTTAAAAGTATTGATGTTTTATCAGGTGGAGAAAAAGTGCGTTTAACATTTGTTAAGTTAATGTTGAATGGAAGTAATTTTTTAATTCTTGATGAGCCAACAAATCATTTAGATATTCAGGGTAAAGAAGCCTTAGAGGAGGCATTGAAAGAGTATGATGGGACAATACTATTTGTTTCTCATGATCGCTATTTTATAAAAAAAATAGCGACTTCAGTGTTGTATCTTGATGGCTGTAGTGCAAGTTTTTTTGAACATGGATATCAACAATATATTGATTATGAAAATAAAGTAGAAGATATCAGTGTTAAAGAAAAAAATGATAAAGTCAAAAATTCATCTAATGAACTAGATAAGATTAATGCAAAGAGAAAAATAAAGAAAATTGAAAGTTTAATTGAAGAAAAAGAGAAAAAGCTAGAACTTAAAAGAAATAAGCGATATGAGCCGGAATACTACCATGATTATAAAAAAATGGAGTCTCTTGATGAAGAAATAGATACTATTAATAATGAATTGAATGACTTAATTAAAGAGTGGGAAGTACTACAAGTTTTGATTGATGAATAAATTAAAGATGTATATTTAATGTTTTATTCAATATAAAAGTGTTGTATAATAATATAGAATTTAAAAGGAGAAAATATAATGACAAATTGTTTAGTAGCGCAGTCTGGTGGACCATCATCAGTAATTAATGCAACAGTTGCAGGGGTTGTAAAGGCCAATCAACTGAATCAAATTTATGATAAGGTTTACGGTGGTTTAAATGGAATTGAAGGGATTCTTCAAGAGAAATTAGTTGACTTATCAAATATGAGTGAGTTAGATAATCAATTACTTCGTCAAACACCATCTAGTGCTTTAGGATCATGTAGATATAAGCTTAAAAGAGAAAATGTTGCTGATTTTGAAAAGTTAATTGAGGTTATGGAAAAATATGATATTGAAACTCTTTTCTATACTGGTGGAAATGATTCAATGGATACAGTTGCCGCTTTAAGTGAATATGCAAAAAATAAAGGAATAACTAACCGCCGTTTTGTTGGTTGTCCTAAGACTGTAGATAATGACTTGATGGTTACAGATCATTGCCCAGGATTTGCATCAGCTGCAAAATTTATTGCAACTACTGCATTACAAACGTGGTTAGATGTAAATGTATATACTCGTCAAGAAGTATTTGTATTAGAAACTATGGGAAGAGATGCTGGATGGCTTGCAGCTTCTAGTTGTTTAAGTGGAATCGTTGATTTAGTGGTATTACCTGAAATTCCATTTAATAAGGAAGTCTTCTTAAAAGAGGTAAAAAAATGTATTGATGAGAAGAATAAGTGCTACGTTGTTGTATCAGAAGGCGTTAGATATGAAGATGGTCAATACTTAGCAGCTGGTGAAGCCAAAAACGATGGCTTTGGTCATGCAGTTTTAGGTGGTGCTGGAAATGCAATTAAAAATTTAATTTTAGATAATAATGTATCTGAACGTTGTAAAGTACAAGATTTATCAACTGCTCAAAGATGCCATGCTTCTGAGCAATCAAAGGTTGATGTAGAAGAAAGTTTCCGTTTAGGAATGAGTGCTCATATGAGATCATATGACAAAACATTTACTGGAAAAATGGTTGGTATTAAAAGAAGAGATACTGAAAAATATGATGTTGAATTCTTTGCTACTGATGCATCAAATGTTGCAAACCATGTTAAAAGTTTTCCAAAAGAATGGATGCTTGATAACTACCGCGGAATTACAAAGGAAGCTTATGACTATATGCGTCCACTAATTCAAGGTGAACCTGTAATAATTATGGAAAATGGTCTACCAGCATTTATTAAACCATTCTATATGAAATAATTTAAAAGTGTCGCAAGACACTTTTATTATAAGAAAATTAAGGAGGTAAAAATGAGTAAATTAAATATATTTAATATTACACTTATTAGTAATAAATATATTGATAAGATTATGAAGTTTCCTATGTGGGTTGCAATTATTAGTTTACTAGCATCCGTAATACTTGTATCTGCTCCAATTATTATAAGGTCCAATCAGAGCTTAGAACAAGCCTTAAAAAATAACCCTGAAATAATTGAAGCACTATCATCATCATTTACTGATGGTACAACTTGTGCTGTAACTAATGGTAAATTGAATGATTGTGAAAGTTATGAAAATAAAGTAAATAATATATTGGTTTCTGTGAACAAGATGGCTACAGAAGAAACATCACTAAATTTCACAGAAAATAAACTTACATTTAAATTTAAAGATGAGAAGTCTAACTTTGAAATGGAAATGCCATATACTTTTGATTTTGAGTTTAATGATCTTAGTAATAAAGAAATTACATCAATTAAAATTTTCAATGATTTAATTGCTTCAAATCAGTTTGCAAATGTTATAAATGGTTTATCGATGATGAGCTTGCAGTGTCTTCTTTATATATTTATTGGGATGATTACAATGTATTCATCTGGTAAATATCAGGCTAAAAAGAAATTTTCAATTTTAGAATTATTTAAAACACAAGCAATAATAGGGCTTAGTGGAGCAGTGTTATCATTTATTATTTGCTTTATAATTGATCCCTTTATTGCTTATTCCACAACGATATATTTATTTGCATTGCTGATAAGAAATTTTGGAATTATTACAAAAATGAAAACTTTTACATTTTAAGAAAAATTTTTCAATTATAGTTTGACAAAGCAAATCATTTTATATATAATAAAAAACATGGAGGAAAAAAAATGAAAAAATTATTATTATTAATAACTGCAGGTATCTTAACATTAAGTATGGTTGCTTGTAGTTCAAAAGAAAATGGTGAAGAAGGTAAAACAGATGCAACTGCATCAGAATTTGCCAATACTCTTGTTGTTGGAGCACCAGAACTAACAGGGTCTTATATCTCTGGTTGGGGAAACAGCGCTTATGACAACTGGGTTAAAGAATTGATTCATGGTTATGAAACATATTCTGTTAACCGTAATGGGGAATTTATCTTAAATGAACCAGTAATTAGTAATGTTGATATTGCAAGCGATGAAGCTGGTAATAAAACATTTACATTTACATTACAAGATGGGTTAGTATGGAGTGATGATACACCTGTTACTGCATCAGACTACGCATTTCAACTTATGATTTCTGCAAGTCCAGAACTTGCTGAAACTGGTGCTCAAATTACTGGATTAGAAGGTATCTTAGGATTTGCTGAATATAGTTCAGGAGAATCAAAAGTATTTAAGGGTGTAAATGTTGTTGATGACAAAACTTTCTCATTAACAATTGCTGCTGAAAATCTTCCTTATTTCTATGAAGCTGCATATGCAAGTGTTGGACTTTCAATGCCAAAACATGTAATTGATCCTGAAGGTGAATTATTAGCTGTTGAAGGTGGCGGTACTGAATATGTTGGTGACTTAGCTGCTGCATCTCAATTTGTTTTTAATACTTATCGTTTTAATCCAACTGCAACTGTTGGACCTTACAAATTCGTATCTTTAGAAAACAATACAGCTACAGTTGAATTAAATCCTAAATATGTAGGTAACTTTGAAGGAAAAAAACCAACTGTTGAAAAGATTATTGTTAAAACTGTTAACCAAACACTTGATGCTGATCTTGTAATTCAAGGGGCAGAAAATGGTGGTATTGATATCGCTGCTGGTATTATCGAAGGTGACAAAATTGAAAAAATCAAAGCTTCTGAAGAAGCAGATTATAACACATATTTCCGTAATGGTTATGGATATTTAGCATTCCATACTGACTTTGGAGCAAGTGCGAATGCAAATGTTCGTAAGGCAGTTGCTTATATTATGGACAGAAATGCGTTTATCCAAAACGTTGTTGGTGGATATGGTACTGTAATTAATGGTGACTTTGGTCTATCACAATGGATGTATCAAGAAAAACAAGCTGAAGTTGAAGAAAAACTTGTTAACTATACATACAATATTGAAAAAGCTAATGAATTATTAGATGAAACTGAATGGGTATATGAAGCTGATGGTACTACTCCTTGGGATGTTAGTAAAGCTGCTGAAGGATACTACCGTCATAATAGTGCTGGAGAAGTTCTAGAACTTAATCATGCTGGTACAACTGAAAATATCGTTACTGATACAATCGCTATTGAAATTCCAAAAGGTGCTGCACAAGTTGGTCTAAAGTTTACAATTGAACAAGTTGACTTTGATACATTACTTAACCACTTCTGGAAGGGTGCAGGTATGGGTGAAGATCGTAGATTTAATACATTTAACTTAGCTGTAACATTCTCTGCTGCATTTGATCCATTCTACACTTATCACAGTTCATTTGTAGAGACATCAAATAATGCTACTAAGACAAATGATCCTAAAATGGATGCTATTGTAGAAAAATTAAGAGCTGTTGACCCTACAGATAAGGAAACATATGCAAATTTATGGTTAGAATATCAAACGGTTTGGAATGAATATTTACCACAAATTCCTCTTTATGCAAACCAATATTTCGATATCTTTAACAACCGTGTTTCTGGTGTAACTACAGCACCTGGATTCTCATGGGCTGCTGCAGTATGCGATATTAGACTTGGTGAGTAATTTATAGTATTTGATAGTTTAAAAGCGACCAATTTTTGATAAAGCTGGCCGCTTTTTTAAATCTATCAAGTCTTTAAAACATTGATTTATAACAATATATAGGGTATACTATATTAGTAAAAAAGTGTTTTAATAAAAAGAATAGAAAACTATTCTTTTTATTAAAATTTATATAATTTATAGAGAAAGAGGATAAAAAGATGGTTAAGTATATTATAAGGAGAATCATGTCATTAATTCCAGTTATAATTGTGATTTCGATAATGTTATTTGGAATTATGAAAATGATGCCAGGGGACCCAGTTTTAAGAATGATTCCAGATGGTCTTAAGAGTAAAGAACAATACGATGAGTATTATGAAAGATACTCTGAATTACTTGGTGTTGATAAGCCCGTTTATGTACAATATGTAAAATGGGTTTCAAGTTTAGCACAAGGTGATTTAGGATACTCATCATTATATAAGCAAGATGTAAAAGATGTAATTGCTGAACCACTTAAAAACTCAATTTTTGTGAATTTCTTTTCAGTGATTCTCTCATTTTTAATCGCAATTCCTGTAGGAATAAAATGTGCTACAAAGCGAGGTGGGTTTTTTGACCAATTTTGGCAAATTTTCTCACTTGTTGGAATAAGTATACCTACTTTTTTCATAGGCTTACTGCTGATATATTTCTTGGCTTTTAAGTTTAATTTATTACCTCCAGGAGGAATGCCAGTTAAGGCTATAACAGGTTCTGGTTTTGGATATTTTACATCTTGGTTAAAGTATGCGACACTTCCAGTTATTACATTAACTATAGGATCGCTTGCTGGAACAATTAGATATGTAAGAAGTGCTATGATTGATGTTATTAATAAAGACTATATTAGAACTGCAAAATCTAAGGGATTATCTGATAAGGTAATTATCTATAAGCATGCATTTAAAAATGCGTTAATTCCTGTAGTTACATTAGTTGCAGGTTCAATAGTTGCATTATTTGGGGGGGCATCTATTACAGAGCAAATATTTTCTTGGAATGGAATTGGATTTGTTCTAATTAAGGCGTTAAATGCACGTGACTTCCAAGTTGTTCTTGCTATGAATATGTTTTATGCGGTAATTTCACTTGTTGCAAATTTAATAATGGATATTAGTTACTCATTGGTTGATCCAAGAGTTAAACTTGATTAAAGGGGGCCATTTATAATGAAAAATAATAAAAAATCTGTAAGTGGTTTTTTGAAAGGATTATTCAAGAAGAAAAATGAAAAAGTTAACTTAGAAGAGGATGCAATTGCATCTCCTGGTCAAGTTATATTTAAAAACTTTATCAATAATAAGTTTGCGATTGTGGGATTAATATTGTTTTTTGGTTTAATCTCAACAGTTTTTGTAAGTTCTGCAATAATTAAATTAGATATCAGTTATACTAATCCGGTATTAAAAAATATTTCTCCGGGGTTTGGACAACTTGATTATCCAAAACAATTAACTGTAGAAGGAGTTAAAGAAATTGACTCAGGAGCTTTTTTCTCAGTTGGTCTTTCAAATGAAGGAAATGTATTTGTTTGGGGTAAAAATGAATCTGGTGTAAAAGATATTCCAAATGAAATTAAAAATAATAATATTGTTGATATTGTTGCTGGAGATAAACATATTCTAGCTGTTGATGATAAAGGTGAATTTTACGGTTGGGGTGATAATGCCTTTGAACAAACTAAGTTATCAATGATGGATTCAATGAAGATAAAAACTGAAGGCATTCTTAAAATAGAAGCAGGAGATCAGTATTCTGCTGTTTTAACAAAAAAGAATAATTTATATGTTTGGGGTTCAGTATTAAGTAATAACTTAAATGTTATTCCTAAAGAATTACAAGGTAGAATAACTGATATAAAAACAACTTCATTTAATATGTTATTGTTAATTGATGATGGAACGGTTGCTGTTACTGGTGTTAAAGGTAATGAGTTATCAAGTATTCCAAAGGAGCTAACTGATGGTAGTGTTAAAATTGAGAAAATAGCTATTAGTTATCGTAACGGTTTAGCTTTAGATGATCAGGGTAACTTACATATATGGGGTAATAGAGAGAATAATATTCTTAATATACCTGAGTTTGATGGTAAGATAAAAGAAATATTTTCTGGAAGAAATCACTTTACTTTGTTATTAGAAGATGGAAGTTTAGTTAGCTGGGGAGATAATGTTTATGGACAAAGTGATACTCCAGTAAAAGAGCCTATAGAAAATTTATATTCGAGTTTTTATTCAAATTATGCAGTTACTGAATCTGGAAAACTAGAAGCTTGGGGACTTAAAGGATTCTTGTTTGGAACAGATGAAATGGGTCGTGATGTTTTTGTAAGATTAATGCATGGTGGACGGCTAACTCTTTTTGTAGGAGCTGTTGCGGTTATTATTACAACATTAATTGGAGTGTTAGTAGGACTTGTTGCAGGATTCTATGGTGGATGGATTGATAATTTACTAATGCGTTTTGCTGAAATCGTATCAAGTTTCCCATTTTTACCACTAGCAATTACATTATCTGCTTTAATAAGTCAAAGTTTGAATCAGAGTCAAAGACTAATAATGATAATGGGGATTCTTGGTATATTATCATGGCCAGGGCTTGCAAGACTGGTGCGTGGTCAAATATTATCAGAAAGAGAAAAAGACTATGTTTTAGCTGCTAGATCATTAGGTCTTAAAGAAAATAAGATTATATTAAAACATATTTTACCAAATGTTGTCAACGTTGTTATTGTTAGTATGACCTTACAATATGCAAGATCACTGCTTACTGAAGCTGGTCTATCATTCTTAGGGTTTGGGGTAATACCTCCGGCACCATCTTGGGGTAATATGCTTACCGCTGCACAAAACTCTGAGGTTATTAGAGTTTACTGGTGGAGATGGATTATTCCTGCTTCATGTGTTTTAATTGCAGCTTTATCAATTAACTTGATTGGGGATGCTTTGCGCGAAGCAATGGACCCTAAATCAAACGAGAAGTAGGAGGGACGTTTATGGCATTATTAGAAATTAAAGGATTACATACATATTTCCATACTAAAAGAGGATTGATTAAAGCTGTAAATGGTGTAACATTATCAGTTGATGAAGGAAAAACTCTTGGAATCGTTGGAGAATCTGGTTCAGGTAAAAGTCAAAGTGCAATGAGTATACTTAAGCTATTTGAAAAAAATCAGAAGATCCATGAAGGTGAAGTTATATTTGAAGGAAATGTTATATCAAAATATAATGAGTCAAAAATGAGAGAAGTTCGTGGGAATGATATCTCAATTATTTTCCAAGAAGCAATGACATCACTAAATCCTGTATTAACTGTAGATTTTCAATTAAGTGAAGTATTGATGCTCCATCAAGGATTAAGTAAAGAACAAGCACATAAAAGAGTGTTAGAATTATTAAAAGAGGTAAAAATTCCAAATCCAGAATCAATGGCAAGGCAGTACCCATTTCAATTATCAGGTGGTATGTCACAAAGAGTTATGATTGCTATGGCACTGGCTTGTAAACCAAAGTTATTGATTGCAGATGAGCCAACAACAGCGCTTGATGTTACCATTCAAGCACAGATATTAAAGTTAATGAATGATCTTAAAAAAGATCGCAATACCGCTATATTATTTATTACTCACGATTTAGGTGTAATCAATCAAATGGCAGATGATGTTGCGGTAATGTATTGTGGTCAGGTTGTTGAGAGTGCTCCAACAAAATTAATCTTTTCTAACCCAGAATATTCACACCCATATACTGAGGGTTTGATGGTTTCAATACCACGATTAAATACAGATAAAAATCAAAGACTTGATATTATACCTGGGTCTGTTCCGCATCCGCTTGATCTTCCTAAAGGGTGTAAATTTGCACCTCGTTGCAAATATGCGACTGCAAAATGTGAGAGTGAAGAACCTGAATTATTACAAGTAAGTAAAGATCAAGCAATTCGTTGCTTCTATCCAAAAAGAGGGGAGAGAAAAGCAAATGACAAATAATAAACCAATTTTTAAAATTAATGGTCTAAAAAAATATTTTCCTCTTAAGAAGAAATCTATATTTTCAAAAGAACAATTGTATGTTCGTGCAAATGATGGTATTGATTTAACAATATACGAGGGAGAAACTCTAGGTATTGTTGGTGAATCAGGCTGTGGTAAATCAACATTTGGAAGAACAGTACTGCAACTTTATGATCAAACTGATGGATCAACTGTTTATTATGGGCAGTCTATTGAAGATGTTGCCCCCCAGTATATCATTGATATTCTTAAAGATTTACCAAAAGCAATAAATAGATTTGAAGCAAACAGGAAAGTTCGTCGTGAATTAAGAGAAAAACTTGAAATTGATCCTGAAAATAAAAAACTTCAGGAACAATTAAATGAAACAGAGAAAAAGATTGATGAGTATTTTGATAATACAGTAAAAATATTTGGTGCCTTATCACTATCAGATAATTTATCTGAAGTTTCTGAAACATATTTAAAATGGTTTACTAAGGCCCAAGAATCATTAAAAATTCAAAAAAAGATTAAAAAGCTTACTACAGAGTTTAATTCTTTAAATGATTCAGATGATAAGACTTCAGCTAAATTTGTTCAGTTTGATAAAAAAAGAGCTGAACTGCAAAATCAAGTTGATAAGTTAGAAAAAGAAGAAGAAATAATTAGAAAAGAAATTTCTGAATTAAAAAATGGTGTTAAAGATAATCCAAAGTATGAAAAGTATGAAGAACGTCGCGATTCTGGTGTTGAACTTAATAAATTAAAAAAAGAAGAAATGCGTCAGATGAGACAGGATATGCAAATCATTTTCCAAGATCCATATTCTTCTCTTGATCCAAGACTTACTGTTGGCCAAATTATTTCTGAAGGTTTAGTAGCTCATGGTGGATTTAAAGAAGGTAGTGAAAAACTTGAAACTTATGTATTAGAGATAATGGAAAAATGTGGATTATCACCTTATATGATTCACCGCTATGCTCACCAGTTTTCTGGTGGTCAAAGACAAAGAATAGGTATTGCTAGAGCATTAGCTCTTAATCCTAAAGTCATAGTTTGTGATGAAGCAGTTTCTGCACTTGATGTTTCAATCCAATCACAAGTTATAAATCTACTTAAGGATTTAAAAGAAGAAAGAAACTTAACGTATTTATTTATTACTCATGACTTGAGCGTTGTTAAATACATTAGTGATCGTATTTGTGTTATGTATCTTGGAAATGTTGTAGAATTAGCAACAACAGATCGTATTTTTGAGCACACTGCTCATCCATATACAGAAGCACTTCTATCTGCGATTCCAACAATTGATGATAATAAGCGTGAAATGGTTCTTCTAGAAGGTGATATACCTTCACCAATCAAGCCACCAAAGGGCTGTAAGTTCCATACACGTTGTAAATATTGTATGGATATTTGTAAGGTTGAAACACCAGAGTTAAAAGAAATAGCTCCTGGGCACTTTGCAGCATGTCACTTAAAAAAGGACTAGCATGTTCTCAAAAATTAAAAGAGTTTTTAAAAAAGAGTTAACTGATGAGGAGCTAGCAAAAAAAATATCAGAGTTTGATATGGACGATGATGACTATAAAGCAATGGTTATTGCAGCTTTAAAAATCTTAATGCCAGCAATAATTATAATAGCCTTAATTTTCTATTTAGTTATATATTTACTGTTTATGTAAGAAAACCTATTTTGGTTTTCTTTTTTTATCAATTGGATTAAGATAATTAATTTAAGTAAATAATGTGAAGATACATAAATATAAAGCTTTATATCTTTATGTAAAAGTTTTTTATTATTGAAAAATTTACACTATCAAATGTACTGATTTTATTGAAAAAACTTTAAAAAAGTAGTATAGTATACATCATAATGGAAAGAGGGGATTAATGTGAAAATTAGCTATATGAAAGAGCTTATGGCTTTTGATTTAAAACTAAGAAAAAAGGTTGAAGATGCTCATAAAAGAAAACTAAATATTAAGAGTGAACTTGATAATAGTAAAAAAACTATCAGCATTGAAGCTTGGGAAAATGCTAGAAATGAAGTTAAAAAAATCAAATTAGAAACTGAACATGAAATCTCAGAAAATGATGAAAATAATTATAAAGAATACGAAAATAGAGTAAATGAAATGTCTGATGCTTTTTTAAAGAACAATGATATTTGGAAAAAACATATTATGAGTGCAATATTTGAAAAGGAAAATGAATGATGCAATTTTCATCGAGTAGTGTATTAAGTGCAAAGGCCAAGGCATTATATGGTCAAAGACTTAAGCCGGAAGATTATCAAGCGATGATGCAAAAGAAAACTGTATCAGATTTAGCGACATATCTTAAACAAAACACCTATTTTTCAAAGGCTTTAGATGGTATAAATGAAAAGTTAGTACATCGTGGTCAACTGGAGTCACTTATTAGATTAGATTTGTTTAAACGCTTCTCAAGAATGATGAGATACGTCGATGATAAAAGAGCACCTTTTTATCGATATGGTATTATGGATCAAGAAATTAATCAGATCATGGCTTGCATTAGATCACTTAGCATGGATGATAGACTGTCTTTCTTTGTTAATGTACCAGATCACTTAGCGCATCATACTTCTTTCAAATTAGAAGGATTATTAAATTTAAAATCATATGATCAGCTGTTAGAACTTTTAAAAGGAACTTCTTATTACAAAGTGTTAAAAAAATATGAGGTAGATTCACTGGAAAACTTTGATTTAAATTCTTGTGAAATAGAATTTAGAGAACTTTATTTAAAGACGATTTTAGAGCTTGTTAAAAAAAGTTTTAAGGGGTCTTCAAAAGCTAATGTTACGGATTTATTTATGAGTAGGGAAGAACTATTAAACATCCAAAAAATATATAGAATGAAGAAATACTTTAACTATAGTTCTGAAAGGATAAAGAGGTCAATTAAAATTGAGAGAGTTCATTTAACCAAAAATGAAATTAATGATTTGATTGAAAAAGTTAGTCCTGATGATTTCTTTATGTGGTTAAAAAGTACAGCTTATGGAAGATATATTAAAGATAAAAAATTTTTATATGTTGAGTATCATATAAAGAAAATTCTGTATGAAATTGACAAAAGAAATATGAGGTTTAATGTAAATGCAGATATTGTTGTACTTGCTTATATGTTAATTTCAGAGATGGAAGTACAGAATGTTATTGATGTTATTGAGGGTATAAGGTATAAAATTACTCCAGATAGAATATCAAGATATTTAGTTTATTAAGGAGACAAATAAATGGCAATTAAAAAAATGAAGTTAATTCAAATATCTTGTGACATCGACTCTATTGAGGATATGTTGCATGGTTGCTTAAGGTCAAAATTATTCCATGCTGAAGAGGCACTGGATGTTATTCAAAAAGATTCTAATGATAAAATAGTCGAAGTAGACAATCCTTATGAAGATTATGCTAATAGGATAAAGAATATTGCACATAATATAGGATTTGAATTAAAAGATGGTGAACCTACTAAAATTTATACTAAAGAAGAGTGTCAAGCTAAAACAATGATGTATGAAGATAAATTTAGCTTTGCTAATGAGAGTAATTTATCACTTACAAAGGATGATGAAATTGCCCTTAATGCACTTAGGGACTTAGATTACAAAAGGTTACATGAGTGTAAGTTTGTCCATTTTGGATTAGGTAGAATTCCTCAAAATAACGTAAAGAAAATTAACTTAGTTGATCATTCAAAACTAATGATAGCAACACTCCACGAGAATAGTCATTATCGTTGGATTTGTTATGCGACATCAAATACTTTCTTGAAAGAAGTAACTAAGTCACTTGAAAAATTGTATTTTGAAGAAATGAAAATCCCTGTTTTAGATAGTAAGAAAATGACTAAAGAATGTGGTTTAGAACTTACAGATGTTTACAACTTTTGTTGTGATAAAAGTGTTAGCTCTAATCTGTATAGATTTCTAATCAAAAGGGATGAGAGGTACAATATTGTTGGTTTCATTGTGAGTGATAAACTAAATAAGTTTAAAGAATACTTTGATAATAACTTTGAAATTGAGGAGCTAGATATTAATGATTATGACAATTTAAAAATACCAACAGTACTTAAAAATAATTGGTTTTTTAAACCCTTTGAGTTATTCATAGATATGTATAGCTTACCAAAATATAAAGAATTAGATCCAACATGGATTTTAGGACTAACTTATTGTGTCTTATTTGGTATCATGTTTGGTGATTTAGGACAAGGGCTAATATTTTTTATCGGTGGTTTGATAATTGAGTTAAAAAGTAAAAATAAACTTGCTGGAATAATAGCCAGAATTGGAGTATTTTCTATGATATCTGGATTTATCTATGGTTCAGTCTTTGGTAATGAAGAAATTCTAATTCCAGTACACCAAGCATTATTTAACACCTCCGATAAGCTAATTCACGTAATGTCTTCTTCTGTAACGATGAATTTATTAATGGCTTCAGTTGTTGTTGGATCATTTTTGATTATTATGTCCATTATGCTAAATGTTCTAACTAATTTAAAAAGAAAAAATTATGGAGAAGTTTTATTCAGTCATAATGGTATAGCTGGTCTTATATTTTATATGTATTTCGCTTTAGCCTTATTCCTGATGGTTTCAGGATCAACACTGAATTTATTTAATTTTAAATATATGGTCTTCTTTGGAATAATACCAGTTTTCTTATTCTTTATGAAAGAGCCATTATCTCAATTCATTGATGGTAATGGAATAGTTCCTCAAGTTGGTTGGGGAAATTATGCACTAGAAGCCGTATTTGAGGTTGTAGAAATATTGTTTAGTTATGTAACAAATTCTCTTTCATATTTACGGGTTGGAGGCTTTATACTAAGTCATGCAGGAATGATGCTTGTAGTAATGACTTTGATGGATATGACAGGTAATGCCGGTATCTTTGTATTAGTATTTGGAAATATTTTTGTAATGATAATTGAAGGTCTAATTGTTGGTATTCAAACATTAAGATTAGAATATTATGAAATGTTTAGCCGCTACTTTGAAGGTGGTGGAAAAAGTTTTGAATTAATTTCAACAGAAAATAAAATAGGAGGATGAAATTATGTTAACAGTTTTAGAAATGTTTTTACCACTTATTGCTGTGGTACTAGTGATTTGCCCATTGTTTTTCATTGCTAAAAACAATGCATCAAGTAAGAAAATAAAGCAAAGACTTATTGCACAAGTATCAGTTTTTACAGGAGTTTTTATTTTGGCTATGATTTTCCAATGGAATTCATTTTCAGTTTTAGCACAGGCAGAAACAGTAACTAACCCAATGACAGGTACCATTGCTCAAGGATTAGGTTTTATTGCTGCTGCACTTGCTACATCTTGTTCAGCATTAGGTGCTGGTATTGCAGTTGCAGCCGCTGCGCCTGCTGCAATTGGAGCAATTTCTGAAAATTCTGAAAACTTTGGTAAAGCAATAATCTTTGTTACTTTAGGTGAGGGTGTTGCGATCTATGGTCTATTAATTTCTATTTTAATAATCAACAAACTTTAAGATATAAATTATGAAACTGTTTTGTATAAGTGATAATATAGATACCCAAATGGGTTTAAGACTTGCAGGAATAGAGGGTGAATGTGTACACGAAAGAGATGAAGTTATTGCTCTTTTAAATAAGTGTATTGAAAATCCAGAAATTTGTATTGTTTTATTAACAACAAAAATTGTAAATACCTGTCCAGATATTATTTATGAAATGAAGATTAAATTAGCACAACCACTATTGGTGGAGATTCCTGATAGACATGGCTCTGCTAAAATTGGTGAAACTATTGATAGATATATTAGTGAAGCTATCGGAATGAAACTGTGAGGTGATTTTAATTGGATGAGAAGAAAGAGCTACTACTGGGACTTGAAAAAGATATGATGGAACAGTATGTACTTATAGAAAATCAAATAAATGAAGAAGTAAAAGTATTACAAGAAAAACATCTTTTACAGTTTGAAGAAAGTCTAAATAAAGAAATTGAGACTTATAAAGAAAAAGAACTTAATGAGATAAAAAGAGAGTCGGCAGTATTAACTTCTAAAGGGAAACTAAAGACTCAAAGAGAACTGTTAAAAATGCGTAAAACCATGGTTGATAAGTTTTTTAATGAAATTATTGAAGATGTTAAGGATGTTGTATGTAGTGATTATTATAAAGAATACTTAAAAAAAGAAATTGAAAAAGTAAGTATTAAAGATTGCATTATTAAAGCTAGAAAAGAAGATATAGATTTAATAAAGGGATTTGTAAATGATAAGTCAGTAGAAATTATAGAGAATAATATAATACTTGGTGGCTTTAAAGTTTATAATAAGAGTAAAGGAATTGAAGTTGATAATACTATTGATGTAAAAGTAAAAAAACAAAGAGAGTGGTTTGAAAGTCATTCTGGCTTAATTATTTAGAAAAGGGGTAACTAATGAGAAATAAAATATATTCTATAAATGGTCCAATAGTTACAACTTTAGACACTGAAAGTTTTAGTATGTTAGAGATGGTTCATGTTGGTAAATTAAAGTTATTGGGAGAGGTTATTGGAATAAGTGATAAAGAGACTACTATTCAAGTTTATGAATCTACAACAGGCTTAAAGACTAATGATTTAATTTATGGAAGTGGATCACTTTTATGTGCTCAACTTGGACCTGGACTTTTAAAAAATATTTTTGATGGTATTGAAAGACCACTAATGGCTATTAAAGAAAATCAAGGGGCATTTATTCATTCTGGATTTATGAAGGATGCTATTGATTCTAAAAAATTATGGGAAATTAAAATAGAAGTTAAAATTGGTGATATTGTCAATGCTGGTCAAATATTTGCAAGGTGTAAAGAAACCGATTTAATTGAACACCGAAGTTTAATACCATATGATGTGAGTGGTGAAGTTGTAAATTGTGTTAGTGATGGTGAATATACAATCAATGATACAATTATCCAAGTTAAAGATGATCAAGGTAATATAAAGGATGTTACTTTGAGTCAAAAGTGGCCAATAAGAAAGCCAAGGCCAATTCAATCTAGAAAAGCAATTGAGTTACCATTAATTACTGGACAAAGAGTTATTGATACTTTATTTCCAATCGCAAAAGGTGGCTCAGCAGCAGTACCTGGAGGATTTGGAGCTGGTAAGACAATGACACAACACCAAATTGCCAAATGGTGTGATGCAGATATTATTGTTTATGTTGGTTGTGGTGAACGTGGTAATGAAATGACCCAAGTTTTAACAGAGTTTAGTGAGTTAATTGACCCTAAGTCTAACAAACCGCTACTTGATCGTACAATACTGATTGCAAATACATCAAATATGCCCGTAGCAGCAAGAGAAGCCAGTATTTATACTGGAATTACACTTGCTGAGTATTATCGTGATATGGGGTACCATGTTGCTGTTATGGCTGATTCTACTTCAAGGTGGGCAGAAGCGCTAAGGGAAATATCTGGAAGACTGGAAGAAATGCCAGCGGAAGAAGGTTTTCCAGCTTATCTTCCATCAAGAATTTCGGCGTTTTATGAGCGAGCAGGATATGTAAATACCTTATCAAATAGTGAGGGTTCTGTAACAATAATTGGAGCAGTATCACCACAGGGAGCTGATTTTTCAGAGCCAGTTACACAAAACACAAAGAGATTTGTAAGAACATTTTGGGCTTTAGATAAATCTCTTGCATATGCAAGACATTATCCAGCTATAAATTGGAATACAAGTTATAGTGATTATTTAGAAGACTTAATTCCTTGGTATGATAATAATGTTGATGCTAAGTTTAAAACACTTCGTGATAAGATAGTTCAAATACTACATGAAGAAAATAAATTAATGGAAATTGTTAAACTTATTGGAGCTGATGTACTTCCTGATTATCAAAAATTGGTATTAGAAATTTCAAGAGTTATAAGAGTGGGTTATTTACAACAGAATGCCTTCCATAGTGAAGATACATTTGTACCCTTTAATAAACAATTTAAGATGTTGCAGATAATTGATTATTTATTTGAATCATGTAAAAAATTGATTGAGAAAAAAATTGCAATTAGAAGTATTTATGAAACGGGTATATTTGATTTGCTTATTAAGATTAAATATGATGTTCCAAATAATAAATTAGAAATTTTAGATGAATATTATCAAAAAATTGATCAAGCACTACAAGAGATAGAGTAGAGGTGAAAATATGGAAAAACAATATTTAGGTTTAGATGAAATCAATGGATCCTTAATCGCTTTAAATCATGTAGCAGATGTAAGTTTTGATGAGGTAGTAGAAATTGAATTAAATAATAAAGAGAAAAGACTTGGACGGGTTGTTGAAATAAATGGTGATAAGGCAATCGTACAGGTTTTTGAAGGTACTTCTGGATTATCAAAAGTAAATACAAAAACTAGATTTTTAGGTCATCCAATGGAGTTAAAAGTTTCTAAAGAAATACTTGGTAGAATATTTAATGGTGCAGGAGAACCCATTGATGGCTTAGGACCTGTTTATTCTGATAAATTCGTAGATATTAATGGATTACCATTAAATCCTGTATCAAGAATATATCCTAAAAACTATATCAATACGGGTATTTCAAGTATTGATGGTTTAAATACTTTGATTAGGGGTCAAAAATTACCGATTTTTTCAAGTAGTGGAATGCCACATGATAAGCTTGCTGTTCAAATTGTTAAGCAATCAAACATTGCTGAAGATAAAGGAAAGAATTTTGGAGTTATCTTTGGGGCTATGGGTGTTAAAAATGATGTAGCAGAATATTTTAAAAAATCATTTGAAGAGACTGGGATTATGGAAAAGGTTGGAATGTTTATTAATCTTTCAAACGATCCCATACTTGAAAGGATTCTTACACCAAGATGTGCACTAAGTGCGGCTGAATATCTTGCATATGAGTGTGATATGCATATTTTAGTTATACTAACCGATATGACTTCATACTGTGAAGCATTAAGAGAATTTTCAAGTAGTAAAGGAGAAATACCGGGAAGAAAAGGTTATCCTGGATACTTGTACTCTGACTTAGCTTCTATTTATGAAAGAGCTGGAATTATTGAAGGAAAGAATGGATCAGTAACTCAGATACCAATTCTAACTATGCCAAATGATGATATCACTCATCCTGTTCCAGATTTAACAGGATACATAACAGAGGGTCAAATTGTATTAGATAGAGGTTTACACCAAGTTGGTATATATCCACCAATTAGCTGTTTAAGCTCTTTATCGAGATTGATGAAAGATGGAATTGGAGAAGGTTACACTCAAAAAGATCATCAAGATGTTGCAAATCAGTTATTTGCATCATATGCACAAGTACTAGATGCCAGATCATTAGCATCTGTTATTGGAGAAGAAGAACTATCAGAAAAAGATAAGAATTATATTAATTTTGGAAGACTATTCGAAAAAATATTCATAGGTCAAGGCTTTAAAACTCAAAGATCAATTGAAGAGACAATAAGGTTAGGGTGGGCACTACTTTCTACTCTTCCAAAAACACTTCTTGATCGTTTAGATCCGGAATTACTTGAGAGTAATTATGATAATGTATGGGCTAAAGGGTATATTGATAGTCTATTGTTGGAAGATTAGTTATGAAAAAAATATTTGCAACTAAAGGTAATTTAATTTCAGCCAAAAAATCATTAAGTCTTGCAAAAATGGGATACGACTTAATGGATCGCAAAAGAAATGTTTTAATTAGAGAAATGATGATCTTGGTTGATAAGGTTAAACAAATAAGATCATCTATTACAGATAGCTATAATCAGGCGTATTATTCACTGCAGTTAGCTAATCTTTCAAATGGGATAATTACAAATATTGCAAATCAAGTACCTGTTGAAACTGAGGTAAAAGTTCTTACAAGAAGTGTAATGGGAGTAGAAGTGCCAACTGTAATTTATAAACCAAAAGAAATTAGTATAGCATATGGATTTGATCAATCAAATTCACAGGTTGATGAAGCTTATGTTCAATTTCAAAGAGTTAAGGAATTAACAATTTTACTTGCGGAAGTTGATAATAGTGTATACCGTTTAGCAAATGCAATTAGAAAAACTCAAAAAAGAGCAAATGCTCTTAAAAATGTAGTTATTCCTGATTTTGAAATGCAAATAAGAGAAATAACAGAAGTTTTAGAAGAAAAAGATAGAGAAGAATTTACAAGACTAAAAGTTATTAAATTAAAGAAAAAATAAGATTTATTTAATCAAAAATATGTTATAATATTTACAAATAGGAGGTTATTGAAAATGGGATTATTTGATAAAATGAAGGAATTTGTAGCACCAGTTGATGATGATGAGATCGATGATGAATTAGAATATAGTGATGATGAAGTAAAAAATATTAGTCAATACGAAGAGGCAAACACCAAAGGTATTTCTAAAATTTCAGGAAATACAAAGATGGTTTTATTTGAGCCACGTAGTTTTGATGAAGTTGAAGAAATTGCTCGTCATTTAAAAGAAAGGCGTGCAGCAGTAGTTAACTTACATCGCCTTCAAAGAGAGTATGCACAAAGAACCATAGATTTTTTAATGGGAACTGTATTTGCTCTTGATGGTAAAGTTCAAAAAGTCGGACACAATGTTGTATTATGTACACCAAGAACTATTGGAGTTGATGGTGAAATTAGCTTTGAACAAGAAGAATAACTAGTGTGAAAGAGGATAAAAAAATATTCTTATCACGTATAGATGATTGGGTGATGCAATCAGAGAAAGAATACTTTTCTGTTTGCACACCTTTTTTAAGTGAAGATGAACTACTTGAGTTAAAACAATACTGTAAAAAAAGTGTTAGATATACATTAAATGGTGGCTATGAAGGTGCAATTCGTTGTAAAGTGATATTTGGTGATATTGATAAGTGGTCTTCTGACATAATTTGTTTAGTAGCTAAAATTAATTTCTCTAATGAGAAAATTGAGCATCGTGATGTACTAGGGGCACTGATGAGTTTAAATATTGATCGCAATCAATTTGGAGATATTATCATTGAAGAAAATGAGGTTATCATTTTCACTTCAAATTGTTGGAAGTTGTTGGTAATTGAAGAATGTACTAAAATTAGAAATACAAATGTAAAATTTACTCAAAGTAGTAAACAATATAGTAGAGAACATAAATATGAAATAATTTCTGGTTTTGTTAAAAGTGAGAGAATAGATGCCATTGTTGCATGTATAATATCATCAAGTAGAAGTAGTGTTAAAGAGCTGTTTGATGATCAAATGATAAAAGTTAATGGACATATTGTTAAAAAGATTACCAAAGTAATAAATGAAAATGATATTATTTCAATAAGAAAACATGGACGATTTATTTATAAAGGTATATCTAAAAAGTCAAAGAAAGATAGACTTCTTGTTGAATTTGCTAAGTATATTTCTTAATGTTCTTGAAAATAGTTTATTAAAGTGGTAATATTTAATAAATATTGTGATCAAGACAAGCAATTATTATGTTTATTTAAGAGAGCTTACTATTTGGTGTAAGGTAAGTATAAAACAAATAATTGATATCACTTGTGAATATCTTTTTTGAAACTAAAGTAAAAAAGGACGTAAAGCTGCGTTAAAGTTAATTGAGTGCATAAATTATTTTTATGAACTAAGGTGGTACCGCGTTTATAACGTCCTTAGAATTATAAGGATGTTTTTTTATGGGAGGAAATATTATGAATTTTAAAGACACATTACTAATGCCAAAAACAAACTTTGAAATGAGGGGTAATTTACCATCAAAAGAACCTTTGATTTTAAAGAGATGGCAAGAAAACAATCACTATGAACAACTACTTAAAGCACATGAAAATGATGAGGACTTTGTACTACATGATGGTCCACCATATGCAAATGCAAACCTTCATGCAGGAACTGCAATGAACCGTGTAATTAAAGATTTTATCAATAGATCATATGCAATGAGTGGTTATAGAACACCGTTTTTTCCAGGTTGGGATACTCATGGCTTACCAATTGAAAATGCTATTCAAAAATTAGGAATCAACAGAAAAGAAGTTTCTGCTGTAGAATTTAGAAGTAAGTGTGAAGAATATGCACATCAGCAAATCGCAATACAAAAAGAAACAATGGAGAGGCTAGGAACAATAGCTGATTTTAGTAATCCATATATTACATTACAGAAGGGTTATGAAGCACGTCAAATTAGAGTGTTTGCTAAAATGGCTATGGATGGTTTAATTTTTCAAGGTTTAAAACCTATATACTGGTCACCAGTATCAGAAACTGCTGTTGCAGATTCTGAGGTTATATATAAGGATAAAAGAGATCCTACTATTTATGTAGCTTTTGATGTCCTTGATGGTAAGTCGATTTTAACAGATGAAAGATTTGTTATATGGACGACAACTCCATGGACAATTCCAGCTAATCTTGCTATTTGTTTAAATCCAGAATTTACATATGTTTCTGTTAAAACAGAAAAAGGTAAATTGATTGTCTTGGAAAAAATGGTTGATAAATTACTTGCGAAGTTTAATTTAGAAAATCAAGGTATTCTAAGAAAATTTAAAGGAAAAGAACTAGAATATATTACAGTTACTCATCCTTTTTATAGTGATAGACCATCACTTGTAATCTTAGGTGATCATGTTACTGATGAAGATGGTACAGGATGTGTTCATACTGCACCAGGACATGGTGTTGATGATTTTAATGTAGGATTGAAATATGGATTAAAGGCGTATTGTCCTGTTGATGAGAAGGGCTGTATGATGGCTGAGGCAGGTGATTTCTTAGAAGGACTATATGTTGATGATGCAAATAAACAAGTTGGATTAAAGTTAGATGAGTTAGGAAATTTAATACATTTAGAATTTATAACGCATAGTTATCCTCATGATGAAAGAATGAAACAGCCAATTATTTTTAGAGCAACTGTACAATGGTTTGCTTCACTTGAGAAAATAAGAGAAAAATTATTGTCTGAAGTTGATAGTGTTGAGTGGATAAATGAATGGGGAAAAACTAGACTACATAATATGATTAAAGATCGTAAAGATTGGTGTATCTCAAGGCAGAGAATTTGGGGTGTTCCAATTCCTATAATCTACAATGAAGATAATTCTGTGATTATGGATGAAGAAGTTTTTGAAAATATTGCACGCTTATTTGAAGAGTATGGTAGTAATATTTGGTTTGAGAAAGAGGCTAAAGATTTATTACCTGAAGGTTATACTAATGTAAACTCACCTAATGGAAAATTTACAAAAGAAAAGGATATAATGGACGTTTGGTTTGATTCTGGTAGTTCACATAATGAGCTTAAGGCGCGTGGTTTAAGATATCCTGCTGATTTGTATTTTGAAGGATCAGATCAATACCGCGGATGGTTTAATTCTTCTTTAATAATAGGTGTTGCAACTAATAATCAAGCACCATATAAAGCTGTTTTATCTCATGGATATGTCTGTGATCAAAAAGGTGAGAAAATGAGTAAATCAATCGGAAATGTTGTTGATCCGATAAAAGTAATTGAAAAAAATGGTGCAGATATCTTTAGATTATGGGCAGCAACAGTTGATTATCGTCAAGATATGAGAATTGGTGATGATAATTTAAAACAAGTATCTGAACAATATAGAAAAATCAGAAATACTTTTAGATTTATACTAGGTAATATTGATAGTGGTGATTTTAATATTCAAAAAGATGAAATTGACTTTGAAGAACTTGAAAAAGTAGACAAGTATATTTTAATAAAATTAAAAGATGTTTCAGATTTATGTAGAAATGCCTATAAATCATTTGATTATCTTGCAGTTACTACATCTTTAACTAACTTGATGATAAATGAGTTAAGTAGCTATTACTTAGATTTTACTAAAGATATATTATACATTTATAAAAAAGATTCATTAAGAAGAAGACAAGTTCAAACAACTTTATGGCATACAGTTTTAACCCTAGCCAAATTATGGGCTCCAATTTTACCTTTTACAATGGAAGAAGTATGGGATAATTTCAGTGGAGCAAGTTCTAATTCTATTCACCTTAATAATTTTAATGAATTAAAAGAAATAAATAATTCTAATAAAATTAAAGAAGATTTCAAGTTATTAAATTCGATTCGTGATGATGTATTTAAAGCTCTTGAAGTAGCAAGAAGTGAAAAAATTATTGGAAAACCACTTGAGGCAAGTGTGGTTATATCTACAAATGATGATGAAATAAATTTAATGAAAACTTATTTTAAAGATAATGTTGATCAGTGGTTAATTGTAAGTGATGTTACTTTTGATACAGCTTTAGAAAGAAGTGTTAAAGTAAATGTTGCAAAAGGTGAAGTATGTCCAAGATGTTGGAATATTTCTGAAAGTTATAATGATGATAAACTATGTGAAAGATGTCAGAAGATATTAAGTTAGTAAAAAAAGCAGTTTTGATAACTGCTTTTTTTTATAATATAAGTAATATATTTTTAGAAAAGATTGCTAGAATTGAATATTAATATTTAGCATAGTATAATATCATAAAGGAGACTTAAAAAAATGGAATTTATATGTTATGAAAGATGTAGTACTTGTAAAAAGGCGGAGAAATGGTTAGAGGAAAAAGGATTTAAATTTGAAAAGCGAGATATTAAACTTAATAATCCCACAAAAGAAGAGTTAAGTGTTTGGCTTAAGAAAAGTGGTGTTGATATAAAGAGGATGTTTAATACAAGTGGGATATTGTATCGAGAAAATAAGCTTTCAAAGAAACTTCCTGATATGAGTGAAAAAGAAAAGATTGAACTTTTATCAAGCGATGGAATGCTGGTTAAAAGACCAATCTTAGTTCTTAAAAATAATGTCTTATTTGGTTTTAAACTTAATGAATGGGAAAATGAAATCAAATAATAAATATATTATTTTTTCATTGAGCACTTTGGACATAGGCCTTCATCACTTAGCTCTTGTTCTCCCCAATTATACATAGCCTCTAAGATTGAATAAAGACTTTTACCCTTATCACTAATGCTATATTCGACTTTAGGAGGAACAACAGGATAAACTTTTCTAATTATTAGTTTATCTTTTTCTAACTCTCTAAGTTGTTGTGTAAGCATTTTTGCTGTTGCCTCTGGTATTAATCTTCTAATTTGAGAAAATCGAAGAGTTTCATGACTGCAATGCCAAAGCACTAAAGCTTTATACTTGCCGCCAATTATTTTTAAAGTTGTTGAAACTGGGCATTTCTCATTTAAACTATTCATATTGTCCTCCATGGTATCAAATAGGTTACTATATTACAAAAAAGTGCGTAATTGCAATTATAACTATAACTGTTATTATTAGTATAACACATATAGGAGGATAGCATATGAATAAAGAATTTGATGTATTTGGAATGACTTGTGCTGCATGTTCATCTAGAATAGAAAAAAAGCTTTCTAAGATAGATGGAATCAATGTAGTACAAGTTAATTTGTTAAAAAATAGTATGATTGTTGACTATGAAGATAAAAAAGTATCTTCTAATTCTATAATTAAAGCAGTTTATGATGCCGGATATTCTGCAAGTTTAAAAGGTGAAACTAAAAATGAAAATAAAGTTAGTGAAGTTGATATAATAAAGAAAAGACTTATAATTTCTTTAATGTTTACAGTTCCACTGTTTTATTTAGCGATGGCTGAAATGGTCAATCTACCAATTCCTAAATTCTTAAGTGGTATGGAAAACGCAATGTCTTTTGCACTTACCCAATTTATTTTGGTGATACCAGTAATTATAGTTAATAGAAAATATTTTATGATTGGATTTAAGTCACTTTTAAAAGGGTCACCTAATATGGACTCATTAATTGCTGTAGGTACAAGTGCAGCGGTGTTGTATGGTGTTTTTGCACTATATAAAATATCTTGGGGACTTGGACATAATGACATGGCAATGGCCCATAAGTATGTGATGAGTCTGTATTTTGAATCAGGTGGAGTAATTCTAACATTAATTACCTTTGGAAAGTTTTTAGAAACAAGAGCAAAAGAAAAAACATCAGAAGCTATTTCAAAACTGATGGAATTAACTCCGAATGTTGCATTAGTTCTAAGAGATGGTATTGAAATAGAAGTGCCTACAAAAGATGTAGAAATTGGTGAAATACTAATTATTAAAGAGGGTAAGAGTATTCCTCTTGATGGTGAAGTTATTGAGGGACATGGATATCTTGATGAGTCTGCTATTACTGGTGAGAGTATGCCAGTAAAGAAAGATATTAATGCAAATGTAATTGGAGGAACAATTAATTCATCTGGCTTCTTTAAGATGAGAGTAAAGGCAGTTGGAGAAGATACTGCACTTTCTAAGATAATTAAATTAGTAGATGAGGCAACATCTTCTAAGGCACCAGTAGCAAAACTTGCGGATAAAGTAAGTGGAGTTTTTGTTCCGATAGTAATAGCTATTGCAGTTGTATCTACAATTGTTTGGTTGATGCTTGGTTATTCATTTGAATTTGCATTATCAATAGGTATTTCTGTTCTTGTAATCTCATGTCCATGTGCTTTGGGATTAGCTACCCCAACGGCAATTATGGTGGGAACAGGTGTTGGAGCAAAAAATGGAGTTTTAATCAAATCTGCTGAAGCTCTTGAGGTGCTTCACTCAGTTGATGCGGTGTTTCTTGATAAAACAGGAACAATTACAAAAGGAAAACCAGTTATAACTGATATATTCACAACAAATTTTAATGAAGAAAAGCTTATTCAAATTGCATCGTCATTAGAAAGTAAATCATCTCACCCATTATCTAAACCACTTATTGAAAAATCAAAAGAGCTTAGACAGAATATATTAGAAGTTAGTGATTATAAGCTAATAGATGGTCGTGGTATTTATGGTATAATTGAAAAGAAGCAATCATATGCTGGAAATAGAAAACTAATGATTGAAAACAACATTGATATTAAGGAATTTATAAGTGTGGAAGAAGACTTTAGTAAAGATGGAAAAACGGCTTTATACTTTGCTTTTGATAATCAATGTATTGGTATAATTGCTCTTGCTGATGTGGTTAAAGAAAACAGTGCTAAAGCAATTGCAATTCTTAAAAAAATGGGTATTGATACAATTATGCTTACAGGTGATAATTCGATTACTGCTGAGGCAATTCAAAAAAAAGTTGGTGTAAATCATGTAATATCAGAAGTACTACCTGAAGATAAAGAAAAAGAAGTTAGAAAATTACAAAATGAAAAAAAGGTTGTTGCGATGGTTGGTGATGGAATAAATGATGCTCCTTCGCTATCAAGAGCAAATGTGGGTATAGCTATTGGAGCTGGAATGGATATTGCGATTGAATCGGCAGATATTGTACTGATGAAAAATGATTTAATGGATGTAGTTACTGCAATCAAACTTAGTAAGAATGTTATGCGCAACATTAAACAGAATTTATTCTGGGCATTTATTTACAATGTTGTTGGTATTCCAATTGCTGCTGGCATTCTTTACTTATCATTGGGGTTCTTGCTTAATCCAATGATAGCAGCAGCAGCAATGAGCTTTAGCTCAGTATCAGTAGTACTAAATGCTTTAAGATTAAAGTGGTTTTATAAATAGGAGGAAAATACAAATGAAAAAAACAATCAATATTGAAGGAATGAGCTGCATGCACTGTGTAGCAGCAGTGAAGGGTGCCTTAGAAGAACTTGACAATATAACTAGTGTAGAAGTGTCACTAGAGCAAAGTGAAGCTGTTGTAAATGGAGAAAATTTAATAGATGATTTACTTAAATCTTGTATTGAAGAAGAAGGTTATATTGTTAAATCAATTAATTAATACTGTAACTTAAGATTTAAATTTATATAGTATGAATATGAACTTTTTAAAATTTAAAAGCATTCCAAAGTTGTAATTATTGAGCTGTTTTTGGTGAGTCAATATCACATCGTTGAGATCTAATTGTAAATATTTAATTTGTTTATAAAAAATAAATTAGTGTGATATAATTTTATTAGAGGTGATGTAAAAAATGAAATTTGCAGTTGTTGGAACTAATTTTATATCTGATTCATTTATGGATGGAATTAATCAGATTAAAGAAGCACAGGTTGTTGCGGTTTGTAGTGGTTCAAGAAAAAGTGCAGAAGATTTTTCAAAAAAACATAATATTCCTAATGTCTTTGATAATTTTGAATCTTTGATAGAGTCTGATGTAATGGATGCTGTTTATTTGGCTGTTCCAAATTCTTTGCATTATCAGATGAGTATGGAATGCTTAAAAAGAGGTATTCCAACTTATACTGAAAAGCCATTTGCTACAAATTTTAGGGATGCTAAAAAAATGTTTGAATGTGCTCAAGAGAAAAACGTCTATATCCATGATGGATTTGTACCTGTTTATACAAAGAATATTCAAATTGTGAAAAGTGAACTAAATTCTATCGGTAAAATTAGGCAAGTAGTGTTTTCTTTTGGTAAGTACTCATCAAGATATGATCAGTACTTACAAGGCTTAAACCCAACCACATTTAGAAATGATTTATGTAATGGATCTCTTATGGATTTAGGTATTTATCCCATCGGTGCTGCGATTTATTTATTTGGAATGCCAAATAAGGTTATTGCTAATGGTATTAGTTTAGAAACTAAGGTTGATGGATGTGGAAGTTGTATTTTAAGTTATGAAGATTTTGAAGTTATAATAATTCACTCTAAAATATCTAATACAAAAATTATATCGGAAATACAGGGTGAAAAAGGCATAATTCAAATTGGTATGATTAGTACAATGAATAATATTAGTATTGATAAAGGTGGCAAATGTTTGAATATCAATGACAATACAAATCCTTTTGTTTATCAAATTAAAGAATTTATTGCTAATGTTAATAATAAAAAAATAGAGTCTAAAATATTTAATCATCAAACTAGCTTAGATATTATTTCAATATTAGATGAGTGTCGCAAACAAATGAATATCACATATCCAAATGATTAAAAAAACATTTCAATTAAGAAATGTTTTTTTACATCCAAGTTATTTTATTTTCTTTGCCATCTAGTATTCTTTTAATATTATCCTTATGACGATAAACTAGGAATATCCAGAGGATAATAATAGAAACTGTAATGCTAATATCTTTAATAAAAATAATTGACATAACAATAGCAATTAAGAAAGATGATAGACTGCTTATGGCAACGGTTTTAGTTAAATATAATATTGTAAAAAAGCAAATGACTGGAATAATGAAGATTGGAATAAACTGATCTGTTACAAAAAGAGCAAGTCCAAACAAATATCCCATGCTTGTTGCCACAGCCTTGCCTCCTTTGAAATTAGCAAATATAGGAAAACAATGACCAAAACAACAAGCAAGTCCAGCATATGGAGTATATTGAGGTAATAGTGTTGAACAGATTGCAACACAGATGAATGCTTTTGAAATATCAAGTGCAGCAACACAAAACCCTGCCTTTTTTCCAAGCACTCTACCAGCATTTGAAGCTCCTAAATTTCCAGATCCATGATTTCTAATATCTGTTTTATAAAATAACTTTCCAATTATTAATGCCCATGATATAGATCCTATAAGATATGAACCTATTATTATTGTTAAACCTAATATATTCATTGTTGGTCTCCTTTTTCTTTTTATATTTTATCATAATTCTTTTTGGTTGTCCTTTTTATTTTTTTAATTGTTTAGTATAATTAAGAAGATAAAAAGGAGAAACCAATAATGAGTAAAAATAAGAATTATGATGGCTCTAGCATTCAAATATTAGAAGGATTAGAAGCTGTTAGAAAAAGACCGGGAATGTATATTGGTTCGACCGATGCTAGAGGACTTCATCACTTAATTTGGGAAATTGTTGATAATGCAGTTGATGAAGCACTTAATGGGTTTGGAGATAAAATTACCATCACCTTAGAAAAAGGTGGTGTTTGTTGTGTTGAGGATAAAGGTAGAGGAATGCCTGTAGATATGCATGAAAGCGGCAAAAACACCATAGAAGTAATATTTACTGTATTACATGCTGGTGGTAAGTTTTCATCTGATGGTGGATATAAAACAGCTGGTGGACTACATGGTGTTGGTGCATCTGTTGTTAATGCCCTTAGTGAGTGGGTAGAAGTTACGGTGTTTAAAAATGGTAAAATTTATCAACTCAAATTTGAAAACGGTGGTAAAAAAGTTAGTAAGTTAGAAGTGATAGGAACTACAAGTAAAACAGGTTCTATTGTTAGGTTTAAACCTGATGCTAAAATTTTCTCGACAACAACTTTTAATTATAATCAGGTTTGTGAAAGAGCACAAGAAACAGCTTTTTTATTAAATGGAATAAAGATGGATGTTATTGATGAAAAAAATGATAAGAGTGTTGAGTATGAGTACGATAATGGTCTAATAGCATTTTTAGATTATTTACATGAGGATAAAGATACTTTTCATGATCCAATATGTTTTAGTGGAGAATATAAAGATATTCAAGTAGAATGTGCTTTTCAATATACTGATTCATATCAGGAAAATACATATAGTTTTGTAAATTTAGTTAGAACACCTGATGGTGGTACACATGAGTCTGGTTTTAAGTCGGCAATGACAAAAGCGTTTAATGAATATGCTAGGAAACTAAATATCCTAAAAGCTAAAGATAAAAATTTTGATGGAAATGATGTAAGAGAAGGTTTAACTGCAATAATATCTGTTTCTATTCCGGAAAATCTTTTACAGTTTGAGGGTCAAACTAAGGGTAAATTGGGCACTTCTGAGGCAAGAATTGCTGTAGAACAAACAATAACTGATAAACTGGTATACTTTTTAGAAGAAAATAAAGAAATATCATCACTATTAATCAATAAGATGAAAAAAGCCTCATTAGCAAGAGAGGCAGCAAGAAAAGCTCGTGAAGAAGCTCGAAAAGGTAAGAAATCGGGAAAAAGTGAAAAACTTCTTTCAGGTAAACTTTCTCCTGCCCAGTCTAAAAATAGTGCAAAAAAAGAACTATTTTTGGTTGAGGGAGACTCGGCAGGCGGTAGTGCAAAACAAGGTAGAGATTCTAAATATCAAGCAATTCTTCCTTTAAGAGGTAAGGTGTTAAATACTGAAAAGTGTTCAATTAGTGATATTGAAAAAAATGAAGAGCTAAATACAATTATTCATGCTATTGGAGCGGGTGTGGGACCGAGTTTTTCTTATGAAGATAGTAATTACGGCAAAATTATTATCATGACAGATGCTGATACTGATGGTGCCCATATCCAAGTTTTACTACTCACATTCTTTTATCGTTATATGAGAGAGTTAATTGATAATGGTATGGTTTATCTTGCAATGCCTCCACTTTTTAAAGTTACAAGCGGAAAAAATGTAGAGTATTGTTATTTGGAAGAAGAATTAGAGAGTGTAAGAGCAACAAGAGGAAAAGTTGAAATACAAAGATATAAAGGACTTGGAGAAATGGATGCCGGTCAACTTTGGGATACCACAATGGATCCAGATTCAAGAACACTTATCCAAGTTACAGTAGATGATGCTGTAATTGCTGATAAAAGAGTTTCAACGCTTATGGGTAATAAGGTTGATGTAAGAAGAAAATGGATTGAAAACAATGTTGCATTTACACTAGAAGATTCGTATAAGGTAGAGGAGTAAATAAATGAAAAAAGAAAAAAATAATAGAGAAAACATTTTAATTCCTATGCCTATTGAAGACATTATGGGAGATCGTTTTGGTAGATATTCAAAATACATTATTCAAGATCGTGCATTACCAGATGCTCGTGATGGTTTAAAGCCTGTTCAAAGAAGAATTTTATATGCGATGCACAATGATGGGAATACTGCAGATAAGCAATATAGAAAATCTGCTAAAACTGTAGGTTTAGTTATTGGTAATTACCATCCTCATGGTGATTCTTCGGTTTACGAAGCAATGGTTCGACTTTCTCAAAACTGGAAGGTTAGAACTCCACTTATTGATATGCATGGTAATAATGGGTCAATTGATGATGATCCTGCTGCTGCAATGCGTTATACGGAGGCAAGACTTTCTAAGATTTCTTCAACAATGATGGCTGACATTGATAAAAACACTGTTGAGTTTATTCCGAATTTTGATGATACAGATCAAGAACCAACTGTTCTTCCAGCGATGTTCCCTACATTACTTGTTAATGGTGCAACAGGAATTGCAGCAGGTTATGCGACAAATATTCCTCCGTGTAATCTTACAGAAGTGATTCAAGCTACAATTTTTAGAATAATGCATGAACATTCAAACCTTGATAGTCTAATGGAAATACTTCCAGGTCCAGATTTTCCTACTGGTGGGATTGTTCAGGGAAAAGATGGTATTAAAGAGGCTTTTCAAACTGGAAAAGGTAGAGTTGCTATTCGTGCAAAAGTTGAGATAGTTGAGAATAAAACAATTGATCAATTAGTAATTACCGAAATTCCATATGAAGTAATAAAGGCTAATCTTGTTCGTAAAATGGATGATATTAGATTATCTAAAGAAGTTGATGGTATATTGGATATAAGAGATGAATCTGATAGAAATGGTCTTAAGATTGTTGTTGATATAAAAAAAGATTTAGATTCAAAACTAATTTTAAATTATTTTTATAAAAATACTGATTTACAGGTTTATTATAATTACAATATGGTTGCTATAGTTAATAAAACCCCAAAACAAATGGGTTTATTGGATCTGCTTGATGCTTTTATTGATCATAGAAAAGAAGTTGTTATAAATCGTAGTAAGTATGAATTAGAAAAGATGGAAAAGCGATGTCATGTCCTAGAGGGATTGATGAAGGCGGTCTCTGTTATGGATGAGATAATAAAAATAATCCGTCAGTCAAAAGATAAAAAGGACTCAAAAGATCAACTTTGTAACCACTTTAACTTTAGTGATGAACAAGCAGAAGCTATTGTTACATTAAGACTTTATCGATTAAGTTCTACAGATATCGTGGCTCTAAGAGAAGAGTTTGCATTACTTGTTAATAAGATTGAGGAATATAAAACTATTCTTGAAGATGTAAATGTATTGAAATTAACAATAATAAATGAACTGAAACAAATAGTAAAAGATTACCCGATGCCAAGAAAAACTATCATAGAAGAAAAGGTAGAGGACATTGTTATTGACAAAACTAGTATGATTGCTAATGAAAGAGTAATGATTACTGTATCAAAAGATGGTTACACTAAACGTGTATCACTAAGGTCTTTTGCAGCAACGGAAGGATTAACAGGTTTAAAGGAATCTGATGAGTTAATTGGTTCTATGGAAGTTGATACTCTTGATACACTGATACTTTTTACTTCATTTGGAAATTATATTTATCTTCCTGTATATGAAATTGAAGAAGCCAAATGGAGAGATGTTGGTTTACATGTAAGTAGTCGTGTTAAAATTGATCCTGATGATAAGATTGTCAATGCAATTGTTATTAAAAATTTTGATAGCTATGCCTGGATTGTAACTATAAGTGATAATGGGATGATAAAGAAGACCCCAATAAAACAATGGGATGTTCAAAGGAATAACAAAACTTTTCCTGCAATGAAAATGAAAAAGGGTGATGTGTTAGTAAAGGCTTTTTTATGCTACGCACATCAAGAAATATTAGTTATTAGTAAAAATGGTTTTATTACAAGGTATAACTCTGACTTAATTCCGAGTACTAATACAAAGTCAAGAGGAGTTAAGGCCATGAATTTTTCTAAGGGAGATTTAATTAGTAGTTCGTGTGTGCTTCCTGATGAAAATTATAATCTATTTGTACTGACAAATAGAGGATTGATGAAAAGAGTAAGATATCATGATATTGAAAAGACTTCAAGGGTAGTAAAAGGAGAAATGATTTGTAAAAAACTAAAGACAAATCCATATGAAATTATTGATATTAAAGCAGTAGGGGCATATGATGAAATTAAATTTCAAGATCCAAATGAGATAATAATTCAAGCAAAAGATGTACCTTTGATGCAAAAAGATGCCACATTTTCAAGTGTTGTTGATCTAAGTAATGCCTATATTTATGAGAAACAAATTGAAGAATGTTTAATTGTTGATGTGCCTAATGATGAAAATCTTATGGAAGATAAAACATCAGAAACAGCTAAAAAAAGTTTCGAAAATTTTGAATTATTAGATTTATTTGATGAGTAAAGAAAGCTCCTTTTTAGTAAATATTTTTTAAAATGAATATGAAAAAAATTTAATATGTGATATAATAAAATTCCAAAAGGGAACAAATATATTTCCTACATAGTGATATAAGGAAATCTGGAGTCTTTATTAGGTGTGAATGCTTGATTAATCAAGAATCCCGAATGTAAAGCAGGAATTCCACCTGTACGTAACAGGGATAAATATCAACCCTTTTGGTCAATTTAATGATAACTTGAAACATTTAAAGATGTTGTCAAATATTATAAAAAGAGTTAGGTGGTGGAAGAATGGATATTTTCTGGACGTCAATATCGAGTCTTATAGTAGGTTTAATTATTGGTGGTGGTTTAGGTTTCTATTTCACAAGACGTGCAATGCAAAAGCAACAAGCAGCACAAATGAATGAGAAAGTTATTCGTGCAATGTATCGTCAAATGGGACAAAAACCTTCTGAGTCTAAAATAAGAGCAATTATGAAATCTATGGGACAATAAAAGAGCATTGTCTCTTTTTATTAGGAGAATTTATGAGAAGATTTTTTAAAAAATTATTTATAATTTTTACTTTTATTTGCTTAGGGTTAGCTTTTACTGTTTTTTATACTGGATTTAGTACATATAAAAGTGTAACTAATAGTGAATCTATTGAAGATAAAGTTAATGAGTTGAAAATGATTGAAGGTTATACTAATTATAATAATATTGATGATTTATTTTTAAAGGCAGTTGTTGCAACAGAGGATAGAAGATTTTATAAAAGGCAGGGTATTGATATCATTTCTATAATTAGGGCATTTTTCACTAATGTGAAAGAATCTGAGGTTGTTGAAGGTGGTAGTACCATAACTCAGCAGGTTGCTAAGAATATGTATTTTTCAAATGCACCTTCATTTAAAAGAAAATGTGCTGAAATTTTTCTTACAAGAGATTTAGAGAGGATGTATACAAAAGATGAAATTTTAGAAATGTATGTAAATATTAATTATTATGGCGATGGGTTTTATGGAATACATTCAGCTAGTATGGGATATTTTGATAAGTTTCCAAATGAATTAGATTTATATGAAGCTACAATTTTAGCTGGTCTTCCTCAATCTCCAAGTATTTATCAGCTAAGTAATGGATATGATAAAATTTATGAGCGTCAAGAGGTTGTTTTAAGAGCAATGGTGAATGAAAAAATAATTAGTAAGACACAAATGGATGATGTAATAAATTCAAGGTCAAAAAGGAGAAATAATGAAAGAAATAATTAATGAGATTGGGATAAGTAGATCACTAATTAGAATAGCTCATGAGATAGTTGAAAAGAATAAGGGTTGTGAGAATATTGTGTTGATAGGTATAAAAACAAGGGGAATTATTTTAGCAAATAGAATAGCATCTTTAATCAATGAGTTTGAAGATGGTAAAGTTTTAGTTGGTGAGGTTGATGTTTCCTATTGGAGAGATGATGAGAAAAAAAAGAAAGATAATATTCCTGATTTAGCTATTAGCACCATTAATAAAATAGTTATTCTTGTAGATGATGTTTTATACTCAGGAAGAACTATAAGAGCGGCTATGGATGGAATTACATTCTATGGACGTCCCAAACAAATCCAACTGGCAGTTTTGGTTGATAGGGGACACAGAGAGTTACCAATCAGAGCAGATTATGTTGGTAAAAATTTACCAACCTCAAAAGAGGAAGAAGTACTTGTTAAAATGCGAGAAATTGATGGAGTTGATCAAATATGTTTAGGTTGATCAAATAAACTCCTTTTTTTGTGAACTTTATGTTTAAAAGTATGTTGATTTGCGTTATAATAGTATAGGAAACAAAACCACAAGGAGGAAATGATGACAACATCAAAAAAAGTTTTTCAGTCAATGGATGGAAATACAGCAACAGCCCATGCGGCTTATGCGTTTAGTGAAGTATCAGGGATTTACCCTATTACTCCATCATCTCCAATGGCAGAGGTAGTCGACGCTTGGGCATCTCAAGGTCGCAAAAATTTATTTGATACAACTGTTAAGGTTGTAGAGATGCAATCAGAAGGAGGAGCAGCAGGAGCTGTCCACGGGGTACTGCAAGGAGGAGCTTACGCTTCGACATATACAGCATCACAAGGATTGTTATTAATGATTCCTAACCTTTATAAAATGGCAGGTGAATTGCTGCCTGGAGTAATTCATGTAGCTGCAAGAGCATTAGCAAGTCGTGCATTAAATATCTTTGGGGACCATAGTGATATCTATGCATGTCGTCAAACAGGAGTTCCAATTATATGCTCGCACTCAGTTCAAGAATGTATGGATTTATCTGGAGTTACTCATTTATCAGCAATTGAGGCATTATCTCCAATGATTCACTTTTTTGACGGTTTTAGAACATCGCATGAAATTCAAAAAATTGAAGTAATGGACTACGACTATTTAAAGACACTTATTAACTTTGAAAAAGTTGAAGAGTTTAGAAAAAATGCATTAAATCCACACTCAAATGCAGTAACTCGTGGTGGTGCAGAAAACGATGATATATTTTTCCAAGGTAAAGAAGCTCAGAATGTACACTATTCTAAAGTAGCTGATATTGTTGCTAAATATATGAAGGAAATTAGTACTCATACAGGACGCAACTACGCTCCATTTACATATTATGGTGCACCTGATGCTGAAAGAATTATTGTGGCAATGGGATCAGTAACTGAAACAATAAAAGAAACAATTGATGCATTACGCCTTAATGGAGAAAAGGTTGGTCTTATAAAAGTTCATTTATATCGTCCTTTCTCTACTGAATATTTAAAAAATGCTTTACCTAAAACAGTTAAGAAAATTGCTGTACTTGATAGAACTAAAGAAATGGGTTCTAGAGAACCTTTATATTTAGATATGCTAAGTGCACTTAAAAATGAAGACATTTTAATTGTTGGTGGTCGTTATGGTATGGGTTCTAAAGATACTAATCCTCAACATATTAACGGTGTATTTGAAGAGTTAAAAAAGGATTCACCAAAAGAAGAATTCACAATTGGTATTAAAGATGATGTAACTAATTTGTCATTAGATACTGCACCAATTGAATTAAAACCAGATTATACTTCTTGCTTGTTCTATGGTCTAGGATCAGATGGAACAGTTTCAGCAAACAAGGGTACAATTAAAATTATTGGTGATAATACAGATTTATATGCACAAGCATACTTTGCTTATGATTCAAAAAAAGCTGGAGGAGTAACTCGTTCTCATTTACGTTTTGGACCTTCTCCAATTCAATCAACTTATTATGTAACACAGGCTGACTTTATTTCTTGTTCACTAGATTCATACGTATTTAAATATGATATGCTTTCTAACTTAAAACAGGGTGGTACTTTCTTACTTAATACTACTTTCCCTGCAAGTGAGATTGAAAAACATCTTCCTAAGAAAATGTTGGTTCAATTAGCAAATAAAAATGCAGAATTTTATATTATAGATGCAACTTCAATTGCACAAGAAATTGGTATGGGAAGAAGAACAAATACAATTCTTCAATCTGCTTTCTTTGCCTTGAACGAACAAATTATTGCTTATCCACAGGCTGTAGATTATATGAAAGCAATGGCTAAGAAATCTTACTCTAAAAAGGGTGAAGAAGTTGTTAAACTAAACTATAAAGCAATTGATGAAGGAAAAGCTGGTTTAAATAAAATTGAAGTAAAAGCTGAATGGGCTAATGTTAGTGTTAATGAAACTAAGGTTACTACTAATGATAAATACTTTGATGAGCATGTTGCAATTATAAATTCACTTAATGGTAATGATTTACCAGTTAGTGCATTTACTAAACATAATTTATTAGATGGATCTATAAGAAACAACGTATCTTTTAAAGAAAAACGCACGATAGCTACTCAAGTTCCAAAGTGGCATTCTGAGAACTGTATTCAATGTGGATTCTGTAGTTATGTGTGTCCACATGGAACTATTCGTCAATTCTTATTAACTGATGAAGAAATTAAGAATGCTCCACAAGAATTTGATACAATTCAAGCAATGGGTAAAGATGTTACTGAGTTAAAATATCGCATTCAAGTTTCTCCTGCAAACTGTGTAGGTTGTGAACTATGTGTTGTTGAGTGTCCAGGTAAGGCTGGTAATAAAGCATTATCAATGGTTGATGTAAATGAAGAAATTTCTAATGAACCACTTGCAGATTATCTATACAACGATATTGATTATAAGAGTGAGTATTTCCCGACTACAACTGTAAAGGGTTCTCAGTTCTTAAGACCATATTTTGAAGTTTCAGGTGCTTGTCCTGGTTGTGGAGAAACTCCATATTATAAACTTGTTTCACAACTTTATGGTAAAGATATGATGGTAGCTAATGCTACTGGATGTTCTTCAATATACTGTGGATCAACTCCATCTACACCATTTACAAATGATAAGAATGGTGAAGGGGTTGCTTGGGCAAATAGTTTATTTGAAGATAATGCTGAATACGGATTTGGTATGGCAGTTGCTCAAAATGTTAAAGAAGCAAAAATCTTACAAATAATTGAAGAAAATTTAGATAAAGTTGAACCAGAATTAAAAGAAGCATTTAATTCATATATCGCTGCTGATGGAGATCGTGAAGCTCAACGTTTAGTTAAAGATAAGATTATTACTGGTGTTAAAAATTCAAAAGTTGAAGGAGTTAAAGAACTTCTTGACTTAGAGAGAGATCTTGTTGGAAAATCTGTTTGGATCGTTGGTGGAGATGGATGGGCATTTGACATTGGATATGGTGGATTAGATCATGTTCTTGCAAATGAACTTGATGTTAATGTACTTGTTCTTGATACAGAAGTTTATTCAAATACTGGTGGACAATCATCAAAGGCTTCTCAAGCAGCATCAATTGCTAAGTTTGCAGCTGGAGGTAAGCCAACAGCTAAGAAAGACTTAGGTATGATTGCAATGGCTTATGGTCATGTATACGTTGCTCAAATTGCAATGGGTGCAAATAAGAACCAAACATTAAAAGCAATTAAAGAGGCTGAGGAATATAAAGGACCATCATTAATTATTGCTTATTCTCCTTGTGTAGAACATGGAATTAAAGGTGGACTTAAGAACCATCAAAAGACTCAAAGTGCTGCAGTTGAATGTGGATATTTACCACTATATCGCTTTGATCCTAGAAATGAAAATCCTTTAGTTGTTGATTCTAAAGAACCTAACTGGGATAAATTTAGAGATTTCTTAATGGCAGAAACAAGATTTAGCCAACTAGAAAAAATTAAAGGTACAGAAGCGGCTGACAAGTTATACAGTAAGACGCTAAGTGATGCACAAAAACGTTATTCAAATCTAATTAAAAAGTTAGAAAAATAAAAAATAGTATTGGTTAATAGCCAATACTTTTTTTTCATTGTTTGAAGTTTTGTTATAAAAAGTATATAATATAGTAGGTGATAACATGAAAATATTATTATATTTTGAGAGTGAAAAAATGTTACAAAGCTCTGGAATTGGAAGAGCTTTAAAACATCAACAGGCAGCATTAACTTCTGTTGGTATTGAATATACAACAGATCCTTGGGAAAAAGATTATGATGTTTTACATATTAATACTGTTGGTATAAATAGTGAATCAATTATTAAAAGAGCGAGAAAAGACAATAAACCTATTATTTATCACGCTCATTCTACTGAGGAAGATTTCAAAAATTCTTTTGTGTTGTCTAATCAAATTGCACCATTATTTAAAAAATGGCTTCTTTCACTTTATCCTTTGGCTGATGAGATTATTACACCGACACCATATTCAAAGAAACTATTAGAAGGTTATGGTATAAATACGCCGATAAATGCCCTATCAAATGGTATAGACTTGTCTAGGTTTGAATATAATGAAGAGAAAGTTAAAGCCTTCAAAAAATATTTTAATATTGATAATAATGATAAAGTTATTCTTTCTGTTGGACTATATTTTGAAAGAAAGGGTATATTAGATTTTGTTGAAATCGCAAAATCTTTTCCTGAGTATAAGTTCATTTGGTTTGGATATACAAGTCCGATGATCATTCCTAGAAGTGTAAGAGAAGTTACGGAAGACTATCCAAAAAATGTATTTTTTCCAGGTTATGTAAAAGGACCTATTTTAGAAGGAGCTTTTATGGCATCTAACTGTTTTTTCTTCCCATCATATGAAGAAACTGAAGGTATTGTTGTTTTAGAAGCACTTGCTGCAAAACAGGAAGTGCTAGTTCGTGATATTGGAGTGTTTGATACATGGCTTGAAGATGGAAAAAATTGTTATAAAGCAAAAAATAATGAAGAATTTATTTCAAAAATTAAAGGTATTATAGAAAAGGAATTACCAAGTGTTAGTGAGCTTGGTTACATTACTGCAAAAGATCGTGGAATTGAATCAATTGGAAAAAAATTAAAAGTGATTTATGAAAGAGTATTAAGTAATGTAAATAAACAGGGTGATTAATGAATACTATAAAAAAATTAATGAAAAGCTATCTTTTTAATATAATGCTTGTTGTCTTTTTTACAGGTATTGTACTTTGGTTAACTTTAAAAGATAATTTTAATGAAATTATGGATATGTTTACAAGGATTCATTTTGGTTGGCTATTGACTGTAATATTTTTAGCAATATTATATCAAGTAATTATTGGTATCATTTTAAGAAAGTTAACAATTTTAAGCAATCCTAAGTATAAACTAAAACAAGGGGTAATTAATGCTTTTATTGCAAGCTTTTTTCACGGAGTTACTCCAAGTGCATCAGGTGGTCAAATAGCTCAAATTTATGTATTTAAAAAACAAGGTGTTAATATAACGGACTCAGCTAGTATTCTTTGGATGGATTTCATTATATACCAAGCAACAATGGTTGTTTCAGTTCTTATATTGTTAATATTGAGGTTTACATATTTCTTTAATAATTTTTCTAATTTTTTCTTCTTAGTTCTTATTGGATTTGGAGTTAATAGTGTTATTATTATTGGACTATGGATCTTAGCAACTTTTCCTAAAGTTTATACATGGATAACAACAAAAGGAATTTTACTTGCAAGCAAGCTTCATATTGTTAAAAACAAAGAAGAAACTTTAAGTAAGTTAAATGTCCAATTAGAGAGATTTGCAAAAGAAGTTGTAAGACTAAAGTCGCATAAAAAAACGATTGTCTATAGTGTTGTTGCGAATTTCATTAGAATGTTTGTGTATTATTCAATTCCTTTTTTCTGTGCAAAAGCATTAAATGTAAATGTTCAACTATCAGATCTTATTAATATATTAGCTCTTTCTTCATTTGTATCCATGATAAATTGTTTTATACCAATTCCTGGTGCAAGTGGTGGAACTGAAGCAACTTTTGTATTAATGTTTTCAACAATATTTGGCAAAATTTCAGCAACCAGTATAATGATCTTATGGAGATTAGTTACATATTATTTTGTAATGATTTTAGGGGGAGCGGTATTTATATATAATAAAACTTTACCAGAGGTTGAAAGTTTGAAGGGGGATGACTGATGAGAATAGGTTTATTTACTGATACATACTTACCAGAAATTAATGGGGTGGTTTCTAGTGTTCATACTTTAAGACAAGTTTTAGAAAATGAAGGACATACAGTTTTTGTAATTACCACTAATGCTACAAACTGTAAGGCTGATGATAATGTTTTAAGACTATCAGGTGTTGAATTAAAAAAATTATATGGTTATGTTATGACAAGTCCTGTACATATTAAAGCATATAACAAAATTAAAGAAATGAATCTTGATATAATTCATGCACATACTGAATTTGGTGTTGGAATATTTGCAAGAATTGTTTCTAAAATGCAAAACATACCTATTGTTAGTACATATCATGTTACCTACGAAGATTATACACATTATGTAAATGTTTTAAATTTAAATATAGTTGATAAAATAGCTAAAAAGGCTGTTTCAAGATTAAGTAAATTATATGTTGATTCTGGTGTAGAAATAATAGTACCAAGTTATAAAACTAAGGAAATGTTAGAAAGATATAATGTAAAGAAAAGTATTAATGTTATTCCTACAGGACTTAACACAGAAAAATTTTATCCTTCTGAAGAATTAAAGAAAAAAGGAATGAAAGTTAGAAAAGAATTAGATGTTGCAGATGATGTTTGTTTAATTGTATATCTTGGAAGACTTGCTCAGGAAAAGAGTATCGATTTACTAATTAAAGGTATGAAAGAAGTAAAACAAGAAGGTGTTAATTGTAAATTGATGGTTGTAGGATCTGGACCTGAAGAAGATAAATTAAGAGATTTGGCTGATAAATTAGATGTTTCTGATATAGTTATATTTGTAGGTAAGAAGATGTCAGATGAGGTTCCAATTTATTATGCTGCAGCAGATTGCTTTGCTACAGCTTCTACAAGTGAGACACAAGGAATGACATATATTGAGGCTTTAGCAAGTGGTTTACATGTATTTGCATATCCTGATAATGTTTTAGAAGAGTTAATTGAAGAAGGTAAAACTGGGTATTATTTTAGTGATGAAATTGAATTTAAAAACAAGATTATTGAATTTATTTCTAAAAATGATAAAGAAAAAAATATTGAGTTAATATTAAAAAAGGTTGAGCCATATAATATAAAAAGGTTTTATAATAGTATCATAGAAGTTTATAATAGTGCGATCACAAAGTCTAGAAAGCAATATCAGATTAGTAAGATTAGATTAAAAAATGATTATGTAGAAATTCTATTTTTAACATCTGAAAACTCAGTAAAAAAAGTTTTAGTTGATGTTGATGTTTATTTTGAAAATGGCTATAGAAAAGGTAGACTCTTAGATTTTAAAGAGGTAAATGATCTTTTAAAAATGGAGGAGACCATAAAGGCATACCAGAAATGTATTAGAAAGCTATCAGTAAAAGATCGTTCTAGAAAAGAGATGTATGATTGGTTAAGTTATAATACTGACTTACAAATTGGAGAGATCAATAAGATAATTGAAAAACTCGAGGCACAGGGTTTAATATCTGATTATAGATTTGCGAAAGAGTTATTAATTAGTATGAGAAGCAAATTATCGGGTGAGAAAAAAATTTATAATACCCTTAGAAAAAAAGGGATTGATCCTGATTTAATTGCTTATATTTTAGAAGATGAAAGAGATACTGATGCAGAATATAATAATGCATTAAAGTGGGGAAATAAAACTTTAAATACAATAAAAAATAAATCTTTAAGAATGAGAAAACAATCATTAAAACAAAAACTATACAAACAAGGTTATGATAGTAATATTATTGAAAAGGTAATGAAAGATATAAATTTTGTTAATGATGATTTAGAAGAAATGGATATTTTAAGAAGACTTGCAGGAAAGTCAAAAAAGAAATATGAAAAAAAGTTTAGTGGTTATAAACTTAGAAATATGGTATTTAGATATTGTGCAGTACAGGGGTTTGATACTGAAGATATTTATGCTATTTTAGATGAAATGGAGTGGAATGATGAAAAAAATTAGTGAAATTGTAGAAAAGGATGTATTAAATCAACCGTTTTTAATTAAAAGTAAAGTCAATGGAGTAACTCAAAAGGGCGCTGTTTATGCTTCTATTACATTACAAGATGATAGTGGTACTCTTGAGGGGAAAATGTGGACACTTACACCAGAGCAAGATAAATTAATAAATGCAGGGGATGTCCAACAAGTAGAATGTGAAATATTGAAATATAATAATTCATTACAAGCAAAGATATTTAAGATTTCTCCATTAAATCAATCGGATATCGATGTAAGTCAATATGTGATTTCTTCTACTATTTCAGAGAAAGAGTTAAGATATGAAATTGAGAGAAATATAAAATCAATAAAGAATGACAACTACAGAAATATAATAGTTGAACTTTTTAAGGAATATGAAGAAAAATTTTATCAATATCCAGCAGCCTCTAAAAATCATCATAGTTTTTTAAGAGGGCTAGCAACTCACGTATTAGGTATGTTAAAAATTGGAAATGGGATTTGTTCACTATATCCTCAAATTTCAAGGGATCTACTCATATCTGCAATTATTTTGCATGACTTAGGAAAAACTGTTGAATTATCAGGGATTCAAAATACAGAGTATACACTTGAAGGAAAGTTAACTGGACATATATCAATCATGCATGGGAAGATAATGGAAGTTGCTGAAAGACTAAATATAGCAAATAGTGAAGAGAGTATATTGCTAAGACATTGCATATTATCGCATCATGGTAAATATGAGTATGGATCACCTATTCTTCCACTTGTGCAAGAAGCAGAAGTACTATCATTTATTGATAATTTAGATGCTAGGTTAAATACTCTTGAGAGTGCTTTAAGTCAAGTAGAACCTGGAACCTTTACTCCACGAATATTCGCACTAGAACAAAGATCTTTCTATAAACCTAAAAATTAAAAAAACATCAGAAGATGTTTTTTTTATACATTTAGTAAGATACTATATTTTTATTTTTTCTAATACTTCTTTTAAATCTATTTCTTGAGGTGTATGTTTAACTTCGAAACCATCATTCTTATCATATCTTGGAATTATATGAAAATGTAAATGATCAATTTGTTGTCCAGATATTTCATCAGAATTACTTAAGTAGTTGAATCCTTTTGGATTACAAGTGTTTTTAATTTTTTTTGCAACCAATAACATAGTATTAGTTAAGTGATTTAAGCTATCTTCGCTTGCATCTTCAAGTCTTGCAATATGTTCTTTTGTTACAACAAGGGTGTGTCCAAAAGTTGCTGGATTAATGTCTAAAAATGCTAAGGTATAATCATCCTCATAAATTTTATGACATGGTAGTTCATTGTTTATTATTTTACAAAATAAGCACATAGTATGCTCCTCCTTTTACTTATAAATATGATAACATAAAAAATAGGTGATAATCACCTATTTTAAATACTGTGGATAATTTGTTGTTAATAAATCGTGTAATGTTCGATCGTAAACATTTAAACCATATTTTGTGAAAAAGTAAAGTTCTGATTCTGTAGATATTGTTGTGTTTGATGATAATGTATCGATAACTTCTTCTTTCATATTGTCAGCATTTGTTTCAGTAATATTTATAACAAAGAAACTACTTCCTTCTGAATCAGAAATTACTTCTGAAATACCTGTTGAATTTGTATCATTAACATAAGATACCACTGCAGCATTAAGCGTTGTATTATCATTTGTTACAACAGTATCTTTACCATTACTAGATGATTTTAAATCTTCTACTATTGTTGCGATATCTACTCCTTTTTCTAACTCAGTTTTTGCATTAGTTGCACTCTCTTCATTATCGAAAGTAAGAAGTTGAATTTTCTTAGGTTGGTATTTACCCTTTAGTACATCAAAATTTGCATCAATATATTTTTTTGTTAAGTGATTTAATCTTTCTGATGTAAGTAAATTATTTTCATAAAAGTCATCAATTGTTAAAAAACCGTTTGCTTGAACTGCTTCTAATAACTTATCTTGATAAATTGTTTCATAAAGAGATAGATTGTCATCTGCAGCTTTTTTTATTTCATCAGTAATCTCAACTTCTTGGTCCAAAATATAATTTGTTGAAATTGAAATAGCACTGTATCCTGCATCTCTTTCAATTAACATATCGTATAAGTCATCTTTTGTTATGCTGTCTTTTCCAACTTTAAATAATTCAGTATTTGGATCAGTTAGCGATACATTTGCATCAGAGCAACCAACAAGCAATAAAGATAATCCAATAAATAATAGATATAATTTTTTCATATTTATTTTTCTCCTTCTTCAATTCCAAGTGCTTTTAATAAACTGTTTTTAATGTCATCACTCGCAAATGTAATATTTAATTCTTGAGCTTTTTCCCAAAATGCATATGATCTAATAGTTGGATCATTGTTTAAAATACTTTCGTATATTGTTCCTTCTTCTTTTGCATTAATAGATTCAAATGTATCTGCATCACAGCGAATCATATGATAGCCATAATCAGTTTTAATCCACTCACTAATTTCATTTTCCTTTAAGTTAAGTGAAGCCTCAAGAAATTCTGGTACATAAGATGTATTAGCATCAGATAATCCTAAGTATCCATTTTGTGTAGCAGATGCTGTATCATCTGAATATTCAACAGCAACTTCTTCAAAACTCTTCCCACCAGCAAGAGCATCTTCTACTGCTTTTTGTTTTGCTAGTTCTTCTTCTGTTGGGTTTTCAGGATCTACCATACTTATTAATATATGAGATAGAAGCCTTGGTTTTGATTCTTCCATATAAGGGGTAATATATTTATCTGGATTTTTATCAATATAATCCTGAGCTATTTTTGAAGACTTAATATTAATAAGGAAGTAATCTTCCAAATCATCAAAACCATCATTAAATCCATATGATTTTAAAATACTAGTTAATTTTGCTCTTGCTTCTTCTTCTCCATACTGACTAATGTAGCCAGATTTTGCATTTTCAGCAAGAATTTTTGCTGTTTCCTTGATTTCATCTGTTGTCTCAACTACCTGATCAGCAACACTAGTTTCAAATAAAGTTACAAGAGTTGAATCTCCAATAATTTTATACATTTCATCATAATACTCATTTGCTGTTATGTTATTATCGCTAATGCTAAAAATAACATCTTCACCATTTTCTTTTTTTCCTGATATTGTATTTTTTGCTTGGTCAAGTCCAGTAAAGATAATAATTCCAAGAAAAAATATTCCTACGACTATAACTGCTCCGTATTTTTTTAAAACATTTGACATAATTGTCCTCCTTTAAAACGCTTTATAATTATATGATATTTATAGCTATTTTGCAATTTTGTTTTATAATATTTAATAATATAAAGTATTTTTAAAATTAATAATAAAGTTAATACATTTTATTGTGAATATAATAAAAATATTCATGTAGTATAAAATGACAAGAGTAGCTTTTTTATGATATAATTTTTTTGTGATAATTAGGAGGTAATATATTTTGAAAGAATTAATAATTAAAAATCTTTATGTTGAAATAGATGGTAAACAAATTTTAAAAAATATAAATTTACAAATTAATGAAGGAGAGACTCATGCTTTAGTAGGGCCAAATGGAAATGGTAAGAGTACGCTGCTTTCTGCAGTAATGGGGCATCCAAGGTATAAAATTACTAAAGGAACTATTACTATGAATAATAAAAACTTACTTGAAATGAGTGTTGATGAGAGAAGTAGGGCTGGGCTGTTTTTAGCGATGCAATATCCACAAGAGATTCCAGGTATTACCAATAGTGATTTTTTAAGATCTGCAATCAATGCTCGAAGAGAGAAACCTATTCCTCTGTTTACATTTATAAAAGAAATGGAGAAGAGTGTTAAGGATTTAGAAATGAAGAGTAATCTTGCTCATAGATTTTTAAATGAGGGTTTTTCAGGTGGAGAGAAAAAGCGAAATGAAATAGTACAAATGAAGATGCTTAAACCTGATTTTGCAATGCTTGATGAAATTGATAGTGGTCTAGATGTTGATGCAATTAAAGTGGTCTCAAAAACTTTAAACGAAATTCAAGCCTCTGAAAATAAAGTTGGGATGTTGATAGTTTCTCATTATGAAAGATTTTATCAGCTAGTTAAACCGACACATGTACATGTACTTGTAAATGGTGAAATTGTAGTTAATGGAGGATATGATTTGATAAAGAAAATTGATGATAATGGATATGATTGGATTTATGAAAAATATGGAGTTAATCCAATTATGGAAGATGATAAGCCTGCACTATTTAGTCTTGGAAGTTGTGCGGCAGCTGATAAGAGTAAATAATTATGGAGACAATTATTGTAGAAAATTTTCATAAAGTTATAGTTGACTCTAATGAAGCGAGTTTTAATTTTATTTGTGATAATAAAGCTGATATTTATATTGAAATACAATCTTGTGCTAAATTAAATATTAATTTAACAGTTAAAAATAGTGCATTGTGTAATTTGTTTATTTTAAATGAGTCACAAAGTGATATTAGTATAAATGAATGTTATGATGTTTTAAGTGATGCAAAATTAAACATGGCATATGTTGATTGTGATAATCAAAAATCAACTAGAAATTGTGTAGTCAGTTTACTAAAAGAAAATGCAAGTGCAAATATAAAAAGTGCAATACTAGCTCAGTTTGTTAAAAGTAATACAATAAAGTGTATATCATATTTTTCAAATACTTCAGGAATAATGGAGAATTATGGAGTAGTAGCTGAAAATGGAACTTATTCTATGGAGGCAACTGGTAATATTACTAAGGGATCTTTTAATTCAACATCTCACCAAACTTCACGTGCACTTACAATTGGTGAGAATTCAAATACTATAATTACTCCCATTTTATTAATTGATGAAAACGATGTGCAAGCAAGCCATGCAACAAGTATTGGTCAAGTTGATGAAAATCAGTTAGTATATCTTCAATCTCGCGGATTAACTAAAAGTCAAATACTAGCTTTAATTACAAGGGGATATTTAATCCCGATAGCAAGTTTCTTTGATGATGAAAAATTAAATGATTTTTTAGTTGAAAAAATAGAAAATAAGGTGAATAAAGTATGTTTGATATAAAAAAAGTTCGTAGTAATTTTCCAATGTTAAAAAATTCAAACTTAATTTATTTAGATAATGCTGCTACTACATTTAAACCGCAGTGTGTTATTGATGAGGTAGTTAATTATTACAGTTCAATGAGTGTAAATGTTCATCGTGGTGACTATGACTTAGAATATCAACTTTCACAAAAATATGATGATGTAAGAAATAGGGTTGCTAAATTTATAAATGCTGATTTTAAAGAAATAGTTTTTACAAAAGGAGCTAGTGATTCTTTAAATACTGTTGCTTATGGATATGGAATGAAAAACTTAAAAGCTGGTGATATCATCTTATCTACTGAAGCTGAGCATGCATCTAATATTTTGCCATGGTTTAAGGTCTGTGAGAAAACGGGTGCTATTATTAAATACATACCACTTACTAAGCAGGGCGAATGTACAGTAGAAGCGTTTAAATCTGTTATGTCTAATAAAGTTAAGGTTGTTGTGATGGCTAATGTTTCAAATGTTTTAGGCTATGTTCAACCAATTGCTGAAATATGTAAGATTGCTCATGAATTTGGTGCTATTGTTGTTTGTGATGGAGCGCAGTCAGTTCCACATATTCCATGTGATGTTAAGGATTGGGATGTTGATTTCTTAGCTTTTAGCGCCCACAAACTATGTGGACCAACAGGAGTCGGAGTTTTATATGGTAGGTATCAATTACTTGATGATATGGATCCTCTTATGATGGGTGGAGGAAGTAATGCTCGCTTTGATATGTGTGGTAATATTCTTCTTAAAAATCCGCCTTATAAATTTGAATCTGGAACACCTGCAATCGAGGGGGTTCTTGGTATGGGTAAGGCCATTGAATTTATTGAATCAGTTGGAATTGATAATATTTATAATCATGAAAAAGAGTTAAAAAAATATGCTATTAATAAACTTAATGATTTAGATAATATAGAAATATATAATAAAGAGAGTGAGTTAGGAATAATTGCATTTAATGTTAAAGGTATATTTGCTCAAGATGTTTCAAGCTATTTTAATTCAAAAAACATAGCGGTAAGATCAGGTAATCACTGTGCTAAAATTTTAGTTGAATTGCTTGGGGTATCAGAAACTTTAAGAGCTTCATTTTACTTTTATAATACTTTTGAAGAAGTGGATGCTTTTATAAATGTGTGTAAAGAAATTACGATAGAGAAATGTGTTGACCTAATTATTTAAGGAGGTAGTTATGAGTGAAATGCTAAAAGATCCAGCAGTATTAAGGGAAATAATTATGGATCATTACCAATATCCAAGAAATAGGAAAAAATGTAGCGATGATAGTTATTCTAAAGTTCATATGGCATCAGAATCTTGTATTGATGACATTGAAGTTCATGCAAAGATAAATAATAATTTAATAGAAGATATCATGTTTGATGGAATTGCTTGTACAATTTCAACCGCTTCAACTTCAATGATGACGGAGTTATTGATGGGTAAATCAATAGATGATGCAAGAAATATAATTAAGAATTATTTTTCAATGATTAATGAAACTCCATATGATGCTGAAATTTTGCAAGAGGCAATTGCAATGAAAGGTGTTTCAAAACAGGCTAGTCGAATAAAATGTGCAACTATTGGCTGGAATGCTATTGCACAAATTTTAGATGAAAGCGAGAATAAAAATGAATAGCGATAATAAAAACAAGGATATTTTAGAAAAAAGTGAAGAATATAAATATGGTTTTAAAGATGAAGATGTTAGTGTTTATAAAACAAAAAAGGGATTAAGTGAAGAGGTTATAAAAGAAATCTCTAAAATAAAAAAAGAGCCAGAATGGATGCTAGAATTTAGATTAGCTGCTTATAAGAAGTTTTGTGAATTACCAATGCCTTCATGGGGTCCAAGCTTAGATGAACTAAAATTTGAAGATTATATTTATTATATTAAACCAAGTGAAGCATCTGAGAAATCATGGGATGATGTTCCTGAGACTATAAAAGATACTTTTGATCGCTTAGGTTTACCAGAGGCAGAGCAAAAATTCTTATCGGGTGTAAGTACTCAGTATGAATCTGAAGTTGTTTATCACAATATGTTAAAAGAAGTAGAGGAAAAAGGGGTAATTTTTTTAGATACCGATAGTGCGCTAAAACAGTATCCAGATTTATTTAAAAAATATTTTGGAAAAATAGTATCATCAGCAGATAATAAGTTTGCTGCTTTAAATAGTGCTGTTTGGTCAGGAGGATCATTTATATATGTACCTAAGGGTGTATCATTTGATAAACCGTTACAGTCATATTTTAGAATAAATACTGAACAAATGGGTCAGTTTGAAAGAACGCTGATTATTGTTGATGAGGGTGCACAGGTGCATTATGTTGAAGGCTGTACAGCACCAACATATTCTAAAGATTCATTACATGCTGCTGTTGTTGAAATATTTGTTGAAGAGCGTGGATCATGTAGATACTCTACTGTTCAAAACTGGTCTTCAAATATATTAAATCTTGTTACAAAAAGAGCCAAAGTTATGTCTTATGGACTGATGGAATGGATTGATGGGAACATTGGCTCTAAGATTACGATGAAGTATCCAGCTTGTGTATTGGCGGGAGAATATGCAAAAGGTATTACAATTTCAATTGCTGTAGCTGGTGAAGATCAAGTTTTAGATGCGGGTGCAAAAATGATTCATTTAGCTCCTTATACATCAAGTAGTATTATTTCAAAGTCTGTATCAAGAAGAGGTGGAGAGGTTAATTATCGTGGAATAATATCACATGGTAAAAATGCTCACTATAGTAAATCTAAGGTTGAATGTGACACTTTGATCTTAGATAAAATTTCAAGAAGTGATACAATACCGGTTAATAAAAGTTCTAATATCAGTAGTGTAATTGAGCACGAAGCAACTGTATCAAAGGTTTCTGATGAACAACTATATTACTTAATGTCACGTGGCATTAGTGAATCTAGTGCTATTGAAATGATTGTTATGGGCTTTTTAGAGCCGTTTACTAAAGAGTTGCCAATGGAATATGCAGTTGAACTAAATCAATTATTAAAATTAGATATGAGTGGTTCTGTCGGATAGATAGAACCATTTTTGGAGAGTAAGATGAAAAGAAAAATAAGAAAAGAGACATTAAAAAAACGGGACAACATGTCTTTAGAAAAAAGAGAAGAAAGTGATTTAATAATTTTAAAAAACTTAAAGAATTATACTGAAAATTACAATGTTGTTGCAGTATATGTTAGTGTTAAAAGTGAAGTTGATACTTGTAAATTTATAGAATATCTATTTAAAAAAGGTACAACAGTTGTTGTTCCTAAGGTAAATGGAAAACAAATGAATTTTATTAAAATAGAATCTTTTAATGAATTAAAACCATCTATTTTTAACTTATTAGAACCAATTAGTGATATACCATTTAATATTAATGATATTGATTGTTTTATCGTTCCACTTGTTGCGTTTTGTAAAGAAAAATATCGAATTGGCTATGGTGGTGGATATTATGATTCTACTCTTAAAGAATCAAGTGCAAAAAAGATTGCGATTGCTTATGATTGTCAAGAGGTTTCAACTTTTAAAAAAGATAACTTTGATATTGATATGGATGTAATAATTACTCCATCAAGAATATACCATTAGCAATTAATTATGATATGATAACATAAAAGAAGGAGGCTTGCATGTATTTTATTCAATGTTGGATTGAACATCCATCACGTAAATTAGATAAAACATACGGATATTATAGTAATAATGATAATATTAAAGAAGGAATGCGTGTTTTAGTTGGCTTTGGTCATCAGAAAATAATCGGATTTGTTGAATCGGTTGAAAAGTATAATTCTTTAGCAGAAATAGAAGAAAAAGTTGGGTTTAAGTGTAAAGAGGTTATATCACTTATTGATGAAGAAAGTTTGCTTACAGAAGAGTTACTATCTCTTGCAAAACAAATGGCTAAGGATACAATTTCTCCAACTATTACATGTTTTAAGGCAATGCTTCCATCTAAACTTAAGCCATCTAGCAAATCTAAAAAGATGGTAATGGAAAAATGGATTAAAGCTGTAGATACTGATTTAGATCTAACAGTGAAGCAAAAAGAAGTATGGGATTTTTTAAAAATTAATGATGTTAAATATAGTGATATTATTAAATCATATAAGAGTATACCTAAAACATTAATTAATAAGGGTAAAGCTATTACTTATTTAAAAGAGAAAAAAGCGGTTTTAATCAATGAATTTGAACAGGATACACCACTTGTAATGCAAGATGATCAAAAAAATGCTATGGATTCAATTTATAATAGTGAGAAACTCATTCATTTGATTCATGGTGTTACAGGATCTGGGAAGACTGAAGTTTACTTACAACTTGCTCAAAAGTATATTTTAAATAAAAAGCAAGTTCTTATTTTAGTTCCCGAAATATCACTTACACCTCAGATGATTTCAAGGGTTAAAAAAAGATTTAATAAATTTGTTGCGATATATCATTCTTCACTAAATGATCAAGAAAAGTACGAACAGTATAAGCTTGTTAAAAATGGTGAGGTGTCTATTGTTGTTGGAACAAGATCAGCGGTTTTTATGCCGTTTTCAAATCTTGGCTTAATTATTATAGACGAGGAGCATGATTTATCATATAAACAAACTTCAACACCTACCTATCACTGTCGTGATATTGCTATTGAAAGGTCTAAGTATTTTAATTGTAAGGTAATACTTGGCAGTGCTACTCCGTCTTTAGAGACTTATTCTAGAGCATTAAAGGGGATCTATAACCTTGTTGAGTTACCTAATAGAATCAATAAAGTTTATCCAGATGTAAGGTGTATTGATGTAAAAGATAAATTAAAAAAAGGTGAGTCTTCACTTTTAATGCCTGAATTAAAAAGTGCAATTGCTAAGTGTTTAGATGATAAAAAACAAGTAATAATTTTATTAAATAGAAGAGGTTTTCATACCATCATAAAATGTAATAGTTGTCTTAGTGTATTGATGTGTAAACATTGTGATGTTGCTCTTAGTTATCATCATAAAGAAAAGTGTTTGAAATGTCATGTCTGTGGTACTGATTATAAATTCCCAAGTGTTTGTCCAAGTTGTAATGTTGCAAATGATTTCTCTGGTGATGGCATTGGTATACAGAAAGTAGAATTTGAGCTTCAAAATACTTTTAAAAATGCTAGGATAATGAGGATGGATGCTGATACAACTAGACGTAAAAATTCTCACCAAACAATATTAGATAAATTTGGAAATAAAGAAGTTGATATTCTAATTGGAACTCAAATGATTGCTAAAGGTTTAGATTATCCTGATGTAACATTAGTTGGAATTTTAAATGCAGATGTAGGCTTAAGTAGATCTGACTATCGAAGTGTTGAGTCAACTTTTGATCTTATTGTTCAAGCATCAGGAAGAAGTGGACGTGCTAAAGATGCTGGTGAAGTTTTAATACAAGTATTCAATAAAAATCACTATGCAATTAAAACAGCAATTAAAAATGATTACAAGTCTTTCTTTACGCAAGAAATGAATTATCGAAAAATTGGACAATACCCACCTTATACTTATCTTATTTCCATTGTTATTATAGGGAAGAATTTTCAAGATGTTTCTGATGCATCTTTAAATATAAAAAATAAATTAATAGGTGAATTTAAAGTCTTAGGTCCAAGTGATATTGGTAAATTAAAAGATAATTATCGTTTTAGAATTATTACAAAAGGAAAAGATTTAAATAGTATGCGTGATGTTGTCTCTAAGGCTGTTAATGAAAAACAAGAAAAAAATGACATTAAAATTATTGTGGATGTTAATCCTTTAAGTATAGATTGAGGTGAGTATGATTAGAAAAATAGCTTTAGAGAGTTTAGTTGATATTATCATTTATAAAAAATACGCTAATTTAATTTTAAGAGAAAAACTCAATAATGTTGAATATTCAAAAAGAGCAAAGATCACAAATATTGTTTATGGTGTATTGAGAAATCATCAATTATGTCGATATCAATGGATTGATATTGCTCATAAAAATGTCAATGAAAAGATTGCTATCTTATTAGATATGAGTGTATTTCAGATAATGAATATGGAAAGTGAAAATTATGCTGTAGTTTCTGAAGCTGTTAATTTAGCTCCTAAAAATTTCAAAGGGCTTGTAAATGCGATTTTGAGAAGTTTTTTAAGAAGGGGTGTTTTAGAAAGTGATGATATCCTAATTAAAACAAGTCATCCTCAATGGATATATAAGTTATGGGTTTCTCATTATGGAAAAGAAATTGCAGATAAAATTTGTTATGAGAATATTAAACAAAAATTAGTACATGCTAGAATTAATACAATTAAAACAACTAGAAGTGAAATTGAAAAGTTAGAAGGAGTAAAATTTTTAACAAACGAGGGTTTTATTGCAGATTTTAATCTTGTAAAGCATGAGTATTTTGCTGAGGGTAAGTACATTATTCAGGATCTATCGTCGCAAGAAGTTGTTAATCATTTGGATTTAAAAGCGACTGATAGAGTATTAGACTGTTGTGCTGCTCCGGGAACAAAGACATCTCAAATTGGGATGCACATGCAAAATAAAGGTGTAATTATTTCTGGTGATTTACATGAACATAGGGTAAACTTAATAAGTAGACTAATGGATAAGCTTGGTTTAAATAATGTTGATGTAAATGTATGGGATGCTACTAAAATTGATGAAATTTTAAAAGATGACAAATTTGATAAAATATTATTAGATGTTCCATGTTCTGGATTAGGTGTTTTGTCAAGGAAGCCGGAAATAAAACTAAATTGTAAAAGTAGTGATATTGATGAAATATGTGAAGTTCAAAAGAAAATTTTAAACTCAGCAAGTAAACTTTTAAAAGATAATGGATATCTAGTATATAGTACTTGTACGCTTAATAAAAAAGAAAATGAAAGACAGATCAGTGAATTTTTAAGTAATAATAAACATTTTAGTTTGATTTTAGAGAAAACTATCTTTCCATTTGATGGTTTAGGTGATGGATTTTATATTGCTAAGTTGCAAAAAAACATAAAAAATGTGGTAAAATAGTAAAGGTGATAAAATGGAAACAATATATAACTTAAGTTATGATGAATTATTAGAGCTATTTAAAACATGGAATTGGAAAAAATATCGAGCTGATCAATGTTTTAGTTGGCTATATCAAAAAAGATGTGATGATTTTAAACAAATGAGTGATATTAGTAAGGATGCAATTTTAAAATTAGAAGAAAATTTTATAATTAATCCTTTAAAACTTAATACAAAACAAGTTTCAAAAGATAAGACTATTAAATATCTATTTGAGTTAAGTGATGGTTCTTTGATTGAAACTGTACTTATGCATCACGATTATGGTAAGAGTATTTGTGTTACAACACAGATTGGTTGTGATATGGGTTGTAAGTTTTGTGCTTCAGGTTTAACAAAAAAAATGCGTAATCTTCAAGCTGGTGAGATTGTTGCTCAAGTATTATATGCACAAAAAGAGCTAGATATAAGTGAAGAGAGAGTTAGCAATGTTGTTATAATGGGTATTGGAGAACCTTTTGATAACTATGAGAACGTTATGAAGTTTTGTTCCATAATTAATAATCCCAAGTCACTAGCAATAGGAGCAAGGCACATAACAATTAGCACTTGTGGAGTTGTACCTATGATTGATATGTTTTCTAAGGAACATGTACAATACAATTTAGCAATATCTCTTCATGCATCTAATGATCGTATAAGAAGTGAATTAATGCCAATAAACAGGGCATATGGAATAAAGGAGTTAATTAACTCTTTAAAGAATTATAGTATTGAAAATAATCGCAGAATTACTCTAGAGTATATTTTATTAAAGGATTATAATGATAAGAAAGAGCATGCTGAAGAATTAGCTAAGCTAATTAAAGGGATGAATGCTTATGTTAACTTAATTCCTTATAATACAGTAGATGAGCATGAATTCAAGTCGTGTGATGCTAAAACATCATTAAAATTTTATGATTACTTAATGAAAAGTGGTGTCAAGGCTACCCTTAGAACAAGACATGGCGATGATATTGATGCTGCGTGTGGTCAATTGCGTGTGAAGAAAGAAAGGTAATAATTGCATATATGAGATACTATGGAATCACAGATAAAGGTTTAATTAGAGAAACCAATCAAGATAATTATGTCACAGCTTCAAATGAAGTTGGTGATGTTTTTGCTTTGGTTTGTGATGGCATAGGTGGCGGTAATGGTGGAGATGTTGCATCTAAGATTGCCGTTGATTATCTATCTGAGAAGTTCAGTAAATGTAATGGTTTTGAAAGTGATGATGATGTTCGTGATTGGATGAATAAAACAATTAGAGAAACAAATAATTTAATTTTTTCAAAGTCATTACTATCAAAACAATTGAAGGGTATGGGTACAACACTAGTTGGTGTACTGATTACTAAATCAGCTAAATACATTATTAATATTGGTGATAGTAGAGTGTATTGTTTAAATAATAATGATTTTATACAAATTACAACAGATCATACATTGGTTGAAGACTTACTTAAAAGTGGTGAAATATCAGTTGAAGAGGCTAATGTGCATCCTAAAAAAAATATTTTGACAAATGCCCTTGGGGTATGGGAAAATGTAAAAATTGATATTGATAAATATAACAAAGATGCAGACTCCTTTTTAATTTGTAGTGATGGTTTATATGGATATACAGATCACAATAAAATTAAAGATGTGATGTTAAATAGATCATTGAGTACTATAAGAAAAGTTAAGCAACTACTTAAAATTGCATTGGATGCAGGTGGTTATGATAATATTACAATGATCTTAATTGAATTGGAGGATGAACTATAATGAAAAAACAAATAGCTAATAGATATATACTTACAAGGCATATAGGTCAAGGTGGAATGGCTGATGTATATGAGGCAGTTGATATCATATTAAATAGAAAAGTAGCAGTTAAAATTCTTCGTGGAGAATTAAGTAATGAACCTGTTGCTCTTTTGCGTTTTCAAAGAGAGGCTAGTTCTTCCACAGCTTTATCTCATCCGAATATTGTTGATATTTACGATGTTGGAGATGATGATGGTACTTATTTTATTGTTATGGAGTATATTGATGGAAAAACTCTTAAACAGCTAATAGATCAAAGAGGTGCTCTTTGTAAGGAAGAAGCACTAGATATTATGAAACAATTAGTTAGTGCAACAACAGAGGCACATAAAAGGGGAATCATTCATAGAGATATTAAGTCTCAAAATGTCCTTGTAAAAGATGATGGCACTATAAAAATGGTGGATTTTGGTATTGCTCTTGCACAGGGGGCTCTGCAGTTAACGCAGTCTGATTCGGTTATGGGATCAGTTCATTACTTAGCACCAGAACTTGCAAGAGGTGAATCGGCAACCGAGCAAAGTGATATTTACTCTTTAGGTGTTGTGTTTTTTGAACTTTTAACTGGAAAAGTTCCATATCATGGAGAATCCGCTGTACAGGTTGCTCTTAAACATATGCGTGAAGAATTTCCGCCAGTAAAAGAATTTAATCCTTCTTTGCCACAGGCTCTAGAAAATATTATTATTAAAGCAACAGTAAAAAATAAACTATATAGATATGGTTCTTGTTTAGAAATGTTAAATGATTTAAGTGCGTGTTTAAAACCTCAGCACGCTGAAGATAAAAAGCTGGCTTTTGTATCAAAAGCTGATAATACAAATACTGTTGTATTTAGTAAACAAGTTGATGGAGAGGTTGTCCAAGAAAAAGTAAATATTAAAGATAATAAAGAAAAGAAGTCTCCTAAAAAAAGAAAGAAAACTTCTATTTTACCAATATTTATTGGTATAATTATTACACTTTTAACAATTAGTGCTATTTACTTACTTGTAAACTTAACTGGTATTCTTACTCCCAAAATAAGCACTGCCAAAACACCTGATTTAATTGGATTAACTGTCACACAAGCAAAGGATATTTGTAGTGAGAATAACCTTGTGCTTGATTCATCTAATATTATTTATGAACTTACTGATGATACAGAAGCTGGTGAAATAATTGCAATGGATCCTGAAGTTGATACAGAGCTTGAATTTGGAAGTAAAATTCAAATTACTGTATCTAGTGGTATTGCGGCTTATGTTGATAATTACGTAGGGAAAAATATTAAAGAAATTAAGGCCGAGCTAGAGCAAAAATTTCCAAATATGATTATTAAAACAGTTGCAAAAGATGATAAGGAAGGAAATCCAGGAGAGATAATAGAGCAGAGTGGATTGATGGAAAATCAAAAATTTAATCCTGAAAATAGAATTGAAATAATATTAACTTATGTAGAATATCCAAGTATTATTATTCCTTTAAATATAAAGGGTAAAGATATAGAAGAAGCAAAAACTCAATTAGAAGAAATGGGTGCAGAAGTAATGCTTAGTACCTTAGATACAACACTAATGAGTGAACAAGAGAAAAAGTTTTTAGAATACGGTGTTGTAATAGATACTAATCCTACAGTTGGTTCAAGTTATACTCAAGAAGAGGGTACTTACATTATATTGTATTACTATTAAATAAAGGAGAAAAATGAAGGCGCAAATAATAAAAATTATATCGAATCAATATACGGTAATGGATGAGTTTAAAAACAAATATAGATGTATTGCGATGGGTAAACTTAGACTTGATCGTGCGCCGCTTGTAGGTGATAAAGTTGAAGTAATTAAATACCAAAGTGACTATTGTATTGAAAAAATTTACTCGAGAAATAACGAACTAATTCGTCCTGCAATAGCAAACATTGATCAAGCGATTATTGTAATGTCTGCAGTTGATCCGGATTTTAGCACTGTCTTAGTTGATAGGATTATGTTTTTAATTCAATTAGCACATATTAATCCAATAATATGTGTTACAAAGCTTGATTTAGTAGATAATGATCATATTGTATATACTTATATTGAAGATTATGAGAATTCAGGATATAGAGTTCTCTGTTGTCAAAAAGATGTCGCTGATAAAAGAATTGAGGGAATATTAAGTGGTAAGATAACAGTATTGACAGGTCAAAGTGGTGCTGGGAAATCAACATTGATAAATAGTATTGATCCTAGTTTCAATTTAATTACTCAAGAAATATCAAAAGCGTTAGGAAGAGGAAAACATACAACAAGACATACAGAGCTTCATGAGGTTGCATCTGGGCTTGTTGCTGATACTCCAGGATTTTCATCTCTTGATTATAGTAGCGTTGATAAGATAGAATTATCTAGAATTATAAATGAATTCAAACCATATATAGGATTATGTAAATTTAGAAATTGCCTTCACTTAAATGAGCCTGGGTGTTCTGTTAAAATGGCTGTAAATGAAAATAAAATATCAAAGATAAGATACAAAAACTATGTTGATTGTCTTGAATTAATTGAAAAGGAGACTAAAAAATGATTATTGCACCTTCAGTATTATCGCTTGATTTTAGTAAGTGGGATTTAATGTTAGATCAGTTACATAAGTCAGATGCAAAATGGCTTCATTTCGATGTCATGGATGGTCATTTTGTTCCGAATTTAACTTTTGGACCAGATATTTTAAATGCATTCAAAAAGAATTCATATTTATACATGGATGTTCATTTAATGGTTAGTGACCCTGACTTTTTTTCTAAGATATTCATTGACAATGGAGCAGATAATATTACATTTCATATTGAAGCAATAAAAGATGATACAAATGTATTTAAACTGATTGAGAAAATAAAAAAATCTGGTTGTAATGTTGGTATTAGTATAAAACCAAATACTAATATAGATAGAATAATTGACTTTCTACCATACATAGATTTGGTGTTAGTAATGTCTGTAGAGCCAGGATTTGGCGGACAAAAATTTATGCCTGAAGTATTACCTAAAATCTCTAAGCTTAAAGAAGAAATCATTAAGTGCAACAGTAAGGCTCTTATTGAAGTTGATGGTGGTATTAATTTTATAACTGCAAAACAATGTAAAAATGCGGGTGCTGATGTACTAGTTGCTGGAAGTTACATATTTAAAAACAATATTATTGATGCGGTAAAATCATTATGTTAAATGATGCAGTTTTTGTTTGTACTTTAACTAAAAAAATATATGATATAAATGGTGATTTTTTTGGAGTTGATAAAGGAGCACTATTTTTAGCGAAGAATAATATAGAAATGGAAGTAGCAATAGGTGACTTTGATTCTATTGAAGAGTTTGAATTTAATTTAATTAAAAGATACGCAAAGAAGATAATAAAGTTAAATAAAAATAAAGATGTAAGTGATAGTCAAGCTGCAATTGATATTGCTGTTAAAATGAAATATAAAAATGGTGTAATCATTGGTGGAACTGGGAAAAGATTTGATCATACATATGTCAATTTAATTAATTTATATAGAGAAGATATTAATCTTTCTATGATAGATGATAATAATTTAATCTACACACTTAATGAGGGAAAACATAAAATAGATAAAAATAGTTATTCTTATATTTCAATATTTGCTGAAAATAAAGCAGAAGTTAGTATTAGCAATGTTTTATATCCATTAAAAAATTATGAAATAAAAAAAGATAATCTTATTGGATTATCAAATGAAATAATTGAAGATCATGCAGAATTAACAATACATAAAGGGAAGGTCCTTATTATTTTGTCAAATGACTAAATAAAAAAAGGGATAACCCTTTTTATTTTACTAACTGTTGAGCTTTTAATGTTTTTAATGCACGAGCGGAAATACGGATTTTTTGAGGTTTCCCATCGATTACCACTTTAACTTTTTGTAGGTTTACATTCCATTTACGACGTGTTGCACGTAGTGAGTGTGAACGTTTATTTCCTGACAATGCTCTTTTTCCGGATACAGCACAAACTTTTGACATACCGTAACCCCCTCTCTTTTCTTATAATCGCTTGTAAACTATATCATATATATGATTTTAATGCAATAGTTAAATGCAAAATAGCCATAATATCATTTTTTAAAAACAACGAATTATTTTTTCGTTGTTTTTTTAATATACAAATTTATTTTCAAAAATAATTATTTATATTTATTTAATATATAAAATATAAAAAAACACTTGTGTTTTATTACAGTTTTGTTATAATTGTGGTAGAAAGTGTCATAAAGTGGTAGAAAGTGGTGGATTTTATGTTTATTGGTGAGTTTAGACATAGTATAGACAATAAAAACCGTGTAATAATTCCTTCTAAGTTTAGAGAGGAATTAGGAGAATCTTTCGTAGTTACTAAAGGGTTAGATGGATGTTTAACCGTTTATACCGCTGTTCAATGGAGTGCACTTTTAGAACAATTACAGCGTTTGCCAAGCACAAAAAGAGAATCAAGACTTTATATTAGATCTCTTACTGCAAAAGCAACCGAATGTGAGTTTGACAATCAAGGAAGAATTAAAATACCTCCTTATTTGCTTGATGAGGGCAAAATCAATAAAGACTGTATTATTGTTGGTGTTGCTGATCATATTGAAATTTGGAATCCTGATACATGGGAAGGATATTGTAAGCAAGCTGATGAATCACTTGAAGATATAGCTGAGCAACTTACAGACTTTCTATTGTAATGAAGCATATCAGTGTAATGTTAAATAAAAGTATTGAAGAGTTAGACATTAGTGAAAATGGTATATATGTTGATTGCACATTGGGTCGTGGAGGTCATAGCCTTGAAATTGCTAGTAAATTAAAAGGTGGACATCTATACTGCTTTGATAAAGATGAAGAGGCAATAAATGAGTCAAAGGAAGTGTTGAAAGACTACTTAGATAAAATAACATTTATTCATAAGGATTTTCGAAATTTAGCAGTTGAATTAGCTAAGTATGAAATTACTGGTGTAGATGGTATATTACTAGATTTGGGTGTATCTTCACCACAGTTTGATGATGTAAAAAGGGGTTTTAGTTATCGATTTGATAGTAGATTAGACATGAGAATGGATAAGTCTCAAAAACTTACTGCATATGATGTTGTCAATGAGTATTCTTACAGTGAATTGTTGAGAATTTTCTATAGTTATGGGGAAGAAAAATTTTCTAAACAAATAGCTAGAAAAATTGAAAAGCAAAGGATTGAAAAGCCAATAGAGACAACATTTGAACTTGTTGATATTATTAAGAGTTCATTACCTATGAAGGTACTTAGTAAAAAGGGACATCCTGCAAAACAAGTGTTTCAAGCGATTAGAATTGAAGTAAATAGGGAAATGGAAGCATTAAATGAAGTTTTGGATCAAGCATTAAGTTTACTTAATGAAAATGGAAGATGTGTAGTAATAACATTTCATTCTTTAGAAGATAGAATAGTTAAAGAAAAATTTAATGAAGTTTCTAAGTATGAAAAAGTAGATAAAAGAATACCTGTTATGCCAGATCAAATAAAGAAACCAGACTACATTTGCATAAATAAAAAACCTATTATTGCTGATGAAGATGAAATTAAAAATAACAAAAGATCTCAAAGTGCGAAACTTAGAGTTATTATGAGGAGAAAAAAATGAAAAAAAGTAGAAACAATAAAATTAAAAGCAGAAAAAGAAAATTAAGTTTAGAAGGATTAACTGTATTGATGTTAGTTACAGCATTGATGGCATCTCTTGGTTCGAGTCTATTTTTAAGATCTTTTAATAATACTTTAAGTATAGAAGCACAAAAAATTAATTCAGAAATCATGTCATTTGAATCTCAAAATGAGTCACTTAAAATTGAAATTCAAACTCTTAGCTCTCGTGGAAGAGTGACAAATATTGCAACAGATAATGGTTTAGATATGAATCATGAAAATATAACTACCGTAATGGTAGGGGAATAAAATGAAAAAAAATAATGTAATGTTAATCATTATTTTTATTATGACATTAGCATTTTCTATTACTATAGTTGCTGATGTTTTTATTGTGTCTGTAAATAAGACACATGTTTTAAGTAATACAGATTTAACTGAGTATACAAATAAGGCAAACATTAAAAGAAAAGTTCTTAAAGCTGAAAGAGGAACTATTTACGATCGTGATGGTGTTGTTATTGTTCAGGATAATAAAACGTTTAACATTGTTTGTATTCTTGATGAAAATAGGCTTGCTCCTAAGGGTAAGGTAGCATATGTTGATAATCCTAAAGATACTGCTGCAAAATTAGCAACCTTACTTGGTGGTGATGAAGAAGAAATTTACGCTTTATTAACAAAGGATACTTATCAAACAGAGTTAGGATTAATTGGTCGTAATTTATCGCGTGAAAAGAAAGAAGAAATAGAGTCTTACAACTTAAATGGAATTGAATTTGTTGAGTCAATTCAAAGAATATATCCTCTAGGTACATTTAGTTCACATACTATTGGGTTTGCTCAATCGGATGAAAATGGAAGTACTGTTGGTAAAATGGGTTTAGAGTTAATACTAGAGGAAGAATTATCTGGAACAGATGGTATAAGAATATATCAAGCTGATAAAAATGGTTATACATTACCTGGTATGAAAATTGATGAAACAAATGCAATAAATGGTAATAATGTTACTTTAACTATTGATCAAGAAATGCAGGAAGCCTTAGAAGAAGCTTTCTTAGAAACAGAAGAAAACTTTGATGTTGATCGTATTTGGGGAAGTGTTATGGAAGTTGATAGTGGAAAAATACTTGCTTGGGGGCAGTATCCATCTTTTGATCCAAATAAATTAGATGTGCAAGATTATAACAATTATGGTACGCAACTTCCGTATGAACCAGGGTCTACAATGAAAACATTTACTTGGGCAGCAGCTATAGATAGTGGAAAATATGATGGAAAAAAATTAGTAGACTCAAGTCCTTTTTGCTTTAAAGCTAAAAATAATAATCCTTATCGTGTTGAAAGTGGTGGGTTTGGATGTATTTCTAATGCCAATTATAAAACTTGGGGAATGATAGAGTATGATTATGGTTTAATTTATTCTTCAAACACCGTTACAGCAGCACTTTTAACTGAAGTTATTACTCCTGATATTTTTGAGGAGTATTTAGATAAATTTCATTTTTTTCAACCTGTAAATACAGATGGTATTCCAGAAGAAGTTGGATTTAAAAATTATAAGTGGCCATCAGAGAAGATTACTTCAGCATATGGACAAGGTTCTACTGTCACAATGTTGCAGATGCTACAAGCATATTCTGCAGTTTTTAGTGATGGTACAATGGTGAAGCCTCATTTTGTTGAGCGGATAACTGATTCTTATGATAATCAGAAAGTTATTTATCAAGCACAAAGAGAAGTTGTAGGAAATCCAATTACTGAAGAAACAGCAAAAGAGCTTCAAACAATACTTAGAAGAGTAATTGAAGAAGATGGTACAGGAAATAAATATAAAATACCTGAGGTAGAAATATTAGGGAAGACTGGGACAACTGTAGTTGCAAAGTCAGGAAACTATGATTCTGGTAAAACCATAGCATCGGTTGCTGTTGGAATTCCGGCTTCAGATCCTCAATATATTGTTTATTATGCATTTGAAGATGATTATAATCCAAATGCTCATGTTTTTACAGATCATATTACAACGTTATTTAGAAAAGTTGCAATGCATGGAAATATTACAAATTCATCTAATCAAAAAGATGAAACTGATGGTGAAGAAGTTGAAATTGTTATTGAGGATATGCCATCATTAATAAATCAATCAGTTGATTTTGCATTAGAATCTCTTGATGGTATAAATGCTAATATCACAGTACTTGGAACAGGGGATCGTGTAATTGATCAATTTCCAAATGAATATTCTCCGATTGTAACAAATCAAAAGGTATTTTTCCTAACTGATACTGCTGGGTTTTATATGCCTGATATGACAGGATGGACACGCAAGGATATTATCTCCTTTTGGGAGGTAAGTGGAATTGCAATTAAATTTAGTGGAAGTGGTAGTGTTGTAAGTCAAAACATAACGACAAACAGTTTTATTACTAAAGATACTAATATCGAAGTTGAACTTGAATAAAGATATGTTATAATACTTTTGGGAATTGGGGGAGTTATATGATATTTAGAATTATAGTTGCATTTATAATAAGTCTGGTTTGCACTATTTATTTCATGCCTAAATATATAAGTTTTTTAAAAAAAATAAGTTTTAATCAATCTGTGAGTGAATATAGTCTAGAAGAGTATAAAAATAAGTCTAAAACTCCAACAATGGGTGGAGTTCTATTTGTATTTTTTCCAGTTATCATAACAATACTTATACAGATACAATATTTATCAAAGGATTTGTTAGTTGTTTTATTAGCTTTTGTTGGCTATGCTTTTATTGGTATGCTTGATGATTATTTAATTATAATTAAAAAAGATAACCATGGTTTAAGTGTAATTCATAAACTGCTTTTACAAACTATATTGGCTGTAATTGTATATTTAGTATATAGAGATTACGCCTCATTAAATGTAATGGTTCCAATAATTAATAAATCACTGCATTTGGGATTTTTATATGCACCACTTATATTAATTATGTTTACTGGTTCTAGTAACGCTGTTAATATAACTGATGGTATGGATGGATTAGCTGCTGGCTGTAGTTTTATTGCTTTTTTGCCTTTTTTAGGTTTCTCAATTATAGATGGTAATACTAACATTGCAGTTTTTATTGCAACGATGTTAGGGGCTCTTCTGGGGTATCTTAAATACAATGTTTATCCTGCAAAAGTATTTATGGGAGATGCTGGATCACTTGCTTTAGGCGGTGTTTTAGCTGCTTTATCAATGGTATTAAAGAAAGAGTTAGTTTTTGTAGTTGTAGCTGGAATATTTGTTTGGGAAACATTATGTGTTATTTTACAGATTGGTTCTGTTAAACTAAGGAAAAAAAGAATATTTAGTTATACACCAATTCATTATGCATTTGTGATTAAGGGGATTTCAGAGAAAGTAGTAGTTAAATCTTTTTGGAAAATATCTTTATTTTTTGCTAGTACTGGATTTTTCTTAGGGCTTTTCTAGCGTTTTAACTTTACATAAGGTGCTAAATGATATATTATTTAGCAGTTAGAATATAAATATATTATATACAAATAGATTTAATTATTTTACAGGAGGATAGATGATGAATAAAAAAAGATTGGGAGTATTTATAATTACAATTTTGGTAATTTTAGGACTTGTTGCTTCTTTTTCAACGGGGATTTCTAAAAACCTTACTTTGGGTTTAGATTTAAAAGGTGGTTTTGAAATTCTTTATGAAGTAAGTCCACTAGAAGCAGGGGATAAGCTTCCTGCAATGTCTGCTGTTGCTAAGAGTGTTAGCAAACGTGTAAATGTTTTAGGAGTAAGTGAGCCGGAAATTATCATTGAAGGTGAGAATAGAATTCGTGTTCAACTAGCTGGTGTTGATGATCAAGAAACAGCAAGAAGGATGATTTCAGCGACTGCTAATTTATCATTTAGAGATGTTGATGATAAATTATTGGCTGATGCTTCGATTATCGAAGATGGTGGAGCTAGCTTAGGCTATCAGAATGGATCACCGGTTGTTTCATTAAAAATTGCTGATAAAGAAAAATTTGCTGAGATTACTGAAGAAGTATCAAAAAAAGGATCTGGAAAAAATTTACTTATAACCTGGTTGGATTATGAGGAAGGCGATTCTTATGTAAAAGAGAAGGTAAATCAAACAAATGGTAAAGAGGCAAAATATATCAGTGCAGCTTCGGTTAGCTCAAAAATAGAGGGTGATTCAATTATTTCAGGTAACTTTACAGAAGTTGAGGCAAGAGAACTTGCTGATCTGATAAATTCAGGATCTCTTCCTGTAATAATGAATGAAATTTCTAGTAATGTAGTTAGTGCTGAATTTGGTCAAAATGCCCTTACAAGTACGGCTTTTGCAGGAGTTATTGGGGTTCTTCTTGTTATATTATTTATGATTTTCATGTACCGTGTACCTGGTATGATTGCAGGTATTATGTTAGTGCTGTATATTTTTAGTGTCTTTGTGATTTACAATGGAATGGGGGCTGTATTTACTCTTCCTGGTATTGCTGCCTTAGTATTGGGTGTAGGTATGACAGTTGATGCCAATATCATTACATTTGAAAGAATAAAAGATGAATTATACAAAGGTCATAGTGTATCTTATGCTGTTAAGCAAGGTCAGTCTCACTCGATGTCTACTATTTTTGATGCTCAACTTACAACTTTAATCGCTGGATTAATTATGTATATATTTGGAACGGGTGCTGTTAAAGGTTTTGCAACAATGCTGATGATTACAGTGCTTTGTACTATTATTATAAATGTCTTTGTTTCTAGATTCTTATTAAATCAACTAGTAAAATCTGGAGCTTTAGATAATAAAAAATCTTGGTTTGGTGTTAAAAAATCTCAAGTTCCTAACTTAGATGAAGGACAAAAACAATTCTATTTTGGTCCTATTGCTTCAATTGACTTCTTAAAACTATCTAAAAAGTTTATTTTTGGAAGTTTGGCTATTTTATCTTTATCACTTGTTCTTGGTGTTTTTAATGGAGTAAGTGGTAATGGTGCGCTAAAACTGGGTATTGATTTTTCAAGTGGTACTAAAATTACAGTTACTTCAAATGAAGTTATTAATGTTACTGATGTAAAAACGGAATTTGAGGAACTTGGTTATACAAATGTAAGATATCAAAAATCTGGAGATAATGTTGTTTATGCTACAATGCAAGATGCACTTGATAAAGAAAAACTAACAGAAATAAAATCAGTATTTAAAGAAAACTATGGGATAGAGCCTGGAGATAATGTAGTTACTTCAATTGTTGGTAAAGATTTAGTTCGTAGTGCTGTGCTTTTAAGTCTAATGGCATGGGTTGCAATGTTAATATATATCACTCTAAGATTTAAATGGGATTATGCTTTGAGTTGTATTATTGCTCTTCTTCACGATGTAGCGATTGTTATTGCGGTTTTTGCAATATTTAGATTAGAGATTAACACAGAGCTAATTTCAGTAATACTTGCTATTATTGGTTACTCAATTAATAACTCTATAGTTGTATTTGATAGGGTAAGAGAAGATCTTGCTACAACAAAAAACAATGTTAAACAAACTCCAGAATTCTTAAAAGGTATCGTTAACTCTGCTTTAGATAATACTATTTTAAGATCTATCTACAGTTCTATTTCAACAATTCTTCCAATAATTTGCTTATTACTACTTGGTTCAGATGCAATTTTCACATTTACTTTTGCAATGTTTGTTGGTTTAATAGCTGGTACATTCTCTAGTATCTTTATTGCTCCTAAAGTTTGGTATTATATTAGAGTTAATTATAAGCCAAAGAAAAAAGCAGGTAAAAAGAAAACTAATAAACATAAAGAGATCGATGAATATACAATTAAAGGTATAAATGGTTAAAAAGACAAGTTAATCTTGTCTTTTTTTGATATAATAAATAATATTGGAGGATTTTAAGATGAACTTTAATTTATTAAGAGATAAGTATCAAGAGTTTCATTATTATGGAATGGATATACAAGAGAGTGATAGTGAGCTTACTGTAACTTATTCATTTGAAATAATAAATTTAGAAAAATTTAATCCTTCATACACTTTTGCTAAAAAAGATATCAAAATGATGTCTTCATATAAAATAATTAAAGAATTACTTTTTAATTTAGGTATGATTGAAATGATTAGTTATTGGAAGGCTACTTGTTCACCAAAGGTATATATTCATGGTTATAGTTTAGATGAAAATAAAAAAAATTGGTGGAAGAAGCTTTACTATCATGGATTGGGAGAATTTTTATATATAAATAACATTAAAATTGATGTCGATAATTTAATGGATATTATATCTTTGGGTGATGATTTAGATGGAGATGAACTAATACAATCTTATTCTGGAAATATTATTCCTGTTGGAGGAGGTAAAGATTCATTTGTAAGTTTGGAAATTTTAAAAGATTTTAAAGATCAAAATCATACTTTGGTAATAAATAAAGTTATGTCAGCTATCCATGCAGTAGAAGCTGCAGGATATGCACAAAGGCATATCCAAGTCACAAGAAGACTTGATTTGAAAATAGTAGAGTTAAACAAGAAAGGATTTTTAAATGGTCATACTCCATTTTCTGCAATGGTAGCTTTTGTATCTGTTATTTCTGCAGTATTGTGGCAAAAGAAATATGTTTGTTTATCAAATGAGTCTAGTGCCAACGAGTCAACAATAAATGGAATGGATGTAAACCACCAGTATTCTAAGAGTGTGGAATTTGAAAAAGATTTTAATAACTACATCAACACATATATATTTGAAGATGTAAAATATTTTAGTTTATTAAGGGGTTTAAGTGAACTACAAATAGCTTCAATATTTGCAACATTAAAAAACTATCACCAAGTCTTTAAAAGTTGCAATATAGGAAGCAAGAAAGAAGAGTGGTGTAATAATTGTCCTAAATGTCTTTTTGTCTATATTATGTTGGCAGCATTTTTAAATGATGAAGAACTATATAATATTTTTAATTCTAATTTATTAGATAATGAGAATTTGATAGATACAATGAAACAGTTGTGTGGAGAGTCAACTGATAAGCCATTTGAGTGTGTTGGAACAAGAGAAGAAGTCCAAGTAGCAATATATATGGCAATTAAAAAAAGAAAAGAAACAGATTCTCATTTACCTTTGATACTTGAGAAAGCTCTAACTTGGAAAATTTTTAAGAGTGACATTGATGTAAATAAGTATCGTGATGAGTTTAATGATGATAATTTAATAGAAAAGAATTATATAGACTTACTAAAGAAGAAGGTGCTACAATGTTGGAAATAAAAGATAAATGGATTAAAAAATTAAGTAATAAAAATATACTTATTTGGGGTTATGGCAAAGAGGGTAAATCAACTCTTAAATTTTTAAAAGAATTTTGCATTAACACAAAAATATCTATTATGGATGATAAAGAAGTAGTAATTGATGATAAAAATATAAGTGTTGGTAGAGATTATGATTTTGAAGAATTTGACTATGTATTTAAAAGTCCTGGAATTGTATTAGATAAAAATAAAAAAAATCAAGATATTATAAGTCAAACAGATATTTTTGTTGAGTGTTTCAGGGATAATATTATTGGTGTTACTGGAACTAAAGGGAAAAGTACAACTTCATCTTTAATTGCTTTTATATTGAAATCAGTTGGAAAAAAAGTTGAGTTAGTTGGTAATATAGGTGTTCCATGCCTTGATGTTTGGGATAAAGTAGATGATGATACGATTATTGTTTTTGAAATATCTTGTCATCAATTAGAATATATTAAGGTATCACCAAAATATGCTGTTTTACTTAATATATATCCTGAACACTTAGATCATTATGGAACATTTGAAGAATATAGTGCGGCAAAAAAAAATATTTACAGATTTCAAAAGCATGGTGATACTTTAATTATAAACGAAGATATAAAAGTTTCAAATTTGTCTTCCAATGTTATTGAGTGTTCTATAGGTAATAATACCTTTAATGAAGGAATTATAGTTTTCGATAGAAAAATATATCTTGAAGAATATACAAATTTATTAGGTGTACATAATCGATATAATATTGCAATTGCTTACTTAATATTAGAAAAGTTTAATATAACTGAAAAGATGTTTTTAAAAGCTTTGTCGCAGTTTAAACCACTACCACATCGCTTAGAAATTGTTGGTAAATATAATGATATTTTATTTGTTGATGATTCAATTTCTACTATAGGACAATCTACTATTAGTGCAATAAAATCTATTAATAATGTAGGTGTAGTTTTGATTGGTGGAATGGATCGCGGAATCGATTATAGTGACTTAGTTGACTTTTTAATAAATTGTGATATCGAATATATCATTTTAATGTATGCATCAGGTAAAAGAATTGCTAAAATGTTAGATGATACAGGTACAAATAAGCAATATTTATATAAGAATAACTTACAGGATGCTGTTGATTATGTTAAGAAGTTAAAATTAAATAATAAGGTATGTTTATTATCGCCCGCTGCAGCATCTTATGGTGATTTTATAAATTTTGAAGATAGAGGTAATAAGTTTAAGGAAATGGTAAAAAATGAAAAATGATAATATATGTGAGTTAGTGTCAAAAGTTTTAGAATATAATAATTGTGATGATGTGATGATTGAACAGCTTTATTCTCAGCCTAAAAACTTAAGTACTAATAATTCGAAATGTGTTATAGATGCAGCAAAAAGAATAATGGATGCAAAAAATAATCGTGAAAAAGTATTTATAGGTGGAGATTATGATGCAGATGGAATATGTGCTACAACTATATTGTATGACACGCTTTTAAAACTTGATATAGATACTGGGTATTATATTCCTGATCGGATTAAAGAGGGTTATGGTTTAAGTGAAAAAACTGTAGATATGGTTTATGAAAAAGGTTATAGTCTAATTATCACAGTTGATAATGGGGTGAAATCTTTTGATGCACTTAAAAAAGCTAAAGAATATGGAATTGATGTAATAGTTACAGATCATCATGAGTATGAAGAAATTCCAGATTGTAAAATATTTGTACACCCTAAAGTTATGGAAAATCCATTTAAGGGATTATGTGGAGCTGGGGTAATTTTACAAATAACAAAGCTTTTACTAAATGAAGTGCCATTTCATATTGCACTAGCATCGATAGCAACCATTGGTGATATGATGGAACTGTGGGATGAGAATCGTATAATTGTTAAGTTAGGTTTAGTAATTATTAATACAGAGGATTACTTAAGTATAAATGCATTGTTTAACTCTTATAATAAATCTAAAAAAACAGAGAGTGATATTTCTTTTCAAGTAGTTCCAAAGTTAAATGCAACTGGAAGATTAAGAGAGCTTGCCAATCCTAATCAGGTTGTAAAATATTTTTTACTTGAAGATAAAAATGAAATTATTTCGGTGGCTAAAAATCTTAATGAAGTAAATGAGAAAAGAAAAAGTATGACAAAAGAAATGTTTGCAATTGCAGAGAAAAACATATCCAATGACCCCTTTATAATCATAAATGATGATAGATTTCATGAGGGAATTGTCGGAATTGTTGCAAGTAAGATTGTAAGGGACTATAATCGTCCTACCTTGGTATTTACAAAGAGTGAAATAGGGTATAAGGGAAGTGGAAGAAGTATTTTAGGGTTTGATATGCAAAGTTTTTTTCAAAATGATTTTGAGGAATTAATTCATTTTGGTGGACATAACCAAGCGGTTGGTTGCACGGTGAGTTTTGATGGATTTGATACATTTAAAAATAAGGTTCAAAAAAGATACTTGCTTAGTGAATTTGATACTGATATAGAAGATGATTCCTGTGTTATCCCTTGCGATTTAATAAATAACAATAGTTTTGAAAAATATCGTGAACTTGCTCCTTTTGGACAAGGCTTTCCAAATGTATTATTTAAAATAAGTGGATTAAAAATAAAAAGTTTAACTTTAAATAGAAGTAATTTTACAAAGGTTATTTTTGAGAATGGATGGCAAGGTTTATGCTTTTCTGATTTATCAAATTTAGAATTTAATAATACGATAAGTGTATATGCAACATTAACACCATCTATTTATAAAAATAGCAGTGAAAACTTTTCTTTAAATATTGAAAAAATAGAATAAATACATAAATTGTTGTATAATAATTTAGTGAATGGAGGATATTAAATTTAGATGAACTTAAAAGAATATATAGCAGAAATAAAGGATTTTCCAAAAGATGGGATATTATTTAGAGATATTACTCCATTGATGAACAATGGTGATGCTTTTTATGAGGCTACAAAACAAATTGAAGATTTTGCTAGAAAAGTTGGTGCAGAAGTTATAGTTGGACCAGAATCAAGAGGCTTTATCTTTGGTTGTCCTGTTGCGATTAATATGAAAATCGGATTTGTACCTGTTCGTAAACCTGGGAAACTACCAAGAGAGACAATTAGTTACAAATATGATTTGGAATATGGTTCAAATGAATTGCACATGCATAATGACTCAATAAAGTCAGGACAGAAAGTCCTTGTTGTTGATGATCTTTTAGCAACTGGTGGTACAGTTGAGGCAACTATTAAAATTATTGAAGAGATGGGTGGCGAAGTTGTTGGTTGTGCATTTTTAATTGAATTAGAAGGATTAAATGGAAGAAAAGGATTAAAAGATTATAACGTTTTTACTGTTTTATCATATTAATATAATATTCGAAGAGTTATCTTCGAATTTTTAAAAAAAGAGAGGAGAATAGAAATATGGTAACATTTAATAAAATAACTGAAAAAGATTTAATGCTATCTGTTAGAAAATATATTAATCGTAAAGAAAATATAGTTGTTATTGAAAAAGCATTAGAATATGCAAAAAAGATGCATGCTAATCAATTTAGAAAAAGTGGTGAACCATATTTTATTCACTGCATTAATGTTGCTTATATTTTATCAACTCTACAAGCAGGTCCTAAAACTCTTGCTGCCGGTCTTTTACATGATGTTTTGGAAGATTGTGATATTGAAAGAGAAGAACTTGTAAATGAATTTGATGAAGAAATTACAACCTTAGTTGAGGGTGTTACTAAAATTGGTAATATCCAATTTAAAGATGAAAGAGAATATCTTGCTGCAAATCATCGAAAAATATTTATTGCAATGGCAAAGGATGTTAGAGTAATTTTTATTAAACTTGTTGATCGTCTTCATAATATGAGAACTTTAGAATTTATGAGTGAAGAAAAGCAAAAGAAGATTGCTTCAGAAACTTTAGATGTCTATGCTCCAATTGCGCATAGATTAGGTATTAGTGAGATAAAAAATGAGTTAGAAGACCTTAGCTTTTTTTACCTAGAAAAAGAACAGTATTATACAATTGCAAAACTTGTTGAAGCTAAAAAGATTGAGAGGGATCAACAAGTTAAGCAAATGATTTCTGATATAAGTGATTTATTGGGAAAAAATAAAATAAAATTTAGAATTTTTGGTAGAAGTAAACATTTATATAGTATATATAAGAAAATGAAAACCAAAAATAAAAGATTTGAGGAAATTTTAGACCTTTTAGCAATCAGAATAGTTACTAAAACTGAGTTAAATTGTTATGAGGTTCTAGGGCATATACATGCCAAATATCGTCCGATTCCAGGAAGACTAAAAGATTATATTGCTGTTCCAAAGGTTAATATGTACCAGTCATTACATACTACAATTGTTGGAGATGAAGGAAGAATCTTTGAAGTGCAGATAAGAACTGAAGTTATGGATTCTATAGCTGAAAAGGGTGTTGCTGCTCACTGGAAGTATAAAGAGGGGGCAAAGTATGATCAACATCGAGAACAAAAAGAAATAGAAGAAAAACTAACTTGGTTTAAAGATGTTGCCATTTTAAATAGCGAACAAGATGAAAATAATCCGATTGAGTATATGGATATACTTCAAAAGGATATGTTTGAAGCAAATGTGTATGTTATGACTCCAAATGGTCGAGTAATTGATCTTCCAAATGGTTCTACACCGATTGATTTTGCATATAGAGTACATACGGAAGTTGGACATTCATGTGTTGGTGCAATTGTTAATGAGTCATTAGTTCCTTTAAATACAGTTTTAAAAACTGGTGATGTAATTGAGATAAAAACTTCTAAACAATTTGCAGGGCCAAGTGAAGATTGGCTAAAGGTTGTTAAGACAACTCAAGCTAAAAGTAAAATTAAAAGCCGTTTAATGAAAAAAGAGGCCGAACGTCGCGAGGAAAAAGTTGAAGATGGAGAACAAATGCTTCGTGAAGAACTTAGAAAAAGAGGCTTTGATGATAAAGAGTACATGGATAAAAAGAAAATTGAGTCAGCTTTTTCTCATTTTCAATTATCAAACTATATTGATTTTATGTATGCAATTGCAGTTAAATCAATTTCTACTCAACATGTTGTAGAAAGATTAACAAATCAAAAAAGAGCTGTTACACATGATGATACACTTTCAAAAATACTTGGAAGAAAAAAAGAAAAAAAGCGCAATAATAAAAGTAGTTTACTAGGTATTAAGGTCAAGGGTGTTGATAGCATGATGATGTCACTTGCAGGTTGTTGTAATCCTGTGTATGGTGATGAAATTATAGGCTACATTACTAAAGGTCAAGGGGTTAAGGTTCATCGCGTTGATTGTCCAAATGTAAAAAGTGTTAAGAGTAGAGTTTTAGAAGTTAATTGGGATGAAAGTCTGTTGCAGCATGAATATGAGGCAAACGTATCAGTTTTATCAAAAGATCGTAACTTTTTACTTACTGATTTAGTTACCATAACATCACAGTGCAAGGCTAAATTATTAGATGTTCACTCTACTGTAAATTCTGAAAATTTAACTACTGGCACTAAGATGAAAGTACTTGTAAAGGATTTTGAACATTTAAGGTTGATCATTGCAAATTTAAGAAAGGTTAATGGAGTAATATCTGTTGAAAGGCAAATATTGTAGATTGACATTTTAAAGTAAAAATAGTATATTTAATTAAATTCAAAGATAAAGAGGCAAATTACATAAAATTTCAAAGAGAGGAAACATTGGTGAGAGTTTCTAAAATAATGTAATATGTTGACACTTTTTAGAAATTATCTTGAAGTAGTAGTAGGGATAATCGTGAATCTGCGTTAATGAATAAAGTGCATAATTTTAAATTATGAACTAAGGTGGTACCGCGTTTAATAACGTCCTTAGATTATTGAGGACGTTTTTATATTTTTTTAAAGGAGGAAAGTAAAAATGAAAACTATTAAAGGGACATATGATATTTTATCAATAGATTCTTTGAAATGGAAAAAGTTAGAGCAAATCATAAATGAATTATGTTGGGTATATGATTATAGTGAAATTCGAACACCAATATTTGAAGATACGAAGGTTTTTAAAAGAGAGAATGATTCTTCTGATATGGTAAATAAAGAGATGTATACATTTGAGGTTGGTAGAAATAGTTTAACACTTAGACCTGAGGGTACAGCTGGCGTAATTCGTAGTTTTTGTCAGCATAAGTTATATGCGAATACAGAGTTACCGCAGAAATATTACTATATAGGACCAATGTTTAGACATGAAAACCCGCAAAAGGGAAGGCAAAGACAATTTCATCAGTTTGGTGTTGAAAATATTGGTGTAAAAAGTCCTATAGTAGATGCTGAGACAATTGCATTAGGTTATAGTTTAATTAAGTCTGTAGGATTATCATCGGTTAAAGTACTAATTAATACACTTGGTGATAAAGAGTCTAGGAATAATTATCATACTGCTCTTAAGGAGTATTTTAAACCTTTTTTAAGTGAGCTATGTGAAGATTGTCAAAAAAGATATGAAAATAATCCACTAAGAATTTTAGATTGTAAAAAAGATTGTGATCATCCAAAAGTGAAAAAATCTATAATTTTAAAAGATTATCTTACAAAGGAGTCTACTAAGTATTTTGAGGAAGTACTTAAAGCATTAGATGATTTAGAGATTCCTTATGAAATAGAAAACAGATTAGTAAGAGGTCTTGATTATTATACTGATACGGTATTTGAATTGGTTTCTACCCATGATGATGCTGGAAGCCAATCAACGATATTTGGTGGTGGAAGGTATGATGGTCTAGTGGAATATTTTGGTGGCCCTAAGATGTCAGGAGTTGGGTTTGCTGTTGGTTTGGAAAGACTATTGCTAATGCTCGATGCTGAAGATGTGGATTTTGCAGTAGATGATGATTTAGATATTTATGTAATTAGTATGGGTGATGTTGGTAATTATGCTCTTCAAGTAGCGACAACTTGTCGAGCATATGGCTATAAAACGTCTCTAAATGTAGTAGATAGATCAATGAAAAGCCAATTTAAAAGCGTAGATAGAAGAAATACAAAAGTTATCATAATAATCGGCGAGGATGAAGTAAAAAATGAAGTGGTCAGTATAAAATTTACTTGCGACAAAAGTCAAGAAACAGCATCTTTTGATAACTTTATAGAAGTAATTGATGATAAAGTAAATCAAGAAAGTCATAAGTGTAATTGTAAGGGGGAAGACTAAAATGCAAAGAACACATTATAATGGAAATTTAAGAATAAATAATGTTAATGAAGAAGTTACGGTTGTTGGATGGGTTTCAAGAAGGAGAAATCTTGGTTCATTAGTTTTTATTGATCTAAGAGATCGAAGTGGTATTGTTCAAGTTGTATTTGATGAAATATTAAATGAAACAATAAAGTCAGTAAGAAATGAATATGTTCTTCAAGTAAAGGGTATAGTTTTAGAAAGAAAAGATAAAAATAATAAAATTGATACTGGTGATATTGAAATAAAAGTTACAGAAGTTACTATTTTAAACACAGCAGAAACTCCACCTATTACAATTACTGATGAAACTGAATCACTAGAAGAAACAAGATTAAAATATCGTTATTTAGATATTAGACGCAATCCAATTAAAAATAATCTAATATTAAGACATCAAGTGTGTAATATAATTAGAAATTTTCTAACAGAGAGAGATTTTATAGAAGTTGAGACACCAATTCTTTCTAATTCTACTCCAGAAGGTGCTCGTGATTATCTTGTACCTAGCAGAATTCATAAGGGGAGTTTTTATGCATTACCACAAGCACCACAAATTTATAAGCAACTTTTAATGGTCGGGGGATTAGAAAAGTATTTTCAAATAGCTCGATGTTTAAGGGATGAAGATCTAAGGGCAGATCGCCAACCAGAATTCACTCAAGTTGATTTAGAGATGAGCTTTGTTAATGAAGAGGATGTTTGGAAACTTGTAGAAAATTTAATGTGCAAAGTTTTTAAAGAAATTAAGGGAATAGAACTTGATGCTTTTGAACGATTAAAATATGATGATGTCATGGAGCGTTATGGAAGTGATAAACCAGATACTAGATTTGAACTTTATTTAAATAATATTGCTCAAATATTTACTAATACTGAATTTAAAGTGTTCTCAGATATTTTAAGTAAAAAAGGAAGTATTTATGCGATATCTTTAAATAATGCCGATAAATTTTCAAGAAAAGATATTGACAGGTTACAGGAGTATATAAAAGGATTTGGAGCAAAGGCACTATCATTTTTAAAATATAATAACTCTGAACTTTCAGGATCGATTTCTAAGTTTATGTCAGAGAATGAAAAAAGTGATATTATCAAAACTTTAAACTTAGCTGATAATGATATAGTGTTTATTGTGGCTGATACTAATAAAAGTGTTGCACAAAATTCAATAGGTGCACTAAGATTAAAACTTGGTAAGGAATTAAATTTAATTGATCAAAGTAAAATATCATTTTTATGGGTTACAGATTTTCCAATGTTTGAGTATTCGCCTGAGGAAGAAAAATATGTTTCTTCACACAATCCATTTACATCACCAAGAATTGAAGACATGGATAAATTATTTAGTGAACCTGAAAATTGTTACTCTAGAGCTTACGATTTAGTATTAAATGGATACGAATTGTTAAGTGGTGCAATTCGTATTCACACTAAAGAAATGCAAGAAAAAGTATTTGAGGCAATTGGTCTATCTAAAGAAAGTGCTATCGAAAAATTCGGGTATTTCATGGAGGCATTTAATTATGGTGCTCCACCTCATGGAGGAGTTGGTATTGGCTTAGAAAGATTAGTTATGATTCTAGCTGGTACAGAAAATATCAGAGATGTTGTTGCATTTCCTAAAACTTCATCTGCAACGGATTTAATGTCAAATTCCCCAGGGAAAGTAGATGATAGTCAATTAGAAGAATTAGGTATTATTTTAAAAAAATAAGTTGAAATATACTTAGAAATATGCTATTATTAAAAAGCTTTATTCTGGGTTTGTCGATTCCTCATCGTTTTACTCGGAATATTAGTTAAAAACAATATGGAGGAGAAAAAAATGTTATCAAAAATTGAAAAAACAAAAATAATGAAAGACTTTGCTTTATTTGAAGGAGATACTGGATCTGTTGAAGTTCAGGTTGCAGTATTAACTGCACAAATAAACACATTAACTGAACACCTTAAGATTCATAAAAAAGACTATCATTCAACAAGAGGTCTAATGAAAATGGTAGGTAAAAGAAAAAAGTTTATGACTTATTTACGTGAAAAAGATGTTAATAGATACCGTGAATTAGTTAAGAGATTAGGTCTTAGAAAATAAAAATAATTTAAATTTTAAAATGCATTGTATTATTAAATATATATGCATTTTTTATTGCAAATTAATACTTTAAATTTGTACATTCAAATATTTTATATTTTGTGGTACAATAAAACACGGTGCGATGGGGGAAGGTTATGAAAAAAATTCTGAGTGTATTGGATTATGTAAGGGATATAAGTTTTTTTAATTTAAAATTGACAACAAATTTTATAATTATAATAAATATAATATTTATGGTTTTATTTTTTAATGATTTTATTAATTATTCGTACTTCTTTTATTTATTTATTCTATTATTTTTAATTGGTTTAAATTTAATTCTTCCAAAAAAAATAGATAAAGCTATAATTTACTTATTTTTAAGTATTATTTATATTTACTTAATGTCTCAAGAGGTTTATTACAATGCTTTTGAACAGTACTTTTTATTTAGCACAGCTTTTAGTGCTAAAGAAGAAATGGCTACTATGACATCAAGTATAATGGAGTTTATTGATGCAAAAGTTATTTTTGTAATATTTCTTATTATCTTACAGTTCATAATTTTGATGCTTTATAAAAGTAATGAAAAAATATCATTTAGCAAATATAAAAAATATTTAGTTTGTGGATTAGTTTCAATAATTGCTTCATTGTTGTTAATATTTTCTTTAAAGGTACTTGTTACTTCGGAAAAAGAAAAAGCTGGAGTATTAAATTATTATTCAACATCTGATTATTTTTATGAATACCTACCAAATACAAATGTTGTTGTTGGTAAATTTGGAAAGATAGGATTATTGTTTCGTGACAGTGTAGAAAGGTTATTTATCCATCATTCTTCACAGTTTGAGATAGAAGATGATTTGATTGTAGAGGTACTAGATTCAATTGGTAAGATTGAAAAAACTGATAATAAATATACAGGTATTTTCAAAGATAAGAGTTTAGTTATTATTCAAGCAGAGTCTTTAATGAACGCTGCAATTGATAAGGATCTTACTCCTACACTTTATAATATGAGAAAAAGTGGTTTAGATTTTACTAATTTTAATGCACCATTATTATATGGTTCGACCTCAGATACTGAATTTATGGCAAATACTGGACTATTTCCGGTTTCTACAGGAGAAATTACATTTGACTCTTACAATGAAAATTCCTATGTGACAACTCTTGCTAAAATATTTAGTAGAGAAGGTTACTATAGCAGTGCTTATCATAGTAACTATGCAAATTTTTATTCAAGAGATAAAATGTATCCTAATATGGGCTATGAGTTTTTTGATATTGTTGGTACGGGCCTAAAATTACTTGAGAAAGACTCTGTTACATTAGATAGAATTAAATGGATATATAACTGGGCTGATAAGTATTTATCATATTTTATAACTTACAATGGTCATCAACCATATAATAAAGCAGAATGTGGTGAATATCCGGAAAAATACTATGAGAAAATAAATGATATTTATCCAAACAAAGATGATAATTTTAAATGCTATATGGCTAAAAATATGGATTTAGATAAGGGTTTAGAAAGATATGTAGAGGATATTAAAAATAACAATTATGAAGTTGTTATAGCTGTATTTGGTGATCATTATGCTAAGGGGTTAAAGGTAGATGTTGATAGGAAAGAAGCGTACACTCCGTTTTTCATTTGGAGTAAAGATATAACTTCAGAAAAAATTGATAAAAGAACTTCAACACTTGATATTTTACCAACTCTTGCTAATATGTTTGATGTTGAATATGATAGAAGAACAGTTTTTGGAACAGATATAATGGATGAAAGTTATGAAGGTTTCTATTTTAATAGTTATGGTCATATAAATACCAATGATATTTTATACGATCCTTTAACTAATAAAATAACATTAAATACTGATAAGTATACAGAGGAAGAAGCTTCTGAAATTGTTAATCAATATATCTTAAGAATGAATGTTGCAAGAACTATAGTAGAGACTGATTTCTTTAAAAGATTTCCAAATTATGGTTTAAAATAATTTAGTTTATGCACTTTAATAAAATATATTTAAAACAACTGATAAATATGTTAAAATGAAAGAAGTAAAAAATAAAAGAAGACGAGGTAATTATGGCTAAACAAGTATTTGAGATGAAGTTTTGTGAAAAAAATATAACAATTGAAACAGGTGAGATTGCGAAACAAGCAGGGGGGTCGGTACTTGTTCGTTATGGAGATACTGTTGTTTTATCAACAGCAACAGCAAGTAAGGTGGCAAAGGATTTAGATTTTTTTCCATTAACGGTTAGTGTTGAAGAAAAACTATATTCAGCTGGTAAGATACCAGGGGGTTTTTTAAGAAGAGAAGGTCGTCCTAGTGAACACGCTACGCTTACATCACGTTTAATTGATAGACCGATAAGACCACTTTTCCCAGATGGTTTTAGAAATGAAGTTCAAGTTGTAAATACTGTTTTATCAGTTGATCAAGATGTTACATCTGAAATGACTGCAATGTTAGGGGCATCATGTGCTCTAATGGTGTCAGACATTCCATTTAACGGACCAATTGCCGGTGTTATTGTTGGTAGAGTTGACGGGGAATTTATCATTAATCCTAGTGTTGAACAAATGGAAAAGTCTGATATTAATCTATCGGTTGCAGGTACCAAAGATGCGATAAACATGGTTGAGGCAGAATCTAAAGAAGTGTCTGAGGATGATATGCTGGAAGCTTTAATGTTTGGACATAAACATATTATTGAATTATGTGCTTTTCAACAAGAAATTGCGAAAGCTGTTTTTAAAGAAAAAATGGAAATTGTATTATACGAGATTGATCAAGATATAAAAAATATCATTGATGAAAATGGTAAAAATCGTCTTGAAGAAGCTGTGTCTATAAAATTAAAATTAGAGAGATATGGCAAGATAGATGAAATTACAGATGAGATGGTAAAAATATTTGAAGAAAAAAATTATGATACAGAAGCAGAAAAAACTAAAATTTTAAAAAAGGCAAAAGGATATTGTAAAGAAATAGTTGCGAATGAAGTTCGAAGACTTATTTCTGTTGAAAAAATAAGACCTGATGGTAGAAAGTTGGATGAAGTTAGACCGCTTGATAGCCAAGTTGATTTACTTCCAAGAGTTCATGGTTCAGCTTTATTTACAAGAGGAGAAACTCAAGTTCTATCTGTTACAACTTTAGGAGCACTTGGAGAGAATCAAATAATAGATGATTTAACTGAAGTTGAAGAAAAAAGATTTATGCACCATTACAATTTTCCTCCTTACTCTGTAGGTGAGACTGGAAGAATGGGAAGTCCTGGAAGAAGGGAAATTGGTCATGGAGCACTTGGAGAAAGAGCTCTTTCACAAGTATTACCTTCTATAGAAGAATTTCCATATGCAATAAGAACAGTTGCAGAAGTTCTAGAATCAAATGGATCGAGCTCTCAGGCTAGTATTTGTGCGGGTTCTATGTCGTTAATGGCGGCAGGAGTTCCTATTAAAGCACCAGTTTCTGGGATTGCAATGGGACTTGTAATGTATGATGATCACTATTCTATTTTAACTGATATTCAAGGGATGGAAGATCATTATGGTGATATGGATTTTAAGGTTGCTGGTACATGTAATGGTATAACAGCGCTACAGATGGATATTAAAATTGAAGGAATAAATAGAGAAATATTTAAAGAAGCACTTGCTCAAGCTAAAAAAGGGCGAGAAGTTATTATGGAAAATATGATGAGTGCTATTCAAGTAGCAAGAGATGATGTTTCTGAGTATGCTCCTAAAATGGTTTCATTTATGATTGCACCTGATAAGATAAGAGATGTTATAGGACCTGGTGGTAAAATGATAAATCAAATTATTGAAAGTTGTAATCAGGTGAAAATTGATATAGAAGATGATGGAAGCTGTGTTATATATCACTCTAATAGAGAAATATTGAATAAAGCGAAGTTAATGATTGAAAATATTGTTCGTGAGGCTAAGGTTGGTGAAGTTTACGAAGGAAAAATTAATAGAATTGAGAAATTTGGAGCTTTTGTGGAATTGTTTCCTGGAACTGATGGTCTTTTACATGTTTCAAGAATATCGTATGAGCGAGTTGAATCTCCTTCAGATGTTTATAAATTAAATGATATCGTTAAAGTAGTAGTTACTGAAATAGATGATCGTGGTAGAGTTAATGTCTCAGCAAGAGATTTACTTCCAAAGCCTGAAGGTTGGGATGAAAAACAAAAAGAAAAAAAAGAAAAAAAGTTTGAAAAAGGTGAAAAAAGAGTATTTAAAAAGCGTGACTGATAAAAACCCCTCTGGGGTTTTTACTTTAAAAATAAGGAGTAAATTAAAATGAGAATGAGAAAGAAAAAGTGGGCAGAACCATTTTTAGAAGAAAATAGTGATATAGTTATTAAAAATCCTCAACAAAATTGTGGAAATTGGAAAAATATTCTAAGTAAAAATGAATTGCATTTGGAAATAGGTTGTGGAAAAGGTGACTATTTTGTAAATATGTCTAAACTTCATACTCATACTGGATGGATTGCTGTTGAGAAAGATCGTAATGTAGCAGCAGTTGCTGCAAAAAAAATTAAAGAAGAGAAATGTGATTCATGTTGTATAATTGCTTTTGATGCCAAAGATCTTGATCAGTGGTTCTTAGATAATGAAATCCATACCATCCATTTAAACTTTTCAGATCCTTGGAGTAAGAATGGTTATCGTAAAAGAAGACTATCACATGAAAGTTTTTTAAAAACTTATAAAAGAATTTTATCTCCAGATGGAAGGATAATAATGAAGACTGATAATAAGAAGTTGTTTGAATTTTCTCTGTGTGAGTTTAGTCGATGTGGATGGGTAATTGATGATGTTTGGATGGATTTTAGATCAGAAGATCACAATGAAGATGTTTTAAGTGAATATGAAAGCAAATTTGTCCAATTAAACTTGCCAATTTATCGTGCTATTTTTAAACTTAAATAGTACAAATTATAATATTTATGCTAAAATATAGACGTGAGAGGTTGGTGATATGCGTGAAAAAAATAATGTTAATATTTATGATAATATTGATTGCAGGTTGCTCTGGAAATAAACAGCTATTAGAAAGACAATTAGTTGAAAAGCTAGATAATGTTTCTAAAACTCAAGCTATTTCAGCAAATAATCAAAAAGCTTTTTACTCATATTATTTAGAGCCTAGTGTTGGAAGACGTAAAGTTGGTAAAACATATAACATTTTTATAAAAGATAATTTAGAGTTTGCTATGAATTTGAATATTCCATTTATTCTAACAAAGGAAGAATCAGAAAATAAATCATATGATATTGAGCCTATAATGAGCTATGATGGATCATATGTAGATATCAATAATCAAGAACTTGAATTTAAATGTAATATATATCAAAATAGGTCGCACTCTTATATTGAATTTAATACAAAATATATGAATTTTTATGCTTCTGGCTCTTTAACTGAAGTTGTTGGAATTGCCGATAATATGTTAACTATTGCAAAAAGTGTTACAATCAATGAAGATAGGATTTTAACAGCATATTCAGCTAAGGAAATAGTTGAATTTGAAAAAGAACAGTTAAAACTTTATGAGGTTATGATTCCAGAAAATGGTAGAATAGAGGAAATGATGGTTAATGGTAGTGAAACCGGTAATGGCTCACTTGATTTTGGTGGCGAGTATGTCGATGGTGAAATAGATGGGGAAACAACTGATGAAATTGATGGCGATGCCCACGATACATATGAATAGATGATGGAGGATAAATTATGAAAAAGAAAATTTTAGACTTACTTTTTGGTGAAGAAGAACATGAAGAATATTATGAAGAAGTTTTAGAAAAAACACCAGCAAAAAAGATTGTTAAGCAGGAAGAGCCTGTTGTAAAAAAAGAGAGTGTTATCGTTAAAAACAATGATATAAATATATCACAAGAAGAGAAAAAACCAGAAGTTAAAAAAATTAGTTTTGATATAAATGATATTGATGATTATAATAAAAGTTCTAATGTTAACTTCAAGTCAAAAGATAGAAATTCAAACCAAAAGAAGGAATACGAATTTTCTCAAGTTATCAGTCCAATTTTTGGATCTTCAGATAAGGATATGGAGGCTCTATCAATTAAATCAGTAAAAAGCAGGGTATCTTCAAAATCTAGCGTTATTTCACCGATGCACGGTATTAGCTCTAGAAATGGTGAGGAAAGTCTTCCTACGAAAATTTTAAATAAAAGTAAAGCAGATGATAAAGATGAAAATATGGTTAATCTTACATTAGATGAAATCCTTTCAAGAACGGCATCGCTTTCAGGAAAGAATAGTGAAGATAAACAATTAGACTTAAATAAGTTTGAGGAAAAACAAGTTGTAAGTAATAGGAATATGAGTCTATTTGATGATGAGTAATAAATTTTTCTTTATTGGTATTAAAGGTACCGGTATGGCTGCATTAGCTACGATTTTACATGATCTTGGAAATGATGTTTCGGGAAGTGATTTACCGAAACACTTTTTTACTGAGAAACCACTAGTTGATAGAAATATTAAGATTTATGACTTTGATAGTAAAGATTTTGAAGTCGGTAGTACTATAATTATTGGAAATGCTTTTGATGAAACTTTTCCTGAGGTAAAAAAAGCTAGGGAAAATAGTGATGTATTGTGCTATAGGTATCATGAATACGTCGGTAAAATGATGAATAATTATGTGTCAATAAGTGTAGCAGGAAGCCATGGTAAAACGACAACTACAGGAATTCTAGCCTCAATGTTAGGTTATAATTTTAATACTGGCTATATCATTGGGGATGGAACTGGAGAAATAGATAAAAGTAGTAAATATTTATGTGTGGAATCATGTGAGTATCGCCGTCATTTTTTATCTTACTATCCAGACTATGCAATTATCACTAATATTGAAATAGATCATGTTGATTATTTTAAATCAAGTGAGGATTATCTTTTAGCTTATCAACAATTTACAAAAAATATTAAAAAAGCATTGATTATATTTGGAGATGACAAAGAGAATAGAAAACTTGATTTAAAATGTGATCATTATTGGTATGGTGAAGGTGATAATAATGATATCCAAGCTAAAAATTATCTTCAAAATACAAATAATATGGAATTTGATCTATATTTTAAAAATAAATATATGTATCATTTTAAACTTCCACTTGTTGGTCGCCATTTGCTTTGGAATGTATTAGGTGTTATTACCATTGGTATATTAGAGGGGATTCCTTTTAACAAAATAGAGGAGGGTATTTCAAAATTTCAAGGTACTAAAAGAAGGTTTGTTGTTGAGGAAATTGGTGAAAATGTATACATTGATGATTATGCACATCATCCAACAGAAATATCTTTTACTATTGATGCTGCAAGAAATAGATATCCTGATAAAAAAATTGTTGCAATATTTAAACCACATAGAGTGTCTAGAGTACTTTATTTTGCTGAAGAATTCAGTAAGGAACTTTTAAAAGCTGATAAGGTATATTTATGTGATTTTACAAGTATTGATGATATGGAAGAAGGTATTGATATTGATATAAGATATCTTCAGAAGAGAATTTTAAACTCAGAAATAATTGAAGAGAATGATGATGGAGCTAGAAGATTAGTTAAAGAAAATCCGGCCGTTTATCTATTTATGTCTAGTAAAGATATTTATGGATTGGCTGAAATTGTAAAGCGTTATCAAAGTTCTTGAAAAAATTTACATTAATGATATAATAAATATATGTTTAATAAAATAGATTAATAGAGGTGAAATATGGTAGATCAATTTTTAGAGGCTTCAGGAATATTATCGCAACAGTTACTTCCAATTTTAGGGGTAATAGCATTGTTTTTTCTTTGTGTTGTCCTTTCTAAAGTAAGTAAATTATTAGGAGCAATGACATCAAAGATTAATGGTTTAGATAACACATTATCATTAGTTGAAAAAAGCATTGAAAAGATTCAATCTCCGTTAGATACGGCTGTAAAATTAAGTCATACTGTTGATGAAGTTCATGATAAGAGTTATGAAGCAGCAAAAAAAGCTGGGGTATATGTTTCAGATAATATTGGTACTGTTAAAGATTACTTTGTAAAAAAAGTTAATAAAGATACTGAAGATTTTTCAAATGATACAACTAATATAGATGATATAATGAAAAGAATGAATGAGGTGATTGCAGATGAAGAATAATGATATTGATGTAATTGAAAAAGCAGTTGATGATTTAAAAAAATCTGTTGAAAATGAAGGTAAAGAAAAAGCGCCAAATGTTGCTGCGGTAACAATTGATGGAATCAAAGATTTTGTTAACAAAGTTACTGATCCTGATAAAATTTCAGAAGTTAAAGAAAGTGCTAGTAAAACTATTGAAAATAGTAAAGAAAAAATCGACGAACTTATTAATAATGAAAAAGTACAAGAAGCCTTTACTGTTTTAAAAGATGGCACTAAGAATTTTGGAACGAAAATTTCTGATGGTATCGATAATATTTCTGAAAATGAAAATGTAAAAAAAGTTATGGAAAAAGTTTCAGATGGTAGTGATAAAATTGCTCAAAGTGCTGAAAGCTTTGCAGATAAAATTGAGCTGGATAAAAAAATCGAGAATTCTAAAAGTGCGATTGTAGATGTAACGAGTAAACTAGCTGATAATGTAAGGAAATGGTTAAAACCAAAAGATGGTGGTGAGTGATGAAAAGAGTAACTATCTACGATGTTGCTAAAGATGCTGATGTCTCTCTTGCAACGGTTTCTCGTGTAATAAATGGCTCAGATGTTGTAAAAGCAAATACAAGAGAAAAAGTCGAAGCATCTATTGAAAGATTAGGATATAAACCTAATGCTATTGCTCAAGGTTTAGCACTTCAAAAAACTACTACTATTGGTCTTGTAATTCCAGAGGCTAGTTTTACCTATACTGGTCAAATAATAAATGGAGTTATTGCTGTTGCGGGTATGTATAATTATAAAATATTATTACACACTACAGCTGAGGGTGTTACTGAAATTAAAGATGTAGTTGAGAGTATTATAAAATCAAATGTTGATGGTGTTGTAATATATAATGATAAACTTCTTTTAAATGAAATTGATATGTTATCTAAATATAATATTCCTATTGTTATTATTGGAAATAAAATATCAAATACTAAAGTTAGTTCAGTTTATGTAAATATTGAAAAAGCCATTTATAACTTAGTTACAAGTTATCTTGAAAATGGTAAAAAAGATATTGCAATAATTCAAGATAGAAAGAATAAATATGCAATAGAACAAATGATTTCTGGTGCAAATAAGGCCTTTGAAGATAAAGGATTAAAGTTTAATAACTATTTAAAAATACCTGATAACTATCGAACTTCTTATGAGTTTCTAAAAGATTACCTAAAGCAACATAAGCACCAGCTTATAATTGCAAATAGAGATTCTCAAGCGATGGCAATTTTAAATGCTGCAAGTGAGAATGGAATTAATGTTCCTGAAGAAACAGAAGTTGTTTGTGTTATAGACACTAAATACAATTCAATGGTGCGTCCTCAAGTTTCTTCTTTCTCAATCCCATCTTATGATTTGGGAATGGTTTCTATGAGAGTAATGACAAAAATGTTGCTTGAAGAGGAAGAAATTCAAGATAAAGAAATTGAATTGAGTTATTTATATACACCAAGAAAATCAACAAAATAAATGCAATGAAAAGAAATAGTAATTAATTAAATACCTGTAGAAAGACTCTGGTTGATGAAAAGAGTTGGTAAGTGATTTCGGAATACAATCTTGGAGCAGTTTATATAAAATATAAAACGAGTAATTTGCGTTAAAAATTTAAGTGCATAACTATTGTTATGAATTAAGGTGGTACCGCGTTGAAAACGTCCTTAGAATAAGGACGTTTTTTATTTTAAAAGGAGGAGAATAAAATGAGATTATTAGAAGAATTAAAATGGAGAGGTTTAATAAAAGATTGTACAGACTTTGATGCCTTATGTGAAAGATTAGAGAATCCGATTACTCTTTATTGTGGATTTGATCCTACTGCAGAATCACTACATATAGGACATCTACAACAAATTATATTACTGAGAAGATATGAAAGAGCTGGTCATAAAATAATTGCATTATGTGGTGGAGCAACGGCTATGATTGGAGATCCTCGACCTACAAGTGAGAGAAAATTGTTAACTTTAGAAGATGTAAAAAGGAATGTTAAATGCATAAAGGAACAGTTAAACAATTTTATTGACTTTAACAATGAGAATACAATTTTAGCAAATAATTATGACTGGTTAAGTGAATTTGATCTTTTAACTTTTCTAAGGGACTATGGAAAACATTTTAACATTAGTTATATGATTTCAAAGGACACTATTGCATCAAGATTGTCAAAGGGTATATCATTTACTGAATTCACATATACAATACTTCAGGCTATAGATTGGTTAACTTTATATAACAATTATAATTGTGAGCTTCAAATTGGTGGATCTGATCAATGGGGTAATATAATATCTGGATCAGACTTAATACACAAAATGCATGGCAGTGATAAAAAATTATATGGTGTAACTTCTTCGCTTATTACAAAATCTGATGGTACTAAATTTGGTAAGAGTGAGGGAGAAAATATTTGGCTTGATCAAGGTAGAACAAGTGCATATGATTTTTATCAATTTTGGATTAATATAAACGATAATGATATTATTCCTTTATTAAAAAGGTTATCACTAAAATCACCTGCTGAAATCATAGAATTAGAGGAAACAGTTAAAAACGAACCTCATTTACGTTTGGCTCAGAAGTCGTTGGCTGAAGAAATGACTGAATATGTTCATGGTAAAGATGGTGTTATTAAGGCAAAAAAAATTACTGAAACACTTTTTAGTGGTAACATATTAGATTTATCAATTGAAGAGTTAGAACAAGGTTTAGCTGGATCAATAAAATTTAATACTGACAATAATATATTATTGATTGATGTTTTAGTAAATGCAGAAATTGCTAAGAGCAAAAGAGAGGCTAGAGAGCTAATTCAAGCAGGTTCAATTCAAGTTAATGGAGTAAAACAAATGAGTTTAGATACATTAATTTTAAAAGATGATGCTTTTGATCAAAGATTTATTATTATAAAAAAGGGGAAAAGAAAATATTTTGTTGGTTATTTTTCTTGATAACTATATTTAATAAAAAAATGAAATTATTTATAAGTATGTTACAATAATCATGAGGTGAAATATGAAATTTAGGTTATTTATTATATGTATCTTATTAATATTATTAGTAGGATGCTCAAATAATGTTAAAAAGGAAATGTCTTTATCCCAGTACAATGAGTATAAAGGTGTATATGATTTAATTGAATCACAAGAAGAGTTTTTAACAAGTTCTAACTATTTTGATGTCGAGGTAGAGATTGTAGAGTCGGAAAAAGGAAAGTATCTTTACTATGTTTTTATTGATAATCCAAGAAATGAAATGTACGATGTTGAGGCAATGGTTGTAGAAGAAGACTCAAATTTTAATGATGTCGTGTTTCCGACAATAGGAATTATAGATAATGAGAAATATAATTTAGTTCCATCAAATAGCAATTTTGATGAAGGGTTTGTAAAAGGTTTGGTTTTGAGTGGTGAAACTTATTTAAAAGATTCATATAACTTTAAAATTAATTTAACTTGGAATGGATTATCATCAGAAGATAAGAGATTTAGTGAGTTTATAAGTATAACGAAAGAGATGGAATAGGAAGTTATGAATAAAAGGGGAAAGCAATCTTTTATTGCTGGTGCACTTACTAGTACTGCTGGTATCTTTATATCAAAAGCAATTGGATTGTTTTACATTGTTCCATTTACTGCAATAGCAACAGAAAACAATATGTTTTTTTATAGTCAAGCCTATACATATTATGAAGTTTTACTTAATATTAGTGCAGCAGGGTTTCCATTTGCAATTGCTGCAATGGTGGCTAAGTATTCTAATAAGAATGATTATAAAACTGTAATGTTGATAAGAAGATTAGCAATGTCAATTATGCTTTTAACAGGGTTTATAGCTGCAGTTTTCTTTATATTATTCTCATCTCAGATTGCATCAAATGCTCTTGGAAGTGAAGCTACAATAAATGATATTGAAAAGTTGAAAAATACTTTTATGTTACTATCTTTAGCAATAGTAGTTGTTCCATTTTTAAGTGTATTTAGAGGTTTTTATCAGGGATTAAAAGAGCTAAAGGTATATGCTGTTTCTCAAGTTATTGAACAGATTGTTAGAGTTAGTGCATTGTTGATTTTTAGTTTTATTTTGGTTAGAATTTTGCAGTTTGATAGTATATTCTCGATTTATGTAGCAGTATTATCGACATCCTTAGCAGCGCTGTCAGCCGTTATATACTACTTATTTTTTGATCGAAAACATATAGGAATAATAAAAAGAAATGCAGAGACTCAACAAGGGGAGAGTGTTGAAAAAAAAGAAGTCATAAAAGAGATGTTGTTATTTGGACTTCCTTACTTAGTAGCTTCATTTTTAGGGAATAGTATGAGTATAGTTAATAATACATTTTTTATGAATGCAGTAAATGCAACCAAAGATAATTATGAAAACTTTAAGTTGATCCTTGGGATTATGCAGGTTCAAGCAAACAAAATAACTTCAATCCCACAAGTTTTAGCAATTGGATTTTCAGCAGGAATTGTTCCGTATTTAACAATTTCTCTTGAGAAAAAAGATTGGCATGATTTGCAAAAAAATGTTAAGGAATGTTTAGCGACTGTGCTTTATGTTGGTATGCCGTTATTTCTTTGTATATTGATGTTTGCTGGGCCAATTTACTATATCATGTATGGTGATCATAACTTAGATTTAGGTCGTACTATATTAATGTGGAGTAGTCCTATAGCGATAACATCAACTTTATCGACAATAACTACATCTATGATGATGACACTTAGATTACGACGAAACAGTTTGTTATATTTACTTGTAGGATTTATAATTAAATTTCTTTCTTTTTTCTTAATGATTAGAACATTTGGATATATAGGAGCATTAACTTCAACCGTTCTAGCTTCTATTACTATAATATACTTTAATCTTCGTTGTATTAATAAGACATACTTTGTTAATTATAAAAACTTATTAAAATTATGTTTTAAAATATTTGTTTCATTATGTGCTATGGCAATCACAATAATAATTTTAAATAACATAGGTATTAATCTAGTTGTGTATTCAAGATTTACTGCTGCACTAATACTTGCTTTTTACGGTATTATTAGTATCACGGTATTTGTATTTATAAGTAACTACTTAGGTTTACCAAAGGAATTATTTAATCTAGATTTAAAAGAACTATTTAGTAAAATTGTAAAAAAACAATGAGTTTAAATAAATTATAAAAAAGTGAACAAATACTGTTTTTTAACTTTTGTTGATAAAAAAATGGAATCTAAATTTATCTAGTGTTAGTTGTAATATACTGACACTTTTTTTATATTAGTTTATCTAAAATAATTGTATCACTACAAAATTTTTCATGTACTGAATAATAATTAAGAGCATCAATTACTTGTTGTGTGATTAAAGTTGGTGTACTAGCACCACTTGTAACTGCTACAGTTTTTGAATCTTTAAACCATGAACTTTTTAATTCACTTACATTCTCAACTAAATATGCATTTTTAATATTATTATCTTTACCAACTTCTATTAGCTTATTAGAATTATTTGATGTTTTATCACCAACAACAATTAAAGTATCTACATCTTTAAGATCTTTAATTGCTTGTTGTCGTATTCTTGTTGCACTACATATTTCTTCCCAAATTATTATATTTGGATACATTATTTTTGCTTGTTGGATTATATCATTAATTTCTAATATACTCATTGTGGTTTGATTTGTTAGCATCGATTTATCAAAATGATCAAGTTTTTTAAGATCATTTATATTACTTACTAGATGAACCTTACTTGAAATTGAAGTTATAGCCTCTGCTTCTGGATGATGTTTTTTACCGATATAGATTACATTATACCCCTCATTAATATGGTTTTTTACGATATTTTTTGTTTTGACAACATCATTACAAGAGGCATCAACAATCTTTAAACCTTTTTCAGTAGCTTTTTTTATAACATCATCACTAACGCCATGGGCAGTAAAGATTACAATTCCATCATTTATTTCATCTAGAAGCTCTAATCTTGTTTTTCCTTTACTCTCAACACAATCGATTCCTATTTCTTTACAAGCGTTAATAATGTGTTTATTATGGACAATCATTCCAAGCATAGTAATTTTTTTATCGGGGTTATTTTTTCTTGTTTGTTTCGCTAATTCAATAGCATATATTACTCCTTTACAATATCCTCTAGGAGTTACTGGTATTATTTTCATTTTTTGTTTCCTTTCTTACTATAAAACTAGTATAATGCATAAGAGGGGATGATACCATGAAAAAATTTAAAGATTATAATTTTAATAAAGATGTATATAAATTTATCGAGTTAAACAACTTTATAGAACCAACACCGATTCAAGGGGAAGTGATACCTATGGCAATTAAGGGAAGAGATATAATTGCGATTTCTGATACAGGAACAGGTAAGACACACTCTTTCTTAATTCCTTTACTGCAACAAATAGATACATCAAGCGATAAAGTAGAAGCTGTTATTACATCTCCAACAAGAGAGTTGGCAATGCAAATATATAAAAATGCAAAGTTAATGCAAGAGGTAAATAAAGACATTAGAATTTCATTAATTACTGGGGGAATGGATCGTTTAAAGATGGCAGATTCTATTAAACAACAACCACATATCGTTATAGGAACTCCTGGTAGAATCAAAGATTTATTTCTTAATCAATCAATATTGAGAGTTGAAAATGCTTCTGTTTATATTGTTGATGAAGCAGATATGACTTTAGAATACGGATTTTTAGATGATGTCGACGCAATTTGTGGCAGAATGGGTGATGATTTACAAATGATGGCATTTAGTGCTACTATACCAGAAAATCTCAAACCATTTTTGAAAAAATATATGAAGAATCCAAAAGTAATTAAGATTAAAGAAGACCATTATTCAAATCCTAAAATAGAACATATTTTAATACCTTGTAAACATAAAAGTTATACAGAAACATTAAAGTCTATTCTTCCAGGTTTCATTCCATATGTTTGCTTAATTTTTGCAAATACTCGTGATGAGGCTTCTTTTGTTGCTAAAGAGCTTAGACTCGAAGGAAATAATGTCATAGAAATCCATGGTGGTTTGCTTGCAAGACAAAGAAAGCAAGCAATGAAACAACTTAGTCAAGCTGAACACTCATATGTAGTTGCTACTGATATAGCAGCAAGGGGCCTTGATGTTGGAGAAATTACTCATGTTGTATCACTTGGTTTTCCTCAGGAATTAGAGTTCTACATTCATAGATCAGGAAGAACCGGAAGAGCAGGAAAAGACGGTGTTTGTTTTGCTTTATATAAAAGTAGTGATAAGAATTCTATTGAATTATTGCAAGGAAAAGGAATTGTTTTTAATCATCGCTTGTTTAAAGATGGCTCTTGGAAAGAATTAAAAGAATTTGGGCTAAAGAGTATTTCTAAAAATGATATAAGAGAAAAAGAAATAGCAAAGAAAATAAGTCGTAAGAATGTAAAGGTTAAACCTGGATATAAGAAAAAAAGAGCAGCTCAAATTCAGAAAATTAAACAAAAAGAGCGAAGAGAAATGATTAAAAATGATATCAAAGCTCAAAGGAAAGAAAGATATAAAAAAGCTCAAAGAGAAAAGAACTCTGATTTGAAATAAAGAAATAATTTAAGGAGAAGATTTTAATTACTCCTTTTTTATTTTAATTTTAATATCTCTAAACATTTCTCTGCAACAGAATCATTTGAATTACTACCAATAACTTCACTGGCTTTGTCTTTTACTGAGTTCATTGCGTTTTTCATTGCAAAACTCTTACCAACAACACTTAACATAGTAATGTCATTCTCACCATCTCCAAAGGCAATTGCATTTTCAAGAGGAATATTACATAAATTAGACAATTTGCTTAATGTATTTCCTTTACTTATACCATCGTTTAATATTTCTAGCCAATTTGGATTAACTAAGTATGAACATAATTCTTTCTTTTTACTAATTTGATTGATAATCTTTGAAAGGTCAGTGTTCTTACCTAAAAAACAAACCTTAGGTGCTTGTATATTTTCTGGTATCTTTTTGATGAATTTAACTTTGTATTTTTTACTTTGATGTATCAGTGATCTTAAACTATACAAAATTGAAATTATAAATGATAAAAAATGTTTATTGTTAAATAATACAAAAATTTTACCATCTTGATAAAATTCCATTGAATATGCACCAGAATTTATTGCAATCTTATATATTTCTTTTAATTGATCATAATTCAGCATTTTTTCTTCAAATGACTTATTAATTTTATAATCATATAAATATTGTCCATTAAGCCCGATGAATGCTCCTTGATATTCTTTAAGTTTCAATGAATTAGTGATATCTTTGCAACTGTAAAAAGGTCTTCCAGTACATAATACAAGTTTTACACCTGTTTTTTGAATTTTTATTAAGGCATCGATAGTATTTTTTGTAAGAGAACCTCTGGAATTTAAAAGGGTACCATCTAAATCGGATACAATCATCTGTACTTTATTTGTCATTATTTTGCCTATCCTTACACATCTCTAATATTTCTTTTTTTAGTTCAAAAACAAGATTTTTTTGATCAACAATTTTAAATAATTTGCCTTTTTTAAATATTGTTGCACTATTTTTACCACCAGCTATTCCAATGTCGGCCCTAGAAGCTTCCTGTGGTCCATTAACTGGACAGCCCATAATTGCAACTTCAATATCACATTTTAATGTAGCAAGAAATTCTTCGATTTCATCAACAATTGGAAGCATTTCATATTGAATTCTTCCACAAGTAGGGCATGATATTAAATTAGGTACATCGTCAACAAGATCAAAATTTCTTAGTAAATTCTTACAGATAGATATTTCTTTTATAGGATTACTACTTACTGAAATTCTTATCGTATCACCAATACCATCATGCAGTAGTGCGCCAAGTGCAGCACTTGACTTTATTGATGACAAATTATAGGTGCCAGCCTCTGTAACTCCTAAGTGTAATGGATAATCAAATTTTTCTGATGCTAGTCTATATGTATCTATTGTCAAAGGGACACTACTTGACTTAAAAGATAAACAAATATCATAAAATTCTAAATCTTCTAGAATCTTTATGTGTTTTTCAGCACTATGAATCATAGCTTCAGGACATGGTTTTTTGAAAATCTCTAATACTTCTTTTTCCAAAGACCCAGAGTTTATTCCAATTCTAATTGGAATGTTTTTATCTTTACAAGCATCAACAATTAGTTTTATTTTCTCTTTATCTCCGATATTACCAGGATTTATTCTAATTTTATCAATTCCACTCTCAACAGCAATTATTGCAAGTTCAGCGTTAAAGTGAATATCGGCAACAAGAGGGATACTAACTTTATCCTTTATAATTTTAATTGCATATGCATCCTCTTTATCAAGAATAGCAAGACGCACAACTTCACAACCATTTTTTTGTAAATCATTTATTTGTTCAACTACATTTTTAATATCTTTAGTCGGAATATTTGTCATTGATTGGATTATGCATTTATTTTGTCCTCCAATTTGAATGTTTCCTACGTAAATAGCTTTGGTTTTTTCTCTTTTCATACTTTGACTCCTAACAATTAGATTATAACACGTATTAAAAACATATAGTTTTTTAATTATTCAAAAATTCTATTTTTTATATAAGAGTATATAAAGGTATTGGTTTTTTAAAAAAGTTATGGTATACTAAATTAGCATTGTTAGGAGGAATTGTCATGGCAAGAGAGAATATTACTTTTAAGTGTTCTGAATGTGGGGAAGAAAACTATATTGGTACTAGAAACAAACGTAAACAAGTAGAAAAAATGGAAATTCAAAAGTATTGTAATGTTTGTAGAAAAAAAACTTTACATAAAGAAAAAAAATAAAAAGGCAATTAAGCCTTTTTTTCTAGATTGGAGTAAATAATGGAAGTAAAAATGTTAAGTGTAGGACTATATCAAGTTAACTGTTATATATTAAAACAAAATAAAGAAGTTTTGATAATAGATCCTGGAGCCCAAGAAGAAAAAATAATAAAAGAAATAAGAAAAGATGAGAAAGTTTTAGGGGTTATTTTAACACATGGACACTTTGATCACATAGGAGCAGTTGATAAGGTATGCGATGAATTTAAGTGTGATGTATATGTGAATCCTAAGGATTATCCATTAATTCAAGATAAATCAATAAATTCTTTAGGTGATCAAAGTGGATCAATTAAAAGGAAGCCAGTTGCTTTAACAATGGGAGAATTATCAATTGGAGATTTCAAACTATTTTGTCAAAGCGCTCCAGGGCACTCAAAAGGATCAACAATCATACAAATAGAAAATATATTATTTACAGGAGATGTGGTATTTAAAAGCAGTATTGGTAGAGTTGATCTTTGGGGTGGTAATGAAATGGAAATGTTAAACACTATTTCTGAGTTTAAAAAATTTAATGATGATCTACTTATATATCCAGGACATGGAGATATATCTGATGTAAAAACTGAAAAAAAATTTAATCCGTATTTTTAAAAAATAGTCGAGTACTATTTTTTTTTAGGAATATTATAATTTTTAATAACAATATATCAGGAGAAAAAAATATGGAAAAAAGATTAGTTGAAATTATTAGAGCAGCTCTTCATTATGGAGTAAGTGATGTTTACTTTACCTTAAAGAATGATGAGGTTATTATTGAAATGAAAATAAAAAACAAATTGGTAAATATCAAAACAAAAAGTAATGATGAAAGTTTTTTTAGATATCTGCAATATCGTTCGAACTTAGATGTTGGAAATATTACACTTCCTCAAACAGGACAATTTGAGATAGAAATTGATAAGATAATGGTTTCTTTAAGATTTGCAAGCGTGAATACTTATCAACTTACTACAGGGGTATTAAGAGTGCTATCAAATACTAATAATTATAGTGTGGATGATCTTTGTCAATCGCTTCAAATGATTCATTACTTTAGGAAAATCCCTCTTAACAAAAGTGGTTTGTTTGTATTTTCTGGTCCAACAGGTTCTGGTAAAACAACTGCTTTGTATACTATTTTAAATGAGATGAAAAGTAAAAAAATATTTACTTTAGAAGATCCAATTGAAGTATACTCTCAAAATTATGTGCAGATACAGATTAATGAAAAACAACATATGGATTATGCTAGTGGTATTAAACAGCTAATGAGGCATGCTCCTGATGTTATCATGATTGGAGAAATTAGAGATGAGGACGCTGCAACAATGGCTGTTAGATGTGCTTTAACAGGTCATTTAGTTTTGACAAGCATTCACTCATCAAGTTGTGTTTTAGCTATTGAAAGATTAGTTGAGTTGGGAGTACAACGAAATCAATTGCAGGATGTCTTAAAAGGGATTACTAACCAAAGACTCCTTTTAAGTACAGATAAAATAAATAAGGTTGCAGTATATGAAAAAATGGATAGAAAGGAGTTGGTTTATTATTTTGCAAATAAAAAATTATCTGAGGAGTTTTCATCAATCAATGAAGAAGTTAAAAAAGCTCTCAGTAAAGGAATCATTTCATACGACGATATTCAAGAAGAATTTGATGAGTAAAGAAGATGTTGATGATCTGTCTTCATTGATGAGCCATGGATTTACTTTTATTGATTCTCTTAGAATAGTTGCTGATAGTAGAAATGTTAGAATTATTAATAATGTTCTTTGTCGCTTAAGATTAGGAGAAGATATGATTAAAGTAATGAAGAGTGTATGTCCAAAAGAGTATCGTAATGATTTTTTTTCTTTTATTGAATTTTTATCTTTTAAAGACAGTTTAGTTTTATGTTCAAAAATATATAATGAGGAAAAAAAAGAGAAAGAAGTTCTAAAAAAGTCATTAATATATCCTGTTTTTCTCTTCTTTATAACTACTATTGGCCTATTTATATTTATTGATGTATGTCTTCCAATATTGATAAGACTAATAGATGATTTTAAATCAGATTCTACTTACCTTATAAATTTTAGAATTGTTTCTCTTCTTATTATTAAAATGGTAATGTTTTTATCAGTTATTTTGATAATTTCTTTATTCTTTTTTACAAGGCAAAAATATCAAGTTTCATTTTATAAGTTTGTTAATAGGTATTTAAAAATAAAACTTTTTAAACAGTGGGTTAGCTCTAACTTTGCAAGATATTTTTATCATTGCTCATCAATAGGCTGTAAAACAAAAGAAACAATTACTATCTTAAAAAAATTAAGTCGCAAGCCATTAATAATATTTTTAGCCGAAGATATAGATGAAAATCTATTATGTGGAAACTCGATGGAAGATGCTATAAAAAGTATTTACTTAGATTATTCTCTACAAAGATTTATGACTATTGCTATTCATTCTTCGTCAATGGAAAAAACTCTTGATAGTTATATTAAGCTATCTCATGAAAAGATTAAAAAGAGAATAAGAGTTACTACTAAATTATTACAATTATTTACGTATTCAGTAGTTGGTATAATATTGATTTTTGTATATCAAATATTGATTTTACCATTATCGATTATGAGTCAAATATGAAAGGGAAAATATGGTGATTAAAATATCCATATAGGTTATATTATGAAAAAAGGTTTTACTTTATTAGAAATGATGATAGTACTTATTATTCTATCAATTCTATTTTTATTAGCAGTTCCAAATATTCAAAAGGTTATTAAAACCGTTGATAAAAAAGGATGTGATGCCCTTGTAAAGGTTGTAGATTCTGCAATATTACAGTATAAATTAAGTAATGATGTCTTTCCATCATCCATTCAAGATTTAGTTAATGAAGGATTTTTAAATGAGTCACAAACAAAATGTAATAGTGGAAATTCTATTGGTATAAGCGATGGACAAGCGTTTATTGAATAGAGGTTTTTCACTAATAGAAGTTTCTTTATGTATTATTTTTATAAGTGTTTTTTATAGTATGGTGGTTAAAATACCAAAATTAAATTTTGAAAGTTATATTTTTATAAGTGATTATTTTTATAAACAATCATTGGCTATATCTACAAGAGATGAAGAAGTTTTAGAATATGGGTCGGTATTAGTATATTTTAATACTTCAGGAAATGTTAGACAATCACAAACTTTCAAAATAAATAATACAACATTAACAAGTCATTTAGGGGGTGGTCGTCTTGAAAAAAAATAAATTAGGTTCTGTTATTATCGATGCGTTTTTAGCAATGGTAATTGTAATATCATCGGTATCTTTAATTCATATGTTTTATCAGCACAGATTAAAAAAAATATCATATTTAAAAGAAGTTACACAAGATATTGATAGAGAATATATTAATATACTGGCTAATAGAAGGGTGTGTACATACAAGTGGGAAGAAGTTACAGATATAGACGAGGATCAATAATAATGTCTGCTTTAATCTTTATTATTACTTTAACAACTTTACTTCCCATTTCGATAAGTATATTTAGGGTCATGTCCAAAACAAAAATGATAAATCATGTTGAACAAGATGAGATTGCTACTTTTCAAATAAGAAGTATCTTAATAAATGCGTATGACTTTAATATCTTAGATAATGTTTTAAGCTTTAAATTGGGAAGTGATAATAAGGAGTTAGTATTTAAAAACAATCATATATACTTAACTCCTGGAACACAACTTTTTTATTTAGATGTAGAAAATGCATATTTTGAAATAATTGATGGTGGCATTTGGATCAATTTTTTACGTAATAATCAATGGGTTAAAAGGATATTGATTTATGAGTAAAAAGGGATGGATATCGGTAATTTTTTTAATATATTTTTTTACAATAACAAGTTGGATTGCTACATTAGAGTACCAGATTCAAAAGCAAATAATGGTATTTATTAATATTAAAACTGCTTATGAAGATTTAAAAAGAGATATCGAAGTAATGGATAATTTTTATTGTAATTATGTAGATAAAGATTTAAATAGTACAGAATCATACGAAGTAAGTGAAATATCTGATAGATTATATGAAATAAAAAGTGATAGAATTATCGAAATAGAAATCGATGAAAACACTGAAAGGATCAAAGGATATAAAATTTATAATTATTAAATAATGTAAAGTGTAAACACTTGACATTATTTAGTTGTCGTTGTATACTTGTATAGTAAATACAAGGAGGAAGTATAAATGGCGGTAAAATTAAGACTAAAAAGAATGGGAGCAAAAAAATCACCTTTCTATAGAATTGTAGCAGCTGATTCAAGATTTCCAAGAGATGGTCGTTCAATTGAAACAATTGGTTATTACAATCCAACAACAGAACCTGCGGTAGTTAAAGTAGATGAGGAACTTGCTATTAAATGGTTAAATAGTGGTGCTCAACCATCTGACACAGTTCGTAATATTCTTTCAAAACAAGGAGTTATGAAGACTTATCATGATTTAAAAACAAAAAAGAAAAAAAGTTAATTTAAGATGATAGATTATGAAAAGACATTGTTAGATTTAATTATGCCTATTGTTGAAGATAAGAAGAATCTTGAGATACGTAAAATGCCTAGTTTAAGTGAGGATGAAATTGTTTTGCATGTTTATGCAGGTAATGATGATGTTGCTCGTTTAATTGGTAAAAAAGGCAGCATGGCAAGTGCACTTCGCCAAGTTGTTTCAGTTGGCGCAAGATTGAATAACAAAAGGGTTAATATTAAATTTGAGTCAATTTAGGGTGCTTACGCATCTTTTTTATTAATTCGGAGGTAGTATGGATAAAATAAAAATTGGTAAAATACTTAATACATTTGGGATAAAGGGAGAACTTAAGATTAGAAGTTATTCTGATTTTTCTGATGAGAGATTTAAAGTTGGTTTTAAAATTCATCTAATGAATGATAATGATGAAATCCTTTTAGAAATTGCAAGTAAAAGAGAACACAAAGGGTTTTTATTAATTAAATTTAAAAATTTAGATAATATAAATGATGTGGAAAAATATAAAGGCTATGATATTTTTATCGATAAGAAAGACTTACATCAACTTGCCAGTGGAGAATTTTACTTCTTTGAATTAGTTGGATTCTCAGTTATAAATGAAAATAAAGAAAAAATTGGTGAAGTTTTAGATGTAGAAAGCGGTACTACATGTAATTATTTAAGAGTTCTTACTGTTAATAATAAAAAATCACTGATTCCTTTTTGCGATCCTTTTATTATTAATACATGTAAAGAAAATAAAGAAATTACTGTTAGGGTTATTGAGGGTCTTTTATGAGAATTAGAATATTGACATTATTTCCAGAAATGTTTGAAGGGTTTCTTACTACTAGTATTATTTCAAGAGCAATAGCTAAAGACAAAATCAATATCGATTGTATTAATATTAGAGATTATTCCAAAGATAAACATCATCATGTTGATGATACTCCATTTGGTGGAGGTCATGGAATGGTTATGCAATATCAACCAATGCTTGATGCATTAAATGATATAAGAACTGTAGATAGTAAAGTTTTATTAATGTCTCCAACTGGTAGTGTTTTTAATCAAAAAAAAGCGAGGGAAATTTCTTTACTTAATGATATCATAATAATTTGTGGTCATTATGAAGGCATAGATGCCAGAATTGTTGATCATGTTGATGAAGTAATTAGTATCGGAGACTATATATTAACAGGCGGAGAACTTGCATCTATGATAGTTTCTGATGCTGTAATTCGATTAATAGATGGAGTAATTACTAAAGATAGTCATATGGATGAGTCTTTTGAAAATGGTCTATTAGAGTATCCACAATATACAAAGCCAGCCATTTATAATGGTAAGAGTGTTCCTGATGTTCTTTTGTCAGGTCATCATGAAAACATCAGAAGGTTTAGATTAAAGAAATCACTTGAAACAACCTATTTAAATAGACCTGATTTACTTGAAAATAGAAATTTTAGTGATGAAGAAAAGATATTAATGAAGGAAATTAAAGAAAGTATTGAAAAATGATAATAAATGTGTTATTATTTTCTAGCTTGATTGCATCGGTGTTCCGCTGATTTTATTGATTATGAACATTAGATTATATTTGAAAAAAGGAGAAGAATTATGAATTTAAATTTAGTTAATGAAATTACAAAAGATCAACTTAAAACTGATATTCCAGAATTTAGACCTGGATGTACAGTTAGAGTAGATGTAAGGATCAAAGAAGGTGACAAATCTCGTATTCAGGCTTTTGAAGGTGTAGTAATTATAAAGCAGGGTAGAGGGATTGGAGAAACATTTACAGTAAGAAAAATGTCAAGTGGTATTGGAGTAGAGAGAACATTCCCAATTCATTCACCAGTTATCGATAAAATCACCGTACTTCGTAAAGGTAAAGTTAGAAGAAGTAAATTATTCTATTTACGTAAACTTTCTGGTAAAGCAGCAAGAATTAAAGAAGTTAGATAAAAAAGTAAACATGCATTTTAATCTTAATGATAAAGTGTGTGTTTTTTTATTTTGAAAGGTTATTACATCCATAATTGTAATGATAAAAGTCATAATTTATTGTATAATGTATAAGCGAGGTCTTGTATATGAAAAATAAAATAGATATTAAAAAGGAAATAATAGAATTTATAAAGCTCTTTGCAGTTTGTTATCTGGGGGTTTTAATATTTACAACATTTATTTTAAAACCTATTAAAGTAAGCCAAAATTCTATGTATCCTACTATATTAGATAAAAGTATAGGGTTTAGTAGTGTAATTAGTAAAACTATTGAGGGAGTAGATCGCTTTGATGTAGTAATAATAGAGGTTGAAAAAAAGAACTTTATCATCAAAAGAGCTATTGGGTTACCAAATGATACCATTGAGTATAAGGATAATAAATTATATATAAATGGAGAAATTATTGAAGAAAAATTCTTATATTCAGATTATTATAATAGTTTTACAAAAGATGGTGGTATCTTCACAGAAGACTTTGGTCCATTTACTTTAGGAAATGACGAAGTATTTTGTCTAGGTGATAATCGACCGCGATCAAAAGACTCAAGACATTACGGGCCGTTTAATTTATCCCAAGTAGTAAGTAAAGATGTATTCTTTATTTATCCACTTTCAAGATTTGGAGGGGTAAATTAATGACTATTCAATGGTTTCCAGGTCATATGACAAAGGCAAAACGTTTGATGGAGTCATCTTTAAAAATGGTTGATTTGGTGATAGAAATACGTGATGCACGCATACCTATGGCAAGTCGCAATCCTATGTTAGAATCAATTATTCAAAATAAACCAAAGATAATTCTTTTTTCAAAAAAAGATAAAGCTGATAATACACAGACAAAAAAATGGGTAGAAATATTTCATAATAAGAAGATTAAAGTAATTCCAATTAATTTATTGAGTGATAATGTTACAAATATCATTATTTCAGCTTGTAAGGATGTAATGAAAGAAAAAATAGATAAGCAGATATCACGTGGTATTAAACCAAGAGCAATCCGCGCTATGGTTGTTGGTATACCAAATGTTGGAAAGTCGACATTAATTAATCGTATAGTAAAAAAGAAGATTGCTGCAACTGCAAATAAGCCTGGCGTTACAAGAAGTTTACAATGGATTAAACTTAATAATGACGTTGAACTCTTGGATACACCGGGCGTATTATGGCCAAAATTTGAAGATATTGAAGTAGGATATTATTTATCACTTACAGGAGCAATAAGAGATCAAGTTGTTAACTTAGAAGATATCGCAATTTTTGCAATTAAAAAAATGAAACTAAATTATCCTGGTTTGATTATGAAAAGGTATAATGTTGATGAAAAAGATGATGATTTTAAAATATTAAATAATATTTGTCTATTTAAAAATTTTCTTTTAAAAAATAATGAGCCTGATTTAGAAAGATGTATAGTGTTTTTCTTAAAAGAAATTCGAGATGATAAGTTTGGTCAATTAACATGGGAATTCTGTGATGGAAAATAAATTTGAGAATATTTATTGGGAAGAAAATACAGAAATAATTGGAATAGATGAAGCTGGAAGAGGGCCTTTAGCAGGACCGTTAGTTGTTGCTGGTGTTAAATTTAAAGTAGGATATAAAAATGATTTGATAAATGACTCAAAAAAAATAAGTGAGAAAAAACGTAATGAGCTTTTTGATATTATCATAAGGGATGCTAGTGAATATTATTGGGAAATTGTATCTACAGAGGTAATTGATAAAGAGAATATCTATCGTGCAACACAAAATGCCATGGGTAGAGTTGCTGATAAATTGAGCTCAAACGTTGTTTTAACTGATGCGATGCCACTGCTAAACTCTAAAAAAACGGTGATGCCAATAGTCAAAGGTGATCAAAAAAGTATTTCAATATCTGCTGCAAGTATCCTTGCTAAAGTTATCAGAGATAGATGTATGATTGAATATGATAAACAATACCCTAAATATGGTTTTGCAAAGCATAAAGGTTACCCAACTAAACAACATTTGCAAGCTTTAAAAAATGAAGGAGTGCTAGAAATTCATCGTAAGACATATCGACCAGTTGCTGAATTATTAAAAAAATGATAGGATAATCATTTTTTTTGTTAATAATTATATTAGAGGTGGAAAATGAATAGATCATATATACTGGCGTGTTTTGCATATGAAACAAATGGCGATTGGCAGTTAATAAAAGAAAAGATTTTAAGCAACAGTACAAACAAAAATTATCATATTAATGAAAATTATATTACAATCTTTGATAAGGAGTATCCAAGCAAACTTAGAGAACTACAGTATCCACCATGGGTAATTTTTTATAAAGGAAATTTAGAGTTAATGAATAAGGCGTCGATAAGCATTGTTGGATCAAGGGAAGTAAGTGCTTATGGAGAATATTGTACAAAAGAAATTTCAAAAGGATTAATGCAAGATTATGTATTAGTTTCAGGAATGGCTAAAGGAGTTGATAAAATTGTTCATGATTGCTGTATTGGTAATGGTCAAACAATTGCGATTCTTGGTAGTGGTTTTGATAACGTTTATCCAAAATGTAATATAAATCTTTTTAATGATTTAGCTCGTGATCATTTAGTGATTTCTGAATACCCTAAACATGTTGCTCCTAAACGTCATCACTTCCCTTGGAGAAACCGTTTAATAGCTGCTTTAGGGGACGCTTGTATTGTTACACAAGCAAGGTTTAAAAGCGGAACCATGATTACAGTAGATGCAACTTTAGAACTGTCAAAAGATGTGTATTGTGTACCTTATAACATAAATGATATTAATGGTGAGGGTTGTAATTTACTGATCTCTCAAGGTGCTAATATAATAATAGATTTTAAAAACATTTTATAAATTACTTGCAAGATTATAAAAATTAGGATATTGTAAGAAATACAATGATTGACTATAGATAAGGAGAACGTATGAAAAATTTAGTTATAGTGGAATCACCATCAAAGTCAAAAACAATAGAGAAGTATCTTGGAAAAGATTTTGAAGTTGTTTCTTCTAAAGGACATATAAGAGAATTGTCAAAAAGTGGTAAAGGTAAACTTGGGGTAGATGTTGACGATCATTTTAAGGCGAAATATACCATTAGTAAAGATAAAAAAGATGTTGTAAAGGAGTTAAAGGCTAAAGCTAAAAAGGTCGATAATGTTTTTCTTGCAACTGACCCAGATAGAGAAGGAGAAGCAATTTCATGGCATTTAGCACAAGAGCTAAAGTTAGATATTGATCAGCCGAATAGAGTAGTATTTAATGAAATTACTAAAGATGCTGTTTTAAAGGCGTTTGTAAATCCTCGTAAAATTGATATTAATTTAGTTAAGTCACAAGAAGCAAGAAGAATACTAGATAGAATAATAGGGTTTAAATTATCTTCTTTACTACAAAACAAAATTAAGAGTAAGTCAGCAGGTAGGGTGCAATCAGTTGCTTTAAAATTGATTGTAGATAAAGAGAAAGAAATAAAAGCGTTTGTACCTGTTGAATATTGGAAAATTGTTGCTACATTTGTAGATGATAGTGTTGAGTGTGAAGCTAACTTAACGAAATTCAATAACAAAAAAATTGAAATTGAAAATGAAGAAAAAGCATTAGAAGTATTAAATAATTGTAAGGGTAAGTTTGAAGTATCTAATATAAAGAAGCAAACTAAAAGTAAGAAATCAAAAGTTCCTTTTATTACCTCAACTTTACAACAAGAAGCATCAACTAAACTAGGCTTCAATGCCAAGCGTACTATGATGACTGCTCAAAAACTTTATGAAGGTATTAAACTAAAAAAAGAAACAGAAGGTTTAATTACTTATATGCGTACTGATAGTACAAGACTAAGTGAAACTTTTATAAATGCTGCAAGAGAGAAAATTGAAAATGATTTTGGAAAAAAATATTTAGGTCATTATAAAGAAAGTAATAATCAAAATTCTCAGGATGCACATGAAGCAATAAGGCCTACAAATCTTGAGAATACTCCTGAATCTGTTGAGAAATATTTAAATGCCGATCAGTTTAAATTATATAAATTTATCTATACTCGTGCTTTAGCATCTTTAATGGCTGATGCGAAAAATGATACTGTAGCTATAACTTTTTCTCAGAATAATTATGACTTTGTTGCTAATGGAAATCAGCTTGTTTTTGATGGTTATTTAAAAATTTATAGTGATTATGAAACCAGTAAAGATGTTACACTTCCTTATTTTGAAGAAAAACAAAAGCTTGATGCCAAGGAAGTAACTAAATCACAGCATTTTACTGAACCACCAATGAGATATACCGAGGCTAAGTTAATTAAACAGCTTGAAACAGAAGGTATAGGACGTCCTAGTACCTATTCAATGATAATTGATACAATTCAGTATCGAGGATATGTGACTTTGGATAATAGTACAGAGACATCAAAAACTAAGGTGTTCTTTCCAAGTGAGCAAGGTATATTAACTTCTGAAAAACTTGAACAGTTTTTTAACGATATTATTAATGTAAAATATACTGCTAATATGGAGAATAAACTAGATGCGATTGCACTTGGTAATGAGAATAATGTTGATGCTTTAGATGAATTTTATAAAAGATTTATGCCTCTTGTTGATAATGCATATGAAAAAATGGAAAAAATTGAACCTTTAAAAACCGGTGAAAAATGTCCACAATGTAATGAAGATTTAGTGTATCGTGTTGGCAGGTTTGGTAAATTTATTTCTTGTTCAAATTTTCCAGAGTGTAAATATACAGAAAAAATTGAAAAAGAAAATAAAGTTAAGGCAGAACCAAGTGGAAAAATGTGTCCAGAGTGTGGTTCAGAACTTCTAAAAAGGAAGAGTAGATTTGGAAATTTCTTTTTGGGTTGTAGTAATTTTCCAAAATGTCGTCACATTGAAAACATTGAAGGAGAATCAAGATTTCCTAAAAAGAAAAAGAAAGAATCAGAAGATGAGTAATGAGGTTGTAGTAGTAGGAGCTGGCCTTGCTGGATGTGAAGCAGCATGGCAGCTTGCACAAAGAGGGATCAAAGTAAAATTAATTGAAATGCGCCCTAAAGTAATGAGCCCAGCTCATAAAACAGATAAGTTCGCAGAGTTAGTATGTTCTAACTCTTTTCGTAGTGATGCTCTTACAAATGCTGTAGGATTATTAAAAGAAGAAATGAGAATGTGTAGTTCTTTAATTATGAGTGTTGCGGATGAAACAAAGTTACCAGCTGGAAGTGCTTTAGCTGTAGATAGGGAACTATTTTCTAAGAAAGTTACTGAAAAAATATTAAATCATCCAAATATTAGAGTTGTTTATGAAGAAGTGATAAAAGTCATTGATTCACCTTGTATTTTGGCTACAGGTCCACTTACTAGTGAGAGTTTATCTATTAATATAAAAGAGTTGATTGATGAAGAACATTTGTATTTTTATGATGCAGCGGCTCCGATAATAGAAAAAGACAGTATAGATTTTTCAAAAGCATATTTTAAATCTCGATATGATAAAGGAGATGCTGATTATATAAACTGTCCAATGAACAAAGAAGAATTTAATAACTTTTATTTTGAACTAATTAATGCTAAAACAGTTGAAATAAAAAAATTCGAGAAAGAAATTTTTTTTAGTGGGTGTATGCCATTTGAAATCATGGCAAAAAAAGGCTATCAAACACTTTTGTTTGGACCGATGAAACCAGTTGGATTAGAAAAAGATAATATTAAGCCTTATGCTGTTGTTCAATTGCGACAAGATAATGTTTCGGCATCTTTATACAATGTTGTAGGTTTTCAAACACATCTTACATGGCCAGAACAAAAAAGAATTCTTCAAATGATACCTGGATTAGAAAACTGTAAAATTGTAAGATATGGTGTAATGCATAGAAATACTTTTATTAATTCTCCAAAATGCTTGTTACCAACATATCAGTATAAAAATAGATTAGACTTGTTTTTCGCAGGTCAAATAACAGGTGTTGAAGGGTATATAGAGAGTGCTGCTTCAGGTCTTTTAGCTGGGATTAATATGTCAAAATATATCAAGGGAGAAGATTGTATTGAGTTGGGGAATATGTGCATGATGGGAGCTATGGCTCATTATATAACTCATGCTAATACAAGTGGTTTTCAACCTATGAATGCCAATTTTGGAATAATGAAGCTTGATGGAGAGTTTAATAAAAATGAAAAAAAGGAAGCTTATTCTAAACAAGCTTTAAGAGTAATAAAGAGTAAATTATGTCTATAGAAAAGTTTGATATTGCTTTAAAGAATTTTTTGATTACATATGAAATTGGCAAAAGTGGATCAAAAAATACAGTTGATGCATATAATAGGGATATAAAAAGGTTTCTTAACTATTTACAAAGTGAAGGCGTTGATTCATTTGAAAATATTAATAAAGAACATATGTTGGAATATGTACTTTTATTGCGTCAGGGGAAATTATCAAATACAAAACTTAGTGACTCATCTTATGCAAGAAATATATCTGCCCTAAAATCTTTTTTTAAGTATTTGTGTCGTTTTGAAAATTTAAAAAATAATCCGTCACAATTTTTAAAATTTGGAAAAATTAAAAAGAGGTTCCCAGATTTTTTATCATATGAACAAATTTTTAAAGTTTTAAGAAGTTTTGATTTAAGTAATCCAGTTGATTTAAGAAATAGATGTATAATCGAAGTTTTATATGCTTGTGGTCTCAGGGTTAGTGAGCTTTCTGATTTAAAAATTTCCAATATTGATTTAGATAATCAAGTTTTAGTTGTAATTGGAAAGGGTAATAAGGAACGAATGGTACCTTTTTACAACAAATGTAAAAAGGTTATAAATAAATATATTTTAGAAGCGAGAAGTCTTTGGACAAAAGATGATGGTTTTTTAATTGTATCTCAAAAAGGAAAGCAACTTTCAACTAGATCAATACAAACTATTGTTAAAAATGCAGGAGAGCAGTGTATGTTACCTATGAGTTTACATCCTCATATGATAAGACACTCTTTTGCGACTCACTTAGTTGATAATGGTGCTGACTTACGTGTTGTTCAAGAATTATTGGGTCATGAAACACTTGTTACAACTCAAATATATACTCATGTGAGTGTTGATCGACTTAAGGATGTTGTAAACAAATCTCATCCAAGATCAAAAGTTGAATAAATTAAAGTATATTCTTTATTTAAAATTCTTTTTATTGATTTTCGCTTAAAGACAGTGAAAAATTGATATTTTACCTTGTATAACAGTATTAAATATGTTAAATTTATATATGGTGCAAATGCATCAAATACACACATCATGGATTCATTAACCCGTGCTCAATAGAGAGTTGTTGATGTTAGAAATGGTGGAGGAGAACAACGGAAGGTGAGGAAAAAAATATGACAGTTGTTTCAATGAGAAAATTATTAGAAAATGGGGTTCACTTCGGACACCAAACACGCAGATGGAATCCAAAAATGAAGCCGTATATTTATGCGACTAAAAATGGAGTACATATTATTAATCTTGAGAAAACTCAAGAAATGATTGAAGTTGCTTATGCAGCTTTAAAAGACATTACAGAACGTGGGGGTAAAGTTTTATTTGTTGGTACAAAAAAACAGGCTCAAGCTCCAATATTGGAAGAAGCTTTACGTTCAGGGTCTTTTTATGTAAACCAACGTTGGTTAGGTGGAATTTTAACTAACTATCGTACTATTCAAAAATCGATCAAGAAATTATTAGAAATTGAAGAGATGGAAGCGAACGGTACAATCAATGTTTATCCGAAGAAAGAAATTGCTATTTTACATAAAAAACAAACAAGATTAGAAAACTTCTTAGGTGGTATTAAGGAAATGAAAAAACTTCCTGATGCTATATTTGTTGTAGATCCTACAGAAGAGTATAATGCAGTTGCAGAAGCAAAAAAACTTGGTATTCCAGTTTTTGGCTTAATTGATACAAATGCAGATCCTGATGTAATTGATTATCCAATTGCTTCAAATGATGATGCAATAAGATCTGTAAAAATGATGGTTGCTTTAGTGGCTGATGCTATTGTTGAAGCTAAAGGTGGTTTATTAAGTGTTGCTTATCAAGATGAAGAAGAAAATGATATTACAATGTCTGATGTAATCATTAATGTTGAAGAACAAGCAGCTGAAAATGAGCGTCGTCGTCGTCAAAGAATGGAAGAAAGAAGAAACAAACGTAATCAAGGTGGAGATCGTAGATTTATCAATAGAAGATACGATGATAAAAGAAATACAACAGGTTCAAACGATACTAATAAAACAGAAGAAGTAAAAGCTGTACAAGAAGTTAAAAAAGAAGTACAAAGTGTTGAAAAAGTTGTAAAAAAAGAAGTAGTGGAAACAAGTGATACAGCTGAAAAGACTCCTGCTGTAAAGCGTGGAAGAAAATCTAATGCTGATAAAGAAGCAGAAGCTGCTGCTAAAACTATAGTAAAGGATGGTGAGTAATATGGCTATTACTGCTGCACAAGTTAAAGAACTTAGAGGTATTACTGGTGCTGGGATGATGGACTGTAAAAAAGCTCTAACAGAGTGTGATGGAGATATTCAAAGGTCTATTGACTGGTTAAGAGAAAAAGGTATTTCTAAAGCAGCTAAAAAGGCTGATAGAATTGCTGCAGAAGGTTTATCAAAAGTTGTAGTAAAGGGTGATAAAGCTTGCTTAGTTGAAATCAACTCTGAAACTGACTTTGTTGCTAAAAATGAACAGTTCTTAAGTTTACTAGATACTGTTGCTAATGCATTACTTGATTCTAATGTAAGTACAATGGATGAAGCTTTAAAAATAGAAGTTAATGGTAAACAACTTGCTGATGTTTTGGTAGATACTACTGCAACTATTGGTGAAAAAATTACCCTTCGTCGTTTTGAAATAATGACAAAAAATACAAATGACACATTTGGTTCATATGTGCATATGGGTGGAAAAATAAGTGCATGCGTAATTTTAAAGGATGTTGCAAGTGATGAATTGGCAAAAGATATGGCGATGCAAATTGCTTCAATGAGTCCGCAATATGTATCTCGTGATCATATGCCAAGTGAAATTGTAGAACATGAACGCTCAATTCAAACAGAAATTACAAAAAATGATCCACAGTTTGAAGGTAAACCAGAGAAAGTAATTACTGGTGCAATTGAAGGTCGTGTAGGTAAAGCTCTTCAAGACATGTGTCTTGTTGATCAAGTTTTCTTTAAGAATACCAGTGAAAAGGTAAAAAATATTTTGAAAGATGCTAAAACTGAAGTTATATCGTTTGTACGTTATGCTGTTGGTGAAGGTATAGAGAAAAAAGAAGAAAATTTTGCGGATGAAGTTGCAAAACAAATAAAATAATTTAAAAAGTGAATGCATTTGAAAATACTAAATTCTTATATGATAGAAAAAAGTTATTTCATTTAGTATTCACTTTTTATGTGTATTTTTTTATGATAAAATAATAGAGAAATGAGGTGTTATATATGGCTTTTGATTCATTAAGTAAAAAATTAAGTAAGACATTTAGAGATATAACTGGTAAGGGTAAATTATCAGAAAAAAACATGGATAATATGTTAAAAGATATACGTGTAGCTTTATTAGAAGCTGATGTTAATTATCGTGTTGTTAAGAATTTCCTAGAGAATGTTAAAGATAAAATAAAAGGAATGGACGTTTTATCAAAAGTTGATCCTTCTGAGATGGTTGTTAAGTTAGTTCATGATGAGATGGTTGAACTTTTAGGTGGAGAAGGTAGAGTATTTACATTAGATGATAATAAACAATCAATAGTAATGTTTGTTGGATTACAAGGGACAGGTAAGACAACGTCGGTTGCAAAGATTGCTAATTTAATTAAAGAAAAAAATTCAAAAAAGCCACTGCTAATTGCTGCCGATTTAGTAAGACCAGCTGCAATTGAGCAGTTACAAACTCTTGGAAAGAGAATTGGAGTTGATGTTTTTAGTGATGGTATTGAAAGTAATGTTTTAGATACTGTTAAAAAAGGTTTAAATTATGCTAAAAATGGTGACTATGATTGTGTTTTTATTGATACTGCGGGACGACTTCATATTGATGAAGAATTAATGAATGAGTTAAAAAACATAAAAAATTTAGTAAATCCAGATGAGATTTTACTTACAGTTGATGCGATGACTGGACAAGATATCGTAAATGTTGCGAAAAATTTCCATGAACAACTAGAAATAACGGGTTTAGTTGCAACAAAATTTGATGGAGATGCTAAAGGTGGAGGAGTGCTATCTGTTCTTTCTTTAACTAATGTTCCAGTTTATTTTGTTGGTGTAGGTGAAAAAATAAGTGATATTGAGTTATTTTATCCTGAGAGAATGACTGATAGAATATTAGGGATGGGTGATATAGTTTCATTTGTTGAGCAGGCTCAAGAAAAAATTGATATTGAAGAGTCAGAAAAAGCAGCTAGAAAAATGATGGATGGAACATTCACCATGGATGATATGTTAAAGCAGATTGAACAAGTTTCTAAAATGGGTCCAATTGGAGGCTTAATGAAAATGATTCCAGGATTTAGTCAACTTTCAGACAAAATAAATGATGAAGATGCTGAAAAAGGCATGAAAAAACAAAAAGCAATTATTCAAAGTATGACAAAAGAAGAAAGAAAAGATCCTTCAATATTAAATAGTCGTAGAAAAGATAGAATTGCAAAAGGTAGTGGGGTTAGTAGTAAAGATGTTGGACAACTCGTAAATCAATTTGAAAAAACAAAAAAAGGTATGAAACAAATGATGTCTTTAGCACAGTCTGGAGATCTTTCTCAGATTACTAAGATGTTTAAAGATAAGTAGTAATCACATTGTTTGACATTTTATATTTATAAAAGTAAGATTATCTTACTCGAAATAAGTATATTATTTTGTAATTTAGAAAGTAAGTTGCTTGCTAAAGTAGCTTTTTAATAGGGGGTTATTTATGTTATTTTTAAAAAATTATTTAATGATAGGTCAATTAGAAACCTTTTTGTTTTTACTTTTGATGTTTTTTAGTTTTGTTACTATATATTATTTAAAAACTAAAAAGATTAAAGATTCAACTATATTGTTTATTGGACTTATAATGGGACTTGGAATAGGTCTATTAAGTGCACTTTTGAAAATTGATTCTACCACTCAAAGTGAAGTTTCAAGTTGGTATGGGTTATTTGGAAATAGTTTTATGAGCTTGCTCAAACTTGTAGTACTTCCTCTTGTTTTTTTCTCAATGATAAGAGTTGTAATATCAGCTAATAAAAATTTTAATCGTATTGCTATTAAAACAATTTTAGTATTTTTAAGTACAACCTTTGTAGCATCACTTGTAACTATTGCTGTTACAGTAATTCTTCCAGATATTAAGTTATTTTCATCACTTGAAAGTGATGTTGTAATTAGAGATGTTGGAAGTATTATAAATATGTTGCAGTCAATTATTCCAAATAATGTTGTTGGAATCTTCGCAGAGAATAATTTATTATCTATTATTATTTTCGCTGTAATGATTGGTTTAATAATAAAATCTTTTGATAGTAAAGATGTGAAGAATGTAATAAGTTTAGTTGATGAACTATATTTAATTATTCGTGACTTAACAATTAAAATTATGAAACTTTTGCCTTATGTTTTAGTACCTTTACTGGCAAATGCCTTTATAAAATATGGTTCAACATCACTTGTTGGTGCGATAAGTTTCATCGTAACTCTTTACATATGTATGGCCTTAGTATTTATAATTCATTTAATTATTGTAAAATTTTCTGGTAAAACTTTAAAAAGTTATTTAATGTCAATTAAAGAAGTTTTACTTTTAGCCTTTACTTCAAGATCTAGCCTAGGTACGCTTCCTGTTACGATTTCAACAATGGAAGAAAAACTAAATATATCAAAGGATGTTTCTAATATTGCTGGAAGTTTTGGGGCGAATATGGGGATGAATGGATGTGCAGCAGTATATCCAACACTTGTGGTTATAGCGATAGCAAATACGCTAGCAATTCCAATGGATTTATCTTTCTATTTATCTCTTTTAATAGTTGTTGTATTGGGCTCTATCGGAATTGCTGGTATCCCAGGAGCAGCGACGATGTCTATTGCTGTAGTTCTTACTGGTATGGGGATGGTTGAGTATTATCCACTATTAGCAGTCATCTTAGCGGTTGATCCAATATTAGATATGGGTAGAACATTATTAAATGTCCATGGTACAATTGTTGCTGGTGTTGTAGTTGATTCACAAGAAAAGTAATAATTGAATATTTGACAAATTTTATTTATTATTTAAAATATATAGTAGGAGAGTGAAAATATGATTAATGTTAATGATTTAAAACCAGGGGTAACCTTTGAAAGTGATGAAAATATTTTTGTTGTGTTGGATATATCACACAACAAAACTGCGATGCGACAAATGATTGTTAAAGTTAAAGTTAGAAATTTAAGAACAGGAGTAATTAATGAATTATCATTTACAGGTGGTGATAAAGTTATTCCAGCGCACATCGATAAAAGAGAGATGCAATACTTATACGATGAGGGAGAAGCCCTTGTATTTATGGATAATTCAACCTATGAACAAATAGAAATACCAAAGAGTAGACTTGAATGGGAAATGAAGTTTATGAAGGAAAATGATAATGTTCATATTACTATATATGATGGTGGTGAAGTTTTAGGTGTAATTTTACCTGATAAAGTAGAACTAAAAATAGTTGAGTGTGAACCGGCAGTAAAAGGGGATACAGCAACAAGTGCCTCTAAGCTTGCTGTTGTTGAAACTGGATTAGAAATTAAGGTGCCATTATTTATCGAACAAGATGAATTAGTTTTAATATCGACATCTGATGCAAAATATTCAGGTCGTGCATAGGGTGATTTCTTAATACATAAGGTTATCTAAGGGTATAAATTATATAATCTATGTAACTTAAACATAAATCATTATTACGATTGATATAGTGTCTGGTTTCGATGTAGTGTATCAAATAAAAAGTAAAGAAACTAAAAAAATATACAGATAGTCAAATTACATTAATATCTATTTATGATATAACGTTTTTGATTATCTTTTTTTATGTCTAAAGAACAGACAATTTTTTCTAAAATAAATAATAGTATATCAATTTTAAATATTGTATGTAATTATTTTTTTATATAAAAAAACTTAAATTTATTTTATTATTATTATTATTATTATATAATAAAAGGAGCTTAAGAATATTTATAATGTGTCAATGTATATATTAAAAACAGGCGATCTGACTGTGTATTTCCCTGATGGTTCAATTAGGAATTGTCCGTATGTTAAAGTGGGGAAAGCATATGGTCGACCAGGGCCAATGGGAAAATCTAGAAGATGAACTGTAGACTTCAGACATAACTCATAATAAACTTATGATGATATGTTTAAAAAATATCGGTTTGGTGAGATAACGTTAGATGAATCGAAAGTGTTTCAAAAAGATCCGAGTTATTGTTAATGCTGACACGTTAATGACAATATGTCCTATGTTACTTGATTACTTTAATTCTGAGTACGGGACAGATATAGCGCTTATTTATGAACAAGATGTTACAGTTGGACTGATGGATTTAAAAACTGGTGGAGACATAAATATAGAAGGGATATTAAAATAAATGTGTATTTGAATTTCAATAGAGAGTAGTTCTTCAACAAAATAGTATAAATTTGTGTGTATTTAAAATTAAAAAAGTATAGAAAAAAAGAGGTGAGTTATGATAGGGGTTAGTCTTCAAAATGTAACTAAAAGTTATAAAGGAAATGAAGTTGTAAAAAATTGTTGCCTGAAAATAGATAAACCAGGTGTTTATCTACTTGCTGGTCCCAACGGTGCTGGTAAATCAGTTATACTTGAAATGATAGGTGGACTTAGAAAAGAGACTTCAGGAGAAATATTAGTCCATGGTGTATCAGCAGATGAGATAAGTGTTAAAATGAACAGAGGATTTTTAACTCAGCAAGATTCTCTAAGGAAAAATAATTATGTTTATGAGGAAATTGATTTGATCATTGATATGTTTGGTATCAAAGGAGTCGATAAAAGAGCATTTTTAAAAGAATACGGTCTAGAAAAGTACTACAATTTCAGAACTAAAAAACTCTCTGGTGGTACAAAGAGAAGGTTGCAAATTGCGTTGACTTTTTTACCAAGACAAAATCTTGTTATCCTAGATGAGCCAGTATCAGGATTGGATACAAATTCAAGAGATGAGATTTGGAATATGATTGTAGAGTATGCGAGAGAGAATATTGTCATTGTTGCTGATCACTACTTGAATCAAGCAGCAGAGTATGCAGACTTTATTTATTTATTGAATGAAGGAAACATTATTGTCTCTGGAGAGAGTAATAAATTAGTTGATGGAATAGGATATGATACGGTAGTTAAAGTTCGAAAAGATCATTCAAATACAGTTGATGCTATTTTACAGAATAGTCGAGTTAATTATAAATTATTGAATTCCGGAACTGTGAATAATTACTATTTGAAGTCAAATGAATTAAATGAATATGTTAAAGAAAATTTAGATAAAGTGTCTGTAAGGAAGAAAATTGATTTTGAAGAAATATACTTTTTTCATACAAGTAAAAGAATAGGGCAGGAGGAAAAATAATGAAAAATTTTAATGTCTACAAATCCCTTGTGAGAATCGAGTTTAGAGCATTGCTCAGAGAGCCGATTACTTTGTTTTTCATGATTATCCTACCAATAATCTTTACTATTGTTTTTGGAGGAGCTTTTGGTAAAGAAGTGACAAAGTATGGCCCAGAAATACTTGGGATAGACACAGTTATACCTATTAATGTCGTTTTTCTGATTGCTAATGTAGGACTAATGGGAATACCAATAACTGTTATTGAATTAAAAGAACAAGGGGTTTTGAAGAGGTATGCTTCTTATCCGATGACATTTGTTCAATACTTTTTAGCAATGATGACAGCTTTCACAATTTTATCAATTGTAAGTGTGCTAGTATTTTGTACCATATCGTTCTTATTCTATGGTGCATCATTTCATATGAGCTTTATGACAACATTGATATTTATAGTTTTGTTTCTGTCAGCACTTATCATATTTGATTCGATTGGCTTTATAATAGCCTTACTTATTTCAAATGCTCGTGTTGCAAATATGTTTTGTTCAGGTGTGTTTTTAGCAATGATTTTTACCTCAGGCGTTGTTATGCCAGTTGAGTCAATGCCTGAAATAGTCCAAAAAATGGTTTTGATTTCACCAATGTATCATTTTACTCAATTGTTCACATTTGTCTGGGTTGATTTGTTTAGCATGTCTAATTTGATGGGTCATATCGTTTTTGTTAGCGTGGCGACAGTTTTGTTTTTGTTTTTCTTGGTACGAGTGAGGTTGAGATGGGACTAGACATAAAAATAATTAATAAGAGTCTGCATGTTGAACCTGTTATATTTGAAAAATCTGATTTTTTGAATTATAAAGAAACGATGACTTACTTAGGATATTTTAACTTAATAAAAAGCTATTATAGAAATATAAAAATTATTATGATATAATTAATTTGTAAAGCTTCAGGGCAGGGTGAAATTCCCGACCGGCGGTATACCCCGCGAGCCAACTAATTGTTGGTTGAACTGGTTTGATTCCAGTGGCGACAGTAAAGTCTGGATGGAAGAATGTTTTTTCTTTTTTGAAAACTACCCGAATGTTTTATAAAGACTCTTGAATAAGAGGTAGTCGAATAGGAGGAAAAAATGACTAAAAACAACAAGATTAAAAGAATGACCAAGATTGCGATTCTATCTGTAATTGCCTTTGTATTAATGATTTTTGAATTTCCATTACCAATAGCACCATCTTTTTATAAAATGGACTTTAGTGAGGTTGCAGTATTAATTGGAGGATTTGCGCTAGGTCCTTTGGCTGCAGTATCAATAGAATCTTTAAAGATTTTATTTAATGTACTATATAATGGATCAACAACTGGATATGTTGGAGAAATTGCTAATTTGCTAATAGGTATTGCACTTGTAGTTCCAGCAAGTTATTACTACTTTAAGCTAAATAAAACCTTTAAAGGAGCGGTTTATGGACTTATTTTGGGTAGTATTTCGATGGTTATTATTGGTGGTCTTTTAAATTATTTTATAATTTTACCTATGTACAGTAACTATGGATTTCCAATTGAACAGATAGTTTTATTAGGTCAAAATATATTTCCATATATTAAAGATTCTTTAACATTTGTGCTCTTTGCAACTTCACCTTTTAACGCATTAAAAGCAGTGATGGTTTCAATTGTTACAATAATAATGTACAAGAGGGTATCGCCACTTTTAAAGTAAAAAAGTCTTTTTTAAAAAGTCTTTTTTTTATGCACTCATTATAATAATATGGTATAATTATATAAAATATTAGGAGGTTTATATGGGTAAATATTCACGTACAGAAAGATACAAAGAATTAAGAGATGGTTTAGAAAATCAAGCAGAAGAAAAAAATGCACCTAATGATTTGTCACAGTATTTAAATAGATTAAATAAAATAGATGAAAATGAATTTGAAACAGTAAGTTTACCAAAAGAAAAGACTCAAGCAAAACGCGTTCGACAAGAAATTTGGATGGATGATGTTTTTGATAAAAAGGAAATGAATGATTCTTTTGAAGAAGATAAAGCAACAAGTTTTTTTAATGAGAGATTTAAAACAAACAAGGAAAAGGTTGAAGAAGAAAGATTAATGAATAATACTCAAAAAATGAAAGTTTTTGATAATGAGTATTTAGATGAAGAAATTTTAAATGAAGTAAAAAAATACAATCAAAATCAAGGAATAACTACAGAAGATCAACTTCAATCAAAATTATTAAAAGAAATTCGTGGTGAAGATATGCTTGAGAGTAGGTTTTCAGATGTACAAAGTCCGAATCAAGAAGTAAAAATAAATAGAAGACCTAACATTGAAACTTCATCGTTAGAGTTGTGGAATAATGTAGAAAATAAGAAAACAGTAAATGTTGATAATGTAGATTTTCATCAACCAACAAGTGCGGTTGAAAAGAAAAAAATTAACTTTTCTTTTGAAGAAAATTCTCCTCATCAATCAAGTGCTCAAGAAATAAAAACAAATGATTTTCAAGATGAATTTATTAAATATAAAGATCAACAACTTGCAAATCAAACTATGAATAAACAAGAAGTACAACAAGTTCAAAATTATAGACATGATGAATCTATTGAACAGGCGATAAATAGTGAAATTGCTAAAGAAACATCGCAGATGAAGGTAGAACTTAATGGGTACAAAGATAATCTAAATGAAATGGAAGAGAAGTTTCATAGTTCTAATAGAATGCTTAATTTTATCTTAATTGTATTTATTTTACTATGTTTAGTTGTTGTAGGTATTGCAATTTATTGGATTCTTTTAAATAGAGGATTCATTTAATATGAGTTTAAATATTGCAATAGATGGGCCTACTGCCGCTGGTAAAGGCACGATTGCAAAGGAATTGGCATTAAGATTAAATTACAAATACTTAGATACAGGAGTAATGTATCGCTGCGTTGCTTATAATGCATTAAAAAATAATGTAAAATTAAATGATGAAGTTAAAATTGCTTCTTTAATTAAAAAAATGGATCTAAGAATTGAAAAGTCAAATATTATTTTAAATGGTGTAGATGTAACAAGTGCAATAAGAGATTTAGAAATTTCATCTGCTGCCAGTGAGGTTGCTAAGTTAGTGAGTGTTAGAAATGAAATGGTAAGTTTACAGCGTGATATTGCTAAGGATAGAGGAATTGTCATGGATGGTAGAGACATAGGGACAGTTGTATTGCCTGATGCAGATTTAAAGATATTTCTAACTGCAGATCCTAAAGTAAGAGCTATGAGAAGATATCTAGAGTATAAAAAAAATGGTGTAGATTGTGAATTAGAAGAATTAGTAGATCAAATTAATAAAAGAGATTTTCAGGATTCAAACAGGGAAATTTCACCTTTAAAAAAAGCAGAAGATGCAATTGAGTTAGATACATCAAATTTAACAATTGAAGAAGTTGTTAGTGATATAGAAAAATTAGTTTTAAAAAAGGAATTGAGGTAATTAAATGATAGATGGAATAGTTGCAATTGTCGGAAGACCAAATGTAGGAAAATCAACAATTTTTAATCGTTTTATTGGTGAGAGATATTCCATCGTTGAGGATACAGCAGGTGTAACAAGGGATAGAATATATGCCAAAGGAGAATGGCTTACAAAAGAATTCAGAGTGATTGATACAGGTGGTATTCAATTACTAGATCAACCATTTCAAGAAGAAATTAAAGCACAGGTTGAAATCGCAATTGATGAGTCTGATGTAATTATTTTTGTTGTATCTGGAAAAGAGGGTATAACAATTGATGATGAGTATATTGCTAATATATTAAAAAGACAAAATAAACCTGTTTTACTCGCTGTTAATAAAATTGATGACATTGGACAAATAGATAACAAGTATGAGTTCTATAATTTAGGCTTAGGTGATCCGTATGCAGTTAGTGGAATTCATGGTATTGGTATTGGTGACTTACTTGATGAAACAGTTAATTTATTTCCAAAAGAAGTTGTTGATGATTATGCAGAAAGAATTAAATTTGCGTGTATTGGAAGACCAAATGTAGGAAAATCAAGCTTAGTAAATGCTATATTAAATGAAGATAGAGTAATTGTTAGTGAAATTGAGGGTACCACAAGGGATGCTATTGATACATCATTTTCAAAAGATGATGATGACTATGTAATTATTGATACTGCAGGTATCAGAAAAAGAGGTAAGGTTTACGTAAAAATTGAAAAATATTCTGTTTTAAGAGCAATGTCAGCGATTGAAAGAGCTGATGTTATTTTGTTTTTGCTTGATGGTGAAAAAGGAATTGTTGATCAAGATAAGCACGTTGCAGGATATGCTCATGAGGCGGGAAAACCGATAATTATAGTATATAATAAATGGGATACAGTAAACAAAGATGATAAGACTATGAATGAGATTACAGAGTTAATAAGGTCAGAGTTTTTATATTTAAGTTATGCTCCAATCTTATTCTTATCTGCTTTAACAAAGCAAAAAGTACATAATGTATTGCCAATGATTAAAGATGTCTATAATTACAGTAAATTAAGAATTGCTACAAATATTTTAAATGAAGTTGTATTGGATGCACAAATGATGACTCCAGCACCTGCTATTAACGGGAAAAGACTAAAGATATATTATGCAACTCAGGTTACTACAGCTCCACCTACTTTTGTTTTGTCTGTAAATAATCCTGATTTAATGCACTTTAGTTATAGAAGATACATTGAAAATAGACTTAGAGAATCGTTTGGATTTAATGGTTCTCCAATTAGAATTATAGTTAGAGAAAAAGGGTAAAGAGTATGAAAACATATATTTTAGGAAGTGGAAGTTGGGGGACAGCCTTAGCTCAAGTTCTTGCAGAGAACAATCAAGACGTTACTATTTGGGGTATAAATGATGATGAAGTTTCTGATATTAACGATAATCATCAAAACACAAAGTATTTTGATGATGTAATTTTAGATACTAGAATCAAAGCAACAACCGATTTTAATTGTATTAGCGATGCAGATATAGTTCTTTTAGCTATTCCTACTAATGCAATTGAAGAAATTTGTAAAAAATTAACCAATGTAATTGAAAAAAAAGTTATTGTAATTAATGTTGCAAAAGGGTTTCATCCAGACACTCATGAAAGATTATCAGTTACAATTAAAAATAGTATACCTTCAAGTAAGCTTATAGATGTGGTATCTTTAATTGGTCCATCTCATGCAGAAGAAGTGGTGTTAGGGTTACTGACTAGTATTAATGCAGTTTGCGAAAATATTGATTCTGCCATTGTTGTACAAAAATTATTTTCGAATAATAAGTTTAGAGTTTATACCAATACCGATGTTGTTGGAGCAGAAGTGGGAGTAGCTTTAAAAAATATTATGGCTATTGCTAGTGGGATTCTTTCAGGATTAAATCAAGGAGATAATGCTCGTGCTGCTTTAATGACAAGAGGATTGGCAGAAATTTCAAGATATGGAATTAAGCAAGGAGCTAAACCAGAAACTTACCTGGGTTTAACAGGTGTTGGTGATTTAATAGTTACTTGCACTTCAAAACACTCTAGGAATTTTCAAGCTGGATATAAAATTGGAACGGATAACTCTTCTGAAAAATTTTGGAAAGAAAACAAGAAAACTGTTGAGGGTGTTAATGCAGTAAAGGTTATCTATTTAGAATCTATAAAGCAGGGTATTGATATGCCAATAACTGCTGAGATATATCGTGTATTATATGAAGGTAAAAAACCTGATCTAGCAATTAAGGAACTTATGTCAAGGGACTTAAAGTCTGAATAATATAGGTTCTATAAAAATGGTGTTGGTTAAAACAAAACTAACACTTTTTTTTACTTTATCATCTACTAAAATCAAGGTGTTCGGCTACACTTTATCGAGCGATAAAGAAAAACGAAAAACACGGTTATATAGGTTAATTTTATATAATTTTTTTTAATTACTAAAGAAAAAATACTATATATAATAAAATACTACATAAAAATGGCTATAAATAATTTGTTGTTGGTGATTAAAAAACTGACATTTTTTTTATAAAAAAAAGTAGATTAAGTTAACATTACTAAATCTACTTTTTATTTTACGGTGTTGCACAAACGGTATTGCTAGTTGATGATCCTGAATATAAAGTTCCACAAACTTTTACTGCACCATAGATTTCTCCTGGCCAACCATAATAATATCCATTATCACTATGAATATCTTTTACAGCAGCGCCATCTATATATACTGTTGCTTGATAACTTGGTGTACCATAAACTATTGCTGGATCGAGTATACAAGCTCCTGTAGCGTGTATATAGCCTTTAACTGTCTCTAAGCTTAGATCTTTTGTACCATTGGCACATCTTCCACCTGCGTGCCACGTTACAGTTAATGTACCATCTTCAAGAACATTTACATCTAGACCGCTTAATGTGTTTGATACAGTACTTTCTGAAAATGATTCATTAATACTTGTTAGTTCTGGATGTCCTTTTCTAATCTCAGCAGTTGTAGCAAGAGATGGACTCATCCAAGATTCTAAATATGCATAAGGATAGCTTCCAAGTACATAAGTTATTGTTTCAATATCATTTGGTTTTTCTATACTTGAAGGGTTAGAAGTTTCTTTACTATTTAAAACATCTAATAATATACTTGAAATATTTCCAGGTATATTAAGTCTACTTTTGCTGTTACTGAAATATGTATCTTTATCTTTAACTCCTTTATCGTATCCTACCCAAACTGCATTAGTGTATTCGGTAGTAGAAGAAACCATCCATTTATCTTTTGCGGCTCCACGAGGAATATTAAATGTTGGTCCATCACTACCCCAATCAGAAGTTCCTGATTTTGCATATACCGGAAATTTTCTTCTAAGAATTTGCATATAATTTATATATGGTCCATCAACACAGTATTCCATTAATTGAGCAGTTAGATAGGCTGCCCCTGAACTTAGAACTTTAATGCTTGTGTTTTCTGGATATATAGTTGTACCATCTTGCATAACAATCTTTTGAATTGTGTGCGGCTTGTTATATACACCTTTGTTTATGATTGTTGCATGAGCACCAGCCATTTCTAATACAGTAGTTACAAATGCATTACCACCAATAGCAAAACTTATATCAAAATTATCTTCAGTTACTTTTGAAAAACCTATTGTTTGAAGGTATTTAGCAACTTCTTCTTTTCCAATTTTATCAATAACCTCTTGTAATGTTTCAATTGCTGGGATGTTTAGTGATTGGGCCAATGCTTGATCAATCAAAATATCACCACGATACTTACCGTCATAATTTTTCATTAATAATGTTCCACCACGATATACATAGGGTCTATCTGTTAATACATGCTTATTTGACCAATACAAATGTTCAAAAGCAAGGGCATATGATAAGAATGGTTTAACTGATGATCCTGGTTGCTTGAACCCTTGTGTTGCTCTATTTAAAAGTCTAGCACCTTCATAATTTCTACCACCACCTACACCTACAATTGCTCCAGTTCGATTATCGATAGAAATCATTGCAGTTTGCATAAGGTCATCAGGGAATACAACTTTACTATCTCCATTTTGTATATCCTCAATAGCACTTTGTACTTCCTTATCCATATAAGTGTAAATCTTCATACTGTTTAAAGAAGGGTCTTTACCAGTAAGGGCAATTACCTCCTCAACTACAGCATCTATATAACTTTGATTTTCACCTTGAGAATGAGGATTAACATAATTTTCTCCAATTAATAAATCTTCTACTTTTATAGCTTTTGCAAGAGCGGCTTCCTCATCACTTATATAACCGTGTCTAACCATTAGATCCAATACAGTATTTCTTCTGTCGGTTGCTCTATCAAGATAATTATATGGATTAAATGCATTTGGAAGGTTTACGATACCAGCTAAAAGAGCTGACTCAGATAGATTTAATTCATAAACATTTTTTCCAAAATAGTATAGGGAAGCTTTTTGGATTCCTCTTATATTGCCTCCAAAGTTAAGTTTATTTAAATATTTTACCAATATTTCATCTTTGTTCATTATGTTTTCTAACTCTAATGCTAAAAATATTTCTTGTAATTTTCTATCAATTGATTTTGTTGCTAATTTAGAATTTTCAATACTATCAATTGTAAAATAAGTATTTTTTACTAGTTGCATTGTAAATGTTGATCCACCTTGTTCAAAGCTCATGGTCTTAATATTTTCAATTAATGCTTTGGTAAATCGTGGAATATCAAATCCTGGATGAGAAAAATATCGAGAATCCTCTATTGATACAAAAGCATCGATTACTGATGTTGGCAAATCTTCGTATTTTACATTCTCTCTTAAATATGCACCTAATTCAGAAACTACTAAACCTTCATTATCATAAATAATAGAAGACTCCTCTGATACAAAATCATTTATATTAAGCTCTGGCCTATTTTTAATAATATTAAATGCAAAATAAGAAAATAATAAAGTTATAATTAGTCCGAATGATATAATCAAAATAATAATTGTTGCTAGAAATTTTTTAAAAAAAGATGATTTTTTCTTTTTACTTTTTTCAATGTCTTCAATATCCGTAATCTTTTTTAAAATTATTGTTTCTTCATAATGCTTTTCATTATCATTTAAATTATTAGTTGTTTTATCTGTTTCTAATTTATCATCAACTTTTTTACTTAGAGTTTCATCATTAATATCTTGTTTATCAGTAATTTCATCTGTATTCTCTTCGTTTTTAGTATCTCTATCTTCTTTATTAGATTTATTATTTTTTTCTGATTCACTTATTTCAGTTTTAGTAATTTCAACCTTATTTTCATTTTCTTCTATATTATCTTCTTTTTTCTTTTTACTATTTCCTTTTTTTGGTTTTTCTTTTTTTTGCTCATTTAAAAGTGCTGATTTATTATCGACTTTATTTTTTGTTTTTGTTGTAGTTTTCTTAGAACTAGAACTAGTTTTTTTAACATTTTTAGGTTTCTTATTTTTTTGGGTTTCTTTTTTATTTAAATCGTTGTTATCTGACATAATTTTACCTCAATCTAATCCTTAATATTCTAACATAAAAAAGAGTGTTTCAGAAGTCTTTTATTAAATATTGTTAGGTGTTTACTCTTTTTTGATTATGTTATATATGGTAAAATTACTATAAAGAGGAAATAATATGATAACACACTTACACGCGAATAGTTCGTATTCATTACTGGACAGTAGTTTGAAAATAGAGAACTTAGTAAAAAAATCTAAAGAACTAGGTTTTTTAAGTGTTGCTCTTTGTGATAAGGGTGTATTAATGGGGGCAATGGAGTTTTACTTATGTTGTAAAAAACATGGTATAAAACCGATTATCGGTATGGAAATTAATTGTACCTTTAAAGAAGAAAAGTTCCCAATTATCCTTTTAGCAAAAAATAATGTTGGTTATAAACAGTTAATGCATCTTTCAAATAAAGCAGATAATACTGTTGATTATGAACAATTAGCTACTTATAATGAAAATAATTTCATTATTGTTTTCACGCAAGGTGGGTTTTATGAAACACTTTTAAATAAAGAAAAATATAAAGAATATCAGAAGATTCTCTCTGTTATCCCAAGATATGATTCGCTTTTTTTTGCTATATCAAAAAATGAAACTACATTTTGGAAAGAGCGTAATAACAACTTAATAAAAATATTGGATGAATTAAATTTAAAAAGTGTTGCGATTAATAAAATATATTATGAAAATGAAAATGATAGCGATCTACTTCAAATACTACAATGTCTTAAAAATTCTAAAACTATTAGTAATAAAGACTTATCTTTGGAAAATGACAGACATATTTTAAGTAAGGAAAAAATGCAAGAATTATATGGTGAAAATCAATTAAAAAACACTGAATATATTGCAGATAATTGTTTTATTACTTTAGAAGATTTTAAAACAACTCTTCCAAAATTTAAAACAAAAGATAATATTGAAAGTTCAAACTATTTAATACAGTTATGTCTTGCTGGAATACAAAAGCGAATGAAAACTAAAAATATACCTAAGGAATATTTAGATCGTTTAAAAATAGAATTAGATGTTATTATTTCAATGAACTTTGAAGATTATTTTCTTATTGTCTGGGATTTTATTAAATTTGCAAAACATAAGGATATTTTAGTAGGTCCTGGAAGAGGAAGTGCATCTGGATCTCTTGTATCATATTGTTTAGGAATTACACAAATTGATCCAATTAAATACGGCTTACTTTTTGAACGTTTTTTAAATCCTGATCGTATTTCAATGCCAGATATCGATGTTGATTTTCCTGATGATCGAAGAGATGAAGTCATTAGATATGTTTATGAAAAGTATGGCGATAAACATGTGTCGCATATTATTACCTATGGTACTTTAAAAGCAAAACAAGTAATAAGAGATGTTGGAAGGGTATTAGAAATACCTATATATGAAATTAATAAATTATGTAAACAAATCCCAAATAGTCCCAATATCACATTAATGGAAGCTTATAATTCAGTTAAATATTTTAAACAATTGATTTTAAATAATGATAAAAATAAAGAACTTTTTGATTTAGCCCTTAGGCTTGAAGGCTTACCAAGACATACAAGCACCCATGCTGCTGGAGTTGTTTTATCTAGCAAAGAGCTAAATGACGTTGTTCCTACAATAAAGCATGACAATGAAATTGTATCTACACAGTATACAATGGAGTACTTAGAAGAAATTGGTTTAATAAAAATAGATTTTCTTGGACTTAGAAATTTAACGATAATTGATGATATTTCAAATAAAATTAAAAAAAATGATTATAATTTTAATATTAATAATATTAACTTGAGTGATGAAAAAACATTTGATTTATTAAAAAATGTAGATACGCTTGGTATTTTTCAACTTGAATCCTCTGGTATGAAAAATTTATTAAAGCAAATGAATGTAAGTAAGTTTAACGATATAGTAGCTACAATTGCTTTATATAGACCAGGTCCAATGGAAAATATACCGTTGTATCTTAAATCTAAACAAGAAAAAAATATAAAATATTTACATCCTTCTCTTAAGAATATTTTAGAAGAAACATATGGTGTAATAATTTATCAAGAACAAATAATGCAAATAGCACAAGTTATGGCAAGTTTTTCTTTAGCAAAGGCAGATATCATGAGAAAGGCAATGTCTAAGAAAAATGAGAATGTACTAGCAAGTCTTAAAACAGACTTTATTAAAGGTTGTCTAAGTAATGGTCATCCAGAGACACTTGCAACTGAACTTTTTCAAACAATCTTAAAATTTGCAAATTACGGTTTTAATAAAGCTCATTCAGTATCGTATAGTGTAATTTCTTACCAGCTGGCATATTTAAAAGCAAACTACCCAATTTTGTTTTACTGCTCACTTTTAAATAGTGTAATTGGTGCTGATGTAAAAATATCTGAGATTATTAATGAGTGTAAATCCAAAGGAATTAAAATTTTGGCTCCATCAATTAATTTTAGTTCTTCAAGTTTTACAATAGAAAGTGATAGTATTAGGTTTCCTTTAACTGCAATAAAAAACATTGGTAAAGTTGCTTTTAATGAAATTAAATTAGAAAGAAATGATGGAGAATTTAATAGTTTTATTGATTTTGTTACAAGGATTTCAAACCGTAAGGTAAATAAAAATGTTATTGAAAATTTAATTGATGCTGGTGCCTTTGATGAATTTAAATTAACAAGAAAATCACTTATGTTATCTTTAAATGATGTACTGAGTTATGCTTCTCTTGTTAGTATTGAAGATAATGGTCAAACAAGAATAGATTTAAACTTGGTTTCTAAGCCTACAATAAATTATCATAGGGATAATATTTTTGAAAAAAGTAAGCGAGAAAAAGTTGTTTTAGGTTTTTATCTTAGTGAACATCCAATGAGTGAAATAAAGAAAAACAATTCTATTAGCTGTGATAATATTGCATTAATATTAAAAAGAAAAGACTTAGTTGAATCTTTTTGTCAGATAAAAAGTGTAAAGAAGCATCGAACTAAAAATGGTGATGTAATGGCTTTTGTAGTTGGTCAAGATGAAAGTGGTAAAATTGATTTAATATTTATGCCAAGAACCTTTACAAAATATGAAAATGATTTAATTAATGATAAATATATTAAATTCAATGGTAAAATAGATAAAAAGGGTGCATGTCTTGTAAATGCAATAATTGAAGTTAAAATAGATTTGTAGAAGAGGTAATAAAAATGACTAAAATTTTAATAGTTGATGATGAGTTAAAAATTAGAGAAGTTGTTAGAGAATATGCTCAGCTAAATGGATATAGTACAGTTGAAGCGAAAGATGGTCTTGAAGCAATTGAAATCGTAGAAAAAGAAGATTTCGACTGTATCATTTTAGATGTTATGATGCCTAGAGTTGATGGCTTTTCAGCGTGTAAAAGAATTAAAGCAATAAAAAATATTCCGGTAATAATGCTCTCTGCCAGACAAGAAGAATATGATAAGTTATTTGGCTTTGAGTTGGGGGTTGATGATTATGTTGTGAAGCCATTTTCTCCGAAGGAATTAATGGCGAGGATAAATGCTTTAATTGAAAGATCTAAACATAATATTAAAAAAGAGAAAAATGCTTATAGTTATGAATTTGGTGGGTTAATTATAGATATTGTTGGAAGGGTGGTTACCGTTGATAAGGTAAAGGCACACTTGACTCCAAAGGAAATTGATTTACTTATTTACTTAGTGAAGAATAAAAACGTTGCTTTATCTCGTGCTAGTATTGTTGAGAACGTTTGGAACTATGAATATTATGGTGAAGACCGTACAGTAGATAGTCACATCAAAATGCTAAGGCATAATTTAGGTAAATATCGTAGTAAAATAGTTACGGTAAGAGGGATGGGGTATAAGTTTGAAGAATAAATTTAGAGGAATAAAGTTTAATGTTTGGTTATATTTCTTTTTGTTTACTTTTGGGATTCTGTTTATACTTGGTATCTTACAATTTTCACTAATAAGGCCATATTACCGTGATAATAAAATTGTTTCGATAGAAAAAATTGCTGATAAGATTCAATATAGCATCATTGATTCTGATAAAACAGATGAAAAAGATGTAAAAGATGCTTTTCAGGTTGCGGTAAATAACAATGTTTGCATACTTGTTTTTAATTCTTCAGGTAACATTGTATATCAAGCTGATGGTCTAGGTGCTAGTTGTCTTTTTTCGCAAACGATTTCAGTAGATGGAGTGCTGTTAGTTCCTAATAAATCAGGTATGCGTCTTAATGAAGTTATGGAAGTAAGTAATGGTGTTTTATCAAAAGTTATAGTAAATGAAAAAAGTGATCAAGAAATGGTTCTTTATGGAAGGAAGGTTGAAGTTAATCTTGGAAATTTTTATTTATATATTAATGGACCACTCGAGCCTATCGACTCGTTAATAACTTTTCTGCAAGACCAATATTTAATGTATTCTGGCTTTATACTACTTATGTCAGTATTAATTTCTCTTTTTATTTCTAGTAATTTATCAAAACCGATCGTTAAAATGAAAACCTCAGCGGATAAGTTAGCTTCTGCTGAATATAATGAAGCTATTTTTAAAGGTTCTTATTTTATGGAAATAGATGATCTTGCAAGAACATTAAATCTTGCTACAACACAGCTATCAAAGGTAGATGAACTTAGAAAAGACTTAATAGCAAATATGTCGCATGATATTAAAACACCTCTAACAATGATAAAGGCTTATGCTGAGATGATAAGAGATATTTCAGGAGATAACATTATCAAAAGAGAAGAACATCTTTCTGTAATTATAAAAGAAGTAGATTATTTAGATAATTTAGTAAATGATATGCAAGAATTATCACGAATGCAATCTGGAAATTATCAATTAAATAAATGTAATTTTGATATTGTAGAAAAAGTAAATGATGTAATTATACTTTTTAAAGTTTTACTTGAGAAAAATAATATTACAATTTTAATAGATAGTTTAGATTCAATCATTGCTTATGGAGATCCAATTAAGATGGGTCAAGTTATTTATAACTTTATATCAAATGCTATAAAACATAGTGAAAGTGATAATAAAATAAAAATAACAATTACTAAGAAAGATGAAATTGTTAGATTTGAAATTAAAGATGAAGCAGGGGGTATCCCTGATGATAAAATTGCTTATATCTGGGATCGATACTATAAAATTGATAAGACTTTTAAAAGGTCATCAATGGGAACAGGACTTGGATTGGCGATTGTTAAAGCAGTACTCGATAATCACGGGGCTAAATATGGTGTAAAGAGTGTTTATGGTAAGGGTTCAACATTTTGGTTTGAATTATTTCTTGATGATGATCAGCTAGATATTATGTAATGTTCTTTTAAAAATGTGTTTATGGCAATTATGGCGTGTAATCATATTTTTATATTATATTCTAAAAGACTAGTATTTTTATATTTTAAACTTATTATAACTATAACTGTGTTTTTGAAAAGTGTTTAAATAATATATGGTGAATATTTTTTGTGAAAAAAATTTAATATTTTATCTTAATTAAACGGTAAAATATAATTATAAAATTTTAGTAATGTGAGTATAAATAAAAAAGATTTATACTCATGATGTGAAAGATGTTATAAACTTATAATATATGGTTAATATCTTTAAAAATTTAGTTGAAAAAAGTTTCATTAGTGATAAAATTAAGGGGAGAATAAGAATATATAAATCTCAGTGAAATTTTTGTTTTAGCAATACCGTAATTAGGATATTTTAAATGTTGTTATTTTATTATCCTGTTTACTTTATGTTTTTATAGGAGATAAGATGAAGAAGATAAAAACATTAGTATTGTTTATAGTGTGTCTAGTTATTATGTTACCTTTTTTTGAAAATGTAACTTTGATTACTTCTGCAAAAAATGTTATTAATGAAGAAATTTATGAAAAAGAAAAAATAGTAACTAATAACAAAGAATTGTTTACAATACCAAGTGAATCAATTAATAATAAAAAGTTTTTAAACAGTATAGGTTTAAGTTTTTTTATTATGAAAAATTTATCTAATCAAACAACAGGTATGGTAAGTGGTACTTGGGATTATGATTCTTCATCAAATACTATAACAATTCACGCAGGAGAACTTGAAGATCGTACAGAAATAAATGATTGGGTTTCAGGAACCATAAGTAATATTGTTCTAGATGGTACTGTTAAAGCAGCGAAAGACTCATCTTATTTATTCCACGGGCTAAATAATATTACATCGCTAGATCTTAAAAATTTAGACACCTCTCAAGTAACGAGTATGTTTTCAATGTTTGGAAAAGCTAGTTCATTGATAAGTGTTGATGTTAGTAATTGGGATACATCAAATGTTACAGTCATGGAAGATATGTTTTATAATAATAGTAGTCTTGCAAGCTTAGATGCAGGCAATTGGGATACATCACAAGTTACGTCGATGTCTTTTATGTTTGATGGAGCAGAAAGTTTGGAAGTATTAAATGTTGATAATTGGAATACATCAAAAGTAACAGAAATGGAAGATATGTTTTATGGTAATGCTAAACTTAAAACATTAAATGTTACAAATTGGGATGTATCTAATGTAACTATAATGGAAGATATGTTCTATAAGAATACTAGCCTAACAACCTTAGATGTAAGTAATTGGAGACCATCTAAGGTAACAACAATGAATTATATGTTTGGTTATGCTGAATCATTAGAATTTTTAGATGTTAGCCAATGGGATACTTCTAGCCTTACTAATATAGGTGATATGTTTAATGGGGCAAGTAAACTATCAAAACTAGATGCGAGCAGTTGGGATACATCTAAAATAACAAATATGTCGTATTTGTTAAACAATATGAGTGGTCTAACAGAGTTAAATTTAAGTGGTTGGGATATTAGTAATGTGCAAGATTCTAATAAGATGTTTAATGGTTTAAAAAATCTTAAAATCTTAAATTTAAGTAACTGGAATACAATTAATTTGACTAGCATGGAGCGGATGTTTGAAGGATTTGAAGATCTTACATATTTAAATGTTAGTGGATGGAATACATCTAATGTTACTAATATGGAAAGGGCGTTTTTTGGACTTAAAAATTTGGAAACTTTAGATGTTAGCAGTTTTGATACATCAAATGTTACTAACATGATTTCGGTATTTGATGGAAATAGTAGCTTAGTTAATTTGAATATTAGTGGCTGGGACACATCTAAAGTTACAAATATGTCAGATATGTTTTATAATACTCAAAGTTTAATAACTTTAGATGTTAGTAATTGGGATACATCAAATGTTACAAATATGTCAGATATGTTTTATAATGCTAATAGTTTAATGAATTTAGATGTTAGTGGCTGGGATACTAAAAATGTAAGTGATATGTCTTACATGTTCTACAAAAATAATAATTTACTAAATTTAAATGTAAGTGGCTGGGACACATCTAAAGTTACAAATATGGCATATATGTTTTTTCAGGCTGAAAAATTAGCAACTTTAGATGTTAGTAATTGGAATATATCAAGTGCAGAAAACATTTCTTATATGTTTCATGATGTAAGTGCTCTAACTGTATTAGATGTTAGTAAATGGAACACATCAAATGTTATACATCTTAAAAGTATTTTTTATAATTTACATAATTTATCTGTACTAGAAGTTGGTGGTTGGGATACTTCAAAAGTTATTAGTACGGAAGATATGTTTTATAACGTTTATGGTGTTACAACACTTGATGTAAGTAATTGGAATACTTCAAACATAAAAAATATGTCATTTATGTTTGATGGTGCAAGTGGACTTACGACACTTGATGTAAGTAAATGGGATACTTCAAATGTTGAAGATATGGAAGATATGTTTTATGGCAATAAAAGCTTATCTTCAATAGATGTTAGTAAATGGAATACTTCTAAAGTATTAGATATGGAAGATATGTTTTACGATAACATCAGCCTTTCTTCGATTGATGTTAGTAATTGGGACACATCAAGTGTTTTAGACATGTCTTATATGTTTGGTAATACAAGAAGTTTAGAAAATTTAGATTTGACTAATTGGGATACTACAACAGTTGAAGACATAACTGGTATTTTTTCAAATACTGATTTAATGTGGAAAATAACAATTGGTCCTAATTTTAAATTTCATACAATAGATTCTGATTTTCAAGAAGCACCGATAAAAGGAACTTTTGTACTTAATAATGGTATACCTGCAGATTACTATGCAGCAGGAACTAAAAAATGGCAAGAACTTGGCACTGGTTCATTACATCAACCAAATGGTGAAAAAGTAACTGCTGATCAAATAATGAACAAGTATTTATTAATGGGTCCGTTAGTACCAACAACTTATGTTTGGGAACAAATGGAGCCACAACAGTTTATAACTGGTACCGATTTTACAATGTATGTTGGTGATTTAGAACCTACCGCAGATGATTTTAATGCAGCAGCAGCAGATATACTTGGAAAAAGAATTGATGCTTTTATTGATTTATCAGCAGCTTCAATAGATACCGCCGGCGAATATCAAGTAAGAATATATTCGGCAGATGGACAAGAAATGTTTGTAACTCTAATTGTTAAATCAAGTAGAAAATCTATATCTGGAAGCAACTATACTACTTATGTAGGATTTGCTGAACCGACAATTTATGATTTTAATGCAAAAGCAACAGATAGCAGAGGAAACCGTATTGATGTCTTATTGGATTTAAATTCAGCAGATCTTACAACACCAGGAGAGTATTTTGTTAAACTTTATACTGAAGATGAACAAGAACTTACTGTAAAATTGATTGTTAAAGAAGATAAGAGAAAAATTAATGGTTCTGACTACAGTATGTATATTGGAGATGATGTACCGACAGTAAATAATTTTAATGCAAGTGCAACAAATATCGATGGTAAATTAGTCCCTGTTTTCCTTGATATAAATAATGTAGATTTTAATGTTCCGGGAGTTTATGAGGTACGCTTATATACAAACAACAATCTAGAAAAAACTGTTAATCTTACTATTTTAGAAGATCAAACAAGTTTTAGTGCAGAAAACTTTACAATGTATGTAGGAGATCCAACTCCTACAAAAGATTCATATAACGCTAAAGCAACTGATAGAGATGGTAACAACTTAGATATAACTATCGATGATACAACAGTTACATATACTGTACCTGGAGTGTACGAAGTTCGTTTGTACACAGAAGACAACCAGAGTTTAACTGTATATTTAACAATAAAATCATATGGTCAAACGATAAGTGGTGAAGATTTTACAATGTCTCTTAATGATGAAAAACCAACTTCAATAGACTTTAATGCATATGCTACAGATATTAATGGAGATGAAATAAATGTTTATGTAGATTTTACTAACGTTAATTTTGATAGTGTGGGGACATATGAAGTGAGATTATATACTGATGATGGACAGGAACTTTATGTAAATTTGACTATTAAATCTAATTTACAAAATATTTCAGGAACAAATTATGAAATGTATATAGGTGACCAAATTCCTACATCAGCAAGCTTTAATGCATATGCTACAGATGTATATGGTAATAAAAATGTGGTTAAGGTTGACCTAAGTAATGTAATGTTTGATACAATTGGAATATATGATGTTCGATTATATACAGAAGAGTATTATCAGGAACTTTATGTTAAACTTACAATAAAAGAAAATAAACAAAATATATCTGGAACGGATTTTATCATGTATATTGGTGATCAAAAACCTAATTCATCTGATTTTAATGCTATTGCAACTGATAAAGAAGGAAATAAAATAGATGTAATGGTTGATTTTACTGGTGTATTGTTTGATATACCTGGTGTATACGATGTATATTTGCGAGCTAATGATAGTCAAGAAAAAATAGTTAAGCTTACAATAAAAACTAATAGAAAATCAATTACAGGTTCTGATTTTACAATGTATGTAAAAGATCCAACTCCAACAATAGATTCATATAACGCTAGTGCTACTGATAAAGATGGTAACAATTTAGATATAACAATTGATGATTCAGCAGTTACCTATTCGAAACCAGGAATTTATGATATCTTACTAAAAGATTCTGATGGAAAAAACATAAAAGTAAAACTAACGATAAAGGAAAATCTTCAATCGATCTTTGGTTCTGACTTTATAATGAATGTAGGTGATGAAAATCCGTCTGCTATATCATTTAATGCAATAGCAACTGATAAAGATGGAAAGAGCATCAAAGTTTTAGTTGACTTGAGCAATTTAAAATTAGATATTGTGGGTACATATGATGTTCGATTATACACAGAGGATAATCAAGAATTATTTGTAACAATTACTGTGAATAAAGAGTTAATACATTATAGAACTATAAATCATTATATTTTATATTTTGTTATTTTTGGATGCTTAATATTTACAAATAAATATAAGCGTAAAGATTAAAGAATTAAATATTATTATTTAGTATTTTCTTTAAAATATTTTTGATGGGTGAAGTTTGGTATAAATTGTAAGAAATTATTGACTAAACATTACTCATATGGTAAAGTTATTCTGTTATAGAATCTCTTTTAATCAGTCTATAACCGCTCAAAAAAGGATAAAGTACTTAGGTCTCCTTTGTTTGGCGAGTCTAGGATTAAATATGAAGGAGGTGCATTTATGTACGCAGTTATTGAAACAGGTGGTAAGCAACTTAAAGTTGAAGAGGGTCAAGTAATCTTTGTTGAAAAATTAGAAGCAGAGGCTGGAGATTCAATTACTTTTGATAAAGTTGTATTATTGTCAGGAGAAAAATTTAAAGTTGGAAGCCCTTATGTTAAAGGAGCTAAGGTTACTTGTAAAGTTGAGAAACAAGGTAAATCAAAAAAGATTACTATTTTCAAATACAAGGCTAAAAAGGGATCAAGTCATCGTAAGCAAGGACATAGACAACCTTATACAAAATTAGTTGTAGAAAAAATTGAGATTTAAGTCATGATTCAAGTTTATATTCATAAATATCAAAATAAAATCGATTATATGGATATTAAAGGTCATGCAAATTATTCTAAGCATGGAGAAGATTTAGTTTGCGCTGGAGTTAGTTGTGTTATTTTTGGATTATTAAATGCTATTGAGAAATATAATTGCATAATTGATGTCGATAATGATGAGATTACAATCAAAGTAAATGATTTGAAAAATGAAAAAATTCAATCGATGTTAGAATTAGTAAGTATACAACTTGAAACAATAAAAGGTAGTTATGGTGATTATTTAGAAATTAGACAGGAGGAAAATTCATGAAATATATATTAGATATACAGTTCTTCGCTTCTAAAAAAGGAGTAGGTTCTACAAAAAATGGTCGTGATTCACATTCGAAACGCTTAGGTTCGAAAATGGCAGATGGACAGTTTGCCTCAGCTGGTTCGATTTTATATCGTCAACGTGGTACAAAAATCCATCCAGGATCAAATGTTGGGCGTGGTGGTGATGATACATTATTTGCACTAATTGATGGTATTGTTAAATTTGAACGTTTAGGTAAAGCAAAAACTAAAGTTTCTGTTTATCCAAGTGCATAGTAAATCCCTAAATAGGGATTTTTTAATTAAAGGGGGTTTATATATGTTTATTGATAGAATAAAAATGAAGTTACAGGCAGGTAATGGTGGTAATGGTATTGTTGCTTTTAGAAGAGAAAAATATATTCCTCTTGGTGGTCCATCTGGTGGTGATGGTGGTCGTGGTGGTGATATTATTTTTGAAGTTGATACAAATAAATCAACACTTTTAGATCTTAGGTATAATAGGTTGCTAAAGGGATCAAATGGTGGCAATGGCAAAGGAAATAAAATGCATGGTGCTGATGGTGAAGATATAATTGTTAAAGTTCCTCAAGGGACTATGATTCGTGATTTAGAAACGGGAGGTCTACTTGCTGATCTTGTTACACCAAATCAAAGAGTAATTGTTGCCAAAGGTGGAAAAGGTGGAAGAGGTAACTGGCATTTTGCATCAGGTAGAAATAATGCTCCTGAGTATGCTGAACAAGGTCAAGTTGGTAAAAGTTATGAAGTTCAAATTGAGCTAAAGTTACTTGCTGATGTTGGTGTTATTGGTTTTCCATCAGTTGGAAAATCAACACTTCTATCTGTTGTAAGTGCTGCAAGACCAGAAATTGCTGCATATCATTTTACAACAATTGTTCCTAATCTTGGTGTGATTAAGGTTCCAGATGGAAGAAGTTTTGTTATGGCAGATTTACCAGGGTTAATTGAGGGTGCAAGTGATGGTAAGGGATTGGGTCATCAGTTTTTAAGACATATAGAAAGATGCCGAGTACTAATTCATGTTATAGATATGGGATCAGAAGATGGTAGAAATCCAATCGATGATTATAAAATTATTAACAATGAGCTTACTAGTTATAAAATGAGATTATCAGAACGTCCTCAGGTTGTTGTTGCTAATAAAATGGATTCTGAATGCGCTGATGAAAATCTAAGATTATTTAAGTTAGAGTATCCAGATTTGGAGGTATTTCCTACAATAACACTGCTGAAGGAAGGTCTTTCTGATGTTTTATATCGTGTTGCAGAATTACTTGAAACAACACCTGCATTTCCAATTGATGATGAAGAAGGTAATAGTGAATCTGTATTGTATAAATTTAAGCCTAAGGATCCTGATTTTAATATCTTAAATTTAGGTAATGGTCAGTGGAGAATAGAGGGAGAGCGGATTTTTAGATTATTTGATTCTGTTGATTTTGAACAAACCGATGAGGTTTACCGCTTTGCAATCGCATTAAAGAAGTTGGGTGTAGATGAGTCTTTAGCAGAAGCTGGGGCAAAAGAAGGAGATATAATTTTTATTAAGGAATTTAAATTTGAATATGTTGAATAAGTAAAATAATTTAGGATAATTTTAAATATTTTAAAATAATAGTATATAATTAAATTAAGTAGGTGAAAAAATGATTGCATTTTTAAAGGGTATTGTAAGTATTATTGGATACGATTGGATTGTTATAGATGTAAATGGTGTTGGTTATAAGGTGGCATTTTTTGATGCTTCTAAAGTTATAATAAATCAAGAAATTATGGTTTTTACTTATCATCACATTCGTGAAGAAGAAATGTCATTATATGGTTTTCTACAAGAAAAAGATCATGACTTATTTTTAAAATTAATTTCTGTAAAAGGAGTAGGGCCAAAAACAGCAATGAATTTTTTTGGAAAATTTAACTCTGACAAGATCATTGATTCAATTGAGAATAGCGATGTAGCATTTTTAAAAAGTTTACCAGGAATTGGTGCAAAAACAGCAAGTCAAATAATATTGGATTTACAAAATAAATTAGTAAATGATAATCTGATAAAACTTGTGAATGAGGAAATTGAAGATGCACTATCATGTTTAAAATCACTTGGGTATAAATCCAAGGAAATTAATGTGGTTAAAGATTATCTTATAACTTTAGATAAAACAAGTAGTGATGAATATTTAAAATTTGGACTTAAATATTTGATGAAGTTAAAAGGAGGGGATAATTAATGGAAGAAAGAATAATGTCATCAAAGTCTACCGATTATGATGAAGAATATTCAATTAGACCTAAAACTTTAAAAGAGTACATTGGTCAAGAAAAACTTAAAAGTAATTTAGATGTTTTCATTAAAGCTGCACTTTTAAGAGAGGAATCTCTTGATCATGTTTTGTTATATGGTCCTCCAGGACTTGGTAAAACTACATTAGCTTTTATTCTTGCTAATGAAATGGGTGGGAAAGTTAAAGTTTGCAGTGGACCAAGTATTGAAAAAAGTGGTGATCTTGCAGCTATTCTCTCAACAATAGATGCTGGTGACATCCTTTTTATCGATGAAATTCACCGACTACCCAAAATAATTGAGGAAATTTTGTATCCGGCAATGGAAGATTTTTGTATTGATATACTAGTTGGTAAAGATGTTGAGGTAAGATCTATAAGATTAGATTTACCACCATTTACATTAGTGGGGGCAACAACAAGAGCTGGAGATTTATCATCGCCATTACGAGATAGATTTGGTATAGTTTCTAAACTTGAGTATTATACTGAAAAGCAGTTATCTGATATTATTAAAAGAACGGCTAAGGTTTTATCAGTTACTATCGATGATGATGCTGTAGTTGAGCTCGCAAAAAGATCAAGAGGTACACCAAGAATTGCAAATAGATTACTACGAAGAGTCAGAGACTTTGCACAGATATTAAATAATAGTGTCATAGATTTTCATATAGCGAAAGAATCACTTGATAAATTGGGTGTTGATAGTCTTGGTTTAGATATTGTTGATATCAATTACCTTTCTGGTATAATTGAAAGATTTTCTGGTGGTCCTGTTGGTGTTGATGCATTAGCAATGTCGATAAGTGAAGATCCAATGACTTTAGAAGATGTTTATGAACCTTATTTATTACAAATTGGTTTCATTAATAGAACTACAAGAGGAAGAGTTGCTACGGAATTAGCGTACAAGCATCTAGGCTTAATTTATCCTACTACGAGTAATGATTAACTTTACTCGTTTTTCTTTTTGAAAATGTATAAGTATGGTAAAATAGTATTGGTGATAATTTATGAAACACAAATTTATATATTTTATATTATGTTTAACTATTTATTTAGGGCTTTATTTTATTGAAGAAGTTTTATTTACATTTATTACAACATTATTAAATGTTACTTCTCTTTTTAGCTTCTATACTATTGTTGTATTAGTGATTTCATTAAATCCTTTTTTAACCTGGAAAATTTCTGACTATATTCACCTGAAATACTTTAAATTTTATTAAAATTAACTTAGGAGGAAAACATGAAAGTAATTATTACAACTGGAGGAACAGGAGGTCATATCTATCCTGCACTTTCATTAGCTAATGAAATTAAACTAGATAATAAAGAAAATGAAATCATTTTTTTAGGATCCTTAAATAGAATGGAAAAAGATATTGTACCAGAGTATGGATATCCTTTTTATGGACTTGATATAGTTGCGACAAAAGGAAGTGTTTTTAACAAGTTTATATCAATTATTAAACTATTTAAAAGTTATTTTAAGTGTAAAAAAATAATTAAAAATATAAAACCAGATATAGTTATAGGATTTGGAAATTATATAAGTGTACCAGTTGTTATGGCTGCAAATAAGTTAAAAATAAAAACATTAATTCATGAACAAAACTCAGTTCCTGGAAAAGCTAATTTATTTCTTAGTAGATATGTTGACAGAGTAATTGGTAGTTATAATGAAAACAAAGATTTTTTTAAGTGTGAAGTTAGTATTCTTGGTAATCCAAGATCAAGTGATGCTGGTAAAGTTAAAAAAAATAAAATTATTTTAGAACAATTTGGATTATCTACAAATAAAAAAACTGTAATTTTTGTTATGGGATCTTTGGGCTCACAAAGTGTTAATAAGGTATTGAAACAAATAATACCGGAAATTAATGATAGACAATATCAAGCATTAATAGTTACAGGCAAGAAAGACTATTTAAATTTTGTAAGTGGAATTGAAAATTTTGATAATGTTAAAATTGTTGAGTATATCGATGGAATAAATGTAATGAAACAGGCTGATTTACTAGTTGTAAGAGGCGGAGCAACAACTGCTGCAGAAGTAGTTGCGATGAGTATTCCGGCGATAATTATTCCTAGTCCATATGTTCCTTATGATCATCAAACTACCAATGCATTAGCACTAAAAAATGCTGGATGTGCATATATCATTGAGGAGAAAAATTTAGATAGTATAATGTTAGTTAAAAAAATAGATGAAATTATTAATGATGATGAAAGATTAAAAAACATGAAAAAATCTTCTAAGAAAATATCTCATCATGATGCAAGCAATGAAATTGTTAAAGTTGTAAAGGAGCTAGTTTATGAATCAGATTGATAAGTATTATGATGAATTATCAAAATATTGTAAAATTACTAAGGATGTTATGCTTTCATCAATGACAACGCTTAGAATTGGTGGATTAGCAGCCTTTGTTGCTTATCCGGAGAGTATTTTAGAATTAGATCAATTATATAAAACATGCAAGAAACTAAATCTTCCAACAAAAGTAATAGGAAAGGGTAGTAATCTTTTATGTAGTGATGAAAAATTTAATGGCGTAATTATAAAATTATCTCAACCTTTAACAGAATACTATTTTGATAAGGAAGAGTGTGTTGTGCAAGCTGGGTGTTCTGTTGTTGCACTATCAACTTCTGCAATGAAAAATGGCTTGAGTGGTTTAGAGTTTGCAAGCGGAATTCCTGCTAGTATTGGTGGGGCAATCTTTATGAATGCTGGAGCTTATAAATCTTCAATGGGCGATATAGTTAAACAAGTAATGGTATATCGTGATCAAAAATTTGAGTGGATTGATAGTGAAGAATGCGCTTTTTCATATCGAAAATCAATATTTCAAGATAATCCTGAGTGGATTATTGTTGCTGCAAAACTTAAACTAACCTATGGTGATTCAAAGGAAATTGAAGAGTTAATTAGAAATAGAAGAGAAAAAAGAATGAGTACACAACCATTGAATTTTCCAAGTGCTGGAAGTGTTTTTAGAAACCATGATGATATACCTGCATGGAAAATCATTGATGAGTTAGGTTATCGTGGTAAAAGCATTGGTGGGGCAAAGGTTAGTGAAAAACATGTAAATTTTATAGTGAACTATAACAATTCAAATGCAAAAGACTTCTTGAGTTTAGTTGAGAGCATTCAACAAGATGCAAAGAATAAAATGAACTATGACTTAAAGCTAGAAGTAGAAAAGTTTAATTGGTGATGTATGGAAACAGAAAATAACAAAAGTACAGTTGACTTAGTTTTTGAAAAAAGAAAAAATGTTAAGAATAAATATAGTTTTCTTAAAATGAAACCAATCTTATTTTTAATAGCGTGTTTTTTTGGTGCTTGTTTAATTATGTTACTTACAACTTTATCCCCAGTATCTAAAATTAAAGCGATAAATATTAAAGGCAATTATTTTTTAGAAGATGATATGGTTATTAATATGAGTGGCTTATCATCAAAAGATATATATTATTTTGTAATAAGTGGAAATGTTGAAAAGAAACTTGAAAAGAATGCATTTATTAATAGCGCTAATGTTAAACTATTAAGCAATAATGTTGTTTTAATTGAAATAAAAGAAGCAGAGCCTTTTGCATATAAATATAATGAAGTACCAGAGTTAATATTTAAATCTGGTGAAATAATGGAAATAGATGATAATTTAATGCCGGTTATTTCAAGGGTACCGTATTTAACAGGTTTTGAAGACGAAGAACAAATTAAAGGGTTGCTAAGAGCATTTAGAGATGTAGATTACAAGATGATTGAGTTAATTTCTGAGATTCAAAGATATGAACTATCATATGATCCAAATACTTTATTATTAAAAATGAATGATAGAAATTTCTTTTTTTCAAGTTACTATTCAATGTCCGTTTTAAATTCTTATATTCAAATTATTTCTGAACTAGATGTGAAAGAGGGAAATTGTATTTTTTCAGATGATGGTTTAGAAGTTGCTTACACTTCGGTATGTCCTTGGGATGAAGTTGAAAAAGAAGTGGAATATTGGATAGATGATTTAGGTAACTTTATGGTGGATGAATATGGAGATAAAATTGAAAAGAAGTATTACAAGGATGAGAGTGGTGAGTTTATATTAGATGAGTCGGGGAATAAAATTATAGTTCCTATTGGAGCGGATGAAACAGATTTATCATTTTTAGATAAGGATGAAAATGAAAATCCAGATAACGAAAATACGGATAACTAAATTAAAAATATTAAAAAATTTTATCTTTTGTATTTAGATGTTTTTTAGGCAATAGCTAAATTAATACAAAAAATAAAAAATATGATATAATAGAGATTAGGACTAGGAGGTAAAACTATGTCGATTGAAAAAAATACATCGCTTGGAAACATTAATATTTCAGAAGAAGCGATAGCAACATTAACTGGAGGTATTGTTACTGAATGTTATGGAGTTGTGGGAATGGCATCAAAAAAATTACTAAGAGATGGTTTATCAGAATTACTTAAAAAAGATAACTATTCAAAAGGTATTGTAGTTAGAAAAAAGGATGGCCGTTTAGAATTAGACGTATTTATTATTGTAGGTCATGGTATTAAGATTTCAGAAATTAGTTTTGAAGTTCAAAAGAATGTCAAATACATGTTAGAAAAGACTTTGCAAATTGAATTGAACTCGGTAAATGTTTATGTTCAAGGTGTCCGAGTGGTTAATTAGTTGGAGGTTAATATGGATACAATTAATGGTATAAAGTTAAAAGCCATGCTTAGGAATGGTTCGAATAATTTAAATAATTATAAGAATGAAATAGATGCTTTAAATGTTTTTCCAGTACCTGATGGAGATACAGGAACAAATATGTCAATGACATTTTCAAGTGGTACAAAAGATGCAATAGAACTTGCTAGCGATGAATTGTCTTTGGTTGCAAAAGCTTTATCAAAAGGATTACTTATGGGAGCAAGGGGAAACTCTGGTGTAATTTTATCTCAAATTTTTAGAGGTTTTTACCAAGAATTAGAGGGTAAAAAAGAAGCTACAGTTAGTGATCTTGCAAGTGCATTTTTAAATGGTAGTATAGTATCTTATAAGGCAGTAATGAGGCCAGTTGAGGGAACTATTTTGACTGTAATTCGTGAAAGTAGTGAAATGGCTAAGATTCACTTAGAAAACAATCCAGATATTTCTATTAATGAATATATGGATGTTCTTTGCATGGAAGCTAAAAAAACACTAGATTATACACCGGAATTGCTTCCAATTTTAAAAGAAGTAGGGGTAGTAGATAGTGGTGGAGCTGGATTACTTAAAGTTCTAGAAGGTTTTAAAGCAGCTTTACTTGGTGAGGTTATTGAAACTGATAACAGCATAAATGATGTTGTAAAATCAAATATTGAAAACACATCTGGTGAGTTTGGTTATTGTACTGAATTTATTGTGAGATTAAATCATGAAAGTTTAAACACTTTTAAGGAAGATAGATTAAGATTATCTTTATCAAAGCTTGGAGATTCAATCGTTGTAGTAAAAGATGATGATATTGTAAAGGTACATGTTCATACACTAACTCCTGGAAATGCTTTAAATATTGCCCAACGTTATGGAGAATTTGTTAAATTAAAAATTGAAAACATGCAGGAGCAACATAATGAAATTATTTTAAATGAAAAAGTTAAAGAAGTTAAAAAATATGCAATTGTTGCAGTTGCTGCAGGTAGTGGTCTTGAAAGCTTATTTAAAGAGTATCGCACCGATAAAATAATTTCAGGTGGTCAAACTATGAATCCATCTACTGAGGATTTTGTGGAAGTAATAAAGGAGTTAGATGCAGAACATATATTTGTCTTGCCAAATAATTCAAACATTATTTTAGCTGCTCAGCAAGCGCAACAAGTTTTAGAAAATGACAACATTCATGTTTTACCATCAAAAAGTATTCCAGAGGGGATATCTGCTTGTTTAGTATTTAATCCAGAAGTAGATATTGAGAGTAATATTGTAGATATGCAAGAAGCAATTGAGCATACTAAAACTGGGCAAATAACATACGCTATAAAAAATACAACATTTGATGGTAATGAAATTGCTGAAGGTGACTATATGGGGATTTATGAAAAAGAAATTGTATCCAACAGTAAAGATAAAGATAAAGTAACAAAAGATTTGATTAACAGAATGGTTGATGAGGAAAGTGAGATTATTACTGTTTATGTTGGAGCTGGTGTTAATAAAGATGAAGTTGATGCTGTAGAGGCGTATATTAATGATAATTTCGATATTGAAGTGGAAATTCAAAATGGTGATCAGCCAGTATATAGCTTTGTTTTCGGCGTTGAATAAGAAAGGTAAAAGGATATTATATGAAACAAGAGTATATAATTTTAAAAGATGAATCTACTGTTGGAGAAATCGCTTTATCAAAAGCTGTTTTTGAAACAATAACTACGATTGTTTTAAATGATGTTAAAGATATTGAAACATTTTCAACAGGCAAATTTTCACATGCTGTACAGTGTAAAATCGTAAAAAATAAGTTGAGTATTATTGTAAATGTTAAAGTAAAATATGGTGCAAGTGTTAATGTAGAATGTGAGAAACTACAACATCGAATAAATCAGAATATTTTACAAATGACTAGTATCAACTGTGATAAAATTGATATTGTAGTAAATGGATTTGAAATAAATGGTAAAACTAACTAAATATTAAACAATTTTAAAAAATTATTTAAATTATTTTACTCATAGTTACTATGTTTTTCATAAGATGATAAAGTCATTTATTAGAGATGATTTTATCATTTTTTTATTTAATATTTAAGACATTATCACTATTGATTCAGAAATAAAAGTATAAAGTTTTAAAAAATCATTGACATTTAAGTGTATTTGCGTTATATTTACATAGTATTAAATGTGGAAAGCAGAAGCACCTCTTCTCACCTGATATCCTTAGGATTTGGGTTATGCGCTACTTTAAAATAAAGTTAGAGTATTTTTGCAGGTGCATTATGTACTTGCTTTTTTATTTGTGAGTCTGGAGGTGTTGTATATCACAAAGAAAAACATGACTGATGAGTTAGTAAATGAAAACATTCGTTTTAAAGAAGTATTAGTAATAGGGGATAATGGGGAACAAATAGGTATTTTGTCTCGCCGTGAGGCTCTTGAAAAGGCATATGAGAATGAATTAGATCTTGTATGTGTAGCTCCTAATGGTAATCCGCCGGTATGCAAAATCTTAGATTTTGGAAAATATCGTTTTGAATCTCAAAAAAAGGCAAAAGAAGCTAAGAGAAATCAACAAGTTACAGAGGTAAAACCAATTAGACTATCACCAGTTATTGATAAGCATGATTTTGAAACAAAATTAAGACATGCAAGAAAATGGATCGAATCAGGTCTTAAGGTAAAGGTTGATATGCGTTTTAGAGGACGTATGATGACCAGAGTGGTTGTTGGTAAGGAAGTTATGAAAAACTTTATAGAGGCAATTTCTGATGTTGCTGGAGTAGAAAAACCACCAAAAATGGAGGGAAATACAATGTCTGTTGTATTATCTCCAAAAAAGGCTAAATAAATTAGGAGGAACTTTAAATATGCCAAAAATGAAAACAAAAAAAACACTTGCAAAACGTGTTAAAAGAACAGGTACTGGAAAGTTAAAGAGAAGTCATGCTTATGTATCTCACTTTGCAGCAAATAAAACTCATAAGCAAAAAGTTAAGTTAAGAAAATCTACACTTGTATCAAAGAGTGATATGAAAAGAATCAAGCATTTGCTTCAAGACTAATAGGAGGAATAAGAAATGGCTAGAGTAAAAGGCGGTACGGTATCTCGTGCACGTAGAAAAAGAGTATTAAAATTAGCGAAAGGATATTTTGGTTCAAAGCATTTACTATATAAAACGGCTAATGAACAAGTAATGAGATCTCTTCGTTATTCATATATCGGAAGAAAACAACTTAAGCGTGAAATGCGTAAATTATGGATTGCACGTATTAATGCAGGAGCAAGACAACATGAAATTAGTTATTCACAGCTTATGCATGGTCTAAAGCTTGCTGGTATTACAGTGAATCGTAAAATGCTTAGTGAAATTGCAATACATGATGCAAAGGGATTTGAAACAATTGTTAAATCTGCTAAGAAAGCACTTAAGAAATAAATCAACTTATTTTGGTATTGGTTATAAAAACTAATACCTTTTTTATTTTTATTGATAATTTTCGCATAATAAAAAGCACACATTATTTGTAACTCAATTAATGTGTGCTTTTAAAAATTTTAACTATCTTGATGATCTTCTTTTATTGTTGTTTCTTTTTCTTGTGTTTTTTTTGTTTGTTGCTGACTTAATTTTAATACTAACACCTTTAAGTTTATGCTGTTTAAAATAGTCAGATAACTTTGATAACTTATTTTTTTGAAGTGATATTAGGGTATTATTTTCTTTTATATCAATGTTACCAATATCTCTTGCTGAAACGTTTATTGCTTTTGATAACACATTTGTTAGATCAGAAGGTTTAATTTTGTTTTTTCTTCCAATATTAAGTTCGATTGTTTCATAAACTGATCTTTTCTTATTATTAGATTTTTCAGATTTTTTTACTGGTTGAATTGGTATTATTAAACTTTCTGCAAACATGTTATTAAGAAGTGCTGTTGCAAGATCTTTGTAAGACACATGTTGATGATGAATATCCGTAACTAATTGTTCTATATCATTTGTTACTGGTTTAGATAACATTTCTTGAATATCACAGTAAATTTGGTTCATTTTAATTTCATATATTTCATCAGCTGTTGGTAATTCTTTCATTTCAATTGAAGCATTTGTTATTCTTTTTAATTCTTTAATTAAAATGGTTTGTCTTGGTGTAAGAAGGGTAATAGCCATACCTTGATTTCCTGCTCTACCAGTTCTTCCAATTCTATGAACATAGTATTCGGTTTCTTGAGGAAAGTCAAAGTTGTAAACAACGTCCATATTATCAACATCTATACCTCTTGCTGCAACATCTGTAGCAATTAAGATATTAATCTTTTTTTCTTTAAATCTTTTCATAACATTACTTCTTGCTTCTTGTTTCATATCACCGTGTAATGCTGCTGCAGAATATCCTTTAGCAACTAAATCACTTGTTAAATCATCAACCATCTTTTTTGTATTACAGAATACTATGGCAATTTTAGGTCTTTTTAAATCAATAAGTTGTAATAGAAGATTTTGCTTATCTTTTTGTTTACACTCATAAACTATTTGTTCTATTCTTGCAGCAGTCATTTCTTTTTTCTGTGATTTGATATGAACAGGTGATGTTTGGTATTCTTTTGTAAGTTCCAAAATAGCCTTAGGCATAGTAGCAGAAAATAAAACTGTTTGTCTATCTTCTGGTAGCTCTTTTAAAATAAGTTCAATATCTTCTCTGAAACCCATATTTAACATTTCGTCTGCTTCATCTAAAACAATTTTACTACATTCATTAAGCTTAAGTGTTTTTCTTCTTATATGGTCTAAAATTCTTCCAGGACAGCCAACAACAATACTACATCCATTTTTTAAGTCTTGAATTTGTCGTTGTATTGGTGATCCACCATAAATTGATACTGTTTTACATCCTTCTTTATATTTAGAAAATTTTCTTATCTCTTCAGTAATTTGTAGAGCAAGCTCTCTTGTGGGAGTAAGAATAATAACCTGTGGTTTTTTCTTAATTTCAACATTAATTTTCTCAATAATTGGTATTGCAAAGGCAGCCGTTTTTCCGGTTCCTGTCTGTGATTGTCCTATTACGTCTTTATCTTGTAAAATGAGTGGTATACACTCACTTTGGATATATGTTGCTTCCTCATAGTTACAATCATTTATTGCTTTTAACATTTCTGGTGTTAAGTTTAATTCATTAAATTTCATATTTTTACCTCTAAGGTAAAATGATAACATATTTATTGGTCAAAGTATACAAAAAAAATAATACTTGAACTAATAAAGATTAAGTTGTAAACTATTAAATGAAATATCAAGGGGGTATTATATGTTTAAAAAAATGTCGCTTCGTCAAAAAATATTTAAAGATTTTGGTGCGATGCCTTTATTAGCCCTTAGTTTTTTATTGGTTATATTAACGGGTACTATATTATTATCACTACCATTTACTAATAATATAAATCCTAAGAGCTTACTTGATAACTTATTTGTTGCTACAAGCGCTACGTGTGTAACTGGACTTGTTCCTTTTGTTATAGTTGAGCAATATAATATTTTTGGACAAATTGTTTTATTAATTATGATGCAGATAGGGGGCTTAGGTCTTATGACCTTACTTGCTACTGTTTTATCGTTGATGAAATATAAATTATTTTACGCTGAAAAAAAGATGATTCAAGATTCTCTAAGTAAAGGAGACTTACAAGACATTCCTAAATTTATTAAAAGTATTTTAAAATATACACTATTTTTTGAAGGGATTGGTTTTGTATTGATATGTATTAGATTTATTCCAGAATTTGGAATTGCTGATGGACTTTTTAAATCATTATTTTTATCCGTATCTGCCTTTTGTAATGCAGGAATTGATAACTTAGGTTCTATTAGTCTTGGAAAGTATATATCTGATCCACTTATAAACTTTACTGTTATGGCTTTGATAATAACAGGTGGTCTAGGATTTATCGTTTGGTTTGAACTTAGAAAAAGCATTCCTTTATTGCTTAAGAAAGGTAGTGTCTTAAAAAAAGTATTTAAATCTTTAACTGTACATACAAGGTTTGTGCTATTAGTTACTTCAATCTTAATTTTAAGTGGAACGCTTTTGTTTTTTGTTTTAGAATTTACAAATCCTCAAACAATTGGATTATTAAGCTTACCTGATAAAATAATGACTTCATTATTTCAATCAACTACTTATCGTACTGCAGGATTTAGTACTATAAACTTTAGTCATTTAAATCCATCAACAAAATTTATTTCTTTATTGTATATGATTATCGGGGGATCACCTGGAGGAACAGCCGGTGGGATAAAAACTACGACATTTGCAATGTTGTTTATATTTGCATTTTCAGTACTAAAAGAAAATGATAAAATAAATATTTTTAAAAGAGAAATTCCAAGAATAACCTTTATGAAAGCATATGCAGTTTTTTTAACAATGTTGTCTGCAGTTTTCTTAGCTGTTTTCATTTTAACAATTACGGAAAATATTGGATTTATTGATATTGTCTTTGAAGTTGTCTCAGCAATAGCGACGGTAGGATTATCAACTGGTGTAACATCCTTGTTGTCAAGTGTTGGTAAGAGTGTTATTATAGTATTAATGTTTATCGGAAGAGTAGGGGCTATAACAATCTTACTTTCTGTATTTAGCAGTAAACGCAAACAAAAGACAAGTGAGGTGTCTTACCCTCATGGTGAGCTTTTAATTGGATAGGAGAATTTTAAATGGCAAAAGTAAATAAATCGTATGCAGTTTTGGGTCTTGGAATTTTTGGATCAACAATAGCAAAAACACTTTCTGACTATAATTATGATGTTATTGCAGTGGATAGTAATATTATCTGTGTAGAAAGAATAGCGGAGCTTGGTATTAATGCTGTTCAGGCAGATATAACTGATATTGTTCAGTTAAAGTCTTTAGGTATTCAAGATTGCGAATGTGGTGTGGTCGCAACAGGTAGTCATTTAGAAGATAGTATAATGGCAATAATGAATCTTAAAGAACTTGGTGTATCAAATATTGTTGCCAAGGCAAAGAATAAGAAATTTATGCAAATTTTACTTAAAGTTGGTGCAGATCGTGTTATTAGACCAGAAAAAGAAATGGGTGTTCGTGTTGCGAAACAACTTGTTTCTACTAATATTGTTGATCTTATTGAGTTAGACTCAGAGTATAGCATAATTGAAATACTAACTCCTGATAGTTGGTGTTCTAATTCTTTAAAAGAACTTAACTTAAGAGAAAAATTCGGAATAAATGTTTTAGGAATAAGGAAAAAGCCAGGTGAAAGACTTTCAATTTCTCCTGATGCAAATTATATAATTGAGCCAGGTGATCTACTACTGGTTATTGCTGATAATAAAATATTTCAACAATTTGATAAAACATTTAGTGAATAATAAATCCTTATTTTAGTGTAATACAACAAAGTTTAAATAACTAATTTGTTATGTAATACATTAATCTAAGGGTTTTTATTATTTTTTTGTGTATAACAAATAAAAATTTGATATAATGAATATGAGGTAGATATATGAAAATTAGAGATTTAATTATTATAATTACAATATTATGTATAGACTTATTTACAAAATATATTGTATCCATTAATTTTGCATTATATGAATCTATAAAAGTAATAGATAATTTCTTTTATATTACTTTTGCAAAAAACACTGGTGCAGCATGGAGTTTATTTTCTGGAAGAGTAGGGGTATTAACCCTTATTTCATTAGTGGGTGTCCTTGTGTTCTTTTTCCTTTATATAAATACAAAAGAACATGATAAATTTGAAAAGATTGCAATTTCTTTAATGATTGCTGGAGGACTTGGAAATCTTCTTGATAGATTTATTTTAGGATATGTTAGAGACTTCTTACATTTTAAAATATTTAATTATGATTTCCCTATATTTAATGTTGCTGATATGTCTTTGTGTATCGGGATTGCAATTTTATTTATTTTAACTATTTTAAAAAAGGATGAATTTGATGGAGATTAGAAAATTAATAGTTTCTGAAATTGAAAATTCTATTAGATTAGATAAATATATTGCTCAAGTGTGTGATGATTTATCTAGATCCTATGTTCAGCAATTAATAGATGATGAAAATATTTTAGTAAATGGTAATAAAAGAAAAAATAAGTACAAAGTAATTAATAATGATGAAATTGAAATAAGAATTCCTGAAATTACAGAATTAGTTGCGACTGCACAGGATATAAATTTATCAATTATTTATGAGGATGATGATATTATTGTTGTTGATAAGCCCAAAGGAATGGTTGTACATCCAGGTGCAGGTAATCCAGATCATACATTGGTTAATGGTTTATTATTTCATTGTAAAGATTTGTCTGGGATAAATGGCGTTTTAAGACCTGGGATAGTTCACAGAATTGATAAAGATACAACAGGGTGTATTGTAGCGTGTAAAAACGATAGATCACATAACATTATTTCCAAGCAATTATCTAATAAAACTTGCTCTAGAGTATATATTGGTATTGTTCATGGTGTAATAGAGCACGAGAATGGAACAATTGATGCTCCGATTGGAAGAGATGAAAAGGATCGTCAAAAAATGTGTGTAACGGAAAAAAATAGTAGAGATGCAGTTACACATTTTAAAGTATTAGAAAGATACGAAAAGCATACTCTTGTAGAGTTTCATCTGGAAACAGGCAGAACTCATCAGATTAGGGTTCACATGAATTACATTAAATTTCCATTGGTTGGAGATGCTAAATACTCTTATAAGCACACAAGAAATGATACAAATGGACAAGTGCTTCATGCAAGAGAACTTAGCTTAATTCATCCCAGAACTAATAAGTTGGTTACATTTAATGCACCATTACCAAAATATTTTAAAGACTTGATTTTAGAGTACGGGGGTAAATATGAGTAAATTTAAAGATTGTTTTAGAAAGTTTTCTTGGATAGAAATTATAATAACAATTTGTATACTGAATTGGGCTATAATAAACGGTTATAGTGCTTTAAATCCAAGCATAGATGTAAATAGTTCAGCGATATTTTTTGGCGCTTATTATAAAGCGTTTATAAGTGGAGCATTTGAATTTCATAGATTTTTTACATCGGGATTTACTCATATTGGTATTATACACTTATTTGTAAATATGCTTGCATTTAAAGTTATTGGATTATCGTGTCAAAGAGTGTTTAGCACAAAAAAATCAATATTTATTTTATTTTCTTCAATAATTTGTGGTAGCTATTTTCTTTACTGTATGAATCCCAATAATACTTTAGCAGTTGGATTAAGTGGTGGTATTTATGGTTTGATGGGAGCGACAATTATTTATTTATGGGAGGTAGGAGCATTAAAAATCCCACATATCAGAAGACAAATAATATCAACGGTATCTATAAATTTACTAATAAACTTTCTTCCAGGTATTGCTGCAGAAGCTCACTTAGGTGGATTTATTATGGGAGTGTTTTTAGGGTTTTTATACTCAAACAATCCAACGTGGTCTTTAGCAAAAAATAATGCTAAAATTTCATTGGTAATTCTATTGTTGTTATCTCCATTTTTAATTAAAACAAAGTATGAAATTCCAACTGATCAAATTTATCTAGGTACAGATATCCAAGTTGTTCAGATTGCTGATGGATTTGGTTTAAATTTCTATAGTAATTGGTTAGAAAATAGGATGCTATCGTACTATGAAAGCTTACAGTGATAATATGAAAAGAATGGATATTTTAAATTGGGATCAATATTTTATGGCTCTTGCACATTTGTCATCGCATAGATCAAAAGATCCATCAACCCAAGTAGGAGCTGTCATTGTTGATAAAAATAATCGTGTTGTTAGTATTGGGTATAATGGTTTTCCACAAGGCTGTTCTGATGATGATTACCCTTGGAAAAAAACTGGAGACTTTTTAGAAAATAAATATGCATATGTAGTTCATGCTGAACTAAATGCAATTTTAAATGCTCCACGTAGCATACATGAGTGTAAAATTTACGTTTCACTTTTTCCTTGTAATGAGTGTGCTAAGGCAATTATCCAATCAGGAATTAAAGAGATCATATATGAATCTGATAAACATCATGCATCTGATAGTGTTATTGCTAGTAAAAAAATGTTAAAATCTTCTGGAATTAGTTTTAGACAAATGAAGGAAGTTATAGAGGTTAAATGTTTAATAAAAAAATAGCTTATAAATTTAAGTAGTTCAATATATACTTAATTTAAATAGCTATTTTTTTATAGATATTCTTTCAGTTTTTCACTATTAATAAAGTGTATTTTTGCAACTTCACTTAGTTTTGTACTACCATATAATTTTAAAAATTGTGCTGCTCTTTCATCAACTTTTTTACTAGCTCCCTTTGGAAAGTTAAAATTATACTGTTCTTCCATATTTTTCCACTCTAGTAAAAATGTGTATCTTGCAATAACTGATGCACAAGCTACAGATAAATATTTACTTTCAGCTTTAGTTTCAAAATGCAGATTCTCAACTATTTTTTTATCTTCTGATAAGTAATTATAATATAAATTTTTTGGAGTAAATTGATCAACTACACAAAGCTTTGGAAGGCTTTTTTTAATAGATAATTTAACATATGCATGATTATGTAATCTGGCTTTTATTCTATTAAGATTATTTGTTGGTTGTATTTCATTATATTTTTTGTTGTGTAGAACTAAAACAGAATATGTACAAAGAGATTTAACTTTTTCACCGATTTCTAAAATATACTCATCAGTCATAACTTTAGAATCGTTTATATTTAGTTTTTTTAATTCTTGTGCTTGACTAAGATCAACAATACAAGCACATACACAAACAGGGCCAAAATAATCTCCAGTTCCAACTTCATCACTACCTGCTTGTGGATATACTATTGGATTTTGCTTATCATTAATGCTTTTTTTTGAAATTAGGTTGTAGTAATCAGATGCATCTACCCCTTGGAAAACAACTTTGTTTGAATTATAAAGTGTGATAGTGCATCCATCAATTTTCCATTGTGATTTAATATATTGTGTAGGTGATGTAACTTTATATTTCTTATAAGTATCTTCAAACTTTTTAATTTGTTTCTCATTTAAAGTCTCTGTATATGTAGTCATAGTTTACCTCTTTTATATAATTCTATCATGAAGTGCAAACTTATGATAGAATTATATATGATAGAGTATATTATGGAGGTAATTTATGGATATAAGCTCATTTGGTATTTTTATAAATATTGGAATTTTAATTTTCTATATTATTATGTTTTTAATTGGATACAAGAAAGGATTAGTAGTACAAATAATTAATTTGCTTGCTTTGATGGTTTCGTTATACATTGCATGGAATATTTCTGCTGTTCTTGTAAAGTATATTTCTATTATACCGGTTTCAACAATTGTAAGTCAGAGTTCAGTACTAGCTTCTTTGATAGCCAAATACATCGATCGTATTATTGTTACATTCATCATTTTTGCTATAATAATGTTTGTAATAAAAATATTCGCTAGGATGATTAAAGGTGTTTTAAGGCTACCGATAATAAAGCAGATCGATGGGGTACTAGGTGCGATATTTAGCCTTTTTATAACATCTTTATGGATTCTTGTATTTTCGATTGTATTAACAATTCCGTTTTTTAAAGGATCTCAAAAAGCAATTGATAGTAGTTTTATAAAACCAATAAATAAGTTTACTGTTAATGCTATTAGTTTTTTAGAAAAGCCACTATTAAATATTGAAAATATAAATAATATGATGAATAATGTTGATGAACTAACTGATGAAGAAATTGTGAAACTTGAAGATTGGTTGAATCAATTAGACTAGAGCGGTGAAACATGAATGATTTTAAAGGATTAGAATTTGATATAATTAAAAAACAAATTGCAGATATTTGTTTCTTTAATATTGGATCAAAGAAAATATTAGAATTACAGCCATCATTTAACCCTTTGGTAATAACAAGGGAAAACCAAAAGATAAAAGAAGCACTTTTATTAACAATTAAATACGGAGAAATACCTTTTATTGGTGCAAGCGATATAAGTGGAATTTTAAATTCTTCAAAAAAAGGTATAGTTTTATCAGCACAAGATTTTATTAGAATTTCTAAATTGATTAGCTGTGTTAAGGGAATTTTTAACTATAAGAAAAACATAGAGGAAGATATAGAACAGTTAAGCGATTTAATCTCTTCCTTGATATATCATGATGAATTATTTAACATATTAGCTAATACATTTAACGATGAAGGTTTTATATATGATCATGCAAGTGTAAAATTAAATCAAATTCGCAATGAAAAAAATATTTTAGATCAACAAATTCAGAAGGAAACAGCAGTGTTTATTAATAATAATATAAGTTCTTTAACTGATAATTTTATTACAACAATCAATGATCGCTGTGTTTGTTTAGTTAGGATATCTGAAAAAAATAAATTTGGTGGAATCATTCATGGTGAGAGTGCATCGGGACAATCAGCTTACATAGAACCATCATCTTTTATAAAGTTCAATAATTATAAACAAGAACTAAAGGTAAAAGAGAATTTAGAAATTGAAAGAATATGTACAGAGATTAGTAAAAAAGTAGAAGAAATTGCAGATGAGCTTGCTAGTAATTTAGAAACAATAGGTGAGTTAGATGCTTTATTTGCAAAAGCTATTTGGGGTAAGAAACAAGAGGCTACAGTAGCTGAAATAGTTAAAGATAGAAAACTAATGATATTAAAGGCTAGGCACCCACTTATTGCAATCGAAGATGCTGTATTGAATACATATAGGATTTTAAATAATAAAAATTTGTTGTTAATAACCGGTTCAAATACTGGAGGGAAAACCGTAAGTTTAAAGTGTATTGGCCTTGCGGTTATCATGGCATACAGTGGTATTCCAATATGTTGTGAGGAAGCCACATTACCATTTTTTGATAATGTTTTTGTAGATATTGGCGATGAGCAATCAGTTACTCAATCATTATCAACGTTTAGTTCTCATCTATCTAAGATTGCACATATAACTAATAGAGCAACTGCTAATAGTTTAGTTTTATTAGATGAAATTGGTGCAGGAACTGATCCTAAGGAAGGTGAATGTATAGCAATTGCAATTTTAGATAAATTAAAAGAAATTAATTCAATGGTTGTAGCAACTACACATTATGGTAAATTAAAATTATATGGAAAAAATAATGATGATGTATTACTAGCATCAGTACAATTTGATATAGAAAAAATGAGACCAACTTATAAATATGTTGAAAACATTACTGGAAATAGTAATGCTTTTGATATAGCTTTAAAATTTGGTATTGATAAATCGATTATTGATCACGCTAAAAAAATTAAAGAGAATGATAAGGTTGAGGAAGAGCATTTACTTGAAAAATTAGAAGAACAGAAAATTGAACAAGAAAAAATTAATGATCAGTTGAATATTTTATTAAATGAGGAAAAAGAAAAAATAATAAAAATTAATAATTTAAAAGATAAAATTTTAAAAGAAAAAAATCAAATTATTGAACAAGCTCAAGAACAAGCAAATAAAATAATTGAGAATGCACAAATTAAAACAGAAAATATCATCAATGAATTAAAAAATAAAAGTGATGATTTAAAATTACATGAAATATTAAAATTAAAGAAAGAGGTTGATGACTTAGAATTAACTGACAGTCTAAATGATAACTTTGATATTAATGTAGGTGATTTTGTTGAACTAATTCATTCAAATCAAGTTGCTGAAGTTATTAAGGTTGAAAAAAATAAGATTACAATTAACTTAAATGGTAAGACAGTGCATACAAATATAAGTAAATTAAGGTCAAGTAATAAAAAATTAAATAAGAAAAAAAGTAAATTGATGGTAAAATCTCATAAAGTTACCGATTTTTCAGGCGAAATAAATTTAATTGGCTTTAGAGTAGAGGAAGCTCTTAATATATTATCAAAGTACATTGATGATGCTCTTTACTATAATTATCCACAAGTTAGAATTATTCATGGAGATGGAAGTGGTAAACTTCGACAAGCAGTACATAAATTTTTAAAAGAGGTAAAGTCTGTAAAATCATATAGACTAGGGATGCCACAGGAGGGTTCTACAGGTGTTACTATTGTAAGCTTTACTGGTGATTTATAATGAAAAAATTAAATAATAAGTTAAAAAATATACCTGAAACACCAGGTTGTTATTTAATGAAAGATAAAAACAATATTATAATATATGTTGGAAAAGCAAAAAATTTACGTAATAGAGTTAATCAGTATTTTGAAGGGTCACATGATTTTAAAACAACTAAAATGGTTAGCCTCATAAATGATTTTGACTTTATTATAACCAACACAGAAAAAGAAGCGCTTATACTTGAAATAAATCTTATAAAAAAACACCGTCCGAGATATAATATTATATTTATGGATGATAAATCTTATCCATATATTAAAATAACAAGTGAAAAATATCCAAAACTTGAGGTTGTTAGAGAGGCTAAAAAAAATAAAAAGGATACATATTTTGGACCATATCCGGATGCTTCAGCTGCACACTCAACAATAAAGGTATTACAATCATTATATCCCATTGTTAGATGTAAAAAAATGCCTAAAAAGGTGTGCTTATATTATCACTTGAACCAGTGCCTTGGTCCCTGTGTTTATCCAGTTGATATAAATGTATATCAACAATATATAAAAAAAATTCAAAGTTTTTTAAAAGGAGATGTAAGTGAGATTCTAAAAGAGCTTAATGAATATATGGAAATTGCAATTGAAAAACTTGAATATGAAAAGGCGATAACTTATCGAGATTATATTAATTCAATTAAACACATATCTAGTAAACAACAGGTTCAATTTGAAAAAATGAATGACTGTGATGTCTTTACCTACTGTATTGATAGGGGATATATTGCTATTCAAGGATTTTTTCTGAGAAATGGACAATTAATTGAAAAAGAGTTATCTTTGAGTGTACTATATGGTGATAGTGAAAATCAGTTCATTGCTTTTATATCACAATATTATGAAAAACATCCAATACCTAAAGAAGTTGTTTTACCTAGTGATATAAGTGATAATGTTTTGGCTGAATATTTAAATACTAAAATTTTATTTCCTAAAAAGGGAAAATATAAAAAATTAGTGGACTTAGCATATGAAAATGCAAAAAAACAACTTGAATTAAAATTTGATATGATTTTAAATAAAGATCTCGAAAATGAGAAGTCTTTAAAAAGATTAGCAGAAATAGTAGGTGGCAGTGTTGATAGAATAGATATATTTGATAATAGTCACTTATCAGGATCTTTCAATGTTTCTTCTTGTGTAGTTTTTGATTATGGAAAACCTAATAAAAATGAGTATAGACATTATAAGCTAGATAACTATATTTCAGATATTGATTCAATGAAAGAAGTTGTATATCGAAGGTATCACACTTTACTTAGTAAAAATTTACGTCTTTCTGATTGTATTATTGTAGATGGAGGAATGTTACAAATTAATGCAACAAAAGAAGTTCTAAGTAGTTTATTGCTTGATATTCCAGTCTTTGGACTTGTAAAAAATAGCAAGCATCAAACATCAGACTTAATGAATGAGAATGGTGAAAAAATAGAAATAGATAGAAAGAGTCAACTGTTTTTTTTACTTGTTAAAATGCAAGATGAAGTTCACAGATTTGCTATTTCATATCATAAGAAGCTTAGATCAAAAAATCAAACAAAGTCTATTTTATGTAATGTTGAGGGAATAGGGGATAAACGAAAACAGGAACTATTAACACATTTTAAAAATATACATAGTATAAAGAAAGCCACTATTTCTGACTTATCTAAGGTAATTCCACTTGAAGTTGCTCAAAGGTTGTATGATTTTTTAAAGGTTAAAGAATAATTTGTTTCGCAAGAAACATATATAAATGGTATAATCAAATAGTATGTGAGGTAAATAATGAAAATCTTAAGAATAGTGTTTGTTATTTCAGTTCTAGTTGTTTCAACTTTGTGTTTAGCTTATATGAATTCAAAATATGATAGTTTATCAAGATATCCATATGAAGGTGAACGAACAAGAGCGATAATTAAAGACAAACTTTCTCGTAAAGAAATTGAATATATAATTGAGTACTCAATAAGTCCTGATTTATTTATGGAATTCATTGAAGTTACTAATTTTAATATCTATCACTCGCAAGAATACTATGACTTACGTTATATTCTTGGACCAAATAATATTAAAAATTTCTCTCCTTTTAAAATTGTTGATATGGTAGAAAAAACAAGAGAATTTTTAACTGTTAAGGAGTTAGGAGAGTACCTTAGTGAGTATCCTTTTACTTTAATTGAAGATTGGGTTAAAAACGGAGATGAATACAGTAAAAACAGTCAATTAGTTTTCAATCCATCAGATATAAAATTAATATTGGATGAAAAAAATAGTGTTAGCACTTATATTCCAAATGATTTAGTGCTACTTGAAAATCAGGAAAGCGAGAAAATTTATCTTCAAAAAGAAGCTAAAAATCAATTTGAACAATTGTGTGTTGCTATTGAAAAGGATTTAGAAATTGAAGATTGTGCTGGTATTTCAATTAGTAAAGGATTTATTTCTTATAATTCTCAAAAAGAGATATATCTAGATTTCAAAGAGAAGCTTGGAAATGATGCACTTAAAGTAACAGATTATCCAGGTCATAGTGATCATCAACTTGGTTTAGCAATTGATATTTCGATAAATGGAGTGTTAGATGAAAATATTGAAAAATCAATACAATATCAATGGTTATTAGATAATATGCATGAATACGGCTTTGTACAACCATATCAAATGTCAAATAGTGTTAAATTAAATAAAGCCCCTAATTTCAAGCACTATCGATATATCGGTAAAAGCACTGCTTCAAAATTGTATAACGAAAGTAAAATAATTACTGATCTTTCAGAATAATAAAAATATATTAAAATTATTACATTTTAAAAAATCACAATTCATTTAAGAAATGTGATTTTATTTATTTAGTAAGTAATCTCTTACTTTTTTAAAAGTTTTAATATTATTTTGTATCTTACTTAGTTTTCGTTTTTCTTTGTTAACATTACTGTCTACAACACTTAATGAAGCCATAGACTTGTCTATATTTTTTTGGATATTTTCAATGTGTTTACTTGCGTTATTAATATTTTTAATAAGTGTACCACTTTTAATCAGCATATAAACAAGATAAATAAAAATATAGATACCCAATATTAAATATATATACACGATATAATTATTAAAGTTTTTTAAAACACTGATAATATTTTCCATAGTTTTTACCTCTTTTATAAATTATATCAAATATTATATAAAATACTATATTAAATTAATTTAATTGTAAAAAAGGGCTATATATTTTATAATAATCCTATGAAAAAAGATAAAGTAAAAGTAATAGTTATGAGTGATAATCATGGTCATATAAATCCAATAGTCTATTTAAAAAATATATATGTTGAAGCTGATATGCTGATTCACTGTGGAGACTATTTAATTGATGAAAATTACTTGAATGGATTAATATTTGTAAGAGGTAATAACGATTATGATTTTAATGTGCCAGAAGAGATAGTTATCAAAATTAAAAATCATAAATGTATGATAGTACATGGACATAAAAGTTTATTTAATGGTAAAAAAAATCTTGTTTCTTTAGCAAAGAGGAATGGTTGTGATGTAATTTTTTATGGTCATACACATATCTTTGATGATAGTGTTATTGATGGAGTCAGAATTATAAATCCTGGAAGTTTGCATTTCAATCGTGATGGAAGCAAACCTTCATATGCGGAAGTAATATTTGAGGATGATAAAATAAATGTTACAAGAAAAAAATATAAATTTTAAATTGATTATAATTTTTTATAATTCTATTGCAAATGTATTGTAATTTTGTTACTATATTAAAGCAGTGACCTCGTAGCTCAGTTGGATAGAGCATACGCCTTCTAAGCGTACGGTCGGAGGTTCGAATCCTCTCGAGGTCGCCATTTTTTTAAACAACCTTTATTTTTAAAGGTTTTTATTTTAAACTTTTCTTGAAAAACAAAGGTATTTATGATAGTATTTAACTAGATAAACAAAGGAGTGGGAGAACCACTCCTTAATTATTGAAAAAAGGAGAAGATATGGATAATATTGAGAGTATAAAAGAAATAATTTTACCTATTTTAGATAATCTATCGATTAGCTTATATGATGTTAAATGGAAACAGCAGGGGAAAGATAAGGTTTTAGAAATTTCGGTAATAAAAAAGGATAATACTATCGATATAGAATCTTGTTCTATTGCATCAGAGAAAATTTCAGAAAAATTAGATGAAGAAGATATCATTAGCTATGAATATTTCTTAGAAGTATGTTCACCTGGAGCTGAAAGAGAAATAAGAAATTTAAATGAATTATCTAGTCTAGTAAATGAACATATTTATATTAGATTAAATAAGCCTTTAAAAAAGATGTTAGAGTTTACTGGTGATTTATTAGAGGTAAATAATAATGAAATAAAGATGAATTATCGTGATAAATCATTAACGAAAATAGTTGATATAGAAAAAAATAATATTGAATTTTGCCGTTTAGCGGTAAATATATAAATTTTAAATGAGAAAAAAAATGAATTTCAAAAATTTAGTTAAAGCTATGACATTAATAGAGAGTGATCGTAAAATTTCTCAGGAAGTTGTTATAGAAGCTCTAGAGGAAGCTCTAGCCAAAGCATATCGAAAACATGTAGATATTCCAGATATTTTAGTTCGTGTAGATATTAATAAAAAAAGTGATAAGATAAGAGTCTATCAACAGTATTTAGTAGTGGAAGAACTTGAAGATGAAGAACTAGAAATTAATCTTAAAGATGCGAAAATAGATAATCCTGATATTAAGTTGGGTGATTTAGTTGAAAAAGAAGTTTCAATCGATAATCTTGGTCGTTCTGCTGTTTCTCTTGCTAAAAATGTTATTAAACAAAAAATAAGAGAAGCTGAGAAAGCTGCAATATATAACGAATATATTGATTTACTGGATGACATGGTTCTTGGAGTTGTAGCATCAGTAGAAGAAAAATTTGTTTTGGTTGATTTGGGTAAAACACTTGCATTAATGCCTAAAGCTGCTCAAATTCCTGGTGAAACTTATATTGAAGGAAAACATATAAAAGTAGTTATTACTGAATGTAATAAAGATGGAAAAGGTTCTCAAATTCTAGTTTCAAGAGCTGATGAAAAATTAGTAAAAAGACTATTTGAAAATGAAGTTCCAGAAATTTTTCAGGGTATTATTGAAATAAAAGCTATTGCTCGTGAAGCTGGAGAGAGAACGAAAATGGCTGTTTACTCTAAAGATCCAGATATTGATGCAATAGGATCATGTATTGGACCAAGAGGGTCAAGAGTACTACAAATCATCGAAGAATTAAAAGGTGAAAAAATTGATATTTTTGAATGGAGTAGTAATGTTTCTGATCTTGTAAAAAATGCATTATCACCAGCTGATGTTACAGCTGTTCTTCCAACAGAAGATGAAAAATCTTTACTTGTAGTAGTTCCTGAAGATCAATTATCTTTAGCAATCGGTAGACGTGGTAAAAACGCAAGATTAGCAGTTAGACTAACCAATATGAAAATAGATATTAAAACACGAGAAGAACTTGAGAGTCAAGGTTTTGATTTAGATAAGAAGATGTTTGACTATGAAGTTGAACAAGAAAAAATTAAGAGAGAAGCTGCTGCTAAAGAAATTAGTAGAGCACAAGAAGAAGTTGAATCTATAGTTGAAGACAATACTGAAATTATTGAAAACGAAGTAGAAGATACAACTCAATCTATTGATACTTTAGATGATAACGGCTTAAATGAGCAAGAAGAAATAGTTAATGATGTAAAGGAAGAAATTAGTAATTCTGAAACACCTGAAACAACTATAAAAGAAGAGATTAAAGTAACAAAGAAAAAAGTTAAGAAAGAAGTTAAAGATCGTACAGAATATGTATCGGTATTTGAAAAGCTTGCGGATAATTCTAAACCAAGAGTAGTTGAGAAAAAGGATGATCGTCGTAAAAAACGCAAAGATAAAGATGATAGCGATGATAGAAAGCTTCGTTCAATAGATCTTAAAAAAGATAAGGATTATGAAATTAAACCAGTTTATTCTGAAGAAGAATTGGAAGAAATTGCGTTAAATGAAGAGTTAGAATCTCGAGGATCATATGATGATATTGATTATGATGAATTTGAAGATTACTATGATGATAATGAGCTATAAGGGTACAATTATATGAGAAAAATACCATTGAGAAAGTGTGTTGTTACGCAGGAAAAACTTCCGAAAAATGAATTATTAAGAATAGTTAAAACACCTGATGATCAAGTTAAGGTAGATGTATCTGGTAAATTAAATGGTAGAGGTGCATATCTTAAAAAAGATCCTTTAGTTTTAGAAAAAGCAAAGAAAAAAGGTGTTCTAGAAAGAAGTTTAGAAATTAAAATTGAGCCAGAAGTTTATGATTCAATTTTAAAAGTGATAAATGAATAAGAAGATTTTTGGTCTATTAGGTCTTGCAAGCAAGTCAAGAAATCTTGCATATGGAGAAACTGCATTTCAAGCTATTAGATCAAAAAATGCAAAGTTAGTAGTATTATCTAATGATTGTTCATGTCGAACAAAGAAACAAATATTAGATAAGTGTAAAACTTATAAAATATCAGTAATTATTGTTGATTCTAGTTTAGAATTATCTAACGCTGTAGGAAAAGTAAACATAGTATTTATTGCGGTTTTAGATGAAGGTTTTACAAAGATGATATTGAAAGAAAATAGTGAAATGAGGTGTATGTATGGCAATGAGAACAAGGAGAACGGGAAAAACTAAGCGTAAGGCGATTAACAAAGCCAAACAACAGAAGGGGTTTATTCCAAATAGTGGAGTTAAGGTAACTGAAATAACATATTTAGATGGTATTACAGTTGGTGATCTTGCTAAAAAGTGTAATAAGGCAGCAAGTGAAATTATCAAGCTTTTATTTATGTTATCAAAAATGGTAACGATAAATACCTCGCTTGATGATGAAACAGTTGAGCTGATTTGTATTGAATATGGTATTGAGTGCAAAAAAGAAGAAATAGTTGATGAAAATAGTTTAGAGGATAATGTTGAAGATGATCCGAAAAACTTAAAAAGTAGACCTCCTATTGTAACAATAATGGGACATGTTGATCATGGTAAAACTACATTACTTGATACTATAAGAAAAACAGATGTTGTTGCTGGAGAAGCTGGTGGAATTACGCAACATATTGGGGCATATCAAGTATCAATTAATAAAAAGAAAATAACTTTCTTAGATACTCCAGGACATGAAGCGTTTACTGCGATGCGTGCAAGGGGAGCAAAAGTTACTGATTTATGTATTATTGTAGTTGCAGCTGATGATGGTGTTAAACCACAGACAGTAGAAGCTGTAGACCATGCAAAGGCCGCTAAAGTACCTATTATAGTTGCTGTTAATAAAATGGACAAACCTGATGCAAACCCTGATAGAGTTATGTCTGAAATGTCTGAGCTTGGATTGATGCCAGAAGAATGGGGTGGAGATACGATTTTTGTACAATGTAGTGCTAAAGTCGGTACAGGAATTCAGGATATTTTAGAAACTATTTTGGTGCTCTCTGAGGTGCAAAATCTAACTGCAAACCCTAAGAAATTAGCTTCTGGTACTGTTGTAGAAGCAAAACTTGATAAAGGTAGAGGACCAGTTTCAACATTACTAGTTCAAAATGGTACATTAAATCATGGTGACTCTGTAGTTGTTGGGGCATGCTTTGGTCGTGTTAGAAAAATGACTGATGATCGTGGAAGAGAAATTAAAACAGCTTTACCAAGTGCTCCAGTAGAAATTATTGGTCTTAATGATGTGCCAGAGGCTGGGGATATTTTTAGAGTTTTTGCAGATGAAAAACAAGCAAGATCAATTGCAGAAAATAGAGCTCAAGTTAAGATTGCACAAGATAGAAAATCGACATCAGCAATGAGTCTTGATGATTTAGCATCTCAAATTGAAGCTGGTGATGTTCAAGAAATTGCTGTTATCGTTAAAGCAGATGTACAAGGAACTGCAGAAGCAGTTAAAATGTCACTAGAAAGAATTGATGTTTCTGGTATAAATGTTAATGTAATACGTGCAAATGCAGGTGCAATATCAGAATCAGATGTTATGCTAGCAAGTGCTTCTAATGGGATTATTTATGGTTTCAATGTACGTCCTGTAGCAAATGTTAGAAAGAAAGCTGAAGAAGTCGATGTTGAAATAAGATTACATACAATTATATATAAAGCAATTGAAGAGATGGAACTTGCAATGAAGGGTATGCTGGCACCAGTATTTGAAGAAGTTGTTATTGGACAAGCTGAAGTTAGACAGATATATAAAGTTTCAAAAGTCGGTACAATTGCTGGTTGTATGGTAAGTGATGGAAAAATTGCTTCTAACTGTGGAATAAGACTAATCAGAGATGGTGTTGTTGTATATACAGGTAAGTTAAGTTCCTTAAAAAGATTTCAAGATAATGCAAAAGAAGTATCTACAGGATATGAATGTGGATTAACTATAGAGAATTATAATGATATCAAAGAAGGTGATGTAATAGAAGCATACCAAGAGAAAGAAGTTCCTCAGGTATAAATATGGCTGGACTAAAACATGAAAGATTAAATCAAATAATTTTAAAAGAAGTTACTGAAACTATTCAATTTAAACTTAAAGATCCTTCATTAGGATTTGTAACAATTACAGATGTTGATGTGACAAATGATTACTCATATGCAACTGTATACGTTTCATTCTTAGGAAAAAAAGAGAGAAATGAAGCTGGACTTAATGTACTTAAAAAAAGCAAAGGATTTATCAGAAGCGAACTTGCAAAAAAACTTAGTATAAGAAAAATTCCTGAATTAATATTCAAACTAGATGAAACATTAGAACATAGTAGAAAAATTGATGAAATAATAAGTAAAATTCATAAAAATTAAAACACTTCAGATTAATGAAGTGTTTTTTCATATATAATATCAACTTATATCTACTTCGCATAATGTATATTATACGATTTATTTAAGATATGAAAGATAACTATCACCATTACTAGGTAAGTCAATATCAAAGTTATTAGCTATTGTAGCTCCGATATTAGCAAAGCTATCACCTTGAGGAAGTAAACCACATCCTTTAAATGATGTTGAATATGCAATAAAAGGAATCATTTCTCTTGTGTGATCAGTACCGTGATGTGTAGGATCATTACCATGATCTGCCGTTAAGATCAGTAAATCATCATCTGTAAGATGTTTTAAAAATTTATTAAGATTTATATCAAAGCTCTCTAGTTCTTGAGCATATCCCAATGGATTTCTTCTATGTCCCCATTTAGCATCAAAGTCTACAAGATTAACAAAACATAACCCAATAAAATCCTTATCAGCAATATCAATAGTTTGTTCCATACCGTGTACACTGCTTTTTGATTTATGCACTTCAGTTATACCTTCACCAACAAATATATCATTAATTTTTCCTACGGCTATAACATCTTTACCAGCATCTTTTAGACTATTTAATACAGTTTTATCAAATGGTTTTAGAGCTAAGTCATGTCTATTTGAAGTCCTTTCAAAGTGACCTTTTTCCTTACCAATAAATGGTCTTGAAATTACTCTTCCAACCTTCCACTCTTTTTTCATTGTGATTTCTCTAGCAATTTTACAACAACGATCTAATTCTTCTAAACCAAATATTTCTTCATGTGCTGCTATTTGTAAAACCGAATCTGCAGATGTATATACAATCATACTTCCAGTTTTAATGTGTTCCTCACCTAACTCATCAAGTATCTCTGTACCGCTAGCTGATTTATTGCCTATTACCTTATGACCGGTTTTATCTTCTAACTCTTTAATTAAATCATCTGGAAATCCAGTGTCTGTAAATGTTTGAAACGGTGTATCGATGTACAGTCCCATCATTTCCCAATGTCCTGTCATTGTATCTTTACCAATACTTTTTTCTAGTAATTTAGTATAGTATGATTTAGGATTATCAGATGGAGATATCCATTTTACATTATGTAAATTTCCTAGTCCTAAACTTGCTAAAGTAGGTAGTTTTAGACTTTTTACAGACTCTGCAATATGACCTAAAGTATCTGCCCCACTATCACCATATTTATCTGCATCTGGCATCGCTCCAACGCCTAGTGAATCAATAACTATTGTAAATATTCTTTTAAATTTCTTCATCATCTTCTCCTTCTAAATTTCCTGGATGAAATTTCTCATAACTAGCTAATTTCTTTTCGCTTTGTATATGGGTGTATATTTCAGTTGTTTGAATATTACTATGTCCTAATAACTCTTGAATAGCTCTTAAATCTGCACCCCCTTCTAAAAGATGAGTTGCAAAGCTATGTCGAAGTTTATGTGGTGTAATATTTTTTTTAATATTAACTTGATTACAAACATATTTTAACATCTTTTCTATATATTCTGAAGTAACATGATTACCTCTTTTATTTACAAAAATTAAAGATTTATTTTTTTTATTCCAAATTGGTCTTACTAAATTTACATATTTTTTTACAATTTTTGCAGAAGAACTAGGAATTGGTATAATTCTTTCCTTATCACCTTTTCCAGTTAGTCTTAAAATATTTATTTCAAAATCAATTTGATGAATTTTTAAATTACAGCACTCACTTACTCTTAAGCCACATGAGTATATTATCTCTAGTAGTGAGTGATTAAAAATATTAGTTGGATTATCTTCTTCAAAAAAACTCATAATTTGTTTTATTTCATTAATTGTACAAAATATAGGAAGTGACTTTCTTTTTTTTGAAACTTCTAAATATAGTGACGGATTATCTAACTCATACTTAAATGAAATGAATTGATGGAAACTCCTAATAGAAGAGCTCTTTCTGGCAATTGTATTATCAGAAACATCATTTTTAATACTTAAAATATAGTTAATTATATTATTGTATTCAATTTCTTCAACATTTTCAATGTCATTTATTTTTAAATAAGTGATATAATCTTCTATATCTTTTATATATGCAGAAATTGTTTTATCTGATTTAGGATTTCTAATGGAAATATCAATCTTATACTCATTAAATGCTATATCAAGTTTCATATTTATAACCTTTACACATTCTTTGTTTTATTCTGATTACTATTAAATAGTTCTCTAGCAGCATTTAATGACGCTTCTGTTAATGATCCTGATGATATAATAGATAGATTATTTATACGTTCTTGCTCATTTAATTTAGACACTTTAGTATCTGTTATGTTGTCTCTTTGACTTTTATGAACATGATAATGATGTTTAGCACAGGCTGCAACTTGAGCTAAGTGTGTAACAGAAAAAACTTGAGTGTATAGTGATAATTGGTGCATTTTAATTCCTATTGCAGTAGCAGTCGACCCACTAACACCTGTATCAATTTCATCAAAAATAACGGTTTGAATACCTTGAAGTTTTGTGAAGATTATTTTAAGACCAAGCATTAATCTACTTAGCTCCCCTCCTGATGCAACTTTTGATAAACTTTTAAGGTCTTCACCAACATTCATTGATATTAAAAATTCCACATCATCAATACCTGAAGCTGTATAAGTTTTTGATTTAGTTATATTTGTCTTAAAAACTGCATTAGGTAATTCTAACTCCTTTAAATTTCCTATAATAGAACTATCAAGTTCATTTATTTTAGCTGTTCTTATTTTATGAAGTTTTTGGGCAATTTCTAAGTAATTCTTTTCTTTAATTAATAAATTTTTTTCTAAATCATCTATGATTTCTTGTCTATTTGAGAAAATATCAATTTTTGATATGAATTCATCCCTTTTTTCAAATATTTGTTCAATACTTGGACCGTATTTTCTTTTTAATTTTTGAATTTCAAAAAGACGTTCTTGTATTTTATCAATATCGATATCTTCATTATCTAAAGAAGAAATATAGTTTTTAAAATCATCAAAACTATCGCTTAGTTCATAGTAAAATGTATTTACTTTTTCAAGCAATTTTTCTTCTATTTCAGTACTGCCCATATTTTCTAAAATCTTTTTTATTTCATATAAATTTACATCAACATTATCATCATATAAAGATATTATTTGATTATATTTTTCATTATTTTTATTATATGAGTGAAATTGCTTTTCTTTTTGGGTAAGCATTATATCTTCATCAATAGATAAATTTGCATTATCAATTTCATTTAATTGATAAGTATAGTATTCTAAGTCATCTTGTCTTAACTCTTCATTTTTTACCTTTTCTAATGATTTTTTTGCATTTATATATTCCTCATAGGCTTTACTACAACTTAAAAATAAATCATTACTATCAATAAATCGATCTAAAAGAGATAGATGATTACTTTTATTTAAGAGGTATTGACTATCATGTTGACTATGAATATCTATTTCTTTTTTAAGACAACTTTTAAGCAAAGACAAGGTTACATTACGATAGTTAATTTTAACAATGTTTTTACCATCATCCCTAATTTCTCTTGATACAACAACATCATCTTTACAATCAAATCCTTCACTCTCTAACATTTCTCTTGCTTCATTAGATAAATCAAAAATACCTTCAATAATAGCAAAATCTGCACCTTTTTTTATCATTGATGTACTTGCACGATCAGATGTTAAAAGTCCTATAGCATCTATTAAAATAGACTTACCAGCACCTGTTTCTCCGGTGAATGCACTAAATCCAGATTCAAAGTTAAGGCTTATTTCTTCAATTAATATAAAATTTTTAATATATAAACTCTTAAGCATTTGTACCCTCCTTATACTAACTCTTTTATTTTTTCGAGTAATGTATCTATATCAACTTTTGCTTCTTTTCTTATTTTATTTAATGCCCCATGTTTTATAAATTGATCATGAATTCCAATTCGATATAAATTTAGATGCATATTATGATCACAGGTATAGTTTAGTATGCTGCTACCTAATCCACCATCTAATATATCTGTTTCATAGCAGATAACCGGAAGATTTAATTCACATAAATATTCAATCATTTTAGTATCAATTGGTTTAAAAAATCTACAATTTATAACCATAACTGGAAGATTGTTATTCTTAACTTTATAGCTAACTTTATCAACTTCAGCACCATATGTTAATACGATAGCTTGGATATTATTAGGTTTATAATCAGTTTCCCATGAACCAATTTTTATATCTTCAAATGAAGTTACTTTATTATATTTAATTGATCCTCTTGGATACCTTATGATAAAAGGATTAGTTTGATTAAATGCTATATTTAGAAGATTTTGAGCTTCGATTGCATCTTTTGGTTGACATATTATTAGGTTCGGTATACTTCTAAGTATTGATATATCAAATACACCATGGTGAGTTTCTCCATCTTCTCCCACTAATCCCGCTCTATCAACCCCTATAACAACTGGAAGATTCATTCTTCCAATATCATGGTTAATTTGATCGTATGATCTTTGTAAAAAAGATGAATATATTGATAAAAAAGGCCTCTTCCCCGAATTAGCTAGACCTGCAGCAAATGTTGCTGCATGATCTTCGGCAATCCCACAGTCAAAACTTCTATCTGGGTATAAAGCAAAGAAATTAGATAATTTACTTCCACACATCATAGCTGGTGTTATTGCAACTATATCTTTATTTTTCTTTGCAAGTGTACATAAAGTACTACTTATAACTTCAGACCAGCTTAAAAATCCCTCAGCTACAGAAACAAGTGGCAATCCTGTATTTATATTGAATGGACTTACGCCATGCCATTTACCTTGAATATCTTTTTCACAGGGAACATACCCCTTCCCCTTTTTGGTGATGACATGAATAACGATTGGTCCATCATGTTCTTTTGCAGCCTCTAAAACAGAAACAAGATCTCTTATATTATGACCATCTACAGGACCTATATAATCTAGTGATAATTCTGAAAATATTCCTTGGTCAATCACTGATTTTTTAAATTTTTCTTTAACATTTTTTATTGCATAAATAACGTTTTTACCAAAATCATTTTTATTTAAAAATGATTTAATATCTTTCTTTACATTTCCATATGATTTAAGTGTTCTAAGTCTTGAAAACCCCTTTGATAGTGATCCGATATTTTGAGATATTGACATGTTATTGTCATTAAAAATAATAATCATATTTCTTTTTTCTTCACCTATTTGATTAAGTGCCTCTAATGACATCCCTGAGATTATAGCTCCATCTCCAACAAAAGGAATAATATGATAGTCTTCATTATTTAAATCTCTTGAAACTGCCATCCCCAAAGATGCACTAAGTGCTGTTGAACTATGACCAGCTTCCCAACAATCATGATCGCTTTCACATCTTTTTTGAAATCCACTAATTCCATTATACTGTCTTAAACTATCAAAATATTTTGCTCTTCCAGTTAAAATTTTATGAACATAAGACTGGTGTCCAACATCAAATATTATTTTATCTTTTGGACTATTAAACACTTTATGCAATGCAATTGTTAATTCTACTACCCCTAGATTACTCGATAAATGTCCCCCTGTTTTTGAAATACTATTAATAAGAAAATCACGAATTTCTGTTGATAATTTATTACATTCATCAATGGATAATGTTTTCAAAAATTCTGGTGATTCAATATCTTTTATCTTCATGTGTATCCTCCTAGTATTGTCTAGTTTCAATATTTTTTATTAGTTCTTTTATATTTGACATATCAACATCAAATTCATCTAACATTTTATATAGATCTTGAAACTTTATTTTTAATAAACTTTTTGCTTTATCAATTCCAAGAATGCTTACGCTTGTTGACTTATTATTAATGTTATCACTTGTAGACTTTCCAAGTTCAATTGTTGACTTACTTATATCAAGTATATCATCCTGTATTTGAAATAATAATCCTAAGTTTGTACCAAAACTCTCCCATCGAGCAAGATCATCATTTCTATTCGCTATGATTGCAGCCATAAGACATGCAGCTGCAAATAGCTTACCTGTCTTATTAATATGGATATCAAGCAGTTTTTCCCAGCAAATTTCTTTGTTTTCAGATTCAATGTCTTGAATCTGTCCATATATCATGCCATTAATTCCAGATGCATCAAGAAGATACTCAATACACTTAATCTTTATTTCGCTGTTTTCATCACACATTGATATAAGTTTTATTGCTTCATTAAGTAATCCATCTCCAGCCAGAATTGCTGTGGCTTCATTAAATTGTACATGACAAGTGTTTTTTCCTCGTCTAATATTATCATTATCAATTGCTGGTAAGTCATCATGTATCAAAGAATAAGTATGAATCATTTCAAGAGCCAGTGCAAATGGCATTGATCGCTCACTTGAAATACCATAACTTTTACAAATTTCTAATAGAAGTTTTGGTCTTAATCTTTTACCCCCACAAAGAAACGAATACTGCATTGCAGAAGCTACAGAAGATTTTTTATTTTTATTTATTAATTTTATAAATTCTTCTTCAATTATTTTCATTATCTATTCCTTTTTGGTTTATTAATGACTCTATTTTTTCCTCAAATACTTTCAACTGTTTATCACAGTTATCAGCTAGTTTCAAACCTTCTTCAAATAAATTTATCGTCTCATCCAAAGATTTCTCATTTGTTTCTAATATTTTTAATATTTCATCTAGTCTTTCAATTGAAGCTTCAAATTCTATTTTTTTACTCATTTGTACTCTTCCTCTTTTCTTTTACTTCTGCTTTTATTTCGCCATCACTCACTTTGATATTAATAATATCATTTAATGAAACATTCGAAACATTCGTTATTAGATTTTCATCATTATAAGCTAAAGAATATCCTCTTTTTAAAATTTTAAGCGGAGATAAAGCATCAAGCAAATCTAATTTTTTTATATATAAGTCTTTTTTTCTTGATATTAAATTTTTTATATTACTATTAATTAGTAATTTTTTAGAGCCAACATCTTCACTTAAAGTATTAATATATCTTGTCATATAGTTTGTTAAAAAGTGTATTTTTTTATCGAGATCATTTCTGTTCATACTAATAATATTTATAAACTTTTTGATCCTGAATATTTTATTGTCAACTGATAATATTTTTTGTTGATACAACTGTCTAGGATTTCTAAAAAAAGTATTGTTTTGCAAGTAATTTAATTCTGCTTGCTTCTCTATAAATTTATTCATAGTAAGTTTTAAAAGTTGCTTTTTGTAAATTATAAAATTATTTCTAATCTCATTGATATCTGGTGTTGCTTCTTCTGCAGCTGCAGTTGGTGTAGCAGATCTTAAATCAGCTACGAAATCAACTATTGTTATGTCAGTTTCATGTCCAACACCTGTGATAATTGGAGTTTCTATAGCATAAATCGATCTTGCTAGGGCTTCATCATTAAATGAGTTTAAATCTTCAATAGAGCCTCCCCCTCTTACAAGTAATATAAGATCCAATTCCATTTGATCCAATTCCATAAGTGCTTCAATTATTTGCTTAGAAGCCTTTTCTCCTTGTACTAAGGTGTTAAATTCAGTGACCTTAGCTACTGGCCATCTTCTTGATAATGTTGAAATAACATCAGCTTTTGCTGCACTATTTTTACCAACAACAAGTCCAATTTTAAATGGAAAAGCAGGTATTTGTTTTTTATGTGATTCATCAAATAAACCCTCTTTATATAATTTATTCTTTAGTATTTCAAATTGCTTATATAAATCTCCAGTACCATCAATGCTCAATTCATTTACATATAATTGTATTTGTCCACTGCCTTCAAATATTGAAATATTTCCACTCACAACTATTTTATCACCAATATTTATTTCAATATTATTTTTAGCAACTCTAGAAGAAAACATTACACATTTAATTTGTGAACTACTGTCTTTTATAGTGAAATACCAGTGCCCACTACTATGCTTTGTAAGATTTCCAACTTCTCCACAAACAGAAATATTTTGGATATAGTTATCACTTTCAAGATGTCTTTTTAAGTATTTAACTAAATATGTAACACTAACATTTTTGCTGATCATATTTTATCCAAGACACCATTTATAATTTTATAAGCGTCTTCATCACTATATTTTTTTGACAGTAAGATAGCTTCATTGATAATTACTGCAGGAACTTCTAATTTCTTATCAAATTCCGCACATGCTAATAATAAAATTGATTGATCTACAAAACTTAAACGGCTGAACTTCCAATTATCTAACACATTATTTATGTATTCTATAAAACGATCTTTATTCTGTATACTATGCGTAACTAATAATTTTGGAAACTCATCAACTTCATCATATTTTGTTAAAAATATATCTTCGATAACAGTTTTTACATCTCTATTTACAAGCAATACTTGATATATACAAATCATTGCTTTTTCACGGTCAATATGTCTTTTCATAGTGTTCCTCCACCTCTTATATTTTACCATGATTTAAGTTATATATAAATAAAAAAAATACCCGTAAGGGTATTAAAATGACTAATTAGATTCTTTTGATGCATCTTTTACAATAACATCATGAGCACCACCCTCTACGATAGATGTCGCACTAACAAGGGTTAATTTTGCTTCTTCTTGTAGCTGTTTTATTGTTAAACAACCACAATTACACATTGTTGATTTTACTTTAGAAAGAGTTTGAAGAACATTATCTCTTAATGGACCTGCATATGGAACATAAGAGTCAACACCTTCTTCAAATGATAACTTTCCTTTTCCACCTAGATCATAACGTTGCCAGTTCCTCGCTCTATTACTACCTTCACCCCAATATTCTTTAACATAATTTCCATTGATAACTAGTTTATTAGTAGGTGATTCATCAAATCTAGAAAAGTATCTTCCTAACATTACAAAATCTGCACCCATTGCTAAAGCTAGTGTAATGTGATAATCATATACAATTCCACCATCTGAGCAAAGTGGAATATACTCACCAAACTTTTCATAATATTCATCTCTGGCTTTTGCAACATCAATAACCGATGTTGCTTGTCCGCGACCAATACCTTTTGTTTCTCTTGTGATACAAATTGATCCTCCACCGATACCGATTTTTATAAAATCTGCCCCAGCTTTTGCAAGAAAATTAAATCCATCTTTATCAACTACATTTCCAGCTCCAATTTTAACAGTATCTCCATACTTTTCTTTAATCCATTTTATAGTTTTTTCTTGCCACTCACTAAAACCTTCACTTGAGTCAATACACAAGATATCAACACCAGCTTCAACTAATGCCGGAACTCTATCTTCATAATCTCTGGTGTTAATACCTGCTCCTACTACAAAACTTTTATTTTCATCAAGTAGTTCTAAAGGATATTTTTTATGAGCATCATAATCTTTTCTAAATACTAAAAATTTTAAATTTCCATTTTTATCTACTATTGGCAAAGAATTTAATTTATGATCCCAAATAATATCATTACATTCACTAAGTGATTTTGTATCATCAGTAATAATTAGATTACTTAAAGGAGTCATAAAATCCTTTACTTTAGTACTAATTGGAGTTCTAGAAATACGATAATCTCTACTTGTAACAATTCCTAATAATTTTCCATTTGACTTACCATCTTCTGTTACAGGCATTGTAGAGTGTCCCGTTTTTTCTAGTAAATTTAATACTTCATCTAAGGTGTTTTCAGGAGTAATATTTGAATCACTAACAACAAATCCGGCTTTATAATTTTTAACCCTAGAAACCATTTGTGCTTGAGATTCAATACTTTGAGAGCCATAGATAAAACTAACTCCACCCTCTTTTGCAAGAGCAATGGCTAAGTTTTCACCTGATACAGATTGCATTATTGCACTTGTCATTGGAATATTTAATGACAACTTAGGTTGCTCACCCTTTTTAAATCTTGTAAGTGGTGTTTTTATAGAAACTGCACTTGGAACACAATTGCTACTAGAGTAACCAGGAACAATTAGGTACTCACTGAATGTATGACTCTCTTCCTTATAAAAATATGCCATTTTTATTTTATCCTCCTTATGTTTTTATTTCTTATGATTATAATACAATAATACTATTAAGTAAAGAAATAATAGTGTATAATTACAGGAATGGAGGAAAATATATGAAATTAAAAAATAGTTACTTTTATACTCTTAGAGAAGATGTTAAAGATGAAGATTCACTAAGTAGTAACCTATTAGTAAGAGCTGGAATGATTAAGAAAAGTTCTGCAGGAGTATACATGTTTTTACCATTAGGATTAAAAATAATAAAAAATATTGAAAAAGTAATTCATGAAGAAATGATAAAAATTGGATGTCAAGAGGTATTGATGCCATCATTAATACCTGAAGAAATATATATTTCTTCAGGCAGAAGAAATGGTTTTGGAAAAGGAATGTTCACACTAAAGGATCGCTTTGACAAATCTTTTGTTTTAGGTCCAACACATGAAGAACTATTCTCAGCAGCAGCATCGTCAAATGTTCAATCATATAAAGATTTACCATTTATGCTTTATCAAATCCAAAATAAGTTTAGAGATGAACCTAGACCAAGATTTGGATTAATAAGAGTAAGAGAATTTTTAATGAAAGATGCTTATACCTTTGATGATAGTGAAGAGTCATTAAATCATTCTTATAATTTACAATATAATGCCTATAAAAATATTTTTGATCGTTTAAAAGTTAACTATAAAATTGTTACAGCAGATACAGGAGTTATGGGAGGATTACTCTCAGAAGAATTTCAGGCAGTAAGTGACATTGGTGAGGATACTTTAGTTCTTTGTCATAAATGTGACTATGCAAGTAATCTTGAAGTATCTAAATGTATACCTACAGAACAAATGTGTACTGATAAAAAACTAGATAAAATACTAACTCAAACATTAAATGTTAAGACTATTGATGAAGTATCAGAGTTTTTATCAGTAGAAAAAAAATCTTTAGTAAAATCAATTGCATACATGGTTGATGATGTTCCATATATATGTCTTGTTTCAGGAATTCATGATGTTAATGAAGTTAAATTAAGAAAACTATTACAAGCAGATGAAGTAAGGATGGCCGAAGAAAATGAAGTTGTTGATATTTTTAAGTCAGTACCTGGATTTATTGGACCGATAGATGCAAAATGCAAAATAATTGTTGATCAAGAAGTAATGAAAAAAGTTAATTTTGTTGTTGGAGCAAACAAAAAAGATTATCATTATATAAATGTTAATCTAGAAGACTTCGATGTTTATAAAGATAGTGATATTAGACAGGTTCAAGAAGAAGATATTTGTCCAAATTGTGGAGATAAACTGTATTTTTCTCGTGGTATTGAGGTTGGTAACACATTTAAACTTGGAACAAAGTATTCAGAAATTATGAACTTAAAGTTCTCAAATTCAGAAAATAAGCTTATGCCTGTTTGGATGGGTTCATATGGTATTGGTCTTGCTAGAACTATGGCTGCAATTGCAGAGCAAAAATGTGATGATAAGGGTCTCAATTGGCCACTTATTATAGCGCCATATAAAGTTGCTATAGTTATTGTATCTACAAAAGATGAAGAACAAGTAAATGCTGCTAATAATCTTTATGATAAATTGTGTAATGCCAATATATCATGTATTCTAGATGATCGAGATGAAAGAGTTGGAATTAAGTTTAAAGACATGGAATTAATTGGAATACCATATAGAATAACTGTAGGACGTGACATTGTAAATAATAAAGTTGAACTAAAAGGAAGAAATGATACTGAATCTATCCTTATTAAAATTGAAGATTGTATTTCTGTTATGGAAGAAATAATAAAAAAAGAAATTTAAATTTTAAGTCAATTAAATAAGTTTGTCACTGTAAATTAATATAAAAAAGACTAATATTGGTGTTTAACCAGTGTTAGTCTTTTTCTTTAAATAATAAAAATTGTCTTAATTAGATAATTTTAACTTTTTTTCCTAAGATTAATTACTTCAGTTAATAAAGGATCTTTCAATAAATATAGCATTATTACATAGCATATAATTCCTATAATACCTTGAAATAATGTAACAAGTATTGATGGTGTAGTAAAACTATAAGTCATAAATACAATAATTGCCATTGTCACAGAAGAGAAAATAACATTAAATATAGATCTTAAAGAAACGTAAAATGATACACTTTTTCTAATAACAAACCATTGATATATAGTAACAGCTAGTTCTCCTATAAGAGAAGAAATAATTGCACCAAAGGCACCCAACATTGGTATAATAATTAAATTTATACTAAAATTAACAATAGCCCCAATTGTAACTGAAGTGGTATATTTCTTTGTATTTCCAACTGGAAGGAGATATTGGGCACCAAAAACATTGCTTAATGATATAAGTAAAATTAAAGGAGAACCAATTATTATAAGGTCACTAACAACTTGTGATTGTACTGGTAAAAACCAACCTATAAACCCTTTAACTACAACACAGATTCCAAAAATCATTGGAATAGCTAAATATATTGATATTTTGAATGTTTTATTTACATATTTCTGTATTTGATCTACTTTTCCTTTGGCATAAATATTTGATAAACGTGGTAACATTACTGTGCCAATAGAGGTAACAAAAAATAAAAATATTCTGATAAATTTTTGAGTAACTTCATAAAAGAATACATCTTCTGCAACTTTACCTAAGTTTCTCAACATTGTTACATCCATTATTGAGTATACACTTATTGCAAGTTGAGGTATAAAATAATGAATATTTGGAATAAAATGTCTAAGTACTCCTTTTAATGATATTTTACAAAACTTAATATAAGAAGATAATTGTAACCACATTACAAATTGTCCAATTATCATTGTTGATATATTAATAATAATAAATAATATAAAATCATCTGGTGATTTAACAAATGTGAATATTAGAATAACCCCTAAAATTTTTACAAAACAATTTCTAATTGTAATTTTTTTAAAATCTTCAACTCCGTAAAAGAACCATGTAATATCAATTGCGGTTGCTATTAGTGAAAACCCTTGAATTATAAGGATATTTAAATATTCATCACCAATAAAAGTTACATATAGTAAAAATAAAATAATCATTGTTATAAATGACAATATTTGCATAGAAACAATTTCTAAAAAAGTTTTCGATAATAAATCATTATCATCTCTTACCCTTCCTATTTCCCTATTTCCATATACATTTATACCCATAATTCCAAATAGTGCAAACCATTGGAGAATATTTGCTGTACCTACATTTATAGATAATAGTGTCTCACCAAGAACTCTTGTTGTGTATGGTGTAATAACAAGAGGAATGATAACTAATAATGTTTGATAAAATACACTATAAAAATAATTGCTAATTATACTTTTTTTCATATTATATTTGCCTATTCAAACAATTCTTTTTCATCTGTATTTTCATAACTTGGTAACTCTGGTAATTCATCTAGACTCAATAATTTAAAGTTATCCATAAATTCTGTTGTTACATTGTAAAGAATTGGTCTTCCAGGAGCATCACTTCTACCGCTCTCTTCAATAAGATTTCTAGCCATAAGCTTTCTTAACATCATATCACAGCCTACACCACGAATTTCTTCAATTTCTACGCGAGTAATTGGTTGTTTATAAGCAATGATTGCAAGCGTCTCCAATGCTGATTGTGACAATGTAGATTTTTTTGTTGTTTGAAATAATTTTTGAGCATAAGGGTGAATTATTGCTTTTGATAAAAATTTATAAATTCCACCATAATTTACAATTTCAATTCCACGATTATCTTCTAAATAATACTCTTGTAACTGATCAATTATTTTAGTTGCTTTTTCTATTGTTATATCCATAACATCTTTAATTTGATCGATAGTTAAACCTTCATCACCTACTATGAATAATAAACCTTCTAAAATTATTAAAGACTCATCATTATTATCTTGTAATTTATAATCATTCATAATTTATCCCCCTTTTAAACCATATATTTTCTTTCTCATCAACTTCAAATATTAATGTATGACGTCTTGTTAAATCTAAAATTGCTAAAAAAGTAGCTATTACCATAGGCAAATCTTCACAATCATCTAAAAGTGTTTCAAAACTGAAAACCTTTGGTAAAACAGCTAGTCTTGATCTAATCTGTAGTGATCTATCCTCCATTGAAATTTCCCTTGTAGTAAACTTTGTTTCTAAAGGTTTTGATAATTGAAGTCTTCTTAAACATTTTTCCATTGCCTTAGCAATATCAAGAGGTGTTCCATTAATTGGTTCATCTTCATATATTGTCTTATTCCAATCATCAACTTCAATAGAAATTGGCTTTGTAATTTGAAACTGTCTTTGGTGATAAAACTCATTTAATTGTTCACTAATTTCTTTAAATTGTTGATATTCAATTAATCTTCTAATAAGTCTATCTTTTGGATCTTCCTCAAACTCTTCTTCCAAAACAGAATTATCCTTTGGTAATATTTTCTTACTCTTATATTCTATTAATGTTGCTAATTCCACAAGGTACTCACTCTCAACTTCTAATTGAAGTTTTTCCATTTGTTGAATATATAACACATATTGTTGAGTTAAAACACTAATATCTAAATTAAATAGATCTAGCTCCTGCTCTTTTATAAGATGTAACATTAATGCTAGTGGACCTTCAAATTGCTCTATATTTACTTCAAAAGACATCAAATCACCTCTCTTTAAATTATATCAAATATCAATATATTTAACTAGCGAATAAAAATTGAAATGACTATTTTACCACTATATTAACTATTTTATTTACTACTACAATAATTTTTAAAATTTCTTTACCTTCTATAAATGGGATAACCGAATTAACAGCTAAGGCATTTTTCTCGGTTATTTCTTTATTTTCATCTTTATTCTGTTCAAATGTGCCTCTTAATTTTCCATTTACCTGTACTGCAATTGTAACCTTATCAACTACTAATTTACTATCATCTACTGTTGGCCATGCTTCATAAGCTATAGTTTTTTTATTAGTTAACATACAATATAGTTCCTCAGAAATATGTGGAGCAAAGCATGATAACATTTTTAAGAAGTTCAATATATAATTTTTATATACTTTATCCTTCTTATAGCAATCATTAATAAAAATCATCATTTGAGATATTGCTGTATTCATACTTAAAGTTTCAATATCACTTGTTACTTTTTGAACTGTAACATTATAGATATAATCAAGTTCACCATCATTTTCATCTGTAATTTTATCAGATACAACTAGACGGTAAATCCTATCTAACCATTTTCTTGCTCCATTTACTCCGTTTTCATTCCATGGTTTACTAATTTCAAGTGGTCCCATAAACATTTCATAGACTCTTAAGGTATCAGCACCATATTCTTTAATTATATCATCAGGGTTTATAACATTCCCTTTAGACTTACTCATCTTTTCACCATTTTCACCTAAGATCATACCCTGATGAAATAATTTTTTAAAAGGCTCTTTACATGATAATAACCCTTGATCATATAAAAAGTTTGTCCACATTCTAGCGTATAACAAATGTCCTACAGTATGTTCAGTTCCTCCAACATATAAATCCACAGGCATCCAATGATCTAGAAGTTTTTTATCTGCAAATACATTGTCATTTTTTGGGTCTAAGTATCTCAAAAAATACCAACTACTTCCAGCAGATCCTGGCATTGTAGAGGTTTCTCTTTTAAAGTTTTTACCATCTTTAATTCCATTGACCCATGATGTTGCCTTTTCTAATGGTGCTTTACCATTTACACCCTTATAATCATCAAGTTCTGGAAGAACAAGTGGTAATTCTTTATCAGCAATAGCAAACTGCTCATCATTTATATGAATTATAGGGATTGGCTCACCCCAATATCTTTGACGAGAGAAGACCCATTCTCGAAGACGATAATTTACTTTTATTTCACCAACATTATTTTCAACTAGCCATGCATTCATAGTATTTTTAGCACTTTCTGTATCTAAGCCATCAAGAAAATCAGAGTTCATATGGATACCATCTTCAGTTACCGCATGTTCTTCAATTCCTTCTCCAGCTAATACCTGAATTATATTAATATCAAATTTTTTGGCAAATTCATAGTCTCTTTGATCGTGAGCAGGTACAGCCATTATGGCACCTGTGCCATATGTTGATAAAACGTAGTCAGATATCCATATCGGTATCTTCTTATTATTTACAGGATTTATTGCATAGCTCCCAGTGAATACACCTGTTTTATCTTTATTTAATTCTGTTCTTTCAAGCTCAGATTTCAGCATGCATTGTTTTTTATATTCTTCGATTTTTTCTCTGCAGTCATCACTACATATTTTATCAACTAGATGGTGCTCTGGAGCTAGTACACAATATGTAGCACCAAACAAAGTATCACATCTTGTAGTAAAAACTTCAAAAGAATAGTCAAAATCAGAAACTTTAAATTTAATTTGAGCACCTATTGATTTTCCTATCCAGTTTCTTTGCATTTCTTTAGTAGATTCAGGCCAATCTAGATCATCCAAACCATCTAGTAATCTTTCAGCATAATGCACAATATCAATCACCCATTGTTTCATCATTTTTCTTGTTACTGGGTGTCCGCCTCTTTCAGATACACCATCAATTATTTCGTCATTTGCTAAGACAGTACCTAATTCCTCACACCAGTTCACAGGGAATTCTACATATTTTGCTAAACCATTTTTAAATAATTGATTAAAAATCCATTGTGTCCACTTGTAGTAACTTTTATCACAGGTTGATATTTGTTTATCCCAATCAAAAGAAAACCCAAGCATTTTAAGTTGTTTTATAAAATTTTCTATATTTTTTTTAGTGAACTCCTCAGGATGATTTCCTGTTTGAATTGCATACTGCTCAGCAGGCAAGCCAAAAGAGTCAAAGCCCATAGGATGAAAAACGTTATATCCCTGCATTCTTTTCATTCTTGATACTATATCAGTAGCAGTATAACCTTCTGGATGCCCCACGTGTAAACCATGACCTGATGGGTATGGGAACATATCTAAAGCATAAAATTTTGGCTTACTAAAGTCCCATAAATTGGTTTCAAACACCTTGTCATCTTCCCATATTTTACTCCATTTTTTTTCAATTTCTTGATGATTATATACCATTTTTTTATATGTATGATAAATTTTAATTTAATAAAAAATCATACTCCCCTTTCTTATTCAATAATATTTCTAAATTTATTTAACTTTTTGTATAAAATAAAAACATCCTTATTTAAGGACGTTATCAAACGCGGTACCACCTTATTTCAAAATTAAATAATTTTGCTCTTAAAATCTTTAACGCAGAACTACGTTTCTTTTTATTTAGAAATTGCTCCATAGTGAGTTCATTAATATCCATTATCAAGTTACACCAACCCTTGACTCTCTTTTAATTTTTAATTAATTACTACTCTATTTCATTGCTTATTAATAATATCTAATTAATTTAAAATTGTCAATACTAGCCAAACACTTATCGCTAGTATGTTTTTAAAAAAAACGTCTAAAAACTTTATTATTTAATTAAACTAATAATTCTATCTTTTAATGTTGTTTTTCTTTTATGACTTTCAATTTTTTCAATACATCTTTGAATTGCACTTGATTCACCTAGTAATACTAAAGACTTTTTTGCTCTTGTAATTGCAGTATATAATAGTTTTCTTTGTAACATAATAGAAAAGCTGTTAACAATTGGAATAATAACAATTGGATATTCACTTCCTTGACTTTTGTGAACTGAAATACAGTACGCATGAGTAATATAATCAATTTGTTCATTATTATACTCTACAATAATTCCATCAAAGTCAATTACAATACTCACTTGTTTATTAAGTGATGTAATGCTCAAAATAATACCAATATCTCCATTGAATACATTTTCTTCTGCCAAGTTTTTTAATTGAAGAACCTTATCATTTTCCCTAAAAATACGATAACCATACTTATACTCATTTTTATCACTCGTTGCAGGATTTAAATATTGCTGTAGAGAATTATTTAATCGATCAATTCCAGCAACACCTTGATACATACAAGATAAAACCTGTATATCTTTTAGTTGAAAACCTCTTTGTAATGCTTGATTGACAATACTAATTACATTATTTTTGACATCAAATTGATTACATTGAAAAAATGCTACATCATCTTTAAATTCTGAAAAGTCAAAATAACCATTCCTAATTTGTGCAGATAATTCTATAACGTCAGATCCTTCTTTTTGTCTAAAAATATGACTTAGTTTGATCACGGGAAACTTATTTGATGCTATTATATCTTTTAAGATACAACCAGGTCCAACACTTGGTAATTGATCTTCATCCCCTATTACACAAATCTTCTTTATTTTTATACTGGCATTTAATAAATTATAAAAAAGCCAATTATCAACCATTGAAAACTCATCAATAATTAATAAATCTACATCTAATGGATCGTTTTTATTTATTTTAAACTCATTAGTTTCTAGATCCCATTTTAATAAACTATGAATTGTAGTTGCAGAAGCACACGTTAATTCAGATAGTCTTTTAGATGCTCTTCCAGTTGGTGCACAAAGAGCAATTGCATTATCAGGATATAACATTCTAAAAATCTCTATTAAACCTTGTACAACAGTTGTTTTTCCAGTACCTGGACCACCTGTTAATATCATAAAATCATTTTCAAAGAAAGTATAAATTGCTTCTATTTGCTTTGCTTCATAAGTGATATTTATTTTTTCTTGAACACTATCTATTGCTGTCTTTAATTGAGTTTTATCATATCTATCTAATTCTGAAAAAGGAAACGACGATAAATACTTGGCAATATTAACTTCAGAATCATATTGAGATATTGGATAAATTCGATTATCTTCAACTACCAATTGAAAATTTAAAACAAGTTTATCAATGTAATTTTCAATATCATGAACAGTATATTTTTGAAATTTAATAAGCAATTCTTCTTTTGTTATGTAACTATCTCCAAAACTCATGCAATGATCCATAACCAAAGAAGAAAGAAGAGCTTCAATTCTTAGTGGGTTATCATCTTCAAATCCTAATGATTTTCCAATTTTATCGGCTGTCTTAAAGCCAAAACCACTTAGTTCATAAACAACTCTATATGGGTTTTCTGAGATTTTCTCAATTGTTTCACTACCATAAGCCTTATTAAGTCTTACAATGTTTCTAATACTTAATCCATGAATAGTAAAAAATCTCATTATTTCACTAAAATTATCATCATTTTTCTTTAAGCCATTAATAATTACACTACGTTTTTTATTACTTAATTTATCAATATTCAATAAACAAGATTCATCATTTTTAATTTTATTAACAATATCTTCCCCTAAAGTTTCAACAAGTATTGTAGCAAGTTTTATTCCAATACCAGGAAAAAGCGGACTAGAAAAATATCTTATCAAAGACGAATGATCATTTGGTAAAGATTTTTGATAATGATGAATTTGAAATTGCATTCCATATTTATTATGTTCTATATACTCACCATCTAAGTAATATAAAGTATCTTTTACAATATCTTCAATGTACCCTGTAACTAATATAACTTTCTCATCTAAGTTATGTAATTTAAAACGAGCAACTGTAAAATAATTAGTGTTTGAACGAAATTTAATATACTCGAATTTACCACTAATTTTTTCCATAATCCTCCTCTTGACTTATTAAGTATTCTTTAATTTTTAAATCTATATCTTCATCACCATTAAAAATTTTATCAATCACTCCCCCGCCCAAAACTGTATTTCCATCATAAAATACTGCCTCTTGACCAGGTGTTACTGCTTTTACTCCCTGTAAATATTCACATTTAACACTACTATCATTTATTTTTGTAATAGTAACATCATGATCTTTTTGTCTGTATCTAAATTTAGCGCTACATTTAATAGTTTCATTAAAATCAACTAAAAATTTTGCATTAGTTACAATACATGATGTACTTATAAGCCAATTATTATTTTCACCACTTGCTACAATTAATATATTTTTTTCTACATCTTTACCAACAACAAACCAAGGACCACCTTCGCCACCAATATCCAGCCCTTTTCTTTGACCTATAGTGTAATATAGAACTCCATCATGTTTTCCTAATTCTTTTTTTGAATTGATATCAATTATTATTCCTTTTTTTGCTGGAATATAATTTTTTAAAAAGTCTTTAAAATTTCTCTCTCCAATAAAACAGATTCCAGTTGAATCTTTCTTTTTAGCAATTGAAAGATCAAGTTCTTCAGCAATTTTTCTAACCTCTTGTTTTGTTATATTTCCAAGAGGAAAAAGTGTATTTTTAAGTGCGTTTTTAGGGATTTTACATAAAAAATATGATTGATCCTTAGTTAAATCATCTGCTTTTAAAAGGAAGTCATCACCATTTTTATGTTCTACTTTAGCATAATGACCAGTAGCTAAGTATTCAAATCCTTGTTCCATTGCATATTTATAAAAACTCGAAAACTTTATATATTGATTACACAATATGTCAGGATTTGGAGTTCTCCCCTTTTTATATTCCTCAATAAAATGGACAAATACATCATCCCAGTACTCTTTTACAAAATCTACACGTTTTATATCTAATCCTAGTTTTTCTGCAGTGTCTTTTGCATCCATCCAATCTTGCTCTTGAGGACAAATTTCATTATCTATTGTTGGATTACCAAGAAAATCTTGATTTGCTAAAGAGTCCCAATTACGCATAAAAGCACAAGTCACCTCATGCCCTTGTTTCTTTAATAAGTATGCTGCAACAGCAGAATCTACTCCTCCTGAAAGCCCAACTAATATTTTCATACTATCACCACTTATTCATCTCTTAAATGACCGCAGGCAGGATATGAAGGGCAACCTTTATCACATGAAGTAACTGCTATCTTTCTTAATTCATTAGGTACAAATGCATCTATTTCTTCTTCATCATAACCAACTTGAAATACTCTTTCACTTAAAATAATTGGTCTTTTTAAAACAGTTGGATTTTCCTTAATAAACTTTATCAAGTCATTTATAGATAATTGATCTAGATCAATGTTAAGATTCTTAATGATTTTTGATCTTTTTGAAATAATATCCTCAGTCCCATTTTCACTTCTTTGCAACAAGTGTTTTATTTCAACTTCATTTAGAAGTGTAGTAAAAATATTTTTTTCAATATAATTTAGATTTTTGCTTTTTAGCCATGACTTTACTTTTCTACAAGAAGAGCAACCTGGCGAAGTATATATAACAATCATTCTTATCACTAACTGTATTTAAACAGTTATCTCCCTTCCAATTATTCTTACATTCATTATACATATATTTTTAAATTAAATAAAGAAAAGCTTGACAAAAGTAATATATTTTAAGTAAGTTTATAGTTAAAGGAGGATTAATTATGAATAATATACCAAAAAAGAAGTATTCATTATTTACTGCCGTGGTAATGATAGTAGGAATTGTTATAGGATCTGGTATTTTTTTTAAGACACCAGAAATATTAAAATCAACTAATGGAGATGTTTCATTAGGTATTTTAGCATTCCTTATTTCAGGATTTGGGATTATATTTGGAGGCTTAACAATTGCTAATTATGCTAGAATTGATGACACTCCAGGTGGACTTGTTAGTTATTGTGAACTGTGTTTTGGAAAAAAATTCGGTTTTTTAGCAGGTTGGTTTCAAATGGTAATTTATTTCCCTGCCATTTGTGCAATCATCGGGTGGGTTTGTGCTAACTACCTACTAGCATTATTTAATAGAAGTAATATTCTAACAACTCAAGAATTTAATCCTCTAATATGGCCTTTAGCAATTTTTCTGATAGCTTTTTTCTTTATTTTAAATTTATTAAAATCACATGGTTCAGCTAAAATCCAACAATTTACAACCGTAACAAAGATATCTTCATTATTTTTACTTGCAATTGCTGGAATCTTATTTGGTAATCCTGAGCCTGTATTTATCAAATCAACTACATCTATAATAAATAACCCAGGATTTATAAGTGCATTAATTGCTGTTGCTTTTACAACAGATGGTTGGATGTTAGCGCCATCGATTGCTCACGAGATTAAAGATTCAAAGAAAAATTTATCAATCGCACTTGTCATTAGTCCAATTATAATAATTGGTATATACTTACTTTACTTTTATGGGATTTCATCTTCAATTGGTCCTGATGCAATTTTAAGTGGAGTTGATCCAATTTCAGCCATTGCAACATCTTTATTTGGTAACATTGGAATAACAATAATTTACTTACTTGTTTTATCTTCAACTTTAGGAGCATTAAATGGATTAACTCTTGCATTTATAAGAGTTCCTTATTTGCTTGCAATAAGAGAGAGCATCCCCTTTAGTAAAAATATTGCAAAGATAAGCCCAAAATACGATACGCCAATTAATGCTACTATACTATGTTTTATACTTACTATTATTTATTTATTTATTCATTTCTTATCGCTTGATGGAGTGGCAGTGTACAATTTAAATATTATAAATGGATTTGAAGTTGATGCAATACCTGTTGTATTAAATTATATATTCCTCGTCTGTTTATATATGGGGGTGCTTCTTAAACCGAACAAATTTAAATTCACTAATATTTTTCAAAAATATTTATACCCTACTTTAGCTATTTTAGGCTCACTTATAATATTATATGGAGGAATAACAAAACCAAACTTTAATGTATATTTAATCATATGTGTAGTAATTACATTGTCTGGACTATTGATTTATTCAAAAAAAAATGTTTAAATATAACTAGCAATGATGAAGATTAAGTAATTTTACTAGTTTATTTAAAAGAGATATGATGTTTGGTGCAAATCATAAAAGCTATAAAGATGAAATGGGAGTTCTAAGCTATAGTGCAAATACACTCGGTAATGCCGTTATCCATAAGTGATTCTATTATAAATAGAATAATAAAGGTGGCACCACGCGTAAGCGTCCTTCAAAGGTGTTTTTTTATTAAAAGGAGATTATTATGAAAAGAATGTTAAGTGGAATTAAACCAAGTGGTCAACTTACTCTTGGAAACTATATTGGTGCTTTAAAAAACTTTGTAAGCTACCAAGATGATTATGAGATGATTGTCTTTATTGCAAACTTACACTGCATTACTGTTTTTCAAGAACCAAAAGAATTAAGAAAGAATTTAAAAGATGCAGTTGCTTTGTATCTTGCTTGTGGGTTAGACCCAAATAAAAGTATCATCTTCTTACAATCAGATGTATTAGAACATGCTCAATTAGGTTTTATATTAAATTGTATGACATATATGGGTGAATTAAATAGAATGACTCAATTTAAAGACAAAAGTCTTAAGAGTGAAGCCAATCTTAGTGGTGGATTTTATACATACCCTACTCTTATGGCTGCGGATATCCTTATGTATGATGCTGATTTTGTTCCTGTAGGAGAAGATCAAAAACAACATGTTGAGCTTACAAGAGATATTGCAAATAGGTTTAATAATCGATACAGTGAAACATTTAAAGTTCCTACACCTTTAATTCCTAAAGTAGGAGCTAGGATTATGTCATTAAGTGATCCTTCAAAAAAGATGAGTAAATCTGAACAAAGTGATAAAGGTTGTATATATTTGCTAGATGATATAAAAGTAGTAAGAAAAAAAATAATGTCAGCAGTTACAGATGATTTATCAACTATTAATTATGATCCTATTAAACAGCCTGGAATTAGTAATCTATTACAAATTGTTTCAAGTTTATCTAACGAATCGATCGATTCTATCGTTGCAAAATTTAAAAATTATGGTTATGGAGATTTTAAAAAAGAAGTTGCAGATGTTGTATGTAATGAGTTAGAAAAAATACAATTACGATACAATGATATTATAGAAAGCAATATTTTAGAACAAACTCTATCTGATGGTTCAAAAAAAGCTAAAAATATTGCTTATAAAAAACTTTCAAAAGTACAAAGAAAAATTGGAATAGATATTATAAAAAAATAAGAATGTGAATAATCACATTCTTTTAATCTAATGGGGCTTGGTAATAATTTCCTATGATATTATCAGTAGTGCAGATATTGATAAAAGAATATGGATCTGCAACTTTTATAGATGTTATTACATTACTAACTTGATAAGCATTAACAACTATATATAATAAATATTTATCTCTATGAGTATACATTCCCTCTCCTTTAAATTTAGTTATTCCATGGCGACATCCTTTTAAAATTTCTTCACTTACACTCTCTGGCTTATCTGTGATTATTAAAAGTGTTTTAAGTTTATATCTATCGTGTAGTGCTGATATTACTTGGGTGTTACAAAATTGATAAATAATTGAGTAAAAAGCTTTATCCCATCCAAAAATAATACCACTTAAAATTATAATAGTTGTATTAAACATAAATACATAGTTCCAAGTTGATTTATTATATTTGCCAGAAACATACACAGCAATAAAGTCTATCCCTCCACTACTTGCATTATTTCTAAGGGCAAGACCGATGGATAATCCACTAACTATCCCACCAAATACTGAAAGAAGCAATACATCATATGTTAAGCCTCCAATAGGTATTATCATAGTAAATAAACTAGTAAGAGAAAACCAATAAACTGAGTATATCGCAAACATTTTCCCAACATATTTAAATACAAAGATTGTAACAATAATATTTAATGAAAAATATACAAAACCAAATCCCGCTGAAATATTAAATATTTCAAGTAATCTTGAAATAAGCATTGAAATACCGGCAAATCCCCCTGGAAATAAGCCAGCTACTTCAACAAATGAATTAATTGTGTAAGAGTAACAAATGGCAGAAATACTAACTAATAAAATAATTTTAAATGAAATCTTATTCTTTATATTTTTCATGATTTTATAAATTTTCCTCTTCTTTTATATTATCTAACTCTACAGTTTCAATTTTTTTAAATTGTTTCAAAATTTTATTAGATGTAATTTCAACATCATCAAGATCTTTACTTGTTTTCTTAAAATCTTTTATAACATTTTGAAATCGATCATTATATTTTGAAAATTCCTTAGATAACTTTATGAACTCCTCTTGAATCTCATAGACTTTATCATTTCTTTCCTGATCTAAGCTTATAGCTTTAATTACAGTTATATATGCCATTAATGTTGTCGGAGAAACAATATATACCTTTGCATTGTAAGATGCTTGTATAACCTCATCAAAATTACCAAATATTTCAGCAAATACTGCTTCTGCTGGTATAAACATATATGCAATATCTGCAGTTTCGCCCTTTACTATATATTTATTAGATATATCTTTTATATGTTTTAAACAATCGTTTTTAAAGGCATTTTTTGCTATATTTAAATTTACTCGATTACTTCTTGAATCAATTAAACGATTATAATTCTCTAAAGGAAATTTTGAATCAATTATTACAGTTCCTAATGTGCTATTTGTAAAAAGAGCGCAATCAGCAATGTAACCATTTGTTAATCTATATTGCTTAGAAAATCTTTTACTATTATTACCAAACACACTTTCTAATATAGAGTAAAGTTCAACTTCTCCATGTATACCCCTTGTTTTTTTATCAGTAAGAACTCTTTGTAAGTTTATTATATTATTTGATAATGACTTCAAGTTTTCTTGAGCCTCATTCATTCTTGCCATTTGTTCTAGTACTGAAGTGTAAGCTTTACTTGTACTTTCAAAATTTTTAAATATTTGATCACCAACATTTTTTGATAAATGGTTTATTTTTGTTTCTGTTGACTCGTTTAAAATATTTAAGTCGGTTTTAATGTTATTTGAAATAGAATTTTGAAAAATAAACAAGTCATTTCTTAGAAGTTCTTTAAATTCTTTTAGCTGCTTAGTTTTAGAAATTTCCTTTCTATGTATTTTTATTAATAGAAATATAAAAGTTAGCATTAAAAATATTAATAATAAAAAAAAGAATAGAATTATTATCTGTACATTATTACTAAAAATATCATCAAACATATCTATTTCTCCTTTTTTATAAATATATTTTACACTCTTTTTTATTATGTGTAAATAAGCCATTAACTATAAAAAAGATTACAATATTTTTCTTAATAAGTTTCTTGTACATAATAGACTCTATTTTCTATTTTTAAGTGTTTAAGAAGTTTTTCAACTCTTTTTATTTGTTTAACTATAACTCTTCTATCAACATCAATTATTAGTTCCTTGTTAGATTTTGTTAATATTTTTGATACACCTTGACTAACAAATTTAACTTTCTCTATATTTTTATATTGAATATAAATACAATCAATAGAAAAACAAGAAGTAGTTGGTATTAAAATTATTCTTCTTTTTTCTGAAATAATTATTGGTGGCTTCTGTTTGATATTTAAAATATGTCTTGCACTTTTCATCCTACCACTCATAGATGAACCATTTTCTAAGCACCAATTATTAATAATATCTTTTGGTTTAAATTTAATATTACCTATAACCTTATTATCTTTTTTAACTATTGTTTGTTTATTTTCATAGTAAATTAAATCGCATTCTGTATACATTACATTTACCTCAAAAATAATAATAGCATAATTTTTTTCTTTTAAATCTCATTTTTTTCCCAAGTTTAAACTAACTTTATTAAGAAGTTTTACTTAAAAAAACTTAAACCATCTATTTTTTACAACAGCCACCACAACTAGAATTATTTTTAGTATTTTTAATATCTTGTTCATATGGAGTAGTATCAACAACTATACACTCAATTTCAATCTTTGATCCTTTTAGAAGTTGATTAACTCCTACAACTGATGATGCTGGAAAAGGTCTTGTAAAGAATGTTTTGTATACACTATCCATAGTTTCAAATTCATTTAAATCAGTTAAAAATATTGTTGTTTTAACGATATGTCTAAAATCTAAATTCTTTTCGTCTAGTAACGACTTAATATTTTCTAAAACACAACGTGTTTGATTAGTTATGTCATCACTACAAAGCATATTAGTATTAGGATCTAGTGCTAACTGACCTGATATAAAGATGAAATCACCAAGTTTTACCGCTTGTGAGTGTGATCCACATGCTCTAGGAGTATTTGGCGAAGATATTGATTCTGTCTTTATTTGTGCCATTATAATAACTCTTCGTTATCTGATTGATAATACTCAGATTCTAAAATTTCCATTTTATGTGCTCTATGTTTTACAAAAATTCGATATGTACCATATATTCCAAATATTATCATGAATACTACTACCATAATTTCAAAAAAGTCATTAATATTTTCTATCATAATTACACCCTCCAATATTTTTATTAATCTTTCATAATATAGTCTTTACCTTTTATTACTTCAGTGCCACTTAATCCTTTATATCCAAGTTGTCTTTGTACCTCGTAAACGCATATTGCCACACAATTAGATAAATTAAGTGATCTAGCACTTTCTACCATTGGAATACGAAAACATCGATCGAAATTAGATTTTAAGATACTCTTAGGTATTCCAGTACTTTCTTTGCCAAAAATTAGATAAATATCCTTATCTGGATATTTAAATTCACTGTGACTTCTTTTTCCATATCTACTGATATAGAAGAACTCACCTTTATTTAATGAATTAAACTCTTCCCACGAACCATATATTTTAAAGTCAATATTTTTTCGATAATCCATACCTGCTCTTTTTAAATGTCTCTCATCCATTTTAAATCCTAGTGGCTCAATAAGATGTAGCATACAGTTTGCTGCCATTGCTGTTCTCATAATATTACCAGTATTTTGAGGTATTTCCGGCTCATATAATACAATATTAATCATATAATTTTCTCCTTATAAAATATGAAACTAAAGCAATAAGTGAAATTACAAATAAATAAGTTACTGAAATTAAAATTACTAAGTCAAAAAAGAATTCTAGTGGAACCATTTGGATTAATCTATCAGTGCTTGGATCTAGAAAGAAAAGATCATTAGTAAAGAAAATATAATGAAAATTCAACCAAAACTGATTAAAATCAACTAGCAATAAAATCCCAAGTCCAATTAAAGAAATTATTAAATACATAAATACATTTAATATTGTACTACAAATATCGTAAATTAACTTATAATTTGATTTAATAATTAACATGAATGTACATATTGTAAATATACACAACAATAAATTTATTTTCATTGCATTTAAATATAAATTTTTGACATCAATCATATGTAATTTTTCTTTATCATTAAACATTTCAACATTACTTCCATCAATTGAGACAGTCAAATCAAGTGTATCTATATCATCCTTTATATAGTCAAGTAATGTCCAAGTGGCTTTGTATAATTCATCATCAGTAATTTCCATATTTTCTGAGATATTAAGTTTTTGATATTCTTTTTTATAAAAATTTTTATTAAATGAAATGATATCAAGTGTAAATAAAAAAATCGAAATAAATAAAGAGATTGTAGCTAATATTAAAATAGTCTTATATAATGTTTTCATTTAGGTAATTCATAAGCTTTCTACAAGCAAGTCCACGATGTGATATTTCATTTTTTTTACTTTCACTCAGTTGAGAAAATGTCTTATTAAGTGAAGGATAGTAAAATATTGGATCATAACCAAAACCATTTTCCCCTTCAATTTTAAATGAAACTAGCCCTTCAACTTCACCTCTAAATAATTCTGGCTTCTTATTTTTTTTGCATAATGCAATTACACAAACAAAGCGACACTTTCTATTCTTTTCATCTTTTAATTTATCTATAATATATTGATTTTTAACTTCATATGTTGTTTTCTCTCCTAGAAATCTTGCAGAATAAACACCGGGCTCCTTATCTAAGGCATCAACCTCAAATCCTGAATCATCAGCAAGCCAAGTAGTATCAAACATATCTGCAAGTGTTTGAGCTTTTAAAATTGCATTTCCCTCATATGTATCTGAAGTTTCTTCAATATTGATTTCATTTTCTAAATCTATTAATGTTTTTACTTTTATATCATAAGGACTAAAAATTTTCTGATACTCTAAGGCTTTTTTTTGATTATTAGTAGCAATCCATATTTCCATATTATCACTCTCCTTTTATACTATTATAACACTTTAAAAGTAAAAAGTTTAAACTTAAATTTCACTATGTCATATACATTATAACTTAATTGAAATATCGATATAATTGGAGTATAATAAAATAATGAAAAAGAGGAATAATATATGAATAAAATAAGAACAAGGTTTGCTCCTAGCCCTACTGGATACATGCACATTGGTAATTTGCGTACTGCTCTTTATGAATATTTAATTGCAAAAAAAGATCCAAATGGAGAGTTTTTAATAAGAATAGAAGATACTGATCAAGAAAGATTAGTAGATGGAGCTGTTGAGATCATATTTGATACACTAAAACAATGTAATATCATCCATGATGAAGGACCAGATATTGGTGGTGAATTTGGACCATATGTTCAATCAGAAAGAATGAAAAGTGGAATGTATCTTGAGTATGCAAAAAAACTTATTGATTTAGGTGGTGCTCATTATTGTTTTTGTAATGATGAAGATGTAAAAAAACAAAAACAAATTGCTGAGGCTAAAGGTATGTCATATAAATTTGATGATCCATGTAGGAGTTTATCAAATGATCAGGCACTTAAAAGAGTTAATGATGGTGAAACTTATGTAATTAGACAAACGATAAAGCCTGATGGAACAACATCATTTAATGATGAGGTATATGGAGTAATTACCGTAGAAAACTCAACTCTTGATGAAGGTGTATTATTAAAGTCTGATGGATTCCCTACATATAATTTTGCAAATATAGTTGATGATCACTTAATGAATATTACACATGTAGTTCGTGGAAATGAATATTTATCGTCAACACCTAAGTACAATCTTGTTTATGAAGCATTTGGTTGGGATATCCCTGTTTATGTTCATTGTCCCCCAGTTATGAAAGATGAATATAATAAATTGTCTAAGAGAAATGGTGATGCATCGTTTCAAGACCTGATAAAAAAAGGTTACTTAGCTGATGCTATTGTTAATTATATTGCCCTACTTGGTTGGGCACCAGAAACAGATCAAGAAATATATACTTTAGATGAACTTGTAAAAGCTTTTAATGTTAAAAGAATTGGTAGCTCTGGAGCAATATTTGATATTGATAAGTTAACTTGGGTTAATGGAATGCACCTTAGAAATATGGATGATGATAGTTACTACAATTTAGTAAAACCATATATTGAAGATGCTGTTAAATCTTCATTTGATCATCGACAAATTTCAAAAATTTTACACCAAAGAGTTAATACATTAGTTGAAATTAAAGAAATGTTAGACTTCTTTGATAATTATAATGAATTTAGTAATGACTTATATAATCATAAAAAAATGAAAACTAATCCTGAGATTGCTTTAACTTCTTTAAAGTCAACTTTAAATTTTCTAAATAAATTAGAAGATTGGAATGAAACTACAATACATGATGGCTTAATGAATTTGGCTCAAGAGTTAGAAATTAAAAATGGACAACTTTTATTCCCTGTGCGTGTTGCTTTAACAGGTAAGCAATTTACACCAGGTGGAGGTATTGAATTGGCTAATATTTTAGGTAAAGAAGAAACTATTAAAAGACTTACTGCAGCAATTGCAATGTTAGAAAAATAAAAAAAGAAAGGATATAGTATGTTGACTTTAGAAATAATTTCACCACAAACTTTTGATGAATATGCTAAAATTCATGAATTGAATACAATGTTTCAAACATCAAACTGGGCAAAAGTTAAGTCTAATTGGACTCCATACTATATTGGTGTTTTAAATAACAATGAATTAATAGGAGCTTCTTTAATTTTAGTCAGAAACATTATATTAGGATTAAAATTTGCTTATTTACCTAAAGGACCACTTATTAATTTTAGTGATGATACTAAGAAATTCTTTTTTAAAAACTTAATTAAATTTTTAAGATCAAAAAGAATAATTTACGCTAAAATTGAACCTAATTTAATATTAGGAAAATTAAAACAAGAAAATAAAGATAAGTTAAACAACTTAAATTCAACATATAAAAAATTTAACTTACCTTCTAAGTACATAAGGTACAAAGGAAAAGGTATGAGATTATCAGATACAATTACACCAAGGGTTCAAATGCATTTTCCGCTAAATGAAAATATAGATAGTATTATTCCTAAAAAAATATTAAAAAGAATTAATAAGTGCAAAAAAAATGATATTGTAGTTAAAACAGAGTGTAATGCGACCTCTCTTATTGAAATGATTAAATACACAGAAAAACGACATAACATTCATCTAAGAAATGCAACTTATTTTAGATCAATACTTGATAATTATAAAGATGATTCTTGTGTTTTATCTGCATACCAAAATGATATATTACTTAGTTCTTGTATTTTAGTTAAAAGTAAAGATATCTGTGAAATTCTTTACTCTGGCTATAATGATAAATATAGAAAAAGTGATTCAACTTATTTATTAAGGTATAAGGCCATTGAGTGGGCAAAAGAAAAAGGATGTTCAATCTTTAATTTTGGAGGAGTAGATGGAAATTTGAATGATGGATTATATATGTTTAAATCTTGTTTCAATCCAGATATTGCATTATATTTAGGAGAAGTTGACTTACTTATCTATCCAGTAATTAGCTATTGCATCAGTTTATTTTCTCCGTTATTAAAAAAAATAATTAAATTTTAAAATCCACTTTAAGTTATTACACTTATAAGTGGATTTTTTTTATACTTTATATTTTTCTTTTTTACTATATGTTGTATGTAATATTTCATGAGCTAAGTGTGAGCCTGGCTTTTCAAAATAATTATCATACAATGCTTGAATCTGTTTGTTTTCATGTGATTTTCTCACTAAACAGCTGGTATCCTCATCATATAATGCTTTTGATCTTAATGAAATATAATCAGGAGCATCTTTTGCATTTTTTATAACAGATGATATTTGTGGCTGTCCTCCCCCATTTATACACCCTCCTGGACATCCCATTATCTCAATAAATTGATAATCAGATTTTCCATTTTTAATGTCTTCTAAAACTTTTTTAGCATGAACCATACCACTAACTACTGCAACTTTTACATCTTGATTATTTATATTTATTGCAGCTTCTTTTATTCCTTTTAAATTTCTAACCTGTTCAAACTCAATTTTATCAAGTGGTTTATTTTCCAATAACTCTTTAACTGTTCTAAGTGCAGCTTCCATAACTCCTCCACCTGAACCAAAGATTACACCTGCTCCTGAATATTCTCCAAACATATCCTGATCAAATTTTTCATTTTCAAGATTATTGAAATTAATACCCATCATTTTTATGAGCTTTGCACATTCTTTAGTCGTAAGAACTACATCAACATCTTTCATACCATAAACTTTATTCTGTTCACGTTCAATCTCAGATTTTTTTGCAATACACGGCATAATTGAAACAACTGCAATATCTTCAGGTTTAATGTTTTTTTGTTTTGCATAATATGTTTTTAATGTTGCCCCTAACATGTCATGAGGACTTTTACAGCTACTTAAATGTCCTAATAACTCAGGATATTCAAATTCAATATAACTTACCCATCCTGGTGAACATGAAGTAATCATTGGAAGTTTTTTATTACCACTAAATCTTTCAATGAATTCACTGCCCTCTTCCATAATAGTTAAGTCAGCACCAAAATTCGTATCATAAACTTTATCAAATCCAAGTGACCTTAGCGCAGCAACCATTTTACCTGTTACCCTAGTTCCAATTGGATAACCAAATTCTTCTCCTAGAGCTGCTCTTACTGCAGGTGCAGTTTGAACAACAACATGTTTTTTAGGATCATTAAGTAAGGCAATTACATCATGAATTGATTCTTTTTCTGTAAGTGCTCCAACAGGACATGCAATAACACATTGACCACATTGAATACAGTTTACGTCTTTAAAGCTTAATCCTAATGCAGGAGTTACCTTTGTTTGAAATCCTCTGCCTTCATAATTTAATACACCAATTCCTTGTAGTTTTTCACATGCACTAACACATCTTCCACATAATACACACTTACTTGTATCTCTTACTATACCATGTGATTTATTGTCAAAGGCAATAGGAGTTTTGCTACCACTATATTCAAATTCTCTGACATTTAAATCAGATGTTAAAGTTTGTAATTCACAGTTTTTATTTCTTGTGCAACTTAAGCACTCCTTATTATGATTTGACATTAATAAAGTTGCAGAATTTTCTCTACCTCTTATTGCTTTTGGCGAATGGGTAAGAACTTCTAATCCTTCATAAACTGGATAGTTACAAGAAGTTGCTAAATTTTTTGAACCTTTGATTTCTACCAGACAAACTCTACAAGCACCTGATTTATTTAGATTTTTTAAATAACATAGCGTAGGTATTGTAACGCCAATTTCTTGAGCCGCCTCATAAATAGTAGTTCCTTCATCAACTTGAAGATGTCGAGAATTTATTTTAATATTTACTTTATTCATTTTATTATATCCTCTCTATCGAATCAAAACGACAAGCAGTTAAACACGCACCACATTTTATACATTTTTCTTGATCTATAACATATGGAACCTTTCCTAAAACACCAGTGATTGCATCAGCTGGACATGCTTTAAAACATAATCCACATTTTTTACATTTATCTTCTAATACAGTATATGATAATAAAGATTTACAAACTTTAGCAGGACATTTTTTATCAACTATATGCGCTAAATACTCATGTCTAAATAATTTTAAGGTTGATAATATAGGATTTGGTGCAGTTTGACCAAGACCACATAGTGAAGTTTCCTTAACTCTATGACATAAGTCTTCCATTTCAGCAAGTAATTCAAGAGTTCCCTCACCAGCACATATTTTTTCAAGCATTTCAAGTAATCTTGTTGTTCCAATTCTACAAGGCGAGCATTTACCGCATGATTCCTCAACAATAAATTCCATATAAAATTTAGCAACCTCGACCATACAGCTATCTTCATCAAGTACAATCATACCGCCTGAGCCCATCATTGATCCTAACTCTATTAAGTTATCAAAATCAATTTCAACATCTAAATGCTCATTTATAAGACATCCACCAGATGGACCACCTGTTTGTACTGCTTTAAATTTCTTGTTTTTAGGACATCCTCCACCTATATCATAGATTACTTCTCTTAATGTTGTACCCATTGGAATTTCTACTAAACCAGTGTTGGTAATTTTTCCACCTAAGGCAAAAACTTTTGTTCCACTAGATCTTTTCGTTCCAATAACAGAAAACCATTTACCACCCTTTAATAAAATTTGTGGAATATTTGCTAGAGTTTCAACATTGTTTATTATTGTTGGTTTACCCCATACACCTGATACTGCAGGAAATGGTGGCTTAGCGATCGGCATACCACGTCTTCCTTCAATTGACATTATTAGTGCGGTTTCCTCACCACACACAAATGCACCTGCTCCTAACCTTATCTCTAAATCAAAAGAGAATTTTGTACCTAAAATATTATCTCCTAAAAGACCAAGCTTCTTTGCCTGTTCGATAGCAATTTGTAATCTCTGTACAGCAATTGGGTACTCTGCCCTTACATATACATAACCATGACTTGCACCAATTGCATAACCTGTGATTGCCATCGCTTCAATTACAGCATGTGGATCACCTTCTAAGATTGAACGATCCATAAATGCTCCTGGATCTCCTTCATCTGCATTACATATTACATATTTTTCATCTGATTTTTGATCAGCAGCAAATTGCCATTTTTTTCCTGTAGGAAATCCTCCGCCTCCACGACCTCTAATATTTGAGAGTTTAACTTCATCAATTACTTCCTGCGATGTCATTTCAGTAATCGCTTTCATTAAAGCAAAATAACCATCATTTGCGATGTATTCTTCAATATCCTCAGGATTTATTACCCCACAGTTTTTTAGAGCTATACGGTACTGTTTTGCATAAAATCCAACTTTATCAATATCAGTAATTCTCTCTTTTGTTACTTCATCAATATCAGTTATCATTAGCCTTTCAATTGGTTCACCATTTATTATATGCTCATCTACAATTTCTTTTACATCATCTACTTTTAAATGACAATAAAATATATTGTCAGGGTGTACTGCAATAATTGGTCCCTTTTGACAAAGTCCAAAACATCCAGTTTTTAACACCTTCACCTCTTCATCTAATCCTTTTGATTTTAGTACTTCCCTAAATTCATCAATAATTAATGTAGAATCTGAAGATGTACATCCAGTACCTGCACAAACTAAAATGTGAGTTCTTTCTTTACCTCTAGGTTTAACACCTTTTATATTAAGTGTTGACCTTAAACATATTTTTGAAAGGGCTTCTTCTTTTAACTTAAATAAATCGTTATTGTTTGCTATTTTCATATTATTGTACCCTTTCCTTTTCTATAATATCTTTTACTAAATTACCTACTGTAACTCTTGCGGTTTCATTACCGTATACTTTACCATCTACTATTACAACGGGCGCTAAACCACAAGCACCTACACATCTTGTAGCGTCTAATGAGAATAAACCATCTTCACTAGTGCCATTAACCTTAGATTGTGTTAATAATTTTAAGTCATCAACAATGTTCTGAGCACCATTAACGTAACAAGCAGTACCCATGCAAACATTGATGATATGTTTGCCCTTTGGTTCTGTCGTAAATTGAGTGTAAAATGTAACAACTCCATAAACTTCAGCAAGACTTTTTTCTGTAGCATCGGAAATTTTTTCCATTGCCTCAAAAGGAATGTATCCCAATTCATGTTGAACATCATGAAGCATTAGCTTCACTGGTCCAAGACTTTTTTCATGACGTTTTACAATTTCGTCAATTTTGTTTCTCGATGTAGCATTCAACTTTTCCATATTGCCTCCTCTATGAATACTTATTTATAAATTGATCAAAGATATAATCAAAAATATAACAAATAATGATAATAAAAATAGTCCATGAAAATAAACCTACTGTATCTAAATTTATTCTTGATAAATATAACTGTTTACCAATCCCAATTTCTACTTGTCCTAATATCTCAGCCATTACCGATATTTTTAAACCCAATCCTATTGCTGTTTTACTTGCACTAAGAATTACCGGAATTAGCATTGGTAATGTAACTGATTTAACCTTTTCAAAAAAAGACTCAGGATAAATTCTTTCAATATCTTTCAAATCACTTGAAACCTTATCGAGTGATTGCATAAAAGCACTGTATAACACTGGAAATAACACTAAGCTACAGATGATAGAAACACTTCCCTCTGATCCAAACCATATTAATACAATAATAATATATGTAATATTTGGAATAGACTTTGAAAGCGCTTGTATCGGTTTGAATAAAATTCTAAAATTTAATGAAGCATCTGATAATATTGCGGAAACTAATGCAACTATAAATGAGTAGAAAAATCCAACAAAGACTCTTTTAATTGTAGCTAATACACTTAAATATAAGTTTACTTCTTGAATAAGTTGCAAGCTTCTATTTAAAACTTCTATAGGAAAAGGAATAATAATATTATTATTAATAGTCAAGGCTAAAATTTGCCATATAATAATAAGACCAATCCAAGTATATGTACTCTTTAACCTCATATACACTACTTCTCCTTAATATGTTAATTATATCAAATATAGTAAATAATTTAAAGCGTAAATTATTATTACTTTCACATCTCTTTTAATTATTTAAAAAAAGTATCAATAATTTCTTATTGACACTCATATACTATGATAGAAAATTTATTTATTAAATAAATAATCTTCATCACTAATTTTTATACCAAATTCTTTTAAGAATGCATCAACCTTATCTTTTTCACTAAATGCTTCTTTATATTCTACATTCATTAGTTTATAAATTTCATTTAACTCATTTATTTCTAATTTTGGCATTCCAACTTCATCAAATGAGATAGTATTCAAGTTTTCACTTAGAATTTCTGAAGTTAAATTTGTACAATACTCCTCAATATCCTTTAAAAATTTATCAACAGCTTCTGAATGACTTTCATAAAAAGATTGTTTTATAAAAATCGCTGCTTGAGGATATCCATAACCTCCAAATTCCTCACTTAACATCTCCTGTAAGTCACCAAGAACTTTAATAGAAGATGTTGGATCTATTTCTTTTGATTTTTTTATTGTTGTATAAGCATCAGGATAAGGTAATAAAGCGCGTTTAACATCACCATTTAATAAATATGTAGCAGCATCAAATTTAGAATTAAAATACTGTACTTCTGCATCAATTTTCCCTAATGAAATAGCTTTTTCAAGTAATAATCCCGGAACGCTTGATTGTCCAAAAGCAGCAAGCTTACCATCCATTTCTTCCCCGACTATATATAAATTACCCCAGGTTACGATACTTGCTAGTTTATATTCAGATTTTTTTAATTCCAATAATTTAGCTCCTAAGTTTATTGGTGCAACAATTACATCATATTCAGAATTAGGACTAACAAAAGCTGCCTGTAATAAATCTGGACCATCTACAAATTTAACTAAATCTTGATTATTAGTGGCATAATTTAAAACCGAAATTGCAGGAGAACCTTTTGGACTGATTACTCTTATTCCAATATCATCAACTTCTTTTTTCGTAGTGCATCCAAGTAATGCAAACAACAGTATCAAACTAATTATTTTTTTCATATTTTTTATTCTCTCTTTCATTTTTTATCAACGAAACAAAATCATCTATTTTTAAAGTCAAAGATTCTTTCATACCATACCTTCTCATTGTTATAGTATTATCACTTGCTTCACCATCACCTAAAACAAGTTGAATAGGTATTTTTTTTGTTTGCGCTTCCCTAATCCTATAACCAAGCTTTTCATTTCTAGAATCAATGTTAGCTCTAAAACCATTATCATTTAATATAGATAAAATTTTATTAGAATATTCTAAATGATTTTCATGGTGAACTGGAATTATTGAAATTTGCTCAGGAGCTAACCATAAAGGAAATGCCCCAGCAAAATGTTCAATTAATATTCCAATAAATCTTTCAATTGATCCATAAATAACACGATGCAACATAATCGGTCTTACCTTATCACCATTTGGATCAATGTAACTTAAGTCAAACCTTTCTGGAAGATTCATATCAAGCTGAATAGTACCGCATTGCCAAACTCTTCCAAGAGAGTCTTGTACGTGGAAGTCTAATTTAGGACCATAAAACGCTCCATCTCCAGGATTAATTTTATACTCTTTACCTGCCATTGTACACGCCTTTGCAAGAGCAGCTTCTGATTTTTCCCAAATTTCATCACTACCGATATATTTTTCCAATGGTTTGGTACTTAATTCAATTTTAAATTTTAGACCAAGACTTGTATATACTCGATCAATTAAGTTTATAATTGCAATAATCTCTGGCTCAATTTGCTCAGGAGTCATAAAAATATGAGCATCATCTTGAGTAAAAGCTCTAGCTCTAAAAAGACCATTTAAAGCTCCACTCGCTTCATTTCTATGAACTTGACCAAGTTCACCATATCTTAATGGCAAATCTTTATAGGAGTGAAGACTGTTTTTATACGCCAACATTCCCCCAGGACAATTCATTGGTTTTATTGCAAATTCTCTATCTTCAACTTCTGAAGTATACATGTTCTCTCGATAGTTATACCAATGTCCAGATACTTCCCATAGTTCTTTAGACATCATTATCGGAGTTTTTATAAAACTATAACCTTCTTTTGTATGTTCTTCGTACCAATATTGTTCTAGAATATTTCTAAGTATCATTCCATTAGGAAGAAAGAAAGGCATTCCAGGAGCATATTCACTCATCATAAATAATTCTAATTCTTTACCAAGCTTTTTATGATCTCTTTTCTTTGCTTCTTCTAAAAGATATAAATGATTATTTAAATCTTCTTCGTTTTCAAAACAAATACCATAAACTCTTTGAAGCATCTTATTTTTAGAATCACCCTTCCAATAAGCACCTGAGACTTTTAATAATTTAAAATATTTAATTTCTTTAACAGTATCTACATGAGGACCACGACAAAGATCAGTAAAATCACCTTGTGTATAACAAGAGATGACTTCATCATTATCATCCATACCTGAAATTAAATCAACTTTATAATGGTCATCTTTAAACTTATCTAAGGCTTCTTTTTTTGTTAGTTCCTCTCTGTATATTCTTTTTCCATCTTTAGAAATTTTCTTCATCTCTTTTTCAATTTTAGCAAAATCTTCTTCTTTAATAGATTCATTACCTAAATCAATGTCATAGTAAAACCCTTCAGTAATAACAGGTCCAACCCAAAACAACGATTGTGGATATAACCTCTTGATAGCATGTGCTAATAAGTGTGCACAACTATGATTTAAAACACTTAACTGTTCATTTTCTTTAATATTAATCATAATATCCTCCATCTAAAACAAATAAAACGCCCATAAAAGGACGTTATTAACGCGGTACCACCTTAATTCTTGATGTAATCAAGCACTTTGATATAACGGTATCAGCCGACATTTATTAAATGTTACTCACAAGTAGTAATGAATATTTCCAAATTATCTTCTCTCAGCATTTGAAGACTTCTCTTTAAATTTTTATATATTCATCATGTCTTGATCACTGTATATACATATATATTACATTTTTATTAAAATAAGTCAATTATAATGCTAACTATTTACCCTATTTATAAATTCAAATACTTTAGTAAAATAATCCTGCTGTAAGAATGCATCAGCATGTCTTGAACTTTGATATGAAATCATATCCTTAACACCACTATTAGCATAAAATAATTCGAAAACCATATCATATGGTACAAATGAATCATTTTCACCATGTATAAATAAAGTAGGAATTTCATTGGATTTAACCTTTAATACAGTATCACCATCGTTAATATTCATACCCATTTTATTCTTTAATAGAAATTTTATACCAGGTATTAAAATATTTAAAGGTAATTTTAAATATTGACCAATCTGAAACTTAAGTAAGCTGTCTAGTGTTGAATATGCACTATCGCTGATTATCGCAACAACATTAGATGGTAACTTTTCACCTGCAGCATTTAATATTGCATTAGCACCAATTGAAGTACCATGAAGCACAATTTCAGCATTAGGATCCTTCTTTAGTATCCACAATATCCAAATCAAGATATCTTCCTTTTCTTTAGACCCTAGATAAGAATACTTTCCTTCACTCTCACCATGAGCTCTCAAATCAGGAATCAAGCAATTATATCCTCGATCATAATACGCTCTTGAAACATCTTTAATTTGATTTCCATAAAATCCATAACCATGAACATTTATAACCCATTTATTTGTTTCAAACTCATTTACAATTGATGTTGCATGCAATAATAAATCATCTTCATTTAATGACCATTCTTTTGCTTTATTTACAGTTTCAAACCATTTATCGTTATCTAATTTATTAGATAATGCATTAGAAAAACTTAAATATAAAGGTTCTTTTTTCCTTTTAAAAACCTTTGAAAATATATAAGCACAAGTCGCACAATAAGTAGTTGCAGCAGTAATTGTAATTCCTGCAGCAACCGCAATAGCAACTTCTATTTTTTTATTTTTTGACATATAAACCTCCACATAAATTTTTAATTTATATTTAAATTATAAATGATTTATATAATATTTTCAATTAATTACTACTATTTTACAATTATTCTTATTTAAAATTTAAAAAGGAATTTACTTAAGTAAATTCCTAATCAAAATTATGTAGTACATTTAAGCATTTATACATCAAGAAAGCTCTTTATTTATCTAATTTACCAAGCTCAATTGTAACTATTTCATACCCACTATCTATATCATTTATTTTTAAATCATCAATAAATAATGTTGCAGTAAGATCTTGTTTAGATTCTTCGATAGCATCTTTTATCTTACTATCTGCATTTATTTCTAATAATTTAATTGGATTTTTAAGGGATACATTTGCATTTGTTTTTGCCCCACGAGCATGTCCAATAATATCTACTAATATATCACCAATTCCATCATCATATTTATGATCGTAACATGAAATTTCGGTATTATGAATTGATACATTGTATGAATAAAGTTCTTGATATATTTCTTCAGTTATAAATGGGAAGAATATACTAAAATTCTGTAATAGTTTATATAAAAGTAGTGCAACTGTGCATTGTCCTGAATATCGCCCCTGTTCACCAAATTCTTCAGGACGGTATAAACGATGCTTTGCTATTTCTATATAGTTATCACAAAAGTTCCAAAAGAACTTTTCTAACAAATTAAGGGCTAATCCCACTTCAAATTCATCAAGATAATTTATAAACTGCTTCTCCATCTTTTCATATTTTGCAATAATCCATTGATCAAAGTACCAAAACTTATCATATCCAGAAATTTTATTAATATCAGAAGTATCAAAGTCAGTTAAATGCATTTCAATAAACTTTGAGACATTCCATAATTTATTAATTAATTTTTTTCCTCTTAACAAAGTATCTTCAGAAAATAATATATCTGTACCTAGTCTTCCAGAGCCTGCCCAGTATCTAATAACATCTGCAGAATGATTTTTTATTAGCTCAATTGGATCAGATTTTGAGTTTCCTTTACTTTTACTTACTTTTTCACCCTTGTTAGCCATAACAAATCCTGAAATCATTACATTCTTCCAAGGCTTTTCATTGAAGTGATAGTAACTTTTAACAATTGTATAGAAATCCCAAGTCCTGATGATTTCACTGGCATTTGTTCTAAGAGACATCGGTCTTAAAATATCTTCAAAATTATTTTCTTCTTGGTATTTCATATTAATTAATGGTGTTACTGATGATGTTGCCCATGTATCCATAACATCAGATTCTGGATAGAATTCATCACAACCACAACTACACTTGTCTTTTGGTTTATCAACAAGAGGATTTACAGGACAATCATTTTTATTTGCAAAAATAGGTTTATCGCATTTTTTACAATACCAAACTGGAAATGGAACTCCGAAATATCTTTGTCTTGATATACACCAATCCCACATTATATTTTCAACCCAGTCATTGTAACGATTTATCATATGAGCAGGACTCCACTTTATTTCTTTACCTATTTCTAGAAACTCTTTTTTATGTGAAGTTGTATCAATAAACCATTGTTTCATAATAGAATACTCTACTTCTCTACCACATCTTTCATGTGTTTGTACTTCATGTTCTAACTCATCACTTTTAATAAGGTAGCCACCATTAAATAGATCTTCAATTATTTTTGCACGGGCTTCTTTAATTTTTAATCCACCATAATCTTTAATATCATCAATAATTCTTCCATTATCTGTAAATATATGTTTTAAAGGTAAATTATATTTTTTCCACCACTCAATATCGGTTTGATCTCCAAAAGTACAGCACATAACAATACCCGTACCTTTATCAATTGCAACTTTCTCATCTGCAATTATAGGAACTTCAATATCAATTAACGGAATTTTAGCATTTTTCCCTATTAAATGTTTCGTTTTTGGATCATCAGGATTAACAAAAACCGAAACAATTGCTGGTAATAATTCAGGTCTTGTTGTTGCTATTACAAATTCTTCTTCTGTATCTGCAACTGTGAATTTTACATAGTTAAATGTTGTCTTAACGGTTTTAGTTTCTAATTCAGCTTGAGCAATAGATGTAGAACATTCTGTACACCATAGTGCTGGAGACTCTTTGTGGTAACAATGATTTTTTTCAACTAAATCTAAAAAAGAATTTTGAGATATTTTTATTGTTGATGGACTAACTGTTTTATATGCAAGGTCCCAATCAGTACTAACTCCTAATTTGCTAAATAAATCCTTAAAATCATCCTCATACTTGTTAGTTGTTTCTAAACATAACTTAGAGAAATTTTCTCTTCCAATAATATGAGCTTTTTTCCCCTGTTCTTTTTCTACTAACCTTTCACTTGGTAATCCATTATCATCAAAACCAAAAGGATAAAAAATATTATATCCTCTTAATCTTTTATATCTAGCAATCATCTCTGCTTGTGAATATGAAAAGATGTGTCCAATATGAATTTTACCACTTACAGTTGGAGGTGGTGTATCAATTGAGAATACTTCCTTATTATTGCGAGTAAACTTATATATATTTTTTTCCTTCCAATATTTTAACCATTTTTCTTCTTTTTCAATTGCATTATACTTTTTATCCAGCATACTTTTCCTCTTTCTAAATTAAAAAACGTCCACCAAAGGACGTTTTAAACGCGGTACCACCTTTATTCACTTCCATGTAGAAGCACTCTTAACGTTTAACGCACGCAACGAATCAAATTACTTTATTCAAATGACCAATTCATAGACTACTTTTCAGATTTTGTACGGGCTTTTCACATCCAACAAAGCCTTTCTGTGTGTCACCAAAATTCTTACTTCCTTCTATTCATAATATTTATTTTATAATAACAAAAATCAAATAATTTTTCAATATGATAAACTAACTATTTTTTCCCAAACAACATCAAATCCTTCTTTTGTTTTAGTGGAAACTCCAATGCAACTAGCTTCAGGAATTTCTAATTTTTCTGCTATTCTTTTCTTAAACTTCTTTAGTTCATTTTGTTTACACTTATCCATCTTAGTTGCACATACCACTATAGGTAGATGACAAGATCTAGCATAGTTAATCATATCTTTATCATCTGCTGTAGGAATATGACGATAATCTACAAGTAAAACTAAACCCTTAAGACCATCCCTATCACTAAAATATTCATCCATCATTCTACCAAAAGATGCTAGTTCTTTCTGTGATCTATGTGCAAAACCATATCCTGGAACATCAACAAACATAAATTTTTTATTTACACTAAAGAAATTTAAAAGTCGTGTTTTACCAGGCGTGTTTCCAACATATGCTAGTTTTTTTCTGTTTACTAGTCCATTAATTAATGAAGATTTTCCAACATTACTTCTTCCTGCAAAAACAAATTCAGGAAGTTCATTATCAGGCCATCCATCTTTTCCACTAGCACTAGTAATAAACTCTACATCATAAAATTCCATTTATGTTAAAGCAACCCTAAGAACATCATCCATGGTTTCAACAGGAATAAACTGCATATCACTTTTAAGGATTTCTGGGAATTCATCGATATCTTTAAGGTTTGTCTTTGGCATAATTACAGTTCTTATCCCAACTCGGTGAGCTGCTAATGATTTTTCTCTTAATCCACCTATTGCTAGTACTCTCCCTCTTAAAGTAACCTCACCTGTCATTGATATTTTTGAACTAACAGGAGTTTTAGTGATTGCAGAGATAATTGCAGTAGTTAATGTAATTCCAGCACTTGGACCATCCTTTGGAACAGCTCCTTCTGGTACGTGGATATGAATATCATGTTTCTCAAAAAACACTGGATCAATATGATATTTTTTTGCATTTGATTTAATATAATCAAGAGCAATTGATGTTGATTCTTTCATAACATCACCAAGATATCCTGTAACAACAAATTTTCCACTTCCATCGAAATATGTTACCTCAACAGGAAGAACATCTCCGCCAAAAGAAGTATAAGCAAGACCAGTTACAACACCTATCTGATCCTTTTTTTCCTTAGAACCATATTCAAAACGATTATTTCCTAACCATTCTTGAATAATTTTTTTGCTTACTTTGATTTGTTTTTTCTTATCTTTTAAAACAGCTAAAACTGTTTTACGACATAATGTACCAATTAATCTCTCAAGCTGTCTTACCCCTGCTTCACGAGTATAATGACGAATTAAATGTAATATTTCTTTATCAGTTATCTTAAATTGTGACATCTTTAAACCGTTTTGTTTAACTTGTCTTTTAACAAGGTGATTTAATGCTATATCAATCTTTTCAATTTCTGTATAACTAGATAAATTAATAATTTCTAAACGATCTTGTAGAGCCACAGGAATATTCTCTAAATAGTTTGCAGTGGCAATAAACATAACTTCAGATAAATCATAAGGTTCTTCTAAGTAATGATCTGAAAACATTTTATTTTGTTCAGGATCAAGAACTTCTAATAACGCACTACTTGGATCACCCTTATAGTCTGAACCTAATTTATCTATTTCATCTATAAGAAACACTGGATTAATAACCTCGGCATTTTTCATTCCTTGAATAATTCTTCCAGGCATACTACCTAAATATGTACGACGATGTCCTCTTATTTCAGATTCATCTTTAACACCACCAAGTGACATTTTGACAAATTTTCTGTGCATTGCATTAGCAATTGATTTTGCAAGAGATGTTTTACCTACACCTGGAGGACCAACCAAACATAAAATTGGAGCTTTAAGACTACTTGTCATCTCTTTTACTGCTAAATATTCCATAATACGTTCTTTAACTTTAGAAAGACCAAAATGATCTTTATCAAGTGATTTTTGAACATCTTCTAAATTATTGTTATCTTCAGTTTTTTCATACCATGGTATATTGAATAACCAATCTAAATAACCTCTTACAACTGCAGACTCTCCAGATGCTGCTGGTAACATTTCATATCTTTTGATTTCCTCAAGAGCTTTTTTCTTAACATTGGCTGGATAAGGATTTTTTTCCAATTTTTCTCTTAAATCTGTGATATCATCACTTACATTAGAAATATCTCCCAGTTCTTCCTTTATAATTTTCATCTTTTCACGAAGAAAGTACTCTCTTTGACCATCAGCCATCTTAGTGTTAACCTTTTTATTTATTTCTTTTTCAATAAGATCAAATTCAGAGTCAGTATTGATATCTTCTATAATTAAGTTTAATCTATCATTCACATTTAAAGTTTCTAACATTTTTTGTTGTTTTTTAAAAGAAAACATCAAATATTGACAATATTGATTTGTAAGGAAACTTGCAGAAAACTCAGAAGGGATATTAATTACTTCTGATAAAGGAATATTTGTTGTAATTGATCCTTTCTCTTCTAGCATCTTCAGAATTCTTTTAACTAGAACCCCTTCCGTTTTTTGATCTCCTCCAATATCTTTTAACTCTTTTACATCTCCAAAAAGGAAAGAGTCTTTATAAGCTTTATTACTTAGTTGCCCTCTTTTAATACCGTGTAATTTAACTAAATATGCATTATGCTTTTCACTATACTTCATAGTTTTAATTTTACATATTGTTCCTACATTATATAAATTTTTTTCATTTATCTCCTCATCAGATACCGATATCTGAGAAACAACAAAAATATGTTTATTTAACTCATTTTTAGAGTATTCTAATGTTTTTATACTTTGTTCTCTTTTCACAACAATTGTAATTTCTTGATCAGGGAACACAACATTTCCCCTAGTACATAGAATTGGTAATTTCATTTTATAACCTCCTATATCATAATAACTATAAAATAAGACGATAAACGCCTTATTTTTTAGATGATTCCTTGATTAATTCAAAAGCTTTCTTTAATTTTATATCCTGTTTAAGATTTTCTGGATGTATAAGTTCTTTCAGCTTTTCAACTTCCATTTGATACTGTTCAGCAATAGACTCATATTCTTTTTTAATTTCATCTTCAGATACTTCGAAATTCTCTTTTTTTGCTATTTCAGCAAGTACTAAACGAATTTTTACTTTTCTTTGTGCATCTGTACCCATTTGAGTCTCTAAGTCTTCCATTTTCTGACCAGTCATTTGTAAAAATGTTTCTAAATTTGCTCCTTGTTGTTGAATTCTTTGACTAAATTCAGCAATCATTTGATTTGTTTCTTCTTTAATCATTTCTTCAGGAATATCAACTTTTGCATTATCTACAGCTGTACTGATTAAATTATCAACAGCAATATTTTCACTTTGAGTCTTTTTTGTAGCCTCTAAATTCTCAGTAATATGCTTTTTTAAATCTTGTAGAGTTTCTACATTTGGAGCATTTACATCTTTAGCAAACTCATCATCTAATTCTGGTAATTGTTTTGTAGTTACATCATGCACAGTAACTTCAAACACTACTGGAGCACCCGCTAATTCTTTTGCATGGTATTCTTCTGGAAAGGTTACTTCAACATCTTTTTTATCTCCAGATGAAACACCAACTAGTTGATCTTCAAATCCTGGTATAAATGAATTAGAACCAAGCTCTAATTGATGATTATTAGCAGCCCCACCTGCAAATTCTACACCATCTTTTTTCCCTAAAAAGTCAATAGTTACAGTATCGCCAAGCTCAGCAGCACCTTCTTTACTAACCATATCCATAAACTTATTTTGAAGATTTTTTAATTCAGTTTCAACTTCTTCATCGCTTACACTAACAGCTTCTTCTTTATAATCTAAACCTTTATACTCACCTAATTCTACTTCAGGGCTTACAGTGATTTCAAAAGCAATCTCTGCTTTATCATCTGTTAAACTATTAATCTTTAACTGTGGTCTTGCTACTAAATCTAAGTTATGTTCCTTAACTCCATCTACTAATAATTCGTTAGCTAAGCTTTCTACTGCATCTACATATACATTATTTTTAGAAACCTGTTTTTCAACAAGATGCTTTGGAGCTTGACCTTTTCTAAAACCAGATATTTCAACATTTTTCGCAAGCTTATCATAAGCTTTACCACATGCTTCTTGCCATTTTTTTCCTTCAATTACTACTGTTAATTCACCTTTTGATTTTTCTTTTATTTCCCAATTTGACATTTTAATTTCCTCCTAGTCATAAAGCAATATTAATTATATCAAAAATCATAGTTCTTTTAAAGTTATATTATTACAAAAAGAAAATATTTCTTCTTTATTATCACCATCATTTTTAAAAGAATCCCAAAGCAGTTCCCACTCATTTTCTGAAGATAACATCTTATAAGCCATATACGTAACACTAAAGGCTAATAATCTACCTTTTTTTTCTGAGTAACTGTATGGTAAATAGTTAAAACAATACTGGATTAATAATGTTTTACATATTTTCACTAGATTAACATCACAATTACCTAGCCACTCTTGCAAATAGTTATCCGCTGATAAATAACCATCAGTTTTATCAATGGGTATAATATTACATGGATTGAATTCAATAAATACACCATTTTTTCTAACTTTAAAATTATCATTTATTTCTTGTTTATAAAGTGACTCAATTAAAAGCACTTTAGCACAATCACTTCCAACACCCGTTAAAAATTCTTTTATAACATCAATATGATTTCTTAGAGCAAGTTTGTCTAATTGCTCAACAGCAATAACCTGCATTTCTAAGTCACCATTTAAATAATCTATGATTTCATCAATTTCAAAATGAGTACTAATTTTTTTATTCTCACTTAGATGAGCTTTAATTTCACTTTTAATTGCGTATAATTTTTGCTCAAAATTAAAAGGGATATAAGGCATCTTAAGTTCATTTTGTATAATCTCATATGCATCAGCATACGATTCTTCTTCCATCAAATTTTGAATTTGAATTAGAATATCATCATAAAAGTTTGCCATACTATCCCCTTAAACTATTTTTGTTTTTTTAAGAAATTTAATTTTTTAAAAAACGAATCCTTTTCTTCAATTTCATGTTCCTTATGTGCAATACGTTTTGCATTTAACTCTATTTCAAATGATTCTAATCTTTCTTTCTCATTTGCAATTGCTTCATCTAATTGATTAATTACTTCTCTATTTTCTGTAATTAACTTTGAAAGTTTCTCGTTTTCTTGAGCAATTTTTTCTTCCTTAAGTTTATAAAGATTATGTTGAGTTTCATCCAAATTTTTAAGAACATCTTTTTTCTCATTTACTTTCTTTTCGTAAGAAAGTAATAAATCATTATGATTTGATGTAAAGCCCTGTTCACTTAATTCTTTTGTTTTTAATGCATTACGTTGAGCTTCAGCTATTCTTTCATCCAAGTAGCTAACCTCTGATGTAGCTTGGTGAATTAAAGACTCAAATTGCTCTTGAGTTTCTATTAAAGCATCGTTATTCTCATGTACTAATTTATTTTTTTCATTAACTAATTCTTGTTGTTTTTCTTCACTCTCTTGAATAAGATTATGTAATTGTTTCTCTCTTTCTTGAGCCTTTTGAATTTGTTGTTGTTTATATTCTTTTAAGTACTGATCATTTCTTTTTTGTTGTTCTTTAAGAAGTCTTTCAAATTCAGCTTTTTCATCATCAAATATTTTATTTAATTCTTCTAATGTTAAATCAAATTCCTCACCATTTTTAGCTTTTTCAATCTCTAGTTCATTTAATTCTCTTTCTAAGATTGAATTTTGTTTTTTTCTTTCAATATCGATAGCATGATTCTTTTTAACAAGTAATTTATCATAAATTGCTTGTTGTTTTTCAATCATCGCATCTACTCTCTCTTTTTCTTCCTGTAAAAGAGTTTCCTTTTTAGCAATTATATCTTGAAGCTTTCTTGACTCTTCATCACGTCTAATTTGAGCTTTTTTATTATCTTCATCAATGCTATCTTGGATTTGAGCAACCATCTTTTCTTCTAATTGAATTGCTTGATTTAGCTGCTCTACTGCAAGTGAAGAATCACGATCTATTTGATTGCGTTTTTGTTCTGTTTCTTCTTTTAGTTTATTGTACTGTAACTCTTGAAGATTTTGATTCTCTTTTGCAAGAGATAACGCTTCTTCAGATTCTCTTTTTAACTCTTCAACTTCTTTTAACTCAACAATATAAGATTGCTTAATTTCTTCTTGTTTTTTTAATCCGTCTTCTTTAATTAAACTAATTTCATTATTAAGATTATCAATAACAAGATTTTTTTCTTTAATAGCTTCCTCAAAATTTAAATCCCTCTCTTGAGACATTATTGATTGTTGAGTATTAACTTCATCAATTTTCTCTTGTAATTTTATTGCAAGTATTTCTTTTTCTTTTATGAATTCTTCTTCTAAAGCATTCTTTTCACTTCTCTTTTTTTCTAATTCAAGTTTCAGATTCTCTTTATGTTTTTCAACATCCTCTTTGTATCTAGATATGATATTCTTATTTTTTTCTTCTAAAAGATGAATATCCTGATTTTGTTGGTCCATATAAGATTCAATTTTTAAAGAATATTCAGACTCAATTGCTTTAATTTTTTCGTCAAACAAAGTATCTTTATTATTAATTAGGTTATTTTTATCTTGTTCAACATTATTTTGTTCCATAATGATCTCATCAAGGTATTTATTATGTTTTTCAATTTCTTCATCACGAATACTAATCAAATTATTTACCTTATTATTTAAACTCTTTAATAATTGTTCATAATAATCAATTTCCTGTTGATTTTCTATTTCCTTACGTTTAGTATCATGTGTCAAAGAATCAATTACCTCTTGGAAATGAAGCTCTTTTGAAGCAATTTCTTTTTGAATCATCATAATTTCTGTATCTGCAAGATCTTTTTTATTTTCAAAATCTTGTATCTGTTTATCAAACTCCCCTTGAATTTCTTTAATCTTTATATCAGATAATTCTATTAATTGTTGCTTTTTATCTAATAATTGTTTTTCTCTATTTTTATACCCTTCAACCATAGCAGTAAAATCTAATTCCCATTTATTTTTACTATTTTGATTCTCTTCTTCAAGTAATTTAATAGTTTCTTTAAATTCTTCTTTTTTCAATTGATTTTCTTCTTGAAGATTATTATATAATGCTTCTAAAGATTGTTTTTCTTCTAATAAAGCTTCTTCTTCATCTTTTAATTTATCTTGAATTTCAGATATTTCACGATCTAAATTTAATTTAACATTTTTCTTTTTTAAATCATAATCCATCTCAATAGATTTTTTTCTTGTATCTTGTTGAACTTTTAATTTCTCTGTTACTTCTTTCAGTGCAGACTCTTGAGAAATTATTTCAGAGTTTAATCCTACTTGAAAATCTCTAAGTCTCTCTTTTTCTGTATCTATTATTTCTTTATTATGCAAGATTAAAGATTCAGTAGCTTCCTCTTCTTTTAGTATCTCAACTTTTTTATCTTCAATTCTTTGTTCTAAGTCATTCAATGCTGACATGTGTTCATTAACAGCATTAGAAAACTTTCTACTATTTTCTTCTTTTTCTCTTTCGATATTAAACTTTAGTTGTTCAGCTTTTTCTTCAAGAGATACTTTTTCCTCACTTAAAGAAATCAATTGTTGATTTTGTTCATCAAGTTTAATCTTTATTGATTCATTAAAGTTTTTCTCAGTATCAGCAATTTGATTCTCTACCACAGAAATATCCTGTTCAATAGAGTGCAACTTAACCTCTAATTCTTTTTCATTGTGCTTTAACTTTCGATCCAACTCTTCCATTTCTTTTTTATGAACATTAGAAATTTCGATAAGTTTAGCATTTTCAACATTTTCAATATCAGCAAAAGCATTCTTTTCAATATCAATATTCTGCATCAGTTCCTGTTTGTCATTATTAAATTTAGCTTGTATTTCTTCAAACATTTCATTTAAATTATCTATTATTTCTTCTTTATTTTTAACAAGAACACCTATTTGTTGTTGATATTGAATTTCTAATTCATTTTTTCTATCTTCAAGATCATTAGCTAACTCATTACTCTTCTTTTCATATTTTGTAGAGTAAGCTATCAGCTTCTGTTGATGTTGAGCATCTAACTCTTTTCTCTGTTTTTGAAGACTTTGAACAGCTTCATGATTTCGAGCTAAAAGATCATCTTGTTTTTCAAAAATTTGATCAAGCTTATGTTCTAACTCGCTTAAAGTTTCTTTCTTTTGATTTAATATGATCTCATCATCTCTGATTTGAGACTTAAAACTATTTGAAAATTCATTTTGAGCTTTGTTTGCTGTTGCTAAAATTGATTCATACACAGTTCTAACTTGATTAACTTTTTCTTGTTGTAAAGCCAATTCACGCTCACTATCAGTAATTTGACGATCAATTTCTTCTTTTTTAAAGGCAAACTCAATTTCTTTATCTTTAAGTAATTGTTCAAGTTCTTCTTTTCTTTGTGTAAATGTATCTTTAATATTTAAAATTTCAACCTGATATTGTTTTTCTTGATTAAATCTTTCTTCCTGAATTCTTGTAGCTTCTTCTTGAATTCTGTTAACTTCATTTACATGGAGATTTTTAGCTTCCACTCTTTTTTCTTCTATTAATTTTTTCTCTAAAAAAATCTTTTCTTCTTCACGACGAAGTTGGTCTTTTTTTAATTGTATTTCATTTTGAAACTGTTTATCATATTGTAAATTTAGCGAATCATATTCAGAATGCATTTGATCAAGCTCATTCTTAAAAGACACTTCTAAATTTTTTAAATTCTCAGATAAACTCAATTCATATTCTTTAAGCTCCTGTGAACTATTAGCAATCCATAAATCCATATCTTTTACTTCTTGTTCACGAGTTGATTTAAAATGAGCTAAATCTGCTTCGTAAAGCTCTTCTTCACTTATTAATTGACGACTTAAAACATCAATTCTTTGAGTATATTTTCTTGTTTCCTGATTTAAAATATCAGCTTTATTTGCGTATTCTTTTTCCAAAAACTTCATTTCTTCCTCAGATTTACGCTTAACCTCTTTTAAAGATCTCTCAAGTTGTTTTTCTTCTTCATTTAAACTTTTTAAAACCTGTTTTCTTTGATGAAGAAGAATTTCATTTTCTTCTGCTTTACGATTATATTCATCTTGCCAAATTTTTTCTTTTTCAACAATTACATCTCTTTGTTGATCAAGAACTTTTCTATTATCATCTTGTAGACGCTGAATTTGAGCAATATAATTTTCACTATTTAATTTATTCTTATCAACTAAATTTGATAATCTTTTTTTCTCAACATCAACATTTGCTTGTAATTCTTTACTTTGGACATCTAACTCATTCCATAATTTATCAATTACTTTTTTATTTTCTAAATAAGTTTTATCAATTTTTTTATCAATTTCTTTTTTTTCTTCATTTAAAGCTTTTGTTTTTTCATCAATATTTTTTTGATGTTTTTTTACTTTTTCACTTTTATTTTCTTTATTTCGTTTTTCCAAGTTACTCACTTGACGATCATGTATTTTTTTAGACTTTTCTTTTTTATTTTCCTTTTCTTTTTCAAGTGCTTTCTTATTATTGGTTGCTTTTTTTTCTTCTTTTTTATTACTATTCTCTAATTTTTCACGTTTAACTTTAACGTTGTCAATTGCTTGTTTAACTTTAACTTCATCCTGCTCTAAAAAAGCCTGCTTCTCATCAAGTTCTGTCTTTGTAGATTGCAAAATAATTTCTTGTTCATTTTTTACTTGCTTCTCTACTGATTCAATATGTTGAATTTCATCTTTAATTTTATTAATATTTTTTTTCTTCTCTAGGATTTTTTCCTCAACCTCATGTGGTTTTAACTCATCTGTTTTATCACCTTGATTAAAAAAGTTAAATCTTATCATAAGCAACCTCTTTTCTGTTTACATAACTTTACATAATTATAATATAAAATGGCTTCTTAAACAAGAAAAGAGCCATAATATTTGTACAGGTTATAAAAAATAATTTTTTAAAATTATAAACATTTACTTTGATTTTATTAATAAAAAAATATCTTAACAACATTGTTTTCAGATATTTTTTAAGGTAAAATTAATTACTATTTATTTTTTTATCACTTCTACTTCTTTAGCAATTACAATCAGTCTTAAATCATCACGATTTTTTACCCCAGTTTGAAGTGTTATCCACTTATCATTTATCCCTAGTGTTTCATTTGTATCATAAAATTCTATTTCTTTTACAGCAGTT
>JBKEBK010000005.1:0-6176 GCA_047973125.1 Anaerorhabdus sp. | reverse complement strand
AATAATGAGTGAAGTTAATTATCAAGATTACTATCGAGAAAATATTAATAAGATAAAGGAATTAGAAGCGAAGGGTCATACTGTTCCTAGTATTTCACTTATCAAAAGTCCCGATGAAATTAAGAAAATAAAGGCTAGTGCTAAAATAAATAGGGGAGCCTTAGATTTAGTTGCATCAAAAATTAAGGCAGGTATGACAACCTTAGAAATTGATGAAATGGTTAAAGAGTATACTCACTCATTTAATGCAATCTGTGCTCCTTATAACTATCAGGGCTATCCAAAAAATTTATGTACTTCAATAAATGAAGAAGTTTGTCATGGGATTCCAAGTCGAAGAGTTAAGCTTAAAGATGGGGATATTATCAATGTTGATGTATCGACAATCTTAGATGGATACTTTAGTGATTCTTCAAGAATGTTTTGTATTGGAAATGTAAGTGAAAATAAAAGAAAACTTGTTGAAGTTACAAAAGAGTGTCTAAAAGAAGGAATTAAAGCAGTTAAGCCTTGGGGGTTTGTTGGAGATATTGGTTTTGCGATTAGTGAGTTAGCTAAAAAGCATAATTATTCTGTTGTAAGAGAGCTTGGAGGACATGGAATTGGATTAGAGTTTCATGAAGATCCCTTTATTTCACATGTTGGACAAAAAAATCATGGTATGCTTTTGCTTCCGGGAATGATTTTTACAATTGAACCAATGATAAATGAAGGGGTTGCCACTGTACTACTAGATAGATACAACCAGTGGACAGTTACTACAGCTGATAAAAAAATGTCTGCACAAGTTGAACATATGTTGCTTGTTACTATGGATGGTGTTGAAATACTTTGTGATTAATAGGAGGAAAGATTAATGAATGATAAGTTGTATGTTGTTGGACATAGAAATCCAGATTCGGATTCTATTTGCTCAGCAATTGCCTATGCTGAGTTAAAGAAAAAATTAAATGAGGATGCTGTTGCCTGTCGCTTGGGTCCACTAAATGAGGAAACAAAATTTATATTAAAGCGTTTTAACTTTGAGAATCCTCTTCTTTTAAGTGATGCTAGAAGTCAGCTAAAAGATATTGAAATAGATCAAGTTAATTCAATTGAAAAAAGAAGTACTATTAATAGGGCTTGGAAAGAAATGTTAGGTACTGGCAATCGAAGTTTATGTATAACTGATGATGGTAATGTTGTTGGGGTTATTTCGACTTCAAACTTGGCTCTTATGAGAATAATGAATGATAATGAACTTCAAGATTTGATGAGTGAGGCCACAACTTTATCGATTGCGGAAACTATTAATGGCAAGATTATTAATGATGTAGAAAACTTTAAAAGTAGTGGGAAAGTTCTAATTGTAACAATGCGTGATGGTGAGAGCTTTGCCAGAGATATTAAAGATAGTATCTGTGTTTTATCTGATAATGTTGCTAAGCAAAAAACTTTAATTACCCTAGGTGCTGCATGTATTATAGTTACCTATTGTAAAAAAATATTACCAGAGGTAAAAGATTTGGCTCAAAAATATGGTTGTGTGCTTATAGAGACTGATGAGCCGACAATGGATGTTGCCAGAGTTATCAATGAATCATTTTTTGTAGATCGAGTTATGACAAAAAACATTATTACATATCAAGAGGATGAATTTGTAGATGATGTTGCTAAAAAAATGATGGCAACAAGATTTAGAAGTTATCCAGTTTTAAATAGTGATGGTGAACTTGTTGGAGCAATTTCAAGATTTCATTTATTAAATCACAAGAAGAAAAGATTTATTTTAGTTGATCATAGTGCAAAGAATCAATCAATAAAAAATATTGATCAAGCCTATTTGGAAGAAATTATAGATCATCATCATATTGGAAATATTGAAACAGATCATCCGATTTATTATCGAAATCAAAGATGTGGTTGTACATCGACAATTATTGCAAAGATGTATCAAGAATATGATTTAGTACCTGATAAAAATGTTGCGGGTATAATGCTTAGTGCAATAATTTCAGATACGCTTTGTTTCAAATCAGCAACCACAACACCGCTTGATCAAGAAGTAGCAACATGGTTAGGTGAAGTTGCACAAATCAATTTGATGGAGTATGCTGTTGAGATGCTTAGTGCATCAGTGGCACTTAAAGAGTCAACGCCATCACAAATTTTAAATCGTGACTTGAAAAGATATGAAATTGGAAAGTACAAGATTGCTATTGGTCAAACTAACTATCAAAATATTGAAGATATTCAAAAAATATTACCACAGTTTAGAAAGAATTTACAGTTGGAACAAGAAGAAGGTAAATTTGACTTATTGATTATGATGTTTACTCATGTTACAGCTGAGGGTAGTATGATTTGTTATGATGGTCCTTTGGCATACATCATGGAGAGTGTTATAACGACAAAATTTGATGAGACATCAGGTTATGACAATAACATTATTTCTAGGAAACAACAACTAGTACCAAAACTATCATCTCTTTTAAAAAACATGTAATTTTATACTTTAGATTTATTTATTTTCTAAAATAAAAGTAAATTTACAAAAATTAATAAATTACTGTATTTTTAGTAAAAAAAATTAAAATATTTCATTTTTTATTTTATTGATTAGCCCAATTCATTTGGGTTTTTTTATTTCGTAAACCCTTTATTTATAAGGATATTCTGCTGTTTTTTCATTAAAAATTACATTAATCATATTATTTGACAACCTATATTTTATTTGCTAAAATGACGCGTACAATTTTTAAAAAGTATCCAAAAATACACATAAAATATATAAAAAGGGGAAAGAAAATGAAAATAATAAAAATTATATTATCATTAATATTAATGATGTCATCGCAGGCTTTTACGCTTGTAAATGCAGAAGATAAAAAAGAGGAAAAGGCAAAGCCTACTGGTGAGCCATATGTCTTTACTGATGGTGATCTAAGCGTTGATCAGTGGGGCTATATCAATGGGTCTTCTATTGATGATTCAGAGTATCCAGAATATACTAAGATTCCTTCGACAATTGATGGCGTTACTGTTAAAGGATTTAAGGGTATGACTAAATATGCAAATCACTCTTATGTTCCTTTTGCATATAGTAATGTAGGAAGTATAATTGTGCCATCTACTCTTGAAGTTGTAGGAGAAGCGGCATTTTATGAAACCTATAACCTTAATCATTTTATCATTCCAAGTGACAGTAAAATGAATAAGATTGAAAATAATGCTTTTAGAAAATCAGGTATAAAAGAGATCCATATTCCAGATTCTGTAACTTGGATTGGTCTTTCAGCGTTTCAAGATTCTAAATTAAGGGTGGTATCACTACCTTCAGGGATAAAAGAATATGCTGGAGGGATATTCTTTAATGCAAATATTGAAGTATTAACTTTTCCTTCAACTGTTGAGAAAATTAATCAAACAGGTGATAGTTGGAAGCTTGGGGCTTTCCAAAAAAATCATCTAAGAGAAATCTCTTTTAACTCAGATGTTAGACTTGTTGGTAATGCAATAAATGAACAACTAGCACCTGGTGTCTCAAGTACCAGGGCAATAGGTCTAAATGATTGGTATTATGATAAAGCCTTTACTCAAAAAGCACCGAAAATGTCAGATATTACTGTTGAAAAAGGTACAACAATATATGGTTATTATGAGGTTAAAATTACATTTAATTCAAATGGTGGTAAATATACAGTTCCAGGTGAGGCTGATCCTCAGGATCAATATGTAATTGCTGCTCTTGGAGCCAATACAAATTTATCAGATAAAGTTCATCCACTTACAAATGAGGATATGGTAGTTGCAAGATGGGAAGCTACACATGATTTATTACCTGAAGATGGAACACTTGTTTGGGATATGGAAAATGATGAGGTTGTCTATGATACAACACTAACTCCTTTGTGGGGTTATAAAGTTAGTTTTGTTGGAGAAGATTCTCAGTTAATAGAGGAACAAAAAGTAGTTAAGGGTGAGGATGCGGTTGAGCCAGCATTTGAAAATGTACCTTTTATTGAAGATAAAGTATTTACAGGTTGGGATGTACAGTTTGATAATGTACAAAACCATTTGACTGTAACGGCTCAATATGCACCTGATATTAATGATAATGGGATTCCTGATTTTTACAGCACTGTTAAATTTTTAGATTGGGATAAAACTGCATTAATTGATGATCAACAAGTTCTAGAGAGTGAAGCTGCAAAGGCTCCAGAAACCGATCCAACAAGAGAAAATTTTGTTTTTGTTGGATGGGATAAAGATTTTTCAAACATCCAAGAAGATACAACTGTTACTGCACAGTATCGTGGAATTCCAATTTTAAGTGTCCCTGAGTTTACTGAAATTAAGACTGGAGTAAAATTTGATATATTTGATAATGTAGAAGTTGTAGATATTGAAGATAATTTAACAATAAACGATGTAAAAGCGGATAATACATCAATCGATACATCAAAGCCTGGCTTTGCAATAATAAATTATACAGTTGAGGATTCTGATAATAATGTTGTTAATAAAAAAAGAGTGATTCTTGTAAATGATGGAACTTATAGTGTTGGATCTAGCGTAATAATTCAAGCAATGAATTTTGAAAAAATGGTTAGTGAAGTGGATACCACTGAACAAGGCATAATTGAGCATTCTAAGGTTAAGGTCTATAACAAATCAGGTGATAATGTTACTGCAGAATCAAAGATTGTAGCAGATAAAGGTGACTATACAAATATTCCTGGGGTTTATTCAATAAAGTTGAAAGCTGATGATGATGCTTATATTGAAATAAATGCAACAGTAAATGGAGGGAATAAACCAGAAATAGAGAGTGTAAACCCTTATGTAATAGAAGTTGGAGAAGCTTTTAATTCTCTTGATGGATTTAAAATTAGTGATATTGAAACAGCTAAGGAAGATCTTTTAATTGAAGCATTAGGAACAGTCGATAATAACAAGGCTGGTGTTTACTCACAAAGTATTAATGTAACAGACAAAGATAATCAAACAACTAATTTTAATAGAACTGTAGTTGTAAATGATGGAACATTTGTTGTGGGTGATAAATATATTATTCATGCAAATGACTTCAGTAAAAGAGTTTCTGAAGTAGAAAAAAGCGAATCTGTAATTAAAAGTGCTGCAGGTTTAAAAGTTTATGATATAGTAACGGGATTTGATTTTACAGATATCGTAAATGTAACTGTTGATATGGGAACATATAACGCTAAGACTGGTGAATATGACATTGCCTTTACAGTTACTGAAGATAAAAAAGCTAATACAAAAGTAAAGGCAACAGTAACAGCGGGAGAACTTCCAACACTTAGTGTCCCTTCGTTTACAGAAGTTGAAATAGATGATAGCTTTGATATCATGACTGGCGTTACTGCAAGTGATGTCGAGGAAGGTGACTTAATATTAACTGCAAATCCTACAAATGTAGATACAAGTGCAGTTGGAGTAACTAAGGTTACATATACTGTAAAAGACGTTGATGGAAATGAAGTTACTGCTACTCAAGTAGTACTTGTAAATGATGGGACATTTGTTGTAGGAAAAAACTATTTACTACAAGCAAATGACTTTACAAAGCGAGTGTCTGAAGTAGATACAAGTGATGCCGCAGTCAAAGATGCAGCTGGGTTAAAAGTATATAATATAGCAACAGGAGCTAATGTAACTGCTACAAAAGAAGTAACAGTTACAAATGGTGGCTATACAAATGCAGCAAAAGACTAAACAGTAAACTTTAAAGTAACATCAGAAGAAGCGACTAATAAAGATATTACAGCTACAGTAACTGCTGGTGAGTTACCAACACTAACTGTACCTGAATTTACTGAAGTTGAAATAGATGAAAGCTTTGATGTAATGACAGGCGTTAGTGTAAGTGACACAGAAGAAGGCAACTTAAGCTTAACAACTGATCCTACAAGTGTTGATACAAGTGTAGCTGGAGTAACTAAGGTTACATATACTGCAAGTGATGTTGATGGAAATGAAGTTACAGCTACTCAAGTAGTGGTAGTAAATGATGGAACAATCGTAGTTGGAGATGCATTCATTATCCAAGCTAGTGACTTTACAAAACGAGTAAGTGAAGTAGATACAACAACAGTTAAAACTGATGCAAATGTAAAAGTTTATACAACTGAAGGAACAGATGTAACTGCTACAGAAGAAGTTACAGTTGA
>JBKEBK010000001.1:0-3597 GCA_047973125.1 Anaerorhabdus sp. | reverse complement strand
ATAGCATTGGTGGTATACATCATTTTTCGTATCGTCACATACATACAGTTCACAAATAAAAATGGATAGCATTTTTTCAAGGGTCTATTTTGCCATTCTTCAAGTTCTGGGATTACAGCATCTGTAATATTCGATATTATTTCATGTGATCCTTGAAATTCATAGATATCATCTATCGTTTTTGAGATATCTCTTTGCGAAATTCCTTTTGCATACATGGCTAATACTTTACGCTCAATATCAGATACATCTTTTTCCTTTTTCTCCACGAGTATTGGTTCAAAACTTGAATCACGATCTCGTGGTACTTTAATTTCTACATTCCCTTGTGTGGTGCGTAAAGATTTTCTATTATAACCATTTCGGCGATTTTCATTTTCTTTAAAATCCTTGTTGTTTGATTCATAACCTAAATGATGCTCCATCTGCCTTGTAACATCGCTTCAAACATCGGTCCAAATAGATCTTTTAAAGCATCATTCATATCTTGTACATTTTTAGGATTATATTCTTTAATAATTTGTTGTGCTAGTGCTACTGCTTTTGGGTCTCTCTTTATTTTTGTCATTATCTTTACCTCTTTCATTTGTTTTATCATACACAACTTAAAAACCATGTAGGTAGAGCCGTACGCTCTCTACTTACGCAGTTTATTTTACACTCCCTCCTAAAAAGTGTTGACAATCCACACATCGTTTCCAACTTCCTACTTCATCTAATGATTGATTGTATTTCATACATACTTCTTTATCTTTATTAAAAAAACGAAACATGATGTTTGATTTACAACTTTCAATATAGATGGTATGTGCACTTCCTTCATCAAAATTACTTTCTATAAAACGATGTGAATGACAAGTAGAAATATATTCATGTTTTTTACACTTCTTTTGTAACTGCTCCATTGTAAAGTAGGGAACTTCATTTTTGTCATCAATAGCGATATCAAGTCTTGTGAGATGAAAACCATCACTTCCTACACTACTCACACATGCTTGAATAAGTTCTACGCAACTTCGATACATAAAATATTCATCACAAGCACTTCCTGATAAGACGAGATAACATCCTGTACCATTTGGATTCTGTTTTAACTTTCTTGCATCTCCAAATACACGAACACTTCCTAGTTCATACACATTTGTATAATCTTTATGCTTCACATGAGCACTACGTACGCTGAAGTAATCGAATGATAACTTTAATACCTGTTCAATACATTCCTTTACACTTAACTCGTGAAAGACAATCGATAGATAATCTATTTTGATTGAGATATGTTGTTTATTAGGCATATTACATCACCTTCTTTCAACTTAACATGCTACCTTCATATCATTTACACCTAAATAGTGAAAATTGGGGAACAGTTTATAAAATATTTTACTTTTATAAAGTGCCTTCCATATTCTTTACGAATGGAACATCCAAGAATTTAAGTAAAAAAAGAAGAAACTTGAATGTTATCACTTTATTGTGATATTTATCCTTGTTTCTTCTTATTTTTTATATCATTTCATGCATGCATAAACTTGCATATTGTCCATTAACCATCGGCTATTCTTTTGTTTTATCTTGTATGCGCAGGACGGTATTACTTACTCGCCTCTACTACTCCTTGGCGTTTGCCTTACGGCACGCCAAGGACATTTCAAAAGATAATGCATAAATTATTTTTTATATTTTTCAGCAGCTTTTCTTAATGCATTGTCAAGTTCTGGACTTAACTTCATCTTAACTCCCACTGAATCATTCTTTATTGGCTCATCATATTCAATGCTTAATATAAATGATTCAAAACTTTCAGCTATTAAGTATAAGTTTTGTCCATTTTTCTCATGAAACCATAAATAAATTTCTTTATTCTTACGGCTCATGCAAATTAAGTCACCTCCACCAAATTCTCCTATAGGAAATACAAATTCAGGCAGATTTCCATTGCTATTGTCTATATTCATTTGAAGATTACTATGTCCTATGCCTAAACCGAAAATGCTATTAAATTCATATTTTTTTTCAGCGCCATCATATAGTTTTAAAGAAGGATGAAAATTATATCCTTCTTTAAAATAGTCATTTCCAAAATTCTCCAAATAAAATTTATAGCTATCATCTAAATCTAAACTATAGTCTTTTTGTAACTTTAAAATTTTTTTCTCAGAATAACTTGAGTTACTTTTACGCATATCAAAATCAATAATGTCATTTAATTTATCTATATATGATTGTTTCATTTATTTTCCTCCTCTTAAATCTGATGCACTCCCTATATGTGGAATATTTCCATGTAAGTCTGTCGGAATCAAATCAATTGATGTTGTACTTGTATGATGAGGTGTAAGTCCATATCTGATAATAGATTTTTAGCAGCATTTTTAGATGGCAAGTCATAATCTTTCATAATTTGCTCATATACTAAATCAAAATCAGTACTTATTCCATTTAGTTGACCTGGCTTAAATGTAAGTTGACCTTGACTCCAAGTTGAGAAAGTCTGGTCTTCCACCAACAAATTTAATTCCTTCTCCACCAGTAATCGTATTAACTTTTGGGTTATCAGAGAACCATGTTCCATTCCCAGGTTCTCCAACCCAATTTCCATTACTTTTAGGTAGTCTAGTATTCGGATTTATTTCTTTTAAAAGTTCATCCCACCCTTTATTTGTAATAGCATTATCTAAATCATTAATAGGCATATTGTTATTTTTTAAGAAATCATCTATTTGCTCTTCAGACCATCCTGTTTTCTTAATTACATCATCAAGTGCCGAACCCTTTAATAAACCATCCCCAACTTCATCAATATGTTTAGCCCTTCTTATGATATCATCTTGAGACATGAAAAGCGAGAAGAGCCCAACTGCCATGCCCATTTCATCTTTACTAAGGACTGCCCTGATAACATCTGCTGCATCCCATGCCGTCTCTACCATCCAGCCTGCTGTACTACCTACAGCCATCCCACCTATACCGCCTGCCTTAGCACAACTACTCACATATTGATGAAACAAAGAAGCACGGGTATCTTCACTCAGGTATGTCCCATCCGATAACAATTTCATCTAAGTAGTTTCTAAAGTCATCTTCATCCAATTTCCTATTGTAAGTTCCTACTTCTCCTATATACAGACTTCCACTACCTTCTAGGTGTTCTATTTGTTGCCGATACGTTTCTGGTTTATAGAGCTCTAACGCTTTGATATGTGCTTCCTCATATACTTGATACAGTTCTTCTAAACCCATATCTTCATGATCGATATAATATTGCAAGTCATGATGTACTTGGGGTTGTGTTTCATACGTTATAATTTTGGGATTTGGATTATAGGGCTTTGATTGATCAAGCAGCTGTTTTTGTCTATTTTCTGTTTTAGCAAGTGTATATACATGATCCCCTTCATTGATCTCATTGGTGATTTCATAGATCTTTTCAATTCCTTTCATCACTTGGTTATCTACATTTTGGAGTAAGCTTTCATGCATACCTCTACATATTTTTGCCATCCCCATGGTGATATCTTTGATTTCTTCTATATCTTTTTTGCTTAATTTCTGTTCTTTGAAATACTGTCCGCAGTCATTTTCTTCTGCGCATGC
>JBKEBK010000021.1:0-28880 GCA_047973125.1 Anaerorhabdus sp. | reverse complement strand
AAATCAATAGTGATAATGTCTTAATATATCAAACTCGATAATGTCCCAAATGTTATATAATATACTTCTATTATTTAGGAGGTGTTATTTATGAGAAAGGTTGTGTTAAGAATGAATGAAGAAGTGAAACCAATAAAAGTGCTCACAAAAAATCAATTAACATCGGAAGAAGCAATACAAAATGCAATATTTATGCAATGACAATACACTTTGCTTAAAAAGCATCAAAAAAAGCCCTTAAATAAAGGCTTTCTTACTTACCTACCGCTATTCCCACTCAATAGTTCCAGGAGGTTTTGAAGTTATATCATATACTACTCTATTTATACCTGCTACTTCATTTACAATTCTTGTTGCAACCTTATCTAAAAACTCATACGGTAGCCTAGTAAACGTTGCAGTCATAAAATCTTGGGTATTAACTGATCTTATCACACATGCATACTCATAAGTTCTTCCATCTCCCATTACTCCAACTGATTTACAAGGTAGTAATGCAACAAATGCTTGTGAACTTTCATGATATAAATTATTTTCAATTAGTTCACTAATAAATACATCATCTGCTTCCTGTAAGATTTTAACTTTTTCTTTAGTAACTTCTTCAATTACCCTAACACCAAGTCCTGGTCCTGGGAATGGATGTCTATTAACTAACTCTTTTGGCATACCAAGCTCAATACCAACTTTTCTTACTTCATCTTTAAATAAATCTTTTAATGGCTCTAACAATTTAAAACTAAGTTCTGAAGGTAATCCGCCAACATTATGGTGAGATTTAATAGTAGCACCTGTTCCTTTAGTTGATGACTCAATAATATCAGGATATATTGTTCCTTGAGCTAGATACTGAGCATCTTGTTGATCAGCTTTTGCTTTTTCAAATACTTGAACAAATAATTTACCAATTATCTTTCTCTTAGATTCAGGCTCTTTTACTCCTTTAAGCTCATTTAAAAATAAGTCTTGAGCATTAACTCTTTGAATATTCATTTTGTAATGGTTACCATAAACTTCCATTACTTTATCACCCTCATTTTTCCTCAATAAGCCTGTATCTACAAAGATACAAGTTAAATTATCACCAATAGCTCTGTGAACAAGCATTGCAACAACTGAAGAATCAACACCACCTGATAATCCTAAAATTACCTTTTGATCTTTTACTTCATCTTTTATTTCTTGAATAGTTTTTTCAATGTAACTATGCATAGTCCACGATCTTTTCGTTTCACAAATATTTATGAAGTTCTCAATTATTTTAACTCCAAATTCACTATGTGTTACCTCTGGATGAAATTGGACATTATAAATCTTTTTTTCTTGATTTACTGCAACAGCCGTGCAAGTATCAGTATTAGCAACCGCTTCAAACCCTTCAGCTAACTCTGTAACATGATCTTGATGGCTCATCCAAACAACAGATTCTTTGGCAACCCCTTCTAAAATATTAGAAGCTTTTAGTGTTTTTAAAATGCTTTTTCCATATTCTCTTTTATCACAAGAATCTATCTTACCACCTAAGGCATATTGAGTAATTTGCATACCATAACAGATTCCAAGAATAGGTTTTCCTAAGTCAAATATATTTTTATCAATACTAGGTGCGTTCTTATCATAAACAGAATTTGGACCTCCAGATAAAATTATCCCTTTTACCTGTGGATCTTTAAAAACTTCAAGCGGAGTATCATATTCAACAATTTCACTATATACACCACATTCTCTTACTCTTCTTGCGATTAACTGGTTAAATTGACTTCCATAATCTACCACTAATATTTTTTCCATAATATCCTCTTTTCATTTTTAATCACCATAAAACTTCCTCCTTTTGCTTATCATTATAACATATCCAAACCCTTTTTTATTTAAAAAATTATACCCTATTCAGATATAATTCTTTTATTAGACATATACTTACAAAAGTCATTTTCTTCTATTACCTTATCTAAGTACGCCCTTATCTCATCATTTGCTTCATTATACTTAAATGTTTGATACCTACCTATAAATTTAAAGTTATCATTATAAATATCTTCCTCGACAAGATTATATTCATTATTAATATTACCACTTTCAATAAAGCCCTCTAATTTACTCAAAGTATTCAATAATTCTGGATTATCATTTATTTCTAAAAGCTCTCCTTTTATAAATCTATTCCCAGATATTAAAGCCGGATAATCTTTATTTTTCAATGAATAAAGCTTTCCAATAATATAAGTATCCATAGTACTAATTACTAAACCCTTTAAGAATTTATTATAATTTTTTTGATTTTTTCTAAGTGTTCCATAAACAAAAATCTTCACTAATGAATCTCTCCACCAACAACTTTTATATCCTCACTAACTTCGCTAATGGTCTCAATTGCACAAGTAAGTGCCTTTACCATATTTTCAAGCGACATAGAAGCCACACCCTTTTTATTTAATGTTTGCTCAGGCAAGAAAGGAATATGAATGAAACCACTTCTTTTATTGGGATACTTAGTTTCAATTAAATGTCTTACACCATATAGAACATGATTACATACAAATGTCCCTGCAGTGTAAGAAACAACAGAAGGTATACCATGTTTCTTAATATTTTCAACCATCGCCTTCACTGGTAAGTTTGAAAAATAGGCAGCAGGTCCATCTTTATAAACAGGTTCATCTATAATCTGTTGACCACTATTATCAGGAATCCTACAATCATCTAAGTTAATGCCAACTCTTTCAACACTAATCTCCGATCTTCCTCCTGCCTGTCCAATTGATAAAATAACATCAGGATCATGCTTTACAATAGCTTCTTCAATAACATTAAGTGATACATGACAAATAGTTGGAATTTCCAACTTAATAATTTCTACATCATTAATTGTATCCGCTAATTTTTTTACTGCTTCAATTGCTGGATTTATCTTTTCATTTCCAAAGGGATCAAATCCCGTAACAAGTATTTTCATATGACCTCCTTAAAATCCTAATACTAACATTAATACAATATGTACAACAATTAACACTAATGCCATTGGTACTTGAGCCTTAATTACTGTCCATTTATTCTTAGCCTCAAGTACTGAAACTGGCACAATATTAAAGTTTGCTGCCATTGGTGTCATTAATGTTCCACAAAAACCACAAGTCATCCCTAATACTCCAATAACTGCTGGATTTCCTCCTTGAGCAATTACAAATGGAACACCAATTCCAGCTGTTATTACTGCAAATGCGGCAAAAGCATTACCCATGATCATGGTAAAAATAACCATACCAAAGCAATAAAGTAAAACCCCAGTTACAATGCCAGGACTTGGAAATCCCGCTAGGATAATTTCTGATATAACATCACCTACTCCAGCTTTTGTAAATACACTACCAAGAGCTCCTAAAAGCTGTGGTAAAAGACACGCTGTTCCAACTTGCATCAATAGCCTTGACGTGTTTTCTCTTGTTTCATTAATATTTGGCTTACATAAGATTATTGCAACAACAAGAGATATCAAACATGCTACCCCAATCATTACTGCTCCATTTAAGCTTTTACCATCAATCTTTACAAATGCTAGTGTTGCAGCAATAATACCAATTAATATTGCTGGGGCAAATATCTTATTTTTGATAGGCTCATTTGCTTCTAATTTAAGTTTCTTATCAATTACCTTAAATTCACTCATTCTAACAGATTTGGTTGCTGCTAAAATACCCATAAAACATAAGAACAGCCCAGTTAACTCGCTTGGTATCCACTTACCAAACATAAATATTATTCCAAGTAAAAACCAAAATGCAAATGTTTCATATTTTTTAGCCTCATTCTTTAATGCTCTAAATGCAGCATCAATACTAACAAGCCCACAAAGTCCATAGATAATTTCAGGAGCATATACAAGTAAAAAATTATTCATATTAATTTCCTCCCTTAGCAATTTTACGATCATAAAGATGCACTTGAATAAGAGTAAATATAATTGTAATTACCATAATTGGTAGTGCAGAAACAGCAATACTTTGTAAGGTAACATCATATCCAAGTGTTGCAAGTGTCCCTTGAATTAGCACTACGCCACTTGATGCTGGAAAACAGTTTTGAGCAAAGAAATTACCAAAGTTTTCAACTGCAGCCGATAATCCCTTAATTCTTTCTTCTTCAGCATCATTTAAATCTTTACCTTTTCTAGAAACTGAGGCAGCTTGTGCCATTGGTAAAACTAGTGGTCTTACAAATTGAACATGGCCACCAATACGAATATTAAAAGCTGCTGCAATACTTCTTATTACCATGTAGATAGCTAAAACTATCCCACCTGAAACATTCTTAATTTTACTAATTAAAATTTCAGAGCGCTCTTTTAATCCATATCTTTCAATAATAGCAATAACAGGGAAAATAATTAAGAAGATTGACATTAGTCTATTCTTTACAAATGAATCTCCTAAAATAGATAATACCTCCATAAAATCCATGCCAGCAACTAAACCTGTAACAATTCCTGCTGTAAGTACAACAGCTAAGACATCAAACTTTAGTGCAAAGCCGATCACAATAATAACAATACCCACCAATACAAAATAATTCATATAATCACCCTTTCTTTATATATTAAAATAATTATAACAAAATTGTGTTATTTTATGTTAATTATGCAATAATTTTCACTAAATTAACACAAAAAAATACCGTATTTACGGTATTAATCATTGATGTAATTATCAAAATATCCTTGTATTAAAACAACCGGAGTTCCCTTATCTCCAGATCCACTTGTTAAATCGCAAAGTGATCCAATTAAATCTGTCAGTTGTCTTGGCGTTGTTCCCTGTGAGGCCATATCACCAACTAAATTCGCTTGTTTCTCACTAATTCTTTTCTCAATTGCTGCCTTTAATTCTATGCCAGATAGATCTTTAAAATCATTATCAGCAAGATACTTAAGTTTTAGCTCATTAGGAGTTCCAACAAGTCCTTTTGTAAAAGCCGGCGAAACACATGGATCAGCAAGCTCCCAAATTTTTCCTTGAGGATCTTTAAAAGCACCATCTCCATAAACCATAACTTCCACATTCTTTTGAGTTTTATCAAACATTGTCTTTTGAATATCTTCTACAATACTAATACACTCTTTTCTTGGAAATAATTTAACCTTTTCTTCTGTTGCCTTATTTGATCCTAACAGTCCAAAATCAGCATTAAACCCAGAACCATTTTTTGGCTTTGTCATAACTTCATCCAAAGAAAATACTTTGTTTGCACCATTTTTTAGTAATAATCTTTTAGTTCGCTTTCTTGTATGAATATCACAATTTAATACAGATTTAGTATGTTTTAAAATTTCAGTAGCCTGATTTGCAAAAATTATTTCTACATCTTTTCCTTCATTTTTAATAATTTCTTCATAGTAAGCAACATAATCAACACCTGTAAATTCATGTTTATTATCTTTAAAGTGGTATCTATACTCTTCTAGTGTTAACACATCTGTATATGGATTAATATTAGCATCATCCAACTTATCAAGTGATACTAACTCATTACCAACTTCATCACTTGGATAACTTAACATTAAGATAATTTTATTAGCACCCTTTGCAATTCCTTTTAAAAGCGTTGAGAAACGATTTCTTGATAGTATTGGAAAAATAACTCCAACTGTATCATCATTAAATTTTGATTTAATATCCTCTGCAATATCATCTACACTAACATAATTTCCTTGAGATCTTGCTACTACTGACTCCGTTATAGCAATAACATCCTTATCTCTAATTTTAAAACCTTCATTACTAGATGCTTCAAGTACACTATCTACTACAATCTTTACAAGATCATCATTTGCACTTATTATCGGACATCTTATTCCCATTGAAACTGTTCCAACTTTTCTTGTCATATCAATTCTCCTCATTTTGAGTTGCACTCAATATACTTTTATTATAAACTTAATTTATATATAAGTATAATATATTATTGTATATTTTATTATAAGGAGTGCTTATGAGTAAAATTAAACTTGAACAGTATCGAATCTTTAATGAAGTTGCATCAGAACTATCATTTTCAAAAGCAGCAAGAAATCTTTTTATATCTCAACCAGCTGTATCACAAGTAATTAAACAAATTGAGAAAGAATTAAAAGTGCAACTATTTATTAGGAACGGTAAAAAAATAAGTTTAACAAGTGAGGCCGAAATCCTATATAACTATACTAAAGATGCTCTGGAGTTAATTGCTTCAGCAGAAAATAAGCTTTTAAGCTATAACGATTTAAAAGGAGGTAACTTAATCTTAGCAGCCGGAGATAGCTTTAGTGAGTTTTTCCTTAAACCATACCTTACAAAATTTCATAAAACTTACCCTAATATTTCTGTAAAAATAATTAACAGAACCAGCAGTGAAGTTTTAGAACTTTTAAACAATGGTCAAATTGATTTAGGCTTTATGAGTAAACCCAATAATTTAGATTCTTTGATTTTTCATGAATGCTTTTCAATTCAAGATATTTTTGTTGGAAAAAAGAAATCAAGTAAAGTTTATAACTTTAAAGATATAAGTAAACTTCCTTTAATTCTATTAGAATCAACATCAACTTCTAGACAATACATTGATAAACAATTTGCTAAAGAAAAAGTGATACTACACCCAAAAATGGAACTTGGTGCTCACACTTTACTTTTAGAGTGTGTTAAGGAATCACTAGGAGTTGCCTGTGTTGTAAAAGAGTTTTCTATTGACTACTTAAATAATAATGAAGTGTTTGAATTAAAAACAAATCCAACTCTACCCAAAAGAATGATGGGCTATGCATATTTAAAACGTAAGACATTATCTTCAGCTTCACTAAAATTTATTGATCTTTTAAAAAAAGATCAAGTATAATCTTAAATAAAAAAATAAACCTCCTAATAGAGGTTTATTCAGGTAGAAACGTATCAATATCATTATCATCGGATGATGATAACACATCTACTGCTTTTCCAAACATTGTTTGATTTAAACTTCTTGAATTAATAGAATGATTATTTGCACCACTTATCTTACTTCTATTAAGTCGATACTCATGTTTTATAAAGTTATCTTCTTTTACTACATTAGATACTTCTTTTAATGTTTCAATCTCATGATAGTGACGGGCATTATCATTGCGATACCGCACATGAATTATTCCATAATATATAAAGCCAATCGTCATACATAGCCAACCAAAATCTTCATCTATCAAATATGTCCACCAAAAGAAGAAACCAATTACTTCTAGCATAAATGATACAGCAAATAACTTAAACTGATCAATTGGAACACTACCCATTACTTCTTTAGTTCTACCATTAACAGCAAGATAATGAATTATATTTTTGTGACCCTTTTTTTGTTGATAAGAGTAAAGCCAAACCGGAAGATATACCGCTTTCCAAAATTCTCCAATTGACTCAACTTTTTCATCATTCCAACAAACACCTCGATCATAAAAATTAAGGGTATTATTGATACTATGACGGGCAACATCTAAAGATTGAGATTTTACAATATTATCAATTTTATCTATATTAATATCTCTTTTCTCTGATGAGAAACCCCTTAAGTAGTTAGCATCCCAAACAACGCTATTTTCTGTATCAAAAGGCATAATTGAATTGATGATATTGTTTGTTTTATTAGCATGATAGCTAAGCTTATCATCACTTGCTTCTATTGATAAGTCATCAATAAATATGTCAAAATCTCTTTTAACATCATATAAATCAGCGTCATATCTAGTTGATGTGTGCTTGCCTGATTTAACTTGATATTTTCTCACTAAGCGCTCACCCTTACCATGAAATTGACACTTAGCCTTAATATCAATCAGTAAGTACGGAAAGTATACTCCTAATATATTATCAGAAGTAAATTCTGACTTAAATTTTTTAAGGGCAAAAAACTTTCGCTTACCAACAAAATTTTCGATTTCCTTTTTTGCAGAATCTTTTAAAACATTAAATGGAAGCAGTGCATCTGGAATCGCTCCATTTTCAATTTGATTATTTATCGATAAATAATTTCGACACCAGTGACAACGAGACTGTGCACTATCTGTGGTATCAATTACTACTTCAGCACCACAACTTGTACACTTTAAAGTTACGATATCACTAGCATCACTTTTAATATCACTAGCACCCTTAGATATATATTTTTTATCTAGGCTATCAACTGTTTTATCAGCAAATAATTCCTTTGGCTGCTCGCTCCTACAAAAATTACAACGTAGGTTTCCAGTTTCAGTATTTAAAGAAATATCTGTAGAGCCACAACTATAACATTTTTTTTGAGTATTTTTTTCATCAGTTGAATGATCCAATACTTCTTCTGTTATCTTCTCTTCATTTTCCTTTATTTCAGTCATCTCTATAGACCTAATACTTTTGCTTTCGCTTGATCAAAATCTTCCTGCGAAATTACTCCTTTATCAAGTAAATTTTTTAACTCTTCTAATTTTTTATAAGGATTCTCTTCCTGAGTGCCATTTTGAATATTATTAGCCTGTGGTGTTTGATTAGCATTTTGTTGCATTGCTCCCATCATACCACCAGCTGCATTCATTCCCATACCCATAAAGGCCATACCACCAGCACCGCCTTCACTCTCTCCAGCTGCCTGCATACCGCGAGCTGCAGCCTGTTGCATAAATGAATTACCACGCGCACCAGATAGAGCATCTGCCTTCTTAACATCACTAAGTAATGCTTTAGTATCTTCATCATATTCAACCGCTTGAATCGCAACCTTAATAATTTCTAAACCACGATCTGATTTCCACTTGTAACCATCTTCAACAGCAAGTGATAAAGATTGAGCAAAACCAACTTGATCTTGTTGAATTTTAATAATTCGATTACCTTTATTAGGATCATTAGTATAACTTGAAAATGCCGCCGATAGTGAGCCAACAACCTCATTAAATAGTTGAGATCCAGCTTCATTATCCATATCTGAAAAATCAAATACTGGGCCACCTTGTACTAAGTATTTATAAGGAACAAAATTCTTTACAAATAAAATAGGATCAACAATTTTTAAAGTGTATGTTCCCCTTGTCATTGCTCCAACTTGAGCACCAAGATAGGCATCATCCCAATATATCTCACTTTGAGTACCAAAACGATTATTTGGTATTTCTTTTAAATTTACATATACAGCACTTTGTTGAGAACCTGGCTGTCCTCCAAATTTAAAGCGTTCCCAGCTTGTTTTAACAATAGATGATATAATTCCATCCCCGGCAAAAAATGACTTAGCATTTTGATCATCAGTAGAATAAGTATATCCTCCTGCCTCAGCAATAAAATTTGTAATCATTCCATCTTGCATTAAGATAAGAGCAGTACCCTCAGGTACTAAAAACTTACTTCCATTTGAAATAATCCCATCAGATCCTTTAGTATTTGATCCTCTTGAATTGTTTTGTTCTTGCTTGATCGCTCTAAAAATCCCCGCCGTAGCAGAAACATCTGTTTGTGGAACAGTATACTCCAACCACTGATCGGCAAAAGTTCCTCCAAGAGCTCCTGCAAATGCTTTAATAAATCCCATTTTTTAAATCCTCAACTTTCTTTTTTCATTATATCATTATTATCTATTAATTTGTATATCCTAAATTATTTTCTAAATTTATACATTGCAATACCAGCTGCAACTGCAACATTCAGTGATTCAAAATTATTCATCTCAATTTTAACAGCTGCATCACATGCTCTTATTACTTCATTTCTAATGCCTTGACCCTCATTACCAAAGACTAATGCCATTCTTTTTACTTTCTTAACATCATCTAAATTATTTGCATCTTCCCCTAGTGCAAAAGCAAATAATTTAGTATCATGCTTTTTTAAATTTTCAATCTCTTTTAAAATATCACTTCTTATTAATGGAATAGAAAATATTGCCCCTTGAGTAGACCTTATGGTTTTATCATTGTAAAAATCTACACTGTTATTTGATGCAATAATTGCATCAAATCCAAATGATACTGCACTTCTAATTATTGTTCCCATATTGCCAGGATCTTGAACATCATCTAATAAAAGTAGTCTATCAAATTTTTTGATTTCACTATTTAAAACCCTACATACCGCAATACACTTACAACCTGAAATATTTTTACTTAACTTTTTTAAAACACTCTCACTACAAACAATAACTTCATTACACACAAATTTTTGCTTATATCCATCTATTACTAAAAGAGTTTCAATAACACCTTTTTTTGAAGCTTCAATAATTAAGTGTTCTCCTTCAAGCAAAAATTTTGATGTTTTATCACGCTCTTTTTTAGTATGTAACTTCATCCACATCTTTACTCGATTATTACTAACTGAATTAATTTCCATATTTTTTACCCTTTTCTTTGTCTTACAATTTCAAAGCTCAAAGCAGCTACTGCACTTGATGCATTAAGGGAATTCTTAAAATCATTTGCATATGGAATATATATACTTAAATCCATTTCTTTTAAAACTTCCGTGCTAAGACCACGTATTTCTCCACCGATTGCTAAGACAAGTGGTTGATTAAATTTAGCATCAAAATAAGATGAAGCATTTTTTCTTGATGCCGCAAATGCACAGCATCCCATACTTTTACAGTAGGCAATATCCTTTGCTAAATCTTCACTCTCAATCCAATTGATGTATTCACTAGCTGCCGCACTAGACTTAATAATTACACTCTCACAATTTGTCCAATCTCTTTTTCTTAGAATTACTCCATCACAGCCTGCACTATAAAGTGATCTTAAGGCATAACCTAAATTAAAGGGATCTTCTATTCCTTCTAAGACACAAATAAAAGAGTTTTCTTTATTTTTTAAAACTTGCTTTAAATTTTGATATTTTCTTTCTTGTACAACTGCAATTATTCCCCCATGAGTCTTTCCTGTAGCTAAAGCATCAATCTCTTCTCTTGATGTAAATACAATTGGTATATTCTTTCTATTAGCCCTATCAATAATAAATCTAGTATTGCGATCATTTTTATTTTTTTCAATATAAATCTTCTCAACTTTTCTTCTAGAAGAAATAATCGCGGCCTTTGTACTTAATGCTCCTTCAAAAATCATTTTAATACCCTCCTGATCATATCACCAACTTCAACATCAAAAGGAATACAACACGTTATCTTTCTCATTGGTTGATTTGCTAACTCTATGATTTCTAAATCTTCATTAAACATCTTTTCAATTTTAAAATGTTTATTATCACAATTTGGACCAAAAACTTCTAAAGTTTCTTCAGCCCTAATTACATTGCGAACTTCAATTAAGGCAATCTGATCATTTTTATTATAATTTAATATAACACCCACAAAAAGATGGGTAACCCCTGCTCCATTTACTCCATATAAATGTGAAGAAGCCTTAGGTTCACCATGGTAAAAACCAATTGATGTAGGTCTATTCTCTGCCTTTTGAAACTCTTTTTGATAATATGCTAAGCGCTCTTCACTTAAAGCTTTTTCACTATCTTTTATCTCATCGATTAGTTTACGATATGCACTAACAACACTTGCAACATAGTACCCCGATTTCATTCTGCCCTCTATTTTTAAAGATGATATATTTAACATCATTAAATCATAAATTACTTCTAGTGCCATCATATCCTTTGAACTCATTGAAAAGAGGCAATCTTCTTTACTAAGTTCTCTATCTCCTTGATAAAGATGATACTTCCAACGACATGATTGAGCACAGCCTCCACGATTTGCATCCCTTAATGTCATCATATTACTCAAAGTACAACGTCCAGAATAATTAGAACACATCCCTCCATGGATAAAACATTCAAGCTCAACACTGGTGTTATTTACAATATCTTTTACATCATCAATAGTACACTCTCTTGCTAAAACCACGCGATCAACCCCAAGTCTTTGATAATACTCAATTGCTTTAGAATTGGTTGTTGTTCTTTGAGTGCTTAAATGAATTTCAAGTTTTGTGCTGACATCTTTTATCATCTTGATCATTGCTTCTGAAGCAACAATTAATGCTGTAACTCCAGCATCTTCTAACTCTTTTACATATTCTTTAAAGCCATCAAAATCACTTTGATGAGGTATCATATTAACGGTTACATGAACACTAGAGCCATACTCTTTAGCATATTCACAAACTTCTTTTATTTCTTCAATTCCAAAATTAGATGCTCTTGACCTTAAAGAATATTTCTTACCACCCAAATAGATTGCATCAGCTCCAAATCTTATTGCTATTTTCGCTCTTTCAAGATCACCCGCCGGTGCTAATAATTCTATGTTTTTTCTCATATCTTACCTACTTTACTAAATTTGTTTTTGTATACATATAGCCACTACTAAATGGTAGCTCACGATATTTTTTTATAAAGTTATCATGTGTCACTTTACCACTTAATAAAAGTAAAAAATCATAAATTACATCAAAGTCTAAAAAATGCGAATCAATTCTAGCATACTCTAAGTTATGATCTTTAAGTTTATTAAATTCGTTATATGCACAAAGAATAAAATCAGAATAAACAAAGGTTCCCTGATCATCTTCAAAAATCGGCATCTTACCTTCCCTTGTTGATTCAATTAAATAAACATCATCTTTTTTAGATGCTGTATTTAAAATATTTATTTCATCACAATAATTTTGTATAAATTTACGCTTAGAACTTGATAACTTTAGATAACCAAATATAATTACTTCACTTTTTCCATTAACTAAATCTAGAATTTCAATTATTTCATCAAGAGTTAAATCTTTAGATACAACACCATGAGAAATTCCTTTTTTATTAACCTCTTGCATATCATAACCATTTGTAAGTAAGGTATCAGGATCATAAACTAAAAGATGAGACATCTTTAACTCTTCTGCCAAGATATAAATCGCTGGATCTTGATAATAAATTAAATCAACACTTTCTTCCTTAAGCCACTTTAAATAATTTTTTGCTTCATCTAATTCTTTATCAGTATACATTCTAGTCATCAAAATACCGCAGATTAAATTGTTTTCTTTAGCTTGTTTTATACCTTCTTTTAATTGTTCTTTATCAAAGGCAAAAGCATATTGAGAGCCATGATAACTATCCGATAATATAATACCATCTATCAATTCACTCACTTTACTTATCCAACTAATATCTTTTATCGAAAGTAATTTCTTCATGTCTAACCTCATTTTCTATTTATATTTTACCTTATTTAACATAATTTATAAAGCCATATCATTGACATACATCAATATAATTTCGTATAGTAATCATACAGAATGCGTTAAGTGCTTTATCCTTTTGGAAGAGAGTAAAGACGAAAAGTAAACTTGCGGTATTTCTGGATATACTTCCAAATATGTGATCTCCTTTCACATTGCGGAAACGGAGGACAATATGAAAAAATCAATTCAAAACTTAAAATCAGTAAAGTACTTATCACTAATGGCAATTTTTATCACTATAAAAATTGTTATGAGCTCATTTTTTATTCCACTGCCAGTATCATCGGGAAATTTAAGAGTATACTTTATTTTTTTGATTGCTGCATGTGAAGCATGCATAATTGGTCCAATACCAGCTTTAATAAGTGGATTTGTAGGCGATATATTAGGATTTTTAATTCATCCATCAGGACCATTCTTCTTTGGATATGTAATCAGCAGTATGCTTGGATTATTTATCTACGCAATCTTTTTATACAATAAAAAGATAACTATCATTAGAATAATTATCGCAAAATTAAGTGTTAATTTATTTGTAAATGCAATTTTGGGATCAGTATGGACAACAATGATGTTTTCTAAAGGCTTCATCTTTTACTTTACAACTAGCCTTATAAAAAATACAATTCTTTTACCATTTGAAATTTTACTACTTGTAATACTATTTAAAGCAGTTATTCCTACCCTAGAAAAAAAGAAACTCATTATCAAACAGAGTCCCAATATTCTACCATTTAAGTAAATATCCTAGTGGATATTTTTTATTTGAAAAAGTTCCAACCACAAAACACATAAAATAATTTAATTATAATACCACTAATTCCTATTAAATTAAAAAATGATTTTAGCTGTGGTAATACCACATATCCCATATCCCAAAATAAAAAGAATAAAAAGAAAAATGCCACAATAAACTTATGAACCCATTCCTTACTTCTTTTACCTTGATGAATACTTACACCAAAAGCAAAACATATAATACTAATCACTAAAATTTGGATTGTATTAGAAAAGTATCCATTAAAATAGCGAATAAATAAACCACCTATAATTAATGTTAAAAACGGATATCCAATATCTCTTAAAAATCTATTCATATATTATTCCCTCACAATATACTTATTTTATAATATATAGCCACTATTTTCCAGTAATTATATTACTTTTATTATGATTTAATTAATGCTACAATAACGATGATTATGAAAGGATTTATTTTATGAATAATATTATATTCGCATTTACTTTAACCCTTGTAGCAGGCCTATGTACTGGTATTGGAAGCTTATTAGCTTTCACAGCTAAAAAGGACAATAAAAAGTTTTTATCATTAACCTTAGGATTCTCAGCAGGAGTAATGATTTATGTTTCAATGATTGAAATATTTTTTAAAGCCGAGGTAGCTCTTGTAAAAGAGTTAGGCTTAGTTAAAGGAAAATGGGTGACTGTCATTGCATTTTTTGGTGGAATGTTACTAATTGCATTAATTGATAAATTAGTTCCTCATGACTCTAACCCTCATGAAGTTCAACACATGAGTGAAGAAGATAAATCAAAAAGCGACTTAAAAAGAATGGGAGTATTTACTGCCTTAGCAATTGGAATCCACAACTTTCCAGAAGGACTAGCAACATTTATCAGTGCCCTTCAAGACCCCAATATTGCTATACCTATCTTTGTAGCGATTGCTCTTCATAATATTCCAGAAGGAATTGCAGTATCAGTTCCAATTTATCATGCTACAGGATCAAGAAAGAAAGCTTTTCTATATTCATTTTTATCAGGTCTATCTGAACCCATTGGTGCTTTAATTGGATATTTAATATTAATGCCATTTTTAAATGATGCTATCTTTGGAATCGTTTTTGCAGGAGTAGCTGGAATTATGGTTTTTATTTCTCTTGATGAGCTTTTACCAACCGCAAGAAATTATGGCAACCATCACTTATCAATATACGGGTTAATTAGTGGAATGGCAGTAATGGCAGTTAGTTTGCTATTATTTGTTTAAAAAAAGAGCCTAAGCTCTTTCAAAGTCAATTATAGTAGATATCACCTTTTCACCACTTAGATTTTCTTCAATTAATAATTTTAAATTATCATTAGATAATTTATTTTTTTTAGGAACTTCTAAGCTAAATATATAGTTAGTCTTACTAGGACAAACTACCACTCTAAAGTTTTTAAAACTTAATTCATTATCAATTTTTAAAAGAGCAGCACTCAACTCATTTTGAGCACCTATTATATCTTGAGTATTTGCAAGTACTGGATCCATATGAATAGTCATGGTAATTTTTAACTCTTCACTAATCTTCTGCTCAATTGTATCAACTAAATCATGTACTTCAAGAAACTTTGAGTTAGAATCAACTTCAACATGGACACTGCCTAAAAATTTTCCTGGACCATAGTTGTGAATTGAAAGATCATGAAACCCTAAGATATCTTTGCTTTCTTGTAGAATCTCTTCAACTCTTTTTAAGGTTTCATCACTTGCTGATTGACCAATTAATTCATTACTAGAATCTTTAATAATTCCTATACCAGAATTTATAATGATAAGCGATACAATTAATCCCATAATACCATCAATGGGAAGATCTGTAATAAAAGACGATAAGGCAGCAATAATCGTTGCTGAAGTTGCTAGGGTATCACTTAAAGAGTCAGTTGCTGTTGCATAAAGAACTTTATTACTGGTTAAGTCTCCTAACTTTTTATTAAAGAAGTACATCCAAAGCTTAACAATGACAGTGATAAATAAAATTAAAATTACAATCGGATTTACATTTATTGAAGATGGGTTAAATATTTTATTAAGAGAAGTTTTAAATAACTCTATTCCAAGCAGTAAAATAACAACAGCAATAAATAAGCTACTGATATATTCAACTCTTCCATGACCAAAAGGATGATCTTTATCAGCAGGCTTAGCAGCTAACTTATATCCAAATAGTGCTACCACGCAATTAGCAACATCACTGATATTATTAATAGCATCTGATATAATTGCTATAGAGCCTGTTAAAAAGCCCAGTACACTCTTGGTGATAGCTAAGCCAATATTAACTAAAATTCCAAGATAACTACTAACCTTGCCATAATCAGATCTAACCTGATCAGATGATACATTTTGATAATCCTTCACAAATTTTCTTATAATCCAATCACCCATATATAATTCCCCCATAGTACTCTATTTTAACATATTTTTATAAACTCTTCTATTTTAAAACATTAGAAACAACTTCTTTTTGATATTTATCAAGACTTTTATTTCTAATATAAAATCTTGTAAGGATAACTTTTATGCTATATTTCATACAATTAAATAAAATGTAAGATATTAGTGGTAAGTAAACTAAAGTAATAAGCTGAATAACACCATTTGCTCCATTTAAAAATATAGTTGAATAAAAGTCAGGTATATATTGATGTAAGAATAAAACCATAAAGATTATTAGAAAAAACATTATGCCTACCCAAACTTCTATTAGTTGTTTAACTTTTAATCTTAAATTTATTGTTAAATTTAAATATTCATTATTAAATGATACAACACTAATAGATGAAAAAATGCAAAAGAGTATAACATAATAATTGTAACTAATTAATCCCATTGCTAAAATAATTATCATCTGTAAAATATAAATCAAACAACATTTAATAACAATAACTCTATTAATTTTTAAATTTATAATACTCAACATAAATCCACAAACAATCAAGAATATGGCAGCACTTTTGTAAGAGTGTGCAGCATAGTATAGTGAAAAATTATATAACATTATACTTAGTAAAAAATATTTTTTCATAATAAATCCTCCTTCAGTAAAGAAATATTAACACACTATAAATTTTTAAGTGTACAAAAAGATGGACAGTGTGTTATATTTAATATATGAAAAACGAAAATAAAATTAAGTTATTATACCTTGTAGATTTATTTAGTAAATACAGTGATGAAAATCATATTTTAAGTATGCCAGAAATACTGGACTATTTAGATCAAAAAGGAATAAGTGCTGAGAGAAAGTCAATCTACGATGATATAAAAATTCTTGAAAGATGGGGCATGGACATTATATTTATAAGAGGTAAAAAACAGGGTTACTATCTAGCAAATAGTAAACTCGACTTAGTAGAAATTAAAATTATATGTGATATGATTGCATCATCACAATTTCTAAGTAATAAAAAAAGTAAGCAACTTATTAATAAATGTTGTAACTTAACAAGTAAATACCATAAAGAAGTAATTGAAAACCAAGTTTTTTTATCTGATAAAAAAAAGGACAACATTTATATTTACTATTCAATTGATAAAATACAAGAAGCCATCATAAAAAAAAGTTCTATATCATTTAAATACTTTGATACAACAATTAATAATATAAAAAAGTATCGAAAAAATGCAGAGCTTTATCATATTATTCCTTTAAGTTTATTATTTGAAAATAATCGATATTACTGTATCGGTTACAGTAAAAAACATCAAAGCTTAACTCATTATCGTATGGATAAAATAGAAGATGTAAAAATAGAAAATAAATATGAGCTTACAAAAGAGTTATCTATTAAAAAATATATAAGTACTAACTTTAAAATGTCACTTGGAGAAATTGAAAATGTATCAATAACATTTAATAATCAACTTTACTCAAGTGTAACTGATTTTTTAGGAAATGATTTGTTTTTAGAAAAGATTAATGGTGATACCTTCACCATTAATCTTGATACTACAATTTCAAATAGTTTTATAAGTTGGATTTTAGGTTTTGGAAATCAAGCAAAAATTAATAAACCTCAAAAATTAATTAATATCATTGTAGCTAAAACAAATGAAATTCTAAAATCATATCAATCTTAGTTACCACTATGATAAATCTTTTCATTATCTATCTCACCTATTAAATCATCCAGTGTAACAATTTGATATCCTTCATCAATTAAAAGTGGTAGAAATATATCAATAGCCAGTTGAGTCTGTTTATGAATATCATGAAGTAGTATTATATCCTTATCTTTTACATTATCCATTACATACTCACTTATTAAATCCTTATCCTGAAGTTTCCAGTCTTCAGTATCCATACTCCAAAGAGCAATTGGTCCATTTATTTGTTCCCTAATTTTTTTTCGATAATCACCATATGAAGGTCGGTAAAAAATATTTTTTTGATCACTGATACTTCTTATTTTCTCATCTGTTTTATCAAACTCTAACTTGATTTCATCAGAACTTAATTTCTTTAAATCTGCATGATCCCAAGTATGATTACCTAGTTCATTACCATTTTCTAAAAGCTGTGATACAATATCCATATTATCATCAAATCTATTTCCCACCACAAAGAAATTTGCTCGTGAATGATACTTAAAAAGTGAATCTATAATTTGCGGAGTCAAAGTACTATGTGGTCCATCATCAAAGGTTAGTGCAACTTTCTTTTTATCATCATGAACATAAAAACGGAACTTTGACAATTCTTTTTCATTTAGGTTTTCTATTGGTAATTTAAGCTCTTTTGATAATTCATCTAATGGAAATGAAAATTGAATAATATTTTTATCAACACATTTAGTTAAAATTAACTTATCTTCATTTATATAAAAAGATTTAAAGTAATCTAAGCTATAAATTTCTTCAAATAGTGATGATGATCTACTATCAAAGTAGTCCTTTGTTATAATATATTGAAATTCATTAATAACCCTTTTTTGGGCCTTATCTGAAATAAAATCATGCAAGAACATTGAATTCTTAGAAATATTATCAATTAGTGAACCCCAAACAATTTCATCATTTACTTCAAATAACACCATTGAAATTTCTTCATTAAATTCTTTATAAATTTCTTTGATAACTACTTTTTCTAAATCTAAATTTTTATATACTTTTATTACTTCATCTTTTATAGTTAATATATCAAGATCTTTTGTCTCTTTTGAAGCATAATACATAATAGTACCATTTTCTGTATTAATTATCTCTGCTTTATTATTAAAGAATTGGAAATACGCCAGTATACCAATTACCACTATAGAAATTACAATTAGTAAAGTTTTCTTATTATTTATCATAATAAAACCTCCAAAACAATTATAACACTTTAAATATAAAAAACCACCCTGCCCATGGGTGATTTTTTATTACAGTAGAATTTTATAATTTGATTATTAACTAAAATAATCCGAACAAGTTTTTTTCAGTGACAATCTGTGCCACAGCCACTACAGCCAGAGCAAGAATGCTGTTTTTTCTTTTTATTTATAATCAAGCGAGAGATGATATAGATAACAACAACTAATAATATAAACCCAACCACAAGTGTACCACCATTTTGTGTTAGAAATTCTATCATCTTACTCACTTAATTCCTTTCTAGGTCGTACCAGTAAGTAAATCATCATAACCAGTACTAGTACTGCTACAAATGTCCATAATCCATAGACACCTGTTGTAAAGAATGTTCCAAATTGATATATCATTAAAGCTACTGCATAAGCAAATAACGTTTGATATAACAATGTATATACCGTCCATTTACCAGAGTTCATCTCTCTTTTTGTTGCACCAATTGCTGCAAAGCACGGAGCACAAAGTAGATTAAACGCTAGAAATGCATAAGCTGATACCATAGTAAATGAAGTAGAAATATTATTCCAGATTTCTAAACCATCTTCTGCAACCTCTTCAAATCCATAAAGGATACCAAAGGTTCCAACAACACTTTCCTTAGCTACAAGGCCAGTAAATGTTGCTACTGTTGCCTTCCAGTTTCCAAAGCCTAAAGGAGAGAAAAGTGGAGCGAATATATTACCTATACCTGCAAGGAAACCATCTTCTAAATTCTCAACCATTTTAAATTGGCCATCAACAATACCAAATTGTGATAAAAACCAAATAACAATTGATGCTAGTAAGATAACTGTCCCAGCCTTTTTAATAAAGCTTAGACCACGCTCTAGTACAGATCTTGCAACATTTGATAGTGTCGGCACATGATATGGTGGAAGCTCCATTACAAATGGTGAAGTTTTCCCTGATAACAATTTTGTTTTCTTTAAAATAATTCCAGATACAATAATTGAGATAATTCCTAAGAAGTATGCAGATGGAGCAACCCACCACACACCATTAAATAAAGCCCCTGCAATTAGTGCAATTATTGGAAGCTTGGCAGAACATGGAATAAATGGTGTTGTCATAATCGTCATTTTACGATCACGATCACTATCAATTGTTCTTGATGACATAATTGCCGGAACTGCACAACCTGTACCAATTAACATTGGAATAAATGACTTTCCTGATAGACCAAATTTTCTAAATAGTCGATCAAGAATGAAGGCCACCCTTGCCATATAACCACATGCTTCAAGTATCGCAAGAAATGTAAATAACACAAATATTTGTGGAACAAAGCCCAGCACTGCTCCAACCCCTGCTACTATACCATCTAGTATCAGACTCTGAAGCCAGTCAGCAACATTTAATGATACTAAGATATTGCCAATGAAATTAGGTACAATCTCACCAAACAATACATCATTTGTCCAATCAGTTACAATTGCACCAACTGTTGATACAGAGATATAATAAACACAGAACATTACCAGTGCAAATATTGGTAGTCCCAAGTACTTATTAGTTACAACTTTATCAATTTTTTCAGTAACAGTAAGTTTCTTCTCAGATTTCTTAGTATAAATATTATTCATCATTTCAGTGATAAATAAATATCTTTCATTAATAATTATACTCTCAGAATCATCATCAAATAACTTTTCATTCTTTTTGATTTCTTCATCAACATTATTTAATTTTGAAATATCAATTTCTTCAAGAACCTTTTGATCCTTTTCAAATACTTTAATCGCTAAAAATCTCTTATTAAATAATTTATTTTCAGGTAAAGCATTCTCAATTTTTACAAGTGTATCCTCTACTTCATCATTAAATTTTATTACAGTACAAGAATTATTATCTCTTTTAACAACATTTATAACAGCATCTGCAGCTTCAATAATACCACTACTTTTAAGTGCCGAAATTAATACAACCTCACAATTAAATTTACTTGAAATATATTTTGTATCTATTACACTACCTGTTTTCTCTACAACATCACTCATGTTAATAGCAATTACAACAGGAATTCCCAATTCAATTAACTGTGTTGTAAGATATAGGTTTCTCTCTAAATTTGTACCATCAATAATATTTAAGATAGCGTCTGGTTTTTCTTCAATTAAGTAATTTCTAGCAATAACTTCTTCTAAGGTATATGGTGAAAGCGAATAAATACCAGGTAAATCAGTAATTACTACATCCTTATTTTTCTTATATTTACCCTCTTTTTTCTCAACAGTTACTCCAGGCCAGTTTCCTACAAATTGATTAGAACCTGTAAGACCATTAAATAGTGTAGTTTTCCCACTGTTTGGATTTCCAGCTAATGCGATTTTTATCATAATTATATTGCCTCCACTTCAATGTTTTGTGCATCTTCTTTACGAAGTGACAAGTTATATCCACGAACAATAAGCTCGATTGGATCACCAAGAGGGGCATACTTAACAACTTCAATTACTACTCCTTTTGTAATACCCATATCCATAATTCTTCTTCTAATGGCTCCTACACCATGAACTTTTTTTACTTTTACGCTAGATCCAATTTTAGCATCTTTTAAATTGTTCATTATTTCCCCCTTAGTTAGTTCAAGCTAACTATATATACTATACAGTAATTATGAGATTGTTGTCAATCATTATTTTTGAAAATAATTAAAGTAATATGTTATAATAACTTATAAGTGAGGGATGATAAAATGAAAATACAAGAGTCAGCAGAAATGTATATGGAGACAATCTTAATTCTTGAAAATGATAAGGAATCTGTACGATCAATTGATATTGTAAACTACCTTAACTACTCTAAACCAAGTGTCTCAAGAGCAATGAAATCATTAAGTGAAGAAGGTTATATAAATGTTGATAAAAAAGGCTTTATCACTCTAAGTGATAAAGGAAGAGAAATAGCTCTTAGTGTTTATGAAAAACATCAGATACTTACAAGGATCTTTATTTCTATTGGAGTATCAGAAGAAAATGCCAAAGTGGATGCATGTAGAATTGAACACTGTATAAGTGATGAAACATTCCAACAGTTAAGAGAACATTTTAACCAATAAAAAAAATACCCAATATAGTGATAGCCTTAAATCTAAGATATCTACTATATGGGATTTTTTTATACTAAACCTAATCATTTACCTCTTTTAATTATTTTTGATTGTAAACTCATTACCATACCACTTACAACACATAAGGCAACAAATGCCAGTGTATAAGTATCAAATATTGAAAGATTAGGCTGCAAGCCGCCAGTTAAAAAGAATAATGCTACAGTAGCGATACAAATTATAATATTTAATAGTTTGAAGATTATCAAATTACGAATTTTGCCACTTTTATTTTTTTCTACAATTGTTAAAACTGCAAAAATAACTGTAAGTACAACCGCAAAAACACTTATAATTGACATCTTTCCAATATACTCATACTCGACAGTATCAACAACAAGTATCGGATTATTTTGAGCATCCTCTGTTGGTAAAGGCTCATCTGCAATCTTTGGGATGTCTGGTGTCTCCTGTTCAAATGTAACTACCTCACTATTATTCTCCATAGCCGTAATACAAGTTATTGGAATAGTGCTTATTATTGCTAAAAGCAATAATGATTTAAATAATTTTTTCATAAATCTTCTCCTCTTCTTTTTTTTATTATTACTTATTTTCATTATACTACTTTTAAAAATTAATTAAAGGAAAAGGCAACCTAATTTAAATTAGGTTGCCTTTTTAAAATCAATATAATTATAAAATACTATCTTCTATTAATTGTAAATTTTTGTACACCATATATTGCTAAAATAGCTACAAAGATAATTCCAAATATTGGAGTTATATTATCAAGTAAAGTAAATGAAGAGTGTAATCCACCTGTTAAGATGAAGATTAATACAGAAACTACCGCTAATACACCACCTATTACTTTGAACTTCAATAAATCTTGAGTTTCCTCATCTCTTTTCTTAGCCGCAATAATAAATGCACCTGTTCCAAGAGTTAAAAGAATAAATAGTAAACTTAAGATTGAAGTCATTTCCTCTGGTGCAGGAACTTCTTCAACTACAGGCTCCTCAATATCAGCTTCAATTTCAGGAGTTTCAATAACTTCTGGAGAAACTTCTACTTCAGGCTCAACAATAACATCTTCCTCAATTACTGGTTCTTCAATTTCTGGTTCTGGTTGAATTACAGGAGGTACATATTCTGTTAAACATCCAATACCAGCACCTTCCCAGTTAATATACTGAGGTTCACAAATACACATTTTTAAGTCTTCATTCCAATAAGAATTCTCACCACAACCAAGGTTAATAACCGGTGGATCTGTAGGTTTTACAGGATCAACAGGCTTACTAGTTTTCTTAACTGTAGCAACTACATCTATTGTTGCTTTTGTATCACTTGCAACTGTAAAATTAATTGTATGCTTTTTAGCAACTTTCTCATAAGATCCAGAGTCAACAGTAACCTCAGTCACAGCTGTGATATCATCTCCATCAGCCTTATTAAAAACTTTCATACTAGCTAGTTTTTTAATAGCTTCATCACTTACTACAACATCTTTATCATTAATTGTAAAGTTTTTTGCCATAATAATAGCACTATCACCAACAACATATGTTCCATCATTTACTAAAACTACTCTACTTGCAGTAGCAGTTTTATTATTACTATCAGTAACACTATATTCAAGTTTATAAATTCCTGCAGAATTAGTATTTACAGACCCTTTTACTTTAACATTACTAGTTAAATCACCATCTTCAGTATCAGTTGCTGTAACATTTATTAAAGTGTTGAAATCATCACCAGCATTAACTTCTTCAAAAGAAGTCACTACTAAAGTTGGAGCATTATTACTAACGAAAACAGCTTCAATTGTATGATCTTTAACAACATTTTCAAATGTATAACTATTTATTTTCCCCATTGATACACCATCAACCAAAACATCTTTTAATAAATATCCTTGGTCTGCAGAAATGTTATAAGTTTGATTTTCAGTACCAAGAACTACAGTTGTTCCTTCAGGAGTTATTGTTCCACCAGTATTTGCAGATGCAACAATATCAAATTCATCTTGAATAAAGTATGCATTCAAATAAACGTCATTTGTAACATCATAAATGTCGTTATGAACCTTAGAGATAGATGTATGACCAGGACTTGAAGTCACTTCCATGTAATCAAGTTTATATCCAGGATGTGCTTTTGGTTTAAAACAGATATCACCACCATTAGGGAATGGATTACTATGTGACCCTTCTGTTAAAACCATATTTAAAATAGGAGTCCCACTGTGTTGATTATTTAATTCATTCCATGAGCTATAAGCAATTTCTCCGCCTTTTGTAACAGTTACATTTGCATTGTAAGTTTCTGGAATATACTTTTTGAATATTGGCTCAACACTCATATAATTAGAACCACCAGTAACAGTTACTTTATCACCATTTGTTACGTACCAGTCTTTATATAGGTTTCCAGGTCCCGCTTGCATACCACAAATAATCCAATAATCGAATTCCCAACCTTCATTTGCAACAGCAGTAAATTCCATTGTATCCCCATAAGGTAAAGCATGAGTGCTAGTTAGCCAAGGCGTAACAGCTCCCCTATCTTTAGCCCAGTTCTTAGTAGAAACAGGAGTAGTTTTAGTAGCTCTTAAATCTACATTATCAAAACTTTCAACAATTTCAACTTCTGTAGAAACTACATTTTCATTTTTTTCTTCTGTTGTTTCTTCGACACTAACTATTTCAATAGCGCCAACTTGTACAACAATTAGAAACATTGCAACACTAATAGATAATACCTTTTTAAACAAATTTTTCTTCATAAATTTCCACCCTTCAAATTTTACCGTATAAGTTTAGTTTATTATATAATCTAAAATAAAGCAAGCTTTACGCACTTATATTTTTTTATAAACAAACATAATATAAATACTTAGCTTTTATGATAATACCACAAAAAAATAATAAAGCAACTAAAATAATTAAAAAAAGACTTTTTTTATTAAAAGTCTTTATATTTCTTATTGTTTACTAATTGTAAACCTTTCAAGACCTAATACTCCAAGTGATGTGGCAAAGATTATACCAAACACTAATGTTAAACTATCAAACATTACAAATGTTGATTGGATCCCTCCAGTCAAGAAGAATACTACTACCGATACAATTGATAACACTATTCCAATTACTTTAAACTTCATTAAGTTTTGATTATCTTTATCATCATTCTTTCCAGATAGAATAAATGCTGCAGTTACTATAGTTAGCAGAATGAATAGTATACTTATAATTGATGTAACTTTTTCATATTTTATTTCTTCTACTGTTGGCTCTTTTATATCTGGTTGCAATGCTGGCTCTGGACTCTCTGTGTTCTCTGGAGTTTCACTTACATCTGGTGTCTCTGTCTCTTCAGGTATCTCAGGATCTACAATTGGATCAACTACAGGTGGGACATATTCTGTTAAACATCCAATACCTGCTCCCTCCCAATTTATAAAATCCGATTCACATATACACATTCTTAAATCTTCATTCCAAAATGAATTCTCACCACAACCTAAGTTCTCTACCGGAGGATCAGTTGGAAATGGTGGATCTATTGGTTTTACTGGGTTATTTATAACGGTTGCTGTAACTGTTTTCTCTATTTTATTATCTGTTGCAACTGTAAATTTAATAGAATATTCTCCAGCTTCTGCCTTGTATGCTCCACTATCAACATTTACTTCTGTAGATAAAGTTATATCAATTCCTGTTTGTTTATCATAAGCCTTCAACTTTGCTGCATCTTTAATTGCCTTATCACCTGTATCAACATCATCAGTTGAAACTTTGAAATCATTTGCTTTAAGAATAGTACTATCACCAACAACATAAGACCCGTCATTTACTAAAACAATTCGATTAAATATAGTATTTGCTCCATCCAAATCACTAACACTAATTTGTTGATAGTATATACCTGCAGTATTATTATCGACTACATCCTTACTAACTTCAATAATTAAATCATAGTAACTAGTTTCTAAATCACTAATTGTAAGTCCATCTAACTCATTAAAGTTTTCACCTATATCAATAATATATAAGTTATCTCCTACAATTTTAGGTGCTGTATTACTTTTTTCTAAAACATTAAATTTCCATGTGTAAAATGTATTATGCCTATTTGTACTATACCTTTCTTTACCAAAAAGCAGATGACCTTCTCTAGGAAATGCAACTATTTCATATTTACCTTCATCAAAAGAAACATCAAGTTCAATTTTGTTTTTTTCTATTAAAGTATTGTATACACTACTTGTAATATCAATACCATCCCCTACACGATTCCCATTATAATCTAACTGATATAGCATATATGTAAACCATCCATTAGTGGGTACTGAATAATTAAGGTAATCAGCATAATTTTGAGTAAGAATCGGATATGCATCAATACTTAAAGTACTTCCTTGATCTACAGGATCAACTAATTCAACATTTCTTGTTTGTCCTTCAAATCCAAAATAATGTGTATATGGTAAATCCGCACCATACACAGTATCATAGTTACTTACAAATTCTTCTGATAAAGAAGCTATTTTATTATATTCAAATGATAGAGTAGTTAATGTTTTTGATTTTGATATCCATTCAGGTATTTCAGAAACTTCATTGTAATCAAACCTTAAATACCATAACTTAGATAACTCAGATAACTCTTCAGGAATTTCCTTTAGCATTAAGTTATCTAACTGTAAAACTTCTAAATTTTTAAGTTTATTTAAACCACTTGGAAGTTTGGTTATTGGATAGATTATACCTGTAAAACTATCTTCCTTTATATTAGATACATTAAAGTTCTTTGACACATATAGATTTTTTAAATTTTCTAGCTCAGTTATACCTTCTGGAAGTTCTGTTAGTAACCCAGTTTCTTCAATTGATAAATCCAAAGTTTCTAATTTCTTAAGTTTTCCAATATCTTCTGGAAGCTTAGTAATCTTACTTTGGCTAATTTTAAGTAATATCAACTGTTCTAAATTACCTAATGAATCTGGAACTTCAGTTATTAAATCATTATCTGAAATTGTTAAAAAGACCATTTTTTTCAGATTATTAATAGAATCTGGGATAGATTTAATCAAGTCATTATTATTGATTTCTAAAACCCTAAGCTTACTATTATCACCTAAATTCTCAGGAATACTCTCAAGCTTTTGATTTGATACAAGTCTTAATTCGCTCAATTGAGAAACCTTAGTTACTACATCAATGTTAGTGATTTTAGTGTTATATAAATCAACTCTTGTACACGAACTTAAATATTCAATTCCCTCAAGACTCTTTAAATTTACTGACTCAGGATACATATAAAAGCTTAAATGATATAGAGAATTTATCATATCATCTGTTAGAATTGTGTTGACATCAATCTTTGAATTATTTTTTTTAGACATTTCTTTTGCAATTATTTCCGCAAGTACAATATCCGGAAAAGTTTCTTTTATCGAATATCCAACACCCTTTCTTACATCAGAGGATTCACTACTTTTTTTATGGTTTAATAAAACATCATCTTCTTTTGTTTCTTCTTTTTTATTTTCATCAGCCACTTCTTCTTGATTGATATTTTCATTTTCTACAGTTTCATTATTATTTTCTGAAATATCATTTTTTAATCCTTCACCATGTACACTGATAGTTATAAAACATAACACCAAAGCAACTACAATAAATAACCTATTATTTTTCTTCATAAATATCCCTCCTAATGTAAGTACGTACTTAAAAAAACCTTTTTTATTATATTAATATAGCGATCGAATGTCAATTAAAGTAATCAAATATAAAAAAGACAAACATTATTTCAGTTTGTCTTTTCTTATGTAAGTTTTATAATAATTATTTATTATTTCTTACTAATTGTAAATTTTTCAAGTCCTAGTACTCCAAGCACTGCGGCAAAGATTATTCCAAATACTGGTGTTAAACTATCAAACATTACAAATGTTGATTGAATTCCTCCAGTTAAGAAGAATACTACTACCGATACTACCGATAATACTACACCCATTACTTTGAACTTCAATAAGTTTTGATTATCTCCATCTTCATTCTTACCACTAACTATTAATCCACCAACAATTAATGTAAGTAAGATCATTAAAATATTAGCTATTGACATCGGTGAAGCAGATGTATCATTTCCATTATCTGGTGCATCTGTTATTACAGGAGTATTAGTAACTTCTGGACTATCAGTTACAACTGGTGTTTCTGTGATCTCTGGAGTTTCACTTACATCTGGTGTCTCTGTCTCTTCAGGTATCTCAGGATCTACTATTGGATCAACTACAGGTGGTACATATTCTGTTAAACATCCAACACCTGCTCCCTCCCAATTTATATACGGTGGCTCACATACACACATCTTTAACTCTTCATTCCAGTATGAATTCTCTCCACATCCCAAATTAATCACTGGTGGATCTGTTGGTTTTGGTGGATCAACTGGTT
>JBKEBK010000013.1:0-47434 GCA_047973125.1 Anaerorhabdus sp. | reverse complement strand
CGTAAATGAAAATTTCATGTCATTATGTAATTAACTAAGACTAGGATCAGAATATTCTGATCCTTTTTATATGAAAAATATTGGAAAGCCTTAAAATTTGAATTAACGCTTGGGAACAGTGTAAGTTGGGCGATATTACTGAAGTTAAGACGGGTGCTAGTGATTTAAAGGATGCAGATAATGACGGTGAATACCCATTCTTTGTTCGCTCTGAAAATATTGAGCGAAGTAATCGTTATATTTTTGATGGAGAAGCAATCTTAATTCCAGGTGAAGGTCGACTAGGAGAAATTTATCATTATATTAACGGCAAGTTCGATTATCATCAAAGAGTGTACAAAATTAGCGATTTTGAAGACTTATCTACAGATGGAAAATTTGTGCTATATTACCTGCAACAAAATTTCAAACGTCATGCTTTAAAATTTACTGTCAAAGCAACAGTCGATTCATTACGCTTACCAATGCTTGCAGATTTTGGAATAAAACTACCAAGTTATGGAGAACAGAAGTTAGTTGGTAACTTTTTTTACCAACTAGACAACCTCATCACCCTTCATCAGCGTGAGCTAGAAGAGCTCAAAAATATTAAGAAAACACTACTAAAACACATGTTTGTGTAAGAAAGGAAACAACAAAATGAGTAACGCAAATGTTATTACAACTGAATTATGGAAAATGGCTAATAAATTAAGGGGAACAATGGATGCTAGTGAATATAAAAACTACATTCTTCCATTTATGTTCTATCGCTATTTATCAGAGAACCAAGACGAGTATTTAAAACAGAATGGACTAGATGATTTCTATACAGAAACTAGTGAACAAAATCGAGAAGATTACCTTGAAGAAATTAGTAAAGGTATAGGATATGCGATTGATACTGAGCATACATGGAAATCATTAGTATCAAAAATTGAAGAACATAAAATTAAAGCAAGTGATTTCCAAGAAATGTTTGATGCATTTAATGTAAATGCTAAAAGAAATGAAATTGCTGAAGCAGACTTTGCAAATGTATTTTCTGATGTTAACTTAGGGGATTCTAGATTAGGATCAAGTACAAATGAACGTGCTAAAGCATTAAATGATATTGTTTTAATGATTAATGAATTTTCATTTAAAGATGATTCAGGTCATGATATTTTGGGTGATGTTTACGAGTACTTAATAGGCCAGTTTGCTGCAAATGCAGGGAAAAAAGGCGGAGAGTTCTATACACCTCATGAAGTTAGTCAAGTGCTGGCAAAGTTAGTAACTTTAAATTCATCAGATGATAACTCACAGTTCCGTGTTTATGACCCTACTATGGGATCAGGGTCATTACTACTTACGGTTCAAAAGGAACTTCCTTATGGAGAGCGCGAAGGAAGTGTTGAATTCTATGGTCAGGAACTAAACACAACAACTTATAACTTAGCTAGAATGAATCTAATGATGCATGGTGTCAATTATAAAAATATGGAACTGAGACGTGCCGACACATTAGATGGAGACTGGCCATTTGATGAAAAAAACGGAACACAAATACCTTTAAAATTTGATGCAGTAGTAGCGAATCCACCTTATTCACAGAAATGGGATATAAAAGGTGTTGATCGAGAAAAAGACTCACGCTTTAAAGAGTTTGGGGTTGCTCCAGCATCAAAAGCAGACTATGCATTTGTGTTACATGGACTTTATCACTTAGATAGTAAAGGAACCATGGCAATTGTATTGCCTCATGGTGTCTTGTTTAGAGGCGCTGCAGAAGGTAAAATACGTAAGAATATTATTGAAAATAACCTATTAGATGCAGTTATAGGACTTCCTGCGAACTTGTTCTATGGAACTAGTATTCCAACGTGTGTACTAGTGTTTAAGGGAAGAGAGGCGCGCACTAGAACTGACATAATGTTTATTGATGCATCAAATGATTTTAATAAAGAAAAGAATCAAAATAAATTAGGTGAAGATCATTTAAGGGCAATTATAGATGCATATACAAAGCGTGAGAGTATGGAAAAATATGCACATGTAGCTACATTAGATGAAATAAAGGAAAATGATTACAATCTTAACATCCCTCGATATGTAGATACATTTGAAGAAGAGGAAGTAATACCTTTATCTCAAATAGCTCAAGAATTATCAACTGTTCAAAAAGAAATTGCCGAGACATCGAAACAATTATTGGAAATGCTTCAATCATTAGATGGGAATACTCCTGAGTCTAAAGAAGAACTAAAAAAATTAATTGATCAATTTCGTTAAAATAAAATTTTAGGTAATCATAACATTAAATAAGACAAGGATCAGTAAATTCTGGTCCTTTTTGTATGAAAAAATTAGAGATTATTTAAAAAATGAGTTAACGCTTGGGAAAAACGTAAGTTGGGCCAAGTATCTGATAAAGTAACAAAAAAGAATCTAGAAAATGAATTTAGTGAAACTCTTACAAATTCAGCTGAACATGGAATTATAAATCAACGTGATTTTTTTGATAAGGATATCTCTAATGAGAAGAATCTGAATGGTTACTATATCGTTAATGAAGATGATTTTGTGTATAATCCAAGAATATCTAATTTTGCACCAGTTGGTCCTATAAAGCGTAATAAATTGGGAAGAAGTGGGGTTATGTCGCCTTTATATTACGTTTTTAGAACATATAATATTGATAAAACATATCTAGAATATTATTTTGATGCAACAGAATGGCATAAGTTCATGAAATTGAATGGCGATTCTGGGGCAAGGGCTGATCGTTTTGCAATTAAAGACTCAGTTTTTAAAGAAATGTCAATCCCATATCCTGCTGCGAAAGAACAATCCAAAATAGGAAACTTTTTCCAGCAACTCGACTCCCTCGTCACCCTTCATCAGCGTATGCTTTTACATAAAAAAGAGGGAGGAATTAAAAAATGTTAACAAAAATAGAGAGTAAAGATACATTTTCTGAGTATTTTAAGCAGTGGGTTCACGTTTATAAGGTTGGTGCAATAAGAGATGTAACACTATCAAAATATAAAATGACACAATCTTGGATAGATAGACTTGTTCCAGATTTAAAACTATGTGAACTAACAAGGACGAGTTATCAGTATATTATTAATGAATATGCTGTTTATCACGAAAGACAAACAACGATGGATTTTCATCACCACCTTAAGGGTGCGATATTGGACGCTGTTGATGATGGATTAATCGATAGAGATCCAACACGAAAAGCTATCATTAAAGGAAAAACACCTAGAGAAAAGAAACCAAAGTATTTGAATCAATTTGAACTGCATACATTGGTAAAGAATTTAAAGTTAGCTGAAGAAGTAAGTTGGGAATGGATGATACTATTAGTAGCTAAAACAGGAATGAGATTTTCAGAAGTTCTTGCACTTACCCCAGCAGATTTTGATTTTGCCCAACAGACAATATCAATAAATAAAACATGGGATTACAAAGGAGATGGTGGTTTCTTACCAACAAAAAACAAATCATCGATTAGAAAAATCCAAATTGATTGGCAGACTACTAGCCAATTTTCTCGATTAGTGAAAGATATAAAAGAAGATGAACCAATATTTGTAAAGGGTAAAATTTACAATTCAACTGTAAATAATGTATTATTTCGCCATTGTAAAAAATTAGGAATCCCAACTATATCATTTCATGGTCTCCGACATACCCATGCTTCTTTGTTACTTTTTGCAGGAGTTACAATTGCAAGTGTGGCAAGAAGATTAGGTCATTCAAACATGACAACAACACAAAAGACATATTTGCATATTATCCATGAACTTGAAAACCAAGATACTGATTTAGTAATCCGTTCATTGTCAAGACTTATATAAATTTGTGTAAAAAGAGTAAAAGCATACGCTGATGAAGGGTGGTGAGGTTATCTATGGTTTGGAAGAATGTTCCAATTTTAGACTGTTCATTTATATACGGAATATATAGAGGCATTTTTTGCATTTGTTTACCAGATATTTCAATAAATGTTGATCCTGCACCATTGACTTCTCCATAACGTTTTAATTCATGAGTTCTTGAAAAAATAAAATAACTATCAAGCAATTTATCTTTAGGAACTATTGACTGAAAACCTTGGTTCGTACAGCCTTCTTTAGCTAAAATAGCAGTATTTCCGATTCCGGCTCTGGAAGTAAATAATACTGTTCCCACTGGCATAATACGTGCTGAACTTTTTTTAAGTCCTAGTTTTGTAATGGTTTTTTTACTTTTACTTACATATATTTGATCACTAATTTCTATTGGAGAATACCAATCTATATCTCCCGACCAAAACTCAGGAGTATCTGTGCCCGGAGTTCCTCCACCAATAATATCTGCAACTTCCCCCAACCTATGCTGTTCCCAAGCGATTATAAATCTTTTGAATCTAATAGATGGTATTTTACCTAAATTATGATTTTGCATCATATCCTCCTTGAAGCTTCTCTATTTGCTTATCGAAATTAAATTTTATACTATGATTTTTATAATATTTATACTAAAAACCTTGATAAATTTAGATACACCATGATTACCATAGACTTCATCTGCTTTATTTGCAATGTGGTCAATTAGTAATCATAATTAATTTTAACATCATATCTTTTAAAGATATATTTAATCTGGTAAAATATGCTGTTTTTTTAACTTCTTAAGACAACTTGTAATTTTTCTTCAAGCTGTTTCAATATTTTTTGATGAATTTCTAGAACTTCTTCATCAACCAATGTATGATCAATTGCTTGGTAATTTAAAGTAATAGCAATTGATTTATACCCCTCATCAATATGCGCTCCTTGATATACATCAAAGATTTCTATTTCACTTATTAATTCTCTTCCTGCTTCACTTATTACATTCTCAATTTCTTTTGCCGATAAACTCTCATTACAAACAAGAGCAATATCTCTTGAAACTGATGGATACTTACTAAATGTTTTAAAATAGACCTTCTCTATATTTTGATCAAATAAAGTATCAAGTAAAAATTCTCCATAAACACATTTTGTTACATCATACTTTTTTTGGATATTTGGATGAATCTCACCAAATATTCCAATTAACACATTATTTATGTAAAGACTTGCACTTCTAAATGGATGAAAGTTATTTGTATCTTCTTCATTTACTCTAAAGTCTAAAACTTTACTTTCAAATCCCATTTGATTTAGCCACGTCATAACTATACCCTTCATCACATAAAAATTTGCTTCAATATTTTTTTGATGCAATCTTGACTGATGAAGATTTTCTGATAATAATAATGCACATCTATTCTGATTCTTATCTTCTTGATAAACCTGTGATATTTCAAAAAGATTAATATTATTCCCTTTTCGTGCTTGATTAAAACTCAAACACTCTAATACTGAATTTATCAAACTATTTCTCACATATGAGCGATCATCACTCATCGCAGATGCTAATTTAATAGATTCTCCAAATGGTAAAAGTCCATTTTCTACATAATCTTTCTTTACAAGAGTATATGTATTTATTTCAGTCAAACCAAGTGAAGATAGTACACTTTTTGTTTTACGATATTTTTTTTGAATACTGTTTAGTGTACCTACAGTAGACTCCATTGAAGGTAGTGTTGTTGGTAAGCTATCAAAGCCAATTAATCTAATAATTTCTTCATCGATATCTTGACTAATTGAAATATCTCTTCGATAACTTGGAATACTTGATATGATTTCATCATTTTCAATAATTGGATTAAAATCTAAAGCCTTTAATACTTCCATTACTTGATCAATTGTATAATTAGTACCAAGTAAATTATTACAGTGATCAAGTGTCTCTTTTACATAGATCTTTGTATAGCCATCATTTCCTTCTTCCATAATTCCTTCAACTTCACTAGCATCAGCATATTTAATTAATAACTCAGTTGCTCGAAGCATTGCTTTTTCTTGAGCCAATAGATCAAAACCCTTAGTAAAACGATTGGCTGCTTCTGTAAATAAGTTTAGTCTTCTTGATGTATTTCTAATGGCAACACTATTGAAGTTTGCAGCCTCAATAATAATTCCTTTAGTATTCTCATCAATTTTACTACCATCACTTCCCATAATTCCTGCAATTCCAACAACCTTAGAATTATTTTCAATTATTAAGTCATTTTCATTTAATTCGTAATCAATTTCATCAAGAGCTCTAAATACTCCCTTATATCCATCTTTTACTACCAACTCTTCTTTATCCATTTTACTAAGATCATAAAAATGTAGTGGTTGACCTGTTTCTAACATTACATAATTAGATATATCTACAACATTATTTATCGGTTTAATTCCAGCTGCTTGAAGATGTCTTTTCATCCAAGTAGGTGATTGTTTAACATTGATTTTTTTGATTACTCTACCTAATAAATGCGTACATTTATCACTTTCAATTTTTACACTCAAATTACTTTTAGAAGCATCACAATCACTTAATTCTGGAAGATTAACATTTTTTCTAAAAATAGCTCCAACCTCTTTTGCAAAATTAAACATTGATAAGCAATCAGATCTATTCGGTGTTAAAGAAACATCTAAAATATCATCATCTAGTTCAAGATATCCTAAAACATCACTATTTCCAACTACTGCAGTATCATCTAAAATTTCATTACCATTAATTTGATCTTCTCTTAAATACTTATCTTCAACACCTAACTCTTTTAGACTACACAGCATACCATTAGAGGTTACACCTCTAACCTTTGCTGCTTTTATTTCAATCTCAGGAAGTATTGCATTTACTTTAGCAACTATAACTTTAATACCTTCCTTACAATTTGGTGCGCCACAAACAATTTGTAATATTTCTGATGCTATATCTACCTTACATACATTCAAGTGATCTGAATCTGGATGTTTTTCACATGATATAACTTTACCAATTACTAAATTATCACCATATGCCATTTTATCTATTTTTTCTACTTCAATTCCTGCTGTTGTTAGCTTATCTGCAAGCTCTTTGGTACTAATATTATCAAGTGATACATACTCACTAAGCCATTTTCTACTTATTTTCATTTTCTTGCCCCCTTAATCAAATCTCTTAAAAATCGATAAGAACTTTTTGTCATTATTGTAGAAATGTCTAATATCATCAATTCCATACTTTAACATCGCAACTCTTTCAACTCCAAGACCAAATGCAAATCCACTGTATTTTTTACTATCAATATTAGCCATTTCTAATACTTTAGGATGCACCATCCCACCACCTAGTATTTCAATCCAACCACTTTGCTTACATGTTGGACATCCTTTACCATTACACATATGGCAAGTTACATCTATTTCAACAGATGGCTCAGTAAATTGGAAATATGATGGTCTAAATCTAATTTCCCTTCCTTCACCAAACATATGATTAGCCATTTTTAAAAGTGTACCCTTTAAATCACTTAGCGTAATATCCTCAGCAACAACTAATCCTTCTATTTGCGTAAACTGATGAGAATGTGTAGCATCATCACTATCTCTTCGATATACTTTACCAGGACAAATAATTTTTATTGGCAGATTATTTGCTTGTTTTTCTAACTCTCTTGTTTGAATGGCAGTAGTGTGCGTTCTAAGTAAATCTATAGCATTTATATAAAATGTATCCTGCATATCTCTAGCAGGATGATCTGCAGGAATATTCGCCTTTTCAAAATTATATAGATCTTTTTCAACTTCTGGTCCATTAGCAACCTTATATCCCATACCTAAGAATAAATCTTCAATCTCTTGAGTTATGATAGTTAATGGGTGTAGTGTACCATATGATAAAGATAATGGAGGAAGTGTAACATCTATTGCTTCCTTCTTTATTTTCTCATTCATTTCTTTAAGTGATAATATTTCCTCTTTATCACTTATTGCTTTACTAATATCTTGCTTACAAATATTTACCAACTGACCAAACTTTGGTTTCTCTTCTTTACTCAAATCTTTCATAATTGACATTAAAGCTTGAATCGGTCCTTTCTTACCTAAGTATAAGACCTTTAATTCCATTAGCTTCTCTATTGTTTCAACTTTTTCGATTTCATTAATTGCTTCTTGTTGAACCTCTTTTATCTTTTCCATTACTTTCTCCTTTTCATCATATAAAAAAGTCATTCCATACAGGAACGACTTAAAATCGCGGTACCATCCTGATTTATCTTTAACAGATACACCTTAATTACCTTTTAACGAGAGTTATCCCGGAGATGATTAATCTCACTATAAAGGTGAATTCATAAAAATATTTGTAAGTAACTCTCAGCCATGTTTACTATTTTCTTTAACAAATTTAATTTTTATTACTAATCCTTTAGTACGCTTTATAGTCTATATTATACAAAAGAATTTAAACTTATGCAAAGAGTTTAGTCAATAAAAATCTATTTATATATTCCACTTCTCAAATTCTTCTTCTGTTGCAAGAACAAAATGTGTTTCACTAAGCTTATTTAACTGTCCCAACGTATAATCAACACCCTCTTTTTCTCGATCATATACTAATGCTACCCTTTGCTTCTCTACAATAGGATTTGGATGAGGAATTGCTGATAACAGTGATTTAGTATATGGGTGAATTGGATTTTTAAAGATTTCTTGAGTTGTTCCAGTTTCTACAATATGACCCAAATGCATTACACCAATTCTATCACTAATATACTTAACCATTGATAAGTCATGGGCAATAAATAAATAAGTTGTACCCAACTCTTGTTGGATATCCTTCATAAGATTTACAACCTGTGCTTGAATAGATACATCAAGTGCTGAGATTGCCTCATCTGCAATCACTAACTTTGGATTCATAATTAGAGCTCTAGCAATACCGATTCTTTGTCTTTGACCACCCGAAAACTGATGAGGAAATCTTGTTTTATGTTCTTTTGATAAGCCAACTTTTAAAAGAATTCTATCAACCATTTCATTTAATTCTTCTTTACTATTACATAAATTATGAATTTTTATACCCTGTGCTATAATCTCTCCAACTTTTTTTCTTGGATTTAAACATGCCATTGGATCTTGAAAGATCATTTGCATATTAATTCTAAGATGTTTTTCTTCATCTTTACTAAGTTTTTTACTAATTACTTTACCATCAAAAATAACTTCACCATCAGTTGGATTATATAATCTGATAATAGATCTTCCAGTTGTAGATTTTCCACTACCTGACTCACCAACAAGACCATAAGTCTCTCCTGGAAATATTTTAAAGCTAATACCATCAACAGCTTTAACACTGTAATTTCTATTTATTTTAAAATATTGTTTAAGATTTTTAACTTCTAATAAAGGAACACTATTTAGCATGACTATTTTCCTCCTTCATCTTTTTTATTCGTAATTTTAATTGTTCAGGCATCTCAACCTTTGGTGCCATTGGATGTGCTAACCAAGTACTAACACGATGTTGACCTCCAACATCAAACTGTGGTGGCTCTTCTTCAAAATCAATTTTTAAAGCATAAGGATTCCTACTGGCAAAAGCATCACCCTTAACTTTTTTAAGTAAATTAGGTGGTGATCCCTCAATTGCAAATAAGCGATCTCCATCAGTATCAACATCTGGCATACTGCTTAATAAGCCCCAAGTATATGGATGTTTAGGATCATAGAATATTTCATTGATATTACCTTTTTCTATAATTTTACCAGCATACATTACTGCTACATAATCAGCAACTTTCGCAACTACACCTAAATCATGAGTTATATATATGACAGACAAATTCTTTTTTGCCTGGATATCCTTAATTAATTCCAAGATTTTTGCTTGAATTGTTACATCAAGTGCCGTTGTCGGCTCATCACAAATTAGAATATCAGGATCACAAGCTAAGGCAATCGCAATAACAACTCTTTGTCTCATACCACCTGATAGTTGATGAGGATAATTCTTTATTCTTTTTTGAGCATCTTCAATACCAACCAATTCTAGAAGTTCTATCGCTCTTTTTTTAGCTTCCTTTTTTGAGATCTTATCATGCTCAAGCATACCTTCCATTATTTGTACACCAATGGTCATAGTAGGATTTAGTGATGTCATTGGATCTTGAAAAACCATTGCGATTCTTTTTCCACAGATATTATATCTTATATCTTTTGAAGACATCTTAACTAAATCATGCTCTTCAACTTGGCCATCATTATACATACTATAGATTATCGAACCTTTATCTATTTTCCCATTACTACTAAGGATTCCCATTATTGCTTTAACAGTTACTGACTTCCCTGATCCTGACTCACCTACAATTGCAATTGTCTCACCACGAAACAAGTCAAGTCTCACACCTCTTATTGCATTTATACAACCAGAAGAAGTTTCAAAGGAAATACTTAGGTCTCGAATTGATAAAACTCTTTCTTTTTTATTTGTCATTTCAACTTCCTCCTTACATCTGTTTCATTTTTGGATCAAAAGCATCCCTAAGTCCATCTGCGAATAAATTAAACGATAACATTAATAATGCCAAAACAATTATTGATGAAGCAATTATATGTGGATAAATTGTTAAAGACTTATAACCCTCTGATATAAGTGATCCAAGTGATGCCATCGGAGCTGGAACACCAAGTCCTACAAATGATAGAAATGCTTCAGTAAAAATGGCATTAGGTATTGAAAACATACTAACAATGATAATTTGACCAAAGATATTTGGAAGAATATCTTTGAAAATAATCGCAAAATCTTTAGCACCTAATGTTTTAGAAGCAAGAATAAATTCTTGTTCTTTCAATTTTAAAACCTGAGCTCTAGAAATTCTACTCATACCAATCCATCCTGTTATCATAAGAGCAAATATAATTGAAATTATACCAGATGGTAATATTAATCCTAAAAGGGTAACAACAACAAGTGTCGGAATACCATTTAATATTTCTGCTATCCTTTGCATGACGATATCGACTTTACCACCAAAATATCCAGAAACAAGACCATAAAGCATTCCAATAAAAATATCAATGATTACTGCAGTAAAGGCAATTATTAAAGATATTTGAGTACCTGACCATACCCTTGTAAATATATCTCTACCTTGAGTATCTGTTCCAAACCAGTAGTAAACATCATCAAGACCTTTTGCCTCGTACTGATTAACACCCTTATATTCTCCATCAAATATACCAAGTTTCTCAACTATTGGAATTCTCGGAGTAAGTGATGCATGTTTGATATTTATAGATTTATATGTATGAGCATTTAAATTTGGTCCTATTATCGCCATAAAAATAATTATTAAAATTATAATTGCTCCAACAAGCGCACCTTTATTCTTTCTAAAACTGTTCCAAGTGTCTTTGGCATAAGATGAAGCTTCATAAGCGTTATCAATTGTACTTACACCATGTTTATGAGCAAGTTCAAACTGTTCGCTTGTATATTGTTTTTCCATTTTATTACCCCCTCTTTGTTACTCTAACACGTGGATCAATAACTCCATACATGATATCCACAAATAGCATTGTAAAAATATATAGTGCTGAATAAATAAATGCACATGTTATTACAACATTGTAGTCATTATTTTGAATTGCATTAACCATCAAAGAACCTACACCTGGAATCGCAAAGATTTTCTCAATAACCATTGAACCTGTTAATAAGCCAACAAGTAGCGGTCCCATTACTGTAATAATTGGAATTAGAGTATTTCTTAGTGCATGCTTAATTACTAGTTTCCAGTTTTTTATACCCTTTGACATCGCAAGTTGGATATAATCAGAATTTAATACATCAATCATTTCAGATCTTGTAAACCTTGCGATATTGGCTATTGTGAATAGTGATAGCGATACTGTTGGTAGTACCGATGATAAGCTAGGCTTATTTATATTGTAGAGTATTGGAAATAAATTAAGTTTAAAACCAATAAAATAAGCTAGACCTAGTGCAAATACATATGATGGAACACTTACTCCAATTATTGAGATTGCTGAACAAGCCGTATCTATCCATGTATTGTGATTTAGTGCTGCAATAACACCTAACACTAAACCCACAAGACTTCCAAGAAACATTGCTTGAAAACCAATTCTAATAGTAATCATTAGTCGATCAAAAACCATAGCACTTACAGGAAAATTCTTATTTATTACATAAGACACTCCAAAATCACCCTGTAACATATTCTTAGCATAATTGAAAAACCTAACAATTAAAGGCTGATTTAAGCCATATTTTGCATCTAGCAATATTCTTTGTGCTTCAGTTATTTTTTCATCATTAAATGGAGAACCTGGCATCAACTCAAGCATCAAAAACAATATAAATAGTATAACTAATAGCGTTGCCAGACTAATTAAAAATCTTTTTAAAATATATTTTCCCATTTTTATCCCTTCTTTCAAGAAAATAGAGTGAAACTCACTCTATTTTAGTTTTATATGACGATAGTTATCAATACCAGCACTGTGGAATTCAATTCCTTCAATTACTGGATTAATCATTACAGCACCACCATTTTGATATACTGGCACAACTGCCATATCTTCTTTAATTAGAAGCTCTTCTGCTTGTTTTAATAGTTCCCAACGAGCACTAGAATCAGTTGCAGTTTCTCCCTCTGTTGCTTCCATCATTAAATTCATATATTCTTCGCTTTCATACTTACCATAGTTATTAACAGAGCCTGTTAAGAATAAGTCTAAGTATGTTTGAGGATCTGAATAATCTGGACCCCAACGGTGAAGTGCAACTTCGTATTCTTGATTTTGTTGCAGTTGTAAACGAGTTTTCTTAGGTTTACTATTTAATGTAACAGTCATTCCAGGAAGATTAGTTTCTAGATTACTTTGAATATATTCAGCAACAGCCTTACTCGCCTCAGTATCTTCGAATAATAATTCTAAAGTAACATCAGATCCTAACTCTGCCTTAGCCTCTTCATATAATTCAGCCGCTTTTTCAGGATCATAACTTACTAATTCTCCGACACTATCACGGAAATCTTTTCCATCTGGTCCTGTAGCTAAAACTATTGGGATTATTCCTTTTGCTGCAACTGAACCATCTTTAAGTACAAGTGTTGCAATTGTTTCACGATCAACTGCATAACTAATCGCATGTCTTAATTTATTGTTTTGCAGTGTTTCAACCTCAAAGTTCATACTCAAATACCATAGATATCCTTGAAGTCTTGTTGTAAAGCCTGGATCTGAGCTATAAGCATCAACCATTTCTCCACTAAGCTTAACAACATCTATATTACCAGATTGATATTCTAGCATTGCTGTTTGAGAATCTTGAATAAATCTAAAGTTAACATTATCCATAGGAGCAGCCTCAGGATTAAAGTAGCCTTCATTTCTTACAAACTCATATCCATTTCCAGGAATCCATGATTCCATTACATATGGTCCACTATACAGCATCTTATCAACAGATGTTGCATATTGATCACCTTGCTCTTCAACGAATTTCTCATTAAGTGGGAAAAACGATGGAAACGCAAGTAATCCAAGGAAGAAATCACATGGTTTATCAAGTGTAACTTCTAAAGTTTTATCATCAAGAGCAACAACCCCTAATTCTTCAGGTGCCATCTCTCCACTATTAACTGCACTAGCATTCTTAACACCTACAACTGACATAATAAATGCATATTCACTAGCAACACTTGGATCTAGTAATCTTCTCCAGCTATAAACAAAGTCATGAGCAGTAACACTTTCTCCATTTGACCAAGCAGTATCAACTAGATTAAAAACATACTTTGTTTTATCTTCATTAACTTCCCAACTTTTTGCAATATCAGGAATTGGTTGATTATTGGCATCCATTTCTACAAGACCAGCAAACCCTAAGTTAATCGCAACAAATGAAGTTCCATCAGTAGCTAAACTTAAATCCATTGTCTGAATATCAGTATCAGTAGCAATAGTTACACTATTTTTCTCTTCAGTAGTACCACCTGTTTCATTCGGCTCTTTCTCAGGAGCGCTTTGACAACCAGCAATTAATACTAATGCAAGAAGTAACACTAAACTTTTCTTTAATAATTTCATATAATTTCCCCCTTTATTTTTTAAGTATATAAAGTTTTCTGTAAATTGTCAATAATAAAATGTAAAATATTTCATATAATGTAATAATTTACATAAAATAAAAACACCTTAATATAAGCATTAAGATGTTTAAGTACTATAATATATTCTTTAAATTCAACACAAAAACTGATAAGAAAAAAAGCAACTCAATTAAAAAGACAACGATTTAATCGCTGTCTATAAATTATCTAAAAAATAAAAAAAGATAAGGTGCCACCCTCAGCCGCATTATACTCTATTCGCAAAGTAGAGGCTTTTTCTGGCCAAGGATAGCATCCCTTATCAATATAAGTACAATAACACATCAAACATATCAAAATCAAGAAGCTTTTTAAATTTTCTTAACTTAAACCTCATAACAAAGTATTTCTTATACTAAAAAGATTAAACCTTTTATTTTAGTAGTGTTTCTCCCTTCTGTTAAGGTGTAAACTTACTTTTTCTCCATAAGAAAAGATCCCTTCTTTTTACAGAAACAACTTCACTTATTTAAGTTGTCTACTTTAAAGGGATCTATCAAACACTATTTTAATTTTTCTATTTTTTTAAAAATAATTTTACAACTTCCATTATTAGAACTGGGCACATTGATAAAATAAATGCTGTTGTAAAGAATGGTAAATCTAGTGCTACAAGATTAAATATTGTATTTGCAGGAGTATACATTACAATTAATTGTAGTACAATCCCAAGTCCAAACGAATACCATAAATATTTATTGTTAAAAATATTTTTTGAGAAAATTGATGAAGAACTCTTAACATTAAATGAATGAAATAGTTGTCCCATCGATAATGTCATAAATGCCATACTCATTCCAATTTCATGATTAACCTGATTACCTATAACATAAGAAATAAGTGTTAAAGATCCAATCATAATACCTTGAAGAACTATTGTAACTCCTAAGTTATTAGCAAAGAAGCTTTCATCTTTACTTCTTGGTTTTTTATTCATAATACCATCTTCTGAAGGTTCCATTCCAAGAGCAAACGCTGGAAGTGAATCAGTTATTAGGTTAACCCATAATAAATGGATTGGCATTAAAGGAACACCGTAGTTAAATCCAATCACACTTAGAAGTGATGCCATAAATATTGTAAATACCTCTCCTATATTACTAGAAAGTAAGAACTGAACATTCTTTTTAATATTTGCATAAATTGTGCGACCCTCTTTTACCGCCTCAACAATTGTTGCAAAGTTATCATCTGTTAAAATCATATCTGCTGCACCTTTTGATACATCTGTACCAGTTATACCCATAGCACATCCAATATCTGAAGCTTTTAGAGCTGGTGAATCATTTACTCCATCACCCGTCATTGCTACAACATGACCTTTGTTTTGCCACATATTAACAATACGAACCTTGTGCTCTGGTGCTACTCTTGCATAAACTCTAATTTTCTCTCCATCACGATTTAGATCTTCATCACTCATTTTATCTAGATCAGTACCAGTAATTGCCATGTGACCATCTTCATATATTCCCAGTTGAGTTGCAATAGCAGTTGCAGTTACAATGTGATCTCCTGTAATCATTACAGTTTTTATACCACCAATTTTAGCACTAGCAATCGCATCTTTAACTTCTAAACGAGGAGGATCAATCATACCTACAAGTCCAACAAACTCTAAGTCTGATTCTAAAATTTCAGATTTAATTTCTGGAATACTATCCCAATATCTAATTCCAACCGCTAATACTCTTAAAGCATCTTTTCCAAGTTGCTCATTGATATTAATTGCTTCATCAGTTTTATTTTTACTTCTTGATAATACAACATCCGGAGCACCCTTTGTAATTGATAAATATTTTCCATCAACTTCATAGACAACACTCATCATCTTACGCTCTGAATCAAAAGCCAATTCCTTTGTTCTCTTATATTTTTTATATAACTCTTCTTTTGTTTCTTGTAGTTTATAACTAGCTTCAACTAATGCCGTTTCAGTTGGATCACCAAGCGAGATAATTTTATCATTTTCGATTTTAATCTCTCCATCAGAACAAAGAGTAAAGTATCTAAGCATTTCTTGATAATCACTCTCTTTACCACTAAAGTCATTTAAACCAAACTTTTCTTGATAAACTTTAACTACACTCATTTTATTTTGAGTTAGGGTACCTGTTTTATCACTACAAATAACACTAGCAGAACCTAATGTTTCAACTGCTGGAAGATATTTTACAATAGCATTTTTCTTAACCATCTTACTTACTCCAAGAGCAAGCACAACAGTAACAACTGTAGCTAATCCTTCAGGGATTGCTGCAACAGCTAATGCAACCGATGTTTTAAAAGCCTCTAGCCATCCCATTCCTGATTGATACTCTAAGAAGAAAACTACAAAACAGATTACAATACACATAATACCGATGATTTTACTAATTTGATCCAATTTAATTTGAATTGGAGTTTTAGTTTGTTCATCATTTAGTAACATTCCAGCAATCTTACCAACTTCATTTTTCATTCCAACACTTGTAACTACAACCTTACCACGACCATAAGTACAAGTAGTTGATGCAAACACCATATTTTTTTGATCACCAAGAGAAACATTTTCTTCATTAATTACTTCAACTTGTTTATTGACTGGAAGTGATTCTCCAGTAAGTGTACTCTCATCAATTTGAAGAAGATGTGACTCTATTATTCTTCCATCACTTGGAATAAAATCACCAGCTTCAATTAAAACTATCTCCCCAACTACGACATCTTTAGAATCTATTGACTGTCTTTGTCCATTTCTAAGTACATTTGCATGAGGGGCACTCATGTTTTCTAATGCTTCAAGTGACTTTTCTGCATTACTCTCTTGAATAACTCCAAGAAATACAGTAAAAATAACAACAATAACAATAATTAAACTTTCTAACCATTCATGAGGATCTACTAAAAATGATATTAGAGCCGCAGCCAAAAGTAATAAAATAAGTACATCCTTAAACTGTAGTAATACTTTTTTTAGAAAACTTGGCTTTTCTGCCTTATCTAACTCATTTTTACCATTCTGGGTGCGACTAGTTTCAACCTCAACATCACTCAACCCTTTTGTTTCATCAACATTATATTCTTTTAATATTTCCGTAAATTCTTTTTTATAATTCATAAACTTTCTCCTTATAGTACTTTTCTTAAAATCATCAGTACACTAATTACGATAAATATCGCTCCAACAATAATTAATAAAGTATCTTCTGTTGATTCATTGGCAAACTTTGCTGAAAACTTAGCACCAATTACAGCACTGAAGCTTGTAATAGCCATACCAATAAATAAGGTTATCATATTAATTGGTTCCATATGTAAAAAATGCGATACGCCACCTGTAAGAGCGGTGAATGTCATTATTAATACCGATGTACCAATAGCTGTTTTAGTATCATAGTTAAGAACACTTGTAAGAACAAACAAGATCATAAGACCTCCTCCTGCTCCAACAACTCCACAAATTATTCCTAAAAAGATTCCAATTATACCAGATACAACATTTGGATTACCATTAATTTTAAATTGTTTCTTCTCTGGTATCACATAATCTTTATCATTTTTGGCTTTTTCAAATTCTTTCCTAACTTTTAAACCATTCAGTAAAAACTTAATTCCTAAAACTAAAGTCATTATCCCACCAATACTACCTAATGCTCTACTATCAATAAAAGATGAAATATAACTTCCGAATGCTGCACCAATACAGGCAGTAATTGTTAAAATTATTCCGTCTTTAATATTAATATTTCCTGCTTTTCTATATGTAAGAAAAGAAAAGAATGATGCAAATACATCAGTTATTAAACTGATAGCCACAGCAGTATATGCTGCAATCGGTGTAAAACTAACAAGAAGCGGTGTAACTACTGTTGCAGCTGATGCTCCTGCAAGTCCTGTTACTATTCCTGCCCCTAAGCCAGCAACTACTAAAACTATAATAATACCTATACTCATTTATAAAATTCTCCAATCTTTTGATCAATAATAATTATAACATAAAAACAACTTCAAACTACTAAAATTATTTGATATACTAAGTTAAAAGGAGAAGCATTAATGAAAAGAATATATGCAGTTGTTTTAGGACAAGTTCAAGGAGTAGGTTTTAGAATTTTTTTAAAGATGCTGGCAGATAAATATAATTGTAGTGGTTGGGTAAGAAATATGGAAAATGGTTGTGTTGAATTTGAACTACAAACAAAAGATGAAAACATAAATAATATCTTAAAAGCAATTATAAAAGGAAATAGCTTTATAAAAGTAGAAGAATATCAATTGAAAGAAATCACGATAAAAGAGGATGAAAAAGAGTTTAAAATAATATAAAAAAAATGATTTTAAAATCATTTTTTTTACTCTCCTGTTGCCAGTCTTTTTCTAATTTTAGTTGAGAAATACTCTATTATCATAACTAAGAAAATCATTCCAAATAAGAAGGCTCCAACCATAGAATATCTTCTTGAATTTATTGATTGAATTAATGGAGCACCAATTCCTCCAGCTCCAACTATCCCAAGTGTGCTTGCATCCTTAATATTAATATCAAAGCGATATATTATCGTAGAAATAAAGCCTGCAGTTAATTGTGGTAAAATACCTACCCTTATTTTTTCAAAGGTATTACAACCTGCTGCATCTAATGATTCTAAGATGCCTGTATCTAGATCTTCGATTGCTGTTGTAAATAATTTACTTAACATCCCAATTGATACTATGGATTGTGTCATAATACCACAAGATGCTCCTGGTCCTGTAACTCTAACCCACATTAGAGCCCACACAAGTGAAGGGATTGTTCTAATAAATAAAACAAAAGTTCGAGCAATAAATGCCACATTCTTTCCAACAACATTTTCACTTGATAAAAATGCTACAGGTATTGCCAGTAATGCCCCGATAATTGTTCCTAGTGTTGCAATAGCAAGTGTCTCTAACATTAACATAAACACACCATCACTGGCCATACTAAATAAAAGGTTTTTATCAGGGTGTAATATACCATAAACTATCCCTGATGCAACATCCATTCCCTTTTGGGTTATACCCTTATAATCAATACCACTCATGGCATAAATAATTAGTCCAATCAAAATAACACTATAAACTAAATAGTTTCGATAGTTTTTTGGACGCTTAGTAAACATTTCATATATTGTCATATCTATCACCTAAGTCAATCTTCTTCTGATGGCTGAGCTTAAGCGCTCTATCAAGAACACCACAATAAATAATGTTAATAAAATCATTCCTAAATCATTGTATTCCCGCCAACCAATACGCTCATTTATTAAGATTCCCAGTCCACCTGCTCCAACATACCCCAAAATCGCTGCTGCTCTAACATTTACTTCAAAGCAGTAAAGTGAATGACTAATGTATGTCGGTAAAATTTGTGGCATACACGCCTTCCAAAAAGCTTCGAATTTATTACAACCAAGTGATTGTAAAGCCATAAATGGACCAAGATCAATTGTTTCAATACTCTCAAACATCATCTTACTAATAATTCCAAAGGTAAATAAGGCAATTGCTACAGTACCTGCAAAGGTACCTAAACCAAAAATAAGTGAAAAAACTGTAGCCATAATTAATGTTGGTACTGTTCTTATAATACCTAATATAAATCTTGTAATACTAACAATTACTTTATTCTTATTGATATTACTTGCAGATAAAACCGAAACTGGTAAACCAACAGCAATTCCAATAAATGTTCCAATAAATGACATTTGAATTGTATCAATTAAAGGGCCTATAACACTAGGAAAATATGCGAAATTTGGATTAAATATTTTTTTTAAAATTGTACCCATCTGAGAAATTCTTTCAAAAATTATTAAAACATCAAATTCCGTAAACTTTAGTGCTGAAATAATTACTAAAATTATTATTAAATAAATTAATGGTAAGATAGATCTTTTTCTAATAATTGTTTTACCATTAGTAAGAGTTATTATCTCAGGCTTAAATATTTTATTAAATACTTCACTCATCATTATAAATCACCATGCGAGTGTATTTTCTCTTCATTATTCTTCCCATATATTTCTTCTAGAACTTCTTTACTTACTTTATCAGAAGGACCATCATATACGATTTCTCCAGCCCTAATACCAATTATTCGATCGGTATATTCTAGTGCTAATTCTACATGGTGAATATTTAATAATATTGATATATTTAATTCATTATTAATTCTTTTAAAATCACTCATAACAGCTTTAGCAGTAACAGGATCAAGAGCAGCAACTGGCTCATCCGCTAATATTATTTTTGGATTTTGATTAAGTGTTCGAGCTAAAGCTACCCTTTGTTGTTGACCTCCAGATAACTGATCACATCTTGTATAAGCTTTTTCAAGGATCCCAACTTTATCTAAAGCTTCTAAAGCCTTTAATTTTTCTTCTTTTGTATAGATTCCAAATAAAGTTCTATACCATGGTAAATCTGGAACCATACTAGATAAAACATTATTAATTGCACTTGATCTTGTCACTAAATTAAACGATTGAAAAATCATTCCAATTTTTCTTCTAAATTTTCTTAGAGCTTTACCATTTAACTTTTTAACATCAGTACCATCTACTATTACACACCCATCTGTTACATCATGCATTCTATTAACAGTGCGAATAAGTGTAGATTTCCCAGCTCCTGACAATCCGATAATCCCCAAGAATTCTCCTTGTTCAATTTTTAATTCAACATTTTTCAGCCCACAAACACCATTTGGGTAAACCTTACTTGCATTTTTAAATTCGATCATGATTTATTCTCCTTGATTTCTCCATTAAAACGGAGTAGTTTTTACCACTCCGTTCAATAATGTTTATTTTGCTGCTTCAAGAGCCGCTCTTGCTCCATCATAATCCGCATCAGTAGCTAAAGCATATCCTGTATGAGAATATACAGAGAAAATTGCTTGACCCTCTTCTGTTTTAATTACATTAATCATTGCATTTTGCATTGCTTTGATAAAATCTTCATTATAAATATCTGGATTAGCCTTAGAAATAGCAACAGTATCATTGTAAATACCATCAGTTACTCCAATAACATTCATCTCTTCCCAAATACTATTTTCACGTCCAAATCCAACCTTACCAGTTGAATCAGTTTCATCTGTAGGTAGCATCCAAGCTTCTTCGTAATCATTTCTTCCATCAGCATAACAAACAATTATATCAACTTGCTCAGCTGCTGCTTGAGAGAATGCTGTTCCATAACCTGAATCAAGGTTAACAACATTACTTAAATCAGTAATTTTTTTATCATAAGCATCAAGTAGCCAAAGTGTTGGGTAAATATAACCAGCAGAACTTGAAGTTTTTTGAACTGCCCATGTTGCACTATCTAAATCTTCCCAACTTAATTCTTCACCATTTTCAATCTTTGCTGCTAAAGCTTTCCCTTTTTCAGTAGGTGCAGCATAAATTAAAGAACGGTAATAAGTTGCTTCCGTATCAGTTTTTAATGTTTTATTTTCTTCACCATTCCAAGTTTTAGGATCCACAGAGTCATTTGATAATCCAGCACGAGTTGCTGTTAATATAACATCTACCCCTTCACTATAAAGAGCATAAGTTCCTCCTGGTAGCCATCCAATATCAACAGTTCCAGCATCCATAGCTTCTCCTGTTGCATCATAGTTACTTCCAACTGTAATATTGATTTCACCAACATCATACCCTTCATCTAATAAAGCATTCTTTAAAAGTTCAGGTAAATTTTTTGTTCCTGTAATAATTACATCAGCATCTTTTGATGGCACAAACTGTAATTCTAATTTATCAAGTTTGATTGTACCGCCATCTGTTGGTACTGCAGTATTTGATTCATTTGAAGTGCTTGTTTTACATCCTGTTAACACCATTAATAATACTAATAATACTAATATTTTTTTCATTTCATTCTCCCTATTATTGTCTTTCCACTTAAAAATATACTATATAAAACCGTTAGTTTCAAGAGTAAAAATTAAGTAATAAAATATCAAATTTATTTAGGGTTATCTTCAAGATTATTATTTTTAAATCCAAAAAGATCAATAACCCCTTGAAAAAGCAAAAAGGCAACAAAAGAGCCAAATACATTCAACAATATATCATCAACATCAGCAGAGCCAAGTGATAATTTAAACTGTTGGTATTCTATAAATGCAGATATAAATGTTGTAGTAAAAAGAAATACATACCATTTTTTAAAGATTGAATTTAGCATCGGTAAAAGAAGAGCTAGCGGAACAAGTAAGATAGCATTTCCAATTAAGTTACCCAAAGCAACCAATATTCTACCATTTGAAAACTGTATCATATAAGATTTTATTGTTTTAAAAAATATCTTATTTGAAGCAAAAGATGCACCTCTTGAGAAAAAATAACCATCTAAAAATACTACTGTTGCAATAAAGAAAAGATAATAAAGTAGTAAAAATAAGGCAAAAGTTTTAATTACAACACTTTTCTTTTTAAGATCTTTAATTCTATTAACTTCAAAGAAAGCTGCAACTAGGTAAAAAGTCACACTTAAAATAACTAGTGCAATCTGTTCTATAACCATCAATCTTGTATGTTTAGTAATCCAAAGTATATTAAATATAAAAAATAATAGCAGTGAAATTATACTAATTATTCTATTTTTCATTTATTTACCTCTTAATATAGTTTATCATTAATTTATTGATTACTCAATTAGCTAGGAGAAAATATAATGAACATTTATGAAAACTTAAAATTAATTTATAATCAAGATATTAAACTCAATAAAACAGACTTAGGTTTAACTAATACTATTTATACGGCAACTATCAACAATCAAAAGGTTGCTCTAAGAGAGGTTACAACTAACTTAGCTTCACTTGCATTTACCAATGAGGCAAAGGCCCTATCATTAGTTAAACCATTAAATCTTGATGCTATAGAAATTTATTACAATGAAACAAATAGACTTAGAATTACTAAATGGATTGATAATGCCATTGAATTTAAAGACTTCAAAGATAAGAAAGACGCCATAAAAAGAGCTGCCCTTTTACTAAAGAAATTACATAGTGCAAAGCTTGTAAGTAATGTTGTTTTTGATGGTGTATTACTTTTAAAAGAATATCAAGAAAACATAGATTTAGAGTTATTTGATTTATCACAGTTTGATGATGTAATCAAAAAATATCAAAGTGTAAATAATGAAAAAATTCTTTGTCATAATGATTTGGTTAGCGGTAATATTTTATTTACAGAAGAAAAGGACTACCTTATTGACTATGAATACAGCAAAGATAATGATCCTTTATTTGATGTTATGAGCTTCTTAACAGAAAATCAAATTACTGATCCAGAGCTAAGAGAAATATTTTTTCAAAACTATTTTGATGCTGAGTTATCGAATAAGAAAAAAATTGAATTAGATATCTTTGAGAATTTTCATAATTTATTATGGTGTAGCTGGGCAAATATGATGTATGATAAACACCATAAAGATATCTATAAAGAAATCGCAACCGATAAATACCAAGCATTAATAAGAAAAAAATAAGAGTAATTTACTCTTATTTTGCTTGTTTTATATAATCATTAAAAACATCTAATTCGGTTGCTCCTGGAATATATCCCAGCAAATTACCATCTGATTTAAAGATAAAACTTGTTGGATAAGAACTAACGCGATACTTTGATAAAGTCGAAGTATCATCAAATAAGAAAGTAACATCTTCAAGATCATTATCTATGATATATTGAACTAATTCTTCTTTACTTTTTTCATTATTAAATGATGGGTTAGCAATTACAAATACCTCAATACTATCATCTAAACTTAACTCTTTTAAGACTTGTATTTGTTCTTTGCAATATGTACACCATGTTGCAAAGAAAGAAACAATTATCGGTTTTCCCTCATAATCTTTTAAGTTGTAAATTTCACCATTTTGATCTTCTAAAGAAAAACTAAATTTATCAATATCATTTAAGTCACTATCATTTAAATCAGTATCAACAACTTCTTCTTGATTGTGTGAATTATCAATTAAATGATTGATATCATTAAATGCTTGATAAAATAGCCAACCTGACATCAACAAAATTAAAAGACCACCAATCTTCACAATTCTATTTAATATTTTTTGCTTATTTTTAAATAAACTAAATAGTTTTTCTGAAAATAATCCAAAAATAATAAAAGACAAAACAAATCCTAATGAATAAGCAAAAATATAAGCATTGCCAATTAGTGCATTATCAGCACTTGCAGCCATAATTATTGCACTTGATAAAAGTGGACCGATACATGGTGTCCATGCAAAGCTAAATAAAAATCCAAGTAAAAATGCTTTTATTACTGTCATTTTAGAAAAGCTTTTAGAGTTAAGTCTAATATCTTTTTGAAGTAGTGGGATATTAATAAGCCCCAAATTAAATAAGCCAAGAATAAGAAGTATGACTCCACCAATAATTAAAAAATAAATTTTATAATCAAATAATAAATCTCTAATTACCGATGCTGATAGCCCTGCTAGAAAAAACACTGTACTAATACCCATAACAAAGAAAACCGTTAATAATACTATCGTTTTCTTTTTATATGTAATATTACCAAATTCATCAGTTTCTTTGGCATCTGTACTAAGATAGCCCATATAAAGTGGAATCAAAGCTAAAATACAAGGTGAGAAAAAAGAAATAACACCTTGAATAAAAAGTAAAATGATTTTATCCATAATTTTTTATACTCCTAACATTAATATAATTAGTATCCCTAAAACAATTCGATAAAATCCAAATATTTTAAAGTCATGATTTCTAATATATTTCATCAGGGATTTTATAGCAAAAATTGATACAATAAATGCTGTAAACATTCCAACAACTAAAATTGTTATCCCAGTTGCATCTAGCACCATTTTCATTTTAAATAGTTTTAATAAACTGGCACCAAACATCATTGGAATTGCTAAAAAGAATGAAAATTCTGCAGCAACAGAGCGATTACAACCAAGTAAGATTGCCCCTAAAATAGTTGCTCCACTTCTTGATGTTCCAGGTATTAAAGCTAGTATTTGAAACACCCCGATCATTAATGCCATCTTATAACTCAAAGTTTTTAAAGATTTAGTAGTTTCCTCTTTTTTTCTTGATTCAACCCAAAGAAAGCCAATACCATATACTATTAACATGATTGATACTGTTAATGAATTATATAAAGCTGTATCAATCAAATCATCAAATAGAAACCCAATTATTCCAGCTGGAACAGCAGCAATAGCTACCTTTGACCATAAGACTATGGTTTCTTTTTGTTTTTCTTTATCTTTTTTAAAAGGATTTAGTTTTTGAAAGAATAATAGTAATACTGCAAAAATACTTCCTAATTGGATTACAACTAAAAACATATCAACAAATTCTTTATTGATTAGAACATCTTTATAGACACTCATGGGTAAAAAATCATTAACTAAAATCATATGACCAGTACTACTTATTGGTAGCCATTCAGTTATACCTTGAATAACTCCTAAAATAATAGCCTTTAATATCTCAATAATATCCATGAATTTCTCCTATATTTTATTTTTAATTATTGTTATTAATCTCTTTACTAAAAGCGCAGAGATTATAATTGCACTTGTTGCTTGAACAATATTAAAAACAACACCACCAAGAGCCATTACAAATGATCCATAAAGAATCCAGTCTGTAATTAAATATCCTAAAACCAAAATTGAACCAGCCCCAATATAAGTTAATATCTTATTATTATCAAATTTGTAGATCATTAGTGATACAAACAATGCTTCCACCCCTTTTATAATAAAGGTGAAAATAGCATATTGAGGATAGCCTGCAACAATATCTGCTGCACCACTTGCTACTGAAGATACTAAAAAGCTAAGACTAGGTGGTAAAATTGAGCTGAATAAGAAAATCATACTATCCCCTAAGTTTACATATCCAAACTGTGTAGGAACTTTAATATAAGTTGTACAGATAAAAATTAGGGCTAAAGCTAAAGCTGCAATAATAAATAATTTATTTTTTTTCATTTTAATAATCCTCCAGATATTTTTATAATTTTAACACATCACACAACAAAAAGAAATGTCCAAGTTATTTACTTGGTAAATAACCATAGTTCTTATTGCCTTTTATAATAAATGCAACAGACATTATAAGTGATAGAGCCTCCGCAACTACAATCGCAAACCATATTCCATCAAGTCCAAAATAAATCGGTAAAATTATGATTGCTCCCACTTCAAAAATCATTGTTCTAACGATTGCTAAAACTCCAGATACTAAGCCATTATTTAAGGCAGTAAAAAATGATGATGCAAAAACATTGAAACCTGTAAATACGTAAGATAAAGAGTAAATAACAAGCCCTCTTATCGTCATTTGTAGTAATTCTTTGTCATAGCCAACAAATATTTCTGATAGTGGCTTGGAAAAAGCAATTCCAACAAATACCATTAAAACTGATGTCGATAGTATTAAAACCATACTCTTATTAAATATATTTTTCATTTCACGTTTATTTTGTGAGCCGTAATTATAACTAATAATTGGCGCTACTCCAAAACTATATCCTAAAAATATCGCAAAGAAGATAAAAGTTATGTAAAGAATTACGCCATAAGCAGCAAGCCCATTCTCTGCAGCAATTTTTATTAATTGGATATTATATAATATTCCAACTAATGATCTAGATAAATTAGAAAGCATTTCTGATGCTCCATTTGAGCATCCCTTAAACAAACTTTTAAAATCCCATCTAAATTTTGTAAAATGTAAACGACTATTATTTTTTCTTAAAAAATAAAATAGTGGAATAAGTGCTGAAATAGTTTGTGCAAGTGCTGTAGCAATTGCTGCGCCTAGCAATCCAAAATTAAAAACACTCATTAATAAAAAATCTAATAACACATTACTTACACCAGCTATTACAGTTACAATTAAGCCCATTTTAGGCCTTTCTGCTGTTATCATAAAGTTTTGAAAACAGCATTGTAATATAAAAAATGTACACGAGATCATCATTACTCTTCCATAAAGTATACAATCTGCAAGTGTTGCTTCATTTGCACCAAGATATATAGCAATATCTTCCATATAGTAAAAGCAAATTGCTGAAGAAATTACACCCATTATAATTGCACTGACTATAAATAATGTAAATAACTCATTTGCTTCTTGATCTTTCTTTTCTCCAAGTTTCATACCAACTAAGGCACTACCACCGGTTCCAATCATGAATCCGATGGTATATATTATATAGATTGCTGGCATCATTAAATTTATTGCTGCAAAGGCAATCGTTCCAACAATATTTGAAACAAATAGTCCATCGACAATCGAATAAACTGAATTAACTACCATCATAATAACGGAAGGAATAACAAAACTTAATAATTTTTTATATGTAAAGTGATCTGATAATTGTATTTTCATTTTTGACTCCTAATTTTTATTTAAAAAATTTTTACTTCACACTATACTATCACATTAAAGTAATTTTTAATAGTTTTTTTTAGCTTATTAAACATTATCAATTTTTTTATAGCAATGATAAAAAAGATATGGTAAAATATCAATTAGATATACGGAGGAAAATAAAAGATGACAGATATCAAAACAAAGAAGTTATTAGCAGAAGAAGTATCAAACAAATTTGAATTAAGTAAGAAAGATGCAAATGAAATTGTAAACTATATTTTTGAAGAAATGAGCACAACATTAAAAAATGGTGGAACAGTAGACATCAATGCTTTCGGTAAATTTACTGTTAAAGAAAGAGCAGCAAGAGATGGAATTAATCCATTAACTAAAGAAAAAATCAAAATTAAAGCAACAAAGGTTGCAGGATTCAAAGCTTCTAAAACACTTAAAGATTTAGTTGCAGGAAAAAGATAAAAATAGTGTGGTATTTACCACACTTTTTATATGCAAATAAATTGACTTTTCTTTAAGTTTTAGCTATATTATAAGTACATGGGGTTGTCATGGTTTCGACAAGTTTATGTTTAATTTAAACTGCAGTGGTGTGGTGACCTTATCACCAAAACAAATTAACTGGAAACAGTAGATTAGCTTACGCTGCCTAAGACCTTACAAGGTTGCAGCCACCTATAAGATTGTATGTCACTAGACATCTTGTAGAGTACTTATAGTGAATAAGGTGATATCTAGCTTGGTGATTGATCCTGACAACTTTACAAGCAAATTCAATCATTGTTGGCTTGTTTACGTTTGATTGTCTTACTTTAAAACAAGATAAACTGTAGATGTTTAAATATGGAACTACTCTTGGACCGGGGTTCGACTCCCCGCAGCTCCACCATTAATTAAAAAATTTAAAAGATTTAAACAATCTTTTTTTTAATTGAATCAATAAAATGTAAAAAAACAAGTATCGGATGATAAATAATTAGTCTTGGACCAGAAAACTTCATAACTTCTTTTATTGCTTGTTTTTTATCACTTGTGTAACAATGAATCTTACAAGTTGAACAAAATTTTTTTGTATCAGAAAACGGACAATTATCAACTCTTTTAATTGCATACTCTTGTAGTTCATTACACTTCTTACATAGATTTTTTTTATGCTTTTTACTACAGTATATTTTAATCATTTTTGATACAATTTTCTTTTCATTATCTTTTGTCATGATGATTTTATTCCCTTTAAATTAATTACTTCATCGCATATTTTTAGAGATGATTCTCTGTGACTTACAAGAATAACTGTTTTATCTTTAACATTTTCCTTGATACTCTTCATGATAATAGCTTCATTTAAGCTATCTAAGTTACTTGTAGGCTCATCCAATAACAAAAGGTCATACTCTTTTAAGAATGCCCTAGCAAGACCAATCCTTTGTTTTTGTCCTGCAGATAAATTATCTTTAGTCTCACTGATCTTACTGTTATATCCTTTTTCTAAACTCATAATAAAATCATGGATATTAGCCTTTTTACATGCCTTAATAACCTCTTCTTCACTGGCATTATCATTTGCAATTTTAATGTTATTTAAAATGGTATCATTTAGTAAATATACATTTTGTCCAACCCAACTCTCAGTTTTTCTAATCCCATTTGTACTCCAAATTTTTAGATCTTGATCATTAAGGCAAACACTGCCACACTTGGGATCATAAAAACGCATTAATAATTTTAATAAAGTTGATTTTCCACTGCCACTTTTCCCTTTAATTCCAAATATGCCATGTTTATTAAATGATAAAGAAATATCCTTTAAAACTTCTTCATTATCATATGAGAAGCTAACATTATTTATTTTTGTACTTAAGTAATCCTCGTCAATTCCCTCTTGATTCTCAATTACTTGCGGCACTTCTTCAAGTAAGTTTAAGATTCTATCACCACTTGCAAAGGTAATAAGTAAGTTATTTGCTAAATTGGATAATGCAATAACCGGTCCAAAAGAACTCGCCATTATTACGGTAACAATAATTACATCAGTTTGATTAATTAAACCACTATTAAATAGATATAGTGATACAACGAAAATCAAAAATACAAATGACATAATTACAAGATTTAAAAGGGACCTTGATGATGCCTCTATGTTTTTTATTTTTTGATTATACTCATTATATTCATTACTCTTATTTATTAATTCATCATTTATTTTATTATTAAGTTGATACTGAATTACTTCTTTTGAACCATTTATACACTCTAATACAAAGGCATTTAATTGAGCAAACTTACTCTGTTGTTTATAGCCTATATCTTTTCCTTTAAAAGATGTATACATTGGTAAAATTATACCAACTGTAATATATGCAAGAGCCCCAATAAAGCCAAGTATAAAATGATAATTCATAAAAATTAATGTCATAATAAGTGATACAACAAGCGCAATGAAAACTGGAGAAATTGTATGGGCGTAGAAAACTTCTAGCATTTCTGTATCATTAGTTATTATTGTGATTATATCACCCTTATCTTTTGTTTCTAATTTGGCAGGGGTTAACTCTCTTAGCTTTTTAAAGACCTTATCTCTTACAATAGCCAATATTTTAAAGGCAATGTAATGATTTAATGCTTGCTCAATATATCTTAGAATTCCTCTTATTACTGAGCAAAATAGTATAATCATAAACAATATTTTTAGGTATTCATTATTATTTTTTAGTACTTGAATAATGCCTGTTACACCTAATACACTGATTGCTATTGATGCAAGAAAACCTAATACTCCAAATACTACTGCAAGTACCATCAACAAAACCATTGACTTAACAAGTACAATAAGTGAAAAGACAATATTTAATCCTCTTCTTCTATTCATAAACATCACCCTTAACATTACTCATATACATTTTCTGAATATCATTCATCTTTTTATATAGTCCCTTCTCTTTACATAACTCTTGATGTTTACCACTTTGGACAATACTCCCATTTTCAATTACATATATAGTATTAGCATCATAAATATTTGCTAAATTATGTGTTATAAATATTACAATTTTATTCAGTGATAACTCATAGATTACCTTAAGTATTTCCATCTCACTTTCAACATCAATATTTGATGTTGCCTCATCAAATATGTATACTGATGAATCATGTAAAAGTGCCCTTGCAAGTGCTAAACGCTGAGCTTGTCCTTTTGAAAGGTTACTACCATTCTCTAATATTTTTGTATCTAATCCCTCTTGTTGCATAAAGTATTGTTTTAAGTTTACCTTTTCTAATACACCCCACATTTCTTTATCTGTAGCATCTTTTTTACCATCTTCTAAATTAGAAAATACATCCCCTTTAAAAAGATAATTATTTGAGTCTATCATTGTTATATTTAAGTTTAAATTATTACTATCAATTTCATTTATACTATCTTCATTTATTTGTAATTTTCCAGTATAATTTTTATAACTTCCAATTAATAGCTTTGCCAGTGTTGATTTACCACAACCAGACTCACCAACAAAGGCATATAAGCCATTATTATTAATATTGATATTAATACCATTTAAAACATTACATTTTAAATCATAAGAAAAATTTAAATCATTAATTTTTATGGTCTTAACTTTATCATTTATTTTTCTTGTTTTGTTATTAGCTGATGGCTGATCTAAAAAATCAAAAATCTTTTTACTAGCACCATTTCCATTCATAGCAATATGAAAAAGAGAGCCAAGTAATCTTAATGGAATAAAGAATTCAGCTGATAACATAATCATAATAAAACTTTCTCCAATAGTTATTTCATTATTACTAAATGCAATAATCGAAATTATAATACCAATTGCAGCCCCACCAAAAGCAACAAGATCCAACACTGCAATTGAATTTAGCTGCATTACTAATACCTTCATTGTTGCACTACGAAATTTTTGGGCTTCTTTGTTCATCATATCATGTCTTTTTTGATCATTTTGATAAATTTTCAAAGTGGTTAAAGCTTGAATATTATCTAAAAAGCTATCTGCAAGATTTCCATACATATTCCAGTATTTACTCAATAATTTTTTTGCAAGTTTTTGAATCAACATTATAGAAATTGGAATAATTGGTACACATATTAACAAGACAATAGCCGCTTTAAAACTAATTGTAGATAAGACTATAAAAAGTGTTAGTGGAGCTAATAAGCTATAGTAAAACTGTGGTAAATACATACCAAAATATACATCAAGATTATTAGTACCCTCTACACATAGTTGAGTTAATTCACCATTTCTAATTTCACTGCGTTTTTGTGCATCAAGAGAATATAATTTATTAAAGATAGCACTTCTAAGACTCACCTTTATTTCTCTAGATGCAAAAAATGACATTTTAATGATTAATTTATCCATGACAAATCTAATAATCAAACAAATAACTACAATTAATGTTGATATTAAAACTATATTATTATCAATAGTTTTATCAAAAAGTTTATTTATCATATTAGCAATAATTCCAATTATTATAATTTGAGAAATTAAACTTATCCATTGAAACAAGACATTATAATAAATATATTTCTTGTAAGGTGATACAAATTTTAATAAACGCTTATTAATCATAACGACTCCTTTATTGTTTTAATTTTAAAAGTAAAGTAATAATATTTAAAAATAACTAACACTATTATTAATATCCTTACGTGTATATTTTGTACAGATATAAAAGCTAACAACATCATAAAGCTTGCTAGTGATAGTAGTTTAATTTTTGATTTTAAAGTCATTGAGCGACTCTTTACAAAATCACTAAAATGATCTTTATAAAGTTTACTTTCTACAAACATATCATGAACTCTCTGAGAACTTTTACCAAAGAAAAAGATTGCTCCTAAAAAAAATGGAGTTGTAGGCAGCACTGGAAGTACAACTCCAATAGAACCAATAATCATCATTAATAAACCTACAATAAAATATATAATTTTCATTATTCACCCCTATAGTTACCCTTAGCTAATAACACAATGTTAGCATTAGCTAACTTTAGTGTCAATAGGATCACGAAATTATATATAATAAAAAAAGCTTATAACTTTATTTGTTATAAACTTTAAGTAAATTATCAATGAAAACAAATGCCGATAAACATAAGTACAAAATCGTTATAAGCGATACTTTTATGTCGATACCCACAATTAGACTATAGCTAAATAGAGTAGTAAGAATATATGTCATCGCAAAGAATCCAACAACATAAGCAATAGTAATAAATGCAAAAAGTTTAGGATTTATCTTTTTATTATAATCTAAGCCAACAACAACTACGATAATTAAAATAAGTAAAATGCATAGAAGTAAAGAATTAATATCATTTTCTAATATAAATAATATGTTAAATAGAAAATCGAGTGTTTCCATTGGCGTACTTTTCAAAAATGGTATTTCTAAACTTACATAGAAACTATAAATTAGTGGAAATACAAGTAGTGATAATAGATATTTTGAATTTAAACTTACTTTAATTTTTTCATTTTTTATTGCAATTAAGCTGATTATTGCAATAACAACAAGCGCATAATAAGCATAATTTACATAAATTCTTGAAACTTCATTAATTAAGTTATACCCTATAAAAATTACTAAAGAAACAATAATTGATATATAATAGGAATAATCAATTATTTTATCAATCTTATTGGATATTTTTAAGATATTAAATGCTTTTAAAATAAATTTAATAATCATTATAATTGTTATTACTAATAAAACAATTCTTAGATAATAACCAACTCTAAAATTTAGACTTTCAAAAATCAAACTATATAACTCTTCCAAAAACAATTGTCCTTTAGTGAGAAATACACTTAGTTTAATATCGGTATTCTCTACAACCGTAACAACACTTGGTATCCTAAATGACATTATCGGTGTCAGTAAAATAAATAAATTTAATATTAAAGAAATATTAATATACTTATTTAAGTCGATTGGTCTTTTTTCCTTCATCTTTTCTTATCTCCTTTAATTTATTGTTGAATAAATAACAATATCCTCTATTAAAAACATTATAGCACATTAAACAAGACATAAAGTTATTAATTTAATTATATTTTTATTCTACAACTTCTATTTCACACTCTAATTCTACTCCACTATCACTCTTTACTTTATCTTTAACAATTTCTATTAATTCTAAAAACTCAGCACTTGATCCATTATTATAATTTACTAAAAATCCTGAATGCTTGTCACTTACCATTACTCCATGATGCTTATAACCTTTTAAATTTGATTCTTCAATCAAAGCTGATGCAAAATATCCTACAGGTCTTTTAAATGTACTGCCAGCATTTGGATACTCTAATGGTTGCTTATCAACTCTTTTAAATAAAATCTCATCCATTAACTTTTTTATACTATTAGAATCTTTAGACTCCAACTTAAATTTTGCCTCTAAAATAACATCCTTTGTATTGGTAAAAACACTGTGACGATATGACAGCATCATTTTTTCTTTATTTATCGTTTTAATATTACCCTTATCATCTACAATAGTACACTCAATTATGACGTCCTTTATTTCCTTATTAAATGCCCCTGCATTCATATAAATTGCTCCACCAACACTTCCTGGTATTCCATATAACTGCTCCATTCCACTAAGTGAGCTCTCATATGCCACATCACATAAATCAATCAAGCTTACTCCTGATAGAGCACTGATAATATTTCCTTCAACTTTAATAGTGTTAAAGTTAGATTTTGTAACAATTATCAAACCATTATACCCTTCATCTTTTGCTAAAACATTGGTACCATTTCCAATTATGAAAAATGGAACATTATACTTTTTTGCACAGTTTAATAAAAAAATTATTTCTTCTTTTGACTTTGGCTCTACTAAAAATTTTGCATTTCCACCTATCTTTAAACTTGTATATTCTTTTAATGATACATTCTCTAAAAGAGGATACCCTTTTTTAATTACTTCTTTTTCAAAGTTTATAAAACTTTTTTTCATTTTTATTGTTGTATGAATTAAATTCATACGCTCCTTTCTTTTTTTTATATTAATTATATTTTTAAGATAATTACTGCTTGTTATAAGATATTTTATCATGATTGATAATTCAAAAAAACAAATACGCCCTTTATATGCTATACTTTATTTTAAGGAGAAACAAACATGATAGAAATTAGCCAAGTAAGTACACCAATAGATGAAGAATTATCTATAAAACATATTGCAAATAAACTTAGTTGCCAAGAAAAATGTATTCATGATTTCACAATTTTAAAAGAGTCAATTGATGCAAGAAAAAACAATGTAAAATTTATTTATACCGTCCTTGCACAAGTTGATAACGAAGAAAAGTTTCTTCATTATCAATTTGTAAAGAGAAAACTTTTAGATCGAAAAGCACCTTTGCAACTATTAAATAAAATGGAGCATCCACCTATTGTTGTTGGATTTGGTCCTGCAGGGATGTTTGCTGCCTTAAGGCTTGCTATGGCTGGCTGTAATCCAATAGTAATTGAAAGAGGATCAGCAGTTGATAAAAGAGTAGAAGATGTTGAGAATTTTTGGAATAATAAAATTTTAAATAATGAAAGCAATGTTCAATTTGGTGAAGGTGGAGCTGGTACATTTTCCGATGGAAAACTAACCACTAGAATAAAGGATGAGAAAGTTTCTTTTATTTTGAATGCTTTAGTTGATGCTAAAGCTGATAAAAAGATTCTTTATCAGGCACATCCTCATATTGGAACAGATAAATTAAGAGAAATTGTAAAGAATATAAGAAATAGAATAATTGAGTTGGGTGGTAAGATTTACTTTGATACTAAATTTATATCATTTAAAGAAGAAAACAATAAAAAATTAGTTATTACAAATAAGCAAAGTTTTATCTGTAATGACATAATATTATGTATCGGTCATAGTGCAAAAGATACAATAAAACAATTGCACTATGATAATATTAAAATTGAGCCTAAGAACTTTGCTGTAGGCTTAAGAATTGAGCATTTACAAGAGCTTATAGATAAACAGCGCTATCACTCCTTAGCAAATCATCCAAGACTTAAATCCGCAGAATATAGACTAAGCCATACCAGCAAAAATAAGCGTGGAGTTTACACGTTTTGTATGTGTCCTGGGGGTTTAGTAATTCCCAGTTCATGCGATGATAATCTTTTAGTGGTAAATGGTATGAGTAACAGTAAAAGAGATCAAAAGAATGCAAACAGTGCAATTTTAGTGCAAGTATTTAAGGAAGATTATTATAAAGATGATGTAATGGACGGATTTAGATATCTTGAATCACTAGAGAAGCAAACATTTGAGCTTGGAGGATCAGACTATAGCGCACCAATACAGACTGTACAAGATTTTATTAATAATAAAATTACAACGAAATTAAATAAAACTAAACCATCATATTGTATGGGAGTAAAATTTGCTAATTTAAGAGATTTATTCAGTGATGAAATAAATGAAGCTTTGATTGAGGGATTAAATAATTTTAATACAAAAATTAAAGGCTTTAGTGAAGATGCCATTCTTACTGCAGTTGAGTCTAAGTCAAGCTGTCCAATAAGAATACTTAGAAATGAATATTTTGAAAGTGTATCACACCCTGGCATTTATCCCTGCGGCGAAGGCGCAGGATATGCCGGAGGGATCATTTCAAGTGGAGTTGATGGTGTAAGATGTGCTGAAGCATTAATAATGAAACATAATAAAAAGTGATAAATTTTATTTTATCACTTTTTTATTTTCATCTTGAATTATATAATTAGTTGGAAATGGAATAGTAATCCCCTTTTTATCAAAATCTTCTTTAATTTTTTTCCTTAGATCACATGACATTGCAAATCCAATAGCCGCATCTTTACTCATAACTGAAGCTCTTAGCTCAACTGAAAAATCTTTTAAAGCTGTCATTAATACCGGAACAACAGGGGCTTTATTATCTTTATCCTTTTTACTTCTTACATCAATGCAATCAGGGTGATTCATACAGTGCTTTTGAATAATTTTTATGGCTTTATTAACATCACTATCATAACTTATACCAAAATATAATAAGTTGCAAAAATTTGAGCTACCCTTATCTTTATTCTCTACAACAGAATTATTCATTAAGCTATTTGGTACTATTACTCGTGATTTCATTAATGTTTCAATTTCTGTATGTCTAAATCCAATTTCTATAACCCTTCCAGTTAGATTTTTATCTGGAAGATGAATTAAATCTCCAACATCAAATGGACGATAAAATGATAAGAAAAAACCACCAAGGACATTAGACATTGACTCTTGAGCAGCAAGACCAATTACTAATGCTGCTACCCCAGATGCCCCTAGCATTGCAGCTCCAACCTGTTGGAATCCTCTTATTTGTAAAAGAACAACAATAACAATAATACTATCCAGTAAAAAAATTAAAACTTTCTCAGTGAAGTAATAAGAGGAAATCATTTGTTTTCCTGATTTTGATAGTTTTATCCTTATTGCTTTACGAATTATTTTTTTTATGATTTTTCCAAAAATTATTAAGACAAAAAATAAAATTAGAGTGAACACTAAGCCATTAATAAATATATTTCTTCCAAAATCTAATATTTTTTCTAAAACTAAAACTAAATCATTCATATTTACACCTGTCCTTTATTCTATTTTAACATATTTATATAATTTTTATAGTCTGGCATATTATATTTTATGACATCATAAAAACGTTTTGAGTGATTTGGCACTATTAAATGAGTATATTCATGAAGAAGTACATAATCTATGCATTCAACAGGGAAATGAATAAGAGATAAATTCATAGTTATTACACCTTTATTCACCATACAACTTCCCCATCTTGATGTCATTGATCTGATTTTAATTTGTACCTCTTTTGTTATTTTGTAATCTATAATTAGTCTATCCCATCTTTTCCTTTTCTCATTTAAAATTTCTTCTAATTTACTCTTAGCATACTTACTAAAGGTTTTTTGAATTAGTAAATCATCAATTTCTTTTAAATTAAATGTAACTATATCATTATTAACTTCTAAAAAGTTTCTTTTAGAGAGTTTGTAGTTAACAAATTTCTTTTCTCCTAATAAATAAATAATTGGAGCATCAACGCCCTTTGATAGCATACCCACTCTTTTTTGTCTTTTATCAAATGCTTTAATTATCCAATCCTGTTTTGAATTTATAAATCTTAATATATCCTGATCTTTAATTTTAAAGTTTGCACTAACGTATAAACCATCTTCCTTTACCCTAAGGTACATATTTTTATTGTTACATCTTTTTATATATACCTTAAATTTATATCCATTTATTATAACTTCCATATATTACCTCATATTTAAAAATTCAGCATCTGCTGAATTAATATTTTATCTTTTTAACACGACCTACAGCTACAGTTCCCGGACCTGTATGGGCTGTGATTATTGCTCTTAATTTTGAAGTTTCAAAATTAATTCCCGATTCATTTTTAGCAAATTCTTGTAATTCTGATACACTCTCATCACAGTTAGAGCCAACAACATACCATAGATACTCCTCTTTATTCTCTACATCTACACAATATTCAACAGCTTTTTTATATGCTTTTTTTAAAGTTCTAACTTTATCTAAAACATCAATTTTACCATCTTCAAATTTTAGTAACGGACAGATTTTAAGTAATGATCCAAGTGCTGCTGCAGCTGGAGAAATTCTTCCACCCTTTTTTAAATGTTTAAGATTTTCTGGCACAATAACTGCAAACATATCCATATTATTTTCAATGGTACTTTTTATTGTATTTATATCAATTCCTTTATCAGCCATCTCTTTTGCTATTTTTGATAGGTATTGAAGTGGATATGCAACATAACTTGATTCAACTACAACCAGTTTTCCATCATATGATTTACTCAATGTTTCAGCACTTGAATATGTACCACTTAACCCCTTTGATATTGGTATATATAAAACTTGATCATAATCAACTAACAGCGAATCTATTTTTTTTATTAAATCTCCCAGTATTGGTTGTGATGTTTTAACTGACTCTCCATTATTCATAGCTTCAAAAAATTCTTCATCACTTATTTCATCAAATTCTAAAAAAGTTTTTTCACCAACTCCAAGAGGCATCCTTATTACATGAATCCCCAACTCTATAGCCTCTTCATTAGAAATGTCAGCTGCCGAATCAACCATAATTGCAATTTTATTCATTTTCATCACCTCGTTTTATTATTATATCATTAGCATATTAAATCGGCTACATGGTATTGATAACTAGCTATAAAATACAATCTGATAAAAATGAATTTATTTATATTTAGCTATTTTGGTGTTATAATTAATTAAATTGTATAAGGGAGGTAAATTTATGAAAATTTTTAATTCTGATATCTTAGTAAGACAAGAAAGAATATTAAAAGGTGCAACTGCAGGAGCGATAGTCGCAGTGCTTTTAGGAGTTGCGATTGGTTTATTTATGAATATTTTTAACATTATGTTTTATTGGATATATATCGGTGCAGCATATGTAATTGGCATAACAATGAAAAAATATGGCAGAGGTGTAACCCTATCTTTTTCAATTGTTGCTGTTGCATTATTTATCCTTTGTTATATTATATCAAGATTTTCTATGTCATTTTTATTTTATTTAAACTTAGGACATGCTGAAATTTTCTTTAGTAAATTAGGACCTACATTTAAAACAATGATTTTAAAAATCGGTATACTAGATCTATTTTATTTAGGAATTGCCTGCTACACTGCCTTTTATTCATCTAGAGTGTTTTAATAATGTATAGATCAAGTTGGTTAGAAATTGATCTAGATGCTATTAGGTATAATATAAGGCGTGCAAAAGAAACATGTAAAAAGGAAATTATTTGTGTTATCAAAGCAAATGCATATGGAGTTGGAGATTTAATGGTATCTCAAGTCGCAATTGAAGAGGGCATAAATTTTTTTGCAGTCTCTAGCCTTGAAGAAGCTATAACACTTAGAAAATATGGTTTAAAACAACAAATAATAATATTAGGAGTAGTTGATCCACAACACCTTTCAATATGTTCAAAACATAATATTACAGTTACAATCCCTAACGTTGCTTGGCTAGATAAGTTAATAGAGTTAAATATAAAAAATATTAGTGCCCATTTAAAAGTTGATACTGGAATGAATAGAATTGGTGTGAAGTCGATAGAGGAAGCTAAAGAATGTCTTAAAAAATGTTTAGAAAATGATATTAAAATTGATGGTATTTATACGCATTTTGTATCTTCTGATAAAAAAGATCAACTTCTAACTCATGCACAATATAATCTATTTAAAAAATATATTGAGGAATTAAATTATGACTTCAAATACATTCATACATCAAATTCAGATGCAATCTTTTCTTTTAATGATGATATTTGTAACGCAGCAAGACTTGGAATATCAATGTTTGGTATATCATCATTTAATACCAATTTAAAAAACTCTTTAGCTCTTTATTCAAAAATTTCAATGATAAAGTCAATTAATAAGGGAGAATTTGTTGGCTATGGTGCAACTTACAAGGCCCAAGAAGATGAAATTATTGCTACAATTCCTTTTGGATATGCAGATGGCTTAAACAGAAGATATAAAGGACATGATGTATCTATAGATGGTAAAAAAGAAAAAATAGTTGGTAATATTTGCATGGATCAAACAATGATTAAACTAAGTGCACTTCCAAAAGATAATAAAGTAGAAATTTTTGGAAAAAATATAACTATAGCTGAAATTTCAAAAACACTAGACACTATACCCTATGAGATAATGACATCAATTAGTGATCGAGTAACAAGAGTTTATATTCAAAACAATAAACAAATCAAAAGCATTAATTTTAGATTGGATCATTCATTAAAAATAAAAAATTAAAAAGAAATCGCATTAATTTCTTTTTATTTTATATCAATTTCTTTTATGGTGTTATCAGAGTAATCTTTAATCTTGTATGAGTCAAAAGTTAATTCAGCATAAGTTGCTACATTTCCATTTTTTGGAAGACTTAAAGATCCTGCATTAAAGTGATATATTCCATCTATTATACACGCTTCATAAAGATGTGTATGACCGGTAATTACTATATCATTTTGCTTTAGAATAGATCTATATTCAAAATCATTTAAATGGCCATGCATCAGCAAAACTTTATGATTATTTAAGTAAAATTGATTTGATGATGATAGGATTGGAAAGTTTAAAACCATTTGATCAACTTCACTATCACAGTTCCCTCTTACTGCAATTATCTCGCTTTTAAAACTATTAAGTATTTCTATTACCTGTTTCGGATTATAATCATCTAAAATAGGATTTCTAGGTCCGTGATACAATATATCACCCAATATCAAACATGCATCATATTGTTTTGTCCTCATTAATGCCTCAATTTTTTTAGCGGCATTTAATGAGCCATGAATATCACCTACAACTAAATATTTCATTATATTACCTCTTTTCATCTTCTATTATATACCAAATAGGTGTATACTAAAAATGTATATTTTGATTTAATTCATTGCATTCCGATATGGAAGCGACAGGAGGACTTATGAGATCAAAAAAAATTAGAACACTGGTTTATTTTTCATTCTTCACAACAATAATGATAATACTATCATTAACACCCCTTGGATTTGTACCAATAGGACCACTTCGTGCAACCACCCTACACTTACCCGTCATTTTAGCAGGTATGTTATTTGGTAAACGATTTGGAGCAGGTATTGGTTTAGTCTTTGGGTTTTTAAGTTTTATGATCAATACTTTTCAACCAACAATTACATCCTTTGTATTTACACCATTTTACTCGCTTGGTAATTACAGCGGAAATATTTTAAGTCTTGTAATTGTTTTTGCTCCAAGAATTTTTCTTGGCTACTTCAGTGGATTTTTCTTTGAGTTTTTAAAAGGAAAAAATATCAATCGTAACTTAGCCGGATTAATTAATGCCGCACTAGCAACAATTATTCATTCAGTATTAGTATTAGGAATGATTGCTTTATTTTTTGGTAATAGCTATGCAAGTGCAAAAGGAATGGACCCAACTTATTTAATAACATTTATTATAACAATTTTAACAACTAACTCTATTGCTGAATCTTTATTAGCTGGCTTTGTTTGCCCACTAATATACCAAGGAGTTTACAAAAGTATAGAAAGGACACATCATGAGTAAAACTATTATAATTGGAGTAACAGGAGGAATAGCTGCATTTAAGACTTGTCAATTAGTCAGTAATTTAAAGAAAAAAGGTTATGACATTCATGTCATAATGACAAAAAACGCAACAAATTTAATTCATCCAAATACCTTTGAAGTATTAAGTGGTAATAGAGTAAGTGTTGATACCTTTGATAGAAACTTTCAATATGATGTAGAACATATATCACTTGCAAAAAAAGCCGATGTATTTGTGGTTGCTCCAGCAACAGCAAATTCTATAGCAAAATTTACTCACGGGCTTGCTGATGATATGTTAAGCACAACTTTTCTTGCATCAAAATGTAAGAAAATAATCTGCCCAGCAATGAACACTGGGATGTTAGAAAATCAAGTAACTCAAGAAAATTTAAAAAAATGCCAAGAATTAGGATATATAGTTGTAAATTCTGAAAATGGTTTTCTTGCTTGTGGAGATGAAGGACAAGGTCGTTTAGCAGATATCTCAATTATCGAGTATAACATTGAAAAAGCTTTAATAAGTGAAAAATTTTTACATGGTAAAAAAATCCTAGTTACAGCTGGACCAACTCAAGAAGCTATTGATCCAGTTCGTTTTATTACAAATCATTCTAGTGGAAAAATGGGCTACGCTATCGCAAAAATGGCAGCCCTATTTGGAGCAGAAGTTACCTTAGTAAGTGGTCCAGTTTCAATTGAGAAACCAGTAGATGTCAATATTATTAATGTTATCAGTGCACAAGATATGTATGAGGAAGTGAAGAAAAACTACTTTGATCAAGATATTATTATTAAATGTGCTGCTGTAGCAGATTTTACTAGCTTATATATAAGAAATCAAAAGATTAAAAAATCTGATCAATTGTCTTCAATTGATTTAAAATCTACAGTAGACATTTTAAAATATCTAGGTAACTATAAAAATGAAAATCAGATATTATGCGGTTTTGCTATGGAAACAGAAAATGCTATTGATAATGCTAGAAGTAAATTATATGATAAAAATTGTGACTGTATTATATTAAATAACTTAACAGATGCAGATGCTGGCTTTAAAAAAGACACCAATAAAATTACTTACATAAGCAAAAAAGAAGAAATTGAATACCCAACACAAACAAAGGAAGAATGTGCAATTGAAATTCTTAAAAAATGTAATGATTTAAAAGGAGAAAAAGATAATGTTACTTACAATTGATGTTGGAAACACCCACATTACTATGGGAATATTAAACGGATCTGAAATAATTGGAAATTTTAGATTAACAACTAAAACCCCTAGAACTTCGGATGAGTATGAAATTTGTTTAAGTACATTACTTGAAAGAAACAATATTATTCCAGAAGATATTGAGGATATAATTATTGCTAGTGTTGTACCAAAAATTATGCACTCTTTAGTTAACTGCATCAGAAAATATCTTAATAAGATGCCAATTATTATTGGACCTGGAATTAAAACTGGTGTACAAATTCACACCGATAATCCAAAAGAAGTAGGAGCTGATAGGATAGTTAATGTTGCTGCTGGATATTACACATACCATAAAGCATGCCTTATCATTGATTTTGGAACAGCAACAACATTTGATTATATAAGCAAAAGTGGAGTTTTTTGCCATACTGTTATTGCTCCAGGTCTAGAAATTTCTGCTCAAGCTCTATGGTCACAAACCGCAAAACTTCCAGAGTTTGAAATCAAGAAACCTAATTCTATTTTAGCAAAAAACACCATACACGGCATGCAAGCTGGAGTTGTGTATGGATATATCGGCCAAGTTGAGTACATCATCAAAGAAATGATAAAAGAGCTTAAAACTGATGATATTAAAGTCATCGCAACCGGAGGTCTTGGAAGAATCATATCTGCTGAAACAGAATTAATTGATGAATATGATCCACACTTAGCCTTTAAGGGTATGAAAATTATATATGATAAGAATAAATAAAAAGCTTTAAAAGTAGAACTATTAAGTTATTACTTTAAAGCTTTTTTTAATTTTGATAATCTATAAATTTTTCTATATCACATTTATTGACATAAATTGATATTTCCAAGTGTTCATCAGTTGAATTTTCTTTGTATATATTATAATTATTATATACTTCATCGATAATCTTTCCATCACTATAAGGTATTTTCAAGTCAATGATACTTATATCACCATATAGTCTTTTTTCAATTTCTTCTAATAATAAATCTATTCCCTCATTTAAATAAGCAGAAATATATACCCCGTTTTGCTTATTTATAGGATAGGTGTTATTTGTTTTATCTACTTTGTTATATACATTTAATATGGGTATATTATTTGCTTCTAGATCAGCCAATACCTCAATGGTTGTTTGCATTTGATTATCAAAGCTATTATTACTATAATCAATAACATGAAGTAAAAGATCAGCCTCCTTAACCTCTTCTAATGTCGATCTAAATGCTTTTACAAGTTGGTGAGGAAGTTTATCTACAAATCCAACTGTATCTGTTAAGATTGCTTCTTTTTTATTGTTAAAAATAATTTTTCTTGATTTTGTTTCTAAAGTAGCAAATAACATATCTTTAACAAAAACAGCCTTATCATTATTACTTTTTTCAAGCAAACAATTCATTAATGTTGACTTACCAGCATTAGTGTATCCAACAAGTGCAATAACCTTATTACCACTTTTTTGACGTTTTTTTCTAGAAAGCTTACGATCATGAACTAATCGACTTAATATCCTTTCTTTACTATGAATCTGAGACTCTATTCTTCTTTTATCTAGCTCTAATTTTGTTTCCCCTTCTCCACGATTTTTAAATCCACCACCTTGACGATCTAAATTAATTCTTGATCCTACAAGTCTTGGTAAAAGATACTGTAGCTTAGCAATTTCAACTTGCAACATTGCTTCTTTTGTTTTAGCACGTAATGAAAATATATCCAAAATCAGTAAGGTGCGATCAAGCAGTTCACAAGGAATTACTTCCTCTATTTTTCTAATTTGAAGCGGTGACAACTCATCATTAAAAATTACAACATCTATATCATTTTCTTTTACAAAGTCAGCAATTTCTAACAACTTACCACTTCCAACATATGTATGATTATGATGGTGATCTACTTTTTGAGTAATTGATTCAATAACACAATAATTACCAGCAACACTTAATCCTTTTAGCTCTTCCATCGAGTAATCAATATCATCAATTTCACCATAATCTAATCCTACTAACAAAACTCTTTTATTCTCATTTTTTTCCATAACATCACTCCTATTTCTAGTAATATTGATTATTTTTAATTATACACTAATTTTAAAAATAAAAAATGATCCAATATCCTTATATTAGATCATTTCTTTTCATTTTAATTTAATATGCAATATATTAGATTATTTACCCATAGCATTTAAGAACCAAAGTGTCTTAACATAATTTCCTAAGTGAGCTTCTAATACTGCAACAACATCATATAATCCAGCTTCATCAGCTTTAGTGCGAATATCTTCAGCAGTGTTTTTCATAAGTTCAATATCTGCCTCTAAAATTTCTAACACCTTTTCAACTGATAATTCAACAGAAGGAATTTCCTTAACTGTTGTAACTGATAAATAGTCTTTCAAAGATGCAAGAGGTGTTTCATTATGCATTTTTAATACCTCAGCAACTTCATCAAGAATTTCAGCAAAACCATCATATAATGTTTCTAAATATTCATGTGTTGGTTTAAATTGTTTTCCAACAACATTCCAATGTAAGTTATGTAACTTAATATAAAGTACTCCTGTATCAGCTAAATACTGATTTAATCCACTAACAACTTGTTTTTCCATGATTTTTTCTCCTTTTTTAATTTAAGATTAACTGTTTTAGTTAACTATCTATACTATAATCTAATAACCTATTTTAATCAACCGTAATGACTAAAATAATTGCATTTTTAATGAATAAATGATGATAAATTTCTTAATGTATCAAACTACACTTCAATATAGTTCTTTATAAAATAATAAGTAATTAAATTTTGAATAATTATATTGTAATAACATGCTTTATTTATAAAAGATGAGATATAAAGTGCGTGATGTTAATCAAGATATTAGAGTTTCTATTAACTGAATAGAAGTTAAAAAAAGATAAGTAATCTAGCCTTTCTTAATCTCTTATTTCTTACATCTATATTTTACCCACTAAAATTTTTCACTATTTTTTTTAAAAACATCGTACATTTAACAACTTTTGCTAGTATAATTAATATCTAGGAGGTATCTTATGTTTAATGAAAATTTAAAAAGGTTAATAAATCAGAAATATCCAGAAATGTCACAGCAACAATTGGCTGAACATTTAGGAGTTACACAAGAAGCAATAGTTAGGTGGGAAAATGGAACAGGCTTTCCCGGTCCAAACAACTTAACAAAACTTGCAGAATTCTTACAAGTATCAAAGGAAGAATTGTTGCAAGAAAATACAAATTCATTAAAAAATGATCCACGATTTAAAGAATTCAAATTTGCTGTAAGTGGCAGTGAGGATGGTTTATCTGAAGAACAAATGGAAGACCTACTGAATTATTATGAATATATTAAGACTTTGAAGAAATGATATGTAGACAACTTTTTGTGTGGTGTAGTTACTAAAAAAAAAAATACAGTTTCGTTTAAAACGGAACAAAGTAAAGACTATTATATACTAGTAAACTAGATACAGATATTAAAACAATACAATGCTTAATTTAATAGATAGTTTTGATATTATATAAAAAGTTTAAGATAAAATAAAAACCCTACAGATGTAGGGTTTAAACGACTATGGTGCCGCCTAGCAGAATTGAACTGCTCGCTCATCCTTACCATGGATGTGTGTTACCACTATACCAAGGCGGCATGAATATATCATACATAAAATATCCCGATATTTCAACATAATATTTTCATTAATGTAGTAGTGAATATTAATGTAATTGCACCAAAGATTGAAATTAAAGGTAATAGTGACATTAATATAAATGCACTTTCTCTTCACATGATCTTTTTTTATACTTCTTTACTCTCTTTAATACAAAAGAAGATAAATTAATATCTTCGTTTCTTATAAATTATTTTTTATAAATCAAACTCATAATCATCATCAACACCTAATTGTTTTAATAATTTCGAAACTGCCTTTATCAATTTTTGATTTGAAATTTTTAAACTTTTTTGTGATTCTACTAATTCTTTTTGTGATTCTACAAATCTATTATGTTCCTCTACTAATTCTTTTTGTGATTCTACTAATTCTTCATTTGATTCTTTTAATTCTTGTAGGATACTTTTTCTTTCAAAGTAACCTAATTTTTTTTCTTCTTCTTGTTTCATAAAAATCACCAAACCTTTCTGAAATTTTTCCAAATTTTTCTTCATTTATCTATATTATCTATTATACAATACTTCCGCAAATTTGTCTTAAACTATTACTACATTAAATATTAATGCTTTATTTTTTTTATTTATATCAATAACAAATTTATTTAGATGAATCTCAACTGTATTATTTGTTGAAGTAGTTAGTGGTATTGCAAAGTGTTGTATATCATTATTGAATTGACCACCTTAACTAATATAAAGAATAATGTATGATATCTATACTGTTTTTATTTTTGAGTATTATTTTCTTAAAAAGCAATATATCAGTTCAATATTAGTTCAAAATACAAAAAAAAGACTGTTATCTAATAGATAATACCCTTAAATAATTTAAATTGGCAG
>JBKEBK010000003.1:0-69760 GCA_047973125.1 Anaerorhabdus sp. | reverse complement strand
TGTTATCTTTATTATATATTACCCGATATGCATCAAACTCTTTGGGAATTTCAATACCTGTTTCCACAAATATTTCTTCACTATTTAAATCTATTCTCATAACTTTATTATTATCCGATATAAAGTATGCATCTCCTTTATATTCAAAGTATGTATGTAATTTATGCCCTATTTCTTTTATTTGATTAGTTACATCTATTTGTTTTATAACTTTAAAATCATCTAAATTTATTTCAAACAAATAATATTCGCTTTCTTCCCCTTCACCATGGCGCTTAGGTTTTATTAATACCATATTGCCATTTACTAAAAATGGGACACCACTAATTGATTCAAGGTTACCAGGATAACGTTCCATATCAATAAATTGTTCTCTTTTGATACTCATATCATCTAAATTTATTTCTATTAACTTACATTTGTCAAAGTCACCTTCTGCCTTAAGCGGAGCAACCGCAAGATAAAGAGATTTTCCATTTATTAAATGGAAATATTGATATCCATTAATATCAACAACATCAGATCCTTCTTTCTCAATTTTAGTAGAATACTTACCATCTGAAAATCCATCATTGTAAATATAGTACAGTACATCGTTGTGATAAAAGGCATCATTCCTTTCAATAACTCCTCTACTTTCTTCAAATTTTGTATATTTTATATCCCAGTTTTCACTTATATAACCCTTCATCATTCCATTATTTATTACTAAATTCTGATTTGCATCTATTAGATTAAAGTGTTCTGTACCCCAAACTTGTTTTCTCTTTATAAATTTCCCATCTTCATCAAAACCAACAATAAGGGATGGATCTAACCCAGTTAAAGTATAACGTTCAGTATAAATAAATGTATACTTAATATCTTCGTAGTTACTACAACCTGTCAACAACAAAGTCGAAAGTGTAAAAATTATAAAAGTTCTTTTTATTTTTCTCATATAACAAATCTCCTTTATTGTCTTTTATTTTGGTTGAGCTTACAAATATTTAAGTATTAAAGTATTTTAGTTTTGAGCCCTTATTTCTGTTGCTGCATCCTGTAGTGCCTTTACTACTTCCGTCATTTCTTTTTCAGATATATTAACCGGTAATCCTGATACACTCATTGCCCCAATTAGTTTTCCTGCATGGGTATATATCGGAACACCCACACATCTAACATTTGCCTCATGCTCAACATCATCTTCAGTATATCCTCTAGACTTTGATAGAGCTAAGTCATCTAATAACTGCTTATCAGTTAACAAAGTATTAGGGGTGTAACTTATTCTTTCTAGTTTTTGAACTCTTTCTAGGATTTCCTCCTCATCTAAGTTCATCAAAAGAGCCTTTCCCAAAGATGTACAGTATAAAGGAGCTTTCTCACCCATTATTGATCTCACTATAATGTTATTATCATGAATATCTGATAAGGTTGTAAACATATATAAAACATAGCTACCATGAAGTACACCAAAATAGATGACACCTCTTACCTTGCTTGCTAGTTTTTTCATACTAATTTGAACACTTGATTGATAGCTTAATTGATTGGTTATAATATATGAAAATTCCAACATCTTATTAGTTAGTCCATATTTCTCTGATGATAAATTTTTCTTTAGATATCCAGCATATACCATTGTTTGAACAATCGAGTGGACATTACTCTTACTCATTTGCAATTTCTTTGCTATTTCAGAAATTCCAAGCTCTGGTGTTTTAACAGAAAAACAATCTAAAATTTGTAATGCCTTATATAAAGATTTAACCTTAGGTTCAGAATTATTCATATTTATTACCCCTTATAATTATTATCGTTACTTTTTTTATCACTTCAAATTAATCCAATACTCTTAAAAGCTTTATAAAGTCCGTCATTACTAGCTTCATCTGTAACAAAATCAGCAACTTCTTTTACTTTATCAGTACTATTACCCATGGCTATACCAATTTTACAATCACGTATAATTTCATAGTCATTCATACTATCTCCAATGGCAACAGCATCATTTAATGTAGCACCATAATACTCACAAATTCTTTTTGCTGCAGTTGCTTTATTAACACCCTTTAGTGTAAGTTCTAATCCAATGCGATCACTATCAACTTCACCAGTCATTAATACACAGTGATACTCACTTGGAATTTCTAACATAAACCTTTCAAATAATTCTCGATCCGATCCATATGAACAAATCTTATAGATTGGATCTCTTGGATCATGATAATCAAGAGAATACATTCTAAACTCTAAATAGGCCTGTTCTAACTCAAGTTCCTTAAAATGACTTCTTACAAACTCTTCATTATTAATTTTAGCCAGTTCATTGTGATAACAGCCAGCCTCACCCTCAAGCATATAACCCAAGCCATACTTATCAATTAGATCAATTATTACTTTACTCTCAGAAGAGCTAAAACTATTAGAGTAAATTCTTTGCTTATTAGCATATACAAGAGCTCCAGCATTAAAGACAAAACCATCAACATCTAAATCATAAAAATCACGACAAGTCGCTAAAGCTCTTCCAGTACAAATAAATATTCGATGACCATTTTCCTTAAGCTTTTTAAGGGCTAATAATGCCGATTCTGGAACCTTATTTAACTTATGGCTAAGCAGTGTTCCATCTATATCAATAAATATGTATTTCATAAAAATTACCTCTTTCTTTTTTATAGTATGTTATCTATACTTTAGTGTCAATAAAAATTTATCACTGAATAATTACAGCATTATTTAATATTACATAGATCTCTTACAACAATACTAGCACACAATAATCCAGCAGTAGCTGGAGTAAAGATCATACTAGATGGAGGTATCTTCTCTTTTCTGGTTTTTCCACAAGAATTGACTTCAATATTTTGCTTAATTGGCATCTCAAGTGATACAACAACATTTATCTTATACTTAATATTTCTTTTTTTAACCAGCTGTCTACAAGCCTTAGCTAAAGGATCATAAGATGTCTTATCAAGGGTTGTTTTAATTATCTTACTAGGATCTAAACGATTAGCCATACCAAGTGATGAAATACATTTAATATTATATTTATGACATATTTCAATAATATCTATTTTAGAAGAAACAGTATCAATAGCATCTATTACATAATCTATTTTTTTATTAAAAATACTTTCTAAATCCTTACTAAAAAAACTTTGTATTTCTTCTACATTACACTTTGGATTTATTGATAAAATTCGCTCTTTCATTGCCTCAGTCTTCTTTCGATTAATAGTATTAACTGTGGCATGAATTTGTCTGTTTAAATTGCTTATAGCAATATCATCATGATCAACTAAAATTAAATTATTTACTCCACTTCTTGCAAGGGCCTCAGCTGCATAAGATCCAACCCCACCAATTCCAATAATCATTACACAACTATTATTTAAGATATTTAAGTTATCATCTTTTAAAAGTAGTGCTACTCTTTCTAAGGCCTCATCCATTTAAAAACTCCTTTAAACTATCTACTATTTTTATCTTTTCATTATCATCATTCATATTAATCCAATTAACATCCAATTGATTATTAAAGAATGTATACTGTCTTCTTGCAAACTTACGAGAATTAGATTGAATTTTATTAACTATTTCCTCTAACTCTTCTTGATCATTTAAATAATCTTTCCACTCTTTATACCCAATTGCACTCATTGCCTGATCATCAAAGCTAACCCCACAAGATGTCAAAGATCTAACCTCTTTCTCTAGACCATCATCAATCATTTTTAAAACCCTTTTATTAATTCGATCATATAATAATTCTCTATCCATGGTACAACCAACAATATAGGCATCATATAATAATTGATGTTTTTGAGACTTAATAACATCCCCCTTAGAAACCTTATGAGTATCATATATTATACATGCCCTTATAAGTCTTTTACGATTGTTTACATGAATTTTAGTAGCTTCACTACTATCAATTTTTTTTAAATAATCCATCAACTCTTCATTTGTCATTGCATTATACTTTTCAAAAACACTCTTATCAATCTCTTCATCCTTAAATTCATAATCATATAAACAAGCCTTAATATAAAGGCCTGTCCCTCCAACAATTATCACAGTTTTTTTTCTATCACTTATTTCTTTTATTTTATCCCTAACATACTTTTGAAACTCTTTTACACTATAGCGCTCTTTAGAATCTAAGATATCAATGCCATAATGTTTTATACCATCCATTTCTTCATTTGTAATTTTACCAGAGCCAATATCAAAACCCTTATAAATTTGAACAGAATCTCCACTTATAATCTCTCCATTTAACGCTTTAGCAAGCCCAATAGAAAAATCACTCTTTCCAACACCTGTTGGCCCAACTATAACAATAACCTTAATCATTATCTTAAAAACTCTCTTTCTAATTTGTTTCCATCCAAACAAATTAAGGTTGGACGTCCATGAGGACAATTATATGGTTGATTACACTTACTTAATTTTTCAATAACTTCCATCATTTCATCATTTGATAAAATACGATTAAACTTAATTGAATGATGACAAGCCATACTAGCAAGATGATCCTTTTGAGCATCATCCATACTCATTTTATCCTCACTTTTAAAAGAGTCAACAACATCACTCAAAAAATTCTCAACATGAATATCCTTCATCCATATTGGTATTTCCCTAACAATTAAGCTATCCATTGAAAACACTTCAAAGGCAATATTAAACTCTTTAACCCACAAGTTAAGCTCATTAATTCTTAATGTAGTATCATTGGAAGTTTTAATTTCATAAGGTATTAGTACATCTTGCATTAAATTATTATTTTTAAACATTTCATCTCTAAATTTTTCAAAATTTACTCTTTCCATTGCTGCATGTTGATCTATTAAGTATAAACCATCACTACCTTCACAGATAATATATTTTCCATGAAGCTGACCAATAAGTCTTAAATTAGGAAATTTTATAACTTCTTTTTCTGTTACTTCCTCAGTAATATCATCAACATCTTTTAAAGAATTAAAACTTATATCATTATTTATATAAGGAGTTTTTTCTTCCATAACATTAAGATCATTATCAAAGAAAGTATTAATTTCCACCTTCTCTTTGATTACACGATCCAGTTTTACACTAGGTGCACTCATTGCTTCTCTTAGAGCCTTTTCAAGCTGTTCTTGGATAAAGTACTCTAATTCCATTTCTTTTGATAGTCTAACTTCCCACTTACTAGGATGGACATTAACATCAATAAGCTTAGAATCCATTTTTATATTTAAGACAATAATTGGATATCTTCCACTCATTATATATTTACTATAAGCCTTATCAATGGCCTTATATATACGATAGGGCTTAATCATTCTGCCATTAATAAAAACATTCATTGCATTTCTATTTGATTTAGTATACTGTGGTAAAACACAGATACAATCAAGTTCATAATCAGAGTTAGCTGCTTTAAACTTAACAGTACCCTTAGCACAATCCTTACCATATACCTGATAAATTACTTCAATTAAATCATTATTGCCAGAAGTCTTAAAAATATCTTTGTCATCACTTCTAAGACTAAAAGCAATATCAGGATTTGATAATGCAAATTTTTGAATAATATCACTTACCCTAGCACTCTCATAAGCAATTGACTTTAAATGTTTTAGCCTAGCAGGTGTCTTAAAAAATAAGCCACTAACATCTATTTTAGTACCAACATCACTTGCTTCACTGATCACTTCACTTACTTCTCCATAGTTGATAATCAACTTACTACTATCAAATTTATCACTAGTATTTATTATTACCTTTGAAACAGAGGCAATTGATGGCAGTGCCTCACCTCTAAAACCTAAAGTTTTAATCGAAAATAAATCACTTGTATTTAATATCTTACTTGTAGCATGTCTTTCAAAGGCCAAGACAATATCATCCTTTGACATTCCACAACCATTATCACTAACCACAATACCATTAATTCCGCCACCCCTTAAGAAAACATTTATCCTTGTAGCATTTGCATCAATAGCATTCTCCACTAACTCTTTAACAATCCCTGATGGTCTTTCAACAACTTCCCCAGCAGCAATTAAATTTGCTAGCTGATAATCCATCTTTTTTATTTTACCCATACACTATACCTCTATGCTTTATTATACCATAGAAAAAAGTGCATTTAAGCACTTTAATCTTGATACAATTGATGGATAATATATGAGCACCTTAAGTTAGATGCTTTTAAACAAGCAAGTTGTTGCTTGTGTTAGTATTATATAAATAAAATATCAAAGAAATATCGTATTTCTATGTTAAATTATGTGATAGCTTATAAACATAAGAAAAAGACCATTAGGTCTTTTTCTATATATAAGGGGGGGATAAAAATATATCAATACTTAAGGGGGTAAGTACCGATTAAAATTATTTACAAGCTATTATTTGCTTGTAAGTAAAGTATATATAAAAATTATCGTTTAAATATGTAATAAATATGTAAAATTGTGTGAAGCATAAATTTAAGAAAAAGACCTTTCGGTCTATTCTTTGCTCATAAGGGGGGATAAGATTTTCAACACTTAGGGGAAAGCATTGATTATCAAACAAGCTATTATTTGCTTGTATGTTCAGTATATATAATAATTATCGCAAAATTATGTAAAGATTATGTTAAATTATGTGATTATTTAACCAGTTTATTTTTTAATTCATTTATGATCCCAATAGCTTCAATCGGAGTAATATCATTGGGATTAATCTCTGATAAAATACTTATAACTTCTTTTTCACTTGGATCTTCTCTTTGCATTTTAACTTCACTATCCACTTTAAAAACATCATTATTATTCTCAAAGTGCATTAGTAATTGTTTTGCCCTACTAATAATATCATGAGGAAGTTTTGCAAGATTTGCTACATTGATACCATATGAGCGATTTGCACGACCATCTTTCATTTTATACATAAAGGTAATATGACCATCTTCCTCTATAACTTCAGCATGAATATTTTTTACACCATCTAATTCATTCTCTAAATCTGTTAATTCATGATAATGTGTAGAAAACAAACATTTAGCATGGACAGCTTTAACAATATATTCTATCATTGCCTGAGCCAAAGCCATTCCATCATAAGTAGAGGTTCCTCTTCCAATTTCATCAAATAAGATTAATGAATTTTTACTAGCATAACTTAAAGCCAAATTAGCTTCACTCATTTCAACCATAAAAGTTGACTTACCAGATTGAATATCATCACTAGCTCCAATTCTTGTAAAGATCTTATCAAATAATGGAATACTACAATAACTACAAGGTACAAATGAACCCATTTGTGCCATAACAATAATTAGGGCAGTTTGACGCATATAAGTACTCTTACCACCCATATTAGGGCCAGTAATAATTAATACCTCAGATGTATCATCCATTATTAAATCATTTGAAACAAAAGATTTATCATCCATCTTATTATTTAATATTGGATGATAGCCATCTCTTATATCAACATCACCATCACTAAACTCTGGTCTTACATAACCGAAAGAACTACCAATTTCACTAAAGGCATAAAGACAATCTATTTTAGACAAAACATTTGCTAATTTCTGAATCTTTGGTAAGTAAGAAGAAATAGTATTCATTAACTTTAAAAATAATTCATACTCAATCTTAATAGCATTATCAAAAGCATTTAAAATTGATTCTTCTTTATTCTTTAATTCTTCAGTAATATACCTTTCACAATTAGTCAGTGTTTGTTTTCTAATATAGCCAAACTCATCTTTTACCAAATTTATCGATCCTTTAGTTACTTCAATGTAGTATCCAAATACGCGATTATAACCAATCTTTAAACTCTTAATACCAGTTTTTTCTCTCTCTTTGGCCTCACACTCTAAAATCCAACTTCTACCATCTTTTTGAATGCTTCTAGCCTCATCTAATACTTCATCATAGCCATCTTTAAACATCTTACCCTCTTTGATACCAAGTGGAGGATTTTCATTAAAGGCATCCTTTAGTAACTCATATAAATCAGAAAGCGGATCACATAACTTATACTCACTAAACAAATCATTATCTAATGATGCTAAAATAAGCGGTGCTTTTTCTAAGGTTTTCATGAGTCTAATGCAGTCAATAGCATTTGCTCTTTTCATAACGATTCTTGCAACAATTCTTTGAATATCATAAATACCAGCCAAATTTTCTTTGATATCCTGTCTTAAAATAAAGTTATTGCATAAATACTCTACCTGATTTAATCTTTCAATAATTTTATCTTTATTTGATAATGGTCTTTCAATCCACTGTTTCAATAGTCTTGATCCCATTACACTTTGACACTTATCCATATAAGACCATAATGTTTCACTATTACTTTTAGATCTTAAAGTTGTAGTCAACTCTAAATTTGAAGAAGTAGAATAATCCATATATAATACATCTTCATTATTTTCAATTTCAAAAACCTGAAGATGTCCAATCATTTGTTTTTGGGTATTCTCCAAATAATGAATCATTAAACCACAAGCATCACGATCATTTTGATCAGTGATATTTTGAGTAAGCACAAGATAATTATCAATGATATCAAAACTATCACAATAAGAAATTAAGACATTATCTAATTCACGAATTTTCTTTATAATAGCCTCATTAAAATCACTTTTAACAACTACCTCATAAATATTATTTTTAAGTATTGCCTGCATTAAAGACTGTTGGTTATAATCGGTTTTTTTAAGAATACAAACACCAGTTGATAATTCGACAATAGATAAAGTATAACCAGTTTTACAATCAATAATACTTGCAAGAAAGACACTCTTTTTCTCATCATCAAAATTATCCATAATAGTTCCAGGAGTTATAACTTGAATAACATCCCTTTTAACAATTCCAACACTTGTTCCAGCATCTTCAAGTTGCTCAACAATCGCAACCTTATAACCCCTCTCAACAAGTTTTTGAATATAAGCCTTAGATGCATGGTGAGGAACTCCACACATTGGAATTTTATCTTTTACTCCACCATTTCTTCCAGTTAAGACTAGATCTAATTCACTAGATGCAATTTTAGCATCATCAAAAAACATCTCATAGAAATCACCTAAACGATAAAAAACTAGGGCATCTTGATAACCTTTTTTAACTTCTAAGTATTGTTTTATCATCGGGGTGTATTTTTCCATATATTTCTCCAGTTCTTAATTTATTATACTATATTTACAACTTTATTTCATATATAAAAAGTAATATAATATTGATAGTATAAGGGGGATAATATGAATAATTGTAAATATAATAAAAGGTGTGGAGGCTGCAGTATTGGTGAAACATCTTATGATATAAGTATTAAAAATAAACAAAAAGAACTTAATAAATTATTTCACCCTTTTAAAGTAGAAGATATTACGATAATGGAAAACCCTTATAATTATCGCCATAAAGTCTTTGCAACCTTTACAAATGATAAAAGAGATATAAAATGCGGGATTTACGAAGAAAAATCTCATAAGGTAGTATGCATTGAAGATTGTTTAATTCAAAATGATTTAGCTAATCAAATCTTAAAAACAATCTGTAAAATAGCCACTAAACTAAAAATTAGAGCATATGATGAAGATAGAAAAATCGGCATTATAAGACATGTTTATTTAAGAGTATCTCATAGCACAAATAAAATTTTATGTGCCTTTGTAATTGGTCAAGATACTTTTGCAGGATCAAAAAAATTCATGCAACTACTAAGAGATGCTCATCAAGAAATAAGTAGTATTTCGCTTATTGTAAATAAAAGAAATACCAGTGTTGTCTTAGAAGGAAAAGAGAAAATACTATATGGAAAAGGTTATATACAAGATCAGCTATGTAATCTAACCTTTAAATTATCAACCAATTCATTCTATCAAGTAAACCCTACTCAAACTGAAAAACTTTATCAAAAGGCAATAGAGCTTGCAAAGTTATCAAAAGAAGATAATATAATTGATGCATATTGTGGAATTGGAACAATTGGACTTATTGCAGCAAGCTCAGTAAAAGAGGTCTTTTCTGTTGAGTCAAATACACAGGCCATAAGGGATGCTAAAGAGAATGCTAAGATAAATAATATCTCAAATATATCATTTTACAATGAAGATGCTACAAAATTTATTCAAGAATTTACAAAACAAACAAAAAGAATTAGTACTGTATTTATTGATCCTCCAAGAAGTGGATCAACAAAAGAGTTTTTAAGTACAGCTGTAAAGTTAAAACCAGACAAGATTGTTTATATTTCATGTAATCCCATTAGTCAAAAAAGAGATATCGAAATACTAAAAAGTTTAAATTATAAACTTATACACCTATCATCATTTGATTTATTCCCATTTACCAAACACATTGAAACCATTGCTTTAATAGTTAAAAACAACCATTAAATAAAAGAAAAGCACATCCTTGCATTTATAGGATGTGCTTTTTGAATATTTTTATTTTTTTAATCCAAAGTATATTCAAATACTTCATGACCCGATAATTCTTTATATTCTTCGATAACTTTTGTTGTTTCTAAGTTTTCCATATTAAACTTTATGATACCATCTACTGTATTAATATAGATTATATTATCACCATGCTCAGAAAATCTATAGCAGTTTCCAAACTCTATTTCTTCTTTTGTATCATGATTATAATATAGACATGTTTCATCATCGATACCTGAATCAAATGTTTTTAAATCACCTTTAGTATTTACTGCATAAGCAAAGGTGTTACTCATTTCATATGACAAATCAATTGTTTTATCAAGTAAAGGATACACAACTTCAGTTTGGGCAAGGATTACAAACTCTCCATTAAGAAGTTCAAATTTACCATCCTCCCTAACTTTTACTCTTTCAACTAAATTACCTTTAAAATCAAAGATATCATAAAAGTAATCTTCTACTTCACCACTGTTGATATTCATAACATATATTCTATCACCATGCATAAAGATTGATCCTACATAATAATCTAGAGTAGCAATTGATTTGCTTACACCATTTTGCACTAAAATTAATTCATTTATATCTGTAGATTTGATATAGATATAGTTATCTTTATCAACCATATGAAATGATAATGTAGTTCTATCATCTATTTTCTTCACTTTATTCTCTTCAAAATAATAGAAGAATAAACCGCCCGGCCCATGAAGTACTAAAGTGTTTGCATCATCATACATTTCATTATATGATACATCCGACTTACTAATAAACGATACTTCATCTTGCATATTACCTTGTGTATCAATCACCTGAATAATTGTTTTATATTGTTTGAATCCAGCTGACTCGAAGGATGAAATAAGATACCCTTTCTTTTCTAATTCTTTTGTAACAGATTGCTTAGTACATCCTGAAAGCGATATAGGCAAAAGTATCATCATAAGATATTTCATAATTTAGCACCCTAGTCCTTTCTTTTGTTTTAATTGCATAGATATTAACATCTGTGTATATCAAGTAAAGTTTTAAAAAACAAAGCTTACTCGTATGGTCTGTCCTTGTTTCCTTTCTCTATTGATTATTTTGATGTTACTTGTATACTTTAATTATACTATATATAACCTTTATTTACAGTCTTATATTTAACTAGTTTTTATGCTATAATTAAAATGTATGGGGACACTAAAGAAGTAGTCCTTTTTATTTTGTAATTTTTATATTATTTTTATGATTTACCTTTAAGTCACTATGTCTTAGAATGTAATCAGCCAATACTTCCACTATATCTTCTTGGTACTCTTTAATAACTTTACAATCTGCAAAACATCCAAAACCACTCGTTCCTCCTGCTCGATAGTTACTGATAACTAAGCTGTACTTCTGTGACATATCAATAGATTTACCATCTTTAATCATTGATGTAATCCTATTTCCTATTGGCTTACTAAGATCAATTGTATAATCTAAGCCATCTACCATATCATAATTATAATGAGCAACTTTTGGATAAGTAAATCTCTTATTAACCACAATTTGATTATTTTCAATCATAAAGTACTCTGCACACCTTTCTAAGTATTGTTTTAAAACAGAGCCTGTAATTTCAAGTTTAAAGAGGTTATTAGTATATACATAGGTTGATACAAGATCTCTCATTGTAATATCTCGCTTAAATCCAACAGCATCATTAAAAAGTGCAACCCCACTAAAATCAGCATTTGTTTTATCAAGTTGAACTTGATTAATAAATGATATAGCCGGATGCTTATTTAATCTTGCATCAAATCGATCTTCTACTTCTAAGTTAATATCAGTATGTCCAAGGGGAGTATCTAGCCAATCCTGATATTTTGCATTAATATCTTTATGGGCATCGATAACTTCTTGGCTTTTTTCACTATTGGCCTGAATTAAAGTAACCTCACCTGCTCGATCATCAACATCAAAATCAATCATCGCAACTTCACTTCCCATATAAGCAGTCTGAGAAACAAAAGTATTTAAGCATTTACCGCTAATCGATCGATGTTGATGTCCACTAACTAGAATATCAAGTTTTAACTCTTCACAAATTTTATAAGCCCTATTCTCTTTAGTTATTGTCTCAGTAGGCTCACCACTCTCAATATCCTTTTCAAAGCCACCATGATACACTCCTATTATCGCATCAACTTTCTCATTTTCTCTGATTTCTAAAACTGCTTTCTTAGCCATTTTAAATGAATCAAGAACCTCTATATGATCAAGAGTTTCTTTCTTTTCCCATCTAACTAAGTAGTCAGTAACTATACCAAATAGAGCTACTTTTACTCCATTATCAAAGGTATGTAGATGGTATAATGGACTTACCTCTTTATTATCTACTTTTATATTATTTGTTATAAACTTTCCATTAACATTATTTAAATGATTATTTAAAGCCTCTATCCCAAAATTAAAATCATGATTACCAAGATTATAATAATCATAACCTATAATATTTGCAATCTTTGTAACAGGACTTATCTCACCCTTAAAAATTTGATTATAATAATATGTTAAGGGATTTCCTTGAATTAAATCACCATTATCAATTACTAAGGTATTATTATCTCGATACTTATCTATTATCTTTTTTACTTTACATAAAGAATAATTACCCTCTTTTTTATCACTTGTGTTATATGGAAGAATAAATCCATGTATATCGGAAGTTGCTAAAATTCTAAATTTTCTTTTCATAATTTTCACCTCTTATATATTATATACAATTTAGCAAGAAAGTTATAGTAAAGCAATAAAAAAACATCTTACATATTTTGTAAGATGTATCTTAAATATTTTATTATTCGCCAGCCCAAAGAGCTTCGATATTTGTTTGGTATCTTTCTAAGATTGGAGCAAGTTCTGCTTCTGGTTGACTTAGAATTTCTTCCATCATGGCAATTAATTCAGTATATACTGCATTTGCATCTGCTGGAATTGTAAACATTTCTTCAGTTACTTCAGCAGCAATTGGAGCAATCATACTATCAAGAGTAGTATATTCTTCTCCATTAATTACACTTTCTCTAACAGGAAGATAACCTGTACTTGCAGCCCAGAATAATTGGTTTTCAGCATTTGTTAAGAAGTTCATATACATAAATGCTGCACTTTTTTGCTCAGGAGTTGCCTTTTCAAACATGAAGATATCAGTACCTTGTTGGATACCTTTAGCTACAGGAACAGCAATTGCTTCAGGTGTAAATTTACCCTCTGCACCTTGTTGTACATATTTTTCTCCAGCTGTAGATCCAATATTCATTGCGATTAATTCATTACCAAATGGACCTGATAAGTACTTATCAGTACCAGCAATTCTTAAGTAACCTTCTTTTATACCATCTAAGTAAAGGTTAATAACTTCGATTGAATCTTCAGATGTTACATCTAATGTATTATCTAATTTATGACCTCTATTAATCATTTGAGTTACATAGAAGTTGTTAAGTGAATCAAATCCACCACCAACAACTGCTCCATTTGATTTTTCATAAACAGTTTTTGCAGCAGCAATAAATTCTTCAAATGTTGTTGGTGCTTCAATTCCATATTCTGCAAATTGATCAGCATTATAGAATAGTGCTTCTGATGATTTATTAAATGGTAAACCATATTGAACACCATTAATTTGTGCACCTTCCATAAATCCTGCAATAATATCTTCTACATCACTTATCCCAATAACTTCATTTGTTATATATTCTGATAAGTCTTGAAGTAAACCATCATTAGCAGCATTGAAGAACCAGTTTGTATACCCTTGAGTAATTGTAGGTAAATTTTCTGGACTTGCCATAGTTGCTGTTAACTTCTGAGATAAATCTTTGTAAGAAGATTGATTTTGAAGTACAATTGTAATATTTTCATTAGCAGCATTAAACTCTTCTGTTAATTTTGTTAGTGCTTCTTCTTGAGCACTATTCATAGCATGCCAGAAGATAACTTCTACTGGTTCTGTGATTTCAGTTACAACACCAGTTGTCTCTTCTTCTTTCTCTGCAGGTTTGTTACTTGAGCATCCTGCTACTAAGAATAAAACTAGTACACTTAATAATAATTTTTTTAGCATTTTCTTTTCTCCTCTTTTAATTTCTCGCCTCTTTTTGGAAGATGAACTTCTCCATATGGATTTTTTAATCTTTCCGGATGCAATGAGTGAATTGGAATTAAACACTTAGGTTTAATCATTTCAACAATTCTATCTAAGTCATTTGGAGTTGCATGACCACTACAACCAATGTGTTTAAATTCAATTTGATTACTTTCAAATTTTTCTTTAAACACTAAGTAGTAAGGATCAAATAAACCCAAAGGACTAGCGTCACAGTGAAGATACAAACCACCTTTTTGAAGATAGCTTTGATAATCATCAATTTGCCATAGATACTTTTGTGGATTATTTTCTAATTCACTGATATCAACCGCAAACTTTTTATCCATCTTCCAATCTATATTATCATCTTTTTGATAAAAACAATCAAGATGTAATATTTCTTTTAAGATATAAGCCATTTTCTCACTAACAACAACCTTTCGATTAACATCACTTATTAATCTTTCAAATCGCTTTACATTAGCTAAATAAGCATTGAATGTAATCTGTTTATCTGGATTTTTATCAACTTCATTAACAATCCATTCAACAAGTTTTTCTTCACTTTCAAACTTATTAGATGACTTCTCATTATTCTCATCAAAACTAATGGAAACTCCTTCCATTAAAAGAATATCACAATTATAGGCTTTTTCACAGAAATGTGCTGTATCTTTTGAGTCAAAGCCATGAAGTCTTAAATCACCTGTATAGCCGATAGTGATATCATTTGTTTTAATAATCATTCCACAAGCTCCATAGGCATCATGATCAACACGATAAAGCATCACTTCAATCTCACCAACCTTAATTACTTCTTCTGGTTTTAATCCAATAATATCTCTTGTGACTATATTAGGATCAAATGAGGGCAGAATGAATTTTCTGTCCTTATTTAATAACTCAATTATACTTTTTGTCTCACTTAGTGCATAAAGTGGAATATCACTATCTAGATAATTAATCATTCTTGTATGATCTAAGTGACAATGGCTTAAAAACACTGCAGTATCCTTAGAATTAACAATGCGTTTGAATCTCTTATCATAGATATCAATATCAGGAATTAGTTTATGCTCAATTAAAGTTTCTAAGTTTTCATCTTTAAGTTTTAATTCTGGTCTAAATTCAGTACCAAAATCAAAGAATACTCTTGAGCCATTATATTCAATTTCAATAACTGTGCCACCAATTGTTAAGATGCCACTATGAAATGTTATCGTTGTATTACCCTTTAAGTCCATTTTTAGTTACCCCATTAATAATCTGTTTTCTAAAGATAAAATATATAATCATAACCGGTACAATGGTTATTGTCGATGCCGCCATCTGAAGTTGTACTTCAGCTCCAGCCTCTGTCGCAAAGGCACTAAGACCATTGTTTAATAAACGCATATTAGTACTATTAGTAACAAGTAGTGGCCATAAGAATGAATTCCAACTAGAAATAAAACTTAATAAACCCACTGTTACTAAAGCCGGTTTAATAATTGGTATTAAAACCTTAATAATAAATTCAATATTACTACAACCATCAATCTTAGCTGCTCGATAATAGGAATTAGGAATTGATTCCATGTATTGTTTTAAATAATACATATAGAATACACTTGCTAAAAACGGAATTATTAAAGCAGCATAATCATCAATTAAGCCAAGACTTACAATAGTCTGATAATTTGTAAAGACGATTGCCTCAAATGGAATCATTAGTAAACTAATAAGACCAAATACTACTAAATTTTTATATTTGAAATCTAACATAACTAAAGCAAAGGCAGCCAGTGTTGTAGTAATTAAAACACCAGTAGTTGAAGCAAGAGCAACTACAGTTGTATTAAAGAAGTATCTAGCAAATGGCGCTCTTTTTAATACCTCTAAATAATTTGACCACTGCATATCTGCTGGGAAAAGGCGTGGTGGGATACTGATTGATTCTTGAAAGGTCATAAGGCTTGAAATAATCATATAAGCAAAAGGAAAAAGCGTAATAAATGCCATGACAATTATAAATATATGAATTAATATATCGGAAGTTTTTCTCATATTTATTTCCCCAACCTTCTAATAACTTTATTTTGAATAAAGGTAATTGATAGTATTACTAAAAATAATATTATCGTCGCAGCCATCCCTTGACCAAATCTTGTTTGAACATAGAATTTATCATAAATATAATAGACTGATGTCATCGCACTATTCGCAATTCCAGCTCTTCCAGCAAAAATTGCGAATACTTGAGTATATACCTTAAATGCTGAAATTAATCCTACAGAGAATAAGAAGGTAATAATAGGAATAAGTTGAGGAATTGTTATTCGATAAAACTGTTCCCATTTACTTGCTCCAAACATATCTGCAACCTTGTAATAGTTTTTATCAATTCCTCTTAAACCAGAGAGAATGATAATAATATTAAAGGCTAAGGCTGTCCATACCCCAAAGATAATAAGTGTCCAAATACTCATATCAACATTATCTAAAAAGTTTATTGGGCCTGCTCCAAAGAAGCTTAAGAAATGATTAATCATTCCATAGTTTGAGTTAAACAAGTATCTAAATACAATCCCAATTGCTATCGTACTTGTAATATATGGCAAGAAAAATATTGTTTCAAAGAAAGATTTAAATTTTATGCGATCATAGATAAACCATGCAACCAAAAGTGCTAAACAAATTCCAACAGGAACTACAATAAAAGCATAGGTTGCAGTATTTTTCATTGCCGCATGAAATTTAGGATCACTAAGTACAACTTGATAGTTTCTGATACCATTAAAGTCCATATTACCAAGTCTTCCTGATTGAAATGACATAATAAAAGTTCTAATTAATGGATAGATACTAAATACTCCCACTAAAAATAGGGTTGGCAAAAGAAAAAACCAAGCACTCTTATTATTTTCAGCACTATACTTTAATCTAAACTTCTTCATTAGTATATTCGCTTTCCATCTAATTCAAAGATATAAAGTTTATCCAAATTTAAAGAGAATCCATAAGCGTTATTTTCTTTTAAGTTATCCTCAATTGATACAATTGATTTAACATGTTTATCTTTTAGTGCAAAGGTAACAATAGCTTCTTTTCCCATCAATTCAACTAAATCAACTTCACAATTAAGCGTACTTTTATCATTATATATAACATTCTCAGGTCTTATCCCAACAATATATTTACCATCTTTAAGATCATTTCTAAATTTTTTCTTATCTAAATCTTTAACATTTATAACTAATTCATCAAAGATAAATTGATTATCCTTATATTCTACTTCAATCATATTCATACCAGGATTTCCAATAAAGCTTGCTACAAACATATTATCAGGTTCTAAGTATAGTTTCTGAGCTTCATCATATTGTTGAATTACACCATCATTCATTAATACAATCTTATCACTAATTGACATTGCTTCTTCTTGATCATGGGTAACAAAGATTGTAGTAATCCCAATCTTTTTAACAAGTCTTCTAATTTCTTCTCTAATTCTTAAACGAAGTCTAGCATCTAAGTTACTTAAAGGCTCATCTAACAGTAAAATTTTAGGACGCTGAACTAAAGCTCTTGTAATCGCTACTCTTTGTTGTTGACCACCTGACATTGAATCGGGCTTCTTACTAGCAAGCTCTGATATACTTGTAAGTTCCATATACTCATAAGCAATCTTCTCAGCTTCTTTTTTATCCATTTTATTCTTTCCAACACGAAGTGGAAACATAACATTCTCAAGTACACTCATATGAGGATACAAAGCATAGTTTTGAAAAACTAAGCTCATGTTTCTCTCTTTTGGATGAAGAGAAACCAGTGACTTACCATCATTTTTAATATCACCTTCAGTTGGATCTAAAAGACCCGCTATAAGATTTAAAATAGTAGTCTTACCACAGCCTGATGGTCCAAGTAAACATACTAAATCACCATCTTCAATTTTTAAATCAATTTTTTTTAAAGCCTCAAAACCATTTGGATACACTTTTCTAAGATTTGAAATTTCTATCATATTTTTACCCCTTATAAATTGTAATTTTATTATAGCATACAAATTTTAATATATAAGAAACTTTAATAATTATATGAAAATAATCTTTGTTTTTTTAAAGGCTATAGTTTATATTAAAGATAGTTATATGAAAATAGGAGAGTATTATGAGAATTATCATTATAGGAGGCGTTGCAGCTGGTATGTCTTGTGCAACAAGACTTAGAAGGCTAAATGAGAAAGATGAGATAATAGTATTAGAAAAAGGCGATTATGTATCTTTTGCAAATTGTGGCTTACCATATCATTTATCAAATGAAATAGCCAACAGACAAGATTTAATCTTACAAAGTCCCAAGAGTCTAAAGGAAAGATTTAATATTGATGTAAGAGTTAATAATGAAGTAATTAAAATAAATAGAAAAGATAAAATTGTTACTATTAATAATGGAATAATTTTAAACTACGATAAATTAGTAATAGCAACCGGACAAAAAGCTTTTATACCAAAACTGCAAAATATTGATAAATCAAATAATGTGTTTACTCTAAGAACTATCAATGATATGGATGATATCCTAAGCTATATTAATAATCATAAGGTAAAAAAAGCAGTAGTTATAGGTGGAGGGTTTATTGGAATAGAGGCAGCTGAAAACTTAGCTAAAGTTAAAATAAATACAACAATCATAGAAGCTAACAATCAGTTATTATCAAATCTAGACATAGAAATGGCAAAGTATGCTGAGAATAAATTAAATGATAATAACATAAAAGTTTACCTAAATAGAAAAGTTGGATCTTTCTTAGATAATGGTAAGGCCATTAAATTAGATAATAATGAAATTTTAGAGTGTGATTTAGTAATACTTTCAACAGGTATTAGAGCCAACAGTGAACTTGCAGAAAATGCAAATTTAGAGCTTGGCTTAAATAAGGGAATAAAAGTTAATGAAAACTATCAAACAAGTGATAAAGATATCTATGCTTGTGGTGATGTGATAGTTGTTAATAACCAAGTATCAAATACAGCATCACTAATTTCTTTAGCATCACTAGCAAATAGACAAGGAAGACAGGTTGCTGATAATATTAATGGAATTAATAGAAAAAACAAAGGTGGTATTGCCACTTCAATATTAAGAGCATTTGATTTAACTTGTGCATCAAGTGGATTAAATGAAACAGCTTTAAAAAGCTTGAATATTGATTATAAGGCTGTACACATTATCGCAAATAACCATGCTGGATATTTCCCAAATGCTAATTCAATTGTATTAAAACTTATCTTTGATAAAAATACAGGAAAAATATATGGAGCTCAAGCAGTTGGAAAAGATGGTGTTGATAAAAGAATTGATGTTTTAGCAACTGCAATAAAAGCTAACTTAACTGTTTTTGATTTACCAGAGCTAGAGCTATGTTATTCCCCACCATTTGGATCAGCAAAAGATCCAGTAAATATGATTGGCTATGCGGCATTAAATATTGTGGAGGGTATCTCTGATAATATTCAATATTACGAATTAGATGAATATAGAAAAAACGGAGCTATTTTACTAGATGTTAGAAGTGATGAAGAAATAAAAAATGGTAGTATGAATCATGATATTCATATACCATTAAATCAATTAAGAAATCGTCTTAATGAGCTACCTCTTGATAAATTAATTATTGCTAGCTGTCATAGTGGACAAAGAAGTTATCTAGCAGAAAGAATTTTAAAAAATAATAACTTCAATGTTAAAAATTTAGATGGTGCATATGCAATATATAAAATGGGTGTAAAATAAAAAAAGAATAAATAAAAAAGACACTACATAAGCTGTTTATAAGAAAAACTGCTGATATGTTTTATCAGCAGTATATTTTATGATTGCTAAATTGATTGTCTTTTTTAATATCCGCTTTTTTTATCTGATTGTCCATAATCATTAAATTTTTCTATTACTTTTTTTATTTCATTATCAGATAATGTTATTGGTTTACCAATTGTTTGTGCACGCCACAAAATTTCAGCACACCATTCAACATTCTCAGCAATATTAAAAGCTTGATCAATAGTTTCAGCATATGCAACCATTCCGTGATTTGCCAGCAGTAAAGCCTTAGATTCAGTTTCAATTTCAGAAACTGCTTTGGCTAACTCAATTGTACCATATGTGTGATATTCAACACATGGAACAATCGAGGCATTTGTTGAAGCAATTAAATAATGAGCCGCTTTTAGTGGCTGTCTTAAACAGGCAAAAGTTGTACAAAATGTTGAGTGCGTATGAACAACAGAGCCTACAGTTTTATCTTTCAGATAAATAGCAAGATGTAGCTCATATTCACTAGATACTTTTTTATCACCCTCAATAACATTTCCATCTAAGTCTATTATTACTATATCATTTTCATCTATTGATAAATAATCAACTCCCGAGGGGGTAATTGCTACTGTATTTTTTTCTCGATCTATTATACTTAAGTTACCAGATGTTCCATTGGTTAACTTTTGTAAGACCATTTTTCTACAGTATTCTACTAGCTTTTTTCTTGCTTTTTCCATAATTTCATCCTTTTCTAATCAAAATATCTATCTAACTCATTACAAGAAAATAAACCTTTGTCTGTAATAATTTTAGTGCAATATTTAGGAGGGGTAATATCAAATGCTGGATAGTACCCTTTTACTTTATCCATTGTAATTTTTGTACCAAGTGATTCTAAAACTAATTCGGGATTTCTTTTTTCAATTTTAACACTACTTAAATCTTTATGGGTAATGTCAGGTGTTCCTGTGCAATAGTATGGGATATTAAATTCTTTACATGCAAGTGCTATTTGAAATGTTCCGATTTTATTAATAATGTGACCATCCATTGTAATAACATCACTTGCCGAGGTAAATAAATCAACTTTTTGATCTTTTAATACATAGGCAGGCATATTATCACAAATTACCGTAACATCAAAGCCCATATCACAAGCAACACTAGCTGTAAGTCTTGCTCCTTGATAATACGGTCTTGTCTCCGCACAAATTACTCTAATTTTTTTATTTTGAGCTTTACACTCTCTTAGCATTAATCCAACAATCGTTCCCCCAAAACACTGGGTCATAACTGTACCATTATCAGGGATTTCATCAACTAGATACTTTGCTATTTTAGCATATTTTATATAGTTTTGATTAACATAATTTATTGCATTTTCCTGAAGCTTTGATACAATTTCACTCTTTTGATAACCTTCACTAATCAAACTTTTTGCAAGTTCAAGCGCTCCATATACGATCCCCTTCATCTGATTTGATGTTGTTGGTCTAGCACTAGATAAACACTTTGCGGCATCTTCTAATATTTCTAAACACTCTGGATCAGATTTTTCTGTAGCTTCACTCATGGCTAAAGCCATTCCCATAGCAGCAGCAAGATATGGTCCCTCACTTTGAGTAACCATATTTTTAATTGCTAATGACACTTCTTGATAACTTCGACATATTTCATAGCGAGTTTCCATTGGATAAACTCTTCGATCAAGTATTTTTACACACCCATCTTCATACCATGCAATATTTTCATATTTAAGCATCATTGCTAAATCATAATCTGCTCTTTTCAAAAGTTACCTCCTACTTGTAAAAATTCCTTTTTATTAATTTCATTTCTATTTAAAATCAATTTTATTGCCTGTAAAATAATATCCTGTTCCATCAACACATTATCAATAGAGCTAATTTCTTCAACTTTAGAATCACCAACAACCCTTCTAATCATTTCACATCCTGCATATCCTAAAGTATCACTCATTATTTCATCAAGATATATATTTTGAAAGTCATCATTATATACGCTATTATCGATGTGCTCATCCATTTCACTTCTTAACTTATTTTTACAAAGATCATAAATATCAACAATTTCTTTTTGAATCCAAGTGATAAATTCTTTTCTTTCAGGATGATTATACATTGTATAAAATAGTGAAAAATATAAATTACCAATTACATTTCCAATATCATAACCAATTGGACCATAAAATGCAAACTCTGGATCAATTACTTTAAGCTCATTATCAATAATAAAAATTGATCCTGAGTGTAAATCACCATGAATTAGTGATTGCGAATTATTCATATACTTATTTCGAAGTATTCCTACCTCCACTCGTAACTTTTTATTGTCATAAATGTTTTCTTTTACAAATTCTAAATTTTCCTTTTTGATGATGTTTCTGTTTTTGTAGTTATTATAAGGCTCAGTAAAGACTAAATCCTCACTAATATCACAACAATCAATATTAGTAAACTTTTTAACATTTTCCTTCTTTATATCTGAAGCTAATACCAAATCACTCATAACAATTGTTGTCTTAGCAATATATGAAGAAATAGAGTCAGCTAAATGATTAAAACATTTACCATCCATAAGTTGCTTTCTTAAATTTTTACATCTTGAGACATCTTCCATCACCATAGCATACATTTTTTCATGATAGAAATACATCTTTGGAACAAGCTTTTCAACTAAAGTCTGATTTAAATTTAGAATATCATATTCAATTTTATTTCGATGCATATTAAATGGTCTTTGTGATGATCTTAGAAGTTTATCAGCCTGTTTTACAATAAGAGATTTATTAGATACCGTATCATATACTTTAAAAACATAATTGATATTACCATCACCAATCTCTAAGGATTCTAGATTTTCTTTTGTTTGAAATAAATCCATATCAAATACAAAATCCTTAACTGTATTTACATCTAACAAAAAATGTTCATCATATTTTTTCATATCATCTCCACTATTTTTTACTTGCATATCTTTTTGGAAATCCAATTACAATAAAGAATATTCCTGAAATTATCATTAAAATACAATACCAAACATAAGGCATGATTTGTGTAGGTGAAATTCCACAAATTCCAGCAGCTACTAATAATTGACCAGCATAAGGCAATAGTCCATTAAATGCTGCCGAGAATAGATCTAAGATACTAGCTATCCTTCTTCGATCAATTCCCAAAGAGTCTCCAATATCCTTAGCAATCGGTCCTGCCGCAATAATTGATATGGTGTTATTAGTAGTAGAAATATCTAGTAAACTAACCAAAGCCGCAATACTTAATTCTCCACTTCTTGCTGTCTTGGTGTTTTTTGTTAAGTAATAAAGTAGGGCATCAATTCCCCCAAGCCACTTCATAAGCGCCACCATTCCTCCAACAAGCACTGCAATAAGAGCCATATCTTGCATCCACATCATTCCTTCGTGCATCACACCCATTGATCCAACAATGCTAAAATCACCATGCAATACCCCAATCATAACACCAGATAGTATTCCTATACTCATAACAGGCAATACATGTAATCCCATCAGTGATAAAGATATTATAACAACATATGGAATTATATTAATAATATCATAACTATAGGCAACACTTGACTCTAGTCCGGTAATTGGTACAAATGCAAGCAAGCATAAATTGATTACAACTGCAGGTAATACCATTAATAAATTTGCTTTAAACTTATCTTTCATACTTACTTCTTGAGTTCTAGTCGCTGCAATTGTTGTATCAGAAATAAATGATAAGTTATCTCCAAACATTGCACCACATACTACAACCCCAGCAACAAGAGCAATATTTACTCCAGTTTTCATCGAAATATCAACAGCAATTGGAGCAAGTGCAGAAACGGTACCCATTGATGTACCCATTGAAAAGCTTAATACACAACCAATTAAAAATAAGCCTGGTAAGATTAAATTTGCTGGCAATATTGAAAGTCCCATATTAACAATTGAGTCTACAGCCTTCATATTTTGAGCTACACTATAAAATGCTCCTGCTAACAAGAAGATTACAACCATTAATATTAATGTTTCTTCTCCTCCACCTTTACAAAAAATTGTAACTTTCTCAGAAAAAGTTTTTTTATCTTTTTTATTTTGTAAACATAGTGCAATTATTGATGCAAATGAGATTCCAATCATTAGTGGCATATTATCAAAACTTTTTGTAAATATACCTGTACACATATAAATAACTAGAAATGACACTAAGGGAATTAACCCTATTAAACTACCTTTTTTCTTTGACATATAATGTCTCCTTTCTAAAAAATAACAAAACAATTTAATGATTTTATTAGACCCCTCCTTTAAAAGATGAAATTTTAGTAACCGCTACCATATCATCATATTACAACATAAAAACACATAAATCAACATAAATATCAATAAATCCATAAAATTGTTGAAAATTCCACATTGATGTGTTACTTTTAATACAGGAGATGAAATGCCATATGTTAAAAGTAGATAGACAAAACTTAATTGAAAAGAAAATAAAAGAAAAAGGTAGTATCTTAATCAGCAATCTGGTAGGATTTTTTGATTGCAGTCTTGAAACCATTCGCCGCGACCTAATAGAAATGGAAAAACAAGGAAGAATTATTAGAACCTTTGGAGGAGCATACATTCCAGATAAGTTCAATAAATCAGTGCCCATTTCACTAAGAAGTACAATGTTAACCACGGAAAAAAATTACATAGCAAAAAAGGCTATAAATCACATTTCTGATTGTGATGTAATTTTTTTAGATTCAAGTTCAACATGCGCAAGTCTTGCGAATGAAATTGCTAATTCAAATATAGCGGTTACCATTATTACAAACTCAACATTAGTTATTAGGATAATTTGTGATTCATCAATTAGAAACAATAATGTAAAACTTGTAAGCTTAGGTGGAGAATATAAAAACAGTACCTCTTCTTTAACAGGACAAGTAACATTAGATACAATAGATAATTTCATTGCTACCAAATCATTTATTTCTTGTCCACATATTGATGCTAAAATTGGCTTAACTGATAATGATATAGAATCTGCATATATCAGAAAAGCAATGATCAAAAATTCAACTAAAACAATTGTACTTGCTGATCATACAAAATTAAACAATAATTCCGATGTTAAGATTGTTGAATTAAGTAATATCAATCATCTAATAACGGATAAAAAAGTAGATATAGAATTCGAAAAAAAACTAAGGGAGTTGAATATTTCCTTAGAATATTAAGGAGACCAAATGAAAAATTTTATATATCATAATCCATCAAAATTAATCTTTACTAAAGATATCCAAACAGATTTAGCAAATGAATTATCCACTTATCAAGTAAAAAATCTTTTACTTGTATATAGTGGAGACTATATTAATGATTTAGGGATAATGGCTGTAATTGAAGATATCTGTAGTAAACAACATATCAATCTATTTAAATGTTCAAAAGTTGTAGCAAACCCTAAAATTGAGCTAGTTAAAGAAATGAGTGAGCTAGGCAAAAAAGAAGGAGTAGACTTTATTTTAGCAGTGGGTGGTGGAAGTGCAATCGATAGTGCAAAAGCAATTGCACTATCAATTCCATACCCTAAAGATCCTTGGGATTTCTTTTGCACTTCCATAACCCCAAGTACAGCCATACCAGTTGGAGTAATATCTACCCTTCCATCAAGTGGAAGCGAAACTTCAAATGCTGCCATTATTTCAAAAGGCTTAGAGAAAAAGGGAGTTGAAACCCAACTCATTATTCCAAAATTTGCTATTGCGAATCCGGAATACACCCTCACACTTCCTTCATATCAGAGTTTTTGTGGTATTGCGGATATATTATCGCACCTACTAGAAAGATATTTTACAAACATTAAAAACGTTGATACTACGGATTATTTAATTGAAGGAGCTATAAAATCATTATTATTGAATGCTGAAAGAATAAAGCTTAATCCCAGTGATATTAATGCTAGAGCAGAAATTCAAATTTTATCAACCATTGCCCATAATAATTCACTAGACATGGGAAGAGAATCTTGTTGGGGAGCACATCGAATTGAGCATGAGTTAAGTGCTCAATATAATGTAACTCATGGTGAAGGAATGGCTATTGTATTTATTGCTTGGTGTAAGTATGTAGCTGAGAAGAATCCATTTAAACTAGCACAACTAGCTTGTCGAGTATTTAATTATGATCCTTTAACCCACTCTCATGAGGAGTTAGCATTCCTACTTGCAAAAGAGTTAAAGCACTTCTTTTCAGGTTTAGACTTAAAAGTTTCGCTTTCTCAACTAAATATTGATAAGAAACACTTTAATATCATGGCAAATAGAGCAACCAACAATAACAAAAATCCTATTGGTCATTATATTAAACTATACAATGAGGATATTATTGATATCCTTACATTAGCCCTTTAAAAAGAGTATATTATCTACTCTTTTTTAATTTTTAATTGAAAAAAACCTTATAAAGTAATACAATTCATTTAGAGTAAAGTAGGTATTAAATGAAAAATAAAGAGTTTATCTTAAAAATAAAAGCAATTTACAAAATGGTCTTCTCTTTAGAAGGTAGTCTTTTTAGATACTCCCTTGCTTATGGACTATTGCTTTCACTTTTACCAGTACTTTTAGCAATCGTATTATTATTTCAAAAATCAATTTTTTTCAGTATAGAATCAACCCTAAACTATCTATATCGCTTTATCCCACAAGATTTAATAATTCCATTTATTGACTATATTTCATCACAATCATCACCAAGTGGAATTACTTTAATTGTGTCTATTGTAATCGCACTATATTTAGCAAGTAGAAGTATCTACTCATTTATGTTAATAAGTGCGAAATATGAAAATTTTATGTTTCCAAAAATTATCATCAGAATAAAAAGCATCCTTGTCTTCTTACTGCTTTTAACATCCTTCTTTGCTTTAGGTTTGTTTTTTGCTTTTGTACCAATAATTGGAAGCATTAAGGTAATTACTAGTATCGTAACATTATTTATTGTACTATTTATTTTCTTTAGAACTCTGACCTTTGAAAAAAGACCCTTAAATTATGGAATATATGGAACAATATTTACCTCCATATCGCTAATTCTTACAGGGCTACTATTTTTATACTTTGTAAGAGAGTTTAGCTCTTATGCTACACTATATGGACCTCTATCAAGTCTTGTAATTACTCTTTTATCTCTTTATGTTATATCAACAATAATTTATACAGGTTACTGCATTAATGTTGTTTTTGCTAAAAAGGTTATTAATCCAATTTTTAAACATCAAAACTTTTTCAATAAAATTGATAATATTTTAAAAAACAGTTTCAAAAATATTTAAAGGCAATCAATTGATTGCCTTTATTCTTGAACTTTTTTTAAAGCTTCCTTTGCTCTTTTAAGATCGTAATAGAATGCTAAATGTACGATAATCATCACAACTGATACCATAATTAGCATACCTTGAGCGCCTATGTACTCATATATCATTTTTGAAAACAGTGTAACAATTAATGCAAACGCCCCAAATAACATTGCCGCTACTGAAGCTGTTAGTTCTTTAATAAATTTCATATATGTTCTCATTTCTATTTATTTCACTTATTATTAAGCCTACTATTATGCAAATTTATTTCTTTTCCTATTCTTTTAATTTCAACAAGAGTAGCTCCCAAGAATAAACTTGAAATAAAGTAAAACCTAACTACAAGTCTTTCAACAAGCTCAAATTGAGAATCAAACATTCCAGAAAACAAAATTACAAGCACATAGAACGCAATAACTATAAAGCACGCACTGCGAGAAGCAAAAATCTTTCTAATGCTTTTAGTCAAGTCCATTGTCAGAATACTCCCTACTAATTACGTAGTTTGTTATATACTTTGTTCTACTAGAGTTAGAATAAAACTTCCATTCTTGCTTAACATATAAGACTCCATCTTCTCTTCTTAGAGTGTAGATCGAAGTATAATAAACCGTAACATCTGTAACACCTATTATTGCACCAGCTATGCCTGTCGCAGCTTGTATACTTGGAAAACCCAATCCAAGTAAAGATAAAGCCAATGTTGCAGCCGAACTTGCGTTAAAGCTACCATAGCTACGCGAAACTCTCTCAGGTATATCACCGATCTTTCTTTGAATCCCTATTCCAAATAATCTTTTTTCCAACTTATAAAATTCTTCAGAGGATAAAGAATATCTTTCAGTAACCTCATTCTCATTTATAATAATTTCCTCGGGTTTATCCTTTATTTCTATTGCACTAATATTCATAAAGGCAGAAGAAAGTATTAAAATGAGCACACTAAATAAATTAAATAATCTTTTAAACTTTTTCATTTTATAACACCTTCCTTTATGACACTATTATAGCATAAATTAAACTAAATGTAAACCCTTACATATTTGTGATACTTTTTTCATATTTCATCATCTTGCATTTATCTTACTGCAGTTCCTACATCTCCATCAGTTTCAACTACCTGAATTTTACCATTTTTCTCATATGCTAAAATCATTCCTTGAGATAGTTCACCCCTTAAATTTGCTGGCTTTAAATTTGATACAACAACCACTTTTTTACCAACCATTTCTTCTGGTTGATAGTACTGGGCAATGCCTGATACTATTTGTACTATTTCATCTTTTAAAGAAACTTCAGAAATTAATAACTTATCTGCTTTAGGATGTTTTTTACAACTTAGCACTTCACCAACAAGCATTTCAACCTTTGCAAACTCATCAATTGTAATTTCTTCCTTACCATCTCTTTTATTCTTGTTATCAAGTTTATCTTGGATTTCTTTCTCATCCAATCTATTAAATAATATTTCTGGCTTTTCACATACTTTGATATTTGATTCAAGATTACCAAAGGTAAGCACTGAATCATAATTTTTCATGTTTGTATTTAGCTGTTTTAAAATTTTCTCAGATGTTTCAGGAATAAATGGCTTTAGTAGTATCGCCGATATTCTGATACACTCTAAAAGATTATATAAAACACTCTTTAAACGAGGATACATGTTTTCATCTTTTCCTAAGATCCATGGTGTTGTCTCATCAATATACTTGTTACTTCTTCTAAGTAAAGTAAAGATGTCGTTAATAGCATCCTGTACTCTTAATTCGCTCATTTTATCTTCAACAGATACTACTGTTTTGTTTGCTAGTGCTATTAACTCATTATCGATATCTTCATTTACCTTAGTATTTTCAATATTTCCCTGGAAATATTTATTAGTCATAGTAATTGTTCTATTAACTAAGTTACCCAAAGTGTTAGCTAAATCAGAATTGATTCTTTCGATCATTAACTCATAAGTTAATGATCCATCCTGAGCAAAAGGCATTTCTTTAAGTAATAGATATCTTACTTGATCAACCCCAAATAACTCTGCAAGATCTTTAGCGTAGATACTATTACCCTTAGACTTACTCATTTTACCATCATTAATTAATAACCAAGGATGACCAAATACTTGTTTAGGAAGTTCAATATCTAATGCCATTAACATAATTGGCCAATAAATAGTATGAAATCTTAAAATGTCCTTACCAATTAAATGAGTATCGGCTGGCCAAAACTTTTTATATAAATCACCATGATTTCCATCCATATCAAAACCTAGGCCTGTTATATAGTTGCTTAAGGCATCAATCCAAACATAGACAACATGACGATCATCAAAATCAACAGGAATTCCCCATTTAAAAGATGTTCTTGAAACACATAAATCTTGAAGCCCTGGCTTAATAAAATTATTAATCATTTCATTTTTTCTTGATTCTGGCTGAATAAAATTAGGGTTCTCTTCGATGTGTTTAAGTAGTCTATCAGCATATTTACTCATTTTAAAGAAGTAAGCTTCTTCTTTGGCACTTTGAACTTCTCGATTACAATCAGGACACTTACCATCTACAAGTTGTGTTTCTGTAAAGAATGCTTCGCAGTCTTTACAATATAGACCACTATATTCTCCTTTATAAATATCACCTTGATCATATAGTTTTTTAAAAATCTTTTGAACTTGTAACTTATGATTAGGATCTGTAGTCCTTACAAAAGCATCATAGTCAACATTTAAAGACTCAAACTGTTCCTTTATCTTTAAAACAACATCATCAACAAATGCTTGAGTGTCCATATTAGCTTCTTTTGCCTTCTCCTCAATCTTTTGTCCATGTTCATCTGATCCTGTTTGAAAATAAACATCCCAACCAGTCATCTTTTTGTACCTAGCAATAGCATCTGCCAATACTACCTCATAAACATTTCCAACATGGGGTGTTCCCGATGTATAATGGATTGCTGTTGTGATGTAGTAATTTCCTCTTTTTTTCATTTTTTTATCCTCCTAAAATATAAAAACGCCCCTAACAAAGGACGTTTAATTAACGCGTTACCACCTTATTTTATACAATAATTGTATACTCTTAATTATCTTAACGCGATCAACGTTTTATCCTACATATCAGATAAAAAGCTCCAAGACCATTTTCATATTTTTTTCTTATCTACTTACACCAAATGTAGACTCTCTATAAAGAAATACAAATATTACTTTTCTTATCATTGCCTTTATACAATTATATAAAAATATTAACAATCTTTCAAGATTTAAATCAATCCTATTTCAGTATTATATCATCTACTACTATATTTTTTTCAATGTATTTCCTTAATAAACCACTTGCACTACTACCATCATTATTTAAACATCCAATATCACCAAAAACTAGAAAATGATCCTTAGCACGAGATACCGCAACATTCATCATGGATTTATTTTGATCTATAAAATAACAACCCTCTTTACTACCATACACGGTTGATAGGATAATAATTCTTTTCTCTGCTCCTTGAAAAGAATGAATTGTTCCTATATCTATGTTTTTATTCTTAATTTTTTCCCTTATAATATTTGCTTGCGCTTTAAATGGTGTAATAATTCCAACAAGACTATTTTCTAGTTCATTTTGGTAGGCACTCTTAATATTTTCAAAGTTATCACTCAGCCACTTTGCAATAGCTTCCGCTTCATTATCATTGTATCTACTTCTGTATTGTATTTTTGATGTTTTAGAGCAAACTTGTTTATGTCCAATATTAACTAAATTGTTAATTGAATTATTACCTTCTTGGCCACTTCCTCTTAAGGGATTAATTTTATTGCCATAAACCAATTCATTTGAATACGCTATTATTTCATTAAAACAGCGACGATGCTCTTTTAGAAAAAGCCCCTGGTTATTTTCACCATATTGGCATCTATTTAGTGCAACCTTCATTAAGCTTGAGCTTGAACAATTTAAATCATTTTCTTCCATACTAATAGATTTACCTTCTTCACTTATAAATTTTTTATCTGCAACTAAAGAATTATCCAGTGATTTTGAAACATTCCATATCGGCTGAATTTGATTTACATCTCCTACAATTAAAGCCTTTTTAGCAAGAGCAAAAGATGCAACAGCAATCTCAGGCGTTACCTGTCCAGCTTCATCTACAATTAATAAGTCTATATGCCCAAGCGAGTAACCATTAGTAGTAAAGTGATCATTACTTTGCCCTTCATAAAACATTGAAGGAAGTTTGTAAAACGTCATTACAAAACACGGCATTAACATGCTTAACTCAGAGTAAAGTTGATTTAAATTACCGATTTCATAACTACTTGTTTGACTAGCCTTTAGTAACCATCTACACTCATAATAATGAACCGCAAGCCAAAATGATACAAAACGATGATGAGTATCTACTACTTCATTGAGGGTTTTTCCATCTAAATCTTGACTAGTAATATTTATACCATGGCTTCTCAATCTAATTATCTCATTACAAATTTCTCTATATACCAATAACTTTCCATCACTATATTGCTTTATTTTATCTTCTATTATCTTTTTTTCTCTTCTTAAAAAATCCAAACTATCTTCTATCGACTTATGCTTGTTTCTATATATCTTTTTTATTCCTTTAAAACCAATTTTTGTATTAATGAACTCTTTTTCATCATCATTGATAAATTCTCTTATTATATTTTCAATTACTTCTTTTTTCCCAAAAATATAATCTAATTTATGATTATTTGGGATTTCTTTATACTTTTCTTCCCATGCTGTTTTTCTATTACTTATATTTTTTTCTTTAGGTTCTTGTTCTCTAATGTTATCATCAATTTTTTTAAGCTCACTATTTTGACGTTCTAATTCATTTTCTATATCTGAAATTTTGAATGCCTTCTCAATAATTTTATCTTTACTATTATTTATGTATACTAATTCATCTAACAGCCTATCTCGACATCCTTCAATTTTGTCAAATTTTTTATTAAAATATTTACTACAATTATCAATCATTTTTTGTTTTGAATTTTCTAAGTTATCTTTAAGATTAATATAAAAACTAGGATTTTTTTTAGTCATTATGTGATATTTGTCTTTCTTTAATTTACTAAACTGACTATCAGATGGAAAGTAACAAGCAAAGTCTTTTACTCCTTCTATCCATCTTTTTTCAAAGTAGTTTTCACCTTCTGTTTGACTAAATGAATCTATAATATTAGTTATTGCTTTATTATTTGCGGAAGTCGCTACAATAATTGGTGGATTTTCTTGATTAAGAGCACGCTTTACAAACATGTCTGCAACAACTGTTTGAATTAATGTGGTCTTACCAGTTCCCGGCGGGCCACTTACTGCAAGCACTTCTCCATCTTCCAGTGCATTCAAATGATTAATGCAGTCTCTTTGGGACTGTGAAAGACAATATTTTTTATTCATAGTTGCATGATGGTTGATCATTGATGATAGATCATTTTTAACATACGCCTTTTCTTTTTTTCCATCCATATTCACAATTTGCTCATATAGTGGCAACGATTTAGCATTAACATTAATTAAAGTTTCATATAAACGTTTTATATTAAAAGTTGAGTTAATTGTCTTATCCTCTACGATACAAATCCTATTGTTTAAACAAAATTTTACACCTTTTGCATTTTTAATACATTTTTCACTTAAATCACTTCCAGTCGTAACCCTATATAATCCTTCATAAAATTCAACATAGTGCTCCCATATTTTATTTTCTTCATATAAATTACTTACTTTCTTAGATATATATTCTTCATACTCATTTAAATTCCCTATAGCTAAATCTTCTTCAATTATCGGCATTAGTAATCCTCTTGGAAACCACGGCACTCTTCTACTAACTGTATCATATTCAAGTTTGCCATTTTCACTTAAAAGTGCTGGAATATAATAAACCCATTCTGATTTACTTTTTACTTTTACATTAGCATTAGCATCTGCACTAGCAATTGTATTAACACATATTAATACCTTCAATCTACTATCATCATTATCATTTACATCATTATTATCATTTACATCATTATTATGATTATTTTTTAATTTTTTTATTTTTTCAAAACTTTCTTCAAAAATTTTAAGAGTTTCCTGATTAACTTCACCTTCCTCTAACTCATCATAATTTAACGAATTATTTGTATCCTTTTTTACAATTACCTTACTCATTGATTGCGCCTTTAAAACACTAAGAAAGTATTCAGTCATTTTAATTGTATTCTCATCCATATAGTAGTCTCCATTTTTAATTTTATTTTATATTATAAATTATATCCTCTAAAGAAAACTAAATCAAATTATTAAGTAAGATGAGTCAACTGGAGTCTTTAGTTTATCTGAATTAGAAATTAATTCAGTTAAGTACAACGCTCAAACAACTAAATAATATTTTAAAATAAGTTATTTCTTCTTGATTCATTAACATAATAAAAAATCTCGCTGAGCGAGAATATTTTTTTATTATAAAATAATGTATACAATAAATTTATTACTTTTTATTAAGTAACTGCCTTTTCTCTTTTATAATTCTTTATAAAACCAATTAATGCTGATGATATAATCACTGTAATAAATGAGTAGATAATAATTTTTACAGGTATATAACTTAGACTCAATAGTAAAACTAATGTATCCATAAAGAAGTAGGCATGAGCAACTTTCATTCCAGTTAGTTTTCTTGCAATAAGAGCAAGTGTATCATCTCCGCCACATGCTCCACCGATTCTTATAACCATTCCAACCCCTACTCCTACAAATATTCCACCGACAATTGATGACAGAAGATAATTTTGAGTAATTAGTGGAAGTTGAGGACCCAGTAGTGATACTAGATAATAAAATATTGAGAAACTAAGCGATGCTACAAATGAATACTTTAGAAACTTACTTCCTAAAAGCACTGCACCAAAGGCAAATAGGGAATAGTCCATAATAATTGATGTAATTGATGGACTTATTCCAAACCAATACTCAAGTAATAGAATCATCCCCAAAACTCCGCCTTCTGTAATATCCGCTTGTGCGTGGATATTATATATTCCAAATGCTAAAATAAAACTTCCTATTAAAACAATTAAATAATTTTTTTTCATAATTTTATACTAGTTTTTTTAAAACTTCTCCAATCATTAACAACAAATTTTTGCAATCTTTTAGCTGTTTCGTTATTATAACACAATATCATTTATGTTATAAATTAAATTTCAAAACTTTAGATTATAAATGTTATAGTTGCAATTGGCTAATTCAACAATAATCATTATATTACATCTTACAGCAAAAAAATCTCGCATAGCGAGAATTTTTGTAATAAATAAATTTAAGTATGATTATTAAAATTCCATAACATCCTTAAAATAAGGCAAGGATCCTATCGCTCCTTTGGTGAGTGTAGAAATAGCTGCAGCTTTATTTGCAAATTCTAGTATTTGTTTTTTATTTTTAAATAAACCTAAAGCTGTCGCAAATGCCCCATTAAAGCAATCACCAGCAGCAGTTGTATCGATAGTATTTACCTTTAGACCGCTACACTTTATTTTTTCATTTTTTGTATACCAAGAACAACCCTTTTTTCCCAATGTTACTATTACATTTTTAATTCCTAAATCTAACAGCTTCTGCACTCCCTTTTCTAGATTTTTCTCATTACTTAAAAATTCTAGTTCAGTTTCATTTGGAGTTAAGTAAGTAATATTTCTAGCGAATTCACTGTCAATTGCAAATGCCGGTGCTGGATTAACAATAATATCTATATTACTTTCCTTTGCTTTTTTAGCTACATATTTAGCAACCAATAACGGAATCTCAAATTGAACTATAATTAAATCAACCTTAGAAATAGATCCCCATATTTTATCAATGTGCTCTATTGTTAAATCTTTATTAGCACCAGGATAAACAATAATTGAATTATGCCCATCAGATTGAACTGAAATTATTGCATTACCAGTTGCCTTTGGGGATTTAATTATATTTTCAACATTAATTTTTTCTTGTTTTAACTTATTAGTATAGTTTTCCCCAACAACATCTTCTCCGACACAACCCACCATTGTAACGTCACACCCAAGTCTTGAACAACTTACAGCCTGATTTGCACCCTTACCACCAAAAGAATTGTAATAATCATATGCTATTACTGTTTCACCTTCTTTAGGTAAATCCTTTGTTACAATCGTTGTATCCATATTTAAACTTCCTACAACCACTATTTTCATGACTCAGCCTCTCTTCTCATAGGCTTCAAGAGTTTTGTTTGCTAACTCTTTTATTGATAAAACCTTTTTATCTCTTATATAAGTGTCTAGTCTGTCTCCAATTTTTTCACGCCATCTTGCTTCTATATTATCACTCTCTACTATTGTGCCAATTGCAGTCATAATTTGTGCTGCATTACAATCTACATCCTGCCCGCACATTCCCACAATATGTAGAGTTTCATTGAAGTCCCCATTCCCATAGTATAAAGCAACTACTTCTGCCATTATATTAGGATATGAATGTATCCAGTTATACTTTATAAACTTTTCTTCACATTTTTTAAACACTTCTTCCCAGTTATCATGTTTTTTACAAAGAGTATAAGCTACATTTGCGAATTCATAATATTCAGAATCTTTTGGAAGCATATTAATTGCTTTATCTAATATCAATTTTACATCATCATATACAAAACTAAGAGACACAAGCATTGCATTGAAAACTTCACCTATTATTCCACTATTGCTGTGTGAAACAGAACCATCAATCCAGGCAAGTCTTGCTGCTTCCATTGGATCTCCTGGTGCAAGCTGCCCACAAATAGCCCCTCTCATTTGTGCCCCAATCCAATCGCTGAATGGATTATTTTTAGTTCCACTCTCCGGAGGCATAATACCTATTTTGATATTATTTATTGCAATTTCTTCTGCTGACCATCCAGTTGGCACATATCCTACCCAAGATAGCGCAACATCCTTAGAAGTAATATCACAACCCTTTTCTAAGAACGCTTCAAGAAAAGCAATTTCAAATGTTATATCATCATTAAATGTATTAGGCTCTCTTATATAATCTCTAACATCACCTAGTTTCTCCTTGATTTTATTTGTTGTATAACCCTCCATCGCTGTTCCAAATGCTCCACCAATTATTTGAGAAAGCCAACCAGAATACATTTTTTTAAGCAATCTTTCCCTACCGTATGATATTTTTACAGGTTCTTCAAATTTCACATTCTCTTTAAATTTATCAAAACTTTCATACCTGGTATATTTCCAGTATGAATGACTCACATTTTCACTCGCATTATTTATTTCGTGCCACAACTCAGCAGAAATACTATTTAATGAAATCATATCTTTTTCTTTAATAGCTTTAAATCCTTTTTCAATGAGCTCCATAGAATTATTTACTTCAAAACCCATATTTTCTTTTGCTTGTACTGCCGCAACCATTATTGATTCAGGAGCAAAAGATCCAGGAACATTACTATTCCACTTATGAAGCAGTTGTTTATCCATATTTATCTCTATGTCATTTGCTTCTGTCCATGTCTGTTCCTCTTCTTTTAGTATAACCGGACTAGCATTATCTGTTAAAGTTCTTATTTTTTCCCATGCTTTCAAATTAATACCTCCTTATTTTGCGTTTTCTTTATTTCATTAATTAAATCTAACTCTTCAATTTTACATATGACTTTTGCATTAGCTTTTTTATTTAATACATTTGTTACATCTATTACAGTTTTACCTCTTGTAATTTTACCTTTAGTTTCTATACCTACAAAATGATACTCGCTTGTAAAATTAATGGAATTTGTGGCAACCATAGCAGTAATCAACTCATGTAGAATCTTTAATCTGCAGTAATTATCATCAGACAAAGTATTATCATTAAATTGCAGTGATTTATCAGCATTTTCTTTACGGTATTCTAATGATTGTATATACTTATTTTTAATATCAACCTGATATAAGCAATCCAGGGTGACTAATGAAATTGGTATTTCTGATTCAAATACAATCTTAGCTGCTTCTGGATCAGTGAAAATATTATTTTCTGCACTAGGAGAAGCATTTCCAAAAGCATGCCCACCACCCATAATATAAATGTGATTAACTCTCTTAGATAAGGTATGGTCATTTATGATTGCAAGAGCAAAGTTAGTTAATGGCCCAAATGAAATTAAATCCAATTTTTCTTCTCTTGTTTTTTCTATTATGAATCTAAATGCTTCATTTTTATCTAAAGAGTCATTACCTTCATTTTTAATTGATTGATTTTTTCCTTTATAGATGCAAGTTATAGGATTCGCGGCTCCATTAATAATTGGAATACTGCTTTTTTCTTTTTCATGTGCTCCAATATATGAAGATGTAATAGCTAAAACTTCCCCATGTTTTTTTAGATGTGATAATGCATAATCATTTAAATTCGAAGGACTGTCTACTATAAATTTATTTTTCATATTCATCTCCTTTTGTATTCTAACATTGCATCATATATTATCGAAAAAAATTCTTTTTGATCAATATCAAGTAGCACCAATGTGGTTGGATCGCGACATAAAATATTATTCTGATCTACTACAGTTGATCCAGTTGTATATTCTCCATCTGTTTCAATATCAACAAAATATTCTTTTGAAGTAAATATTTCTGGTTTTATTAGGTAAGCAATTGTGCATGGATCATGTAGTGGAGCACCTTTAAATCCTTGATTTTTATGAAATATAATAAAGAAATCTAACAATTCAGCAACAAGTGTTGAAACCGGATGATTAATTTTTCTAATTTCTTCAATTTCATCCGGATAAATCAATGCCTTATGTGTTACATCTAACCCAGCCATTACCATTTTGATGCCAGAATTAAATACAATATGAGCAGCTTCAGGATCTACTAAAATATTAAATTCTGCCGAAGCACTCCAGTTGCCACCAATAACTGCTCCTCCCATAATAACGATTTCTTTTATTTTATGTTTTAATTTCGGATATGATATTAAAAATGCCCCAATATTTGTTAGTGGGCCAGTAGCAACAATTGTTATACTTTCTTTACTCTTTTCAAGAGTATCTCTGATAAATTCTATCGCACTCTTATTATGAGTCTCTTTTTCTGATTTTATAAATGCAGGTCCATCAAGCCCCGTCTCTCCATGAACAGATGGAGCAATTTCAAGATTCCTGAATAATGGTTTTTCTAACCCTTCACAAATAGGAACCTCTGTTTTTACATATTCAAGAACGTTCTTTGCGTTCTGCAGTGTTTTTTCAAGTGTTTGATTCCCTCCAGTTACTGTCACACCAAGCACATCAAGTTTCTCAGAGGAAAATGCTAATAACAACGCAATTGCATCATCGTGACCAGGATCACAATCAATAATTATTTTATTTTTTTTCTGCATAAATTTTCTCCTGAAGTTTTTTCTTTCTTTTTATTTCTTTTTTTACTTTAATTTGAGAATATATAATTAAACCTAAAATTGTTGCAATATAAGGAACCATTCTCACTATTTCTGATGGAATAGCAAGAGATTGCAAGAGATATGAAATAGATTCTGCAGACCCAAATAGCAATGATGATATAAGAGTCCCTCCAGGTGTTGATTGTCCCATAGCTTCTGCAGCTAAGGCAATGTATCCTCTACCAGATATCATATTTCTTGAGAAGTTCGATAAGTATCCCATTGACATGTACATGCCTCCAAGAGAAGCAATAACTCCACTGATCATCAATGCCATGAACTGTATTTTCTTAACATTAATTCCAACAGATTCTGCAGCTTCTGGATTCTCCCCTACTGACCTTAGTCGTAAGCCAAATGCAGTTTTGTTTAGCAGTACATAAACAAATATCACCAACAATAATGAGACGTAAGTTAGAATATTATGGCCTGAAAATATCGGTCCTATAAATGGAATATCCTTTATAATTGGAAGATTAATTATCGGAAATACTAGACTTGCAATATTAGTTGAAACACCTCTATCACCCGAAACAACAAACAGTACAAATATCGTGCCTCCAACAGCTAACATATTTAAAGAGATTCCGGCCAATATAATATCCGTATTTAACTTTAATCCAAAATAAGCAAGAAGTAGCGAAATTATCAAACCGCCTACAATCCCACTTATAAACCCTATTAGTAAACTTCCTGAAAATCCACTTCCGATAACACCAAATAATGCAGCATTTAACATTATTCCTTCCAAAGCAATATTAGGAACACCTGATTTGCTCGAGATGATTGATGCTAGTGCAGCTAACAAAATCGGCGTTGTAACTCTTAGTACCGTAAAAAGGAATACCGCAGATAAAATATTTTTAAAAATAAAGTCAATATTATCCATTTAAGTTAGCCTCCTTTTCAATAAGTTTTTGTCTATACTTACCCATAAAACTTTTTGCTGCAACAAGCATTATTATGATTCCTTGTAATATCGCAACCATTTCAAATGTGACATCTGTCATGTTACCCATTCTATCTGCACCTATTCTAATATACGCCAAGAAGAATGCAGCTAGCGGAACATATTGTGGTTTTTCTTTTGCTAGAATTGCGACAATAATTCCATCAAAACCATAATTTGTTAGGTCTTGCCATTTAAACCTCTCATACATTCCTAGTACTTCAGTAGCTCCACCCACAGCAGCAATAAACCCACCAACAAATTGAGATAATATTATAATAAATGTGGTTTTTATTCCTGAATACTTTGCAAACTTAATATTTTCTCCTGTAACCCTTAGTTGATATCCAAGTTTAGTTTTATTAATAAATAAATATGTCAAAATCCATGTAACTAATAGAATTAAAACACCATAATGAAGCCTAGTACCACGAAACATAATATCTAATTTCCCGGTCTCTTCAAATGGCAATGATGCCATTGCACCCGCATTTATGTCTCTAAAAAAATTATTTATGACATATAAACCTAAGTTAAATAAAATAAAATTCATCATCAATGAAGAAACAAGCTCAGATGCATTCCATTTTAGTTTTATAATCGATGGAATTGTAGCTATAAACCCACCAACTAGCCCGGCTATTAATATCGAAAATAACGGATGTATTACGAACGGTAGCTTCATAGAAACCACAATAATGCTAGCAATTACCCCTCCAACATAAAATACACCTTCACTTATCATATTAAACTGATTCGCTTTAAACATTACAGTAACAGATAATCCTGTAAATGTTAGAGGAATCATTAATTCTAGTACATTAAAAAATCTTCTTTTAGACTCTAAAGGGCCAAGAAATAGATATTTTATCGCCATTAATGGTTCATCACTAGCTATTAGTATTATGACCATCGCCAATACAAGAGCAATCAAAACCGCCGTAAGCATTCTAACCATTTCATATTTAAAGTTTAATTTTAATCCCTTTTTCTTTGACTTGCCCTCATTCATAAATACAGCCCTCTATTTCATTTTTAGTTTGTCTTTTTATACCGAGCATATACATCCCTAACTGCTGTTCAGTCAGGTTATTTACATTTTCAAAATACGCTACTATCTCTCCTTCATATAGTACAATTATAGTGTCGCTTAAATCCAATGTTTCAGTAAGATCTGCTGAACAGAGTAATACTGAACTACCATTATCTCTAAGCTCAATCAACTTGTTATGAATGAATTTTGCAGCACCTATATCAATACCTCTGGTAGGCTGCTCAGCAATTACGATTTTAGAATTATTTGATACCTCTCTTGCAACAACAACTTTCTGGATGTTACCTCCTGAAAGGCTTCCAATTTCTGAATCTTTACTCTTAGTTATTACTCCAAACTCTTCAATTTTATTTTCTACCCATTTACTTATAAATTTATCTTGTAAAATTCCGTTTTTAACAAACCCTTTTCTATTTATAAAAGTGGAAATGATATTTTCTTTAATACTCATTTCTTTTGAAATACCCACAGTCATCCTATCTTGAGGTATATAAACTAGTCCACTTTTTCTAATTTCACTAATGCTCTTTTTTCTAGATTGTTTTCCAAATATTAGTAATTCTCCATCATCAAAAGGTTTGTTTCCTGTAATCCCTTCAATCAACTCACTTTGACCATTTCCTTCTACTGCAACTAATCCTAATATTTCCCCTTTTCTTAAAGAAAATGAAACACCATTTAATACAGCCTTGTCCTGTTCATTGATCTTTATAGCATTCTTTACACTTAATACAACATCACCATAGCTTGGTTCTTTCTTGTTTAAATTCCAATCAAATACCTCACCCATCATTAAGTTAGAAATTTCCTCTTTACTAATTGAAGAAATATCAAACATACCTACAGTTTCTCCTTTTCTCATTACAGTCAACCTATCACAGATTTCTTTAATTTCATTAAGTTTATGAGAAATAAATACAATAGTGTGTCCTTGCTCTTTTAATACAACTAACTCTTTAAATAGCTCCTTTGTTTCTTGCGGAGTAAGAACAGCTGTCGGCTCATCTAATATTAATAACTTCGCACCTCTATACAATGCTTTTAATATTTCAACCTTCTGCTTTGTTACAACATTTATATCTTCTACCTTTTGTTTAGCATCAACTTCAAAATTGTATTTTTTTGCAATTTCGTTGGTGTCATTAATTGCCTTATTTAAGTCCAAAAACCCGCCTTTATTAGGTTCCATTCCTAAAACAATATTTTCAGCCACAGTAAGAGATGGCACCAACATAAAATGTTGGTGCACCATGCATATTCCCTTATTAATAGCACCAATAGGAGAATTAATATTTATCTCTTTACCCTCAAAATATACTTTACCTTCAGTCTTATTTTCCATGCCAAATAATATTTTCATTAATGTGCTTTTCCCAGCGCCATTCTCTCCAACTATTGCATGTATTTCTCCCTTTTTAAGCTCAAGATTTGCTTTTTTGTTTGCTACAACACCATTTGGATAAACTTTCGATATATTTTCCATTAATAAAATATTTTCCATAGTCCCTCCTAAAGACCAACGCCCTTATGGCATTAAAGTATTACGTAATTCACTAAGCTCTTCTGCAGATAACCCAAATGCGGTATCAACTACAATCTCTCCATTTTTTATTTTTTCTTCTAAAGAAGTAACTAATTCTTGTACTTCTACAGGTACTACTTGTTGATAAATATCGTTTTTAGCGATTCCAATTGCACCTTCTTTTATTCCAAGAACCTCTCCTTGACCCCAAACAAGTTCTCCTTTTTGTTCAAGTTCTATTGCACGTATTATTGAATTTCCTACCTCTTTAAGAACTGATGTCGCTATGAGATTTGCCATATCATCATCATTTGCTTCCTTGTATAATAATGCTTGGTCTGAATCAACCCCAATTGTAAACACATTTTTTTCTTTAGCTGCTTCTAATGCACCATTTCCAGCAACTGACGCTGCAGGGAATATTACATCAGCACCCAAACCAATTTGAGCAAAACCTAACTCTTTTGCCTTACCGGTATCTGAGAAGTTACCAACATAAGAAGTCGCAATCTTAATTTGATCATTAACGTACTGAGCTCCATCTGCAAAACCTACCATAAAGTCATTTATTACTGGTACATCTAATCCTCCAACAAACCCAAGGATTCCAGATTCAGATAAATTTGCAGATACTGCCCCAGCAAGGAATGACCCCTCATTTTGTTTATACTCGATTGCATACACATTTGAATTTTGGCCATCACTGAAATCTACAGCAGAATCATACACAATATATTTTTTATCTGGATATTGCTCAGCTATCTTACTAACGTAATCAGACATTTGCCATGTTCCAGCAATGATAATATCCCAATCACCCTCTGATGCATCAATTAATGCTGGTTCCCATTTTGTTTCATCAAATCCAGTCTCAACGACATTTGTTTTGATGCCTTCTCTACTTCCTAACTCATCCATACCAACCTTTAATGAGTCAAAAAACGATTTGTCTCCTAGAGTCCCATTAATTATTGCCATTACCTTTAAATCATCATCTGACTCACCCTCTGTTGAAGTTGACTCTGAATTATTACTACACCCAGATAAAGTGATTGCAGCAATTAATAGTACTACCATAAATCTTTTTAACTTTTTCATTTTTTCTCCCTCTAGCGAATGTATACGCTTTCTTTATGGCTTAATTGTATGCTTAAACGTTTAACTTGTCAATAAAAAAAGAAAATTATTTTTTTAGTTATTTTCTTTTTAGTGTTGAAACACTGTTTCTTTCACATATATTAGGATCCAAAATACAGCGCTCTGGGTCTTCACTACAGTTCAATGCTTTAAAGAGTTTTATTGATGCTTGATTGCCTAATTCCTCAATATTTTGATTTATTGATGTGAGTCCTAATCCAAACATATCATTTATTTCAAGATTATCGTATCCTATCACAGAGATATCCTCTGGAATTTTAATTCCTGCTTCATTGCATTTTTTTATGAACCCATAAGCAATAAGATCATTTGCACAAAAAACTGCAGTAATTTCATCTAAAGGTAATTTGTCAAATGCTTTTTCACCCGTCTCAAAATCAAATGTACCATTGCACACATATTTTTTTTCATACTTAATATTATTAACTCTTAAAGCCTTCAGATATCCTTTATGCCTGTATAAACCATTTAAGGATGTTTTAGCAGTAGAGATATGAGCAATCCTAGTATGACCTTTATTTATTAAATAATTAGTAGCAATAAAGCCGCCTCTCTTATTATTAAAAATTACCTGATGCGAGTCAAAACTGTCCAACACTCTATCAACTAGAATGTACGGTATATCGATATCAGAGAGTGATTTAATTATCTTATCTTCGTTCTGAAATGAATCTCCTGATAAAGCAATTATAAGTCCGTCTACACCTCTACCGTATAAGTATTCAATCGCTTTAATATCATTTTCATAATTTTCGTTTGTATTTATTATATTTACTACATAACCCTTTTCACGTAATTTAATTTCTATTACCTTAGCAAGTCTTGCGAAAAATGGATTTGTTATATCAGGCACAACAAAACCTATACTTAAAGTTTCCTTTGTGACCAAACTTCTTGCATATAGATTTGGTCTGTAGTTCAATCGCTTTGCAATTTCCAGAATCTCTTTTTGCTTTTCTTCCGAAACGCGCGACTTTTCTGGATTGTTCAAAACCATTGAAACCGAAGCAATTGATACGTTTGCCATTTCTGCTATATCTTTTAATTTTACTTTCATGAGGTAAATCTCCTTACCCTATTATATTATTAAAAATTAAAATAAGTCAATTAACCAAAATCATTAAAAGTAATATATGTATATATTATTCTATATGAAATAGTTATGGTTTAATGCTACTATTTTACATATTTTACTTTAATAAAATAATAAAAAAGGAATTATTCATTCCTTTTATTTTTTAATAAATACTGGTGATGACCATGCAACAGATCCATTCTTCTGATAAGTCTTAATTCTTACATTTGAACAAGCTGAAGTATCTATTACCATATCAATATTTTTTTTGTATTCATTCTCTGTAGCACCCTTATTAATTTTTATCTTATAACAGTTATGCCACCATGGATCAGATCGATAGTACTCTGTAAAATTAAATCTATCCTTAATAAGCTCTTTCACCTCATCAAGAAGAGGTATTATTTTACTACCACTTAGGATATCTCTTATTTTAATTTGATATTCTATACCATCAATTTCTAACATAATTGAATTATTAATATCATCCTCAATTTCAAAGATAAAACCCTCGGTTGTAATTGCACTAGGACCCATCCACTTACCACTTGCTGTAGTTTTGAATGTCGTAAGATTAAATTCACACTCATGCTTTGATTTTTGATTAAGAGTTTGACCAAAATTACTCCAACACTTCTCTATACTCTTAATTTCTCCATCAGTAATTAATTTACCACTCCAATTTCTTGATTCAATATCAGGAAAGATCCTACGATCTGGTCCCCAACCGAGTTCTAATTGAAACTTAAACTTTACCTTACCACTTAAATTACAATCATCTTGAATATGAGAAATCATATCTATTACCTTATTATCTTTAATAATCTCAACACGATCTATTGTGTTGCTTGCTACAACATCTAATTTAAGTCTTGAGTTTTTTTGGCCTACAACTTCAGATCCCATTATAGTATCATCAATAGAGAAATCAATATTAATACGCTCTTTTGATACTCCATATACTCTTTTATTAATAAGAGCATCCCAGATATCTTCTTTGGAGCTACTTTTTGCTAAAACTGCACAAAGTCCAAAACCAAAGACCCCAGGACAACTATGGTTATCACCAGATGCAATCACTCCAAACTTATTGCCATTTTGTAATCCCATCTCAACAGATGTCACATCAGTTCTTGGACCCATATGGACATGCCTTAACATCGGAAGATTACTGAAGTCATTCTCACTAGAGCCATGAGATGAATAAATTTCAACAAAAGGACTAAACTTATCATCATGGGTTGACCAATTCTTTCCACGATGTCCTAATTGATAAGCTAAGTGATGAGGAATTGCTATAACATCATAATTAGTAAGTTTTTCCTTTAAGCTTTGATATCTTAAAGGAAAGATCATTTTACCATCATTTTCTTTGAAGAAAACATTATGATCACCATCTTCTCCTGCCCCTTGCCATTCATACCCTAAAAACATTGAGAATCCATTACTATTCTCTTGCTCAACTTGTTTTTTTACATACTCCCAATCTTCTTGAATATCAACATCAGGATATTTATCTTCAACCATTAATCCGGTCTCATCAAGTCTCATCGTATATGGATAATATGCTATTGGCCAAAAATCAAACAATTCCCTTGCTTGATTAATCCACAGAGGAAGCTTATCAATATCTTCATGGTGGATATTACTATGCATATCAGTCCAATATATTTTATACATTTAAAACCCTCATTTCTACATAACTCTAAGTGCTACCATCACTGCAGCAAAGACAAGTATTGCAACTAATAATTTATTATTACTCCATTTTCTCTTAGATACTAAGTAGTAACTTAAAAGACACACAATCATTGGAAATAAATTAGGCATAATGCCATCTAATATATCCTGAATTGAAATATTCATATCACCAGCTGTATATACAAGAGAAATCGGAGCTTTAATAGTAGATGATGCTACACCACCAATAACTATTAATCCCACCATTGATAATCCTGTTGTAATTTTTAACTTTAGTTTCTCATTAGATAAATACTTAATAGCATCCAATCCTAATACATACCCCTTAATAAATAAGTAATACTTCATAGTTACAACAATAAGTAACCAAGAAACTAAGAATACAATTGGACCTATTGCTGATCCATCACTTGATAAGCCAATACCAATACTTAATAGAATTGGATTAAGAGTACCAACCAAAAGTGAATCACCAATACCAGCAAATGGTCCCATTAAAGCATTCTTGGTGCTTGAAATTATTTCTGCATCAAAACTTCTATCATTAGCATGCTTCTCTTCTAAAGCCAGTGTAATCCCTGGAATTATTGCCCCAAGCTGTGGCTCAGTATTAAAGAAAGATAAATTTCTTTGAAGCGCAATTTTTAATCCTTCAGGATCATCCTTATATAATTTTTCAAGAGATCCTGACATACTATGACAAAAACCAGTACCCATCATTCTTTCATAGTTATGAGCACTTTGATGGAAGAACAACCATCTAAGTGATGCAAGATGAACATCCTTTTTAGAAAGACTTACACTACTATTCTTCATAATTACCCTCCTCATCAAGATCATTTTGATCTAATATGCTTGTGGCATATTCGACATTATTATTACCATCATATCTTGCTAATACAAACATTAAAGCAATAGCAATCGATACAAACACAAGAGATGTTGTTGTTATTGCAAATGTTGACATTACAACCCAACCTAAAATAAATAATGCTATCATCCACTTTTCACTAACCATTTGTTTTAATAGGATTGCAAATCCAAGTGCTGGAAGCATTTTACCACCAATTTGTAAAAAGTGCAGTAGTATCTCTGGCATTGATGCTAAAAGATCAGCCGCAAATGGTGCCCCAAAATAACAAGTAAGTGAAACAATGAAAAATCTTTCTAAAAATGATACTGAAGTGCCTGTAATATTAGCAATTCTTACACCCCTTGCATCACTATTCTCTGCACATCTATCTGCCCTATGAGAAAATGCTGCTTGAACTGTCATTGTAAAGTTATGAAGACCAACTCCAAGAGCACCTAAAGGAACTGCAAAAGCTACTGCTGTTGCTGGATCCTTAGTTGATACAATTGCTAGTGGTATTCCAATAAATGAAGCTAAGTTAAGATCTGAAGGCACTGCACCACCTGGTGTTATCTGACCAATAAAGATTGCTTGAACCGCAATACCACAAAGCACACCAGCCTGTACATCTTGTAAAATAACCCCACAGATAAACCCAGCAAATAAAGGTCTACCAATTCCATACCATCCACCTGTTGTTCCAAATAACCATGGAACTTGGTTTCTACCTAGATAAGCAAATAATCCAATTAATCCTGCTTGCCATATTTCCATATTTTTTCTCCTTATTTTATTAAATTATCAAAATCTGTAATCTGATCATTTGGAACCATTTGTGCAATAAAATGCGTTCCTTTTGTCTTAGCATTTTTTATAATACTCACTTCTTCTTTAGTTAAATAAATTGTTTTTAGATACTTTTTAGTACCATGTCGATTTGGAATATTACCTAAATTTACTTCTTTAAAGAAATAATTTAACTTACTTAAATCATCAATAGTTTTAACCCTTGTTAAAATAATTAATATTTTCTCACCAACATAAGCACTCTCATCACTCAATCTTTCAAATGCTTTAGCACTAGATAATATTGAAAGCTTAACATGATTTGGCTTAGCCATTTTAAGAGCTGACTTTTGGGTATCATCAAGAACAATTACATCATCAATAACCATTATCCGATCAATATCAAGTCCTGGAATCCACTGAGTAGCCACTTGACCATGAATTCCTCGGGCATCAACTCTAACACCACAGATAACTCTTTTACCATTTTGTTTTGTACTATCTTTTTTAACATTTGAAATTGGTACTGTCTTAGCCTTTAAGTCAGTAATTCCATTTTTTCCTTCTTTTACTATCATCTCATTTGTTGCATTATCCATAATAGCTGTTAGTACCATCGCAAGATTTACCCCAGATATAATTTCAAATCTAGCATCATTCATGTACTCACTTACAACATAATTACCAGGTGATCCCCCAATTAAATCAGTAAAAACAATTATTTTAGAATAGTCATCCATTTTACTAATGCATTCTTTAAATCGTTTAGAAAACTGTTCTTGACCATCATCTGCCTGAAGTGATACCGCAAACACATTTTTTAAATCACCTGCAATCATCTTAACTGAATGAGTCATTGCCAAAGGCATTTCACCATGTCCTACAATTATAATTCCTTTCATATTAATTTTCCCCCTTTCTATTTATAATACCCAAACTATCAAAATCATTTAGATCTTTAGATCTAGAAGATTTTGAAGTTCGCTTATTAACCTTATACTTATCTAAAATCTTTAAATCATTAATTAATAGTGGATCACTTACTCTTTTCATATGTTCCTCTAACTTTCCTTTTAAAAATATTTTCTCTTGTTGATAATCAAGATTATCAATAAGATTATTAGTCTCAAATTTGTCATACATTAAATCAAATAAATACTCTTCACTCTTTTTATAATCATTTAAGTCATGATCACAATTCATCATCATATCCTTAACAATTGAATCATCAATATTTGAAAGATTTAATTTTAAGTAAGATTTATCAAAGTATTTAATATACTTATATCTTTTATTTCTAATAGATCTTGCAGGCTCATAAGATGTATGAAAATTAATTTCACCATAAACAAATTCATTCTCAACATATTCATTATTATTAAATAAATTGATAAAACTTTTTCCTTCAAGATAATCTGGCTTCTTAATTTTAATTAAATCAAGTAAAGTTGGAACAATATCAATATGTGATATTAAACCATCAAAACTCTTAGACTTAAGTTTTGTATTAGGTACCCTCATCATTAGTAGCACCCCCGTCCCTCCATCTTTTAAAGTACACTTTTCAAATGGATTAGCTAGGCCATGATCTGTAGTACAAACAATTATTGTATTATCATAATAGCCATTTCTTTTTAAAGAAGCTATAACTCTTCCAAGACACTCATCAGCAATACTAAGACTCTGTTTAAACTGAGCAAAATCCTCTCTTGACTCTTTTGTATTGGGGATATTAGTAAGAGGAACTGATTGATCAATATCAATACTTTCTACATCAGGATATGCGCGGTGTGTTGCATGCATGCCATAAGACACGAAGAAATTCTTATTAGACTTGTTGTTATCTAACCACTTGGCAAGATTTCTAGCATTTTCTATGTCCCACTTTACTAGATCCTTCTCACAATACTGACTATTATCAGCACTTATATCCTCATCATAAAATACATTAGCGCCTGCTTGATGATCTGTATAATATCCAACAACATGTTGAACACCACAAAGCACTCGATGATATCCAACATTTTTTAATATGTTAGATAAATGCATTTCCTCTTTTAAATCAAAGCCCCTTTGTGCAAGACCCAACATTCCATTTTGAGAAGGATACACTCCACAAAGCAGTGAAGATCTGCTTGGTGAGCAAGTAGGAGATGCACAAAATGCATTATGAAACAATAATGAATCATTAGATAAAGACTTATAATTTGGTGTATGTACAGGATATCCATATGGACTAATTACTCTTCCTGTATCATGGGTATGCAGATACAGTATATTCATTCGTCGATTCTCCTTTTTGTTGCTATTAATATAACATGTTATATATTAAAATATTTCAATCTCATATTTTTTGATATAACAAATTAAACTTGTATAATACAAATTCTTACAAAAGCATACAATTTTATTATTTTATTTGGTGTATAATCAAGATAATAGAGGTGATTATATGAAACAAATTGCATTATATAAGACAATTTCTAATAAGATAATTACAGAAATTGAAAGTGGTAAATATGAAAAAGGAGAACTCTTACCAACAGAATCAAAGCTATGTAAGAAATACTTTGTCTCAAGAGTAACCATTAGACAAGCATTAAAAATGCTTGTCGATAAGCAGTATATATCATCAAAACAGGGAAGTGGATCAAGAGTAATTTACTGCGAAAAAAAAGAGCTGATCAATAAGTCATCAAAGATTATACCCTTCTCAGAAGAAATGCGACTAATAGGTAAAATTCCTTCATCAAAAATAATAAGCTTTGAACTAATTAACGCAGATAAGCAACTAGCTAAGAAATTATCTTTAAATCTTGATGATAAAGTATTTAGATATGAAAGGTTACTGTTTGGAGATAATTATCCCTACTGCTTTGAAGAGGGGTTTATGCCACTAAAATACTTTGATGACTTAACTATCAACCATCTTCAAGGATCAAAAATAAAGTATATTCAAGAAGATAAAAAAATAATGCTACAATACTCGCAACAGGTAGTTCATGCTATTGCTGCAGATGAGCGATTATCAAAGTATCTTAAGGTTGCAATAAATGATCCAATCCTTGATGTACTACATATAACATACGATATAAATGATAATCCTATAATGTTAACAACCTGCAGATTTAACTCAAAAATCTATCAAGCAAACTACTATAAAACTACAACATGAAAATAAAAAAATCTTCTTTTTTACTCTAATTTGATTATTTAACTATTATTAAAGTTAAATAATTACTTTTTAGTATCATTTACGCAGAATAAGTTTGACATTATATCTAGATTAGTGTTATTATAGTGGGGTATTTAAGCATCACAAAAAGATTTCACCATTATGATCTATTCATCTTGGACGTTATTGGAAGGTGCAGTGCAATACATTGATGGAGGGTACATAATGAGTACAGGTAAAGTAAAATGGTTTAACGCAGAAAAAGGATACGGGTTCATCACAGATGATGCTGGACAAGATATTTTCGTACACTTTTCAGCTATTGAACAAGCAGAAGGATTCAAAACTCTAGACGAAGGTCAAGCAGTTAGCTTTGACACAACTACTGGAGATCGTGGACCTCAAGCTACAAACGTTGTAAAACTTTAATAATTAAAGAATTACACAAAAGATGTCAAATGACATCTTTTTTTTATGTTTAAAAAAAGGTGTTGGTTTTTATTACCAACACCTTTTAGAATTATTAATAGTTTTTGCTTTCAATTTTGAAAAATGACTTAGGATATGTACATAAAGGACAAACACCAGGTGCCTTCATTCCAATTAATGTATATCCACAAATTTCACATTGCCAAGCAACACTTTCTGTTTTTGTAAATACTGTATCTTCTTCAACATTTTTAAGTAAAGTAAGGTATCTCTCTTCATGAGCCTTTTCAATCTTTGCAACCATATCCATTTGAGCTGCAATTTTTGTAAAACCTTCTTCTCTTGCATCTTTTGCAAAGTTTGCATACATATCAGTCCACTCATAGTTTTCACCCTCTGCAGCAGCCTTAAGAGCTTCAGGAAGTGTAGGCATCTTACCATCATGTAGAGCTTCAAACCATAGACGAGCATGCTCTTGCTCATTACGAGCTGTCTCTTCAAAGATTTCAGCAATTTGTTCCATACCATCTTTTCTTGCAACCTCTGCGAAATAAGTATACTTATTTCTAGCTTGGCTCTCACCAGCAAATGCTGCCATTAAATTCTTTTCTGTTTTAGTACCTTTTAAATTTGTCATCGTTTTTCTCCTTCTTCTTTAAAAGTTTAGCACAGTCATCACAAATATAATCGAAGATTAGCTGATGAGATAGGATTTGGACATTCATCTTTGACTGCATAAATTCATCAAGATCACTTTGATAATCCATGGGCACATCCACAAGCTTAGAACAACAAGTACAACGCATATGATAATGCAGTACACTATTACCATCAAAGTAACAACCACCACGATCTGAAATCTTTACAACCTTACGCTCATCAACTAAACGATTAAGATTTCGATAGATTGTAGCAATCCCTACTTTTTTATCCTGCAAACTTAATATCTTATGAATTTCATCAGCAGTCATATGCTTATCACTATTATGAATTAATTCTAAAATATCATCACGTTGCTTGGTATTTCTAAGGATCATCAGCTCACCTCCTTATTGATAACTATTATCATTATAACAAATCAGATAACTAATGCAATGCTTTAGTATATAAAAAGTTCATAAATTTAATTATGAACTTCAATATTATGTAAATGATTATATATTTCATTCTTTGATATACCCAAACTCTTTGAAACATCCTTAATAGCATCAGACTTACTCATCCCATTTTGCATTCTTTTCTCAACCAAAAATGTTATATCACCAAGATTAATTTCTAAGTGATCACTTTTTTCCTTAGGATCTACTACTACAACTAATTCTCCCTTAATATTTTCTAAAGAGTTAATAACTTCACTACACTTGCCACGATAAAACTCTTCATGTTTTTTAGTTAATTCTTTACACAATGCAATATTACGATCCCCAAAAATTTCTAACAAACTATTTAACATTTTTACAATTCTATGAGGTGACTCATAGAATACTAATGTCATATCATAATCTTTATACTGCTCTAATGCTTTCTTACAAGATGTATCACTTGATGGTAAAAATCCAATAAATGTAAAAGGTGATACAATACAACCAGATGCAACTACAGCATTTAGCACAGCGCTACACCCAGAAATAGGCACAACATTAAATCCTTCATCTGTTACTCTTTTAACTAAATCTTGACCAGGATCACTAATTAAAGGATAGCCAGCATCAGATACAAGTGCTACATTACATCCCTTTTCAAGTAAAGCAATAATCCCTATTGTAGATTCTTTCTCATTATACTTATGATGCTGAATCATTCTATTTTCAATATTTAATAAATTTAATAATTTACCAGTAACACGAGTATCCTCACAAGCAATATAATCAACCATTTTAAGAGTATCAATTACTCTCTCTGATACTTCACTGAGATTTCCAATGGGAGTAGGAACAATAAAGAGCGTCGACTTATCATTATCAAAACTTTTTTGATGATGCATACACTATTCTCCTTTTTTTACATTTTTATTCTTAGAAGCTACAACAGCCTTGCTTTTAAAATCATTAAAAGAAACTACAATTGCATCTTCACGATTACTAAGAGTTAACTCTTCTTTAATCACACTAATAGAAGCTATTCGATAGCTTTCATTATTATAAGTAACAGCAGTATTAATTTTAGGAATTCCCTGCTTTTTTTCTTTATAAACATCATTCTCATGTTTTAAACAACAAAGAAGCTTTCCACACTGTCCAGAAATCTTAGAATTATTAAGAGCTAAGCCCTGATTTTTAGCCATGTTAATAGAAATAATTTCAAAGTTATTCATAAATCTTGAACAACAAGTTTCCATACCACAAATACCCAAGCCACCAATCATTTGAGCCTTATCACGAGAACCTATCTGCTTTAGCTCAATTCGACAATGAAGCTTACTAGCTAAAAGCTTGAGTAACTCCCTAAAGTCAACTCGATCATCAGCAACATAGATAATTAAAATTTTGGTGCGATCTAAAACATAATCTGCACTGATAAGATTCATATCCAAATTTAAATCATCAACAATCTTAGAACAAATTTCTAAAGCCTGCTTAGCCTTGACTTTATTTTCTTGATACTTGCTTCTATCTTCTGGTGTAGCCTTTCTTACAATCGGTTTAATATCATCTCTAACCTTAACATTTTCTTTACTTAAAGTATCACTAACAACTTCAGCTAACTCTAAGCCTCCTACAGTATTTACAACAACATATTCACCACTAACAATACTATTATCATCAGTTTCAAATGTGTAAACTTTATTAGAATTTTTAAACTTTGTCGATACAACATATGGATATTCTTTATTATCTTCCATTATATTACCTCCTTAATTTGATAAACTACACTTGCCATTAATAAATGAGCTTCATAAGTCTTATTAAGCTTATCCTTATTACTTAAAAGTATCAATAATACCTTATCAAAGGATTTTCCTACACCCTTACACTTATTAACATTTTCATAGTACCAACCATCTTTTTTAAAATCACTACTAATAACATCCTTTATAAACACAATAGCCAAATCTAAAAAATACGATATAACTGCTTTTTCACTACCCTTATGTAAAGATAAGGAAGCATCAAATAAAACTAAAAATTTATGAATATCACTTATAAAGCATTCAGAGAAAATCTTTAAAGAATTAAGTGCTACCTGATAAAATTCATCATTAATGGTAGTTGTAATTAACTCTTCACTATTAACAATTTTACTAAGCAAGTAACAATCTATTTCATTATAACCATTACTTATGGCAAAGTCATAATAAAGGGTATTATCCATTGGTTTAATTAAAATCTTTTGACATCTTGAAATAATAGTTTCTAAGATTGAATCAATACTATCACTAACAATAATAACAATACAATCAATTGATTCCTCTAAAAACTTAAGTAAACAATTCATAGCCTCAATACTTGAATTTTCAAGCTTATTGATAATACATATTTTTAAAGGACCCTCAACTGCACTCTTTGAAAATTCCATCTGCATATCTAAGATTTCTTCTTTTTTAATTGATGCATCCTTTCCATCAATAACTATTAAGTCACTATAATTATTATGATCAAAACGCAAACAAGTAGAACATGTCTCACACGCAAAACCGTCTATGCTATGATCACACACAACACTTTTTGCTAAGAGTAGCGCCAAGTCCATCTTTAAAGGATTACGATCACCATATATTAAATAAGCATGTGATAAATGATCATTAACTAGTGCATTAGATAGCATCTGATAAGCTACTTTTTGAGTTTTTTTAAGCTTTTCTTTAACCATTTATAATTGCCATTACAGCTACTAATGCTTCATTTATAACTTCTTCACTATTCTTAGAAGCATCAATAACAACCATTCGATCACTAAACCTTTTTACAACCTCTTGATACCCCTTTACAACATCAAAGTGAAAATTAAGAGACTCTTGATCTAAACGATCTTTATAAACGCGATTCTCAATTCTCTTAAGACCTTCTTCTGCACTTAGATCTAAAAATATTGTCTTATCAGGCATTAAGCCATCAGTAGCAAAATAATTAATATTAAAAACCTCATCAATTCCTAAATGCCTACCAAAACCCTGATAAGCTAGAGAACTATCAACAAAGCGATCACATAATACAATCTGATTCTTCTTAAGTGCTGGAAGCACTAACTCAACTAAATGCTGTCTTCTGCTTGCTGCATAAAGAAGAGCTTCAGTTCTTTGATCCATTGCTGTATTTCTAGGATCTAAGATGACATTTCTTATCTGCTCAGCTATATCAATACCACCTGGCTCACGAGTATAAATAGCATCTACACCCATCTCTTTTAAATGTTCATATACCGCCTTAGAAACAGTTGTCTTACCACTTCCATCAGGTCCTTCAAATGTTATAAAATATCCACGCTTTCTCATATATACCTCACCACTAATCTTTATTAATTATATCATGTTTATACACTCAATATAAGAAGAAAAAATAACTTGTGTAAAAGATAAAAAAAAGAGATATCGTAAGGTACAACATCTACTTTTTATTAATCACAGAAAAATCATAAGTGATCATTATTTTTTAAATAATGGTATTAACTCTTTCTTAAGTACATCAACAAGACCCAAATCAGACATCTTAACTTCAGGAATTACTGGAAGTGCTAGTGATACTATCCTTAAAAGGGGATTTTCAATCTCAGTAAGACCTAATGAATAATTTGCATCCTTCATTCTTTTAGCATCCTGAGCAACACTTTTTGCATCTTTTAAAGAAATTAAACCAGCTAAAGGTAGCTCCAATGTTTCTAATACTTTACCATTATCAACAGCAACCATTCCGCCACCTACCTCTTTTAATCTATTAGCCGCAACCAAAGCGTTCTCTTTATTATCATAAACAATTGTTAAATTATGAGAATCATGAGAAACAGTACTTGCTATAGCACCGCGATTTGTTCCAAAGTTTTTAACGACATGTAAGGCAATATTATCATTATTCTTATAACGGTTTATTACTGCAACAAACTTTAAGTTATCATCAAATGAAATATCAAGTATGCCATTCTTTACTGGAATTTCAATCTCAGACAACTTTGAAATTGAAAACTTCTTATCATTATAATCCATAACATTACAAAGAATACTACCTTCATTTATTGGAGCCTTAATAACTAAATCATCAAGCACTAAATCTTTTATACAAACAGAATTAATCTTTTCTACATCATACTCTTTATCAGCAATATCAACTAATAACTCTTGATCCTTAGCAACCTGTTCTCCCTCAACAAATACATGAGTTGGTACAATTTTATTTAAATCATCAAACAAGATAATATCAGCAAGATACCCTGGAACTATTGCCCCTAAGTGATCATTTTTGATTTCTCTTGCCGTATTATATGTGGCACTCTTAATTGCATCAATCGGATGCATTCCAGCATCAATGGCGATATTAACAACATCATTCATATGACCATCTTTTAAGATATCATCACTCTCACGATCATCAGTGCAAAAGCATAAATGATCAAAATAGCGAATATTTTTTACACCTTCCCAGATTGTTCTTACATTCTTTGTAATACTACTCTCACGAGAGTCAATAAACATCCCACTACGTAGTTTCTCTAAAGCCTCAGCACTATGTCTTGTTTCATGACAAGTCTTAGGGCCACCAATTATATAAGCTGAAAGATCTCTATTAGAAACCCCAGGTGCATGACCTTGGATATATAAGCTATTCTCTTCAGCAACTCTTAGAATATCCATCATTCTTTTCTCACCATTTATTACTGCTAAATAATCCATTACTTCTGCTAAACCAATTACTCTTTCAAGCTTAGCAAGCTCACTAATTTCTCTACTTGTAAAATCAGCCCCAGCAAACTCTAATCCCGGAACACTTGGAACACAACTTGGAATATCAATAAATTCTTTTAGTGGTAAATCACTTGCACTATCGTGCATATACTTTACTCCTTCAACCCCTAAGACATTGCCAATCTCATGAGGATCAGTAACAACTGTTGTTGTTCCCCATGGAAGTACAGCTTTAGCAAAGTTTCTAGGAGTAAGCATACTACTCTCAATATGAACATGAGAATCGATAAAACCTGGAGCTAAGTATTTACCCTTAGCATCAAACTGTTTATCTGCCTTATCTAAATCACTTTGTAAGTTATAGTATTCAACATGACTTATATAGCCATCTTTGATAAAGATGTCTCCAGGTATTATTTCTCCAGTAATAACATTTACAACCTTAGCATTATAAATAACACTATCAGCATTGATCTCTCCTCTTGCACACTTAAGCAAGAGCTCTTTATTAAACTTTCTCATAAGACCTCCTTATATTGTACTTTGAGTAATAAAATATAAAAGTAATGGAACAGCTAAGATATACATTCCAGGATGGACCTCTTTTGCCTTACCAGTTAATACTTTAATAGTAATAAAAGCTAAGATACCTGCAGATATCCCACTAGCAACTGATCCTGTAAATATTGTAAACATAATCATAACAAAAGGACCAAAGGCTTCAGTAAAGTCATCAAAATTAATATCCTTAAATCCTTTAATCATTAAGAATCCAACAAAGATTAAAGCAGGACCTGTAGCAGCATTTGGAATCATTAAAAATAATGGTGCACAGAATATTGTAATCGCAAATAATATTGATACCACAAGGGCAGTAAAGCCAGTTCTTCCTCCAGCTTCAACTCCAGCTGAAGATTCAACATAAGTAGTAACTGTTGTACAACCTATTAAAGAGCCACTAACAGTCCCAACAGCATCTACTAAAAATGGTTTTTGAATATTAGGTAAATCACCATTTTGATCTAACATTTCGGCTTTTGATCCAACACCAAGTAATGTACCTAGTGTTGAGAAGAAATCACCAAAGAAGGCAATAAACATTAAAACAATAGCTTCAAATGAAAACAGCGATGATACATCAAATTGAAAGATAACATTACCTAATTTTGAAGCTTCTGGAAGCTTTAATAAATTATCAGGAACACTAGTTACTCCCATTGGAATACCAAGTAAGGTAATTAAAATTATACCAATTAAAATTGATCCATGAATCTTATAAGCTGTAAGAACAGCAATTAAAATTAATCCGATTACTGCTAAAAATACTGCTGGATCAGTAAAGTTACCAAGTCCAATACCATCAGCAAAATTACCAATGCCAGTGTTTTTAAAACCTAGATAAGCAATAAAAAATCCAATAGCTGATGATATTGCCAGTTTTATATTCTTTGGAATCATTCTAACTATAAGATCTCTAATTCCTAAAACTGACAACAATAAAAATACAATCCCTGATACTAAAACCATTGTCATAATAGCTGCAAAGCTAATCTCTCCATCTTGTAGTAATGCCCCAAACATAAAGTTTGATCCCATACCACAAGATAGGGCAAATGGTAAATTAGTATAAAGAGCCATAAATAATGTAATCGCAAAAGAAATAAACGCTGTTACAATTAATATTGCTTCCTTAGAAATAACTAATCCATTAATATCCGTAAATACAGCCTCTGGACCAAATCCTAAAAGGGCAGCTGGCTGAACTGCTAAAACATATGCCATTGTCATAAATGTTGTCATTCCAGCAATTGTTTCAATCTTAAAATTTGTTCCCCTTTCATGAAACTTAAAAAACGATGCAATTTTTTCCATATTCTTCTCCTCTTATTAATCTTTCATCATCATTATTATCATGCGATATTTAATAAAAAGAAATATCGTCATAGTACCTTGTTAGGCAAGGTGTAGAAACTGTCCACCAAATTAGGACATTATATAACAACTCTGATAACTATTACTTTACACAACTTTATTTTATTTGTCAAAGTATAAAAAAAATGAAGATAGTATTATTATTAACATCTTCATTTACTTAATCAATCATTTATTTCATTTTATTGATAATCTTACTTTTTTTAAGAAAATAAACTAAAGGCACTCCAAATATGATGATTGATATTAACTCTCCCAAACCAACTTGAAACATAAAAAGTGGAATGGCATATGACATCGCTTGAGGCATCAGTACATATGATAATTCAAGTCCAATAACAACTGCATTAATAATTATTGGCATTGAAATTGATAATAATGGCATCTTAAAAAATTTAATGTTTCTAAACTTATAAGTTAAAACAGCAGCAAGCAGAGTCGCAGATGTTCCAATAATAACATCCATAAACCCAGCAAGATTTGTTCCAAGCATTGCACCAAAAAGATTTGAAATAAAACAGCCAATGGTAACACCCCAGATAGATAAAGGATAAATCAATGGTAAAAGGGTTAGAGCCTCAGAAATTCTAATTTGGATTGGACCAAATGAAAAAAATCCTAGAACTAATGTCAATGCAACATAGATGGCTGCAATTAAAGATATAATACTCATGTTTTTTACTTTCATAGTGTACTCCTAATTAAAATATATGATTACTATACCATATTTAAAACAACAATGTATACTTTTCATTTGTTATCTTGTATCTAGTAAATAAATTGTCTATAATGGATAAAGATAAAAAAAAGGAAACCAAGATGAAAAAGACAAGAATACTAACTAAGCTAAAAGCTCGCTACATTATTTTATTCATATTATTTATTTATATGCTACTTCAAATAGTACCTTATGGTAAAAAAGATAACGTCTCACCTTTTCTAATTAAAGATGGAGATCTTCCATTAGTTATTGCCCATGGTGGATCAAAACATATAATGCCAGAAAATACCGTTATGGCCTTTGAGTATGCTTATAACTTAGGTGTCGATGCTTTAGAAATGGACTTAAGACTAACAAGTGATGAAGTTTTAATTACCTATCACAATGAGCTTTTAGAAGACTTCTCTAATCTTAAGGGTAAGCCTAATCAATATACTTATGATGAAATAATCAAATATAATTTCGCCATAAACTTTAAAGACTTACAAGGAAATAGCCCTTATGCCAATCTTACTCAAGATGAATTAGAAAGCTTTGATAAGGCTTTAGCTCCAGCTAATCTTGAAGATCTTTTTATAAAATATGGATCTAGTATTCTATATACCTGTGAAATAAAGGATGATGGAGATGTTGGAAACATTGCAGCAAAAAAGCTTGCTGAATTAATTAAAAAATATGGCTTAGAAAAGCATGTTATTGTAGCATCATTTCATAAAGAACCACTTAAGACCTTTAAAGAGCTATCACCAAATACGCTAACTTCATATGATACAAGTAGTGCAACTGAATTTATCATTTATAATTATGCAGGGATTGGCTTATTTCTCGCTAATAAAAATGATGGCCTTCAAATACCAACCAAAGAGTATGGTATACCACTAGATACTAGTTATCTATTATATAAAGCTCATAAGAATAATTTATTTGTTCACTATTGGACTGTAAATGATGCTGATGAAATGCGTAAGTTAATAGAAAAAGGAGCCGATGGTATCATTACCGACCGCCCCGATATCTTACTTGATGTCTTAGAAGAATATAAGTAAAAATCAATCAACAAAAAAGTATATCTTACTACCACTCATCATAATGAATGGTTGATGGCTGAAATCTTTTTTGTTTTTCTTTTGTCTCTGCAGGATATCCACAAGCAATTAAACTAAATGGCTCAATATTACGAGGAAGATTTAATAATTCCTTAATTTTCTCTGATCGATGATTATCAACATTGGCAGCACACCATACAGTACCAAGACCTAAGCTATGTCCTGCTAATAGTAAAGCATGAGTTAGTGATCCTAGATCTGCATATAAAAGCTCATCAATACTTTGAAGTTTGCGATCACCACAGATTAAAATACATACATCAGCATCTCTTAACATTTTAGTATGTTTTCCAAGCTCACCAATTACTTCTTTCTTTGCTTGATCTTTAATAACTACAAAATGCCATGGTTGCATATTGTGAGCACTTGGTGAAAAAGATGCTGCTGCAATCATCTCTTTAATCTTTTCATCTTCAACTTTTTTATTTGTATATTTTCTAATACTTCTTCTAGTCGTTAATGCCTTCATTAATTCCATCTTAGTATCAGAAAAAGTGAAATCTTCATAATTTTTCAAACTAATAAATTTCTCCGACTCTATCTCAACTTCCACTAATCCAGTCTCTATAAAATCTTCCACAATCAATTTATTACCAGCTACCACACTTTTAAATTCTTTCCCATTAAGTCTTCCCTTAACAAGAATATAACCCTTTTCTTGATTAAATACACTCTTTGCATTAAATGGTAAATCAATCATCTTTATACCATCTACTTTTATTATTTCTCCATTAAACTTTTCCATAATTCCTCCTTATTTTATTACTTTCTCATGTTTAATACTACCACTGGGATTATATGACTTCTTACTTACAACACTCGAATTTACAAGCGAGTATTGTCTATTAAAGAAGTCAAGATAAGCCCCAGGAGTTAAAATCCCATTAGGTGTTGCAGCAACTATATCAGCAGCTCTTAAAATTTTATCTGCCAACTTAACACAGTTTGTACTCATTACAAAATACGCTTTAAATGAGGTATCTTTAAATTTATACGTCTCCATTTCACCCTCTCTATATAATCTTGAAAGATAATCAATTGGCTCACCCATAATATCCTCATTGTTAATTTTCTTTTCATAGCGACACTTCCATTTAACTAAATGTTTCTCAAAATCTAATAGTGTCTTTTTTACTCTTTGGTACTCATCATCTGTAAGTCTTATACCATAGGCAAAGGTTGAACCATCAATATCTTTCATTCTAAAGTTAATATATTTTTTCTTTCCTTTAAATTTAAGTAAGATGCCATCACCAATAGATTGAAAAAACTTCCAAGAATCTATATCATAATTACCATAACCATATACCGTATCTTCAAAGACCAAATCAACATGACCCATAGAAGAAAATCCTTTATCTGTTGCATGAATCAATATTTCCAAATCAACCTTATTATCACCAACAAAACTTTCTTCAAACAAGATTTTATCTTCATCACTCTCAAATAGTTTATTAATTTTTAAAACAGCTTTTTTAGGTAAAAGTGAAGTAAAAATAATTGGTAAGTTGATTCTAAATTTTCTACCATTAAATTTCTTATTTGGAAATATTTGATAAATAAAGTCACCAATGTATGTTAATCCATGAAATATACAAAAGATGGCAGTAAGAATAATTGCACCCTCAAAATTTGCATTTGGATTTAATACTAAGGGCACTGAAAACATAAAAGTTATCATAGAACTTATTAAAACAAGGTATCTTCCTTTATTCTTATTAGCATTCAAGATAATAAAATCAATAAACTTACATACTCCAATAATACTAATATAAATACCCATTAAAAAAGCATATAACTTTGGAAGTGATGTCGGATTAAAATAAAAGTTCAATCCTAAAATTGCTGGAATTAATGCTTGAATAAATCTTATAAACTTAAATTTACTCAAACAAGAAATCACCCCAAAAATAGATAGAATAAAACAATAGAGTAAAATCATCAACTTTACCATTGAAGGAACACCATTTAACCACAGTAAAATTAAGAAACCAGAAACACTAAAAAATATCCCAGTTATTAATAATGAAGCTATTGAAATTTTATTACGGACAATATTTATATTCATAGTTTACTCCTATAAATAATATATCACAATTTATAAAAGAAATAAAAAGCTTTAATTAGTCAATTTTTATATAATCTAGGGAATTAGTTAAATTTTGTACTTGTTTTTTTTGTAGTATAATTAGATTAAAGATAAGAGACCACAAAGATCAAGCATCAGTAAAATAATTATGAAAACTATAGTAAAGGAGGAAATACACATGAAAAAGTTATTCAAGGCCTGTCTATATATTTCAATTGCAGTTAAGTAACAAACACACCTGTAGTAATATAAATAATTTTCATCATATAATTTATATAAAGCACCTTTTAAAAAGGTGTTTTATTTTATATCTAAATTAAACTTTTAAAAAAGTGTTAGTTTTTATATCTAACACTTTTATTACACTATACAATCTTCATACCATTTTTTTATTTTCTTCAATTCATCTTGTGACATCTCATCAATATCATTAAGAGGAAATACCATATTTCTCTCTTCGTACTTACTAGTACATAGTTTTTTAAATGGTAGAAAGTCTACTTTTTCAACACAAGTATAAGCCGCTAATATTTTTTTTAGCTTACAAATATCTTCCTTATTAGTCTGTGTTGGGATTACAACATGTCTTATCCAAACTCTTTTTTGCATCTTTTCAAGCTGATCCAAAAATTTCAATGTTTGCTTAAGCGATCCCTTTGCAAAATCATAATACTGTTGTTCTGTTACTTTTTTTATATCCAACATTACTAAATCACTGACTTCAATAACCCTTATTACATCATCATTGAGATAACAACCACTAGTATCTAGTGTTGTGTGTAGATTTAATTTCTTAGCCTCTTTAAATATCGCCTCTGTAAACTTAGCTTGCATAAGTGGTTCACCACCACTGCACGTTACACCACCATTACGATAATAATTAAGACCTTTTTTAACCTTACTTATAACTTCATCAACACTCATACTGTTGCCACTGTTTGCATCCCATGTTTCTGGATTATGACAGCATAAACATCTTAAAGGACAGCCTTGAAGAAAGATTGTTGCTCTAATACCAGGACCATCATGAGTAGAAAAGGAATGAAATGAAGCTACTTTTCCAATCATAGAGTTGTATGGAAAGTTCTTTGAATTACTTCTTTTTGTTGTTCACGAGATAAACGATAGAAGTTAACTGCATAACCAGAAACCCTAATAGTTAAGTTTGGATATTTCTCTGGATTATCATAAGCATCCATTAACTTTTCTTTATTTAAAACATTTACGTTTAAGTGGTGAGCCTTTTGAAGGAAGTATCCATCAAGCATATCAACAAGATGGTGTGTTTGCTCAACTTGATCTGCACCAAGCGATGCTGGAACTATCGAGAAGGTATTAGATACCCCATCACGACATGCATCATATGGAACCTTAGCTACACTATTAAGCGCTGCAATCGCACCATTTTTCTCACGATTATGCATTGGATTAGCCCCTGGAGCAAATGCTTCTCCAGCTTTTCTTCCATCTGGAGTAGACCCAGTCTTTTTACCATACACAACATTTGATGTAATTGTTAATACTGATAATGTATGAATTGAATCACGATAAGTATGATGTTTTCTAAGCTCTGCAATAAATTTTTCAACAAGCTCTTTAGCTATTAAGTCAACACGATCATCATCATTACCAAAGGTTGGGAAATCACCATCTATTTCAAAGTCAGCAATTATACCTTCTTCATTTTTAATTGGAGTAACTTTTGCATATTTAATTGCACTAAGTGAATCAGCAATAACCGATAACCCAGCAACACCAAAGGCCATCATTCTTTTAATTTCGGTATCATGAAGTGCCAACTGTGTTGCTTCATATGCATACTTATCATGCATAAAGTGAATAATGTTCATGGTATTTACATATAATTTAGCCAACCAAACCATATATTCTTCAAAGCGAGCCATAACATCATCATAAACTAATACACCATCTTTTACAGCATCCATTTGTGGACCCATGCACAGTCCTTTTTTCTCTTCTTTACCACCATTTAAGGCAAGAAGTAAAAGTTTTGGAAGGTTACAGCGAGCCCCAAAGAATTGCATTTGTTTACCAATTTCCATAGCTGATACACAACATGCAATACCATAGTCATCACCATATTCAGGACGCATAATATCATCATTTTCATATTGAATTGAATCTGTTAAAATTGATATTTTAGCACAGAACTCTTTAAATCCTCTTGGTAGTTTCTCTGACCAAAGAATTGTTAAGTTAGGCTCAGGAGCACTACCTAAATTAATTAAAGTATGCAACATTCTAAATGAAGACTTACTTACTAAACTCTTTTTACCATCCTTTGTAAGACCACCAATTACCTCAGTTATCCACATTGGATCTCCACCAAATAAGTCATTATACTCAGGAGTTCTTAAATGTCTTGCAACACGAAGCTTCATAACAAACTGATCAATTAATTCTTGAGCTGTGCTTTCAGTAAGTACTCCCTCTTCAATATCTCTTTCAATATAGATATCAAAGAATGTACTAACACGGCCTAAAGACATAGCAGCACCATTTTGTTCTTTAATAGCACCAAGATATCCAAAATATGTCCACTGAATTGCTTCTTGAGCATTAGTAGCAGGAACTGAAATATCACAACCATAAGTCAATGCCATCTTCTTTAAATCATCTAAGAAAATAATTTGCTTATTCAATTCTTCAAGTTGACGGATTTGATCTTGACCAAGTTCAGCTTCACCAAGCACTAATTTATCATTTTTCTTATCAGCAATTAAGCGATCAACACCATATAATGCAACACGGCGATAGTCACCAATTATACGACCACGACCATAGGCATCAGGAAGACCAGTAATTAAACCAACTTTTCTAGCTAGGCGCATCTCTGGTGTATAAGCACTAAAAACCCCATCATTATGAGTGCTCTTATACTTAAACTGCTCTTCAATAGAATCAGACAATGTATAACCATAAGACTCCGCAGCCCCTCTAGCCATTCTCATTCCTCCAAATGGATTAACCCCTCTTTTAAGAAGTTCATCTGTTTGAAGACCAACAATTAATTCTAAATCTGAATTAATGTATCCTGCATTATGACTAGTAAGTGTAATAATCTTTTCAACATCAACTGAAAGTACCCCACCATTTGTTTGTTCAGCCTTAAGAGCCTTATTTACTATCCCCATCAATTCATTTGTACGATCAGTAGCTTCAGCTAAAAAACTATCATCACCATCATACTCTTTATAATTTTCATGAATAAAATCACGAACATTAATTTTTTCTTGCCAAGTTTCTCCCTTAAATTTTCTATGTGCATCCATCGCTAATTCCTCCTATTCTTGTTGTCATTATAAGCGAAAATATTTTTTATTTCCACTAAAACGCACAACAAAAACAATTGATTTTTTTTAAACAAATTCTGTAAGCGTGACCATCAAATTTATTAAAGTGTTTTAGTGGCTCTAGTGAAATATTTTTTACTCTTCATGATTTTATGAGCTTCCCTAATCAATCTTTTATCCTTGCTTAAAGCAAACACCGTTGCCCCACTTCCAGACATTAATACAAGATCAAAACCCAATTCTTTTAATTCATTCTTTACGGCGTTAATTTTTTTATTTATTCTTAATGCTGGCTCCTCTAAAGAATTAAGAAGATTAGCCTTTATTTTATTATGATCCTTTTCAATAAGGCCCCTCATCATCTCCTTACAATCAGGATGATCTGCAAGCTCAATATTTAAAGCATTAAATGCCCGTGGAGTAGCAATACCACCACCAGGTTTTACAAGTAATATTTCATAATCAAAGTCAATATCAAACATCTCTAAGGTATCACCAGTCCCACTAACATAGGCACATCTATTAAAAATACAAAAAGGTACATCAGAGCCTACCCTCTTACCAATTTCAATTAACTTTTCCTGAGACATCTTTAGATTATACATTCTATTCATGATCCTAATAGCAGCAGCCCCATCAGCACTACCACCAGCAAGACCTCCTCTTGTTGGAATATGTTTAATAACTTCAATTCTAAATTCATCAGTAATGTTATAATCTTTTTTTATTATATTTATAGCTTTTATTACTGTATTTTTATCATTTATAGGTAAATACCCAGCATTACTTTTAAAAGTAGTCTCAATATCTTTTTCAATTATTACCCAATCAAAGTAATCAATAGGCAACATAACCATTTCTAAATCATGGTAGCCATCCTCTCTTTTTCTAACTACATCAATACAAAGATTAATCTTAGCATATGCCTTCTCTTTCATTATTTCACCCTCCTTTCAAATAGATTTTTAAAACTATCTAAACTCAAAGCCTCAGCTCTAATATTTAACTCTAAGCCACTATTTAAAATAGTTTGTTCAGCCTTATCATTATCATGATAATACTCTTTTAAATTATTATATAGAGTCTTTCTTCTTTGTTTAAAGCAAGCTTTAACAAAGTCAAAGAACTCTTTTTGCTCAATATAAGTTTTATTTTTCTTACCAATAAAACTTACAACACAAGATGCCACACTGGGTTTAGGATTAAATATTTCCTTGGAAATATTCATAACAATTTTAATATCATATAAACTCTGAGCTATAACACTTAATGCATTATACTCTTTAGTAGATACCTTTGCACAAAACCTATCCGCAACCTCCTTTTGCATCATTACAACAACTTCATCAACCTGTTCTACACACTCAAATATCTTAAACAAAATTGGAGTAGTAATATAATATGGAAGATTAGCACAAATAACAACTCTAGAAAAGTCTTTTCTTAGATTTTTAATCAAAGATTCTAAATCACACTTCAAAAAATCTAAATTAATTATTTGTACATTATCATATAATGATAATGTATCATTTAAAACTTCAATTAAGTTATCATCAATTTCATAAGCAATTAAAGATTTATTCCTTAGAGCAAGCTGTTCACTAAGAGCCCCAATACCAGGACCAATTTCTATAACACAACCATTTTCATCACTTGCATAATCTGCAATTTTTCTTACAATTTTAGGCTCAATAATAAAGTTTTGCCCGTACCCCTTTTTAGCAATCAAATTATATTTCTTAAGTATCTCATTAGTTCTTGTTTTAGTTGCTATTTCTTTTTTCATTTATTAACTTCCTTTTCTAAGTCACTCTTACTAAGATTTAACATTCGACATCTTTTTAAGAAGGTTTTAGCACTTCCCTTTCCAAGATGTAAACGACTTGAAATCACATCCCTTTTATACTCACTATCGCACATACCACTAAGACCCAAATCATACAAATCTGATAAATTTAAATCACTACTTACACTATCATTATAAGTAATACAATTTTTTAAAGCCTCCAATAAATCAGCTTTGGAAGCATGCTCAACCCCAACCTTTTTACTGGTCTTTGCCTTAGATTTCTCTATAAAAGCATTCTTACAACCACTAATTTTATTATTAATGATTGATCTTATTTTCTCACCAACAACATCAGGATCACAAAAAATAATAACACCACGACTCTTTTGAACTTCTTCAATAAGCTTTAAAGTTTTCAGTGATAAATGAGAACCACCAGTTTCAATAGTATCACAATTAAAATAAGACTTTAACACTGCACTATCATGTCTTCCTTCAACTACAATCACTTCTTTAATAACCATAACAACAGCTCCTTATAACAAGTATATCATATAAGCAATATTTTAGATTATTTTTAGTAAACGCTATATCAAAAACATTATTTAAAATAAAAAGTTATGAATTAACTTCATAACTATCAATTACTACAACCCGATCACAAATCTTACTCAACTCTTCATCATGGGTTACTACAATTATTGTTTTACCTTCTTCCTTTAAAAACTTTAATAGCTTAAAGATTTCTAATTTTGTTTTATTATCTAAGCTTCCAGTAGGCTCATCTGCTAAGATTACTTCGGTGTTTTGAAGAAGTAGTCTTGCTATGGCGATACGCTGACATTCTCCTCCTGAACACTCATCTATTCTAGACTCCAGTAAATTATCAATTCCTAACTTCTTTAATACAGCTAATACTGTCTCTATTTTTTTCTTTCTGTTTTTCTCATGAAGTGCTAAGGATAGATTATAGAATACTGTCTCATTTTGTATTAGTGCATAGTCTTGAAACAAGAAACCTATCTTATGCTTATATAACTTTCTTGCCTTTGTAGATAAGGCTTTGATATTTGATT
>JBKEBK010000015.1:0-5859 GCA_047973125.1 Anaerorhabdus sp. | reverse complement strand
CCACTCTCCTACCTATACGCACGGCTTTATTATCATCATCATACCATGGTTTTAAATATTCCATAATCTATTCTCCTTTCAATAAATCAAAACTTTCGATTAAATTTACGTTTTCATCAATTATTAACTCTCTAGATTTTTCAAGCATTTGTTCATTAAGCTTTAACCACTTATCGCTACCCTCTTCTAAAAGTCTTTGTTCTTCATAAAGTATATGATTTGCTTGTTTTATTTTAAAGGATTGAGAGGTGTGGATTTGCAGTTCAAATAAATATTCATCCGGAGTGCTAACAACTATATTTAAACCACGATATGAAGAATTTGTATCCCCAAGCAAATTCTTAACTCTAGTAATATTATACCCCTTTTGTTTCAGTTTTTCAACAATACTTCTGTAGTGTTTTAAAACATTACTTGAATCTGTGATACTCGTATATCTAACAATATCATATAATGAAGTAGTTACTTCCGTAAGGGTTTTTCCTCCCATTAAATCACCTTTCTCCATCATTTCAACTCTTTCACTTGCGTATTTATTTAATGCTTGGTCTTGTGCTCCAAATATAAGATATACAAACAGCAACAAACCAAAACAAACAACTAAAACTCCTTTAATAAATTCTTTAATTTTCTTTAACATATAAAAAATCTCCTTTTTTTCTAAATTGCTTTTTAGGAGGTCATAATATATAATATAAATGCCTCCTAGATTTTTTTTAAATCTTGGTGGGTTAGATGATTGAGCAACTATTTATGTCCGTCAAAACTTAGTGGTTGCTCTTTTTTTATGCCTTTTTTATTAAACTTCTAATAAATTCAGCACGTGTTATCTTTTCTTTTTTTGATAAAACATCAATTTTATTAAGTAATTCTTTTGATATTCTTATCTCCAATCTGATGTTCATAGGTTCTCCTATTATAGGTCTACCCATTTTTTTCTTTTCAGACACTTGTCCCCCTTTCCATTAGTTATTTATGTCCGTATCTATATATTAATATATTTACGTAACTAAATCAACCTTTTTAATAAATTTTCTAAAAACTTTTTTCTTCTTACATAAAACAATGCAAATTAATCTTTTTTACTTAGTTTTAAAACCAAATTAATAAGTATGATAGTTAAGATAATTTGAATGATACTTGTAATAATTGTCAACATATTTATATACTGTTGAAACATTTAATGAAAAATAATATAATATAGTTGCTAAGGAGTTATAAACCCCTTAGCCACGAAACTAATATAGATATATGTTCTGATAAATTACTTATCAAATTTACAATTTCTATGATTAGTTTGATTGTGAGGATTTGAATGGTGAGCTGGTTAATTCTATTCAATCCTTTTTTATTTTTCTTACGTTTCAACTTGTTCTCCTTTCTAACTATATATAGTATACCTAAACACAATGTTAATACAATACCTTTTTTTTCATTTTGTTAAGATAGTTGATGTTAACGTGGCGTTAAGGTAATATAATGATACATTAAGGAGGTAACAATATGTTAGGCGATAAACTGAAGTATTTAAGAAAATTAAAAAACATTAAACAGAAAGATTTAGCAGACCATTCAAATATAACTGTTTCAGCGTATTCGCAATATGAGAACAACAAAAGGCAACCAGATTACAATACACTTCTAAGCCTTGCAAATTATTTAGAAGTGTCAACCGATGAACTATTAGGAGCAAAACCAAGCCTAATAGACGAAGACCCACGATTTAACAATTTCAAGTTTGCACTGATGAATGGTGAAAACGAGTTAACTAACGACCAAAAAGAAGACTTGCTTAGTTACTATGAATTTCTAAAGTCTAGAAATAAGTGAAATATGGATGATTATTTAAACGACATTGCAGAAGAAAACGGCTGCATAATTACAGAAACAAAAACAAAGGGCATTGTAGCCCATATAATGGAGGCAGGCGAAGACTATTATATTAATATAGACACTAGCAGATAAGAAACAACTGCTGAACAACGTGTATGTCTTGCTCACGAATTAGGACACCGTATTACTGGAGCAACTTATAGTTTTTTTCACTCTAAATCTTATAGAGGATTTGCAGAGTACAAAGCAGACGCTTCTGCTTGCGAGTTACTTGTCCCAATAGACGAGCTTTTAGAATGCGTAAATAACGGCATGATAGAGCGATATGAACTTGCTGAGCACTTTAATGTAACAGAAAAGTTTATTGACCGTGTTTTCTTCATATATAGTAGTAAGGGGTATTTTAATAACTTTTAAAAAAGGGGGTTATCTATGGCAGTCAGAAAAGAGGAAAACGGAAAATGGACAGTTGATGTTTACATCGAAAATCACGATGGAACAAAGAAACGATATAAAAAAAGAGGGTTTTTAAGTAAAAGAGAAGCAGCAGACTTTGAATATAAAATTAAAAATTCCAATATATCAAGTCAACTAGAAAAGTTCTCATATTACCTTGAGCAGTATCTCGCCAATTCAAACTCATCTGCAGATACCAAAAAAAGAAAACGCAGAACATTAGAGATATATGCCCCAACTTTAATAGATAAGCCAATTAATAGAATTACAAAACCCAATTTGCTAACTTGGAGAAATGAATTATCAGAGTTAGCAATATCAACTACACAAAAGAATAAGGTACTAGAATATTTTAAGGCTGTATTTAAATTTGCTTATGAATTCTATGATGTAAAAAACATTAGTATAGTTTTACAAACATTTAGGAAAACCGATAAAGAGAGAATGCGAGAATTTGAAACATGGACAGTTGACGAGTTTAATCGTTTCATTAGTCACAGTGATAATTTAATTATAACTGCCTACTATACTTTGCTTTTTTACACAGGTGCAAGAGTCGGTGAAATATTAGCACTTTATAAAAGTGATGTTGATACTAAAGCAGCAACTATAAATATCAGTAAATCTATTCGTTCCTCTAAGGAAGGTATAAAAGCCCCAAAAACACGCAATAGCATACGTAAAATAAAGATAGATACCCAAACACTAAATACACTTTTACCACTGCTAAAACGCAAAGGAAAGTGACTATTTGGCGATTCTAGAACCACAGGAAGAACAACCCTTAGTAGAGCATTTAAAAGAATGATTCAAGCAAGTGGTGTAAAAAAGATTAGACAGCACGACTTAAGACACTCACACGCAACCATCCTAATAAATGGAGGTGTTAATATTGTGGCAGTATCAAGAAGACTTGGACACTCCGATATAAACATGACTTTAAAAGTGTATACTCATTTACTACAAGAGAGTGAAGATAAGGTTATCGAATATATCCAAGGCATTAGAAAATAGGTTGCAGCAGTACATAAATAGATTAATTTTATAGTATTTTAATTACATTAAATTTACTATTTTACCTTAAATATGGTGCCAAAGTAGTGCCAAACAAAATAAAAACCCTTTAAATAAAGGGTTTATTTACTATTGGTGCGGATGAAGGGACTCGAACCCCCATGCCAAAGGCGCTAGATCCTAAGTCTAGTGCGTCTACCAGTTTCGCCACATCCGCAATTGCTTTTTAATTATATCATAACAATAGTAAAAATCAATACTTTTTTTAAAGTGCAAAATGCATATGTTAAAGTACTTTTAACACATTATTTATAATTTATAATTTGTCATAGCAGTTTACATTAATACACATATGTAAGTAAACATTGTGTTTATTTTTTATAAATATCATTATACGCTTAACCAAAAATTAATTTACACATAAATCTCATTTTGTTATTTACTAAAAAGTATAAGTAATTTCTTACTTTATCTATTTTTTTTATTAGCTATATATGTTAACTTATAACTATAAATAAGAAATGGAGAAAACAAAAATGAAACATCCTTTACTAAAATTACTAAACCAAAAAAATGAAACATTTGGAATATACTCTGCCTGCAGCGCAAACCCATTTGTATTAGAAGCTTGTATGGAAAAAGCTTTAAATACAAAATCCTTACTATTAATTGAAGCAACAGCAAATCAAGTTGATCAACACGGTGGATATACAGGAATGACACCAAAAGACTTTTATGCATTTATTGAAAGTCTTGCAAAAAAAGTAAATGTTCCAATGTCACAAATTGTATTAGGTGGAGATCACTTAGGTCCATTAACCTTCTCACATTTAAATGAAGAAGAAGCTATGAATGAAGCTAAAGTATTAATTAGAGAATATGTTTTAGCAGGATTTACAAAAATTCATATTGATACTAGCATGAGAGTAAAAGATGATTCAAATGATGAAATGCTTAGTAACGAAACTATCGCAAAAAGAGGAGCCATCTTAGTAAAAGAAGCTGAAGAAGCATATAAAACACTTTTAAAAAGCAACCCAGATGCAATGCATCCAATATATGTTGTTGGAAGTGAAGTACCAATTCCAGGGGGAGCACAGGATGAATCAAATAATGAAATGCAAGTTACAAAACCAGCTGACTTTAAAGAGTCTGTTAGAGTTTTTAAAAAGAAGTTTGAAGAATATAACTTAAGTGATTCGTGGAACTATGTAATAGCCTTTGTGGTTCAGCCTGGTGTTGAGGAAAAAGATAGCGGATGTACTGATTATGACCCTAAGAAAGCCACTGACTTATTGATGGCATTAAATGACTTTGAAAACTTAGTCTTCGAAGGGCACTCAACTGACTATCAAACATCTTCTGCACTAACGCAACTTGTAAAAGATGGAGTAAAAATATTGAAGGTAGGACCAGGCTTAACATTCTCACTTAGAGAAGCCCTATTCTCATTATCATTTATTGAAAAAGAAATTCTCCATCATCAAAAAGAAACTCAAAGTAATTTTATGGAAATATTAGAAGAAGCTATGTTAGAAAATGATGTGTATTGGAAAAAGTACTACCATGGAACAAGTGATGAAATCGCTCTTAAAAGAAAGTACTCATTCTCAGATAGATCTCGCTACTATTTACCAACACCAAAGGTTCAAAAAGCTATAGATAAGCTGATAAAAAATTTACAGGACAACCCTATTCCACTTAATACATTAAGCCAATTTATGCCTATACAATATCGCAAGGTACGACTTAAGCAGCTAGAAAACGATGTTTTATCGTTAATAAAAGATGTAATAGGAGTTACAATTGATGATTATCTAAGTGCTACACATCAAGAAAAATTTTTAGATTAGACTTCTTTTCATTTTTAGATCTAATATTACAAGGTATAAGCTGTTTATCATGTTTACGCTTTAACTTATGATAAGCCAATAGTATCAATATAGATTTTCAATTGTTTTAATAAATTGTATAAAAATAATTTTCAAATTCCAAAAATTGGTGATTTTTCAAAACTTGTTAGGAAATAATTTATTTTTGGATTTAAATAATCAGTTATATTTTTTATCAGATTAATGAGGTCTTCTGTCTATAGTTTCGCAAAAACTATTATAACAGGACCTCTTTTATTTTACCCATTAAAATTTTAAAATATCCACTACGACAGAACAATTGAAAACCTGAAACAAAAGGGGTATAATATTGCTAGAGTTAAGAATTTGCTTGGAGATATAAACGCTCCATATAGAGGTTTAAATATAGTTGTTAGCACTCCGGATGAGTATTTATTTGAACTGCAAATCCACACCCCTCAATCCTTTAAAATAAAACAAGCAAATCATATACTTTATGAAGAAAAAAGACTTTTAGAAGAGGGTAGCGACAAGTGGTTAAAGCTTGATGAACAAATGCTTGAAAAATCTAGAGAGTTAATTATTGATGAAAACGTAAATTTAATCGAAAGTTTTGATTTATTGAAAGGAGAATAGATTATGGAATATTTAAAACCATGGTATGATGATGATAATAAAGCCGTGCGTATAGGTAGGAGAGTGG
>JBKEBK010000017.1:0-25811 GCA_047973125.1 Anaerorhabdus sp. | reverse complement strand
GATCAAACTCTCCGTTTGACTTGCTCTTTATCGCTGACTATTTGTCAGTTTCCGTTATTACTTTTTTTGTTTCTTGACGTTCGTTGTTTAATTTCCTATTCAGTTTTCAAAGATCACTTGCACCGGTAAGGTGCCTAATAATAATATCAAATCAAAATAGTTATGTCAAACATTTTATTTTCTTTTTTTAAAAAAATTTATTTTTGTTTGTTTTTAACTAAAAATAGAGCTTTCGCTCTATTTATTTCGCATCAATAAATACTTATTATAATATTTATTTATACACATCTTGTTAAATGGACTTTCTTTTTTTCTTATCATCTTGATTAATTTTTCAAGTTGATACTCAATCGCTTCCTTAAGTTCAGTTGAGTAGCCCATTTTTTCTCCATGTTTTAAATATTCATCTTCATCTAGTATTTCGTATTTACCATTTGGGAATACTTTAATATCCAAGTCATAATCAATATTTTTTATTGCTTCTCCATCATAAATACTAGGTGAAGCAAGGTTACAATAATAATATATCCCATTAGGTCTAATCATTGCTATAATGTTAAACCAATAATTTGGATAAAAGAAACAAATAGCCGGCTCTCTTGTAAGCCATTTTCTACCATTAGATTCAATTACCCAAGAACGATCAGTAACAGCAATCATCACATCTTTACTAAACTCGATTACAAACCCCTTTGCCCATGTTCTATGAAGTGATCCATCATGTTTGAAACTCTGAATAAATACACTGCTTCCATTTTTTAAAAACATGATTTTTCCTCCTTATCACAACGAAAGAATTATAACACTTTTTTTACCCCTTTAAAAGGTATATTAACTTTTGATAATCTGTTTATACAAAGTGGCACAAGAATAACAACTATTATTAAAGTTACAAAATTATACCCAAAGTTATACGACAATGAATAAATCCATGCCCCAAAACTTCCTGCAACACTTCCCTCAGGCGGCCAAAAATATACACCAGAGAGTACAAAACTTGCAAAACGTAAAATCATCGCCAATACACTTCCTAAGTAAATGTTTGTTTTTCCAAGTCTTGGAAAAATTGATGCTAACCCACAAGCTGCAACAGGAACTAAATAATCTAATGAGTACTGCATAAAATTCAAATACCAGTTATTCATTCCCATAAAAAACGCAATCAGCCACCAAAGCAGACCAACAACAACACCCTTCTTCCACGATAAGTGAAATGATGCAACAACAACAGCTACAACCCCAAGATTTATTGAGCCACCATTTGGCATCTGTAAAATCGGAATAAGTTTACTAACATACTCCAAAACTAAAGCAAGCGCAGCATATAGCGCCATGTAACTAAGATCTTTGATTTTCATAAAAAAACACCTCCATTGTTTGAGGCGTAAGGAAACTACTGAAACTCCCTACGCTAGTATGAACTAGATCAGGTGATAAGGGTTTTTCTCAGCACGTTTGTGCACCCCTGTTCACGAAGTTATTATAGCATATCAATCGATCCTTTTCAATAAACTTTCCTTAAGAGATTAAATAATTTTAACAAGTTTTTAAAGCCATCATATAAATCACTAGTTAATTAAAACTATTTTTTACATATTAGAGGTGGTATAAACGATATATCTTATTTTTTTCTAAATATTCAGCCAATAAAGAGGAAGCATCATCCGCTTTAAATAGTTTAAATCCACATTTATTGATATTTACTTCATTTACTTTATTCATTCTTTCCATTAATCTTCCAATTTCTTGGTAATCATTTTTATTATGTTCGATATCTAAGTACTTTTTCCATGTTCTTTGATTAGAAATTTCAACAGCCGATCCATTTAATACAATAGCACGGCAATCACTACGATATTCACCAAGGGACATAACAGAACATTTCTCATAAGTTACTCCAACTAAAAGTACACTTCCTCTTAACTCATATAACCTAGCTAAAGGAGACTCTTCTGAAAGAGGAAAATGCAAAGATTGCCTATTGCACAAAAACTTTGAATGTTTACCCCATGATACAAATGAATAAGCTGGATGAGCAGAATAAACAATATCTTCTCTTTTTCTAAAATTTGCAACAACATTATTAGAGTCTTTTATATCATTTCTATTAACATTGTAAGCTGGTAAATTATTTCGGATCTTACTTAGATCAGCAACCGATAATGTTCCATTATTTTGAAAGCTCGGCTCCTTATTACCTTCATTTTCAAGTGACATTAAAATCGTTCCATCTTTTCCAACTGTTTCCATTAGAGCATCAACAAAAACTTCTGCACCACCAACCAAATAATCAAGGGTTGATAAATCCGCACAAACTTCAAGCACCATACCACTTACAACACCTAGTTCTTTGAAAGTATTTATAATATCATTTTTTGTAATGACTCTTAAAGAATTATTGAAACTCATTCTTTTTTATCTCCATTTGAGTGTGCTAAACGACTTGCTGCACTTGCGGCTAGAGCTCCAACAATATCATCTAAAAAAGTATGACACTTCCCACCCTCATGGCTATTAAGCTTTTCAATAATTCCAGGTTTTACACGGTCAACATATCCAAAGTTGGTAAGGGCAATTGATCCATAAATATTACAAATTCCATAAGCTAATACTTCATCAACCCCATAGAGTGAGTAGTCATTATTTAAGATGTCTTCAAGCTCACTAGATACCAGCTTATGATTTTCAGATAAAATATCGACATTAATGCCAGTTAAGACAGCGTGTTGTACTTCTCTTTTACTTAAAACATTATCAACAACCTCTATCGCATCTTCAATTGTTAAATCTGGTATAAACTTCTTCTGCAAGATACAAACACACTCCGCAATATCAGCTAACTTAACTCCTCTTTGTTCTAATAACTCAATACATTTTTTCTTATACATATAAACTTCCTCTTTTCTTTATAAATAATCTTGTTGAAACTTAACTTTTTTCAAGGAAACAAGCTTTGATGCAAAGGCTAGTGTCGCCATCTTTAAAGCAATGTCTTCATTTTTAATTACTACATCTATCTCATGATCCACATGTCCTGAACCCACTCTACCACAAACATATCTGATAGCATTTTCCTGTTCAGAACAAAAGTAATTGTATGCTTTATTGGTACCATTTATCATCGATTGAAACTGAACACCTGATTTAATATCCGCAATTGGCATGACTTGTTTCAATATGGTAATAACAATTAGATATGCAATGTGTACACGATCATACTGCTTATTAACAGGTGGTGGTATCATTTTCCACTTAACATAGTTGTTGACCATTGAGGGAGTAATACTTGGAATCTCCCCACTATCAACTACATCATCAACGTATTTTCTAACTAAATTTAATACATCCTCTTTATATAAGCTAACCTTTGGTAATTCTTCCCATCTTGGTAAGTGAAAAGCATCTAAACTAGCTATCCACTTTTTAAAATCTTCATCCAATTTGATCACCTCTTATAAATACAATACCACAAATTATTTAAATATCCTGATAAAATTCACTAATTTATTCAAATCATTTACATGTCTCTTTGAAATAGTTCCATTTTTCTCAATATTATCCATACTCAAAAACATATAAGACTTAACTATAATCATTTTCTGATCATCATCTAAAATTTCTAAGCGTTTTTTAGGTAGAGAATTAATATATTGTAATCTATTCTGAATTATCAACATATCTTTCATCATGGTATGTTCATCAAAAGCACTATCATACATTTGAAGTGCCGACCAGTTTTTGTTATTTTCATTAATAGCAATCACTAGCTGCTCAAATGGTTTCTTAAAAGAAAAATTAAGCGCTAAAACTTTTAAATCATCAAATCCATCAACAATAAATAAAGGCAGTGCCACTGAGTTTTTAAACCACTCATTCTCAAAAACCTCTATCGTACTTAAATCCTTTTTAATATCTTTCTGCTTAACACCAAATACTTTAATATCATACCTTTGTGCAATTTCGAAAAACTCTTGATAAATCTTTTTGTGCATTCCCACTACGTAACATTTTTTCATTCTTTAATTTTCATCTCCCTTTTCTAAGCAAAACAAATCACTACCAATTTTTAAAATACTATTTAGTAATAACTCTTTGCTCATCTTAATTAATTAATGATATATTTAATTCTCCTAAAATTTTCCTTTAAAAAATCTTATTTTTAATAAAATAAGATTTGATTATTATTACTGCTCAGCAATTTTTACTTCTAATTCCTCTAGCTCTTTTTCTAATTGACTTATAAATTCTCTTTTATATTCCATATCTTCATCTAATTCATTTAGAGCTTTTTCACTAATCATCCCAACTTTGTCTTCTTGCATTCTATTAAGTTGATTTTTTTGTGATGCTATTAATTCTTGTTTTCTAAGTTTCGTTTCTTTTAAGCGATCTAAGTAGTCTTGATGGCGTTGTTGATTATTATCCTTTAAAGCATCAAAGTAATCATCCATTACACTTCTAAACTCTTTCCAAATTTGCTCATCTTTTCCTCGACCAGCAAAACCAATTGTTCTCCAATATGTTCCCCATTGTTTCATTTGTTGAGTATTTTCTCTAGAGAACAGTCCAGATTCAAAAATTTCTTTTGCAGCTTCAACAATTTCTCTTTTTCTTGTATAGTGCTCATTTTCTACAGAGCGCATATGTTTATTATATTCTTCTTTACGACTATAGAAAGACTGACGATACTCATTAAATTCACTCCACAATTCTTCTTCGCTTTCATGACCTGCACTACCAGCATCTTTCCATTTTTTCATTATCTTGTTGAATTCACTACTAACTTTAGAGAAGTCATCATTATCCATAAGTTCTTTAACTTCTTCTATTAAAGATAATTTAATCTTTTTTGCTTCTAAAAATTTTACTTGCATTTCTTCCCAATGCTTTGCCTTCTTATCATAAAAACTTTGTCTTACTTCATTAAACTTAGCCCAAAGTTCATCATCAATTTCTCTTCCAGCACTTGGAACAAGCTTCCATTGTTCCATCAAATTATTCATTTCTTTTGTTGCTGAAGATAACTTATCCATTTTTAAAATTCTATTTGCCTCTTCAATAATTTTTTCTTTTTCATCTTGGTTACTTTTATAATTTTCTCTTCTTTTAGCAAAGTATACATCAATATATCCATCAAATTCAGCAGATAATTCTTCTTCTAAAGCAGACTCCCAATAAGAAATCCTCTTCCATTTCTTTCTTAAATCATTCACTGTTTTGAAAATGTCTTTGTCATTTGCCTCAAAGTCTATTGCTTTTGCCTGTTCAATTAGTTCTCTTCTAGTCGCAATATCTTTATCTAAATCACTCGGCTCCAAATATTCTTCATTTAACTTATCCATCATCTACCTCCACATACATAGTATTGTATAACAAAATCGCTTTTTTTTCATCAATTATTTATAATTTTTAATGAATAAAGAAAAATAACACTACTATTGCATTAATAATGTTATTTATTTTTTTACTAAAGTGATCTAAACTGATTATCTGATTTATAATGATAACCATTCCACTGGATATTCTCTGCTATTTGAATTTCTTTATTTAACGATATACCATCAAGTACTTCTTGCTTAAAGGTTTGATAACCTACACGATCTATTATATAGCCAATATGTTCTTTAGCTAGTGATCTATCAATATATCTATCTACAAACTCATAGGTCTTTTTAATAACCTCTACAATAACATCCTCGCTAGCCCATTTCATAAACGGCATAGCAATTCGAGGATTTCTTTTTCCTGTTCTTCCCATAATTACCATTCGATAGTATGGTTTTTCACTTCTTGTCCATGCCCCTGTTGGACACTTAAGTATACACTCTCCGCAGCCAATACACTTTTCAGTATCTCTTTCTATATTAAATTCATTTACCGAAAGAGCACCTGTAACCCTCTTCTTACAGTTTTTCACACACGCCTCACAACTAATACAGCGGCTTACATCGTAATTTGGTTCTGTCGTACATATGATACCAAAATCTTGCATATGAGCTTTTATACAATCATTTGGACAGCCAGTTACAGCAATCTTAAAGTGAAAATCATGGGGAAAGACATTTTTTTCAATTCTTTTTGCTATTCTTGTCGTATTATCATTAGCAAAAGGACATACCTTATCACCAACACAGGCAGAAATATTTCTTGTTCCTGCAGCTGGATAACCTTCATCCGTTACAATAACATCCAAATCTAATGCTTCAATTAAAGGTTTGATCTTTTTATTAATCTCATCCATCTTATCAAAGTCAATAAATGGTATTTCAAACCCTTGCCTTGTTGTAATATGTATTGTTCCATCTCCATACTCTTGTGCAATTGACTGAATAAGAGAAAAATACTTTGCTTCTAAATACCCACCTGGAACTCTAATTCTAAGTGCCGTTTTGCCTCTTGTCTTAGTGATACGATAAGCATTTTTAGTTACTTTTTTTCTATTTATATCCATATTTTCCTCCTAATCTATTAAAGTTTTAGCCTTAGTATAATTAAATACAGGGCCCTCTAAACAAACATATGTCTCATCAATCTTACAATGTCCACATTTTCCAATTCCACAACTCATTTTACGCTCAAATGACACCCAAATATTTTCTTCTTGAAATCCTTGTTTCAATAGCTCAATCACAGTAAACTTCATCATTATCGGCGGACCTACAACAACCGCAACTTTATTTTTTACATCAGTTAAGTCCAATTTATCAATATGAGTTGTTATTAAGCCGGTCTCTTTATCCCAACCTTCTTGAGGTTTATCAATTGTAACAATTACCTTATTGTTTTTAGACCATTTTTCTAAATCATCAATAAACAAGCGATCCTCTTTTGATTTAAATCCAACTAAAATCTCTAGATTTTTTATTTCACTTCTATTTTCCACAAAGTAATCTATTGTTTTTCTAATCGGAGCAAGACCTGTTCCTCCAGCAATAAATGCCACATCTTTATTTTTAAAGTTATTTAAATCAAACCCATTACCATATGGTCCTCTCATAAATAAATTATCACCAATTTTCAAATCAAAAATTTTATCAGTTAATCTTCCAACTTTACGAATCGTCATTTCTAAATAATCATCACCAAATCCACAAATCGAAATTGGCGCTTCACCAACACCAGGTATTGATATTTCCATAAATTGACCGCCTACAAGCTTGCCATCAAAAGCAATTTTATAAGTGAAATCTATCTTTGTTTCTTTTCTTATTTCAAGAACCTTATAAGGTTTTGGTAAGTATATATTATTCATTGGAATCACTCTCCTTCACAATCTCATTTAACTTATTAATACATGTACTAAACGATATGTATTCTGGACATACATCATCACAGCGACCACAACCAACGCACATATGTTCACCAAAACGCTTATAAAAGTCGTTAATTTTATGCATGGTTTTAAAACGCATTTTATCTCCATTACTATCTCTAAACTTATGATTTCCCGCCATGCTTGTAAAACCATCAACGTGACATGAAGCCCAAACTCTTCTTCTTTCTGCAAGTCTTTTATCATCACTAAGCAAAACATCTTGCATAGTATAACAAGAACAGCTAACACACGATGTATTACATCTTCCACACGCTATACATCTTCCTGCATATTCTTTCCATAATTCACTATTAAAATGTTCTTTATTTACCTTATCAACATCTGGTATCTCAACTTTAATTTTATTTTCTTTAATATACTCAAGTTCAAAGTCAACTTCCTCAGCATTTTTTAATGTTGCAGTTTCTAATGAGATATCAACAATTTTTAATAGAGTTGATCCTTCATTAAATCTTACTGCTCCATCAAAATCATCGGCTTTATTTGCCTTAAGTGAAACACAGAAACAATTATCAAAACCAGTTGTACACTCAATCATAATAAACTTTACTAATTTCCTTCTTCTTTCATAATAAAAATCTTTATTATCTCCATTTTTAAGAAAAATTAAATCTAACTTACGAACCCCATTTAAATCACAAGGTCTAAGAAAAATTACAATTGGTTTTTCATTAATTGTTGGAACTTCAACTTCTTCATCCTTAAAATAAAACAGTGTTTCACGGATTGGATAAAAAATTTCTTTAAAAGAAAAGTAAGATTTTTCATTTAGTTCCAACTCACTTAAAGAAGAAACTTCTCCATAACCAATTACATCAGTTTCAGCAAACTTTCCTTTACCATTTAACCTTTTAGGACCATATACCCGATAACTTTTTGAAAGCTCCTCAAGATATCTATCAAATTTTTCATTACTTAGTTTTACATTCATCCTTTATTCCTCCTATTTATTTCTTCTTTTAACATTTTTTTATGATCATCATTTATACACTTTATTAAATCATCAGCAATTACTTTTGCAACTTTGGGAGCCTTGTTGTTAGTAGATACAGCAACCTTTATATCATCTATCTCTCTTGTAGCCATAAAAGTAAAATCAGATTGGTTTTTTCCATCAGTACAAAGACATAAAATTTTATTTTGCTTGCAAGATTTAAATACTTCATGATTTACAAGATCATCATTTGTAGCTGCAATAACTAAATCCATATTATAGACATCCTCGCGCATAAATTTTCTATGGACTAATTCAATATCAAGTTCATTAAATTCCAATAAAAATTCCATACTAACACACTTTACTCTGGCCTTATTCTTTAAAAGCTTGCGAGTTTTTCTAAGAGCTACAGCTCCTGCTCCAACAACTAAACATTCTTTATTTTCTAAATTTAAGTTAATCGCCAGTGCCATCTTCTTCACTCCCATCACCATATAATAAATTGATTAATCTATCCATATTTTCAAAAATATAAGGATCACATTGTTTTATATTCTTTATCGGAGTACTAACCATATCCCAAAGAGCCGATCTAAATATCTTAATTACTTTTTTTTCAATTTCCTTATTTAAACCAAGACTTTTAATCTCATCAATTTTATGATTTAAGACGCTATCCTTATAAGAATTTAAAGTTTCAATACTCTGATCAAATACTGAGCAATCAATAATAGATTGGATATCTATGGCCTTGGCACTTATTTCCTCTTTCGCCTTAGCTGATGCTTCCTCTCTTACTAATAGATGTCCTTTCACAATTTCTTCAAAATAGTCCATTGTAATTATTTCATAATTCTTCTCTAATTTTTTATCAACATCACGAGGTACAGCCAAGTCAATTATAAGAATATTAGGATTAATATCTTTTACATTTTCTGATTTTATCACTGTATGTAAAGATGAGGTTGCTGATATAACAATATCAACCTTATCTAAAAAATCATATCTTTGATGATATTCAATAACATTTATCCTTTTATCACTAATCTCTGCAAATTTTTCTTTATTCATAGTCCTATTAGTTAAATAAATACTACCAATATCTTCATTTTTCATATATTTGATAATTAACTTTCCCATTTCACCAGTTCCAATTAAAAGAATTTTTTTATCACTTAAAGTATTATATCTCTTATTTAAAAATGAAAAACAAAGTGATGCAACAGATAACTTATTTTCTGAAAATCGATACTTACTTTTAACTGCTTTTGAAAACTTTAGACACTCTCTTAAAATTAAATCTAGTGTTTTATTGCAATAACCATTTTCTTTACTGCTTTCATAAGCACTTTTAAGTTGATGCAAGATTTCATCTTCTCCAACAATTAAAGAATCAAGACCAACAGCAACACTTATTAAATGCTTAATTGCTAGTAACCCACTAAAAGAGTAAACTAAACTTAATAAATCAGAACTTGAATATTTAACAAGAATATCCTTTACAAGCTCTATATCTCTTTTTGAATTATTAGAAACTATAATTATTTCACTACGATTACAAGTTGATAAAACTATACTTTCTACAATCCCTAATTTATATAGATCTTCCTGAATGTTATTTTTTATTGATGAAGTAAATGATAATTGACCACGAGTATCAACATCAGCACTTTTATATGAAATTCCAACAACAACTAATTCCATCACTTTCCCCCATTACTTAACATCCTACAGTATATCTTTCTAATACTGCAATGTGATAAAAGACCACCATTATATACTTTAGTATTAACTCCATTTTTTACTAAAGTATTATATATAGAATCTTCAAGATCAAAAATATCTTTTTTGACATGATACCCACTAATCATCAATAAAGGAAATAAGGTAACACTATCCAAGCTAAGACACTTATCCAGTGAATCATTTAAACAAATATAACTTGATTGTATGTTAAAATTTTTATAGTATTCTATAAAGCTCTCACAAAACTTCAAAGATTCTTTAGCTGTTTTATGAATTATAAATAAAATATTTTCTTCACCACTCACAATTTCACTAATGGCAGATGCAAGCTCTTGCATATATTTCGCGCTTTGTAAGATTGGCTTATACAATTTAATTTTATTTTGATCTGCATACTTTAAACAAATAGATTTAATTAATTCGTAGTTATTACCACCAACCACATGTAAGGGAACAACTCTTATTTTTTTATATTTATCTATTGTTTCCTTAATTAAATCCTCAAAATAATTTACCTTAATACCTTTAGCTAACAACTTTCTTATTGAGCGCAGCGAACTAAAGGCATAAACTACATCAGCATCACTTGTATCACTAATATCATTTTTTAAAAGTTTTAACTCATTTTCTAAAACACTCTCTATTGATGTACCAATATGAACAAGTATAATTAGTTCATCTTTCATTTTATAAACTCTTTTCTATTTATTTTTTCCCATAAAGTAATAGCTGGCACCTAACATTAAAGCACCTCCAATAAAATTACCAATTGTTACAGGAATAAGATTTGCAAACACACCAGATACTGAAACAGTTGCTGGGTGTTTCATAAATAGTCCCATAGCAAATATTGTCATATTAGCAACACTATGCTCAAAACCTGCCGTAATAAATGCAAACAAGCACCAGAATATCATGATTAGTTTTGCCGATTCACTCTTTAATTTAATTGAACATAAAACTGCTAAACAAACTAAAATATTACACAAGATACCCTTAGCCATTAACTCAGCAAAGCCACCACCCATTTTTGCACTCGAAGTATTTATGATGAACTCCCCTACCGGACTTCCTTGAATGCTTGTCATTACAAATAATCCTCCGATAATAAATGAGCCAATAAAGTTACCAAGATAACTTGCACACCAGACTTTAATACTATCTTTCCATGTAACAGCTTTGTCAAGTGCACCAACCATCATTATCAGATTGTTACCTGTAAATAACTCTGAACCAGCCATAATTACTAAACTTAAGGCAATACCAAATGATAATCCCATGAATACCTTTGTGAAACCTGATCCTGCAGCTGCTGAAATACTTCCCACTACCATAATTAGAATTATTCCTATCCCAACATAAGCTCCAGCCCACATTGATGCAACCATGTACTTCCCTAAAGATTTTTGAATAAATTCCACTTTTCCTTTTGCTGCATTTACTAATAATTCCTTTGTATTTGAATACATAACACCCTCCTTCTAGCTTGTTAAAAATTTACTTATATATAATAACATATTTAGAAGTAAATTACCGTGATAAATGTCACAATTATCATTCACCACGGTAATATTTTAAGCATTCTTGCTCATTTACATACAACTCTTTTTCTTTCCAAAAACAAACACCAACCTCTATTAGTAACCTCATTGCTCGAGATACAGATTCTCGTGTTGTACCTAGCATATAAGCAAGATTTGTACAAGAAACCCTAAGATTAATTAATTTTATACCATCATTCCATATAACTCCATAATCTTTTGAGAGCTTCCAAAGCTTTGCAGCCAACTTCTTATCAATTCCTATTGGTAAGGTATTTTTAAGTTGTCGATATAGTCTTCGCTGTTTTTTTCCAATAGAATTTAAAATCTTCATTGTTAATTTGAAATCATTTTCCATTACACTTAATAATTCAACTTTATCAATTAGAATTATTTCGCAGTTTTCAAATGCCACACAATCAACAGATGAGGGATACTCATCAAATACATTTTCATTGATAAGATTTCCTTCATCTAAAATATAAAAAAGTCGTTTTTGCCCCTCTGTATTTACTCTTTGCATAGAAACCTTACCACTTAAAACTACATAAAGATAATCAAGTTTATCTTTATACATAAAAATATCTTCACCTTTTTTATAATGTTTAATAATACTAAATTGTTTAATCTTTTCTATACTACAAGTATTAATATCACTAAAAAATCTTACATCGCTCAGATTCATAATGATGGCCACCCATCCTTAAGAATTTTCATACTTTCAAAGTGTGCATCTATTGTCTCATCAATAATTTTCTCACTGTGCATAATTGATAAAAACACACACTCAAATTGTGATGGTGGAAGCATAATATTTCTTTTTAACATCTCTTTAAAATATTCTGCGTATAATTTTACATCACAACTCTTTACATCATCGTAACAATCAACTTTATCATTTGTAAAAAACTGAGTTAATAAACTTTTATAACGATTAACACATACATTTTTAATATTGAGCTTTTTAAGATTATCATTAAATCCTTTTTCTAATCTTGCACCCATTTCATCAAGATAGCGGTAAACTTCAGGATTATCCTTTAAATACCTAAGGGTATTCAAGCCCATTTTCATTGCGAGCGGATTTCCTGAGAGGGTTCCTGCCTGATATACTTTACCCAAAGGAGCAATGATCTCCATTATTTCTTTTTTAGCACCATATGCACCAACAGGCATTCCTCCCCCAATTATTTTACCAAAAGTAATGATGTCAGGGTCGATATCAAAAAGTGTACAAGCACTATGATAATCAACTCTAAAACCAGTAATTACTTCATCAAATATTAGTAAAGAATTATATTTAGTACAAAGTGACCTTAATCCTTTCAAAAATTCAATATTAGGTTTTATTAAACCCATATTGGCTGCCACTGGCTCAACAATAATTGCCGCAATATTATCAGGATATAAATCAAAGTATTTTTTAACACTATTTAAATCATTGTATGTTGAAACCAGGGTATCTTCTATTGACTTTTTAGTTACACCATCAGATGAATTTATAGAAGAGCTCAATAGCCCAGAGCCTGCACTTACCAACAGATTATCACTATGTCCGTGATAACAACCCTCAAACTTAATTATTTTATCTTTTTTACTATAACCTCTAGCAACCCTAATAGCACTCATTACAGCTTCAGTTCCCGAATTTACCATTCTTATCATTTCTATACTTTTACAAGCATTAATAATTTCCTCAGCTAATTCAACTTCTATTTTAGTAGGTAAGCCAAAAGTAATACCATCGTTGATTACATCACATAAACCTTCTTTACAAACATCATTGCTGTGTCCTAGAATTAGTGGTCCCCATGATGAAATATAGTCAATATATCTATTATTGTTTTCATCAAAGATATAGGCACCCTTTCCTCTTTTTATAAACACCGGATCTAAGTCTACACTATTAAATGATCTAACCGGACTATTAACTCCCCCGGGAATTACCTTAAGTGCACGTTTGTAAATATCTTCCATTACTTATGCTCCTCCATATCTATTATTCTTTGAAGATCTTTCGCAAAATATGTAATAACAATTGTAGCTCCCGCTCTAAAAATACTCACAATACTCTCATATATCGCTCTTTCACTTAAGACATTATTATCAATAGCATTTTGGATCATCTCGTATTCTCCACTCACTTGATATGCAGCAATTGGCGTATTAAACTTTAAGCTTGCTTCTTTGATAATATCCAGATAGTTCATTGCTGGCTTAACCATTACAATATCTGCCCCTTCTAAAATATCATTTTCAATTTCAGAAGTTGCTTCCCAACTGTTTGCTGGATCCATTTGATAAAATTTACGATCAGAAAACTTTGGAGAAGAGTTGGCCGCAGAGCGAAATGGTCCATAAAATGCCGAAGCGTACTTAGCTGAATAAGACATTATTGAAACATAATCAAAACCATTAGCATCCAGTGTTTCTCTTATTGCTTTTACTCTTTTATCCATCATGTCAGATGGAGCAACCATATCAGCTCCTGCTACCGCTGCACTAAGAGCAATTTTACAAAGTTTATCCAATGTTTCTTCTTGATCAATTTCATTATTTTCTTTAAAGATACAACAATGACCATCTTCTTTATATTGACATAGACATACATCAACAATAACTAAAATATCATTGTCATACTCTTTTATTGCCTTTACTCCATTTGCAATAACTCCATTTTCTTTATAGCCACTACTTGCATCATCACTTTTTTCATCAATTGATGCAAAGAGCAATAGTTTATTAATTTTTAATTTTTTAAATTCATCTAACTCCTTAACTAACATATCAATACTATACTGATACTGATTAGTAAAATTAGGTATTTCTCTTTTTATATTATTTCCCTCAACTAAAAATACTGGGTAAATAATATTATCCATATTTATCCTTTCTCTTTTAACCATATTTCTAATTACACTGTTTCTTCTTAATCTTGTCATTCTATCACTCATATTAAAAATCACCTCTCATATAATCTATCATCAATTCAATACTTGGATACTCTGCTTCAAAATCTATCGCAATATCATTTTCCATTAAATATTTTGTGGTTTTTTTACCAATACTTACTACCTTAATATTCTTTAAAACTTCACTTGGTAACATCTTATTTTTTTTAAGCTTATCAATAAAACCCCTAACAACCGAAACACTTGTAAAGGTAATATAATCAGCACTCATAACATCTCTATCATCCCAAAAGCTATTCAAATCACTTTTAGTATCATAACAATCAAGAGCATCAATTGAGCCCACATTAATCTTATCTACCCAAGATTTATCACTGATTAAAGAGGAAGGAAACAAATATTTCTCATTACTTTTAATTATTCTATTTATTGTCTTATCTAAGTCATAACCACATACTTCATCGGCAATAACCCCATATTTTATAAGTCTTTCTTTACTACCTTTTGAAACTACAATAATTTTCTTATTTGATAGTATTCTTGAGTCTTTATTCATTTTAAATAATGCATCAAAGAAAATATCAATTGCCATAGAACTTGTAAAAATTATACCCGAATAATCAGCTAATAATTTGATCTTTTCTTTTAATAATTCAAAGTTAAACTTTTCATACTTAATACATGGCATTAAACAAACATCAAATCCTTCATCAATTAACTTATTAGCAAATTTTTCATTGTTTCTTCGCTCTCTTGTAATTACTACTTTCTTTTTCTTTTTTACTGTCGGTTTTAAAACATCATAAAATTTAACAACATCACCCACAACAATAATAGCCGGTGATAAAACATTATTTTCTTTCGCAATTTTAGATATAGTTTCCAGTGTTCCAACATATTCTTTTTGAAAAGATGTACTAGCCTTATAAATAAGCGCCACCTGAGTACTCTTATTCATTTTAAAATCTATTAATCCATTGACAATTATATCTAAATTTTTAATTCCCATCATAAAGACAAGGGTACCATCTAGTTTTGCTATAGTTTCAAAGTCAAGTTTTGCATCATCTTTAAAATGTCCCGTAAATACATGGAAAGATGAGGCATATCCTCTTGCAGTAATAGGGATACCAGCTTCTTTTAAACCAGCAATCGATGATGAGATACCAGAGATTACCGTTACATCAACTCCTTTATCAATTAGAAATAAAGCTTCTTCACTACCACGTCCAAAAACAAAAGGATCACCGCCTTTTAATCTTACAACAATTTCATTTTTTAAAGACAACTTATAAAGTAGCTCATTAATGTCTTTTTGATCCATCGAATGATTACCACTTTGCTTACCAGCATATATTAATTTACAACCTTCTTTAACATTACTTAAGAAGCTTGTATTCACTAAGCGATCATATACTAAAACATCGCATTTTTTTATTAACCTTAAACCTTCAACACTGATTAAGTCTTGTGAACCTGGTCCTGCCCCAACTAAATATACTCCCTTATCCATTATTTACCTCATTCTTTACTTTATTAGCAACATCACTTACACAATTTGCAAGATATTTTTCTAATCTTATTTTTATCTTAGGATTAACTATAAAAATTTTTCCTCTAGCAACTTTTCTAGAATCTGTATCTCCTAGTAAATAATGAAAGTTATATCCATCTTGCAAAATTTCTAAGTAAGCACCAATCGGTAAATGACAACTACCATCTATTGTTTTTAAAAAGGTTCTCTCAGCTACAAATTGTAGCAAAACATTATTATCAATCATTTTTTTAACTAAAGCATTTAATGTATGATCCTTCTTTATCTGTACAGCCAACATGCCTTGGCACGGTGCTGAAATCATTTCACTTAACTCAAATAATCTAATATCAAATTTATCATTTGGCTTTATATCTAATCTATTAATTGCAGCATTAGCAAGTACAGTAGCATCCATTTCACTATTAATCATTTTATCAATCCTTGTATTTATATTTCCTCTTATAGGATATATCTTTACATTTTGAAAAATATTTTTTAATTCAGTTTCCCTTCTTTTACTACCAGTGGCAATATTTAAAAGATCATTAGTACTCATCATCTTATTCTTTTTAAAAATAAGAGCATCGCGATGATCTTCTCTTTTAAGTACAGGATATAAATTAAAAATTTCATCATTATCTGTGGGCATATCTTTCATAGAGTGAACTGCTAAATCAATTGTATCTTCAGATAACATTTTCTCTATCTCACTAGTGAAAATTCCCTTACCACCAATTTTATCAATACTTTTATCTAATATTAAATCACCCTTTGTTTTAATGATTACAATTTCAACATTAATATTTTCATCTATTTCCATTAATCTTTTTGCTACTAATTCAGTTTGTCTTAGAGCTAATTCACTACCTCGTGTTCCAATTTTAATTTTCATTTTTATCACCCACCATTTATTTTATTATAACACCAATCAAAAGGTAATTAACCAAACAAATAAAAAATCCAACTTAAAATTAAGATGGATAAATGAATTTTTAAAACTTAAAAGAAAAGTTTATTAATTATTATTTTTTATTTAATACCGCTTCTAAGGTTTCATCATCACTAACAAGAGTATGAATAAGTCCACCTTTTAAGGCCGATCTAATTGCAGAAACCTTATCTTTTCCTCCAGCAACTACAACACTTTTGACACTCTTTAATTTATTTTCTGATATTCCAATAATATTATTGTTAAAATCCATTGGTAAAAACTGACCAAGTTCATCAAAGAAATGGGCACAGTAAAAGCCCACACCTCCTTTTTCCCTTACAACTTCTCTTACATTCTCACTTGCAACATCATCCCATAAAGTTTGCGAAAGTGTTGAATCGACTGCCCCTAGCCCACTAACAATAAAATCACACTCATCAATAACATTCATTGTCGACTTAATAACTTTATTTGATACAAGAGCATCTCGGTAAGCTTTATTTTCTAGATATATTGGAGCAGGAAGAAGATAGAGTCTACCCCCAATTATCGAAGATAATTTACTACCGATACTAAATGTATCATCACCAGTATCACTTAATCCCATCGATCCAAAAAGCTCTACAACTCTTGTATTTTCTAACCTTTTATCACTTAAATAATCAACAGTTTTTTTAACTGAGTGTCCCCATGATATTCCAACTGTAATATTATCATGTAGTAAATCATAAATAACATCTGCAGCTGCCTTTCCAAGCTCATTAATTGTTGCATCATAATTAGATAAAGTCTTTACTACAACAACCTTAGAAACTGGATATTGTTTTTTAATTGATTGAGATAGAGCATCAAAGTCCTCACTCTCATAATTTATTTTCACATCCACCACTTTTTCTAACCTAGCTTTTTTTAATAAACGAGATACAGTAGGACGCGACATAAATAACTTATTAGCCATAACCAACATGGTGAATCCATCACGGGTCATGGCATAAGCCTTTTGTTTTCTGTTCCAACCATCTGTGTATGAGGTCGGCTCAAAATTGAGCTGAGCAAATTCTCTGCTTAACCCAGATTTGGGGTCAGTGATTTTGGTAATGTCTCGCAGAACATTTTTGTGTTCCTTCTCAAAGAACTCTGCCACGAACAAACTATCCACTCTTGCCGTATCCTTGGTGTCGGCAAATACACCATATTGATCTTTAGGTATTAATTCTCTCATCAGAATTACCTCCTTATAATTTTTGAGAGGTCTTGACCTCTTACCTAGTAGCCTTGGGAAAAGGTCAAATCTGACGATTTGGATATTCTTTTTCTAATTTTTTTGTTGCTCGCTTTAATTTCTGAGTGATATTGTTTTCATCTGCACCGATGAAATTGGCATACTCACGGATTGACATACCGTCTATTCGAACTGCGATAAACATATCTGCCCAGTCCTGCTTATTACCTAGAATCTTGCGTATCCATTGGCAGACATCCTCATATTCATCCTGATAAGCACGCTCTATTTCTTGAGAGTTATCAGCAAAGGTATCCATAACATCTATTTCATCTTCGGCTTTGTCATCCTTACGATAAGGTCTCTTTGGATTTCCCAAATGCCTGTGGTAGCGACGCCAATGGTTGTATTCCTTGCTGTTCATGAGATCGAACATTTCTTGCAAGTTCTCGCAGCGTTCTACCTCCGCTTTCTTTTCAGGATTTGCCTCTGCAAGTCGTTGCTCATAGTCGATATCCAGCATGACGCTGTAATCTCCATCTGGAATTTCAATTGTGGTGTAGTTCTTGTGACCATTTTTGATGTGGTCTTCATATAAAACTCGAATCTTCATTAAGTATTCCTTTCCGCCTGGGCATTGACGGCGGAATACAAAAAGAGCCTGTGGTGAAGATGACCACAGACTCCGCTTGTCCTAAAAAAGAGCACACGAAAGTAAGGTGGGTGCATCTTCATTCCAAACACAATCTTTTTCACTGTGTTCTAAACTCTTATGCATCCCGCCATCCGTATGCGCACTAGGACTTTGAGATTGATTTTGTTGAGCGATTACCGCTCTGGTAAATTACTCCCTTAGTGAGGGTACATACGTAGGCTGATTATTCAAATCTGTCTCTACCTATCATTTGTTCTGAAAATCACTTTTTCTTACTTGGTCTTGTTTGACTTAAAGCACTGCCAGCAACCGATTTGGCTTTTTTGCTGTAACGTCCATCGCTAAGAATTTTGCTTGCTTTTGATGCAACTCTCTTTGATGTTTGCTTTGAATTACGTTTGGCCATCTGAGCTACCTCCTTTCATTTTTTGGATTCGTGCATTCATTTTCGTAAATATAATATAGATTTTCGCAAAGATTCGTGATAAAATATCTTTGTTATGCCTTAACTAAATGATGCTGTTTTAAATCCTGTCTACATAATATAAAAACCCACCTTTCGAACTGGGTACGTTCCAGGTCGAAGGTGGGTACAAAGTGGGACAACTATCTTGAAAGGAGTTAACGTAATGGAATTTAATGATTTCTTCAATCTAATGAAGCCTGTACTAGGTAAAGAAAGATCAAATGCTAAGTTGGTGCGAAATCTAATAGCTATGATTACTAAAACTGATGGCGATGTTGACCCTTCTCAAGATCAGTCAGACGATACTTTGAAATCTTATGCAAATGGGAAAAGACCTCTGTCTCCTGAATACGCTAGGGGGATAATCACAGAGATTGAATTTCAGAATTTTGTTGATTCGGTGAATTCAAATGATGAGGTTGTAATTGAAAGACTATCAGATAGTTTTAAACCGTATGATTCAACAGTAACTCCTGATGTAGCGGGTACAGTTGCAGGAAAATTTTTCTTAGAAATTCTTTATAAAGCTGCTGGTGAAAACACTGATGTGCAAAAGTCCTTAATGCCTTCAAAGTATTATTTAAGACATAGATATGGAAATCAATTGTTAGTAGAAAACAAAGGAAATTGCCCTTTTAAGGGGTGTGGTAAACCACTCTTATTGAGTAACAACGAAGCAACACAAGCATATTTTGACGTGATTATGATAGATAGGGAAAGTGGAGAGCATAGCGAAAATTTAATTGCTCTTTGTCCAGAATGTGCAGCAAAATATTTACTATCTCATACAGAAGAAGAACAAATCGAGTTGCAGGATTTAAAGATATCTATGTTTGAACTTTTATTAGCTCAGAAGTCACTTACGGATATAAAAGTTGAAGAAGCCATATCGGAAGTTTTGGAAGTTCTTTATGTAACCAATCCAAATGAAATCACCAAGTTAAATTATGAACCTCAATCTGTAAGAGATAAGATTTACAAGAATAATTACCTCTTATTAAGAACTAATATTTTTAATGTGACTCAGTATTATCCGTTTATTGAAACACAGTTTAAATCTTTGTCTAGAGAAAAGAAAATGAATTACAATGTGCTGTCCTCGCAAATAAGACTTGCGTATGTCACAGCATTAGAAAAAACAAGTATGCAAGACGAAATTTATAATTCACTCGTTCAGTGGCTTATGGGCATCACAAACAAATCCAGAGTAGCCTGTGAGATAGTTATTTCGTTTTTTGTACAGAAATGTGAGGTATTTGATGCTCCTTCCAAACAAACTATTTAGCTATAAAGAAAGTACCCTGGCTAAATTTCCAGTACTTATAAAGTGCTTGAATAATAGACCTTACTCGGTAGAGGAATTATATAACACAAACAAAAGTCTGTTTTTAGATATAGAAGATTATACAGAAACGTTATGCTGTCTTTACGCATTAAGAAAAATCGAACTCGATGAAGAAAGGGGCGTGATTGTCTATGTTGAAGAAGATTCAGTGCGATAAATTTATTTCCAAAGGGCAAGTGCGTCCACCAATAGAGTTTAAAAAAGGGCTTAATACTATTCTTGGAGGTGTGAATGCTAATAACTCCATTGGCAAAACAACTCTGCTACTTATAATTGATTTTGCATATGGTGGAGAATCTTATCTTGATAGTGATGCTGTAAACCAAGTAGGACTGCATACGATTAATTTTGAATTTGAATTCAATGGTACTTCTTATTTCTTTTCTAGAAGTACTACTCAGAAATCCACAATCAATAAATGCGATGAACAATTTAATTTCGTTGAAGAAATTAATATTAGGGACTTTTTATCTTTTTTACAGGTTCAATATGGCATTGACTTTTACGGAACTACATTTAGAAATCTAATTGGTCGATACTTTAGAATCTATGGGAAAAACAACCATGACGAAAAAAAGCCATTACATAGTACTCCCAAAGAAAATAATGTAGCGGCGATTACTGCACTAGAGAAGTTATTTGAGTCATTTGAAGTTATTGAAGCCTACCGAACTGAGTTAAAAAAAGTATCGGACAAATTAGATGCTCTGAAGAAAGCGAGAAAACAAGATGTCATTTCTTACGGGTCAATCACAACAAAGAAGCGTTACAACGAAAACCTTAATGACTTAGAAAAATTGGAAGTTAGCTTGAAGAATCTAGCAACTTCTAATAACTCTGATTATGTGGATCTAGATTTAGAACAAGCAGATCAGATTAGTCGAATCAAGACTCAATTAAATATTCTGATGAGAAATAGAACATCAACTAAAACACAGTTAAATCTTGTTGAAGACAACCTCTCCTCAAATCCAGAGGTCCATCATGGTCCATATGAAGAGTTAGAGCAGTTTTTTCCAGGAATTAATATTCGTAAACTATCTGAAATTGAATCATTTCATGAAAAACTAAGTGAAATACTAATGGCTGAATATGAGCAACAGAGAAGCGAATTGAGCAAAACTCTTGAAAGACTGAATCACGAAATTGATAGTCTTAAGAATCAACTTTCCAAGCATGGAGAACCCGCAAATTACTCAACGACTTACTTAAATAAATACAAAGAGTTAAATCTAACAATTGAAAGGCTGCAGGCACAGAATCGAGATTATCTTTTAGTTGAGGAATTAAATATTTCAAAGAAGGACGTAAAAGACCAACTTCAAAAAGTTGAAGAGGCTGAATTGCGTAAAATTGAAAGTAGCATCAATGAGCAAATGGTTCGCTTTAACGATAGAATCTACGAGAAAAAAAGAAAAGCTCCTGTACTCGATTTAGACAGTGGTACAACTTACGAGTTCTATACTCCTGATGATAGTGGTACAGGAACTTCATATAAGAGTCTTATTGTATTTGACCTGAGTGTTTTAGAAACGACTATGTTACCTGCACTGGCACATGATTCACTTCTATTTAAAAACATTGGTGATGAACCGCTCAATAAGATAATTCAACTATACACAGAGTTTGACAAACAAATATTTATAGCTTTTGACAAAGATGAATCTTACTCAGAGGAAACTAGCCAGATTCTTAATAATACCGCTGTCATTCGCCTAAACGAAAACGGTGATGAACTATTTGGACGCTCATGGAATATCAAGGAGTGAGAATTATGGGTATCAGTTTAAGCTACAACCGATTATGGAAACTGTTGATAGATAGAGGAATGACTAAGCAGGATCTTCGAAAAATCACAGGTCTAAGCTCTGCCTCAATTGCTAAGTTAGGCAAAGGTCAGAATGTTAACACCGATGTGCTAATTAGAATATGCAACGCATTGAACTGCGATTTACACGATATCGTTGAAGCGGTGCAAAGATAAGGAATCACTTGCTACAAGATTGCAAATGGCAAAGGTATGAAAATCATTTTTATTAATAGTGAAATTCAAATTAATCTCAGATGACTACAATATGGAGGTAATCAATATTATGAGAATAGAATTAAATTCATTTATTCAGCTTCATGAAAACAATCCAATTATTAACTCGAAAGCATCAGAAGTTTACGTTTCGGTGACATTTAACTATGATGGAAAAACATGGAGTGGGTATGTTCCGATTGAATATAGGCGTACAGGTACTTCGATTGATTATGATGACAAAGATTTACTATATACATACCTCAATTCAATTTATGATCAAATGCAACCATTGAAATTAACGAGTTGGATTAACGATCAAGTTGAATTTTGGAAAACAAAGCCGAGGGCAGAAACAACAAAAGGATTCTTTGACAAACTTGCTGAAGGGGGTTGGAAATGCGGTGCTTGCGAAATGCCCAGAAATCCTAATCCGCAACGAAGAATCCAAGATTTGAAAGAATTTGGATACACAATTGCAACGGATTTAGCTAGGTATTGTGACAAGTGTGGTAAAAATACGAGCCAACGAATTTTACTTCCTATTGCTCGGGGTGGACAGGCAGGAAATGGTTATGAAACTTGGACACCCGCATTAAGAAAGAGAATCATAAATGTTCTCGGTAGCTTTGATGTCTATGAACACGCGTATTCACAACATTGCCTTCCTGATCATAAATTTTCAGAAATCCGCTGGGATGACGAAACTAAAGCTGAAAACCCAGACACAATGACAGATGATGAAATTCGCCAGAAATTTCAGTTAATGACAAATCAGCGTAATCAACAAAAACGTGAAGTATGTCGAAACTGCTTTCAAACAGGCAATCGAGCTTCGATTTATGGTATTTCATATTTTTATGAAGGTGGAAGTGAATGGGATTCGACAATTCCGACCACGGGAAAAGATGCTGAAAAGGGATGTGTAGGGTGCCCTTGGTATGATATTGCAGAATGGAGAAAAAATCTTCTAGATGAAATAGAAAAATAAATACTATTTCAGTGATTATAAACTTGATATAACTACTTAGTTACGGTAACGTATTATATGCTTTAAGAAAGGAGTTAGTTAATCTTGAAACTTAAGACAGTAGGCAGTATATGCTCTGGTATTGAAGCCGCATCGGTTGCTTGGGAGCCTTTGGGTTTGAATTTCGAATGGTTTTCTGAAATAGCTGATTTCCCATCAGCCGTTTTAGCAGACAAATATCCCAACACCCCTAATTTAGGCGATATGGTAGAAATACCCAATAAAATATTAAATAACAAAATATCATCACCAGATATTATTTGTGGTGGTACTCCTTGCCAAGCTTTTTCATTAGCTGGGTGGAAAAACGGCCTTGAAGATGACAGGGGTAACTTGACTTTAAAATTTGTTGATATTATCAATGCGAATGATGAGGTACGGATAAAGAACGGCGAATCAAGAACCATAGTTTTTTGGGAAAATGTTGAAGGTGTATTAACTGATAAAACAAACGCCTTTGGATGCTTGGTGTCTTCTCTAGCAGGACTAGATTATCCTATAGAAAAAAAGCGTTGGTCAGCCTCTGGATTTATATATGGGCCAGTAAGAAACGTTGCTTGGAGGGTACTAGATGCTAAATTCTTTGGGCTTCCACAGCAAAGAAGAAGGTTATACCTAATAGCTGGAGATAAAGATTTCCATCCTGAAGATATTTTATTTGAGGAACATACACATCAATTGCAGGAATTCCCCTCATATGATTTATGTTTTGAAAAAGATGGATATAGTTTTGAGATATTTAGAGAATATACTGATTGTCTTTATGCCGCCTATGGAACAAAATGGAATGGTAATGCTGCTGCAACAAACGGTTCATTATTTGTAGTACAAGACGAACGAATCAGAAGGTTATCCCCTCTTGAAACAGAGCGTTTAATGGGATTCCCTGATGATTATACTGCCTTGCCAAAAGCTAAAAAAACAAATCGATACCAAGCTACTGGAAATTCCTGGGCTGTACCAGTTATAAGTTGGTTGGGAGCTCGATTAGTTAATGCTGAGCAATACAGTTTAGGTCTTACCCCTGATGTTCTATACAATTCAGGTATAGCAGAAAAGATAAGTGATAATTGCTCTTTGATAACGCTCGGAAAAGATCCCGTTAGAGTTGGGGTTGATTTAATATTAAATGGCACTGCAACACCAGAAATCTGTAAGTTTGGAAATATGAAGGATATTATTTCACCTGATGCGCCTGAGGATATTTATATATCACCAGTAGGCTGTTTTGGGATAGTACGAAGAACTCGAGAAAGAAATTTAAATATAAATCCGCGCCTTGAAAACGTGTTACTTAGAATTTCGTCTCAAATGACTCCTGAAGAGATTGAAAAAAGATCAAGGGTCCAACAACGAGGCCGATTTAGTACCCAAGCGCAGGATAAGGAAATTGTAGATAATATTAAAAATGAAACTTGCGGAGTAGAACCGCTAAACAAAACCGACAAAGATTCTAATAGTCAAATAACAATCTTTGATTTCATCTAGTAAAACACTTTCATAAAATACTGAATGAGGAAACGTAGAATTCATTTCTCATTTAGTATTTTATCATCACTTAATAGATCATTTTTTCACACTATTCTAACTCATAACCTCTCTTTTAATAAATTAACCTCGACATCTATCTTGTCAACTCACCATTATTTTGCCAACTATCTTATCAACTCACTTAGTCATCTGCGGTATTTGCTGATGATTTTTTAAATTCATTAATCTTGGATAACTTCCCTCAAAGCAAAAATCCGCGATTATTCTTCCAGCTTAAAACTAGACCTTAAACCACGTAAAGTATTTATTTACTTATCTTGTTACACTCTTACGTATCCACCTTTGACATCAAACAAACCGTCTCAACGTGGCTTGAGTTCGGCTAACTAATGTCAGATGCTCGATTTGAAATTTTACGTTTATGGGAACAGGTCAAACGATTTCGAGGTTGTGGAAATATTTCAATGATTTTTCTGTTAGCGGGAACATGTCAATTATTATAAGGTTCGCATAAAACATCCATTATTCTGAGTATTTCGGTTCAGATTACTATAGCCGGCAACGTTTCCATTGTTAATTTCGGAGTGAAATTGGAAGTTGACCAGAAAATAGATAATACTACTAATGTTTAGGGAGAGT
>JBKEBK010000010.1:0-26409 GCA_047973125.1 Anaerorhabdus sp. | reverse complement strand
CGAGTTCCTTACCAGAACCTAATTCATCTGGATTATTAAAGCTAACATCAGGAAGCGCTCCTGCTAGCTTATTATCTTCTAGAAACTTTTGAAGAATTACATCAACTCTTTCGCCAACATCAGGTTTACCTTTTGCAGCAATCAAGTCGTCAAATGAGGCACCATCATTTACTGTAAATTCAGCAAAACGTTGCCCCTTATATCTGTCCGATACATACTTGAAGAATAACAAAACAAGCACATAATCTTTATACCTTGAAGGTTCTACTCCACCTCTTAATTTATTACAAGCCTCCCATAATAGGGAATACAATTCTGATTTTTTCACGTCCATTCATTTAACCTCTCTCATCTATTAATTGTTTTATATTTAGTATTCAGTAATATCTATACCTGCTTTTAATAATCTTTCATATCTCTCGTGGGAGATAAGAACTGCTACAGGCTTTCCATTTTTCAAAACAAAAGCTGTTTTATCTTCATCTGATAAACCAGTAATTAATTTTGATGATTGTCCTCTAAGAAAATCAGACATGTTATAGAATTCCATCGGTTCCTTTTGGACTTTATCTTCCTTATCCATACCTAAATCCACCTTTTCTTTTTATCATAACATTTTACAGCTCTTATTTCAACCTTTATATGTACTTGAAAAGTAATTACTTTATAAGTGCATTTCAACCTTGTTTATCTATTCAATCCAATAGCCATCTTGTCAACTCACCACATTTTTGCCAGCAATCTTATCAACTCACCAATCGCAGATTCAAATTAGTCAATCTACTGAGTTATTCAACACTCTTAGATATCTTCCCTCAAAGCAAAAATCCGTGATTATCCTTCCGGCTTAGAACCAGATCTCAAATCACGGAAAGCCTTTATTTACTTATCTTATTACACCCTTACTTATCCACCCTTGACATCAATACTACCGTCTCAACGTGATAGGTATTTGGAAACATATCTATCGGTTGAATACTTAATACATCATATCCATAATTTCTAAGAATTTCTATGTCTCTAATACATGTTGAAAAATCACATGATACATAAATTATTTTTTCTGGATACATATTGTATATTGTCTCTAGAAGTTCTTTGTCACACCCTTTTCTTGGTGGATCTACTATTACTATTGATGGTTTAATTTTATTTGCACTTAATTTTTTTGCAGCATTTGAAGCACTATCACATATAAATTTTATATTATCAATATTATTAATTTTAGCATTATATTTTGCATTTAAGATACTCCCTTTTACAAGCTCAACTCCAAACACCTCTTTTGCATCTTTTGCAAGTGTTATCCCAATAGTACCTGTACCACAATACAAATCAATAATAGTATCAGTATTTTTTACATCACTTATTTTTTTTATATAGTCGTACAATACACTTGTTTGAGAAGTGTTAACTTGATAAAAGGAGTTATAGTTAACTCTAAAGGTATAACCATTACTATTTTCTAAAATATGCTTTGTTCCAAATAATACCTTATCTCGCTTAGAATTCATTACTATTGAAACAATACTCTCATCTACTTTTCTGATTTCATCAATAAAGTCAATACAACCACTTATATCATGAGTACTTTTAAAAATAATCATGATATTATTACTTGATGCAACATAACGAACATTAATACTTAATATAGCATCCTCTAGTTTATACTTTAAAATAATTTTTTTACATTCTTTTATAATTTTATTAGACTTTTCACTTTGAATTAAACAATCATCAAATTCAACTACATCATTACTCCCTAAAGCATAAAAGCCCATTTTAAATTCACTAGTATTGTCAGTATGAATTTGAACATTATTGCGATATCTTAACTGTTCACTACATCCAATAACATCATTTACAAGACTTACAAGATCAGAGTTATTCTTTAAACAAGCAATAACTTTTTCTTTTTTAAATCTTAGTTGTTCACTGTAACTAAGATGTGATATTTGACAACCACCACACTTATCATAAACCGAACATTCAAACTTATTACGATTATTGCTTGTTTCAATTAATTTTTTAATACTTGCTATTCCATATCTTTTCTTGATATCTATAACTCTTAGTTCTGCAACTTCTCCCTCAATTAAATTAGATACAAAGTATACTAAGCCATTTTCAAAAACAATGCCCTGCCCCTTATCATTATACCCTGTACACTTACCAATAAAATTATTTTCAACCACTTATATGTCCTCCAAAAAATAAAGGAGCTAAAGCTCCTATTCTGTTGCACCTTCTCCTTCAGGATCAGCGCTTTCTTCTATTTCATTACCATCATCAAGACCACCAACGGTCATTTCATCATCATCAGGTGTAGATGATGGATTTAATCTATTCTCTACATCATCCCTTAGTTCTTGAGCTAAATCTTCATCAAGAGCTTTAGATAAAACTTGATCACGATATGTATCCATCATACTATTTTTTACTCTTCCTACTAAAATAAATTCCTCAGAATCACTCTTATCAAGTGAAATATTATGAATATTTACATCAATATCATACATCCTTTTAGTACTAGTAGATGTGAAATACGTTGCCATATCTAATTTAGATAGAACTGCGTTGTAAATTTCATCTAATTTTAATATCATATCTTCTTCACTCATGGTATCACTTACATCAACCGTTACCCTTAAAGTAGAAGTTTTAAGATTAACTTGGGCACTCTCAACTGAAGACACTGCCTCTACAGAAGACTTAACATCATTTAAGTCACTCGATGTAATTGCTGGATTCAGATCACCATCAAATCTATCCCCTAAAATAGGCTTCCCTGTATTTAAACTAGCTGATATTAAGATACCACCAAGGATTAGAAAAGGAATAATTATAATTAAACTACCAAAAACAATAACCTTACTGGTAAAATCAAACTTTCTTTTCTTTTTATTTGAACTAACTTTTTTTACTTTTTTATTTTGTGTCATTTTATTTCTCCCATAAATCTATATTCATTTTACAAGATTTAGATTATAAATTCTACTATTTTATCTATTTTTCAATTCTTTAAGAACTAACTCACTACTTAATGCTGGGTTTGCTTGTCCCTTAGATTTCTTCATAACCTGCCCAACAAGAAATCCAACAGCTCGATCTTTTCCATTTTTATAATCAATTATTGATTGAGGATTCTCATCAAGCGCCTCATTAATATAAGACATAATTAATGATTCATCACTAACTTGCGTTATTCCCTTTTTTAAAACAATATCTTTTGGATTTTCACCACTTAATACTTCAGGAAAAATTTCTTTAGCCTGCTTACCTGAAATTTCTTTTTGCTCAACCATATCAATAATTAATGCAATATTTTTTGTTTGATCACAAAGCGATTCAATTGCTTTATTATTTTTATTACACCAAGCAAGAACATCAGATGTAATCCAATTCCAAACTATAATAGGATACTTACTAGATTTCATTACTAATTCATAAAAGCAACCCAACTCTTTATTGTCAATTAATATGTCAATCTGTTTAGAATTTAAACTAAACTCACTTTTATATCTTTTTCTTTTTGCATCTGGAAGCTCAGGAAGATTATCTATGATATCTTTTATCCAAGCAGCATCAAGTCTGATTGGTAAGATATTTGGCTCTGGAAAAAACTTATAATCAACATTACCCTCTTTTAATCTCATAATAACAGTCTTGTTTGTAGCTTCATCATATCTTGCTGTTGCTTGCGTAATTTTTTCAAAATTATCAAGCAAGGCACTCTGTCTTTTGATTTCATATTCAATTGACTTTTGGACATTACTAATAGAATTTAAGTTCTTAATTTCATTTTTTACACCAAGTACACTTGAACCCTCTGGTTTCAGTGAAATATTTACATCACACCTCATTGAACCCTCTTCCATTTTAACATCTGATACTCCAAGATAGTATAGTGTCTCTTTTAAAGAAGAAATATATGCACAAGCCTCTTGTGCTGATGTCATATCACACTCAGATACAATTTCAATTAAAGGTGTACCAGCACGATTAAAATCAATAAGAGTCTCATCATCCACATGAAACTGCTTCGCAGTATCTTCTTCAAGATGAATTCTATTGATTCTAATTTTTCTTTTGTTTCCATCTACATCTATTTCAATATAACCATTTCTTCCAATTGGATGAAATTGTTGAGTTATTTGATATCCCTTAGGTAAATCTGAATAAAAATAATTTTTTCGATCAAACCTTAAAACTGGATCAATATCTAAGTGTAAGGCACTACAAGCTTGTATTGCTTTTAAAACAGCTTCTTTATTAACGCTAGGTAAAGTTCCAGGATGCGCTAAATCAATCTCATTAACACAAGTATTAGGCTTTTCACCAAAAACACTTGGTGAAGAAGAAAACATTTTAGTTTTAGTCTTTAGTTCACAGTGAATTTCAATTCCAATTACAACATCATACTTCATTATTTTTTCACCTCAACAGTCTGATCTTTAAGGCCTGTAATACCTTCAATAGTTAATGCAATATTAAACATATCTAATTCCATAAATGGCTTAGACATTAAATTAACACCAATAGGACATCCATCTTTAAAACCAAGTGGAAGAGTCATAGAAGGATAACCAGAGAAATTTCCAACTATCATATAGTTTTCAGCCACAAGATGCTCATCAGATAAGTAAGCATCCGTTAAAGATGCATCTAATTTAGGAGCAACACCACCAGCAATCGCTATAATAGCATCAACATTTTCCATCGAGTTTTTTAAGTCTTCAACAATTAATCTTCTTACTTTCTGAGCCTTTCTAAATAGCTTATCTTGATTTTCAATAAATAAGCCATAACTTCCAACCATAAAACGTTTACGAAGGTATAAGCCAAATCCTTCTGTTCTAGAATTCATCATTATTTCTTCTGCACTATCGCCTTCAGCTTGACTTCCAAATCTTAATGAATCAAGATTAGCATGATTTGCAGTTGCTTCACAATTTGCAATCAAATAATATGTTGGCAGTACCGCCCTTAATAAATCTTGATTCAATTTAATTTTTTTAATTATTGCACCTTTTTCCTCTAACTTTACAATTAATTCATTAAACTGACTTTTAATATTTACATCTTTTGTAGCTTCAATTACATTATCTAAAATACCAACTACTTTTCCTTTAATATCATCTTTTAAAAGAGCAGAGTATTCTTGAACTTCTTCAAATGATGAAGTCATATCTTTATCATCTCTTCCAGCAAGTACCTCAAGAGCAATCGCTGCATCATTTACACTTGTAGTAAAATATCCAACATGATCTAAGCTAGAAGCATATGGAATAACACCATATCTTGAAATTCTTCCATAAGTTGGTTTAACACCAACTATCCCACAATATGCCGCTGGTTTTCTTATAGAATCTCCAGTATCAGTTCCAATAGATATTTGGACAGCACCACTTGCTACAAGAGCAGCACTACCACCTGATGATCCTCCTGTTATTCTAGATGTATCCCAAGGGTTTAAAACAGGACCTGTAAGTGCTGTTTTATTTGTTCCACCCATTCCTAACTCATCCATTGATGCCTTAGCAACAATAATAGCACCTGCATCCTTTAATTTTTTAGTAACTGTCGCATCATATATCGGAATATAGTTTTCAAGTATTTTACTTGATGCTGTAGTTCTTGTACCCTTTGTACTAATATTATCTTTTAAAGCAGTACTAACCCCAGATAATTTACCTTGTAGATTAACACCATTTATTTGATCTTCAGTATCAACATAATTCACCACAGCATTTATAATACTATTTTCTTCTTTTATCTTTTCTAGCACTAATTCTATTTCTTTTTTAATTTCTTCATGCGTTTTATATAATTTCATTTACTTCACCACCTTAGGAACACTAATGTATTTATTATTTACTCTTTTAGCATTTTTTAAAGCATCATCCTGACTTATAACACAATCAACTACATCTTCTCTTAAATATGATGTCTCAGCTTCAAATGGAAAAATCATTGGATCAACACCAGTTGTATCTATAACATCTAAAAGTTCCATTTGACGATCTAAGACTTCAAAGGTAGACTCAACTCTTGAATACTCTTCATCAGTGAAATCAAACATACACTGATGTGCTAAACTTTTAAAATAATCTTTATCTTTTTTAACCATTTTTATTTTTCTCCCAACATTTCTAAATACTCTTCTTCACTTAAAATCTTTACACCAAGATCTTTGGCTTTTTCAAGTTTTGATCCAGCCTTCTCTCCTGCAATCAAATAATCCGTTTTACTTGATACACTTGATGATACCCTAGCATTAAAGCCTTCCAACATTTTCTTTACATTTTTTCTATCATGCACTAAAAATGTACCTGTTAAAACAATTGTTTTATTTGAAAAGACATTTTCTTGATTTATTTCTTTTTCATAGGTCATCTTAACACCCTCAAGCTTTAATGATTCAATTAAACTAAGATTATTTTGATCATTAAAGTAGGTATAAATTGATTCTGCAGTAATCTTTCCAATATCAGAAATTAAACACAATTCATCAATTGATGCTTTAATAATATTATCAATACTTCCATATTTGCTTGCTAAAACCTTCGCCGCTTTTGAGCCAACTTGCTCAATACCAAGTGCAAATAATAACTTATCTAAACCCTGAGTTTTACTTTTTTCAATAGCATCTATTAAATTATCATACGCCTTCTTAGCAAACTTCTCTAAATTTATTACTTTATCTTGTTTATCCTTTAGATTATATATATCTTTTATACTCTCAACTAAGCCAGCATTATGAAGTTGTTGAACCCTTTTTTCACCAAGAGTATCAATATTCATTGCATCACGAGATGCAAAATGAGCAATTGATGCTACAATTCTTGCTGGACAATTTGAATTAATACAGAAATGAGATGACATTCCATCAAAACGATAAAGTTTTTGATTACAATGAGGACAATTAGTTGGATAGATATATTCCATCTGAGATCCATCTCTTTTTTCCTTGATACTCTTAACTACCTCAGGAATAATATCTCCGGCTTTTCTTATAACTACAAAGTCATTAATTCTAATATCTTTCTGTTTAATCATATCTTCATTATGAAGAGTAGCAGCACTCACCATTGATCCAGCAACTAAAACTGGCTTCAATTTTGCATTAGGAGTTATTCTACCTGTTCTTCCAACACTAACAAAGATATCTTCCACTATCGTTGTTTTCTCTTCGGCTGGAAACTTATAAGCAATAGCCCATTTGGGAGCTTTATTTGTAAAGCCAAGATCTTCTTGAGTTTTAAAATCGTTAACCTTAATAACTACCCCATCTATTTCATAAGGTAAATCACTGCGCTTATTACTTAAATATTCTATCTGTTTCCAAACATCATCTATATCATTAAATACTTTGGTTTCAGTATTTACTTTAAACCCTAATTCTTTAGCCCACTTTAAGCTATCATAATGATTTTCTTTATAATTAAACGCACTAGGAACACTATACCAAAACGCATCTAGTTTTCTTTTTGCACAAATCTTAGAATCAAGCTGTCTAATCGATCCTGCGGCAGCATTTCTAGGATTAGCAAATAAATCATCGCCACTCTCTAATCGCTTTTCATTAAGATCTTTAAACACCGCTTTTGGCATATATACTTCACCACGAATTTCAAATTCATCTAATACATCAATATGAAATGGCAATGATCTTATCGTTTTTATATTGAATGTTACATCCTCACCAACTACACCATCTCCTCTTGTTAATCCTCTTTTCAAGACTCCATTTTCATAAGTAAGTGACATTGCTAAACCATCAATTTTACACTCAACACAATATTCTACCTTACCAATTTCTTCTTCTATTTTTGATGCCCAATTCTGCAATTCTTCTTTATTAAAAACATTACCAAGCGAAAGCATTGGTTGTTGGTGCTTTTCTTTTTTAAAGTCTTCCATTACCATACCACCAACTCTTAAACTTGGTGATAAAGGGTCATATTCTTCAGGATATTTTTTTTCTAAGTCAATTAATTCTCTTAATAATTTATCATATTCAATATCTGAAATTGTTGGATTATCTAACATGTAGTATTCATAATTATATTGACTAAGCAATTTTCTCAACTGAGTTATTTTATCTTTCATCTTTAAATCCTCCAAACATCTTTTATTATAGCATAAAAGCAATAAAAAAAATTAGTAGATAAAGTAATCTAACTAATTTTTTTCTTTTGAAATTAAAGGAAGATCAATTACTAAGAAATGAAAGAAATCTCTGAATTATCATAAGTTCAAAACTTAATATAGTTCTTTTTAAATTTTAATTTAGAAATTCATTGACATAGTCTAAATAGTATTCCCAGTTATCTGTTCCAATATTATGATTTCTATCAACATTATGCCAACCAAAGTATTCTGTATGGATAGGATAATCTGCACCGGGTTTCTCTTTTGCTAAAGTACTATTATAACCATAAATATTAAGTGCACTTGCAGCAAGTTTTAAAGACTCATATTCACCTACAGGATCTGCCCAAAAGTCTATTGTTCCATTAGATAAATAAACTTTTCTTGGTGCAATTGCCGCTAATAACATATGTTGATCAAATTCCATACTTTCTTCGTTTTTGCTATACTCATCAAATTTATCTACAAACCAATTTTTAAATAAAAAGTTTATTGCTGATACTGGCTCTCCTGTATTTTCTCTACTAAGTGATGAGCCTACAGTTCCTGATGAATTAGCGAAGGCCACTGCAATTCTTTCATCTTGTGCTGCAGCCCATAGTGATGCTTTAGCAAACCTTGAATGACCTACTGTCATAATTTTCTCAGCATCAACACTCTTTTCAGTAACTAAATAATCAATAGTTTTACTTAATCCAAATGACCAAGCCGCAATTGTCTTAAATTCTTCAGTCTTACTATCACCACCAAATATTTTAATCCATCTTGAATTATAGTCAGAATTATTAGGAGCAAAATCATCACAATGAATTGTTGTAAATATGTAGCCACTATTAATTATTTTCTCTACTGGCCATCTATCACTTTTACTACCACGCAACTCATCAACTTTTTTATCATCTATTAAATCTGTCGCAATAATTTTATCATCATTATAAACAGTAAGATTACCACCAACATTTAAAGCTAAAAATGTTGCTGCAGTTTCTATATTATTTGGTATATACATCAGTAGTGTTGCACTGCTTTTACCTAATTTTGTTGTTATAGTAATTTCAACTTGCTTTCTAGTTGCTAAACCATTTATCGCACTTTTATCTTCTTCAATTACATTATATGAAAGCTCATAAGCATAATTTGGTACTTCTCCATAAACATTTTCTTTAAAAAGTTCTACTATTTCAGTTTTTCTTAGTTCCATTTCTTCAACAGTATCTACAGTATCACCATTTTTAAACTGTAAGATATTTGGCAAATTCTTATAAGTCCTGTCTTTTCCACTTTTACTTATAGCATTACTTAACATAAAACCTGGAGGATTTGCCACATTACTAACTATTCCTGCTGTAAGATTATCATATGGTACCTTACTTAATAGAAATACACTCAGTGCACCGATTACTATCACAATCACTATAAAAATTATTACAATTATTTTTCTTACTTTTTTCATATACTCTCCTATCTTTACTAATTTTTTTTAAGTGTAAATTTCACTTAATTATTTTGATAATTTATTAAACCTAACCTTTGATATTGTTCTTGCGGAACATCAAGATCACTCATAATTTCTACTAATTTAATTTTTAAACGCTCTTCTACTACTTTATCCACAATTGGATTCAATTGCTCAACATCACTATTTTTAAACAATTGGCTTACAATATGTTTATTTACATGAAAACTTTTAACACCTTCAAATGCAAACGGTACTTTATATACTGGCATTTTTGACTTCGATAAAAAATGACCTGATTCAATATACTTAGGATCAATCGGCAATAATGAGCGTTTTGCACCAAAATAGCCTCTAAACATTGATGGCATAGCTGAGTAATGGAATAAAGGTGTATTGTCTTCTCTTACTGGTGCAACAAATAAAGTATATTCATTACTTTTCAACATAACAGAAGCCCCATGATACCCACTCACCGCACATTCTCTTGTCATATAACTTTTATCCCTATTTAATAATGGTTTTAAACTACAACCATTAATTTTTGTTTCTAAATTGACATTATACATATCTAAAATTGTTGGCATTAAATCAATGTTCTGAGTAAAATTATTAACTCTAAAATGATCATTTTTTGCCGTTTTAATCAATAATGGAATCTCAGATACTTCATTATATAAATTTGCAGTACCCTTACCCATTACATTATGCTCACCTAAGTGTAGCCCGTGATCAGTAGTTAAAATAATCGTACACTCATCATAAATTTTTAACTTCTTTAATTTTGTTAGTATTATTCCTACTGCATAATCAGCAAAAGAAACATTAGCTAAGTATTTATTTCTAATAAATTCAAGTTCTTCTTCTGTATCAGTACATTCTCCATATTTAGGCGAATTATAGTACTCTTTTAAATCATCTTCGCTAATTCCATATAAATCCAAAAACTCTTTAGGAGTAGCAAATGGCTCATGAGGATCAAACCCTTCTATTTGAAGAAAAAAATCTTCCCGATCAATATTCTTTTCCATAAAATCGGCAGCACTTAAAAATGTTTTTACAGTTGGATAATCTTCTTTAGATTTAAAAGAATTTAAATTAATTTCAAATTGTTTTTTGAAATTACCATTTAACTTATCTGGTGCTTCGATATTGGCATAGTTCGCAATATATGGATCAGTTTCATTTCCTCTTATCATCTCAAAAGTGTCATAACTCTGTAAATATCCTTCACCACCAATTTCCCAATAGTGATAATGATCTGTGATTATATGAGTTTTAACACCACTATCAGATAAATTATGAGTTAGTGGTAAATCAAATGGCTCTAATCCTGCCCAAAACCTTTCAAAGAAGTCTAAATTACCCGTTAGTATATCTCGTCTAGCCGGCATACACGGCATACTGCCTGTACAGTGATTATCAAATACTACACTATCATTTGCTAATATATCAATGTTAGGAGTTATCGCTTTACTTTCATCGTTATATATTTTTAAGCAATCTTTCCTTAACGTATCTAATAATATTAATATTGTTTTCATACTCACTCCTTATTAAAATAGTGGGATGTTTTATCATCCCACTTAGTATACTAAACTCTTGTTTCACTATTTGTGATGCAATATCAGAAGCGTATACCCTATGTCTAATAACTTCATCTTTCATATCTTTTAAGATTTGATTTAAATCATGAATTATTTTTCAATTACCGGTCTTTCAGCTCTTTCATCGGCATCACGTTCTTTATATAAAGCAATAGTTTCTTTAACTTCGTCCATTTTTGTTTTATTTAATGGATAGTATTTCATAGAAATAACTGATGCAACATAACCTAGAATTGGCATTACAAATAATCCAACAATGATAATCATAGTTAAGCCTTCATAGTTAGTAGCTGGTGTTAAAGGTTCAATAACCGTATTTTGTAATGCAAAGATACCAAACATAAGTGAGATAACTAAACCATTCATCGATGATACAAGTTTATCTACAAAGCTAAATAATGTTCCCATCATACCAGGTACAGCTCTACCTGTTAAATACATTTCATAATCAGCACAGTCAGAAATCATCGAGGTAACAAAGCCTCCAGTTACAGTTGCTGCACCACTTCTCATTGTAAAGATAAATAAGAAGATAATTAAATTAATACTAGAAATTTCAGCTCCAACTTTTGGAAAGAATAAGATTCCTAATGCTGAAGTAATTAAACCAACCCAAGTAATCGCAACGAAAGCTTTACGTTGAGTGACTCTTTTACCAATGATAGTACCAATTATAATAAATATTATAGAAACCGGAATACTAATCAAAGACATGACACTTTGAATATTTTGATTCATTAAGACATTCGCATAGAAATAAACAGTAATTGCTCCTTGCATAGAAAACGCTAATTTATCAGTAGAGGCTGCAATTATTAACATTTGAATAGCTTTATTATGTTTCATAATTGTAATAAAGTCTCTTAATTTAACTTTAGCAGTTGCAAAGCCATTATAGTTTTCAGGTACATCTTTTTTCCAAATACCAATTACTGCAACAATCATGAAGAATACTGATAAGCCTACAGTAATCCAAGTAACTTGATTCCAAAATCCTGGATCAAGCATATTTAATGGATATTTTTGAGCAAGCAATGGAATATACGACATAAATAACATCGCAAAAATCATTGATAACGCACCATAGAAAGCTCCTAATAAAGGTCTTTGTTGAGGATCAGAAGTAATAACTGTTCCTCCACCTTTTGTTGCAGCTGTCTGCATTGTATAACCAATAATGTGAATTACATAGAATCCAACAAACGTCAGTAATTTAACTGTAGCACTCCATTCAGTATTAACCATTGTAAACATCATTATGAATGTCACATTTATAATGATATTACCAACTACCATCCATGGTCTAAACTTACCAAATTTAGTATCTGTTTTATCAATTAAAAATCCAATAAGTGGATCAGTGATACCATCAAAAATTCTCATACCAGTAATTACCCACCCTACAATTACTGCACTTAATAATAAATAGTTTTGTGCATAGAACAATAAGTAAAAACTTATTATCATATACGGTAAATTAGTTGAAAGATTATTACAAGAGAAGCAGAATAGCTGCCAAATTTTGGCTCTATTATACTTTTTGTCATCATCTAACTTTTGTTTCTTCAAATCGTTTTTTATACTCATATTATCCTCCCTGTGTAAAAGTATATTTTTATGATAGCACTTACAATTATATAAATCAATAGAAAGTGTTTAAATTTTAAACAATATCCTTAAAATTCGCATTTTACAGCTCTATAAGTACATATTTTATGATATTTTTTTAAGTTTATAACTGATATTTATCGCAAAAAAGCTATATAATCAAGAAAATTCTTGGCTGTTGTTTAATTTCTAAACATTTAACGGTTGACAGCGTTAAGCGCTAACATTATAATTTAAGAGTAAACAATTTGACGTATTTAACGCATAATAGAAAAGGAGAAATTTATGTTATATCCAATTGCAACAGAAAGTAGACAACTTATCAGTTTAGATGGTATTTGGCGTTTTAAACTTGATAAAATCGCATTAAATGAAGAACAAGCTGGTAAAGCACTAAAAGACTATATGAGTATGCCAGTCCCTGCTTCATACAATGACATCCCAAGTTTAAACGAGGTTAGAAATCATCAGGGCTGGGTTTGGTATGAAAGAGATCTTGTAATTCATAAAGATCTATTAAATGAAAGACTTTTATTAAGATTTGGTAGTGCCACTCATAAAGCTAGACTTTATGTTAATGGAAAATTCTTATTAGAACATATCGGTGGATTTACACCATTTGAAATTGAATTGAATGATATTGTTAAACCCGGTAAAAATTTATTACAGATTGCTGTATCTAATATTTTAGATAATACAACAATTCCTGTAGGACAGGTAAGTGGCGAAGGAGAAAACACAAAATCTAAAGGATTATTTGATTTCTTCAACTATGCCGGTATTCACAGACCAGTAAAGTTATATACAACACCTAAAACTTATTTAAAAGACATTACTTTAAATACAACATTTACTGGTAGTACAGGTTATGTTGATTATAGTTTAGATGTTGTAGGTAATGCAGAAGCATCTATTAAAATCATTGATGAAGATAGAAATGTGGTTGCTAGTGCTACTGGAAAAGATGGCAAAGTAGAAATTCCTAATGTTACTTTATGGCAGCCACTTAATGCCTACTTATATGACTTTGAAGTTACTTTAAGTGAAGGTGATGTTTATGAGTTACCATTTGGCGTTAGAACTGTTAAAGTTGAAAAAAAACAATTCTTAATCAACGATAAACCATTCTATTTCAAAGGATTTGGTAAACATGAAGACTTCCATATCCATGGCAAGGGATTAGATGAAGCGGTTAATGTTAAAGACATTGGATTATTAAAATGGTTAGGTGCAAACTCTTATAGAACTTCACATTATCCATATAGTGAAGAAATGATGAGACTATCTGCAAGAGAAGGCATTGTAGTAATAGATGAAGTTGCAGCGGTTGGTTTAATGGTTAGTATGGGTGCTTTTATGGGATCATTAACAGGTGAGAAAAAAGAAAAGCCATTAACTACATGGGAATATGTAGATACTGAAAAGAACCATCGTGATGCAATTGAGCAATTAATCCTAAGAGATAAAAATAACCCAGCAGTAGTAATGTGGTGCATTGCCAATGAACCCGATACTCAATTAGAAGAATCAGTTCCATATTTCAAACCATTAATTGATTTAACAAAAGCATTAGATGTACAAAAACGTCCAGTTACAATCGTTACTCACTTAATGGCACCAGCTGGTAGAGACTTTATTCATCCATATATTGATGTCATATGCTTAAACCGTTACTATGGTTGGTATATTGATGGTGGTGATTTAGAAGCAGCCGAAGCTAAACTGCGTAGCGAGCTTACAACTTGGTCACAAATTGATGGTGATAAACCAATTTTATTCACAGAGTATGGAGCTGATACAATAGCTGGCTTACATGATGTTCATGACATTATGTTTACTGAAGAGTATCAGGTTAAATACTATGAAATGAATCATAAAGTATTCGATGACTTCCCACAAGTTGTAGGAGAGCAAGCTTGGAACTTCGCAGACTTCGAAGTATGGCAAGCTATAATGCGTGTTCAAGGTAACAAAAAGGGATTTTTCACTAGACACAGAGAACCTAAAATGATTGCTACTAAAATTAGAGAGCGTTGGCATAATATCCCCGAGTTTAATTATAAAAAATAATAATTTAATATCATAAAAGGCAATACCATTTAAGCGTATTGCCTTTTTTTATTACTGAATATTTCTACCGAACTAACAAGTACAAATAAGCATTTATTTACTAGTTGTTCGAATCAGGTCTTTTGATTGTATTTAATACTTTATTAATTTCCAGTAGTTTCTCTGAGGTGTTATCATTAGTAAACATCGCCCCTAATAATTTGTAAAATCTTTTAACTGTAAAGCCTGATAACATTTTCATCATACTCTCTGAGCTCTTATTACCTAAGGCACTACCTTCATCTTTTGGCATCATTTTCTCGACTAAACTCATTATTAACTTCTGACCATCAGAAGTGGTCATGATCTGAGAAATTTTATCATTAATATTAAAGTAACCATCAGGCATTTCAATATCAAACCAATTTATGATATCACCCTCTTCTTTTAAAATATAATCTTCATTTGCTTCATCAACTTTTTTGATTTTACTCTCATCACTGAAATCTTGATACTTAGCAGTAATTGTTGTTTCCCCAATATTCGGTATATCGAAGTGGAAAAAATTGTTTTCATTTTTTTTCTTTGCAAATAACTCGCCATTTAGATATAATTCAATTTCTTCTAAATTAGAATAAACTTTTACCTTTGTAACATCTTCAACTCTATCAATGTATTTCTTGCTGCATAAATGAATAAACTTTTCATCAGATAGCCATGCTTTATATGCATAGAAAGAATCTTTTTTATACTCTCTATCAAATCTAACTAATCCTTTATTATTCATACCTTTTAGGCCACCCTCATCTCTGGCATCTGCTGCAAAATCAAACATGTTCCAGACATGAGTTGACCACATGTAAGGTCTTGAGAAAAACTGCTTAATCAGCTCTTCGTGGTAATGAGCTTGGTATTCTTCAGTATAGTCACCTTGTTCTGGTGTTGAGCTATGCCAGTCTAAAGCTTCGCAACCATATTCGCTACATCCTATTGCCTTGTTTGGATATAAAGTATGGAAATTATCAAACCAAGGGCCATTATGTTCGGTCTCTCCCCCATACCATCCAAAGTAGTGATTATATGAGAGTACATCAGAAATATGAATATACTCGCAATCAATATCGCACATTGAAACTGCCGCAATTGTTGTCGGTCTTGTTTTATCTAACGCATGACATAAATCATTTAAAGCATAATGATTATCTATTAGACTCTGATTTGATTCTCCACCAATTGAAATCTCATTAGACAGCCCCCAAACAAAAATTGAAGGATGATTGTAGTTTTGATGTACTAATTCATTCATTTGAGATATTGTGTTATCAAAACCTTTTGGCATATGCTTAGAAATATATGGTATTTCAGCCCAAATAACTAAGCCTTTTTCATCACATAAATCATAAAAATACTGATCATGTTGATAATGAGCAAGCCTTATTGTAGTCGCACCAAGCTCACAAATTAATTCCATATCTTTATCATGATGCTCTTTCTTAAGTGCATTACCAATTTTTGGCCAGTCTTGATGTCTTGATACTCCTCGTAGTGGATATTCTTTACCATTTAAAATGAATCCTTTTTCAGGATGTATTTCAAAAGTACGACACCCAAAACGTGTAACTCTCTTATCAATTACTTTATCATTTGATTTTAATTCAACTTTTGCAGTATATAAGAACGGATCTTTTATACCATTCCATAAATGAACATTTTCAATTTCAAAGTTAACCCTAGTTTCACTTGCCGAAACCATTTTTTCTAAAATAACTTTTCCACCTGAGAGTATACTGTAAGTTAGTGTATTTTCTTCTGTAGCATTATCTACATAAACTTCTACACTTACATCACAGTTACTACCTTTAACATCAGGTGTTACCTTAATTGCTGAAGATCCAAAAGTATCTAAATCAAAATGTGCATCTTCAACACAAATTAATGAAACATTTCTATAGATACCACCATAAAATGTAAAATCAGCCATTTGTGGATACACATAATCATTAGGTGAGTTATCTACTTTTACTACAATCAAATTTTCATCTTCGATGTACTCAGTGAGATTAACTCTAAATGTCGAATATCCGCCATCATGGCGAGTCAAGTGATTACCATTTATATAAACATCTGCTGAAGAGTTTACCCCTTCAAATTCTAAATAAAATACTGAACCACTTTTTAATACAGATTTCGGCAGGGATTTAGTGTAATAACAAGCTCCCCTGTAATAATCATTACCACCATCTTGTCCATCAATACCATTCCAAGTATGTGGCAAATTTAACTCTGTAAAATCTTTTGTAACTTCACTAATAGTTTTAGGGATTTCTACTGCCTCTTTCGTAAATCTCCAACCTTCATTCCATAATTGTTTTTCCATATGTTTACCTCCTTTAAACAATTTAATTACTGCACAACTATATACAATTAGTATATAAACAGCTGTAAACGCTAACACCTTAATAATACTTTCTTAATTTTTACAATACAATTGCTATAATTGTTATAAAACATTGTAAATATTGTGTTATAATGTTATTAGTTAAACAATAAATGTTTAAATTAAGGACAAATATCATGAAAAAAGTAAAACAAATCTTTAGTAATAGACAACATATGAATAACGAACAGTTTGAAGTATTCTTATATTCAAACGCCTACGAAGAAAGTGTCGATGTCCACCATCACGACTTTTATGAAATTTATTTTTTCCTTGATGGTAGTCTTGATTATAGTATTGAAAACAAAAAATATCATTTGATTTCTGGAGACATCTTATTTGTTAATCCTCTTGAACTACATCATCCACAAGCCACCCAAGATCAACAGGTTTGTGAAAGAATAGTAATGTGGATAAATAAAAAATTCTTAGATAATTTAGCTTCACATTATGCATCATTAACCACTTGTTTTGACTTTAGTCTTCCAACCCACAGCAATCTACTAAGATTACCACCAAGCTATAGAGAAAAGATTACGCCATTATTAGCTTCGCTACTGCAGGAATCCTCTTCAAACAACTATGCAAATGATGCAATGTCTTTTGCTTACTTTATGCAACTAATTGTTGAACTTAATAGATTCTCACTTCTACAAAAAGAAAATAATGCCACAGTAAAAAGTAAGAGCCCTGCAATCATTGAGGCTTTAAACTATATTAATGAAAACTATCAGAAAGATTTGTCATTAGATTTTATAGCCAACAAATTCTTTATCGATAAATATTACTTATCTCATGAATTTAAAAGTCTTACCGGAACTAGTTTATATAAATATATTCTAAAGAAAAGATTAATCTACTCTAAACAAATGCTTACTGAGAATATTGCACCAACGAAAGTTTGTCAAAAATGCGGCTTTAGTGATTATGCAAACTTTTATCGAGCATTTAAAAAGACCTATGGCATCAGTCCTAAAGAATATAGGAAGATGACACAGGACTCTCTATTATAATTTATTTATAAGATATTAATAATTCATCTTTTGAAGTATAAAGATTAACACCACTTAAACCTAAATAGCCTTGACATAAAATTATAGATAAACCAAATACTCTAGTAGCAGAATTTAGATTGGATACCGATAAATCTTTGTATTTTATTATTGGTGAGTATATTTTTGTTTTTAATATTTCAATCGATTTTGGAATTTGTTGTAAAATCTGACAATTTATTTTAATAATAGCAGGATCAACGATTAAGAATAAATTCTTTAAGCCATAAGCTAAATAATTAAGATAGTTATTATAGACAGTTAAAGCTTTTTCATCATTCAGGTTATATAGTTGAACTAATTTATCAATAGAAGGATCTTCTATGCCTAGCTCACTCATTTGATCAATCAATTGTGGATATGCAATCTCTGTTTCTAAACAACCTTTAGAACCACATGAACAAGGCTTATTATGATTTAACAAATTAAAATGCCCTAACTCTAAAGAATAACCATTATCTCCAATGAATAATCGATTATCAAAAACAAAGCCTGATCCAACTCCTGAGTGCACTGTTACTGAAAGAAGTGAATCCTTACCTAAATCAGCAATAACACTCTCACTTACCGCTGTAACATTGGCAACATTTACCACAGTTGTAAAGATATTATATTTATTTTCTAATGCTGTTTTTAAGTTTAAATCATTCCAGTCAGTATTTGGGGCAAATCTAATTGAATGTTGTTTATCAACAATACCATGAACTGCAACACCAATACCAATGATGTCAACTTGGGATTGATCAATAAAATCATCAATGATAAACTCTAACTTAGAAAATAAAGTAACGACATCTAAAACATCTATTTTATGTGAATCCTTCTTGATATTATATCCTAATGCCGAATTTAAAAAGGCATGGATATAAAATCTATCAATTTCTATTATTATAGTATTGGCAAAATGATGATTAAAACTGATTACATTTCTATTCTTTGATTGATTAACATTAATTAAATTTAGACTCTTAAGATTAATCATTTCTTTTGAAACTATTGAACGATTTATTCCAGTTCTATTAGCTATTTCATTTTGGGATATATTACCACTTTTAATTACGCATTCAATTATGTCTATGCAATTATGATTTAATTCTAACGGTTTTAACATTTTATTTCCTCCACACCTAAGTTGTAAATATTATATCATAATAAAATAGTAAAACAATGTTTAAAATTTAAACGCTTTTTGTTTGACCGTGACAATTAGCTTTGTTATAATGTGAGTATAAATACATCAAGGAGGAGTTATGAAATTATCATTTAGATGGTATGGCGAAAGCGACCCAATCAGCTTGGAATACATTCGTCAAATACCAAATATGGAAGCAATTGTTACAGCTATCTATGACATACCAGTTGGAGAGGTTTGGCCAACAGATAGAATAAAAAAATTAAAAGATGAAATTGAAGCAAACGGTTTAAAAGTAGGTGTTATCGAGAGTGTACCAGTACATGAAGATATTAAAATGGGAAAAGACACTAGAGATAAATATATTGAAAACTACAAACAAACAATAAGAAATCTAGCAGAAAATGGGATTGATACTATTTGTTATAACTTTATGCCAGTCTTTGACTGGACAAGAAGTAATTTAGAATTTGTAAATGAAGATAATTCTACTTCATTAATCTTCGATGAGAAAGAAGTAGCTAAATTAGATCCAAAAACATTGTCACTACCAGGTTGGGATTCTTCATATTCAAAAGAAGAAATGGTTGAATTAATTGATTTCTACAACAATTTAAGTCATGAAGAATTATGGAATAACTTAGAATACTTCATTAAAGCAATTATTCCAGTTGCCGAGGAATGTGGCGTCAAGATGGCAATCCATCCTGATGATCCACCATTTGATATCTTTGGAATTCCTCGTATTATTACAAACTTCAAGAATTTAGAAAGATTTATTAATATCGTTGATTCACCAAGTAATGGATTAACATTATGTACTGGATCTCTTGGTTGTGTTAATACGAACGATGTAGTAGAAATGGTTAAATATTTTGGCGGAAAGAAAAACAGAATTCATTTTGCTCATGTGCGTAATGTTAAAAATTATGGAACTACTAGTTTCAATGAAACAGCACATCCATCAAAATTTGGTGATGTTGATTTTTATGAATTAACTAAAGCATATTTAGACTATGGTTTTGATGGCTATTATCGTCCAGATCACGGTAGAATGATTTGGGGTGAAACTGGAAAGCCGGGCTATGGTTTATATGATAGAGCCTTAGGCGCAACATACATAGAAGGACTTAAAGAAGCAATTACAAAAAGTAAGGAGAACAAATAATGAGTACAAATTTTAAAGATAAAGTTGTCGTAGTTACAGGTGGTAGTGGAATTTTACTATATCCAGTCTGTGAAAAACTTTGCGCTCAAGGTGCTAAAGTTGCGATGTTATCACTTGATGAAAAAGAAGTAAAAACAGCTGAGAAAAATTTAGTTGATCAAGGTTATAGTGCAATTGGTGTTGTTGCTAATGTTTTAAAGAAAGATAACTTAGAATTAGCTAAAAAGATAGTAAATGAAAAACTGGGAAGTGTTGATATCTTAATCAATGGTGCTGGTGGTAACCATCCAAAAGGAACTACCGATCAAGAACAATTTGATATTAAAGGTTTAAATGATTCAAAAATTAAAACTTTCTTTGACTTAGATCAAGATGGTTTCCAATTCGTTATGGACTTAAACTTTATTGGTACTTTATTACCAACTCAAGTATTTGCAGTAGATATGGTAGAAAAAGATGAAGCTTCAATTTTAAATGTTTCTTCAATGAATGCTTTTACACCATTAACAAAAATTCCAGCTTACTCTGGGGCTAAATCAGCAGTAAGTAATTTTACTCAATGGTTAGCTGTTCACTTTGCTACAACTAATATTAGAGTAAATGCAATTGCTCCTGGTTTCTTTATAACAACACAAAATGAAAAATTATTAATGAATCCTGATGGTAGTTTCACAGAAAGAAGTGCTAAAATCTTACGTAATACACCAATGAATAGATTCGGTGAAAAAGAAGAGATCGTTGATGCTTCCCTGTTCTTATTAGACAGCAAGAAAGCTAGCTTTATCACCGGTGTTGTCTTAGCAATCGATGGTGGCTTTAGCGCTTATAGTGGAGTTTAGTTATGAGGAAATTCTTAGCTGATGATTTCCTATTAAGTAATTCCGTGGCCATTGAATTATATGAAGAGTGTAAAGATGATCCTATCTATGATTATCACTCACATTTAAGTGCTGAAGAAATTTACGAAAATAAAAGATTTAAAAATATAAGTGAAGCTTGGCTATATTGGGACCATTACAAATGGCGTCAAATGCGTACAGTTGGTATTGATGAAAAATATGTTACTGGAGATGGTGATGACTTAGGTAAGTTTAAAGCCTATGCTAAAGCACTAGATTATTCTATTGGAAACCCTTTATATCATTGGTCACACTTAGAGCTTAAAAGACTATTTGGTATTGATGATATCCTTACTGAAAGAAATGCTGAAGATATTTATAATAGAGCTAATCAAGAAATCGAAAAAGGCAACTTAGATGTAAGAACTATTTTAGAAAATATGAATGTTAAAATGATTGGTACTACTGATGATATCTGCTCAGATTTAAAATTTCATAAATTAATTAAAGCAGATGCTTCAATTGATTTAATGGTTTTGCCAACATTTAGACCAGATAGATTCATCATAATTAGCGATAACTATCTAGACATCCTAAAAGACTTAGAAAATTGCGTAGAATTTAAAATAGATACCCTAGATTCATTAAAGAAAGCCCTAAAACTAAGACTTGATTATTTTGAAAGTGTCGGATGTAGAATAAGTGATCACGGAATTAGTGAATTTAAATACACTGAAAGTGATGATACATCTTGTGCTGAGTACTTCACTAAATTAGTTAGTGGGGCAAAAATTTCTTTAGATGAGATAACTAAATTACAGTCCAATTTACTTGAGTTTCTATTTTGTGAATATCATCAAAGAGACTGGGCAAGCCAATTACATATTGGGGCCTTAAGAGATGTAAATAAGCAAATACTTAACACTTATGGCACAGATGCTGGTTGTGATGCTATTTCAGATTATAACTTCATCTCTGATTTAGGAAAATTCTTAACTAACTTATCAGCTTCTGATAATATCGGTAAAATTTTATTATACAATTTAAACCCAAGAGAAAATTATGCTCTTGCTGCATTAGCTAACTCATACCAAAGAGGACCTACTAAAGGCTTAATCCAATTTGGTTCAGCTTGGTGGTTCGGTGATCAAAAATACGGCATGGAACAACAACTAAAAGTTTTAAGTGTCTTAGGTTCATTAAGATTATTTGTAGGTATGCTGACAGATTCTCGTAGTTTCTTATCATTTGTAAGACATGAATACTTCAGAAGAATTCTTGCTAATTATATTGGCACTTTGGTAGAAGATGGTGAATTCCCTAATGATAAAGAATTATTAAAATCTATTATGCATGAAATTTGTTATAAAAATAATGTTAATTACTTTAACTATGAAGGGAGTAAATAATTATGGCTAAAGATATATACACAAGAGTATTTGAAGCAGGAGTTGTTCCTGTTGTTAAAATTGATAGAGTAGAAGATGCCCTGCCACTTGCTAAAGCATTTATTGATGGTGGTATTGATGTTGCTGAAATCACATTTAGAACTGAGTGTGCAGCTGAAGCTATTAAAGCAATAACAACTGCATATCCTGATATGTTAGTAGGATCTGGAACCGTTCTTACTACTGAGCAAGTAGATGCTTCTATTGAGGCTGGTGCACAATTTATTGTTTCACCAGGTTTAAAGGTAAATATTGTTAAATACTGTCAAAGTAAAAATATTCCAATCTTACCAGGTTGTACTAATCCTAGTGATGTTGAACAAGCTATTGAGTTAGGTTTAAAATATGTAAAATTCTTCCCAGCTGAAGCAAGTGGAGGTTTAAATTATATTAATGCATTAAGTGGACCATTTCCACAAATAAAATTTATGCCAACAGGTGGTGTAAATGAAGATAACTTACAAGCTTATATGCAAAGTGATAAGATCATTGCTTGTGGCGGTACTTGGATGTGTAAAGCCAGTGATATCAACAGTAAAGATTATCCAAAAATCACTGAATTAACTAAATCAGCAATAAGAAAAATACATAACTTCAAAGTAGCTCATATTGGAATAAATGGTGAAAATGAAAAAGAAGCAAAAGACTTAGCTAACTTATTAAGTTTAACTTTTGGTTTAGATAAAACTGAAGGAAATAGCTCATTCTTTGTTTCTAAAGAAATTGAAATTGTTAAAGAGCCATACTTAGGTAAAAATGGTCATATAGCCATCGCTTGTAATAACTTAAAAAGAGCTGAAGCTTATTTGATTAAACAAGGTTTTACTATCAATCAAGATACTTATAAAGAAAAAAATAATAAAACAGTTGCAGTATATTTAAATGAAGAATTTGGTGGCTTTGCAGTTCACCTACTTCAAAGATAGGAGAAGATTAATGAGTAAGAAAATAATCACTTTTGGTGAAATTATGTTAAGACTTGCACCACACGGTTATTACCGTTTCATGCAAGAAAATAGCTTTGAAGCTACTTATGGTGGTGGTGAAGCAAATGTGGCTGTATCATTATCAAACTACGGTTTAGATGCAGCATTTGTTACAAAATTACCTGATCATGATATTGGACATGGTGCTATTAAAGATTTAAGGGCACAAGGAGTCGATACTTCTAAAATCACATTAGGTGGTGAAAGAGTTGGTATCTATTATTTAGAAAAAGGTGCATCTCAAAGAGCTAGTAAAGTAATCTATGATAGAGCTCATTCATCTATTGCAACTGCAACTTTAAAAGACTTCAATTTTGATGAAATCTTTAAAGGAGTAGATTGGTTTCACTTTACAGGTATTACTCCAGCATTAGGTGGAGAAATGCCAGAAGTATGCGAAGCGGCTTGTAAAGCTGCTAAAGCAAATGGTGTAACAATAAGTTGCGATCTTAACTTCCGTAAAAAATTATGGACAACAGAAAAAGCTAATGAAGTAATGTCAGTATTAGCTAAATACATTGATGTATGTATTGCTAATGAAGAAGATGCTGAGAAAGTATTTGGCATCAAATCAGCAAGTACAGATGTAACTCAAGGCGAACTTAACCATGAAGGATATATCAGTGTAGCTAAACAGCTACAAGAAAAATTTGGTTTCACTAAAGTTGCCATTACCTTAAGAGAAAGTATTAGCGCTAATGACAACAACTGGGCAGCGATGCTATATGCTGATAATCAAGCTTACTTCTCTAAAAAATATGCATTACACATCGTTGATCGAGTTGGTGGAGGAGACTCATTTGCTGGAGGACTTATATATGCTCTAAACAGTAATTTTGATAATCAAAAGACTATTGAATTCGCAACAGCAGCAAGTGCTCTAAAACACACTATTGAAGGCGACTACAATAGAGTAAGTGTTGCAGAAGTAGAAACACTGCTTGCTGGTGATGGCTCTGGTAGAGTTCAAAGATAAAACAAAAAACGCTAGAAATTAATCCAGCGTTTTTTTTATTTTAATTTTTACCTACTAATTATTGAAGTCAAAAAGGTAGTTTACCTATTTTTTTACTTTTGAAATTGAAGGATGATCAGCCTTAATTTTTCTAATTCCGGTTGGATGTTTAAAAGCAACACTCACAAAGCCATGCTTATACTCAATAACAAGTCCTTGACCAAACTTAGTATGTTCTACTATTTCACCTTTTCTAAAAACTGATGACTCCTCTGCATCCTTTTTCTTAAAGTTTTTATCATGTGATATATCGTTATAGTTTCGCTCTTTTTTTATACTATAATTAATTACTTCATCACTAATTTCATTTAGAAACTCACTACCTATTTCATAAATAAAACGTGAGCTTCTATTAGTAGTTTTACCAATATAGTTATATTCATTGTTTTCTGTTAAAAACAATCTATTTTTAGCTCTTGTAATTGCAACATAAGCCAATCTTCTCTCTTCTTCTAAAGCATCTATCCCATCTTTCAAGCTACGACCATTTGGAAATAAATCTTCTGACATTCCTAATATAAAAACTGTATCAAATTCTAATCCCTTTGCCGAGTGGACAGTCATAAGTTTAATACAATCAGGCACTTCTTTACTCTGGATATCAGTATACAAAGCAACCATCTGCAAGTACTCATCCAAGGTTCCAGTAGGACTGTGTTTTTCAAATTCTTTAATATCTTCAACTAAAGACATAATATTAGCAATTCGTTCATCTTCAGTATCATCTTCAAGCATTTTAAAATATCCACTATCTTTTAATATATTCATTAAGAGTGCCTCAATTGAAATACTATCTTTTTCAAGATAATACTTATTAAACAAATTAAGAAATTTTTCTGCTTCTCTATTTGCTTTTGAAATTAATTTAACTTCATCCTTAGCAAGTACATCAATCATTTTAATATCATATTTTTGTGATAATTCAAAAATCTTATCAAGACTTCTCTCCCCTATACCTCTTCTTGGTTTATTAATAATTCTCATAAAAGCTAAATCATCCTTATTGAAAATAACTTTTAAATAACTTAGCGCATCTTTAATTTCAGCTCTTTCATAGAACTTAATACCGCCATAAATTACATAGGGAATTCCATTATTTATAACTGCCTTTTCAATTAATCTAGATAAGAAATTACTGCGATATAATACTGCAATCTCTTTATATGCAATATTATCACGATGAAGCTCACTTATTTTATCAGCAATCCACATTGCTTCTTTTTGTGCAGAAGATGCCACATAATGAGTAATTAATTCATTAGACTTTCTTGATGTGAATAAATCTTTTTCAATCCGATTTGTATTATTCATTATCAAAGAATTTGCTGATGATAAAATAATATTATTAGAACGATAATTTTCATTTAAAAATATAGTATGAGTATCTGGATAAATCTTATCAAAGTTAATTATTATATCAACTTCAGCACCACGCCATGTGTAAATTGTTTGATCAGG
>JBKEBK010000024.1:0-297548 GCA_047973125.1 Anaerorhabdus sp. | reverse complement strand
CTGAAACTGAAAAAGAGATTATCAATATCTTTAAGCTATTAACTGAAGAGTATAAAAAAACAGTTATTGTGGTAACTCACAGTGAAATTGTATCAAAGTTATCTGATCATCGAGTATTTTTAGCTGATGGTAAGCTTACTTTACAAGAAGATTAAATAAGTATTCATTATTAAAACAGGATTATTCTTTTTAAAGGATAGTCCTTTTTATTTAGAATGAATGGTGTTAAAATAATCCTAAAGCGAGGTAATATTATGAATGAGTTAAAGTTATTAAATTTATTAAAAAATAATGCTAATGCAACAATTACAGAGCTATCTGAGGTTTTAGGGGAGCCTTTTGATGTTGTTGCAAAGACTAAGACTAAGTTAGAGTCAAATAAGGTGATCTGTGGATATCACACATTAATTAATTGGGATAAAACTAATTTTGAGTATTGCATGGCAATTATTGAAGTTGGCGCAAAACCAAAAAGAGATGTCGGCTATGATGAAATTGCTAAGTCGCTTGTAGAATTTGATGAAATATCTACTGTTTTACTTGTTAGTGGAAAAAGTGAGTTTATTGTGGTCATTGAAGGAAAAACGATGAGAGAAATTGCTGATTTTGTTGGTCAAAAATTAGCGCCAATTGAAGGAGTTGAACATACAATCACATGTTTTGTATTACAGGCTTATAAAAAAGATGGTATATCTCTTTTAAAAAATGAAAAGTCTGAAAGGTTGATTGTTACTCCATGAAATATGAAAATTATTTAAGTGATAGAGTAGAAAAAATTCCGCAGTCTGGTATCAGAAAATTTTTTGATTTGGCATCAGCTACTGATAATGTTGTTTCTCTTGGAGTTGGTGAACCAGATTTTCCTACCCCATGGGAGGTAAGAAATGAAGCTATAGACAATATAAAAAAAGGTAATACTTTTTATAGCCCTAGTATTGGTATGGAAAAGCTTAGAAAAGAGTTATGTAATTACTATGATAGACGATTTAATATTAAGTATGAGTGGGATAAGAATGTTATTGTAACAGCAGGAGCATCAGAGGCGATTGATGTAGTTTTAAGAGCAATAATAAATCCTGGTGATGAAGTAATAATCTTAACACCTGGCTATGTTGCATATGAGCCTTGTATTACTTTATCTAGTGGTACACCTGTTACCATTGAACTTACTGAAGAAGAACAGTTTAAACTTACTGCTAAAAAATTAAAAAATGCAATTACCAAGAAAACGAAAGCTTTAATAATTAATTATCCTTGTAATCCCACTGGGGCTACTATGAATAGTGAAGACTATAGATTATTAATTGATATTATTAAAGATAATAATTTAATTGTTATTAGTGATGAAATCTATTCAGAATTAACCTATGATGATGAGATTTGTAGTATTGCCAAGTTTAATGAAATAAAGGATCAAGTAATAATTATTAATGGATTTTCTAAAGCTTATTCTATGACTGGGTGGAGACTTGGCTATATCTTTGCTAATGAAATTTTCATCAAAGCTTTTAGCTCTATTCATGAGTATGCGGTTATGTGTGCTTCAACTATTTCACAGTTTGCAGGTATTAAAGCCATAAAAAATGGAGATAGTGATTGTGAGAAACATCGCGATTCATTTGCTCAAAGAAGAAATTATATTGTAAATGGATTAAATAGAATTGGACTAAAGTGTACTAAACCACGTGGAGCATTTTATGTATTTGCAAGCATTAGATCTTTTGGATTAACTTCAGAAGAATTTTGTGAAAGATTACTACTTGAATATAAGGTGGCTGTTGTACCAGGGGTTGCTTTTGGAGAGTGTGGAGAAGGTTATATTAGAATTTCTTATGCTTATAGTATTGATGAAATAAAGGAAGCATTAGATAGGATGGAAAAATTTTTAAAATCACTTAAATAATTGTAAAGAGTAGTTGAGGTAATAATATGAATAAAAAATTAACGATAAATGACATTGCAAAACTTTCAAATGTCTCTAAAGCGACAGTATCATTTTACCTAAACGGTAAATATGAAAAGATGTCAGAAAATACTAAGAATAAAATAGGTGAGGTAATAAAGAGTTCTGGATATAAACCAAGTGCAGTTGCTAGAACTTTAAGTATTAAAGAGTCTAGAATTATTGGAGTTATCATTGGAGATATTTGTAAAGGTTATGCAAATCAATTTGTTAAAGGCATTATGGACTATGCTAATAAAGAGGGTTATCAAATAATTTTAGCATCAAGTGAGTATGATATTAAAAAGGAAATAAAGCATGTTAATAATATGAAATCAATGAATGTAGATGGCTTTATTGTTCAGCCTACTATTCACTTTAATTATTGGCTAGAAAAAAATAATCATAATCTTCCGGTAGTATTTTTTGACTCTCCAACAATTTATAATAATAACATGTGGGTAAAAACTAATAATTACGAAGCAGTTTATGAAGCCTGTGAAGAATTGGTTAAAAAAAATTATGAACAGTATATTTTAATTTCAGCAGATCCCAAAGTACTAGTTACAAGGTTAGAGAGAACACTAGGTTTTACAAACTGCCTAGATATTCACGGGAAAAGTTATGATACATTTATATTAGATGAGTACTCTTCAGTAGATATGATCAAAGAAAAAATAGATCAATACCTTCTTGAAAATAAAAAAACTTGTATTTTTATCTGTAATAACTGGTTACTATCAAAAATGTATAAAGTTATTAAGATGTATAAAGAACATATTCCAAGTAAATTAGGAGTAATTGGATTTGATAGCTTAGAATGGACAGAACTTATATCACCTAAAATAACAACCATTGTCCAACCAGCATATGATGAGGGTGTAAAAGCAGCAAGCATTTTAATTGATAGTCTAGAAAATAGAAATAAAGAATCAAAGCAACAGGTTTTAGATTGTAGCGTTAATTGGGGTGAATCGACTTAGTTAAGATAAACTAGTTATATTAGCTACAATTTACTCGTGCTAGTTAAAATTATCTGATCAAATAATAAATCTTAAATAAAATAAAACCTAAATTAGTAGTATCTGTTAAAAAGATATTACTAATCTAGGTTTTTATAATATTTTTAATAATTTTATTTCCACAAATCAAATGGATAAGTGTTTCTATCTTTAAATTCTTGTAGCTTCTTTACAACTAAAGGTTTATCGTCTTTATATGTTACTCCAAACCATTCATCATCACTTTGTAATACTTTGATTTTACATGTTCCATTTTTTACTAAATCTCCAATGGCAGTTGGAATAACATGTTCACACTTCATTGGATTATCTTGTAAAGATTCCTTTAAGAAGTTAATAAATAATTCTTTACAACTTTCTAAGATTTTTGGCGTGAAGCCCCAGAAATTCATTGATACTAAAGCATCCTCACTTAATTCTTTCCATTGATCATTATCTTCATATTTTGCTTTATTATCGATTCTAGCAATTTTTTGAATTTCTCTGATATTAGTTAAATATCCATTTTCAACTTCACACAAACCTCTTGTTACGGTTCCGTTGTCTGTAAGTGTTTTATTGCACTGATAACCAACCATACCATAATTATCATCTGATACATCATTTAGTAGAAAATTGTAAATAACTTTAAATGCATCTTTTCCATAATAGTCATCAGCATTACAGATTGCAAATGGTGCATTTAAATTTTTACATGATAAAAGAGCATGGGTTGTTCCCCAAGGCTTTTCTCTTCCTTGTGGCACATCAAATTCTTCTGGAATATCAAATAAATCTTGATAAGCAAATTCTACTTCCATCTTTTTTGAAATCTTATTTGTTAGACTTTCTTTAAATGCTTCTTCATGTTCTTTTCTTATTATTAAGACTACTTTGCGAAATCCTGCTTCATAAGCATCATATATCGAAAAGTCAATTATCGATTCGCCATTACTTCCGACAGTGTCTATTTGTTTTAATCCTCCATATCTACTTCCCATACCTGCTGCTAAAATAACTAATACTGGTTTATTCATATCATATGTCCTCCTTCTTTTAGACTGATTAATAACTTATCTAATATCTTTGATTATATCATATATGTTATTATAAAATTTATTTATCTTTTATAAAAATATTATGATTTAAAAAACAATTAGGAAACTTATTTTTTGAAAACGCATACAATTGTATTGACGCATAGTGTGACATTGTGCTACTCTAGGTTTATAAAATAAAACATTAATTTAGTTTTAATATCATCTTGTTTTATTTTCTATTGAATAACTACTGCTCATTTTCTATTGATTAGGAGGTGGTAATGAATGTTGCAGATGATAAAAAAAGGTAGTATTGAAGTAAGGTTATTAAATGATAATTTAAAATATGAGGTTATTAATAATGGTTATAGTTGGATATCTCAAGGAAGAAAACCTCATATTATTTTTCAAAGAAAAATTTTTAATAAAAATATTTGGTTCTATAAGTCTTTTAGTTGGGCTAAGAATAAAACTCATGAAGTTATTGATAATAAAATTGTCAGTTCATATAGTGGCTTTTCAATACTAGGAAAAAAGTTAAATGTAAGATTTCAAACTACTGTTGAGATTTGTGAGAATAATAAGGTTAATTTCAGTATAGAAGCTTTCAATGAAGAAGGTGAAAATTTTAAATGTGTAAGTTTTCCTCAACCATTTAATGCAAAGAGTTATGATGTAAATAAAGCTTATAGTGTTGATCCTAGAAGACAGGGATTTATTTTACCAGACACCTATAAAAAAAATCGAAAAGAAATCTTTTTAATTACAAAATATTGGAGACAGTTAAATAGTGGAGAAGCATATATGCCTTTATGGGGAAGAGTATGCGATAAAAAGGGTTATGTTGCATATAGTGAAAATGCTTATGATCTAAGCTTGTTTTCAAGCTATGGAAAAGATAAGGCATTTCTTACAGCAAGTAATTGGTTAGGCTCACTTGGAAAACTTTCTTATAAAAGAGAGTTAACTATGAGATTTTATGATGAGTGTAACTATGTTACTTTTGCTAAAGAGTATCGTGAGAATTTAATAAAAAATAATAACTTTATTACAATTGATGATAAAATAAAAAGAAATAGTAATGTTTCTAAGCTTATTGGAAGTCCAATAATTCATTGGAGAACTTTAGAAAATAGAAAACCAAAGAGTAAAGGATATAAAAAAGGAAAGGTAAATAGGATTCTTCATAATGATTTTTACCAGAGTGCAAAAATATTTACTAAGTTTAAGGAATTAGGTTTAGAAAAAGCCTATGTGCATCTTGATGGTTGGGGCAAGAATGGCTATGATAATTTGCATCCATATATTTTGCCACCATCAGATGATGCAGGTGGCTATCAAGGATTAAAGATACTAAGTGATACCTGTCAAAAATTGGGGTATGTATTTGCTTTACATGATCAATATCGTGATTTCTATTTAGATAGTGATGCCTATGATACAGAAAAAGCCATAATTAATATTAATGGCAAAAAATTATATTGTGATGAATGGGATGGAGGAGCACACAACCTCTTATGTTCATCATTTGCATTAGACTATGTAAAAAAAACATATGAAACATTATTTGATAATGATATAAAAGTAAATGGAGTCTATCTTGATGTCTTTTCGATAGCACCGGGTGATGAGTGTTACAATAGGCATCATTTAACTACCAGAAAACAAAGCATAGAATATCGTAGAGCTTGTTTTAAGTGGCTAAGAGATAAAGGAATAATTGTAAGTTCAGAGGAGCCTGGTCACCAAATGATAAATGAATTAGATATTGTTCATCATGCTCCATATAGCATTACTCCTCAAGAAAGAGGAGAAGGGGTAGGTGTTGCTATTCCTTTACTTAATTTAGTATATCATGAGTGTGTCTTTATTCCATGGTTTGTAGATGGTAAAGGTGGATGGGGTATTCCGGATAATGATGAGGGGAAATTACACTGTATCCTTAATGGTCAAAGTCCTTATTTTTCTTCTTCTATGGATACAACAGGACAAAAAGAAAATACAAAACAGATAATGAATAGAATTAAAAATGTAATGGAAATTGCAAAAATAACCAAAGATCTATACAATGCAGAAATGATAGATCATAAGTTTTTAGATGATAGTTATAGGTTACAACAAACAACATTTAGTAATGGTGTTGAAATTACAGTTAACTTTGATACAGGTGAATATAAAATAAGGGGAAAAAATAATGAGTAGATTAAATAAATTAAGTAAAAAGGATATGTTTCTAATTGCACTTCCAGGGGTAGCAATGTCACTGATGATTGTCGTAGACACAGGTCTAATGAAATACTTTACTGATGTTTTAGGTGTTAGTCCTTCGATTTTTGGAAGGGTAATGTCATTAATGATTATAGCAACAATAGCAAACAACCTATTGGGTGGCTATATAACAGATAAGATAGGTAATTATGCCAAACTGATAAAAATATCATTACCGGTAATAATGGTTTTAGCAATTTCAATATTTCTAATCCAAGGTACTTGGAATGATAACCTTATATTCTTATCGTTGTTAGTGATTTATTTTATGTATGATCTTTCGAAATTAATCTTTACAATGAATTATATGTCATATATTTTAAATGTTACTTCAGATACAAGTGAAAGAACAGAGATTGCAGCTTATAAAAGCTATTTAGGATTTTTACCAGCTGCAATAAATTCTTTGATACCGGTATTTATGTTTACTGGTAATTACTCTAAAGAGACAATAGTAACAGTATTTATCACATGTATAATTGTCGGATTTATCTTATCGATGTTTTCATTAAGAGTTATAAATAAAAATATGATGGTAAATAATTCTAAAGAAAAAAGAATTACTATGGATGATATTATAAAATCACTTAAAATGATAATTAAATCAAAAAGCTTCGTATTATATTTTATAGTAATATTTATTGTTAATGGCATAGCTTCAGCATATTACACAATGTATTTATATTATATGGAGGACGTTGCTAAGGCTGTAGAAATTTTTGCGGCTTTACCAGATATATTAGGAGCTATTGTTCAATTTATAATATTTGGAGTTTCTGTTAAATTTGTATCGAAATTTGGTAGTAGAGACTCTTTAAAAATAGGATTATTAATTACTGCAGTCTGTTATGTTGGACTAGCCTTTGCACCAAACTATTATTTTGTAACGGTATTATATGCACTAACAATGGTTGGAATTGCATTCTTCTATATTTTACAAGTTCCACTTCTTGGTACAATTATTGATTTGGATGAGTTAGAAACTGGTAAAAGAAAATCAGGAACAATAATAGCGATTAACTCAATTATTATGGGTATGGGATTTAATGCTGTAAATGCGATTTTTGCCTTTATACTTAATACGATAAATTATGATGGTAACCTTGTAACTCAAAGTGTTGAAACGGTTAAAAACTTAAAAATTTCGATTGGACTTTTTCCAGCGACTGCTTTAATAGTTGCTGTTATTATGATTCATTTATTACCGCTTGATAAAAAGAGAGAAAAAGAAATTGAAGAGCAAATTTTAGCAAAACATAATAGCGAACAATAAAAAAAAGACTAGTTAATGAAATGAGTACCACTTTATTAATTAGTCTTTTATTTGGGCTTTTATTAACTCTTTTATTTTATAATATACAGACCACTTATCATTTGATTCGATTATGTTTTTAGCATGAGTTAATAATTCTGGATGAGCAGTATTTGGAGCATATGAATTAGAAAATGCTTTAATCATTTCTAAATCATTTAAATAATCACCAAAAACTGCGACATCATCATCTTTTATCTTTAAAAACTTTTGTAGGGAAATTGAGGCAGTTCCTTTATTAACATCTGGGTTAATAACATCAACCCAAACTTCTGCAGATAAGATTACCTTTGATTCCGATACTATTTTGCTTAAAACTGGAAATGAATTAATTGCAGCTTTATCCATATCATAAATTGATATTTTTAAGACGTCTTTTTTTATTTCTAAGATGTCATCAATCATTAAGATATTTGGATAATAATGTTTAATTTCTTCTATATTTTCATTTTTAATACTTTCATCTTTTTGCATATAAACCTTAGTTGGTGTTGTAAGGATTGGGACAACATTATTGATGTTTTTAGCGATTTTTGTATACATCGTAACATCTTCTTCTTTAATTGGTGTAATTGATAATAATTTGTTGTGGTGATATATCATTGCTCCATTATCGCAGATTAAAGTGATATCGTTTATTACTGACTCAAAATATTTTATAAGTCCTTCAAATGATCTGCCACTGGCAATACAAAAATGAATATTATTTCTTTTACATTCTTTGATCAAATCGATGGTATCTGGATGCAGTTGTTTCTTATCGTTTAAGAAACAACCATCCATATCACTGATTATTAATTTTATCATTTATCAAATCCCCTTTAAAGTTTTCACTCTTTCCCATGGTAAATTATTTTTACCAAAATGTCCATAATTAGTTGTCTCTTTATAGATAGGATTTTTAAGCTTTAACTCCTCGATTATTGAATTAACTGAAAAATTAAAGTTTTGATGAACAATTTTCTCTATTTGTTCTGTAGGTATTTTATTGGTATTAAATGTTTCAATGTATATTGAAATAGGATTAGTTTTTCCAATGGCATATGACAATTCAATTTGGCATCTGTCGCATAATTCATTAGCAACAAGATTCTTACATACATACCTTGCATAGTAGGCTGCACTTCGATCAACCTTTGTTGGATCTTTTGAACTAAAACAACCTCCACCATTTGGGACGGCTCCACCATATGTATCAACTACAATTTTTCTTCCCGTTGTACCGCTATCTCCAAAACTTCCACCAACTATAAATGATCCACTTGGATTAATTAAGTACTTAGTATTTGAATCAACTAGTTTTTCATTAATGACTGGTTTAATAACACTCTCCATGATGATTTCTTTTAGTTCTTCTTGTGAAATGTTTTTGTCGTGTTGAGAAGAAATTACAATAGTATCAATTCTTTTTGGTAAATCATCGATATATTCAACTGTAACTTGAGTTTTTCCATCAGGCTTTAATAATGGATTTTTTCTTCTAGTTGTCTCTAACTGTTTTGCAAGTCTGTGAGCTAAATGAATTGGTAAGGGCATTAAACTCTCACTTTCATTGCAGGCATAACCAAACATTATTCCTTGATCTCCAGCTGCCAGTATTTCTTGATCGACAGCTTTATTAATTTCAGCAGATTGATTACTAACTTTAATTAGTACCTCATAGTCTTCTAAATATCCTATTTCTTTTAAGGTATCTTTTGCAATATCAGCATAATTAATTAATGCTTTTGTATTTGCTTCACCATATATTAATATAAAGTTATCCTTTATGGTGGCTTCTACTGCCATTTTTGAATTTGGATCTTGTTTAAGGGCCTCATCTAAGATGCTATCTGCAATTAAATCGCAAACTTTATCAGGATGTCCTGATGTTACTGATTCACTAGTAAAGTAGTGTTTTTTCATATTTTACCTCTTTCTAATAAAAAAACAGCTCTTAAAAAGAGCTGTAATCTCTTTTTATCGTGTTAGCATTACCACCTTGTTTTAAAATAGGTTGGTATGACCTCATTGAGCTAACTCTCTAAGTCATTCTTGATAAATATATGCATATTATATATAACAGTAGAAGTAATGTCAATTGATATGATACAATAGATAAAAGGATGGTGTTTATATGAAATTTGATTTTGACAAAAAAACAAGTGATTTAATAAAAGTATTAATATTTTCAGGAACAATATTAATGTTTGTATATTATGGAACAACTAAATTAGATTTCTTATTATCAGTTTTAGGTAAAATTTTTACAATAATGATACCATTTGTTTTTGGTTTTGCTATTGCCTTTTTACTGATGCCACTAATGAAGAGAATTCAGTATAAATGGCTATTAAAATATAAATTTAAAGATACATCTAAAAGAAAGATTGCAACAATTTTATCGATTTTTATATTAGTTTTTTTAGTTACATCAATTTTAGTAGTAATAATACCACAAACATATAGTAGTGCCTTAAGACTCTCAAAAAACATTACTTCTTATATAGATAATTTTGATAATGTAATTGACAATACTGCAAATAATCAACTTATCGATCAAATAACTTATTTTATTTGGAGCTATGGAGAAGAAATAGCAACAAGTGTTCTTGTTATGATTAAAAATTCTCTTCCAATAATTATTGATTATTCTTTTAGTGCAATAAGAATGGTTATGAATGCCTTTATTGGTCTTTTTATAGCAGCTTATTTAATGATTGATAAAGAAAAGTTAAAACTACAAACAAAGAAATTTTGTTACGCCTTTTTTCCTCAGAAAAAAGTTGATGAGGGGATTGTTGTAGCTAGATTAACAGCAACTAAATTTAAACAATTTATTGTTGGAAAAAGTATTGATAGCTTGATTATTGGGTTTTTATGTTTTATTGGGATGTTATTAATGGATATGGATTATGCTGTTCTTATAAGTGTTATCATCGGTGTTACAAATATGATTCCAATTTTTGGTCCCTTTATTGGAGCAGTACCAGGCTTTATAGTTTTGTTTATTGTAAGTCCAACACAATCATTAATATTTGTCGTTTGGGTATTAATTTTACAACAATTTGATGGCAATATCTTAGGACCTAGAATCCTAGGTAATAGTGTTGGCTTATCAAGTTTTTGGGTGATGTTCTCAATTATTATTGGAGGAGGTCTATTTGGGGTTGTTGGAATGTTTTTAGCTGTTCCAATTTTCGCAGTAATCTATATTTTGATAAAAAATATTGTTGAGAGTAAATTAAAAAATAAAAAGATAAATATAAAAAAATAGATAGCAGAACTTCTGCTATCTATTATTCTACTAAATAAACTCCGATGACTCCTGGTACCTCATCAATTAAAATGGCTTCAATACCTTCATAAAGGGTATCATCTAAAGAGTTACAGCTAACGCATGCTCCCAGCATTCTGACATGAACTATGCCAGTCTCATTGATGTCGACAAATTCAACATCTCCGCCATCTCTGTTAATATATGGTCTTATTCTATTTAATGATTGTTGTATCAATTTTATTTTTTCTTCTTTATTCATTGTGTATTTATCCTATCCTATAAAATGTATAATATCAAAGAGATTGTAATGCCATGTATTATTCCGCCAATTATCTCAAACCATTTATGTCCTAAAACATTTTTTACTCTTGTAAAGTATATTGGATCGTCAAGTGGTGTCTTAGATAATAATTGGATGTCTTTAATTAATTGTTGTGTAATCTGAATGTTTTTTCCTGCATAATATCTAACATTTGCAGCATCATAAACAACAATTAATGAAAATGCTAGTGTTACAGCAAATAGCGAACTAGAGAAGCCATCTTGTAAACCAACGGCAAGTGTTATTGCACTAACACCAGCTGCATGGGAGCTGGGAAATTGACCGCTTGCATGCATTAGTGACATATTCCATTTCTTTTCTTTTAAATAATAAAAGAATGGTTTTAGAAATTGTGCTGATATAATTGCAGTGATACATGCTAGAAATGGAAACATACTATTGATATATAATCTCATATTTTATACCTCGATAATATTATAACACAAAAATACGATAAATATGGTATACTTATAATCGTATGGGGGATTTTATGCAATATCAAATTGGAGAAATAGTTGATGGGATTATAACTGGTATAAAACCATATGGTGCATTTGTTTTGCTTGATGATCAAACAACTGGTTTAATTCATATTTCTGAGATCAGTGATGGTTATGTTAAAGAAATTAGTAAATTTGTTAAGGTAAATGATCGCATTAAGGTTAAAATTATCGATTATGATAAGAGTAGCAATCAAGCAAGATTGTCCCTTAAGGCCATTCAGAGTGGACGCTATCGTAAAGAGCGAAAAAATGGTCGTCATAGTGCAAAACTCCCAAAAATGACAATAGGTTTTAAGTCGATAAGTTCAAAGATGGATCAATGGATTCAAGAAGCAATTAAGGAGAAGAGAAATGATTAAATTTGATTGTAAACATGCTTTTTTAGAAGAGAGTGAGATTTTTGCGTATCAGGAGGCTGTATCAAAAAGACATCTTGATATAGTTATGAAAAAAGGTTTAGGAAATGATTATTTAGGTTGGGTTGATTGGCCTTTAAATTATGACAAAGAAGAATTTTCAAGAATTAAAAAAGTTGCAAGTAATGTAAAAGATCTTGCTGAAGTTTTACTAGTTTGTGGAATTGGTGGATCATATCTTGGTACAAGAGCTGCTGTAGAAATGATTAATGGGCTATATCCAAATAATAAAACTGAGATAATCTTTATAGGAAATACATTTTCTAGTACATACTTTACTCAAGTGTTAGAACATATTAAAGATAAGAGTGTAGTACTAAATGTTATTTCAAAATCAGGAACTACAACAGAAACAGCAATGGCATTTAGAATGCTTAAAAAAATGATGGAAGAACGTTATGGACAAGAAGAGTGTAAAACAAGAATTATTGCAACAACTGATGCAAATAAAGGAACTTTAAAAGATTTAGCAGATAAAGAAGTGTATGAAACATTTGTTATACCTGATGATATTGGTGGAAGATATTCAGTTACTACAGCAGTAGGCTTATTTCCTCTTGCTGTTATGGGTGTTGATATTGATAAGATCATGGAAGGGTCAAAAAAGGCTTATGAAGATTTAGCTAGTGATAATTTAAAAGAAAATGCAGCATATCAATATGCAGTTGCTAGAAGAATTTTACAAGAAAAGGGAAAAGATGCTGAAATGTTGGTGTCATATGAGCCACAAATGTCAATGGTTGCCGAGTGGTGGAAACAATTATTTGGAGAATCTGAGGGTAAGGATTCACTTGGAATACTACCATGTAGTGCAAACTTTTCTACTGATTTACACTCGCTTGGTCAATTTATTCAAGAAGGTAAAAAAGTATTATTTGAAACTTTATTATTAGTTGATAAACCAACTGTTGATAAAGAATTTCCAAAGGTGGATAATGATTTAGATAATATGAATTATTTAGCAGGAAAATCTTTAGATTGGGTTAATAAAATGGCATGTAAGGGAACTCTTGAAGCTCATGAGATAAGTGGAAATGTTCCAAATATTATCCTTACTATTCCAGATATGAGTGCCTATACATTTGGATACATGTGTACTTTCTTCTTCAGAGCTTGTGCAATGACATGTTATCTTTTAGATATAAATCCATTTAATCAACCAGGTGTTGAAGTATACAAGAAAAATATGTTTAGACTTTTAGGAAAAAAATAATAGATTAAATGAATATAAAAGGGTGTAGCTAATATAGCGTACACCCTTTTATATGATTAACTTAAATAAGTTTTACCTTTTTATTTTGAAAGTTTAATTGAATCTTTAAGATCTTCTGTATATATAACTTGAAAGTTTTCATTTTCCAGTGTGAAATCAGATTGTTGACTATTCTCTTTATCTAAAATCCAGACTGCAGAAATAAGATTTTCTGGATTTAAAGTATTGTATTTTTCTATAATAGCCAGACCTTCTTTATATGGAAGTGAGAATAAAATCGTACTGAAGGCATCTGCGATACCACTGTCTGTTGTTATTACTGTAACTGATCTAAAGTAATTTGCTGGATAGGCAGTTTTAGGATCGATGATATGGTGATATCTTATTTGATCATCTCCCATATAGTATCTTTGATAATCACCACTTGTTACAAAAGACGATGAATCTCTTTTTGATACAATGGCGATACTTCCAGAATCATCAGGATTTTGAATCCCGACATTCCATGGACTGCCATCTTCTTTATTGTTGATTGTCCTGTTGTTGCCTCCAGCATCAATTATGGCCATAACTACTTCTTTTTCCTCTAACAAATGAGCGATTTTCTCAGTGGCATATCCTTTAGCAATTGCTCCAACATCTAATGATGCACAAGGGTTATTAATATAAACAGTGTTATTAGTATCGTTAATTTCTACAAACTCCCACCCAATACACTTAAGGGTATTTTGTAGTTCTTCATCAGATGGTATACTTCCATCATCTGCTTCGCGGTAATCATGCCATTTTTTAAATAATGCTCCAGCTGAAACATCAAATGCTCCATTTGATAATTCACTCATTTCTTTTGAAAGTAGTAATAAGTCAATTATTTCTTGATCAACTTTTACTGGTTCAATACCAGCAAATTCATTAATTGTTTTGAGATTATTAATTCCAGGATAGGAATTATATATATCAAATTGTCTATTTAAACTATCGTATAAATTTACAGATTCATTAAAATAGTTTTCAAAATCTTCTAATTTTTCTGCAGATATTTTTAATGATAAGTAAGTATCAAAGCCTGCACTTACATTAATATTTGAATATTCATTTAGTTTTGATTTTTTACTACATCCAGTAGATAGGATTAATAATATAAGTGCTACGATCTTTTTCATAATATACCTCTTTTTTCACTGTGTGAATTATAACATAAACAAAATTTAATTGCATTTATATAATCTAAAAAATATTTATTTAATAAGCTTATTTAATAGAAACAGAGCTTAAAAAGTGCTATAATACCATTGAATTTGTTTTTAAAAAGTTTGAAAAGGAGAAAAATAAATGTCGATTTTTATAGGGCCAATGCGGCTTCATATTGATGGAAAGAAAGAGCTTACCTCAGTTAAAGAAGTGAGTAAAATGGTAGTACCAAAAACAATTCTAATACCATTAATTAATGGCTCAACAGTAGCGGAAGTTCTTGTTGAAGAAGGGGATAGAGTAAAGGTTGGTACTAAAGTTGCTGTATGTAATGGCTTTTTTGAAGTTCCAATTTATAGTTCGGTATCTGGCATTGTTAAAAGTGTAAAGAAAGTAATGCACTCATCACTTAAGATGGTGGATCACTTGGAAATATTAAATGATGGATTAGATGAAACAGAACTTTTACCTTTTATTGATTATAAAAATGCCACAGGGGAAGAATTAGTTAAGTTTGTTAAAGATGCTGGAATTGTTGGCTGTGGTGGGGCTGGATTTCCAACTTATGTAAAATACTTAAAACCTGAAAGCATTGATACAATCGTTATAAATGCGATTGAGTGTGAGCCATTTATTACTGCTGATTATAAAGAAATTTTTAATGCTATTGATGACTTTGCTGATGGACTTAGAATATTAATGAAGATGTCTAGTGCTAAAAAGGTTGTTATTGGTGTTAAAAAAGGCAAAAGAAAATTTTATGACATGATTGATGGCGCAATTAAACATGATGGAGATATAACTGTAACAGAAGTTCCTGATGTTTATCCAATGGGTTGGGAAAAGACTTTAGTCTATGAATTATTACATAAGCGTTATAAAAAGTTACCTCTTGAAATTGGCTGTGTTGTAAATAATGCAACAACAGTTATTGCCATTGCTCAAGCAGTAAAACATCGTGCTCCAATTATTGAGAAGATTGTTACTGTTAGTGGAGATGCTATTAAAAATCCACAAAATGTTGTTACAAGAGTAGGAACACCGGTTTCAGAATTAATTGAATTTTGTGGTGGATATACAAGTGAAGAAGTTAAGTTGGTTGCTGGTGGTCCAATGATGGGTAAAACAATTACGAATGATCAATTTGTTATATCAACATCACTCAATGCTGTAACTATTTTAAAAAATGAGATTACTGAGCCAATGACATGTCTTAGATGTGGTAAATGTAGTGCTCACTGCCCTGCAGCTTTACAACCAGTAAGGATATGTGAGGCAGAAAAGGAAAAGAATCTTGAAAGTTTAAAAAGACATGCAACAAGTGAATGTATTGAATGCGGTATTTGTACATATGTTTGTCCGTCAAAAATTGAAGTGACTGAAGGGGTCCGTCGTGCTAAGAGATATTTAGCATTGAAAGAAAAATAGGGAGATAAAAAAATGAAATATATATTTAAACCTTCTCCAAGCTTAAAGAGTAAACAGTCTACATCATCAATTATGAAAGACTTAACAATTGGTTTGCTAGTGGTATATGCATTTTCACTGTTTTACTACTTTACAAAGTTTGGAAAAGACTACGGTATTCGTGCCATCATATTAATGGTGGTTGCTGTTGCAACAGCGTTTGTAACAGAAGCAATTTGGTTTAAGGTAATTAAACAAGATGTTATAAAAAGTCTAAGATTATCATACTCTTGGGTTACAGCCATGATTTTATGTCTTATGGTTCCAATTAATACAAGTATTTATGGGTTGATAATATCTACAATTATAGCCATTATATTTGGTAAATTAGTATTTGGAGGATTTGGTAATAATATCTTTAATCCAGCTGCAGTTGGAAGAGGTATCTTAGCTGCAAGTTTTGCCGGAAATGTTTCTGCAGATTTTCTAACAGGAGCTACTCCTACTACAACAATGGCATCAAGCGGTTGGATTTCATCATCACAGTCTGCATTTGCTGCAATGATTGAACCCTTTGGTGGGATGTCAAATATGGCAATTGGTATGTATCCGGGATCTCTAGGAGAAACTAGTGCAATAGTTATTTTACTTGTTGGTATATACTTGGCATATAAAAAAGTAATTGATATTAGAGTTCCTTTAGTTTATGTTGGTGCAATATTTATATATACATTATTTATTGGTTTGGCTTATAATCAAGGAATAAATTATCCTTTGTTTCATATCTTATCTGGTGGTGTATTATTTGGAGCAATCTTCATGCTTACAGATCCAGTTACATCGCCAACAAGTGGCGTTGGTAAAATTATTTTCGCTTTGGGTTGTGCAATATTAACTATAGTATTACGACTTAAAGCAAACTTACCAGAAGGGGTTTTATATTCTATTTTATTAATGAATATGCTTACTCCATCAATTGAGCGCTTCTTTGATGGTCAACAATTTAATAATCAAAGAAAATATATTATTACTTTACTTTCTGTATTTGTGTTTGGTGGAATTTGTGTTGGCTTAAGTGCTATCTCACTTGTACCTACAGAGGCTACTGAAGAAGTTGAAACTGAAGTTGAAGTTGAGGAAACATTAGAACTTGGAAATCCGGTTTCATTAAATGAAGACTTATCACGATTTGATGCTCAAATTGAAAGTAGTGAAAATGGTGTTTATGTAGTTAATGTTAAGGGTTATGGCTTAATTGAAGGTGACTCGGAATACGGAGATTACGAAAGAAATAAATTTGAAATAGTAATTACAGATGGAAAAGTAGAATCAGTTAAAACTCTTGTATTTGGTGATACCAAGGGAATTGGTGATGTCATTGATGATCCTGCATACCAAGAATTATTTATAGGTGTTGCAAGTTCAGATCTAGATCAAGAAATTGATACAGTTACTTCAGCAACATGGACTACCAAGTCAATGATTGCAGCAGTACAGGCAGCTTTAATGGCTGAACAATAGAAAGAAGGACATAAATAAAATGAAAAAAATTATATACTTAGCCTGCTTTCTAGCATTGATTAGTGCCATTGCAGGAGGAGCACTAACTGCAGTAAACAATTTAACTTCTCCAATAATTTTAGAAAAGTCAATTGCTGCTGAAAAAGAAAACTTAGAATTAATTTTTCCAGGGGGTACATTTGGTGAAGTTGAATTTACTGATGATACTGGTCTTATAAAAGGTTTATATGAAGCAAAAGATGAGGGGTATGTCTTTAAAATTGAGACAACAGGATACAGTAGTACGCCAATTCAGTTTATGTTAGCCTTTGACAATGATGGTAAAACTGTTGGTTATCGTGTTTTAGCTCACCAAGAAACAAATGGATTTGGCTCAAAATTATTTGATGAGGACTATACAAATGAGGTATTAAGTAAAACTTCTGCTGATAATTATAATATCCTTACAGGAGCAACAGTTACATCTAATGCTGTTATCAAAGGTATTGAAGCTGCTAAAGCAATTTTTAATGAAATGAAGGGCATAACAGCAAAAGAAAAAGATGAAACAGATGATTCTTTAGAGCCAGAAGCTGGTTTAAAACTTGGAAATCCTGTTTCATTAAATGAAGACTTATCACGATTTGATGCTCAAATTGAAAGTAGTGAAAATGGTGTTTATGTAGTTAATGTTAAAGGTTATGGCTTAATTGAAGGTGATCCAGAATACGGAGATTACGAAAGAAATAAATTTGAAATAGTAATTACTGATGGAAAAGTAGAATCCGTTAAAACTCTTGTATTTGGTGATACCAAGGGGATTGGTGATGTCATTGATGATCCTGCATACCAAGAATTATTTATAGGTATTGCTAGTTCTGATCTAGATCAAGAAATTGATACAGTTACTTCAGCAACATGGACTACCAAGTCAATGATTGCTGCAGTACAGGCTGCTTTAATAGAAGATAGTGGGAGATAGAAAATGGATAGAATGAAAAATTTTACTGCTGGATTATTAAGAGAAAATCCGGTGTTTGGTTTATATTTGGGTCTTTGTTCAATTTTAGCAATCTCGACATCTTTAAATAATGCTTTGGGAATGGGAGTTGCATTTACGGTTGTAATGATTTTATCTAATGTAATCATTTCTTTACTTAGAAAAGTCGTTCCAAATGAAATAAGAATTCCTGTTTATATTGTTATTATTGCAACACTTGTTACTATTGTTGAAATGTTGATCCATGCTTATGCTACAAGCTTATATTCGGCTCTTGGGGCATTTATAAATCTTATTGTGGTTAACTGTATTATTTTAGGTAGAGCAGAGTCTTTTGCCTCAAAAAATAAAGTCTTAGACTCGGCACTTGATGGAGTTGGTATGGGATTTGGTTACACTTTAAGTTTAGTTGCTATTTCTGTTACAAGACAAATTTTAGCAACTGGGATTATTAATTTAGAAAATCCATTTAATAATCAGTTAATTTTTGAATTTCAAATTATTCCTACTGGATATGAAATATCACTGTTTTCATCTTCAACAGGGGCTTTCTTAACATTTGCATGTCTAGCGGCAGGTCTTGCTGCATACAATAAACATGTAAATGCGAAAAGCGAAAAAGGGGGAAGTAAATAATGGAAAACATATTTGCAATGTTTTTAGCAGCAGTGCTGATAAACAATATAGTATTATCAAAATTTTTAGGTATGTGTCCATTCTTAGGAGTTTCTAGAAAATTATCTTCTGCAATTGGAATGGGTTGTGCTGTAATCTTTGTTATTTTTGGAGCATCAGTATTTACCTATGGTCTATACTATTTAGTACTAGTGCCATTTGGATTAGAATACATGAAACTATTAACATTTATTCTAGTAATTGCTTCTTTTGTTCAGTTTACAGAAATGGTAATAAAAAAATACTCTCCAACACTTTATAAGTCACTTGGAATTTTCTTACCACTTATAACTACTAACTGTGCAGTACTATTTGTTGCTCTTGAGAATATTAGTGCTAAATATACATTCACACAAATGTTAGTGAATTCGATTTCCGTTCCTGTTGGGTTTTTGTTAGTACTAGTAATTTTCGCTTCAATTCGTGAGCGTCTTGATAGTGCAAATCCACCAGAAGCGTTTAAGGGTAATCCAATTGCTCTTGTAGTAGCTGCAATTATGGCTTTAGCATTCAGTGCTTTTTCAGGACTAGTTTAATGATTGCTATATTAATTTTAGCTGGTCTTATTATATTTTATGTAACTTTTTATTACCTTAATCATAAAACCCCAGTACCTGAGGGTTGTGAAGACTTAAAAGTTGATTGTGATGGTTGTAAGGTTTCATCATGTGGTAACCATCCAGTTAATCAAGAAATAAAGAAGGAGAGATAAGTAAATGCTTGAATCAATTTTAATGATGACGATAGTAGGAGCATCTTTAGGAACAATCTTGGGTGTTGCAAGCAGAGTTTTTTATGTAGAGCCTGATAATCGTGTTGAGGAGGTTACAGATCTTCTTCCAGGATATAACTGTGGGGGCTGTGGGTTTCCAGGTTGTAGTGGACTTGCAAAGGCACTTGTTTCAAATGAAGCAGATGTTGCAGCTTGTAAGCCTGCAAAGCCTGAGCAAAGAGAAAGTGTAAAAAACTATTTAAAAGAAATGAATTAGGTCACTAGTTGTGATAGAAAAAAATTAGCATTTATTAGCTAATTTTTTTTACTTTTTCTTCACTTTGTTGAAGCTTATACATTGCGTAGTATGAACCTTTTAAATCGATAAGTTCTTCATGTGTACCTCTTTCAATAATAGATCCCTTATCAAGTACTAATATCTGATTTGCATCTTTAATTGTAGATAATCTATGAGCGATTGCAATTGTAGTTCTTCCTTGACGAATCTTAACTAATCCTTCTTGAATTAATTGCTCAGTTTCACTATTTATGTTTGCTGTTGCTTCATCAAGTACTAAGATTTTAGGATTTGTAACAATGCATCTTGCAAAGGCCAATAGTTGTTTTTGACCCATAGAAAATGATGCTCCTCTTTCTATTACTTTATGATTGTATCCATCACTTAATGGTTCAATAAATGAATCTGCTTTTACAAATCTACATGAATCCTTTATTTGATCATCTGTAATGTCTAAATTTTTTAGGCGAACATTATCATTGATAGATCCATAATATAAGAAAGGGTCTTGTAGTACTAAACCGATATTTTTTCTTAACTCTTTAATCGGATATTCTTTAATTGACACTCCATCAATTAATATATCTCCTTCAAAGAATTCATAAAATCTCATCATAACATTTATAATACTACTTTTACCACTACCAGTATGTCCAACAAGTGCAATAGTCTCATTAGGATTAACTGTAAATGAAATATTATTTAAGACTTTATTTTTACCATCATATGAGAAACTTACATTTTTAAATTCAATCTTAGCATTATTGACAATATGGTTTTTTGTAACATTTTGGATTGGGTTTACTTCTGTGTGATCTAAAACTAAAAATATTCTATGACTAGCAACAAGAGCTTGTTGATAGATTGCAAGACGGTCCATAATTTGAAACATTGGCTCAAAGAACCTATAGATATACTCTAAGAAAGCAACCATTAATCCGGCACTTATCAAGTTATTAAATGACTGAAATCCTGCATATGTAAATATTAGTATTAAACATAAAGAAGTTAGAAAATGTATTGCAGAGCTTAATAGTAGACCTGAAAGGTGGATGTTTTTCATACTAGCACTATAGTATTCAGTGTTAGTAACATCAAATTCTTCTTTAAATCTTTTTTGTTGAGTAAAAATTTGAATAATATTCATTCCTGATATTGATTCGGCTATCTTTGTATTTAATTGAGATAGCTTTTCTCTTGCGATCATATAGTATTTTGTACTATGTTTTTGATAAGTATAAATTATTCCAATCATAATTGGTAAAAACGAAATACAAATAAATGCCATTGTTACATTGAGATTAAATAGTACAACAGATATTCCTATTAATAATAGTACACTTGAGATCATCACTGATAAAACTTGGTTTAGCATATCTTGTATTGCCTCTGTATCATTGGTAACTCTTGAAACAATACTTCCGACTGCTGTTTTATCATAGTATCTCATACCTTGTGATTGCAGTTTTTCAAATAGTGCTTTTCTTAAATCTTTAGAAATTTTAAATCCGAGTTTATTAAAATTATATACTTGAGCATATCTTATAATTGAATTAAGACTCATATCAATTGCATATAAAATTGTTAGTTTATATAAAACTTCAAAATTGACACCACTTTGAGGAAATGCTTTATCAACAATTTCTTGTAAAATAAGCGGATAAATTACATCAGTTAAGGTTGCTAGAATTACTAATATAAATACAAATACTAATAACATTTTATAAGATAGGGTATAACTAAGTAATCTTTTTAGTAGTGAAAATTGTTCCTTAAGAGTGAAGTTTCTGATTTGATCGTTTTCCATATTACTCACCTTCTTCCACACCATATAACTCTTGTTGACGGTATATATTTGCATACCAGCCATCATTAGTTATTAATTCTTCGTGGTTTCCTCTCTCTTTAATCTCACCTTGATCTAAAACGATAATTTCTTTTGCCTCTTTAATAGCACTTAAACGATGAGCAATGATAATCGTAGAGTTATTTTGACGAGTAGTTCTTAAACTATCTAAAATCCTTGTTTCGGTTTTAGCATCAACTGCAGATAAAGCATCATCTAATATTAGAATTTTTGGATTTAATAGTAATGCTCTTGCAATTGAAATTCTTTGTTTTTGTCCACCTGATAGAGAAACACCTCTTTCTCCAACAACTGTCTCATATCCATGTTCAAATCCAATGATATCATCATGTACACAAGCCATTTTTGCTGCTTCAATTACTTCTTCAAGTGTAGCATCTTTCTTACCAAATCTAATGTTATCGGCAACACTTAGTGAAAACAAAAACTGATCTTGAGGAACATAACCAAAAAAATTATGATAATTATTTAAGGCATAATCTTTTATATCTTGATCATTTAGGTTTATAAATCCTTCAAAATTGTCGTATTCTCTAAGTATTAGTTTAATTATTGTACTTTTTCCAGATCCTGTTTTTCCAACTATTCCCAGTGTTTGTTTTTCCTTTAATTCAACATTGATATTTTTTAGTGCTGAAGTTTTTGCTTCTTTGTATTTGAAATTGATGATGTTAATTTTAAGATCTTTAAAAATAGTTTCTTCTTTTACTTTATCATGATCAATAATTTCTGCAGGAGTATTTAATAGAACTTTAATTCTTTTGTAAGAAACATTTCCACGCTCCACCGTATTAAATAAAAAACCGAGTGCTAGCATTGGCCATATCAGCATATACATGTAGTTTACAAAGGCAACAAGCTCACCAATAGTTAAAAGTCCACGATCTATCTGTTGACCTCCGATAATAAATAAGATTGCAAAACTACATACAATTATTAAGACGATTAATGGATCAAAGGCAGCATCGTATTTAATAACATTCATATTTTTTTTGTAGACACTCTCTATTTCTTCTGAGAAAGCAGCGATTACCTCTTGTTCTTGCCCAAAAGTTTTAGTTACCTTAATGCCTGAAACATTCTCATGCATTCTATTGTTCATCTCAGAGAATGCAGCTTGGGCAGTGCTAAAAGTACGGTGTATCTGTTTGCTTAAAATTTGTGATCCAAATAATAGAAAAGGGGTTGGTATTAATATAAATAATGCAAGTTTAACATCGATTAGTAACATTGAAACAAACACACTAATACCTAGGCTTATCGAATCAGCAAGCTGTAACACGCCAAAGCCTGCAACTCTTTCAATTGATTTTAGATCGTTAGTTGCATGAGCCATTAAATCACCTACTCGATATTTTTGAAAAAAGTTTGAAGACATTTTTGTAAAGTGGTCAAAGAGTGATTGTCTTAGCTCTTTTTGAAGTCTAAGTGAAGAACCTAAAATAAAGATTCTCCATATATATCTTAGGGCATACATAATGATTGATAGAATTAGTATCACTGCCATTAAATATAATAGTGTTTTTACATTTAGTGATTTATCATTAATTAGATCAATGACATATCCTAAAATTCTTGGTGGAATAATTGATAGTATTGAAATTAATATTAAAGATCCAACACCAAACAAGTATTCTTTCCATGATTTTTTAAAAAACCATGATAGGTCTTTAAAGATTCTCATATAATAAATTTCCCCTTCTAAATAAATGACGTTTTATTAAATTTTATGTCATAAAGTATTAATTTTATACTATGTAATAATATCATTTTATAATTATAATAACAATTATTTAAATACTAATAAAAAAAAGCCAAAATAGGCTTTTACATAAAATTAAAAAGGGAAGGGTAATTTTAATATAAATGCACACCTCTTGCACTTTTTAATTATTGGTACAATTACAAGATATTTATCGTTACTACTTTCCAGATCAGTCGGATAGTATATTTCATCGTTTTTTTCTTCAAAATAAGTAGTGTCGGTATACTGTGAGCCAAATATCATACTTCAATGTCATCGCATGTACTTATCGTAGTTTCATAATCCTCTGGAGTCATAATTTCCACTTCAGTGGTGGCAAACTTATTAACTATGAAAGCACCACCAATATGAGTAGTACAATGCCAATTATTTTGAACATCTTTTTCATAATTTCCACCCCATTTAATACTCTTTATCTACAAAATCAAGACCGTAATCCTGCAACCTACCGTTGACAGCATTTTCCAACCATTCAGCAATGGAAACACCTAGTCCGTCAAATGGTGCAAAAACATATGGCGTTGCTATAATTGTATGAGCAGTCAAATTTCGCGGGTCATCGTACCAAGGTAACCCATCCCATATAAACAAATATGCGCCTGCTTGCTCCTTGAATTTTGGTATATTCTCTTTTAATATTTGCTGATATATATCTGCTTTTTCCTCGTCTACTTCAAGTACCGCTGTATCAAAATAGTTTTGCACCTTTGCCAAATCGGTATGTACAGTTCCTATTTCATCGCTCCACTGTACTGAATAATTTTTTGACCATTCAGGTTTATGCGTCATTTTAAATGCAGCAGAACAAACAAATGAAAGAATAAATGCTAATACACATAGCAACCAACTATTGCAATAAGTAAAACTCCACATATAGCATGAAATAATGCCTTTTGTTAAGTTTTGATGCTCAAATATTTTTGTCAATATCAAGCAGAAAATTTGCAGTAGAGCATCACCTTTATATTTTTCATTAATAAGAATGATATGAATAGTAGTAGCACTCCATTTTTTACTCCTGAGTGCTAATTTTTTTATCAAACACTGCTTAAATACCTTGATTTCAAGCCTTTTTACAGCATAATGAAAAAAACTTTGATACGATTGTATCAAAGTTACTCTTTTTTATGGTACCGATGGTGGGACTTGAACCCACAAGGATCACTCCGCACGAGTTTGAGTCGTGTGCGTCTACCATTCCGCCACATCGGCAAATGCTTTATAATCTTATCGCATTTGTTAAAATAATGCAAGTGTATCAAATATATATTACTATTTTAAATAAAATACTATAATTTACTTTATTTTAGCTTATTTATGATTTTTGAGTATATAAAGTATGCTATAATATAGACATAAGTATTGAGTAAGAGAGGTGCGTTTATGACAAGAGAGCATTTAATTACCAATCATCCTAATCTAGGGGTCATGTGCCCGATGTTTTCTTTACCAAGTAGCTATGGAATTGGTGATTTTGGAAGTAGTAAAGAGTTTTTGAAGAAGCTTAGTAAAAGTAATTTTAAAACATGGCAAATTTTGCCACTTAACATTACAGGATATATGGATTCTCCATACCAAGCAGTATCATCATATGGTGGCGATGAAATGTACCTTGATTTAGAAGAGTTGAAAGATTTTTATAATCTTGATTTAAGTTTGTCTAAATTACCATTTAGTAAGTATATTGACTATAGTTTAGTAAAAAAATTTAAAAGAGATTTTATTTATCAAGTTTTTAATCTTGTAAAAGATGATCTTCATGATGTAAGAGGTTATCAAAATTTTTTAAGGGCTTATCCTCTAATAATAAAAACCTGTGAATTTTTAGTGTTGAAAGAATACCATTCTAATGTAAGTTGGGATAAATTTACAGAAGAATTTTCTTTAGAAAATGATAAAATGAGAGAATTATATCATTATCATCTGTTTTCTCAGTATACCTTTATGAGACAGTGGTTACAGATTAGAGGGTTGGCAGACCGAGTTGGTATTACTATTATGGGGGATTTACCATTTTATGTTGGATATGATTCTGCGGATGTATTTTATAATCGAGAAATGTTTTATTTAGATGGAACAAAATTAATTTCAAAAGCTGGAGTTCCAGCTGACTATTATTCTTGCTCAGGACAATTATGGGGTAATCCAATTTATAGATGGGATACACTTGCTCATGATAATTATAATTTTTGGTTAGATAGGATTAAATATCAAAGGAATTTATATGATGTTATAAGACTTGATCACTTTAGAGCCTTTGATACTTACTGGGCAATTGCTGGAGACTCTGACAGTGCTCTTTCTGGTAAATGGTTACCAGGTCCTTCTTATAATTTTTTTGATGCACTATTTAAAGAGATGCCTGATATTAATATTATCGTAGAGGATTTAGGGCTTTTAACAGAGGGTGTCCAAAGACTAAGAGACCATTACAATCTTTTAGGAATGAGTGTATTACAGTTTATGATTGATTGGGATAGTGAAGACTTATTTAGAATTCATAACCCTAATACTATCTTGTTTTCAGGGACACATGATAATCATACATTACTTGGTTATTATATGGATCTTTCTCCTGAGCATAAAAATCAAATTTATAAATATTTTTTAGATCAAAATAAAGATGAAGATGTAATGACAAATTTACTTAATTTATGTCTTGGTAGTAATGCTGCTCAGGTAATAATTCCTTTATTTGATTTATTATTTAAGTCTGATGAGGCTAGGATAAATATCCCTTCTACAATAGGAGGAAACAATTGGAAATATCGCATTGAAAACTATGAAGAAGTTGATGAATTGTTAGAAATATTTAAGAAAGGTTAAACTATGAGTAAATATCTAAATTATGAGAGTGAATTGATTTGGGATGCTTATAAATATTTTGGTGCACATTTAAATGATGATGGTGTAACTTTTAGAGTCTATGCACCAAATGCCTATAAGGTGAGTGTTGCTGGTGAATTTAATAAGTGGGATTATCATCAGTTTTTTTTAAATAAAATAAATCATAGTGGAATATTTGAAATTAATATTAAAGGATTAAAAGAGTGGGAAACTTATAAGTTTGCTGTATTTACAAGTGATATAAATTTTCAAGAAAAAGCTGATCCCTTTGGTTTTTACCATGAGTTAAGGCCAAATCATGCAAGTAAGGTTGTTAATATTAATAATTATCAATTTAATGATGAAGAGTGGATGAACTTAAAAAATGATCATTATAATAAAGTAATGAATATTTATGAATTACATGTTGGATCTTGGGATATTCAAATAGATAATTATGTTGAGTTAGCTAACAAGATTGTAAAGTATCTTAAAGAGATGAATTATAACTATGTTGAGCTAATGCCTATCACAGAGTATCCATATGATGGCTCTTGGGGATATCAAGTTACTGGCTTTTATAGTGTTACTTCAAGATATGGATCACTAAATCAATTTAAAGAGTTTGTCGATATTCTACATCAAAATGGAATTGGTGTAATCCTTGATGTTGTTCCAACTCATTTTGTTAAAGATGATCATGGCTTAAGATTATTTGATGGTACAAATTTATATGAAGAGCTGACAGAGAGTCAGTGGGGAACCTTGTATTTTGATTATGGTAAAGTATCAAATCAAAATTTCTTTATTTCAAGTGTAGCCTACTTCTTTGATGTACTACATATAGATGGGGTAAGAATGGATGCAGTATCAAATTTAATTCATCCACATGGTAATAAAGACTTGGGTATTAATCAAAATGGTATCAATTTTTTAAAGAAAATGAATTATTGTTTAAAAGAAAACTTTCCTAACAATATCTTAATTGCTGAAGATTCCAGTGACTTCTCAAAAGTTACAGGCTCTATTAATGATGGAGGCTTAGGATTTGATTATAAATGGGATTTAGGTTGGATGAATGATACGCTTAACTACTATGAGTTAGATCCGATAAATAAAAAACATCATCACCATGATTTAACATTTAGTATGGCATACTTCTACAGTGAAAAGTTTATATTACCACTTTCTCATGATGAAGTTGTTCATGGTAAGAAAACTATTATTGATAAAATGTGGGGGGATTATGAAACTAAGTTTGCTTTAGTTAAAAACCTTTACATTTATATGTACACACATCCTGGTAAAAAGCTAAATTTCATGGGTAATGAATTAGCACATTTTAGAGAATGGGATGAAAAGAAAAGTTTGGATTGGTTTTTACTAAAATATCCAAGGCATGATTCTTTTAAAAGGTTTATAAAAGATATCAATGGTATTTATCAACATCATGAATCATTATCAAGTTTAGATTATGACTATAATGGATTTAAGTGGATTGATGTAAATAATAGTGATTATAGTATTTACAGTTATATTCGTAAGTGTAAAGATGAAGAATTGATTGTTTGTCTAAATATGACTGGTAATTCTTATAAATCCTATCATTTACCAGTTCCTAAAAAGGGTGAGTATTTTGAACTTATAAACAGTGAAAAAGACATTTATAATGGATGTAATATGTGTAATTTTAATACAATAAAAACAATAGATGAGAATCTTTTAGGTTATGATCAGTATATTGATATTTGTGTGGCGCCATTTAGTGCCATTATATTTAAGAAAGTAAGAGGAGATTAGTGTGTTTAAAACTAAAGAAGAATTTAAGGAACAATTTACAACAAGAATAGTTGAGCATTATGGACATGCCTTAGATCAGTCCAATATTTTAGAAAGATATATGGTTTTAGGAGAAATCATTAAGGATTATGACTCTGTAAGATGGATGTCGACAAAACAATATGTAAATAATACTAATGATAAGCAATTATTTTATTTTTCATTAGAATTTTTAATGGGAAGGCTATTAACAAATAATCTAATGAATTTAGGAATTTATGATACTGTTAAGGAAGGTTTAGTTGACTTAAAAATTGACTTAAATGAGCTTGAGGATATCGAGAGTGATGCTGGACTTGGTAATGGGGGTCTTGGAAGACTTGCTGCTTGCTTTATGGACTCATTAGCATCTCAGTCATTTGTGGGTCATGGTCAGTGTATAAGATATGATTATGGCTTATTTAAACAAAAAATTGTTGATAATAAACAAGTTGAAGTTCTTGATCACTGGTTGAAGTTTGGTAATGTTTGGGAAACAAGAAAACCAAGCCATGCAGTTAGTGTTAATTTTTGGGGTGATGTTGAAATATATAGAAATGCTGAGGGTAACCTTGTTGCAAATCATGTTAACGCTCAGAAGATTCAAGCAGTACCATATGATGTTCCAATCATCGGAAGTAGTAAGAATATTACCAATACCTTAAGGTTGTGGAGAGCTGAGCCATCTGATGATTTATCTAATAATACGGACTTTAATAAATATTTAAAGGAAGTTAGTGAAATAAATCAAAATTTATATCCTGATGACTCTAATGAACATGGTAAATATTTAAGACTTAAACAACAATATTTCTTTACTTCTGCAGGTCTTCAAGGAATTGTTAAAAAGCATTTAAAAAATTATGGTAGCTTAGATAATTTAGATAAAAAAGTTGTTATTCAGTTAAATGATACTCATCCAGTGCTGGCAATTCCTGAATTGATGAGAATTTTAATGGATGAGCATAATTATCTTTGGGATGATGCCTTTAAAATTGTTACTAATACAATGGCTTATACAAATCATACGATTTTACATGAAGCTTTAGAGAAGTGGCCTCTTGACTATGTTCGAAAACTGCTTCCAAGAGTATATCAAATAATTGAAGAAATTAATCGTCGTTTTATTAAAGACTTAAGAGTAGCTAATAAATATGATAATAACTTTATTGAAAGAGTTGCAATTATTAAAGATGGACTTGTATATATGGCTCATTTAGCAATTGTTGGAAGTTTTAGTGTAAATGGTGTTGCTAAACTACACTCGGATATTCTTATAAATGATGCTTTACATGATTTTTATTTACTATATCCAAACAAGTTTAACAATAAAACAAATGGGATAACTCATCGTCGTTGGCTTTTGTATTCAAATCCACAGTTAACAAATTTAATAAAAGATACAATTGGTGATAGTTTTATCAGTGACTTTGATAAGTTACATGACTTAATGGATCATGTTGATAGTAAAGAGTTACAAGAAAAGTTTATGGTTGTTAAAAATGAAAGAAAAGAAATACTTGCAAAATACATTAAGAAAAATTTAGGTATAGAATTAAATATAAACTCTATTTTTGATGTTCAAGCTAAGAGATTTCATGCATATAAAAGACAATTATTGAATGTCTTGCATATTATTAGTAAAATGCATGAAATAGATAAGAATCCAGATTTTAATCAACATCATCAAACATTTTTCTTCGCTGGTAAGGCTGCTGCTGCATATCACTTTGCAAAAAGTGTTATTGAGTTAATTAATGTTGTAGCTTTTAAGGTAAATAATAGTTTAAAATATTCAAAATATATTAAAGTTGTTTTTATTCCTAATTATAGTGTTAGTATTGCTGAAATACTTATGAATGCAGCTGATGTCTCAGAACAGATTTCAATGGCTGGAAAAGAAGCTAGTGGTACTGGAAATATGAAGTTTATGATGAATGGAGCTTTAACCCTTGGAACTTTAGATGGTGCCAATGTTGAAATTGACTCTTTAGTTGAAAGGGATAATACTATTATTTTTGGAAATAGTGTAGAGAGTGTTAAGCAAATTAAATCAAATGGATATAATGCTCAAGAAATGTTAGAAGAGAATCCTATTTTAAAAGAAGTTGTTGAGTCACTTCATAATGGGTACCTTTGTGATGACTTAAATAAATTTGAAAATATATATGAGGAATTAATTTATCATAATGATGAATATTTATTATTGGCAGATTTCATGATGTATAAAGAAGCTCAGATGGAAGTTCAAAATAGATATGCTGATCGCTTAAATTGGGTTAGAAGTTGTTTAATAAATATTGCTAAATCTGCATACTTCTCAAGTGATCGAACAATTAGAGACTATGCTAAAGATATTTGGAAAATTGAGAAGGTAAATAATAATGAGAAAGACTAGAACCCTTGAAGCTTATCTTGATGATTATAATTTAGTTAATATTTTTGTTTCTAAAAATTATTACCAAGGTAATATTTCTGAGTTTTATTTAACTGATGATCTTGGAAATTCTTATGAATTAGTTATTAGTGGTCAAAGTAGTGATCATCCAACTCATAATGAATATTATTGCCAATTAAAAGATGAAATTGTCTTTGGTGTAAAGTATATTGTTCATGAGAGTAACGCAAAGGTATGCCCACTTGAAATTGGATTTATAACAAAGAATCCAAAATTTGATGAAACATATAAGTATAGTGGTCCCCTAGGAGTTATATCAAGTGATAGTAAAACTGAATTTTATTTATGGGCGCCAACTGCTACTAAAATTACTTTGGTCTTAAATGAGGATAACTATTATAACCTAAAAAGAGAGGCCAAAGGAGTTTATCACTTAGCACTTGATACTAATCATCATCTATCAAACTATTATTACTTAGTTGAGATTAATGGTCAGATTAGAAAAAGCTTAGATCCTTATGCGATATGTAGTAATCGTGGTAGTACTTCAAATATTATTGTTGATTTTACAAAGATTACATTAGAAGATAAGGTAGTACCTAATGAGAATATTGATAAAATAATTTTAGAAAGCAGTATAAGAGATTTTACTAGTGGTTTGGATATAGAAAATAAAGGAACTTTTGCAGCTTTTGGAACTTCAAACTTAACAATAGAAAATAAAAAAGTTGGTTTTGATTATTTATGTGAGCTGGGAATCTCACATCTTCAATTAATGCCGGTTAATGATTTTGCTACTGTCGATGAATTTAATACAAAACGATTTTATAACTGGGGATATGATCCTAAACAGTATTTTAGCTTAGAGGGTAGTTATGGAGAAAAAAACGCTGATCCTACTAATATTATGCTTGAATTTTATAATTTATGTAGGAAACTTCATCAAAATAATTTAAAGGTATGCTTAGATGTTGTTTTTAATCACATATATGAAATAGAAACTTCAGCTTTAGATATTACTGCACCTTACTATTACTTTAGGTATAACAATAATAAATCAATGTCAAATGGGTCTTATTGTGGAAATGATCTTGATTCTAAAGCTTTTATGTTTAGAAGATATATTATTGATGTCTTATCGTTCTTTGTAAAGTTTTATGATATTGATGGTTTCAGATTTGATTTAATGGGAATTTTAGATATTGAGACCATGAAGGAAATTGAAACAGCTCTAAAAAAGCTTAAACCTAATATTTATTTATATGGTGAAGGTTGGTGGATGCCAACTGCTATTGATGATAGTGAAAAGGCATGCTTAGCTAATGCTGATAAATTAATTAATTACTCATTTTTCAATGATTATCTAAGAGATATTGTTAAAGGAAAAGGGGATTATCACAGTCAAAAAGATTTGGGCTTTTTAACTGGTGACTATAGTAAGTTAGAGGACTTTAAAAATGCATTGTGTGGAAATAATCCTCATAGTAATGCTAGTACTGCCCAACTAATAAATTATACAGAGTGTCATGATAACTATACATTATGGGATAAAATAAAACTTAGTTGTCATTTAGACTCAAAAGAGTTAAGAATAAAAAAGCATAAATTAGTTATAGCTTCAACACTTTTAGCAAAAGGAACACCATTTCTTCAACTTGGTCAAGAATTTTGTAGGAGTAAAAACAATATTGATAACTCATATAACAGTTCAGATTCTATTAATACCATCAATTGGAAAAGGGCAATAAGTTATAGTGATGTTGTTGAATACACCAAAGAGCTAATTAGAATTAGAAAAGATCATGAAGTATTAAGAAAAAATGATGTCTTAAATAGTTTTGAGTTAATTGATAATGCTCTTTTATGGAATCAAAGTGTAGATAATAAAGTCTATGTTGTTGCGTTTAATCCTACGGATAATGTAATAAAAAAGACTTATGATCATAAAGTCGAGGTAATATTTTGTGAGAATAAAAAGGATAATACAGAGAATACGATAGTTATTAGTCCATATAGTTGTGTAATCTATATTTTATAAATGTTTACTTAAATATGAAAGGGAGGTTTAAAAGTAATGAAACAGGATAAAATAATGGCGATGATTTTAGCTGGGGGTAGAGGTAGTAGGCTTAAAGAATTGACTAAAAAACGTGCAAAACCAGCAGTAATGTTTGGTGGTAAATATCGAATTATTGACTTTCCACTAAGCAACTGTGCAAATTCTGGAATTAGTACAGTTGGGGTTCTTACTCAATATGAATCGGTTTTCTTAAATTCATATGTATCAGAGGGTGCAAGATGGGGTCTTGATACATTTGAGGGTGGTATTTTTGTACTTGCTCCAAGAGAGAAAAATGATGGCTTTAACTTGTATCGTGGTACAGCTGATGCTATCAGTCAAAACATTGATTTTATTGATCAACATCAAACGGAGTATTTATTAGTTTTATCTGGTGATCATATTTATAATATGGATTACTCTAAAATGCTAGAAGTTCATAAACAAAGTAATGCCGATTTAACTATTGGTGTTTTGGAAGTTACAATGGAAGAAGCCAAACGCTTTGGGATTATGAATGCAGATAAGGATGATCGAATTATTGATTTTGAAGAGAAGCCAGAGAATCCTAAAAGTAATTTAGCGTCAATGGGTATTTATTATTTTAATTGGAAAAAGCTTAGGCAGTACCTTATTAAAGATATGAAAGATGATAGTAGTGAGCATGATTTTGGAAATAATATAATTCCAGGATATCTTAAGAATAATGAAATGATCAAGGCCTATCGATTCAAAGGGTATTGGAAAGATGTTGGAACTCTTGATGCCTTATGGGAGAGTAATATGGACTTGTTAAATAATTGTGGGGTTAATATTGATGATTCAAAATGGAAAGTATACTCAAAAGATACTACCAATCCTCCTCAATATATCCTAAAAACAGCAGAAATTAGTAACATGTTGTTAGGGCAAGGAAGTATAATTGGTGGTAAAGTTGAGAACTCTGTAATATTTAATGATGTTATTATTGATGAAGGAGCCGTTGTAAAAGATTGTGTTGTATTACCTGGTGTGCATATCAAAAAAGGTGCTAATCTTAGAAGGGTTATAATAGATGAGGGCGTTGTAATAAATGATAATGTTGAAATTATAGTGAAAGATAGTGAATCGGTTGAATTAATATGGAAAGATCAGAGGGTAGAATTATGAGTGATGTACTAGGTATTGTTAAATTTGATGATAAACATGTAAACATTGATGGTTTATCAATATATCGCCCAATCCCATCTATTGCATTTTGTGGAAGATTTAGATTAATGGATTTTGTAATTTCTAATATGACAAATTCTGATATTTCTAAAATTCACATTCATGTAAATCGTAAACAAAGATCAGTTTTTACCCATGTTGGAAGTGGTAGACAATATAATATTAACTCAAAGCGTGATCGTATTGCTATTATGCATGGGGAGTCTGAATTTAGAACAGATATTTATAATACCGATATCAATTGTTTTTGGGATAATTTAGAACATATTATTAAAGCTTCTGAAGAGTATGTTTTAATAGCATCAAGTTATTTTGTTTATGTACAAGACTTTAATGAGTTGGTAAAGAAACATATTGAAAGTAAGGCAGACATTACAATTCTTTCAAAGAATACAAATCTTGCTAAAGAGCATTTTATTGAGTGTAATACTTTAATTTTAGATAAAGATAACCGAGTTGAAAAAATGGAAAGAAACTTTGGTAAGTATAAAAATAGAAATGTGTCTCTTGATTGTTATGTAATGAAAAAAGATTTATTTATTGAACTAATTAAACAAGCTCATAAAACAAGTAGTTGTTACTGGTTGGATATGATTATTAATGATAAATTAGAAGAGCTTAATGTGGTAGCTCATTTAATGAAAAGAGAAGCAATGGCTATAAATACACTTGATCAGTATTTTAAAGCACATATGGCGATGATTGATTATCAATATGCTAAGAACTATTTTGTTAGTGGTTGGCCAATATTAACAAGAACATATGATTCACCACCGGTAATGTATGGTAAGGATGCTAAGGTAACCAATTCTTCTGTATCAAATGGTTCAAAAATATATGGAGAAATAGAAAATTGCTTTATCGGTCGTAATGTTATAGTAGAAAAAGGGGCAGTTGTTAAAAATAGTATTTTAATAGGTGATAGCTTTATTGCATCTGGAGCTAATATTGATCATGCGGTAATTGATAAGCATGTCCAAGTAAAAAATGTTAAAGAACTAATTGGAGATAAGAAAAATATTATTTATGTAAATAGAGGGAATATCGTCTAATGAAAATTCTATTTGTTGCAAGTGAATCACTTCCATATGTAAAAAGTGGTGGTTTAGCTGATGTTGTTGGATCACTACCAAAAAGCTTATGTGACAAAGAAAATAGTGTTGATGTTATTATTCCGCTTTATCAAAAAATAATTGATAAATATTCTAGTAAGCTTGAGTATCATTTTACAACTTATGTAAACCAAGGTTTTTATAATGAAAAGGTAAGAATCTTTAAACATAAGGTAAAGGATGTAACAACTTATTTTGTTGAAAATCAAAAATATTTTGAAAGAGAATCTTTATATGGTTATGCAGATGATGGAGCTAGATTTGCATTTTTCCAACATGCAGTAATGAATTTTATCTTAGAAGAAAAACAAAACTATGATATTTTGCACTGCCATGACTGGCATACTGGAATGATCCCTGTTTTAGGAAAAACACTATATTACTGGCATAAAAAAATAAATAAATTAAAATATGTATATACAATACATAATTTAGCATTTCAAGGAATATTTCCAACAACTGTTTTAACAGATTGTTTTGGTTTGACGCTTGATTTGATGGCTGATAATAGTGTTAACTTTCATGATGGTATGAGTTTTATGAAGGGTGGAATTTTTTACAGTGATAAGATTACTACTGTTTCTAAGACTTATGCTGAAGAAATTTTAACAGTTGAGTTTGGTGAAAAGATGCAGGATGTACTTAATCTAAAAAAATCATGTTTAAGTGGAATTGTTAATGGGATTGATATTAAATTATGGAATCCTAACAGTGATAAATATATAAGTAATAAATATAGTAAAAAAACATTAGAAGATAAATCTTTAAACAAATTAGATTTACAAAGAGAATTTAATCTTAAACAAGATAAGAAAACCTTAATGATAGGATTAGTATCTCGCTTAACAACTCAGAAAGGTTTGAATATTATTATTTATAATTTAGAAAAAATCCTTAATTTAAACTTACAATTGTTTATTTTGGGATCTGGAGATTCAGAGTATGAAGAAACACTAAAATATTTTGAAAACAAGTATGATAATTTTATTTTTTACAAGGGATATAATGAAAAACTTGCTCATAAGATCTATGCTTCATGTGATTTTTTCTTAATGCCATCATATTTTGAACCGTGTGGAATTTCTCAATTAATTGCGATGAGATATGGATCTTTACCTATTGTAAGAGAGACAGGAGGACTTAAGGATACTGTTATTCCTTATAATAAATATTTAAAGAGCGGTACAGGCTTAAGTTTTAAAAACTATGATAGTAATGAGCTATTTAATACCATTTTAAGAGCTATAGAATTATATGAAAATAAAAAAGACTTTAAAATTATTCAAGAAAATGCAATGAGTAAAAGAGTTAGTTGGGTTGAATCTGCAAAAAAATATAAAAATTTATATAACGAAATTAAAAGATAGCAAATGCTATCTTTTTATTCACTAAATAGTCCATTAAATATATGTGAATCAATTGATTGTATATCACTGATACTTATAATTTTTTTATTGGCTAATATTATATTTTTATTAATATCATCAATCATTTGTATACAAGCGGAAGTATTTATGTAAGAGCCACCTTGTTTTCTTTGATCATGCTTAAAGTATGTTATCATAACTTCTATTTTTTTTGGATATAGACTTTTTAAGATAGAAAGTTTTTGATTAATATCAAGAATTTTTTCATCATCAAGTCCTATTTTATTATTAGTAAATCTCGCACTTTCTTCAATCTCATCATTATGTCCTTTTAATGCAGCAAAGGGGGCAAATTGTGCAGCCCTTTTTTTCATGCTCATGTGATTAAAGTTATCTGATTTCTTATAGATATGATTTATTATATCAAGATAATCTTTTTTATTATCATTATTATTTTTAGGCATTATGTCCTCCAATTTTCTTATTACGATCTTTTGCAGTTGCCCCTTCCAAATAGCTTGTACCTTTTAAAACCGCATTTTTACCATATTTATTTTTAATTTTTAAAAGAGCTTTTTGAAGAGTTTCCTCCTCTTTTTCTTCTTTTGCTAAGACATCATTATTTGAAAAAATATCTAGTTGAACAAATTCTGATTTATGTTGAATTGAATCCTTATCTATTAAGTTATTAACACTGATATTTATTTTTCTAATTAGTAAATCTTTGTTAACAATATTATTATATTGTTCTACCATTTTACTAATTATTATATTTGATGAAGATGTATGGCTTGTTAAGCTAATTCTTCCACTTATTGGCTTTGGCATTTTTCTGCCGAAGTTATCTGTTATAATATCACCATTATATTTAATTTCTCTATTGTTCAAATTTTCAATGTCATAAGCTATACTGAGTGATAATTGATTAGTTAATAAATTTTTTGAAATTAAATCAAGAGATAAGGCATCTATCATTTCTTTAATAACAATCTCACATTTCTTAAATGTATATGGTTCTAACAGGACCTGACCTGATGTTAAGCTCTTAGAATTTGGAGTATATTGCTTTACATCTTTAATACTACATGGCTCATATCCCCATGCATGATCAATTAAAAGCTCTGCACTAACTCCAAATATTTTATGTAATAAGTATTCGGAGTTTTCTTTGTCAGCTTTATTTAATGAGCATCTAGCAACATCCCCCATCGTATATATTCCAATTTCTTCTAATCTTTTTGCAGTGCCTTTTCCAACACGCCAAAAATCGGTGATTGGTTGATGATCCCATAATAATTCTCGATATTTTTTTTCATCAAGATATGCAATTCGGACACCATCTTCATCCTTTTTAATTCGTTTTGCCATGATGTCCATTGCGACTTTTGCAAGGTACATATTATTACCAATTCCAGCAGTTGCTGTAATTCCTGTGGTTTTGTATATGTCCAAAATTATTTTTTTTATTAGATCTCTAGGTGATAGAGAGTAATTTCTTAAATACGGTGTAATATCCATAAAAACTTCATCAATTGAATAGGGAAAAATATCATCATGGGAAATATACTTTAAATAAATCTCATAAATTTCTGTGCTGTACTTTATATATTTTGCCATCTGTGGCTTGGCAATAATATAGTCTATTGATAATCCTAAATTTTTTTTTAGATCTTGATCATTGATACTTGATCCAATTAGATTTCTTTTAAATTTATTTTTACGCTGGATATTCTCTAATCTAATTCTCTGCACTACTTCAAAAAGACGTGATCTTCCTGATAATCCATATTGCTTTAGAGGGGGAGTGATTGCTAAACATATTGTTTTTTCTGTCTTAGAGTTATCAGCAACTACTAAGTTATTTAAAAGAGGATCAAGATTTCTCTCTAGGCACTCTACTGAGGCGAAAAATGATTTAAGATCTATACATGCATAATATTTCATTAATTTGCCTCCTTTATATAATTGATATTTTATATATTATATCATTAAACACTTAAATAGTTAAAATAATTATGTTATAATGTAAGCAGTTACATTTATTACTAAAGATATTATTTAGTTATGAAAGGAGGTAAAAGTATGCGTAAGTTTTATATGAATTCTAAATCACATGAAGTCCACAAGTCTGATTGTAGATATTGTAATCCTGAAACTCAAAAGTATTTAGGTGAGTTTAAGTTTCCATATCTTGCTGTTAGAGAAGGAAAGAAAACATATGATGATGCTGATGGTTGTAAGAATTGCTGCCCAAGATCTAATAAGGGATAAAACTTCATTATGAAGTTTTTTTTAAATACTTTTGATATTATATTTAGGTGATGTATAATAAATATAATATAAATTAACTAAAATATATTAATTAAAGCTTAATTTATTATTTAAAAAGGATACTGAAAATATTTATGAAATATAAGATGAAATACAATTGTTTAATCTTTTATAATTTAGATAACTTTGATGGTAAAACTATCAAAGAATTTTTTGATTTTTACAATATTAATAAAAAGAAGGCAATTAAGTTATTAAATAAATCTATATTAGTAAATGATAAAATTGTTAAATATGATTTTACTTTAAATAAAAAAGATATCATTAAAGTAAATTTAGAAGAGTTTATTGATGTTGAGGTATCTAATACTAAAGCTAGTGTTGTCTATGAAGATGATTTTGTTTTAATTGTAAATAAAAAAAGTGGATATCTTGTCCATGATGATAATGCTACAGATAAGTTGGTACTTTCTAAAGATGTAGCAAAGTATTATCATGATACTAATCAGTCTCATTTAATAAGACCAATTCATCGTCTAGATGAAGATACTTCGGGCTTAGTTTTCTTTTGTAAATGCTCATTCTTTCAGGCTTATTTTGATAAAGCTTTACAAAATAAGAAGATAAGTAGAAAATATTTGGCTATTGTGTTTGGAAATATTAAAGTTAATAAGAGTATTGTTGTAAGTGAGCCAATTGGAAGAAATAGACATGAATCTAATAAAATGATTATTTCAAAAAGTGGTAAATATGCCAAAACCGAATTTAAGGTATTAAAAAGTAGTGATCAATATTCACTTATTCACTGTTGTTTAGATACAGGAAGAAGGCACCAAATTCGTATCCACTTAGCCCATCTTGGATATCCAATTGTAAATGATAAATTATATGGTAAAAAAACAAGTGACTTTAAAAAGATGGGCTTATATGCCTTTGAACTTGAGTGGATAGATCCTGTGACGCAAGAAAAAAAGTCAGTAAAGTCTGACTTAAATAATATTGAAATGTTCTAATGCGAAGACAATTCCATCATCATCAACAGATTTAGTGATAAAGTCTGCTTCTTTTTTTACAATATCTTTAGCATTGCCCATTGCTACGCCAATTTTTGCTTTTTGAATCATAGAAATATCATTCTCAGCATCACCAAAAACCATGGTGTCTTCCCAAGAAAGCTTTTTAAGTTTCAAAAAGGCTTCAATTGAACTAGCTTTTGTTGTAGTAAATGGAAAGATATCATAACCATTTGGATATGACCATGATATAAACAAATGAGGTAGTATTGGTTTTAAGGTTTCTATAGTCTTCTCATCACCAATCATAAAGCAACCAAGAGGAAGACTCTCTTTTATGTGGTAATCATTAGTTGTATCGTTATTGATTATATCCGGTAGGTTTTTGTTGTTTCTTTTGCGACCAATATAGCCTTCATAGAATATATCGTAATTTGCATAGCTAACAATTTCTTTTGGAAATTTAAAACCTAGTCCCAAACCATTTTCTTTAGCAAATTTAGTTAGCTTTAATACATCTTCCTCCTTTAATGGAAAAGAAGATATAATTGTTCCATCATTTTTATTGAAACAAGCACCATTAATTGTAACTAGGTATTCTGGGTTTAAGTCATTAAAAAGAGATGGGTGAATATAAGAAAAATGGCGACCAGTTGCTATTAGAATTTCTATATTTTTTTCTTTTATCTTTTCAAAAGCTTCTTTTAATTTAACACTTATTGAATTATTGTTGTGAGAAATCATTGTTCCATCGATGTCACAGACAATTAGTTTTATATTTTGCATTTAGTTTCTCCTTCTTAAATATTATAGCACGAAAATTCGTATCTATGATAAAATAGATATAGTTGTGTGCCTGTGGCGCAAATGGATAGCGCATCTGATTCCGATTCAGAAGGTTGCAGGTTCAACTCCTGTCAGGCACGCCAATAATAATTCCCTTTTTCCGAGAATATAAAGTATGTAAACCGGTTAAGTAAAAAAAATCGAAAAAAAAGCAAGTATATTCCTTGTAATGTTTTTTATAAAAATTTATACTTTTAATGTAAAAAAGAAAGAGGTGAAAATATTGAAGAAAATAAATAAAATGATTATGACGCAAAAAAAATTTGTTGATGTATATCAAAATTATGTGAATATATATAATCAAAGACAAAGAAAATATTCTTTGTATGAGAAAGAAGCAGATTTATTAATTGCTATATTCGAGTTACAGAAAACAACAGATGAAGTTAATATGAAAGAAATATCTGATAAAATGGGGATTACTCCAGGAGCTGTATCACAAACAGCATCTCGTACAGAAAGAAAAGGTTATATAGAAAGAATTGCCTCTGAGAATGATAGCAGACAAAGAGCAGCAAGATTAACTGCTAGAGGACATTTGTTCTGTGATGGTTATGCAAAGCACTTAGAAGAGTTGATGAGTAATGTAGGTCATCTATTTGATGAGTTATCATCAGAAGATATCGATACATTCTTAATGGTTCAAGAAAAATTAATAGATGTCATGAAAATATGTTTGCTTAATAATAAAAAATTATAGTATGATGCTATTTTTTTTTTGCAATTTTTTAGGAATTATAAATAATCTACATATTACTTATATAACAGAGAGGAGATTTTATGAAAGAAATATTACAAGAATATGGTGGATTTATATTATCTATTGTTTTGATTGCTGCATTAATTGCAAGTCTTAAATCAGGATTTATTGCAAAAATTAATGAAAACATTACAGATCAATTAGATAAGATTTCTGAGATTGGAAGTTAAGTAATGAGTGGAGCAGTTAAAATATTTGGAATAATTATAACAAGTACTATTATACTGTTTTCACTTCTTTTGTTTAACAAAAAAATTTTTATTGAAAATGATATTTTTCAAAGTGTTAGAGATACCCAATTATCTGTAATGGATGAGGGGATTTTACTTGGAGAGTTATTTGTTAATAATAAAGTCATGATTGATAAGGATGAGTGTGTTAAGAGGTGGGTAGAGCTATTCAATATTAATAAAGATTTCAAGGAAGAATACCATATTAGAATTATTGATATTAATAGCTTTCCAGCTGCTATTGCTGTGGTTGTAAGTAAAGATGAAGAGTTATTTGATGAAAAAAATATTGACTTAGAATTTACTAATGTAATTATAGCTGATTATGGGAGGTAGATATTTTGAAGAATAAGAGTAAGAAAATACTAACTACAATTCTTTTATCCTCATTATTGAGCTTTATCATTTTGTTTTCATATTATGGTATTAAAAATGAAATAGAGAGTACTGTTTTAATGCCAGTTGTTGCTAGAATAATACCATCGAGAAGTCAGATAACTGCGGATGATATTGTTTTGGTGCAAGTTCCTAAATACGTTGTTTTTGATAATGTTGTTAAAAGTAAAGAAGAATTAGTTGGAATGTATGTAAAACCATATCATACATTGGTTGAAAATTCTTTAATTTACTATGATTCGGTATCAAGTGGTGAAAAAATGAATGATGTTGCTCTTTTTAGTTTGGCTGAAGGGGAGGTAGCAATTAATATTGATGTTGATATTGTATCATCATATGCAAATTCTATTTTGGTTGGACATGAGATTGATTTACATTATCTTGGAAGTGCAAGGTATAATGATAGTTTTGATAAAACAATCCTTCAAGGAGAGATTGTTAAGGATGCTAGAGTTTTATCGGTGAAAGATCAAAACGGTGAGTCGATTGAGGGTGATAGCGAACTTAAAACATCTGTTATTGTTGTTGCTCTTTCAAAGGAGAACGCCCATCTTGTTGAAGTTGCAAAAGCACAAGGAGAAGTTTACCCGATAATTACCTATGAGAATTTTAATGATAATAGTACAAGTGAGTACTATGACACAAATAAAATAAGGGATATCCTTCTTGGTAATTCTTGGGATGTTGTCGCAGAGCCACTAGAGGGAAAAAATGATGAACCTGATTGATAATGTTGATTTAGGGGTGGTATATCAGCTTTTAAAATTTGATGATGTAACAGATGTATCATTAAAAAATGGTGGTGAAATATGGGTGACATCAAATATTAAAGGACACTACCTCCATGATGCAACAACTTGTGAGGCTGAAATATTAAGGATAGCGAGTCAACTTGCCTGCAAGATGCAAAAGGACTTTAATCCATCTTTTCCAAGTTTAGAAGGTGATTTACAAAGTGATGAGGATGATTATCGTTTTGGGTGTGTTCATCCTTACTTATCTCCTTCTGGTTGTGTCATTGTATTTAGAAAAGTTAGAAAAAAATTGTTTTTAACATTTAAAAAATTAGTTGAAGAAAATTCTATTTCTAAAGAGGCATTGAATTTATTAATACTTGCAGTTAAAAGTAAACTTAATATGATATTTATTGGAACAACAGGTAGTGGTAAAACAGAGCTACTTAAGTATTTATCGCAGTTTATCCCAGAGGATGAGGTTGTTGTTACAATTGAAGATTCTTTAGAGTTCAACTTAAAAAAACTAGTACCCAAAATTTCTGTATCAGAGTTTCGAATTAAAGAAAGTATTAGCTATAGAGATGTAATTTCTATGTCATTAAGATTAAATGTTCAAAGAATACTCTTACAGGAGGCAAGGGGTGAGGAGGTTAGTGATTTATTGGATGCAATGTCTACAGGTCATACAGTCCTTACAACAATGCATGCAAGTAAAATCGAACAATTACCACTTAGGATTTTACAAATGTTAAAACTTGTAGATTTATCTTATAGTTCAATAGAAAAAAGGGTCTATCAATTAATTGATATTGTTATTAAAATGAAAAGTTTTAAAAGTGATGATGGTATAAAAAGAGTAGTCGAAGAAATTGCTTATTTTGAATACTGCATTAATGAAAAGAAGTGTATATACCATACTTTATATTTACATAATCAAAGTGTTGAAAAAATACCTAAAACTTTAATGGCACATTTAAAGGGGTATAATCATGTTTAACCTATTGATAATCTCATTATGTTTTTTAATAATATTTATTATTTTTGGAGTTGATAAAAATGATATATCAAATCTTAAAGATGATCAATTAATTAAAAAATTAATTGATATATCTTTTATAGGGCAAAAGCAACAGTTAAAACAGATTAATAAAAATTATACATTCTTAAACTATTGCATCCATAGTGGTTTATTAGTTTTGGCTGTAATAATTTTGATTTATAAACCACTTGATAATCTGTTATATACCATTATTTTATCGAGTATTATTATATTTGTTTATCCGTTTTTTTATAGAATAAGAGTATATTCTATGCATCAAAAAAATGTAATTAATAATGTATTCATTTATACGCAATACGTTTTAGTATACATTATGGAGGATATGGTTTTAGATCAAGTCCTAATGCTTAGCTCAAAGGCTTTAAGTGAAAAGATGAATAAAGAATTAATGATAGTTAGAGACTTCATTCATAAAACTAATGATACAAAAAGAGGGTTAGAGTTATTTGAGGCAATATACCCTTATTCTATTGTAAAAATGGTGCATATTTTACTTATTGGAAAGAAACAAGATGGAGCTATTAGTGAGGAATTAATTTCATATATTAAAGATAGTATTGATGACTTTGAAATTGAAGTTACGAATTTTTATGAGAAGAAAAAAGCTAATAAAAAGATATTTTATATAATTTCTTTTTTAAATTTAGTTTCAGTATACATGATTTTAGATTTATTTAAAGTAGTAGCAAAAAGTGAAATTTTAAGTATTATTCTTTTTGTTTTTTACCTTTTAAATATTATTACTTTACTACTGTATGAGAAATGGTGTTTTAATCAAAAACACATAGATTAGGAGTACTATGATTTATATAATTTGTTCAATCAGTTTTCTTATAAGTTGTATTTGGATATACAATAAAGATGAAGTTACTGGTATAAAAGAAGGTTTATTTAGTTTAATAGTAGAAGATGATTTTTATAATATGGTTTATAGATTATCTGATAAATCATATAAAAAAATTTTATTTGAAAGAAAAGTAATTACCATTATTTTTGCATTGTTCTCTTTTTTAATTGCTTATCCAAACAATAATATAGTGTTAATCGTTTGTTGTTGCTCATTCTTAGGATTTAAGATCTACTATTATATTATAAAAAAACGTTATAAAAGAGCAATAAATATTGCGAAATCTGAATTTCCATTTTATTTGAGTAGATTATGTGTCCTTATTCAGATAAAGCCTATAATAAATGCATTATCAGATTCTATTGTTGATGCTCCAAGTGTTTTTAAGAAGGATCTAATAATATTAGTTAATGATATTCACAATGGAAATAAAAAAGGTGTTAAACCATATATAGATTTTTCAAATAAGTTTAGCAATATCCCAGATTGTGCAAGAATTTTTAGAAGTTTATACGCATTATCAACATCAATAAGTAAAAAAGGAAAAAATATTCTTATATTAAATAAAATTTCAAATGAAAAACTTATTATAGAAAGAAAAAATCGACTTGAAAAATTTTTAGATGTACAAGCAATGCTTCCATGGATTCTATTTCTTTGGGTTGGTTTACTACTAATTAGTATGTTTAGTTTAGTTAGTCTAGAGGGTCTAATGTAAATGAAATCAATTATTCAATCATATGGTTTATTACTGGTATTCTCATTTATTATTATCATGCTTCCACAAGTTATAAGATATGCAGCGGTTTATAATAAACTTAACATGATGTCATCTAGAGTTGTGGAAATTATTGAAGTAAGTGATGGTGATAGTGATTATTATCTTGAAGAAGTTTCGCAGTATAAAAGTAAATATAGTAATGTAGATATTACAATAAAAAAAGAGAGTATAAAAGAGTATACTATTTATAATGTAAAGGTTGAATCTCAATTTGAGATAGCATTATTAAAATTAAAGGTAAGTGTTAAATCATCAAAACAGTCTAAAAGAATAAAAGGAGGGACATAATGAGAGGTAAGCTACTAGTTATTTTTCTATTGCTTTTTACTTTTTTTAATGTAAAGGCTGATGAGTGTGAAAACATTTTTTGGTATTCCTACAAGGAATGGACAAATTATGAAAATTTAATAGATGTATCTTTTAAAAATGAGCCCTACTTTATAAATACTACCGGTTTACAAGTAAGTACTAATGTTTTTGGTATATTTTCATATCCTAAACATAAGGGAAGCGAGACATTCTTAGGAAGCAGTAAGGATGTAGGGACATATAAAAGTATTGAATCTAATCCTAATTTCTTATCTTTAAGGTTTCATCAGCCAATAAAAGCTAGTGAAATTGAATTTGAAATTTTTGCATATGAGAAAGAAACAGGTAAGAAGGTAGAGCTTCAAGTGTCAAAGAATGTTAATACCGTTAAAGACCTTATAAATGAGAGTAAAGTTATTGCAAGATACAACAGTGAAAAAAGAGAAAAATTGTTTTTAAATGATGAAATTTTGCATAATATATACTTTTACTTTGATAGTAACAAAGAAATAGAATATACATTTTCATATTTACAAATAAATAAGTATCAACGTTTCGAACATAAATATTGGAGTAGTGATAAAATTGATGGATCTGAAATTCATCAAACAACAATCTGTGATAATGATAGTAAATATATTCCTGATGGAACATCTGGAAAGTGGGAAAAAGAGGTAAATGTATCATTTAAGCGAGCTAATAAAATTAGTGGAATGTCTGATCCTATTTTTTCAAAACAAAAGATGATATTTGATTCAGGAAGAGGAATGCACCATCAAAAATATGCAGCACCTAACTATCTTAAAGAAATTGATACTTTATCTAATTATATTGACTCTTGGGAAAGCTTAGGGGAGAAGCCATATATTAGTTTTGTTTCAAAAGCTAAGGATTCAGATTATCTAATGGTTTCTGAGAATGTTGGAATTAGTTACATAGTAAAGCCAATGTATTGGTCTTTTAATCAAGAGGATGGTTACGCTAATGTAGTAAGTAATAATAAAAATTGGTGTCAACATGTCACTGGTAGAAATAAAAGTCCTTGTTTTAAACATTTTGGGCATACTAAAAATACTAGATCCAATCTATATGACACTCAGATAATACAATACAACAATGTGTATGATCCATCATTTCAAAGTATTGTAAAGGCAAAGTACACAATTTTTAATGAAGACAATCAAAATATATCATTTAATAATAACGAAGAAATATTTAATACTAATTTAAATACCACAGGTATTTGGAGGATAAAAGCAACCCTAGAGGATGGTATAGGAAACATAAAGGATTATATTTCAAATAAATATTTTATTGATCAGGATAAGCCAATTATCAAGTATCATTTAGAACAAGACAGTATAAGAATAGAGGTTGATGACTTGCATTCTAAGGTTAAATCATGGAATTATTCTATTCTAGATCATAATGGAAATATCACTTATGATAGTGGTGAAATGATGTCAAATGAGAAGATAATAAAGCCATTATCAAGTAAAGAATTTAGTATTGTTACATATGCACAGGATAATGTAGGAAATTCTTCAAAAAAAATTGAGAATATTAATTTTTATAAAGATGATAAAATAGGGATCAGTAAAATAATTGCTCCAATTTATGAAGTTGGTAAGAAAGCTAAAATTTATCTATCGCTAAAGTGTGAGAGTTGTACAATTAATGAACCAGAGAATTTGTCGCTGTTAATAAATGATAAATTAATTAAAACTATTGAAGTAGATAAAAATGATTTTAAAGAAACAATAGAATATGTTACTAATAAAAATGATGTTTCCAAATTTAGTATGAAATATGATAATAAAGATATTTCTTTTGATATCTTTGAGAAAACAAAAAGAGATGTTGTTGGTATGGCGGATATTATGTTAGAAGATATAGTTGTAAGTGTCTTGGATAGTTTTGATAGTGTTCAATATTTAAGTGAAAATATTAGATTAGAATTTCTACAGGATAAAAAGAATTATTTTTCAGGCGAGGGAATTGATCACAGCGTTAGTGTTGAATACTATAATCCATGTGCTATAGTTGATAATTATGCTTGTGTATCATCAAATGAATTAGAAAACTATAATGAGGCTTACATAGAGTATCCCAGTGGTGCAGAAACAATTAAAGATGAATATAAAATTGATTCAATTTATCGAGTACCGCTTATTTACAATAGTAAATTTTCTCTTCCTCAAGTTTATGCAGATAGAAAAACTGGATTAATTTATAGTGAAAATTTAATAGGTAAGGATTTAATAGATGCTAAAAGAAAATGGTATACAAATCCTCTAGATAAGAAAGGTACATATAAGGTGAGCGCTTTTGGTAGAGGCTTTGGTGTAAATCTATTTAATTTTATATTAACAAATGAGTATGTTATTGATAAAAGTTATAAAGATGTATTTAATATAAGGTTTGTTGAGGCAGATGATCCATTTAAAAATGGTATGAGTAAAGTATGGCAAGATAATATATCATTTTTTGATAATCTATCTAAAAAAGATCCACTATATGATAACAAAGTTAAGTAAAATAATAATGATTATTTATTTGTTTATGATATGATATAGAAGTAAAGAGGTAAAATTGATGAAGAAAATATTAGTGTCTCTACTTATTTTTTTGGTTGCTGGATTTTTTTTAAAAACTACTCTTTCATCAAAAGAGGTTGATGGTGGAAAGAAAAATAATGAAGTGGAAAATAAAAATACAGTCGATGATAAAGATAATCAACAAGAAGATATAAAATATCCAAATGATGATGTAAATATTCAACAAACAGAAACAGAATATCCATTTAAAACAAATTGGATAGTTAAGGATGAAATTAAAACTTTGGATAGTAGCTTTAATCAAATAAAGACAACTATCAGTAGTGAAAGTATTGTGATCTACCAAGATGGCATTAAATGGAATAAAGATAACACTTATAAAATTAGTGCTAATATATCTTCAAAAGATAAAATAGTTTTAAATATTAACATAAAGAATAATGATGAAGTATTAAGTAATTTTAATAAAGAGATTTCTGGAAGTGAGGAAATAAGTTTTGAGTTTATGTCTTTAATTAATAATGATTGGACAGGTAAAGTTGAAATTGAAATATCTTCAGATTCTAATGATAATCAAATTGTTATTGAGAACTTTAAGATAGTAAATGATAATGTAAATGAATATTCAATAAGACTAAATCAATTAGGTTATCTTGTTAATGAGAAAAAAGTTGTTGTTTTTCCATACACGCAAGGAGATTTCTTTGAAGTTGTTGATTATAATACAAATGAAGTTGTTTATACTGCTCCAATTGCTAATCCTGTGTGGAGTGATCAAAGTAAAGAAAGAAATTCTGTAGGAGATTTTACAAATTTTAGAAAAGAAGGAAAGTACTATATTAGAAGCCAAATTCTAGGAAAGTCTCATCCTTTTGAAATAGGAAATACTATATACAATAATGTACTAAAAGATGCCTTAAAGATGATTTCTTTGCAACGATGTGGGGCGGCACTTGATGCATCTTGGGCTGGTAAGTTTCATCGAGAAAGTTGCCATTTAGATCATGCTATATTATATGAAGATCAACAGTATAAATTAGATGTTGCAGGAGGCTGGCACGACGCTGGCGATTATGGAAGATATATAGAAACTGGTAGTAAGAGTGTATTTGATTTACTTTTTGCTTATATGATAAACCCAAGTGCATTTGATGATAACTTAAACATCTTGGAGTCAAAAAATGAAATTCCAGATATTCTTGATGAAATTAGATATGAATTAGAGTGGATGTTAAAGTTACAAACAGAATGGGGCGGTGTTTATAATAAGGTTACTACTCAACATTTTGCAGAAGATATTTTGCCTGAGGATGATATTGCACCATTGTATGTTTTAGAAGTTGAAACAGCTCCAACTGGAGATTTTATTGCAGCGATGGCACTTGCATCAAAAATCTATGAAGAATTTGATCAAGAATTTTCAGAAAAGTTACTAAGTGCTGCAAAATTGTCTTGGGATTATTTAAGTTCAAGAGATAAGAGTATAGAATATAAAAATCCAGCACATTTTAATACAGGAAACTATCGTGATGAGCAAGACTCAGATGAGAAGTTTTTTGCAAGTATAGCACTTTGGGATGTTACCCAAGATGATAAATATCTAGATTATGCTAAAGCATTATTTAATAATGATAATAAGAGTGGTTCAGGAACTAGTTGGATTAATGTAGGAGGATTTGGAAGCTATATTTATTTAACAAATGATAAAGCTGATTCTGACTCAGAGTTTTACAAAAATTTAAAAAAGAATCTTGAAAAAGATGCTGCTGCTATTGCTTCTTTAATTGAAACTAATACATATAGTGTTGGTCTAGATTATTTTTCATGGGGTAGTAATGGTAAAGTATTAAATCAGGCAATAACATTATTAATGGTATCTGAAATTAATCAAAATATATATTATAGATCACTTGCTTTAGATCAAGTAAATTATATCTTTGGAAATAATAGTTTAAACAAATCATTTGTTGTAGGCTATGGTGGTGAATCACCAAAAAATCCTCATCATCGGATTTCTAAAATTAATAATGCTGAATTAACAGGAGCCTTAGTTGGTGGTGTTAATGCTGATCGTGATGATCCAATTATAAGTAAGCTTCCCGAATCCACAGCTTTGTCAAAGATGTATGTAGATTCATATGATAGCTACGCTAGTAATGAGGTTACAATTTATTGGAACTCAAGCTTAGTATTTGTTCTTAGCTATTTTAACTAAAAAAACTTCTGCATGAAGTTTTTTTTACCATGGTTTGATGTTATCGCCTTTTACAATAAAAGCCTTTTTTGCTAATTTTGCAAGTGGAGCATCTGAGTAAGAGTCTGAATAGAATTCATCGATTGATTCTCTTTGATAAAACTCATCAAATCTTTTAACTTTTTCTTCTCCAAAACAATTTTCACTAATAAACTTACCGGTTTTTATATCCACTAAAGATGCCATATAACAAGTTATATTTAATTTCTTACAAAATCTTTCAATTAAAAATAATGGTGATGCCGATATTATCAAATCATCATTTTTTTGTTGCTCATAATACCATTTTTTTATATTTTTAGTATTGTTTTCAACATATTCCTCGATAATATCATCGACATTTTCTAAGATACCAATAAAAGAATATAAGTTTTCTTTGAAGACCTTCTTAGATCTTATTTTTAATAAAAAAAGCAATCCATTATATAGATGATAAGGTATAAGTGGAATTAGTTTTTTTTCTTTTTTAAAGCAATGTAATACAAAATCTTTGGTACAATCTCCATTGTAGATTGTTTTATCAAAATCATATACGTTCATAAATTTCTCCCTTATTTATTCTGGCCAGTAAAATATTAGTTTGATGTTTGGATTTAAGCCGTAGTATTCTTTAAATACTTGTTGATGGTACGTATCATTATCTTCTATATCGGCTGAATGGATTGTCATAATTGGCATTCTTTCAATCCAAGCCTCCTTAGTTTGTGGATTGTCTTTGATCCACTGGATTCTTTCTAATCTTTCTCTATGCTTAATTCTGACCAGTTGATATTTATTTATATATGACCTTGTCCAAATTAAGCATAGTGTTATTAAAGTGATTGTTATTACTGTTTCTAATTTTATATCGATATTTAGACTATTGTATAAAGATCCAATTAATAGAATAATTAAGTAAATAAAATAAATACTACTTCTTGATCCAAATATTGGTGAGAACAACATTACAATTGTTGAACTTCCGGCAATAAATAGTAAGAAATTTGAGCTAAATTGCATAAAATCTTGTAAAAATTTTGTGAAGGTATAGATTGTACATAAGACATATATTGTATAGAAAATTGATAAAATTAAACTTGAGTTTGGACTATTTAAGTCAAATAGTACAGTTAAAAAATTTAGATTTAAATAACTGTATAGAAAAGAAGATGTTGATTGAATAATACCAAATGAATACACAATAATAAGAAGGTTAAATATCCATTTTTTACCCTTATAATTAAATTGGTAATTGTATAATACTCCTAACATTATTAAACTAAAAGTTAACATTAAGTATTTATTATCTAAGAATGTATAGGTTAAGAAATTGTTCCAATTTCTAGAAATTTGATCAAAGATACTTAATTTAAGCCAAGCAGAATGCTCGCCAGCTAAACGAATAGCTGCTCCTGGTGATAAGCGTATAATAAGCAGGCCAATAACACTCAATACTATAAATAAAATTGATTTTTTTATATTAGATCTATCATGAATATAAAAGTATATAAGGATTAAAATGTTGGCAAAAACTAGGGTTGTTGCAATGTTTTCCATCCATAGTGGAATAACTAAGTTAAGTAATATACATATTGAAAAGACCCAAACATTATTATTATAGTCAAGAATTACTAGTTTGATTAAATATAAATATAATAAAAACAGCAATAGTGGAACAATATAAGTAGAGCCCATTATCCATGTATATGTTTCCATTCTTACAAAATCTTTTACACTTAGCATTAAAAAGAAGATTAAGAGCGTTGTTGAAATCTTTTTTCTTTTGGGATTAATTATCAGATACATAAGTGCTGCTATAGAAGTAAACATTAAAGGATTTAGAATATTCCAAAGCCATTTATTTGGTGCAATTAAAAACCCCCATAATTCACTTAGGATTCTTCCTGACCATTGGTTGTAAAAGTCAATAACAAGGGTTAAAGGGTTATTTTTCATACCATTTATGGCATAACCCCAATCATCACCAGCAAGTGGAGAAGCACAAGTAATAAATGCAAATAACATAAAAAATAATATAAACAGCAATGTTACGATAAATCTTTCTTTATTCTTAAGCATTTAATTATCTCCTTTCTTTCCCCATTTATTTATAATAAAGGAAACACATATAAAATTCATTGGAATTGTGATTGGTAGTGAAATTAGTTTTGCTACTTCTTTTGGAAAGTGTAGAATATTAACAACAATGATTACAATAAGCATATTTGCGATAATACCTGGTATATATGCAAGTGGAAATGTTAGTGCTGCTTTTAAATTTAACTTTTTATTATAAGTAAGAACTGTATTTAGAATATATGAAATAGGCATTGGTAAAAGATCAGCAACAATAGAAGCAATGCTTGGAGTTAAACTAAAAAATGCCACCCCAATATAGTAAGAGATTTGTGATATTGCTGTACTTACAAATCCAATAATACCAAAGATCAGAAACTGTTTATTAAAAAACTTATTTTTAATTAATTTAATCATAAATTACCCCTTATAAATAAAGCTTACATGTATTATATCACAAAATATATCATAGAGATTTATATATTTGCTTGATGAATTTTTTAGGTGTATAATAAAACAGTTATAAAAAGGAGTTAATATGAAAAACAATATATATTTACAGGATAAAATAAGAAGAAAGTTCTTTAACAAAATACTTTTTAAAGAAAGAAAAATGTGGAAATATTTTTTCTCGAATATATTTTTATCAATTAAAAATTATCTAGGAATTATTGATTATATCAAATATAGTCAACAAAGTTGGAAGTTCCTTGATGAAATAGATTTAAAGAAAGAGATTGATTTACAAAAGGAATTATTTAATGTAGTTGAGAATATTCAAGAACAAGATAAAAACATTGTAGTTTTGCTTCCTAGAAAGATTCTTGATTTATTAGATTTAAAGCAAGAAGTTGTTGCTCTTGATGAGATTGATTATAAAAAAATGATTGTTGATTATAAAAAAAATGAGACAACAATATTTGATGGCATTAATACACCGCTATCTAAAAAGTATAAATATTTTAAAAAAATTAAAAAAGGGCAAGTTAAAAAAGCTAATCGCTCAATTCGATATATTCTATTATTTTCATTTTTATTTATTATAAGTGTATCTCCACTGCTTGTATCTATCATATATAGTGTTGCAACAAGCAATAGATGGATTATATCTGAAATGATAAGTTTCAATGTATTTATCTTTAATATCGTTCCAATTTTTTTGGTGATGTGTTTTTTCTATTTTATATCAAAAAGAGCTTGGATGGCATATCTTTTTACAAGTGTTATTGTATATATTATTGCTATTTCAAATTATTTTAAGCAAAATTTAAGACATGAACCGCTTTATGTAAGTGATATCTTTACAATTCGTGAGGGGATGGCTGTTGCGGGTGAGTATAAAATTCAATTAACAGATAAAATGTGGCTTATTTTCATTATAACTTTTGTTTTGATGATTATTATACATAATATTCCTAAACTTTTAGAGCCAAAAATAAAAGAAAGAGTAATTGGATCAGTTTTATCACTTGTTATCCTTTTTGGTCCAGTATTACATTTCTATGGAACAGAATTGGCTCAGGAATTAACATATTCAGGAAATTTCCTTACTAAATTTGATGTTGTTGGAAATTACAGTTCAAGAGGAGTTATTTATTCTTTTATGAATTCGTATTTTGAACTTGTTGGAAGAAAACCTAAGGGTTATTCACAAGAAGTCATAGATAATTTATTAAAAGAATATCCAGAAGTTAGCTTAAGTGAAAATCAAAAAGTAAATGTGCTAATGATAATGATGGAATCTTATACCGATCTATCACGATATCAGGATTTTTCTAATAATGAGATTGATCCTTATTATAATCTTCATAAGTTACAAGAAGAGTCATATTCAGGAGAGCTGTTGGTAGATGTTTTTGCTGGAGGTACTATTCAAACTGAGAGAGCTTCTATGACCGGCTATAATAAATTAGGTTCTTTTATAAAAGAAACTGAGAGTTTCCCACAATTCTTTAAAAGACAAGGATATGCAACAGAGTTTATGCATCCTTTCCTAGCTTATTTTTATGGAAGAAATAAAGCTAGCTTCAGGCTTGGTTTTGATGTATTTTCACCATTTGAAAATATATTTGAAATTGATCAAAGTTATGATCATGGTTACAAATGGGGTAATTATAAATTAATGTCTGATGATATGTTTATTCCAGAGGCAACTTATAGATTTTTAAATTCAGTAGAAAAAAATTCGAACGCTTTTGATTTTGCTACAACTATTCAAGGTCATGGGCCATATGCAACAACACCCTTAGATGACCAACACTATTTACCTTATGATGAAAATATGTCAGAGGAACTTTATACGGTTGTAAATAATTATTTATTTTGGGTAAAAAGAACAGATAATCAACTAAAGTTTTTAAAGGATACACTAGATGCAAGTGAAGATCCAATTGTTTTAGTCTTATTTGGTGATCATCTGCCAGCCCTTGGTACTAATGGTAAAGTAAAAGAGTGGTATAATTATACAAATACTAATATGAATACATCTGAAGTTGAAGGGTTAATTAATAATTATACAACGCCATATTTATTCTATCTTAATCCAAGTGCAAAAGAATCTTTAAATGTTGATGACACCTTAGAAGGTAATCTTATTTCTCCAATGTATTTGGTTCCAGAGCTATTTGATTATTTAAACCTTGAAGGATCTTCATATTTAAATTATTTAAAAGATTTGAAGGAAGTGCTACCTGTTCAAAATATATATGCTTATAAATATAAGGATGATTGGTTTTATCGAGGTGAGGAGTACCCTGAAGATTTAAGTGAAACAATCCGTGATTACGAATCATTTAGCTATTATACACAGTACAAATATAACAATAAATAGAGGTTTAAAAAATCTCTATTTTTTGTTATAATTTAGAAGGTGATTAAAATGAGAGAAATGGTATCAATTGTTGTTCCGGTTTACAATGTAGAAAACTATATTGATCGTTGTATTTTGAGTTTACTAAATCAAACATATTTTAATATTGAAATTATTTTAGTCAACGATGGATCTACAGATAACTCGGCAGCCAAATGTCATAAGTATTCTTTAGATGATAATAGAATTAAAGTTATTGATAAAGAAAATGGTGGTCTAAGTGATGCTAGAAATGTTGGGATACAACATGCTAGCGGAGACTATTTATTGTTTGTTGATAGTGATGATTATGTTGCTAGTGATATGGTTGAAATCATGGTTGATAAAATAACAAGTGAAAATGGTGATATTTGTGTTTGTGATATGGAATATCACTTTGATGATGGTAGAAAAAGCTTTTCGTGTGGTGGTAAATTTAGTAGTTGTAGTATCAATGATAATCCAAGTTTAATTAGAATAAATAATAGTGCTTGCAATAAGCTTTATAAGAAATACTTATTTAATGATATTGTCTTTCCAGTTAACAAGGTTTATGAGGATTTAGCAACCATACCTAAATTGTTATATCTTGCAAAAAAAGTTGTTAAAGTTGATAAGGCACTTTACTTTTATTATCAGAGAACAGGATCAATTGTACATGTTGCAAGTAAGAAAATATTTGACATTTATGATGCTATTGATAATTGTATAAAATATGTCCAGTCCAAAGGGGCAAAGAGTGTCGTATTGGAAGAGCTATATCATTTATATATTGTTCATGGATTAGATATAACGACAGTTAAAATAAAGGATTTTGAAAATAAAGAAATGATTGATGAATATCTTTTAGAAAATATGAGACACTTAAGAAAATACTACCCAGAGTATCGACATGACGCTTTTTATAAAAATGCAAGTTTTAAAAAGAAAATAATCTATAAATTATTAGACACAGATAATACTAGAATGGTGAGATTTTTTTATGGGAAGTAAAAAGAAAATACTGTTTGTCAACGATGAAATGATGATGGGTGGAGTTGCGAGAGTCCTAAATACCTTAATGGCTAACCTTGATCGCGACAAATATGAAATTGATTGTTTAATTTTGCATAAAAGAGGGGAATTACTTAATGAAATTCCCAGTGATGTTAATGTTTTAGAAACGTCTAAATTTTTTAATGTTGTAGATTATCCAATTAAACAACTTATTAAAGAAAAAAGAATTTTTAAAATTATAAAAAAACTTCTATTAATATTTTATATGAAATCAGGTTTGATTGAATTTAAAATAAAAAAAGAGCGAAAAAAAATTATAAAAAAAGAGTATGATATAGAAGTTGCTGCAAAAGAGGGTTTTTGTACAATTTTTAGTGCATATGGTAATAGCAGAAAAAAAATAAATTGGGTATTAACTGATTATAGTGTTTGTAATTATTCTAAAAATCATATGAAATTAATGAAAAAGGTTCTTAAGAATATTGACTTAAATTTATCTGATTCTAAGGAAGCTGTAGAGGCTTATGAAAAAGTTTTTGGTGTTAGTAATACTTTAGCAATTCATAATCTAATGGATACAGAAAGAGTTGAAGCTAGAATGAGTATGAAGTGCGATATAAGTTTAAATAAAAAAGAAACTAACGTTGTTGTTGTTGCAAGGTTTCATCCTCAAAAAAATGTTAAAAGAGTTCTTTTGGCTCATAAAAAAGCTATTGAAATGGGTATTAAGCATAATTTATTCATTGTTGGTGGAGGACAGGAAGAACGGATGCTTAAAGATTTTGTTAAGTTAAACAATTTATCTAGGGTTAAATTTTTAGGATATATGAGTAACCCATATGCCCTTATATCAAAATGTGATTTATTTGCTCTAAGTAGTGAATATGAAGGTTTTGCAACAATTGTTAATGAGAGCTTAATTTGTCATACACCTGTTCTTGCTACCAAAGTTAGTGGAATTAGTGAACAAATCACAAAAGATTTTCATGGTTGGATTTGTGATAATGATGATGAGTCGTTCATTGAAAAGTATATTGACATAATTTGTAAAAAGGATATACTTACAAATATGAAAGATAAACTTGTTGATTACAAGTATCCTAATGATAAGATTTTAGAGCAGTTTCAAAATGTCTTGTAACTGTTATGGAGGGAAATATGAAAAAAATATTTACTGAGAAAAGATGGGAGTTACTAGTAATCTTTTTTATTGTTATTCAGCCGATTATTGATTTAGATTATTTAATTTATAATCAATTAGACAAGCTTGGATTACCAAGGATTGCAACTGTAGTTCGCTTTTTAGGTTTACCACTACTTTGTATTTGGGGGTATTTTCAAAAGTCAAAAAATAAGAAAAAAACTTTAATTTTAAGTGTATTATATGGAGTAGTATTCTTAATTTATTTTATATTGCATAACCAACAGGCAGCATACTTAAGAGATGTTATGGGATTTAGCACTAATTTTAAATATAGTCCCATTAAAGAGCTAATTTATCTTGCAACATTAATTTTACCTTTTGGTCTTATGTATTGTGTTACACTATTAAAACCTAGCGAAAACTTAATAAAAAAATTAGCTGTAGCCATGTCATTACTTGTTGCTTTACCAATATTCGTCTCAAATTTATTGATTTTTGGTTATTGTACTTACGGTGGTGATGCTTTTGCTAATATCTTTTCATGGTTTTCTCCATATACTTTTGAAGCTAGGCTACTAGCAACAAAATTTTTCTTTGCAGAAGGAAATACTATTGGTATTTTAATGTTTATAGTTTTACCACTTTTATATTTATTTTTCGTTAAGGCTAAAGAAAATAAAGAAAAAATTCTTTTTGGATTATTAATAATCATGCATAGTTTTGCAATGCTAATGTTAGGAACAAGAGTAGCAACTTTTGGTGCAATACTAATTCCTGCTTATTTTATCGTTGTTTATTTAATTGATGTTGCGATAAAAAATCAGAAGTTTTTACTTTTAAATATGATTTTTCCACTAGTTGTAGTTGCAATTGTTTCTGTGATTTTACCTTATACACCTGCTGTAGTCAATCAGAAAATAAATACTGCAAAGGATGTTCCACTGATTGCCGATTCAAGTTCAAATTCAAAAGCAATAACAAAAGCAAAAATTGAAGGAGAAGCACTTGTGCCTGGAAGTTTTGAATTTGATCAATTCTATATTTATATGTTTGAGCAGTATGGTATAAAGGCTGGTTATATTAACACAGTTTCAAAGGAGTATTATACATACTGGTACCACTATACATATGACCCTAAATTCTGGGTTGACTTAATAGAGATGGATGTTTATGATCGTATCAATGGAAGACAGGTTCAAAAAATATTTATGGATTATAAATTGAGTGCTCTAAAACCTTATGAACATATTTTAGGTGCAGGCTATTCAACTTTTATGACAGGATCAATAATACTTGAAAAAGACTTTATTCAACAGTTCTTAACGCTTGGTATCGCAGGGTTTTCTTTAACACTGCTTCCATGGCTTATTTTGGCATTACTTTTTATATATAAAATGTTTAGAGGGTTCAAGAAGTACTTTAATATTGAAATAATTATATATGGTTCATCATTGCTTATGGGCTTTGGTGTAGGTTATACAAGTGGGCATACCATGGACCAAATGTTAACATCAGTTTGGTTAGCATTTATTTGTGGGATCTTGCTTAATAAGTTGGTGCTAAAAGATGAGTGATTTTAGTGTTATCGTACCAGCTTACAATTCAGAGAATTTTATTGAAAGATGTCTTAATAGTTTGGTAAATCAAACCTTAAAAGATATTGAGATTATTGTAATTAACGATGGCTCAACTGATTCAACTCAAAAAATTATCGATAGATTTAAAGTTAAACATAGTAATATTAGAGCTTATCAAACAGAGAATCAAGGGATTGCATCTACTAGAAATTTTGGACTTTCAAAGGTAAAAACAAAATATTTTGGCTTTTTGGATAGTGATGATGTTGCTAAAAAAACAATGTTTGAAGAAATGTATGAATGTGCAATAAAAAATGATGCTGATGTTGTTGTTTGTAATTTTGATTGGGTCTATTCAAATAAGCGAAGAACACAGAAAGAGGGACCATATCAAATTGAGAAAGATATGTTGGTTAATCTTTTCGCTACTCTTTGGAATAAAATATATAAAACTGAAACTATAACTAATAGTAAAATACAATTTCCAAGTGGAAATAGATACGAGGATGCTTACTTTTTATACTGTTTAACACCATTAATAAAAAAAGTAGAATTTATTGATGAATCATTTGTAGACTACTATCAACATGATAGTAGCATTACTCATACCAATAATAATGAAGTAAAAAACATGATTAGAGTATTTGAACTAATAGTTGAATTTTACAAAGAAAACAATTTATATTCTAAATATAAAGAAGAGTTAGAGTACTTACATATTAGATTTTTCTTAGGTAATAGTTTTTTAAGAAGCTCACAAATTAAAGATATTGATGATCGAAAAAAAACAATTTTATTGGGCTGGAATTTATTAAATACTAGCTTTCCATCTTGGAAAAAAAATACTTATTTAGATAATGTTAAGTCAATGAAAAACCGATATTTTAAACTTGTCACAGAAAAAAATATTATGATATTTGCTAAAATATTTAACTTGATTAAGGGTTAATAATTTATCGTTTATATACTTTTATAATAAATTGATGTATAATATAAAACGTTATGGAGGAAGAAAAATGTTACTTTTATCAATTGTAGTTCCATGTTATAACGAAAAAGAAACAATACCACTTTTTTATGAAGAACTTTTAAAAGTTTTGAAAAAAATGGATCTTTCTTACGAAATTATATTTGTTAATGATGGATCAAAAGATACAACTTTGGATGAGTGCTTAAAAGTTTATGAAAAAGATAAAAAGCATGTTAAAGTCATTGATTTTAGTAGAAATTTCGGTAAAGAGAGTGGGTTGTTAGCTGGTTTAGAACATGCTACTGGTGATTTTATAACTGTTATGGATGCTGATTTACAAGATCCTCCAAAATTATTATTTGAAATGTTTGAAAAAATTAATAGTTCAGATGTAGATATTGTTGGAACAAGAAGAGTTTCCAGAGCCGGTGAGCCTAAGATCAGATCTTACTTTGCTAGAATGTTTTATAAGTTGATTAATAAGTTCTCGGACGTTGATATTGTCGATGGTGCTAGAGATTACAGACTTATGAGAAGAGAAGTTGTTGATGCAATTCTTAAGCTTAAAGAATATCATCGTTTTTCTAAAGGTATTTTTGTTTGGGTAGGATTTAAAACAGAATATCTAGAGTATGAAAATGTTGAAAGGGTTGCTGGTGAGACGAGTTGGTCGTTTTATGGCTTATTAAAATATGCTATTGAGGGAATTGTGGCCTTTACTGTTGCTCCTTTAAGGCTAGCGACATTCTCGGGCTTCTTCATATCGTTTTTGTCTTTTGTTCTTATGGTGTTTATCTTTATAAGAGCATTAATATTTGGAGATCCTGTTAGTGGTTGGCCAAGTATGATGGTTATGATTTTATTTTTAGGAGGAATTCAGCTATTAGCTCTGGGCATTATGGGCGAGTACTTATCTAAAACCTATATGGAAGTAAAGAAAAGACCAAACTATGTTATAAGAAAAAGCTATGGTTGTTTGGAGGAAAAAAATGAAAAAAAATAAGAATATTAATAAGAAAATAAATATATATTTGACTTTAACTGCACTTGCTTTATGTGTGATTGTAATACTTGTGATTGCTTTTAATGTATTTTCAATCATGTTTGGAAAAGGAGCTGGCAGTGGTGACACTGTTGATTTAGATTCAAATAGTTCAATGAAAAATGATCAATATATTATTGGTAATAATCCAACTGATTACTCAATTGAGGTATTTGATGAATTAACAAAGTCATTAGAAACAAATGATCAGCTTGAAATTTCTGCAAATGTTGTTAAAGCCTTTGTTGCTGATTACTTCACTTGGACAAATAAAGATGGAACATATGAAGTTGGTGGTTTGCAGTACCTGTATGGTCCGCAGTTTGTAATGTATGATGTTAGATCTAGATGGACTTTTTATTCTGATTTAGATGTTTATATCGAAAAATATGGTCGAGATAAATTGCTAGAAGTTGATTCGATTAATATAACTACTAAAGAAGATGGTGGATATTTTAAAATAGGATATACGGAATATAAAGCATATTACATTGTTGCTGAGTGGACATATAAAGATGCAGCATTTGATACATCGGAGTTTCAAAAAACAGGATACTTTACTGTAATTGACAACAATGGCAGATTAGAGATAGTTCAGTTTTATGACAATTATGATTAGGAGGCAAAAAAATGAAAAAGAAAAAGAATAGTGTAAAAAAATTTCCAATAGATTTTACAACTTTAAATATTGGCTTTCTAGTTTTAACTGTTATTGCAAACTTATTAGTTTTTATAACTTTATATAACTTATCAAAGTATAGTAATCTTAGTAAAGAAATATTTATCGTTTTAAATTTAATTATCTTAGTTGTTCTTATTGCGCTTAATGTTGGCTTGGCCATGCAAATTAGAACAAGGAAAATAGTGTATTTAATCTCAGTTAGTTGCTTATTAATATTAACTTTATTTAGTGGTGCCTACGGTGTATATGTTTCATCAAGCGTTAATAAAAATATTGGTAAAATAACAAGTGAGAAAGAAACAGAACATATCGAAGTTAGTTATGTAACATATGAAAATAATGAAATAAGTACTTTAGCTGATACAAAGGGTAAACATATTGGTTATGTTGCTGGTACTAGTGTTTCTTTGCTTGGTAAGGAGCATCTTGCAAATGAAGCTATTGCTGTAGAGTATATTGAATACGATAGTACTCTAGACTTATCTTTAGCACTTTTTAGTAGTGAGATTGAAGTTGCTATTTTACCATCAAATTATATAGCTCAGTTAGAGGTAAATGAAGGTTTAATTGATGATTTAGATAAAACCGTAGTTATAGAAAATTTCTCAGATTCAATTGAAACTAAAACTGTTTTAGGTGCTGATAAAGATATAACTTCTGAACCTTTTACTGTTTTGATTATTGGTGTTGATGAAGGTCGCTCTGATGCTTTGATGTTAGCTTCTGTTAATCCTATAAGTATGAATGTAACTTTAACTTCAATTGCACGTGATAGCTATGTTCCAATTGCGTGTTATAGTGGTAAGAATTCTGATAAAATTGGACATGCAAGAGCGGTATCTAGAGAATGTACTATTGATACTGTTGAAGATTTAGTTGATGTTGAAATTGATTATTATATTGAGAGTAACTTTAAGGGAATAGTTGACATGGTTAATGCTCTTGGTGGTATTACTGTTTATAATGAGACGGCCTTCGTTGGTCAAGACTCATCATCTACTCGTGGGAAGATGACAGTATACGTTCCAGGAGGAGGAGATGTTTATTTAAATGGTGAACAAGCTCTTGCATTTGCTCGTGAGAGAAAACTATATGCTTCCGGAGATTTTCAAAGACAAGCAAATCAACAAAAGGTAATTGTTGGTGTATTAAGTGAAATTATGCGCTCTAGAGATATTAATAAAGTTTTAAAAATGTTAGATGCAGCTGGTGATAATATGCGTACCAACTTTACCACGGATCAAATGATAACTTTCTTTAACTATACTATTAAAAAGGCAAATCGTTACTATGACAAAGAACATTATGAAAGAATATTTAACATATCAAGCTCAAGAGTTATGGGGTATAATTCTGGTCTTTGGAATAATGAAACACAAACTTCAATTTATATTTATAGGTTATATAAAGGATCAATTGAAGATACTAGAAATGCCATCCTAAGAAATATTAATTTAGAGCGTGATATTAGTGCTGATAAGACGATAAGATGGAGTGCAAACTGGATGTTTGATATTCCTCAAATTGGACAAACAGTCTATAATGAAGCAAAAGTTTCTCCAGAGGTTCCATCTACTCTTGGTAATTTTGTTGGATTACCAATTGGTAGGTTGCAATCTTGGAGTAAAGTTTTTGGAATTCAAGTTAATATAAAGTATGTTGGTGAGAGTATGAGTGGATTTAGAAGTGATTTATCAGATGGTAGAATCCTTTCTTACGATGTAGCTACTGGTACTGATGCTTCAAGTTTCTCTGTAATCAATGTACAAGTTAATATGCGTGGTTCTGAACCTGTTGCAGTTGAATGTGAAAATGGTCAAATTTTTGATGAAAAAACAAATGCTTGTGTTGATGAAGTTGCAGAAACATCAAAGGTAACTGTACTTTATGTTGATAAGAAGACAGGAAAAGAAATTTCTTCAATGGCCTATGCAGATTCATTCAAATTAGATCAACAGTATACAATTACTATTCAAAAAGATTCGATTGAAAATATTAAAAAAGAAGATATTAGTGTTAAAGGAACAACTGATAAAAATCCTTATACATTTAGTAATGGTAAAATAAGTGGAGTAATGTTAGATTCTGATATTACCTTTACAGTAAAAGTAACTAGGAAAGCTGTTGCAGAAACCCATAATTTAACAATTAGCTACTTAGATAAAGATAATAATGCAATTGCAAATGCAAAGGTAGTTGAACTTGAAGTTGGGGCAGTCCATACTGTAGTTGCTCCAAAAATCAATGGTTATACATTTACTGCAATTGAAGGGGCAACATCTGGTTCAGATGTTACTATGGGTAATGCTGATATAAATGTCGTAGTTAGATATAAAAAAGAAGAAGTTGTATCTAAAGTACTAACTATTAATTATCTAGATTCTAATGGTAATTCCATTATGGGTGCCAAAAATGTTAATTTAAGTGTAGGAGCAGTTCATACAGTTGTTGCACCGACGATAAATGGTTATACATTTGTTGCTTTTGAGGGAACAACAAGTGGAGCGAGTGTTACAATGGGTCAAAGTAATATGTCTGTAACTGTAAGATATAAGGCAAATGAAGTAGAGCCAACAGTACCACCTACAGTAACGCCTACTGTGCCACCTACTGAAATACCAACTGAAGAACCGATTGAGGAATAACTGATTATAAAAAACTCTTTTGAAATTTATTACAAAAGAGTTTTTATTATTTTTTTAATGAGTAATAATATGTTAAAATAATTAAAGAGATGGAGGTATTAAAATGAAGGGAATTATACTAGCTGGTGGAAGTGGTACAAGATTATATCCTCTTACAAAGGTTACTTCAAAACAGCTTCTTCCAGTTTATGATAAGCCAATGATTTATTATCCGCTAAGTACTTTAATGTTAGCAAAAATAAAAGAAATACTAATTATATCAACACCCCATGATTTGCCGAATTTTGAAAAATTATTGGGTGATGGCTCACAACTTGGAATTTCAATTAAGTATAAGGTGCAAGAAAAACCTAATGGACTTGCTCAAGCGTTTGTTTTAGGAGAAGAATTTATTGGTAATGATGATGTTTGCTTAATTTTAGGAGACAATATTTTCTATGGAAACAATTTTGGTTCTATATTAAAGAAAGCCAGTGAGAATCATAATAAGGCTACAATATTTGGACAGTATGTTAAAGATCCTAAAAGATTTGGTGTCGCTGAATTTGATGAAAATGGAAAAGTGTTAAGTTTAGAAGAAAAACCTGCTAATCCTAAAAGTAATTATGCTGTAGTTGGTTTATATTTCTATGATAATAGAGTAGTTGAATATGCTAAAAATTTAAAAATGTCAGATCGTGGTGAATATGAAATTACAGATTTAAACAAAGTATATCTAGAAAATAATGATTTAGATTGTGAGGTCTTTGGTAGAGGCTTTGCTTGGTTAGATACTGGCACAATTGATGCCTTAGGAGTTGCAAGTAACTATGTTAAGACCATTGAGGAAGTTCAAGGTATAAAGATTTCTGTTCCAGAGGAAATAGCTTATTATAATCAATGGATAGATAAAAATCAACTGCTTAAAATTGCTGAAGATTATGGTAGTGGGCAGTATGCGCAGTACTTAAAATTTGTTGCTAAAGGAACTTTAAGGACTTCGTATAAAAAGTCTTAGGAGGAAAAGATGAAAATTATTTTTCTTGGTTGTGGCTATCTTGGTTATAATTTAAGTGAAACACTAAAGAAAAAACATGATGTTTTTGTACTTGGTTTAGAAAATGAGTATAGTAAAAGATCCTTAATATTTAAGAATTGTGATGTATTTAGTGATGACATTTTCAAGTATAAAGATTTATTGAAAGATGCTATTGTTATAGATACATTGTCTTTAATTTCTAGTACACTAAATGATCAAGATGATCAGAAAATTTTGGATAATATTAAACATAAGTATGATGGTTTATATTCAAATTTAAAAGAGTGTGAAATTAAATCATATTATTTCTTTTCTAGTGGTGGCACAATATATGGTGATTGCACAGAAAAAGCTGATGAAACAACTGATGTTAGACCTGTTAATTTATATGCAAAAAGTAAATTAATTATCGAGGAATTAATTAAAGAAAGTTATCTTGAATATTTGATTTTAAGAATCAGTAATCCCTATGGTGGCTATCAGCTAACAGATAAAAAACAAGGGGTAATTCCGATACTTATTTATAAGGCGATTAAAAATGAGAATTTTGAATTGTGGAATGATATTGACTCTACTAGAGACTATCTTTATATTAGTGATTTGTGTAAATACATTGAGCTATTAATTGAGTCAGATGTTAAAAATGAAATTATAAATGTAGCATCTTCAAAAGGTGTTAGCATGAAAGAAATATTTGATATTTTAGATAATCAATCATTAAAATTAAATATTATTTTTAAACAATCACCAACTAGTATTGTACATACTATTGTATTAAATACAGATAAGTTAAAAGCTATTACAAAGTATGAACCTATGGTATCGATTGAAGATGGAATAATTAGTGAAATTAAAAGAATAAAGGAGGAGCTAAAATGAAAATTTGTGTAACTGGAGGAGCGGGCTTTATTGGTAGTAATTTTATATACTATATTTTAAATGAACATCCAAATTATGAGGTTGTTTGTCTTGATAAATTAACATATGCTGGGAATTTAGAAACCTTATCAGAAGCACTTAAAAATAAAAATTTTAAATTTGTTAAAGGTGATATTTGTGATAGAGAATTTGTATATAAACTTTTTGAGGAAGAAAAGTTTGACTGTGTGATTAATTTTGCTGCAGAAAGCCATGTGGATAGATCAATAGAAAATCCAGAAATATTTCTAATGACTAACATTGTTGGTACTCAAGTTTTATTAGATGCTACAAGAAAGTATAATATATCTCGGTTTCATCAAGTTTCTACTGATGAAGTATATGGTGATTTACCGCTTGATCGTCCAGATTTGTTTTTTACAGAAAGTACTCCAATTAGTACTTCAAGTCCATATTCTGCAAGTAAGGCATCAGCTGATCTTTTAGTTTTAGCAAATCATCGAACATTTAAAACACCTGTTACAATTTCTCGTTGTTCAAATAATTATGGTCCTTATCACTTTCCAGAAAAATTAATACCATTAATGATTTCAAGAGCGCTCAAGGATAAAAAACTTCCTGTGTATGGCAAAGGTGAAAATGTTAGGGATTGGCTTCATGTATATGATCACTGTGCTGCTATTGATTTGATTATTGAGAAGGGTGTTATTGGGGAAGTATACAACATTGGAGGACATAATGAGAAAACAAACTTAAGTGTTGTAAAAATGATTCTTAAACAACTTAATAAACCTGAATCACTTATAGAATATGTAACAGATCGTAAAGGGCATGATCTAAGATATGCAATAGATCCGACAAAAATTGAAAAACTTGGTTGGAAGGCGAAGTATAATTTTGATACAGGGCTTAAACGAACTATTGATTGGTACTTGTCTAATGAATCATGGTGGCAAAGAATAGTATCAGGTGATTATAAAAATTATTATGAAAAAATGTATGGAGGAAGATAATGTTTGATGTAATTGTAGTCGGTGCGGGCTTTGCTGGAGCAACTTTGGCAGAACGTTTTGCAACAATAGAGAATAAGAAAGTATTGGTTATTGAAAAAAGATCTCATATTGGTGGAAATATGTATGATTATATTGATGAAAATAAAGTTTTAAGACATGAATATGGTCCACACATTTTTCATACAAATAGTAAAAGAGTTGTAGATTATCTCTCAACGTTTACAAGTTGGCACTCATATGAGCATCGGGTTTTAGGGATGGTAGAGTCTTCGCTTGTACCTATTCCATTTAATTTAACTAGTATTGAAAAATGTTTTGATAAAGAAAAGAGTGCAAGATTAAAAAAATCTTTAATTAAATCATATGGGATAAATTCTAAAGTGCCAATACTTGAACTTAAGAAAAATAAAGATGTTGAAATAAAAGAGTTGGCAGAATTTATTTATGAGCATGTTTTTAAACATTATACAATGAAACAATGGGGTTTATCTCCTGAAGAAATTGATCCAAAAGTTACTGGAAGAGTTCCAATTCTTGTTGGTGAAGATGATCGCTATTTTCAAGATGAGTATCAGATGATGCCTATGGATGGTTATACTAGTATCTTTAATAAGATGTTAAATCATAACAATATTGAAGTAAGACTTAACACAGATGCTAAAGATTTAATAAGGATAGATTTAGAAAATAACTGTGTGTTTTTTGAAAATAAAAAAATTGATTGTCCAGTAATTTATACAGGTGCTGTAGATGATTTACTTAATTATAAACTAGGGGAACTACCTTATAGAAGTCTATATTTTGAAATAGAATCTTTTAATGGCACAAAACAGAGTGCTACAACAATTAATTATCCAACTCCTGAAACAGAACACGCTTTTACAAGAATAACTGAGTACAAACTTATGATGAGTAATTATCCCAAAGAATCATCAACACTTGCAAAAGAATTTCCTAAGGAATATAATCGTAATGCAAAATTAGGTAATATACCTTATTATCCTATTTTTACTGATGGCAATCAAAAAAAATACCAAGATTATTGTGATTTAATAAAAAATATTAAAAATCTTCATCTACTTGGAAGATTAGCAGAATATAAGTATTATAATATGGATTCAATAATAGAAAGATCTCTTAAATTTTTTGATGAATTAAAGGGTATGTAATATGAAATTATCCGTAATAATACCAATGTTTAATATGGAAGATTATATTGAGCAATGTCTTATAAGTCTTGTGACACAGACATTTAAAGACTTTGAAATCTTAGTTATAAATGATGGTTCAACAGATTCATCTTTTAAAATCGTTGAAAGAATGAGTTTAACCTACCCAATTATCAAATTAATATCAAAGGTAAATGGAGGTTTAAGCTCTGCAAGAAACCATGGTATAGATTATGCATTAGGAGATTACATAACATTTATAGACAGTGATGATTATGTTGAACCTAAGTATCTTGAAAAAATGATAAATAAAGTAAATGAAGGCTACGATATTGTATGTTGTGATATTAACTATTTTTATGAGAGTAAACATCCATCATGGATATCACCTGGGATTACTCCATGGAATATTATTGATATGAAAAAGAAAGCTTTATTATCTTCTATGTTTGTTTGGAATAAAGTTTATAAACGATCTTTTTTTAAAGAATATAATATTAAATTTCCAAAAGATATATGGTTTGAAGATATTTTAGTAAATCAAATGATAATAACTAAGTCAGATAAAATTGGCTATGTTAATGAAGCTCTTGTGAATTATCGTCAAAGATTTGGTTCAATTATGTCAAGTAATAATTCAAAGAAACAAAATGATATCTTTGTGGTATTAGATATGGTTAGAGATTACTATATAGATAATGATTTAATGGAAACTTATCATGATGAAATAGAGTATTTACATATTGAAAATTTATGTCTTTTTGGAATGTTTCGTTTTATGCGATCTGATAATTTTGAACAATTATATCGAGACAGTATGAAAGTTATGAAAAAAAACTTCCCTAAATGGAAGCGTAATAAATATATTAGATTTAATAATGATAAGAACAAATATTTTTTACTTTGTTTGAATCGTTTTAGCAAAAATATTCTTAGGTTTATTATACGAAATCGCTAATGTTGGTGAAGGTATAACTCAACTAGATATTTTAGTGTAAATGCATTTACAGAAGCTCTTACAAATAAGCGTTCTTCTCTATTGGTTTTTGTAGTATCTTTACTAAGAACCATATTATTGATATCAATACTTTTTAAAGAATTTTCTAACTCAATGCAAAAGTAATCGTATGCAACATTTGTCTCAAAGATATCTTTTTGAATGTTAATCATCTTAACGATTTTATCAAGAGCATATATTTTTTTAAAAATACATACGATAATTAAAAAAGCGATATGACCTTTGTTGTATCTTTTTTTATTAGCTGGTGGTATTAGTTTACATTTAACATAGTTATTAATCATCGATGTTGTTAATAACGGTTCATCTTTATCTATCCTTAATGGTTCTAGGATATCTAAGATATATGAAATAACTTGTTCACTATATAAATCAATATTTGGAAGATCTTCCCAGCGGGGGAGTTTAAAGTTTTCTAGTGTTTTGTTTTTCATAAAATTCACCTCTTATTCTATAGTATAACATAAGCTTATATAAAAATCGATACTAGTTGACATAGAATTAAATATATTATAATATAGTATTGTAAACTAGATGGAGGATTTTTTTTATGAAGTGGGGTATAGTAGTTGATAGTGGAAGTGATTTAAAAGAAAAAGACTTTACTGATATTGGTGTTGATTTTACAGTTGCACCTTTGAAAATAATTGCAGAAGATAAAGAATTTGTTGATGATGATAATATTGATGTAGCACAGTTAATTAAAGGAATAAGTGATAATAAAAAGGCATCTCAAACAGCATGTCCATCACCAGGTGATTTTGTAAATGGATTTTCTAAATCAGACAATGTTTTATGTTTTACTCTTACTGGTGGATTATCTGGCACTTTCAACAGTGCTAGAATGGCTAAAGATTTAGTTTTAAATGATAATCCTAGTAAGAACATATTTGTTTGTGATACAAAGTCTGTTGGTGGTCATTTAGTCTTAATGATGGAAAAAGCTCTTGAATTAATTGAGAATAATTTAAGTTTTAATGAGGTTGTTTCTGAATTAGAAAAATATAATAAAGAAATAGACATTATATTTACAATGGGTAGTTATGAAAATTTAATTAAAACTGGAAGAATGAGTAATCTTGCAGGTACTATTGCTAAAACATTAAATATAAGATTAATTTGTTCAAATACTGAAGAGGGTAAAATAGAAGTTGTAAAAAAAGTTAGAGGAATTAAGTCTACTTATAATAAGATGGTTGAAATGATGGCGAATGCTAAAGATCTTAACGATAAGAAAATTAGAATACATCATTGTAATAATGAAGAAAGTGCCTTGTATATTAAAGAAAAGATATTAGCAGAATTTCCTAATGCAAATATAACGATTTTTAAGTGTAAGGGACTAACAACTTTTTATGCTATGGATGGCGGAATAATTATAAACTATTAAATATACCTTAGAATGGTTGAATAAGTCCAGATATAATAATATAATATAAATGGAAAGAAGGTATAATATGGCAGAAAAATTTATTGTTGAAATCTCAGCAAGACATATTCACTTATCAAAAAAAGATTTAGAAACATTGTTTGGAGAAGGTTATGAGTTAACTCCAAAAAAAGATTTATCACAGCCAAATCAATTTGCTTGTGAAGAAAAAGTTTGTGTTAAAGGAAGTCGTTCAGAAATGAATGTTACAATTTTAGGACCAACAAGAAAAGAAACACAGTTAGAACTATCACTAACTGATGCTAGAGTTCTTGGTGTTGAAGCAAAGATCAGAGAATCTGGTAATATTGAAGGAACCATGGGAATAACTATTGTTGGGCCTAAGGGAGAGGTTACTGTTGATAAAGGAGTAATCGCTGCTAAAAGACATGTACATATGACTAGTAAGGATGCAGAAACATATAATGTTAAAAATGGTGACATTGTTAATGTTAAGGTGGAATCAGAAGATAGAGAAACTATATTTGGAGACACTGTAATTCGTGTTTCTGATTCTTATGCGCTTGCTATGCATATTGATACTGATGAAGCAAATGCAGCCGGTATTAAAGGATGTACAAAAGGCGAAATTGTTAGATAATTTAAAAAAGAATTAATTTTGATGATTAATTCTTTTTTTATGCAAAACTAAAAATGTCTTCTTTTCTCAATAATTCAGTTAAAACGAGGAGCAGTTAAAAAAGAAGATTTAATACGTAAAAGAGAAGAGATTGCAAATAGAGCACTTGAGCTTACAAACTAATTAGAATAAAATAATAAAAAAGGAGATTAACTATGAAATATGATTTTACTTCTATCTTAGATAGAAAAGGAAAAGATGCTATTGCTATAGATGGAGTTGGTACAATCCCAGAATTTGCTCCTAGCAAACCAAAAGAGGGTTTTGATTTAATTCCTATGTGGGTAGCTGATATGAACTTTACAACAGTACCAACAATAACTGAAGCAATTACAGAAAGAGTTAAACATCCAATTTTTGGATACTTTATGCCAACCAAAGAATACTTTAATTCTATCGCTACATGGCATGAAAAAAGAAATGGTGTAAGTGGGATTAAACCAGAGAATATTGGTTATGAGAATGGAGTGTTGGGTGGAGTAATGAGTGGGTTAGGTGTTATCTGCTCACAAGGTGATAATGTACTACTTCATTCACCAACTTATATTGGTTTTACTATGTCACTTGAAAATGGTGGTTATAATATTGTTCACAGTTCATTAGTTAAAGATGAAAAAGGAATTTATCGTATGGACTATGAAGATATGGAAAAAAAGATTATTAAAAATAATATCCATGCTACAGTTTTCTGTTCACCACACAATCCATGTGGAAGAGTTTGGGAAAGATGGGAAGTTGAAAAAGCTATGGAATTGTTTAAGAAGCATGGTGTCTATGTTATATCCGATGAAATTTGGTCAGATATTATTATTACTGGTTATAAACATATTCCAGTTCAATCAATTTCTGAAGATGCTAAGCAAAGAACAATTGCAGTTTATGCGCCATCAAAAACCTTTAACTTAGCTGGTTTAGTTGGTAGTTATCATATTATATATAATAAATGGTTAAAAGATAGGGTTATAAAGGAGTCATCTTTATCACATTATAATAATCAAAACGTTCTTTCAATGCATGCTCAAATAGGTGCTTATAAACCTGAAGGTCATCAATGGGTAGATGAATTATGTGAAGTAATCACTGAAAATGTAAATTATGCCTGTGATTATATCGATAAACACTTTGAAGGTATTGAAGTTTCAAAACCTGAGGGTACATATATGTTGTTTATTGACTGTACTAAATGGTGCGAAAAACATAATATGACAATTGAAGACTTACAAAAACTTGGAAATGATGTGGGAGTTGCTTGGCAAGATGGAAGAATGTTCCATGGTCCATGTCATATTAGAATGAATGTAGCATTACCACTTTCTCGTGTAAAAGAAGCCTTTGATCGCTTACATAAACATGTGTTTAAAGACTAGAAATTAATTATATTTAAAAGCTTCGATTTTATTATCGAGGCTTTTATAAAACTATTTATCTTTATTAATATAATAAACAACTGCCACGTATATAGCGCCCAAGGCGATACCTAAGGCTAAATTATCAAATGCTATACCAAAAAGTATTCCAAAGCAAATACTAATTCCTATATACTTTTTGTTTACTTTCATAAGTAACCTCCATGATTTTATATCTCCCTTTATTCTACACTTTCTATAAGGCAAACCGCTTTCTGAATCAATATTGATAATGTCTTAAATGTATCTTCTTAAGTATGTAGGCACACAATACTTCGAATATTAATTTTTTTTATTTACAAAATTTTCTGCAACAATCACTTTGATTAATGACATAATTTTTCTCATTTTTATGTATTTAAATACTAATAAAAAAAGTTACAACTGAAATACATTATAGGGTAGTTTTATTAACTACCTTAGCTGGTATTCCTGTTGCAACTGAGTTAGGTGGGACATCTTTTACAACAACTGCCCCGGCACCAATTGTAGAGTTTTCTCCAATAGTGATATTTCCTAGAACTGTAGCGTTAGCACCAATAATAACGTCATCCATTATAGTTGGGTGTCTTTTGTCTTCTGTATTTTTTACGGCTCCCAAGGTTACACCATGATATATTTTAACGTTATTTTTTATAATAGAGGTCTCGCCAATAACAACACCCATTCCGTGATCAATAAACAAGCCTTTTCCAATGTTTGCTTTTGGGTGAATTTCAATTCCTGTTAAAAATCTTCCAAGTTGTGAAATAAGACGTGATATAAAAATTAATTTAAATCTATATAATAGGTTCGATAAACGATGTAGTAAAACTGCATGAATACTTGGATATAATAGTATTATTTCAAAGGTGTTACGAGCAGCAGGATCACTTCTTTTTATATGTTGTATTTGCATTGTAATATCTTCAAACATTTTAATTCTCCTTTGTCGGTTATTAAATAATATGATATTTAAGATTAATATTCAACCATTTTATATTAATTATGTTATAATTTTTTTGGAGGGTTTTATATGTTATATAATAAAATAACGGATACAATTGGATCTACTCCAATGGTAAAGTGTGAAAATTTAAAAAATGAATTTGGGCTTAAAGCCAATATTTATGCAAAGTTAGAGTTTTTTAATCCTGGATCAAGTGTAAAGGATAGAATTGCATTAAACATGCTTCGAGAAGCATTGAATAATGGTGAAATTGATAATGATACTACAATTATAGAGGCGACTAGTGGAAACACTGGTATTGGCTTAGCACTTTGTTGTGCTTCGTTAAATTTAAAGTGTATAATCGTAATGCCTGATTCAGCAAGTGCAGAGCGCAAAAGACTCATAAAAGCCTTTGGTGCAAAACTGGAAATTGTATGTGGTGAAGATGGGATGAGTGGAGCTATTAAAAAGGCTAATGAACTTTTTGAATCAATTGAGAATTCTTATATTCCATCACAATTTGAAAATCCAAATAACCCAGATATTCACAAAAAAACAACAGGTCAAGAGATACTTGATGACCTTTTAGCTAAAATTGATGTTTTTATTGCTGGAGTTGGAACTGGTGGAACAATTAGTGGAGTTGCAAGGGCACTGAAGAAAGAAATAAGAGATGTTAAAATTATTGCAGTTGAACCAAAGGAGTCATCAACTCTTTCAAATGGTTCAGTCGGGACTCATAAAATTGAAGGAATTGGAGCGGGATTTGTACCACTTAATTTCGACCCTAACGTTGTTGATGAAATTTTGCCAGTGAGCTATAAAGATGCAAAAGACACAGTTCGCATGTTAGCTAAAACTGAAGGTATTTTAGTAGGTCCATCAAGTGGAGCAGTAATGAATGCGGCAATTGAATTTGCTAAACAAGAAGAATACAAAGATAAAAATATTGTGGTATTACTATGTGATACTGGAGAAAGATATTTATCAACTGATTTATTTGAATAATAGAAATAAATTTCTATTATTTTTGTTTTAATTTTTTATAATCAAGGAGAAAAAAATGGCTATTTTGGAAAATGATAAAATAAAAATTGAAGTTGAAAAAAAAGGTGCTCAAATTATAAGTTTATACAATAAAGAAACTTCAATTGAACATATGTGGGATGGTAATGAAAAATACTGGAGTGGTATTTCTCCGATACTTTTCCCAATAATTGGAAATACATGGAGTAAAGAGTATTTTATTGATGATACTGTATATAAAATGAATAATCACGGTTTAGTAAGATATACTGAATTTAATTTAGAAAGTATCAGTGATGATTGCTTAATTTATTCATTTGAAAGTAATGAAGAGACACTTTTAAGATATCCATTTAAGTTTAAACTTACTGTAGAATATAGACTTAAAGGAAGTAAAGTGAATGTTTTATATAAAATTGAAAACAAATCAGAAAGAGATATGCCCTTTAGCTTTGGTCTTCATCCAGCATTTAATTGTCCTTTTGAAAAAGAAAAGAAATTTGAAGACTATCGTTTAGAATTTAGTAATAATGAAACACTAAAAGGATTATGTGGACCATTTAATTTAGCTAATGAGAAAGTTATTGAACTTAACTATCCAATATTTGAAGAGAATGAAACTCTTTGTTTTGAAAATGCCTCATCATCTACAGTTCAACTAACCGATGGAGTACATGGGGTTAAGGTTGATGTTGTTGGTTATAGATGGCTTGCTTTTTGGACACCAACACCAAATAAATATGCAAAATTTATTTGTATTGAACCATGGCATGGACATGGAGATTTTAGCGAAAGTAATAAATCTTTTAGTGAAAGAGAAGGGACAATTAATTTATCACCAAACAAAAGTTTTATTTCATCATTGGGAATAGAAATTTACTGAGATTTATGTTAAAGTTTAATAATAAAAAAGGAGAGAATTATGATTAAAGTTATAGAAGTTGAGAATTATGAAGAGGTTAGTAAAGAAGCATTTAAAATAATGAAAGAAGTTATTACCAGTAAAGAACAACCAGTATTAGGTTTAGCGACAGGTTCAAGTCCATGTGGATTATATAAGAATATGATCGCAGATCATAAAGAGAATGGAACAAGCTACAGTAATGTTGTGACATTTAATTTAGATGAATATATCGGTTTAAAAAGAGATCATTCACAAACTTATCATACATTCATGCATGAAAATTTATTCAATGGATTAGATATTAAAGAAGAAAACATTCACCTTCCAATAGGTTATAGTTCAGATATTGAAAAAGAGTGTGATAAATATGAAGATGAATTAAGCAAATATAACATTGATATTCAACTGCTAGGAATTGGTGGAAATGGTCACATTGGATTTAATGAACCAGGTACTTCATTTGATAGTACAACTCATATTGTTACTTTGAAGGATAAAACAAGAGAAGATAATGCTAGATTTTTTGATAAACTTGAGGATGTTCCAACAGAGGCAATAACAATGGGTATAAAAACAATAAAAAGAGCAAAAAAGATTTTACTTGTTGCCTCAGGTGTATCAAAGGCCGATGCAGTCTATGAAATGATAAAAGGAAACGTTAGTGAAGAGTGTCCAGCTACTGCTCTTAGAGATCATAATGATGTAGTTGTAATTGTGGATAAAGCTGCAGCAAGTAAATTAAAATAAAAATGAAATCGATATTAATCGATTTTTTTTATTTTTTTTAAAATATATATTGATTTTTTTTTAGTAGTGAGTATAATAAAAAAGGGTTTATTAATTTAAAACAAGTTGTTTACTATTACTAAACAAAAGGGGGTTTTTATGGATATCGGTCATCGCATAAAACAGTTAAGAAATAAAAATAATCTTACACTAGAAGAACTGGCTAGTCGTTGTGAACTTACAAAGGGATTTCTATCACAATTAGAAAGAAACTTGACGTCTCCATCAATTCAAACTCTTCAAGATATTTCTGAGGCATTAGGTTTGTCTATGGCTAAATTCTTTAAAGAAGAGACTGATGAAAAGATAATATTCACTAAGGATGATTTTTTTAAAGATGAAAAGAGTGAGTCCTGTATTAATTGGATTATTCCAAATGCACAAAAAAATGAGATGGAACCAATTTTACTAGAACTACGATTAAATGGTGAGAGTCAGAAGGTTGTACCTCATGAAGGTGAAGAATTTGGATATATATTATCTGGTAAGGTTAAGTTGTATTTTGGTAATGATTCAAAAGGTCTAGTAGTAAAAAAAGGTGAGACATTTTATATAAAGGGTGATAGAGATCACTATTTAAAAAATGAATCAAAAGAAATTGCAAAGGTATTGTGGGTTTGTACACCACCAATATTTTAAGAGGGGGAAGCTATGAAAAAACTTATACAGTTTCAAAATATTGTTAAGTCATTTGACAAACAAATTGTATTAAAGGGTGTAAATTTAGATATTTATGAGAATGAATTTGTGACATTACTTGGTCCATCAGGTTGTGGTAAAACAACACTTTTAAGAATTCTTGCTGGGTTTTTAGAACCAACATCTGGGGCCATCATTTTTGATAATCAAGATATTGCTAAAGTACCTGCTTATCAAAGAAATTTAAATACTGTTTTCCAAAAGTATGCATTATTTCCACATTTAAATGTTTATGATAATATCGCTTTTGGCTTAAAAATAAAGAAAATGTCTAAAGATATTATTGAACAAAAAGTTACAAGGATGCTAAGTCTTGTGGGGCTTGAGGGTTATGCAAAACGTGATGTTACATTATTATCTGGTGGACAACAACAGCGTGTTGCTATTGCTAGAGCTTTAGTTAATGAGCCTAAAGTACTTCTTTTAGATGAGCCGCTTGGTGCATTAGATTTGAAACTTAGAAAAGAAATGCAACAAGAATTAAAGCAAATTCAACAAGAGGTTGGAATTACCTTTATTTTTGTTACTCATGATCAAGAAGAAGCACTTACAATGAGTGATAAAATAGTTGTTATGAAACAGGGCGAAATTGTACAAATAGGAACACCTACAGAAATCTACAATGAACCTGTAAATGAATATGTTGCTAACTTTATAGGTGATTCAAATATTATTGATGGACAAATGATTAGTGATTATGTAGTTAAATTTGATGATAAAAAATATACCTGTGTAGATCATGGGTTTAAACCAAATGAAGAAGTGGACATTGTAATACGTCCAGAAGATATTCAACTAGTAAAAAGAAATCAAGGCTTACTAAATGGTGAAGTTGTATCTACTTTGTTTAAAGGTGTACATTATGAGATTGTTGTAGAAACAGTTTCAGGTACTTCAAAGACTGTAAATATGCATGTGCTTGGTGATCGTGATATTGTTAATGATGAAGCTAATGAGAAAATTAGTGCAAGTAACTTTTATATGGATCAAGAAGATGTTGAATCACTTGAAGATGCTGATGTAATTGGTAGAGCCAATGCTCAAGCGTGGAATTTTGATGATGAAGATGTTGGTATTAGCAAGGTTACATTTGATGTTAAAAATAAGCCGGGAGTTTACAAGTGTACTTTTGAAACTGCTAAACAAACATCAATTACAATTGATATTACAGTAGTTGATCCTGTATATACTGAAGATGCTAGTAAAGAAGAGGCAGTACAAGCTTTTGATTTTTATAAGACTGTAAGTGAAATAAAAGAGAGTGTAGCTTTAGATACTGATCTAAAAATGTGGGCTAATGCAACAGCATGGTCTTTAGAAGATGATAGTGTTGTCGAGATATATGATGTTCGATATGATTTTGATGATGAAAATATAAAAGAAGGAATATATCCAATTAAGTTCTCAACAAAAGGTCGAGAATTTATCGTCCATACTACTGATTATAAGAAGGAACAAGAGAAGGTTGGCTTAGTATTTGATCCTGAAGATATTCATGTAATGGAGAAAGATTAGAAATGAAGAGTTTTTCACGATTAGTTTATCCTTACTCAATTTGGGCAGTAATTATGATTGTTTTACCAATCTTGATGATCGTATTTTACGCTTTTACAACACAGGGAAATGGAGTAATGACTCTACAATTTACCATCAGCAACTTTACAAGATTTTTCAAAGACAGTGTCTTTCCATCGGTTTTAATAAGATCTCTTAAATTAGCGTTTATTACGACAATTATATGCATAATAATTGGCTATCCAGCAGCGTATTTCATTTCTAAAATCAAGTCTGATTCTAGGATGATTATCATCTTGCTTATTACACTACCGATGTGGATTAATATGTTAGTAAGAACTTATGCATGGCGTGGTATTTTATCAGTTTCTCCTATGTCAGCTGAAATGAAAGTATATATAGGAATGGTGTATAACTTTTTACCATTTATGATTTTACAAATTTACACATCACTAGCTAAAATGGATCAAAGCTTAATTTTTGCTGCAGAAGATCTTGGAGCCAACAAATTTGAATGTTTTAGAAAAGTTATTTGGCCATTATCAATGCCAGGAGTAATTTCAGGAATAACATTAGTTTTTCTTCCTGCTGTATCAAGCTTCTTCATACCAAAATTATTAGGTGGTGGAGAGTTTGTACTAATTGGGAATTTAATAGAGAACTACTTCGTAACTACTGGTGATTGGAACTTTGGTGCTGCTATTTCAATGATCATGGCAGTAATTATAATTGCATCTATGTTTTTAACAAAGAAATTAGATTATGAAAATAGGGGGGATAAATAATGAAAAGAATACCTTCTAAGTTATATTTATTTTTGTTATTAGCATTCTTCTATTTACCAATTTTATATGTTATTTTATTTTCATTTAATGATTCAAAAAGCTTGACTCATTTTACAGGTTTTTCTTTAAAATGGTATGAAAAAATGTTTTCAAATAGAACTATGATGGAAGCAATCTGGTATACCTTTACAATCGCGGTTATTGCGACAACAGTTTCAACTATTGTCGGAACGATAACAGCAATTGGTTTAAGTAAGTCTAAAAGGATTATAAAGGAAGCAATAACGCAAGTAAATAATTTGCCAATGTTAAATCCTGAGATTGTAACGGCAATTGGATTAATGTTATTTTTTACATCATTGCAAATTAAAACTGGATTTATGACACTTTTACTAGCACATATAGCGTTTTGTATTCCTTATGTAATTTTAAGTATAATGCCAAAACTAAGGCAAATAGATAGTAATTTAGCAGAGGCTGCTCTTGATTTGGGATGTACACCTTTCCAGGCATTAACTAAGGTTATTATTCCTCAAATAACACCAGGGATTGTTGCAGGGGCATTGATTGCATTTACGATGTCCTTTGATGACTTTATTATTTCGTTTTTTACAACAGGGCCTGGAGTAAATAATATATCAATTTATGTCTATACTATGTACAAACGAATAAATCCGAGTATTAATGCATTATCAACTGTAATAATTTGTGTTATAACTATTATTTTAGTCTTAATTAATATAATTCCATTAATTGGAAAGAGAAGGAGAAAAGCATGAGAAAATTTATAAAAAATCTTATTTTATTTAGTATGATCTTTACTATAGTTGGATGTGGAACATCTAAGAAAAGTGATGTTGATCCAGTTGGAGTTTATGGGTGTGATACTTTAAATGTTTATAACTGGGGAGAATATATCTCTCAAGATATTCTTAGTGATTTTGAAAGAGAATACAATGTCAGAGTTAATTATTCACTTTATGATTCAAATGAAGTTTTGTATACAAAATTACTTGGTGGAAGTGAATACGATGTTCTTGTTCCATCTGATTATATGATTAAAAGATTATCAAAAGAAAGCTTATTACAAGAGATTGATTGGTCATTAATAACAAATGCTTCGAATTTATATGATTCAATATTAAATACACCTACTGATCCTGATAATTTATACAGTGTGCCTTATTTTTGGGGAAGTGTTGGAATATTGTATGATAAAACAATTGTCGATCCAGCTATTGTAAAAGAGAAGGGATTTGAAATCCTAAAGGATGAAAAGTTTAAGGGCAATGTATTCATGTATGATTCTCAACGTGATAGTTTTATGATTGCTTTAAAAGCTTTAGGATATTCAATGAATACTACAAATGAGCAAGAAATTGAAGAGGCATTTCAATGGTTAATTGATTTAGATGAAAAAGTTGAGCCATCATATGTTACTGATGAAGTTATCGATGCAATGATTTATGGAGAAAAAGCCTTAGCTGTAGTATACAGTGGCGATGCTGCATATATTTTATCTGAAAATGAAAATATGGATTATTATTTACCAGAATCTGGAACAAACATGTGGATTGATGCTATGGTAATTCCTGCTAATTCAAAATGTCCTAAATTAGCCCATGAATTTATTAATTATATGATTGATGATGATGTTGCATTTACAAATTCAGAGGAGATAGGTTATGCAAGCCCTAATAAAAACGTTATTGATGAAATGATTGCAGATGGAGGAATATATGCTGATAATAGCGCTTATTTCCCTCGAGCAGACTTTCAAAAAGATGAATACTTTGAATTTGATGAAAAAGTATATGAATTAATGTCTGAATTGTGGATACAAATTAAAATTAAATAATAAATATTAAAAAAGTATTGGATAAAAAAATATACTCACTTATTTAGGTAAATGAGGTATATTTAAATCTGATACTTTTTAATTTAAATTTTATAAAAGATGAAAAGCATTCTTTTCAAATAAAAAAACCTTAGCAAAGGTTTTTAATTTTGAATGGTAGGGATAATGGGACTTGAACCCATACGATGTTGCCATCACCGGATTTTAAGTCCGATGCGTCTACCTATTCCGCCATATCCCTATTTTGGAGGTTCCTACCGGATTTGAACCGGTGATCACAGAGTTGCAGTCTATTGCCTTACCAGCTTGGCTAAGGAACCAATTGAAACTATGCTTTACTATTATATAAGAGAGATATAGAAAATGCAATACAAATTTTTAAAAAATTGTATAACATTTTATTCTAGTTAAAATAAAAAGTAAATTATTTAAAATTCTCTTGCATTGTAATGTATATTTTGCTATTATTATATAGCACTGTGAAAACAGAAAAAGTGCGCCCATAGCTCAATTGGATAGAGCGTTTGACTACGGATCAAAAGGTTGCGGGTTCAAGTCCTACTGGGCGCGCCATTAAAATTTTATCGGGAAGTAGCACAGCTTGGTAGTGCACCTGGTTTGGGACCAGGGGGTCGCAGGTTCGAATCCTGTCTTCCCGACCATTTATTATGGCGAGGTAGCTTAGTTGGCTAGAGCGTTCGGTTCATACCCGGAAGGTCGTGGGTTCGAGTCCCACTCTCGCCACCAATTATATTTAATAGACCCTTAGCTCAGTTGGTTAGAGCTACCGGCTCATAACCGGTTGGTCGCAGGTTCGAGTCCTGCAGGGTCTACCATTTTTAAAAATTATATGGAGGGATACCCAAGTGGTTGAAGGGTCCGGTCTTGAAAACCGGTAGGTCGGGAAACTGGCGCCTGGGTTCGAATCCCAGTCCCTCCGCCATTAAATTTTTTGAAATGAGAAGTAAAGTATGCTATAATGTTATAGCAATTAAACATCGCGGGATGGAGCAGTCTGGTAGCTCGTCGGGCTCATAACCCGAAGGTCGTTGGTTCAAATCCTTCTCCCGCAACCAAAAGGCTCTGTAGCTCAGTCGGTAGAGCAACGGACTGAAAATCCGTGTGTCGCCGGTTCAATCCCGGCTGGAGCCACCATTTAAAAAATAAACCCAGTAATTTGGGTTTTTTTAATATATTGGATTATAGTACTTCATTTCTATTTTTATTGATTTTCCTGTTTCAAATGATTGATTGTTTATTAGTTGTAACAGCTGTTTTAGTGTGCATCGATCATGTAAATAGTAATCGAACAGTATTAGGACATCAGCTGCATCTAATGTTGCTTTATTAAACATTTCAATAAAAGAAAGATTTGAAACTTCATTAGTACAAGGATGATGCCAAACTTTTTTACTAAGATTTAATATATCTAATTTCGTTTGAGTGTTTGGAGTTATCAGTGATGTAAAACAATATGGGTTATGCAAAAATTTTTCCTCTATTTTTAAAAATAAGTGAGACTTGATATTATATGGATCAAATAAAAATTTTCTGATACTATAGAAATGTGACAGTGATTTTTCAATATCATTTATACATATATCAATGTTATATGTTGTTGAGACAGCTTTATTATAGAAATCATAGATAGCTTGCACACTTGAATTACTGTATTTTAGAAGTGAGAAACAAGGGTATTCTTTAGGTTTTAAATTTTTTATTCTTTTAAGCATTAAAGTGTCTAGTTGAGATTCAAAACGTCGATGGTTGTTCATCCCTTCATTTTTTGAAATATCTCCTGTTTTGTAAAATATGTAAGGATGAACACTTTTATCAAGTGCCCAATGACAAATAAAACCACATAGATAACTAATTTTATCTGGGGTTGGATGTCTTTTTGCTTCAGTAAAAATAGCTTGAAAAAATTTATTAATATTATCATCATGTATTAGTGAGCCTACATGACTTATATTTTTGGCTTTTTCTCTATTTAGCCAAGGCCATGCATTATAATAGAAGAATAAGTCTGGTCCACTACTTCCAATTGAGTATTCCATGGGGAAATTCATGATTGTATTTTTTAAATTTGGACTAAGTAACTTTAGAGTTTCTTGTGCAAATAATTCGTGTGTTATTACGCTTGGCATACTTTATCTCCTTGTTTTTTAATATTATATCAAATTATTAATTAAATTTATATAAAATAATAATGTGTATATTATATTGATATGGTAAAATAGGTTTGGAGGGTTCTATATGAAGTTAAATTTAGAGGAGAGAAGTTGGATTTTTTATGATGTTGCTAATAGTGCATTTATTTTAATTCTAACAGCTACAATTCCAGTATTTTTTAGATCTTTAGTTGATAGTGTAACAATTTCAGAAGTAGCAAACTTTTGGTTAGTAAAATTATTATTTTCAAAAAATGCATTACTTGCTCAAAATGGAAGTGTTCAGGCACTAGAAGCCTTGAAGACAAGTTTATATGCAATTACAACTACTGTATCTGTTTTGATAGTCGCACTTAGTGCCCCAGTTTTAGGTGCACTAGCTGATTACAAGGGAATGAAAAAGAAATTATTTACTTTTTTTCTAGTAATTGGGGTATTTTCTTGTTTGCTGCTTGGAGTAGTTGGCAATTGGATTGGATTTTTAGCTCTGATTTTTATTGTTAGAATTTCTTATGCAAGCTGTAACGTGTTTTATGATTCGATGTTAGTTGATGTAGCTGATAATGATAGAATGGACCATATTTCCTCTTATGGATATGCATGGGGATATATTGGAAGTTGTATTCCATTTATTGTTGGTCTTTATTTGATTTTATTTCAACCTTTTAACTTAGATACAAAAACTGCTACTCAGATATCTTTTATTATTACTGCTATTTGGTGGCTAATATTTTCAATCCCACTTCTTAAAAATGTAAAACAAAAGCATTACTTAGAAAAGAAGAATAATTTGGTTTCATCATCATTTAAAAGAATTTTTAAAACAGTTAAGAAAATAAAAAATAATCCAATAATGTTATACTTTATTATAGGTTACTTCTGTTATATTGATGGTGTTTATACAATAATATCAATGGCTACAACCTACGGGGCAGAAGTTGGTATAGATGATTCTGGGATGATAATAGCATTATTAGTAACCCAGATAATTGCATTCCCTTTTGCAATTTTATCTGCTAAATTAGCCAAAAAATATAAGGTAATAGACTTACTGAAGATTTTTGTATTAATATATTGTGGAATTTGTATTTATGGCTATCAATTAGATAAGAATTATGAATTTTGGGTATTATGTGTATTAGTAGCAATTGCGCAGGGTGGAATTCAAGCACTTTCAAGATCATACTATGCAAAACTGGTTCCGAAAAGTGAATCTAATGAGTATTTTGGTTTCTTTGATATTTTTGGAAAGTTTGCAGACTTTTTTGGGCCATTAATCATTACCATTTGTGCATCAGTATTTGGTCAAAGTAAATATGGTATATTAGCCCTTGTAGTATTATTTATAATTGGATATATTTGTTTGTGTAAAGTAAAAAAATACGAAGATAATTAAATGGAATATATAAAAACCCTCAATATCAAAATTGAGGGTTTAATTTTTTTATTTTTTTAGTGTCTTAGCAATTTCTCTTAGAAGTAATACTTCCTCACTTGTTACTGCTTCAACTTTTTCTTCGACTTTAGCTTTTCTTGATCTATTAACTGCTTTAATAAATAAGAATAAAACAAAAGCTGTTAATATAAAGTTAATAATAGTTGATAATAGTATTCCAACAGGGAAGATAACACTTCCTAAAGTTACTGTTATATTACTAAGATTTTGATTGAAAAGTAGTCCAATTACTGGTGAGATTATTGCTTCAATAAATACATTTACTAAGTCTTTAAATGCAGCACCCATTACTAGTCCAATCGCAACTTCAATCATGTTTCCTTTAAATGCAAATTCCTTAAATTCTTTTATAAAATTTTTCATATTCCTTATCCTTTACTATATTTAATAGTCTATATTAAAATTATATAAAAATCAACTTTCATTTAAAAATAAATTAAATAATTAAGTGTAAATGTGTTAAAATAGAATTTGAATATGGAGAATTAGATTATGAGCAAAAATACTTTGAGTACAAAAAAAGAAATTAATGGAATCACATATTATGAAAGAGGAATAATTGATGTTGATGGAAATGCATTTTTAAGATTTGCAATTAAAACACATTTTATAAAACGTAAAGAATCTTATCTTGAAATTATTGGTAAATATGTTATGCCAATATGTAAGAGTGGCGATATCCTTTCAATAAGTGAAAAGGTTATATCAATGTGTCAGGATAACTGTGTAGAAAGAAAAGATATAAAATTGGGATTATGGGCAAAGTTTCTAAGTAAGTTCGCATTAAGAACAAGTGCTGGTATTGGAATGGATGAGCCACATAAGCTGCAGTTAACAATTAATATTGTGGGTCTTCCTAAAGTCCTTTTTGCAGCAGTTTTATCAGGCCTTGGTAAAATTATTGGAAAAAGAGGTATATTTTATAAAATAGTTGGTAACGGGGTTGCTGGAATTGATGGGCTTTATCCAAATTCATCATTTGAAATTTATAAAGATATGGCGGTATTAAATCCTATAGATGCTGATAGTGTATGCGATGAAATAAAAAAACTTACAAATCTTACAACGTACATTGTTGATGCTAATGATATTGCACAAGAAATACTTGGAAAGTGTAGTGATAGTGAGTATACTGATGAAACATTCTTAAAAATGATAAAGGATAATCCTGCAGGACAAAGTGATGAGCTTACACCATTTATAATAATTAGAAAGGGGTAGTATTAATGAATAAAATAGAAAACATTCTGGTTGAAGGAATAAAAAATACGATATTTAAATTATATGGTTTAAATCAAGATGAATTAGTTATGATAGAAATTCCAAAAGATAATAAAAATGGAGATTACTCGAGTAATATTGCTATGAGACTAACGAAAATTTTAAAAAAAGCACCAAAAGTAATTGCTGAAGAAATTGTTAGTGATATTTGTAAATGTGTTAAAGAAATAAAAAAAGTTGAGATAGCAGGCCCTGGTTTTATAAATTTTTGGATGAATACAGAATTGCTAACAGATATCATTAATGTGATTTTGGATGCAAAAGATGAATATGGTACAAATAATAGTGGTAATAAAGAAAAAGTGTTGGTTGAATATGTTAGTGCAAATCCTACTGGAAATCTTCACTTAGGCCATGCAAGAGGTGCAGCTTGGGGCGACAGTGTTTGTAGGTTATATAAAAAGAGTGGATATGAGTGTTTAAGAGAATACTATGTTAATGATGCGGGAATGCAAATTGAAAATTTAGGACTATCTTTGTATGCAAGGTATGCTCAAATATTTAATCAAACACAAGAGTTACCTGAAGATGGTTATTTTGGTGATGATATAAAGAAAATTGCTGCTAAAATTGCTGATGAAAAAGGAGATTATTGGATTAATAATTCAGAGGGCAGATTAGAGTTTTTTAAAAAAGAAGGTATAAAAAAAGAACTTGAAAAAATTAAAAATGATTTAATATTATTTCGTTGTGAATTTGACTCTTGGGTTTCAGAGCAGTCGCTTTATGATGAAAATAGAGTTAGTGATACCATTTTAAAAATGAAAGAAAAAGGTGTTACTTATTATAAAGATGATGCATTATGGTTTAAGTCTACTCTTTATAATGATGATAAAGATCGTGTTCTTATTAAAAGTGATGGGAGTTTAACATACCTTACTCCAGATATTGCTAATCACTTGTATAAATTAGAAAGAGGATATGATAAGCTTGTAAACTTTTGGGGAGCTGATCACCATGGTTATATTCCTAGAATGAAATCTGCGATACAAGCTATGGGTTATAGTGCAGATGCTCTTGAAGTTGATATCATTCAAATGGTAAGACTAGTAGAGGGTAAAAAAGAAGTAAAAATGAGCAAAAGAACTGGTAATGCAATCACTGTCAGAGAGCTATGTGAGGACATTGGTGTTGATGCTGCAAGGTATTTCTTTTTACAAAGAGCTGTTGATACTCATTTTGATTTTGATTTATCACTAGCAAGAAAACAAACAAATGAAAACCCAGTATTTTATGTTCAATATGCCCATGCAAGAATTTGTTCGATCTTAAATAATGCTCCAGAATTTAAAAAACAGTCAACCTATGATTTATTAACACATAGTAAAGAGGTTGATCTACTTAAATATTTAGGTGAGTTTACAAACGTTATTATTGATGCTTCTAAAACAAGAATGCCAAGCAAGATTTGTGTCTATTGTCAAAAGTTAGCTGCCTATTTTCATAGTTTTTATGGTTCTTTGAAAGTTATTGACAATAATAATTTAGAACTTACAAATCAAAGGGTTGCTTTACTTCTTGCAACTAAGCAAACATTATCAATTTCATTAGACTTACTAGGTATTGATGCACCTGAAAAAATGTAATAAGGGGGTATAATGTGTGAGTCTTACATCATTAGAAGTTAAGGAAAGAGAAAGAAATAATTTAATTAACTCAAAGATTAAAACAAATACGAAGACATATAAAGAGATAATTATTTCTAATGTCTTCAATTATTTTAATATGATTCAATGTATTTTATTTTTGTTGATTATATCTGTAAATTCTTACATTAACGCTTTGTTTTTTTTAGTTGTTATCAGTAATTCTATGGTATCAATTATTCAAGAAATTAGAGCTAAAAGAGTCTTAGATAAGTTAAAGGTAATGATTGAGAGTAAAGTTTGTGTAATTCGTGATGATATTGAGCAAGAAATTTCAATTAATAATCTTGTCTTAGATGATGTGTATTATTGCCAAGAAGGAATGCAAGTTCCTACAGATTCAATAATCTTAGATGGGTTTTTAGAAATTAATGAGTCGATGTTAACAGGTGAAATAAAACCACAACAAAGAAGTGTACAAGATAAAATTTTTAGTGGGACTTTTATTACAACAGGAAAAGCCAAGTGTAAGGTTGTAAATGTTGGAAAAGATAATTATTGTGAGAAAATAATTCATGTAGAAAATAAAGAGCGCAAAGAAACACTTCTTAAAAAAAGCATCAACAAACTAATAAAGATTATTGGAATTTTTATAATTCCAATTGGTCTATTGTTGTTTTTTAATCAATACTTTGGATTAAAAATTGGGTATAGAGATTCTATTATCCAAACAACTTCTGCTTTAGTTGGGATGGTTCCATCGGGCTTAATTTTTTTAACGAGTATCGCATTAGTTATTAGTGTAATAAAGTTGAGTAAAAAAAATGTATTAGTTCAAGAATTACATAGTATTGAAACCTTATCACAAACAAGTGTTGTATGCTTTGATAAAACTGGTACTTTAACTTATGGGAATTTGAAAGTTCATGAGGTAGAAGGTTTAAGCAGTGATTTTAATGAAGTCATGAAAAGTTATTGTTATGCAATTTCTGTAAATAATAATACAATGCATGCAATAAGAGAATATTTTACTCAAGAGAAGATTTTAAATGTCTCTGATTTACAAATGTTTTCATCAGATAGAAAGTATAGTGCAGTACAGTTTGATAATGGGAAAGTATATTATTTAGGGGCTCATCAAGTTCTCTTTAAAAATGGTAATGATAAATTAAATAACTTAATTTCTGATAAGATAAAACAAGGATTTAGAGTAATTGTGCTTGCAAGTGCTAAAGGTAATCTAAAAAAAGATATAATAGGTGATGATTTAGAGTTAGAGGGTTGTATATATATCAAAGATAATTTAAGAGAAGATGCAAAAAGTACAGTTGAATATCTAAAAAATCAAGGGATAGGTTGCAAAGTGTTTTCTGGTGATGATCCTCTTACTGTGTATAATATATCAAAAAACGCTAGTCTTTTAGAAAATAATAAATATATTGATGCTTCAAAATATACAGAACAAGAGTTATGCGATATGGTTGAGGATGTTTCTATTTTTGGTAGGTGTACCCCTGAGAAAAAAATGATGATGGTTAGAAAGCTTAAAAGTAATGGACACATTGTTTCGATGATTGGTGATGGAATAAATGATATCCCAGCACTAAAGGAGGCAGATTTATCACTGGCACTTGGAAGTGGATGTGATGCAACCGCAAACATTTCAAACTTAGTATTACTAGATAATAATTTTTCTTTATTACCTTTGATAATTGATGAAGGAAGAAGAATAGTTAATAATTTAAATAATGCTGCTTCGATGTTTTTAATAAAAACAATATTTTCTATCTTACTAGTTTTACTAACATTAATTATGGCGGTAGAGTATCCCTTTACACCATTTCAGTTAACAGTAATAGGTAGTTTATCGTGTGGGATTCCGACATTCTTATTGCAATTTGAAGCCAGTACAAAAACTTCAACAAGGAAGTTTTTAAAATTAGCTCTAATGAAATCTTTTCCTTGTGCAATGATGATTGTATTTAATGCATTAATTCTATTTTCATTAAATGACTTTAAAATTATAAATGATTTATTTTTAAATGAGTTTATAGTTATTATGTCTGCATTTATATACTCTTCATCACTTTACTTTATCTATAGTCCTTTATCTAAATATAGAACTATAATAATTGTATCTGTACAATTTATACTATTAATATTATTGGCAATTTTTACAGCTTCTTTATTTAATATGAAGTTTATCTTAATAATATTAGGTTTAGGAATTATTGATATTTTAATATTAAAAAATATTTTTAAAATAATTGAACGAAAATAACTCTTTGCTACGTGTTAGGTATGAAAAGGAGATATTTTATATGGAAACAAAGAAAAAAGTATTAATTGGAGTGGTAATAGTATTTGGGATGTTATTGTTGTCTACACTACTATTAAAGGTAAGAGGATCAATGAGGGATTCTGATACAAATATTAATGGTCATAAATATGGTAGAACATATCACAACCAAAATGATGGAGTTGATGATTGTAGAAGACAACATGACTTTGATGATGAAAGTTGTTATTATTATAGTGATAATACTATAGATCAAAGAGGATATGATGATGGATGTGTTAATAAACATAACTCAAATAATGTCGACTGCAATTATTATGATAATAATCATAGTGGTAGATCACATAATAGAGGTAGATCACATAATAGAGGTAGCCACCATAATTAAATAAAGGAGTAATTATGCAAAGTGAAGTTAATTTAAAGAAAGCTATAGATCTACATGCTGATATGGTTAGAAAAATTTGCTTTGTACATTGTAAATGTGAGAGCGATGTAGATGATATTTTTCAAGAAGTATTTATAAAATATTATAATAGTTCGATTAACTTTAATGATGAACAACATGAAAAAGCATGGATTATAAGAGTAACAATTAATGCATGTCACGATTTATTTAGAGGTTGGTTTAAGCAGAAGGCTATATTAATGGATGATTTTTCTAATTTCTCAATTGATACTAATAAAGATGATGGTAGAATTTGGGAGTATGTTAGAAAACTTAAACCAGATTTTCGAGATGTAATCTATCTTTATTATTATGAAGGGTATACAATGATTCAAATTTCTAAGATATTAAAAGTAAATGAGAATACTATTTCAACAAGACTAAGGCGAAGTAAGCAAAAACTAAAAGATATGATAGGAGGAGATTTCTTTGAATGATAAGTGGAAACAGCTTGATAAAATAAGCATTTCAGATAAGCATAAGGAAGAAGTATTTGATTTTGTAGTAAAAAATACAACTAAGACTAAAAAATTACATCAAAGATTAATTGTTCCTTTAATTAGTTCCTTAGCTTGCCTTGTACTTGTTTTTTATGGATTTAACTCGACTATGGTTAATACCAGTGCAGCTTCTTCATCTGTTGCAATAGAAACATCCTCATTACTAATTTTAGAGCTTGATAAGAATCAAGTTATTCAAAGTTTTGATACCTCTTCATTTGAAGATGAAAAGGCATTACATGAGCTTGGTATTATTGGCAGTAAGTTGGAGAATGTTGTAGAGCAAATTATAGAAAGCACTGCAAAAAAAGATGAAGATGTTAATATTTATGTTTATTCTGTTAATAAAGAACATAGTAGTAAGCTAAATTCAACTTTAAATGAGCTTACAAATACAAGTGATAAAATAAGTAATAATTGCCATAGTCAAACTGTCGATAAGAATGAATTTGGTCAGATGAAAGATCGTAAACATAATAAAAAACAGCATCACTAAACTATATAAAAAAACTACGATAAATATTAATTATCATAGTTTTTTTTATTTAAAGCAGTATTATATTATGTTTTTTACACTCTTCAATCATTTCAGCAGGCCAAATACTTGCTTGTACTTCACCAACATGGGCTCTATTTAGAAGTAACATACATAGTCTTGACTGACCAATACCTCCACCAATTGTATATGGTAATTCACCATTTAGTACAGCTTTATGAAAGGGAAGGTTGAGTCGCTCTAAATTATTTGTAGTTGAGCATTGTTCTTTTAGGGATTTATCATCCACTCTTATTCCCATACTTGATAGTTCTAGTGCCTGTTTTAAATTATCATGCCAAAAAAATAAGTCTCCATTTAACTCCCAATCATCATAATCAGGGGCACGATCATCATGCTTTATTCCACTATTTAATACTGCACCAATCTTCATAATAAAAACACATCCAAATTCCTTAGTTATTTCATTTTCTCTTTGCTTGGGACTAAGTTGAGGATATTTATCTTCTAGCTCTTGTGAGCTGATGAAGTAAACATCATCTGGAAGATGATACACAGCCTCAGGATACTTATACCAAACTTCATGTTCCATATATTTAATTACCTTAAATATTTTTCTTACAATTTCCTTAAGCTTTTCTTCACTTCGATCTTCTTTTTTGATTATCATTTCCCAGTCCCACTGGTCTACGTAGCAAGAATGGGTATTATCAAGTGTTTCATCTCTTCTAATTGCGTTCATATTAGTATAGAAGCCCTCATATAAATCAAAATTATATCTGTGTAGTGCAAGTCTTTTCCATTTAGCAAGTGACTGTACTACCTCTATTTGATGGTTTGGCATTTCTAATATATCAAAAGATACAGGCCTTTCTATACCATTTAAATTATCGTTTAAACCAGATTCTCTTGTTACAAAAAGCGGTGCTGAAACCCTAGTAAAATTCATAGTTCTAGAAAATTCTTTTTGAAAACGATCACGGATATACTTAATTGCTTCTTGAGTCATTTTGGGATCTAAAACTGGATTATAATCTTTTGGTATATATAAGTTCATAATTTATCTCCTTTTTTATTTGTGTTATTGTATCATAATTATTAGATAAAGAGAAAAAAGAATAACAAATTTATGGTATAATTAACTAATGAAATGGAGATTAAAAGATGAAAATTGGAATAATTTCTCTTGGTTGTAGTAAAAATCTTGTTGATACAGAAAATTTAATTGGAGTATTACAACATTCCAACCAAGAGATAACATATAACTTAAATGAAGCAGAAGCTATTTTTATAAATACTTGTGGATTTATTGATGATGCTAAGGAAGAGGCAATAAATACAATTTTAGAAATGAGTGAGTATAAACAAAAAAATTGTAAAAAATTAGTTGTTATGGGCTGTCTTAGCGAAAGGTACTATGATTCACTTGTTGAGGAGTTTCCGGAGGTTGACTGTTTTTTACCGATAAAAAAATATAAACAATTAGGACCTATATTAACTGATGTTTTAGGTGTAACAATAGTCAATAGTTATGGTAAAAGTCCTCAAGTTTTAACAGGAAAACCTTGGCTTGCATATTTGAAGATTGCTGATGGTTGTAATAATAGATGTAGCTATTGTGCTATTCCATTAATTAGAGGAAACTACACTTCATATCCGATTGAAGATCTTATTGAAAATGCTAAATCTCTTGCTGAAAAAGGTGTAAAAGAATTAAATATTGTTGCACAGGATACAACTTGCTATGGTAAGGATTTGTATGGCAAAAGAAGATTATTAGATTTATTGTGTGAGCTTAATAAAATTGATGAGCTAAAGTGGATTAGGGTATTATATATGTATCCTGATGAAATAGATGATGAATTACTCTATGGAATGTCTAAATTAAATAAGGTACTTCCATATTTTGATATACCACTTCAGCATGGTGTTGATAGAGTACTAAAGTCAATGAATCGAAGAGGTAGTACTACAAGTATTTTAAATAAAATTAATAAAATTAGAGAAATCTTTAAAAGACCAGTTTTAAGAACTACTATTATTGTTGGTTTTCCAGGTGAGAGTGATGAAGATTTTGAAGGATGCTTGAAGTTTATATCACTATCAAAATGGAATAGACTTGGATCTTTTGCTTATTCTAAGGAAGAAGATACTGCTGCTTATAATTTTGATAATGAAGTAAGTAATGAAGTAAAAGAAGAGCGATTAAAAAAACTTATGGACTTACAAAATGAAATAAGTCAAAAAGTTAATGAAGTTGTTGTTGGTGAAATCCTTGAAGTTGTAACCGAAAAAAAGGATGGTTTAACAGGGTTTTACTATGGAAGAAGTGTTTATAATGCACCAGATGGAATTGATGGATCTGTAATCTTTAAAAGTGATAGAGTTTTAAACTATGGGGAATTTTGTAAAGTAAGAATAAATAGAGTTAAAAATCATAATTTCTATGGTGAAATAGTGGGTTAATGCTTTCAATTTATGTGTTTAAACTTTATAATAAAAGTAATGAAGAAAAGGAGAGATATTTATGAAGAGTGTAATTGGAATTGATTTAGGCGGAACACAACTTAGGGTTGCAAAGTTAAATGCCGATGGAGTAGTTCTTCAAGAACTTAAAAGTCCTTCATATGGTATGGAGGGACCAGAGAGAGTGGTTCCTAATATGATTTCTTTAATTAAGCAACTTGATAATTATCAAGAATGTGTAGGAATTGGAATTGGAGTTCCAGGACCTGTTGATACGATTGAAAAAGTAATGAAACTATCAAGTAATCTAAAAGGATTTTCAAATTATCCAATGGCTAAAAAAATTGAGGATGAAATAAAAATTCCGACATATATTGACAATGATGCAAACTGTGCAGGACTTGCAGAGGCACTAGTTGGTGCTGGAAAAGGAAAACCAATTGTATATTATGTTACAATTTCTACTGGAATTGGTGGAGCAATGGTTGTAAATGGTAAGCTGGTTTCTGGGAAATCTGGTTATGCAGGAGAAACTGGTAACTTAATAGTTGATAAATCAAGGGAACCTTATAATAATTTAAATCCGGGTGCTGCTGAGTCTGAAGCAGGTGGGCGTGCATTAATTAGAAATGGTAAAAAACAGTTTGGTGATTATGTAGAGAGCGCTAAAGACATATTTGATTTATATGAGAAAAATGATGAAAAAGCAATTGAAATTGTTGAGAAGTTAACAGAAGACTTAGCAATTATGTTTAGTCAGGTTGCTCATATTGTTGATCCACATATTTTTGTAATAGGTGGAGGACTTATGAAATCAAAAAATCTGTGGTTAGACAAGATGATTGAGAAATTTAAAACCTATGTACATCCTGGAATGAGAGATGTAATATTTGAAGAAGCAAAGCTTAAAGAACCAGGGATAGTTGGAGCAGCAATGCTGCCATTATCTCATGGACTATAATAAAGAAAGAGGATAAAATGGAAGATAAAAGATTAAGAGAATATGCAAAACTTGCGATAAAAACTGGAGTAAATATCCAAAAAGGTCAGCTGTTAATTATTAATGCGGCTGTTACTGCAAATAAATTTGCTGAAATGTGTACAGAGGAAGCATACAAAGCAGGAGCTTCTGAGGTAAAAATTAAATGGTATGATGATTATATTACAAAGTTAACATTTGAGAATGTAGATACTGAAATTCTTAAAGATGTACCTCAATATAAAATTGATGAGAAAAAATATGAGATTGATAGAGGCTGTGCATACTTAAGTATTCGTGATGAGACTCCTGGAAATTTGAAAGATGTTCCTTCAGACAAACTTCAAGCAGTTACAAGTTCTCAAAGAGCGGCTTTTGAGCCATTTAGATATTATACAATGGCAAATGAGGGACAGTGGTGCATTGTAGGACATCCAAATCCAACTTGGGCTAAGAAAATATTTCCAGATTTAAATGAAGATGATGCTGTTGAAGCTTTGTGGAATGCTATTTTGAAGGCATCAAGAGTTGATGGTGAAAATGATCCAATTGAGGCATGGGTAAAACATAATGCAAATATAAAAAAATATTCATCTAAAATGAATGAGTATAGTTTTAAAACACTGCATTTTACAAATGGATTAGGTACAGATCTTTATTTGGATCTTGCACCAAATCATATATGGGCAGGAGGCTGTGATAAGACATCTAAGGGTGTTCAGTTTAATCCTAATATTCCAACTGAAGAAGTGTTTACAGCTCCAAGAAGAACAGGTGTAAATGGAATTGTTTATGGTACAAAACCTTTGAATTATCAAGGTAAATTGATTGAAGAATTTTGGATTAAATTTAAAGATGGTAAAGCTGTAGAATTTAGTGCTAAAAAGGAAGAGTCTGCACTTAAAAATCTAATTGATTTAGATGAAGGTTCTTCTTATCTTGGTGAGGTTGCTCTTATTTCTCACTTCTCACCAATATCAGAAATGAATATCTTATTTTATAATACATTATATGATGAGAATGCTAGTTGCCATTTAGCACTTGGTGCTGCATATCCTACTAATGTAGTTGGTGGAAAAGATATGAGTAAGGAAGATTTAGTGAAAAATGATGTTAATGTTTCTATGGCACATTCAGACTTTATGTTTGGTAGTCATGATATGAAAATTGTTGGCATTAAAGATAATGGAGAAAAGATACAAGTTTTTGAAAATGGTTCATTCTGTATCTAAGTAAAGCTGGCGATCATTGATCGCTTTTGCTTTAATAAGGAAGGATATTATGTATTTATATGATGATATAAAGAAAATTAATTTCTGTGAAAATTATTATTTATTAAGCCAACAGAATTTAGCGCATGAAAATCTTAAATTAAGAAAAGACTATGATATATATGATTTAATTATTGCCAAGTTAAAGATAACTGATTTCTTCATTGGTGATTTTAATACTACAAATGAAGAGTTAATTACGCAGTTAAATAGTAAAAAATATGTTCTAAGAGCGTTTTTTCAATATCGAAATATTAAGGTTGAGGTTCCATGTATTAAAAGGGTAAACAATGGTATTGATGTTTATTTTGTCTCATATTTACTATATCCAAAATTAGAACATAGCAAAGAGTGGAAATATGCTATCAGTGTTTTAAAAAAGTTTAATTTACATATAAATAATGTGTATGCAATCTATATAAATGGAGATTATGTATATAAAAACAAAATAGATCCTAGTGAGGCTTTATTAATAAGTAGGAACTTTCATAATAATAAAAAGAAACAATTAAAAAAAATTAAATCAGTTGTGTGTAATAAACTTCCAGATTTAGATTATATTTCAAGAAAGCTTAAAAAATCTAGTAGTATTAATTCTATTGAAAAGAAAGATTGTTGCGAGCATAAAATGAAGTGTGTATATAGTGAAAGATGTACAACAAGTATAGATTTACAAGAAGATGATTCAATTCTTACTTTGACACTTTCAAAAAATAAAACAAAAATGTATCGCGACGGAATTTTATTGCTCAAAGATGCTGATTTAGATCTAGTAGAAGGAAGTAAAGCTCAATATGCACAAATAATGGCAAGTAAAAATGGTGGCTTATTTATAAATTACTATGCCTTAAAAGGATTATTTGATCAATTACAATATCCACTGATATTTGTTGATTTTGAATGGGATATCTTTCCATTACCAATATATGATGGAATGAAACCTTTTGAAACTATTGTATTTCAGTATTCGATTCATATATTACATGAAAATGGGGAAGTGAAACACCATGAGTATCTTAATGAAAAAGATTGTCGAGAAGATTTATTAATAAACTTATTGAATGATATTCCAAAAGTTGGCACAATTTTATCGTTTGGTGCTACTGGTGCAGAGTGTCTAAGACTTAAGGAGCTCGCAAAACAGTTTAATGGTTACTCAAAACAAATTGATGATATTTTAAATAGGATAAAAGACTTTATTTTACCATTTACTGATGGTGTAGTTTATCATATTAAAATGAGAGGTCAATATTCACTTAAAGCATTGATGTCTATTATGGAAAATGATGGTGGATATGATGAGTTAGAGATTAAACAAGGTGCAGATGCTGTCTTGAAATGGCGAAGCTTTTCGATGGAAGAAGATAGTAGTGAAAAAGTAAAAATTAAAGAGCAGTTATTGAAATATTGTGCTATGGATACCTATTCTATGGTGGTTATTTATAAGTGGCTCAATAGAAAATTAGAAAAGTGGTTAAAAGGCTTTTAAAAGATCTTAAAAAGAATTATAATATAGATATAATCAAGGAGGAAATAACTATGAGATTTGAAATAATTGGAAAAAATGTTGAAATTACAGAAGCAATGAAGACTAAAATAGAAAGCAAGTTGTCGGTATTAGATAAGTACTTATTAATTGACGAAGATACAATTGCTAGGGTTGTTGTTAAAATAAATAAACAGAGTCAAAAAATTGAAGTTACAATCCCTGCGAAAGTTGGAATTTTAAGATCAGAGGTTGAACATAATGATCTGTATGCAGCTATCGATTTATCGATGGATAAGCTTGAAGATCAAATTAGAAGACAAAAAACTAGACTTTCAAGAAAACATAAGGATAAATTAACTGCTTCATTCATTGAACAGGATGATAATGAATTTAGTGAAAATGATGTTCCAGTAAAAACAAAGACAATTATTGCAGAAGAGATGGAAGTTGATGAAGCAATAATGAGAATGGAAATGTTAGGGCATAGCTTCTTCATTTATACTGATGAAGAAACTCAAACAGTTTCTGTTGTATACCGTAGACATGATGGTGGCTATGGATTAATTGAAACACAATAAAAAATATAAAAAAAGCACAACCAAATTGGTGTGCTTTTTAATAACTAGCAAATAATTATTTAGATGCTGATATAGATTTATATTACTAAATGAATATAATTGCGGTATTAATTAATAGAAGAGCAATTGAAAAAGCTAACATACTAGTAAATAAAGATTTAGTTTGGTTATATAAGTAAGATAAAATAATAGTAATTATAAAGTAAAATATATAACCTTTTAACCATAGTATCTTATCAAATGGAATAAAAATAATAACAAATAAAAGTGAGAATATAAAGCTTGATGAAGATATTACCGTGATTTCTGCCTGTTTTAATACAAGTCTATCAGATAAACATTTAAATGTTATAATATATATTGAAGCGAATAAGAAACTATATGCAAATAAAATTAGAGGAATAAAGAAGGATACCTGACTTAGTTCTTCTTTATTTATAACTAATGAAAAAGCATTGAAATAAAAGTGATTTACAAATAAAAGTATACTAATAATAATTACACCTATAATTACAAAAAATATGGATTCATTAAAGTCATCTTTAAATCGCTTATAATGAATTGATACAAGATCCCAATTCATTGAAAATAAAATTAATGCTGATAAATGTATAGATAAGGTAAAACTAACGATTTCGTTATTTATAAGCTTGGTAATATTGTTTGCTAATATTGGGATCAAAAAAAAGCATAGTGTTGATTTTAATATTCTGCTTATAGTTAGTGTTGTACTATTTGAACTCATGTAATAACTCCTTTTTAACTACTAAATTATACATCATTATAAATGTAGTATCAATATTTAAAAAAAATCTCGCTAAAAGAGAATTGTAAATTATTGTATATATTTAATGTAATAATAATGGTGAATAGCAAAGGGGAGTTCAATATGGGAAAAAATGATTTAGGATTAAAGAGAAAGGAAAAAATGTTGTTAAATATAATTAAAAAATATAAGGTATCCTTAATAAGTGTTGAGGTTAGAGAAATTAGCCAAGAATATAATAAAAAAGAATATTTAAATGATGTAGCATATATCCATTTGTTTGATAAGATATTACAAGAGTGTGATGAGGATACAAATAAAATAATTAGAAATGAATATCTCGGTAAAAAAAGATATCGATGGTATAATGAGTACTATTCAAGAAGCACATATTACAGATTAAAAAATAAAGCGCTAGATGAGATTTTAACTTACTTTTTTGATGATATGAATAAAAAATAAAAAAGTGTTGCAATAGCGACATAATTTAAAGTACATTTATGTTAATATTATTTTAGTTAGCTCTCACTAACTTAAAAAAGGAGGTTATGAAATATTAAACATAAAAGTTTATATTGTAATATTAATTAATCATACAAGTTGTTATTACTTTTTTGCATTATTATTTGAAACTATAAGCCCATTACTAGGATTTTGTTATAAAATTTAAGATAAAGATCTTATATTAAGTAAAAATATTGTAGTTTGAAAAAAGATGTTAATGTAAAAAGGTATATATAAAAAATAAGAAGGAGAATAATAAAATGAGTGAATTTATTAAAAATGTAGAAGTAGGTAAGAGTATTAGTGTTGATGATTTGGTTTTCCCATCATCTGGTCAAATTGATAGTTTAGCATTAGCTCAAAAAAATGGAGCATCAATGACGTTTTTATCATTTGGAAAAGGAGAAGGGGTAGGACCACATGCTGCAACTGGCGATGCTTTAGTTTACATTCATAAAGGAGTAGCTAGTGTAAAGATTGCTGATGAGATAAGCGAGGTAAGAGAAGGTCAAATTATTGTTATGCCAGCAAATGTATCTCATAAAGTAACTGCAATCGAAGATATGACAATGTTACTTGTTGTAATCAAGGAGAAGTAAAATGAAAATTTTTAAAAATGTTAGTCCTTATGAAATTATTGATAGTAAAACTTTTGTTAAAAACTCAAAAAATGGGATATCGAGTAAAGCTGTAATTGATAATAATAATGTTGAGATGAGATTTTTCTCGGCTTCAAAAGGAGAAGATATTGATAAAGAAATTTATTTTGAAGAAACACTATTTTTCTGTTTAGAGGGAAAATTAAAAGTAATCTATAAAGATGATGGTGAAGTTATTTTAAATTCCAACGACATGGTTGTAATTGAAAGTAATGTACTTTATGGAATCGTTGCATTAGAAGATACAAAATATTTTAATATATTAGTAAAATAAGTAAATAAAAAATCAATTACTGCGAATTATAAAAAAAATTGATTTTTTTTATATTCAGATAGTGAAAATAAACAGAATTAACATGCTACATAGATCTAAAAGAAATTATTATATCTTCGACCATTGCAATCACAACACTAGTCTTCATAAATTTACTATTCATGTATGTTTATGAATTGAGGAATTATAACAATAGTTATAAACAAGAAACTTTAACAAGTCAGATACTAGAATAGCACTTATCAATATTGATCAGAGTTGAACTAATTGCTAAATATATTCATGTATTTTAAAGACGCATCGAGTATAACTTTTCTATTATAAGAGTTGTACATTATAAGTAAGTGCATTCATGTGAAGGATTGAATTTCTTTGTATTAATAATAATATATTTGAAGAAAACTAAAATAATGAATAGTAAATAAAAATATCCGTTTTTTACTTATCAAGAAATTGATGATGAATAAAAACGGTTTTTAATGAAATAGATGTAAAAAAAAGAGAGATATGCAAAAAAAGATATGCTACGATGTGTATACGCTTACATGTGGGACGTACTGTTTTGAGTGGTTTAACTCTTATAAGAAAAAACAAAAGGTATTTCATTAAAAAAAGGAGATGTAATATAAATGTTAAAAAAATCACGTTTATGAAGAAACTACTTTATATGCTCCATCATCAGGAACATTGATGAAAATAGAAGATGTTAAAGATCCAGTGTTTTCTCAAAAAATGATGGGAGATGGTTATGCAGTTTTTCCTAAAGATGGTGTTATAACATCTCCAGTAGCCGGAAAAGTTGTTACCATTTTCCCTACGAAACATGCGATAGGTATTATGTCAAACAATGGGGATGAAGTAATTTTACATATTGGAATTAATACTGTTGATTTAAATGGAAAACCATTTGAAATTTATGTAAAAGAAAATCAAAAAATAAGTGAATCTACAAAGCTAGTAGAGATGGATTTATCAATGTTAGAAAAGTTAAAGATTGATCCAAGTGTCATTGTAGTCATAACCAATTTAAAAGACAATGCTCGCATTGATATTTGTGGACAAGATAGTGTTAAATATGGTGATAAAATTGGGAAGATCAAGTGTGAAGGATAGTTAATTTTAAAATCTTCGGCTAAAACGTTGGGGAGGAAAATTTCCTATAATCTTTGAAAATTGTAAAAAAATACTCTTTATTTTATGTAGATGGGGGTATTTTTTAATTTTGTTATGGGTTCTCGATATTTTTAAGGAGTCTTACTTAAATGACTTAACAAAGTAACAAGGATCGCTAAAGACTAAATCTTGGCTTATGCTTGATATATTCAAATAAAGCCTTTAGTGCCTTATTTTTACAAGAATTTTACTTTTATTTAGATTTGTGGTTGCTATTTTATTTTGTGGTTTGATGGGGGAGTATCAATATTTTAATCCTCAATGATAATAGAAAGTCCCAAATACTTGATACTAGCTTATATTTGACTATATTTGTCACATTGTTGTTTTGTAATTTAATAAGTGTTATTATATTAATAAGTGGGGAAGATTTTTTATAAAAATTCTTTTTTTAAAGAGTCTTTTTCAATAAAAATGGAGGAAGAAAAATGTTAAAAGGAATTGCGGCATCATCAGGAATTGCAATAGCAAAGGTTTATAAATTGGAACAACCAAAACTTAATATTATTAAGTCTAATGGTGTACCAGAGGAAGAAATTGAAAAATTAGAGGGTGCTTTTAAGAAAACCATAAAAGATATTGAGCAAATTAAAGAAAAAGCGAGTGCTAATTTAACTGCTGAGGAATTAGCTATTTTTGATGCACATTTAATGATGGCTAATGATCCAGAATTAAAATCACAGATTATTGATGCAATAAATAATGATAAAGTAAATGCTGAGTATGCAACAAAAGTTGTTGCTGATTCGATGGTGGCAATGTTTGAGGGAATGGATAATGAATATTTTAAAGAAAGAGCAGCTGATGTTAAAGATGTAACCTTTAGATTACAGTGTAATATTTCTGGTGTTATTATTCCTGATTTAACTACAATAAATGAGAAAGTAGTAATTGTTGCACAAGATTTAACTCCATCTGATACAGCACAACTTAAAAAAGGATATACATTAGGTTTTGCAACATCAATTGGTGGTAGGACATCTCATTCTGCAATAATGGCAAGAAGCTTGGAAATACCGGCCGTTGTTGGTTGTGCTAGTGTAATGGAAAAGGCAAAACACGGCGATGAAATAATTCTTGATGCAGTTGATGGTGTTGTAATATTAAATCCTTCTAAGAGTCAAGTAGAAGAATATAGTGCAAAAGAAGAAGCATACTTAAAAGAAAAAGAATCTTTAAAAGTTTTAGTAAATGAGAAGAGCGTTACAACTGATGGAGTAGAAGTTGAACTTGCTGGTAATATTGGTACACCAAAAGATGTTGAAGGCGTACTAAAAAATGGTGGTGAAGGTGTTGGCCTTTATCGTACTGAATTTTTATATATGGACTCTGAAAATGATTTTCCAACAGAGGAAGAACAATTTCAAGCTTATAAAGAAGTTTTAGAGGCAATGGGTAATAAGAAAGTTGTTATTAGAACTCTTGATATTGGTGGAGATAAAAAATTATCTTACTTTGATTTTCCTGAAGAGTTAAATCCATTTCTAGGATATCGTGCAGTTAGACTTTGTCTTGATCGCAAGGATATCTTCCGTGTTCAGCTTCGTGCATTGATTAGAGCTAGTGCTTTTGGTAAATTATGTATTATGTTTCCGATGATTGCGACAATCAATGAATTTAAAGAAGCAAAATCAATTTTTGAAGAAGAAAAAAATAAGTTGGTAAGTGAGAATGTTAAAATTGGAGATAAAATTGAGCTTGGAATGATGATTGAAATTCCATCTGCTGCAATATTAGCTGATAAGTTTGCTAAAGAAGCTGATTTTTTCTCAATTGGAACAAATGATTTAATTCAATATTCAATGGCTTCAGATCGTATGAATGAAATGGTGTCATATTTGTATCAACCATTAAATCCTTCAATCTTAAGACTTGTAAAAATGGCTATAGATGGTGCACATAAAGAAGGTAAATGGTGTGGTATGTGTGGTGAGATGGCCGGAGATGAATTAGCTGCACCGGTACTTCTTGGTCTTGGATTGGATGAATTTTCAATGAGTGCTTCTAGTATTCTTCCAGCTAGAAAGATTATAAGATCTCTAAGTAAAAAAGATATGGAAGAAATGGCTAATAAAGCTTTAGAACTTTCTACTATGGAGGAAGTTGTAGACTTTGTTAGAAGTACAATAAAAAAATAAATTTATGAAAAAGGTTATATTTATTTCTAGTGCTGGTGGGCACTTAAGTGAACTTTTACAGTTAGAGTCTCTTTTTGAAATGTATGATAGTATAATTATCACAGAAAAAACAAAGATGATTAAAACTCTACAAACAAAATATCCAAATAGATTTTATACTTTGGTCTATGGCACTAAAAAGAAACTATTTACGTATTTATTTAAATTCTCATATAATTGTGTTAAATCTTTATACTACTATATAAAGTTTAAACCTGATGTTATTGTTACAACAGGGACTCATACTGCAGTTCCATTATGTTTCATTGCTCATTTTTTAAGAAAAAAAGTGATTTATATTGAAACATTTGCTAATTCAAAAACTAAAACGCAAACAGGAAAAATGCTATATTCAATTGCAGATTTATTTCTTGTGCAATGGGAGGAAATGTTAGAATTATACCCGAATGCTGAGTATAAAGGGGGATTATTTTAATGATATTTGTTGCTTTAGGAACTCAGGATAAATCATTTATTAGACTTTTAAATAAAATTGAAGAAATATGTAGAAACGGGACTATTAAAGATAAAATAATTGTTCAATCAGGATATACACACTTTGATTCTGAGTTTATGGATGTAAGAGAATATATTGATAAAAATGAATTTGATAATATTATCAAAAATGCAGATTTAATCATAAGTCATGGTGGGGTTGGTACAATAATGAATGCCTTAAATTATGAAAAAATTATTATTGGTATTCCACGTTTAAAAAAATACGGTGAGCATCACAATGATCATCAAAAAGAAATTTTATCTTCACTAGCCTCTAGGGGTTATATCTTATATTGTGATGAAATGGATAATCTTGAAAGTATTATTGAAAAATCTAAAAATTTTAAAATTAAGAAATATACAAGTGATCCATCAGCAATTATAAAAAGAGTAAAAGAATTTATTGACAGTATTTAAAAAAGAGATATAGTGTCTCTTTTTTAAACGGTATATTTATGGAGGGTATAAAATGAGTAAACTATTTAAAAATGGCGAAGTATATTTTAATCAGAAATTTCAAAAAAAAGATTTCATTGTAGATGATAGTGGATGTATGATCATTGCTGATTCTATTGATCTAGATGATTTTGAAGAGATATTTGATTGTTCTTCATTATATATTGTGCCCTCTTTTATTTATGCACTTAATAATAATTTATATTTAAAAGACTCTAATATTGAAATTAAAAAAGCTATAAAAGGTGGATATAATTCTATCTCGACAATACTCTTTGAAGATACATATCGGATAGAAGATGTTAAAAAGATTGAGAAAAGATATAATTTGTCTTGTGACGCTACAATTAATCCAATTTTATCTTTGAATTCTAATACTGAATTATCAGAAAATTATTTTCTTTATCACTCAAACACTGAAGAAAAATTAGAAACACTTATAAAAAAGTGTAATGAAAATGATGGGATATTATCAATTTCTTTTCAAAGTATTAATGAATTAGATTCTGTGCTTAATATTGTAAATGGTGAGTGTAAGATCCATATTAGTAATGTAAAAAATCAAAAAGCAATGGATATAATTAAAAATTATAGGAAAAATAATCATTTAATTGCATCAGTAAATTTAAGTGAAGTTCTTGATGGTGAAGAAAAAGATTTTTTAATAGAGATGGTAAAAGCAGAAGAAATTAATGAGATTGATTTTAGTGATTATTGTGATTTAGAATTTGCATTTGGTTTACTGTATACAAGGCTTGTTAAAGAGAAAAAAATTACACTAGAGGTATTATGTGACTTATTAAGTTATAATCCTGCATTTAATGTACAGATTAATGGCGGAGAAATCAAAAATCTAGAAAGTGCTAATTTTTCAATATTTGATTTACAAGCAAAGAAAAAGATAACTAATTGTTTAAAATCTTCATACAATGAGAAATGGATTATGGGGATATGTTTAATGAATGTTGTTGATGGTATAATTGTATATAATGATTTTAGATAGCATTAGACAATAATATTTGTTTTTTGGTATAATATAAAAGAAATGAAGGGTGGTATATTTAATGGGAAGAGCACATGAGGTAAGAGCAGCATCGATGGCAAAGACTGCTGCAATGAAAACAAAATTATATTCTAGATTTGGTAAAGAACTATATATGGCAGCAAAGGCAGGTGTTCCTGATCCGGAAATGAATCAATCTTTGAAAAGAAAGATATCTGAGGCTAAAGCTAATCAGGTTCCAGCTGATGTAATTAAAAGAGCGATTGAAAAGGCGAGTGGTGGAGTAGATGAGAGCTATAATGATGCAAGTTATGAGGGGTTTGGACCTGGGGCATCAACATTTATTATTGAATGCTTAACAGACAATATTAATCGTACTATTGGTGATATTAAAACATGTACAAATAGAGTTCATGCAAAACTTGGTGTAACGGGCAGTGTTTCTTTTAACTATGAAAAAGTTGGTTTATTATCTTTTAAATATGATGATGAAGAAACAATGTTGGATACTTTAATAAATGCTGAAGTTGAAGTAACAGAAATTGAAATTGAAGATGGAATGATGACAATTTATGTAATTCCAACAGATTATGCAAAAGCACAGTCTGCGGTAGAGGATTTAATTAAGGATGTTGAATTTGAAATCTGTGAAATAACTATGTTTGCTAATGAAATGGTATCATTAAGTGATGATGATAAAGCATCATTTGAAAAATTATTAACTATGCTTGATGATGTAGAGGATGTACAAACTGTTTATCATAATGTAAAACTATGAAAAGAATTTTAACATATGGAACATTTGACCTTTTGCATTGGGGGCATATTAATTTACTAAAGCGAGCAAAAGCAAAAGGTGACTATTTAATTGTTGCTTTATCTACAGATGAATTTAATGATATCAAAGGAAAAAAATCTTATCATTCATTTGAAGAAAGAAAAAAGATGTTGGAAGCTATTAGGTATGTAGACTTAGTTATTCCTGAAGAAACTTGGGAACAAAAAAAAGATGATATAATTAAATATCATATTGATTTATTACTTATGGGAGATGACTGGGAAGGTAAGTTTGATGATATGAAGTCATTATGTGAGGTGATTTATTTACCTAGAACACAAGGAATATCAACCACAAAGATAAAAAATGATTTAGAAAAATAATTTATGATTTGAAATAAAGAGTGCCACCTCGCTCTTTTTTTAATAGATCTTCTTTTTCTTGCTTATTCATAAATAGTGAATAGACAAGAGTTGTCTTGTATTCAATCTCACGATATTTTTCAGGTAAATGAGAGAATTTACCCGCAACACTAATTTCTTTTTCTTTTAATAATTTTAAATAATGCTTTCCATTATCATTAATAGCAAGAGGACGAAGAGGAAAAATTGATGGAAAAGAATCAACATCTTTTTTTTCAATATTATTTATTAATTGGATACAACATCTTCTAATGCGAGAAGAAGTGTATCTTCTAGTAGTAGCACTTTTAATAAAATCATAAAAATCGCTACACATTAATGCATGTTTTTTTAAATGGTTTTCAATACCTTCACTGAATAAAAATATATTTTTTATTTTTTTACTTGATAATGTAATAAGTGAATGTTTGATTATCAAGAAATAGTTATGTAAATAGTTATGATACGAAGTGTTTATTACATCATTCATTGTTGTAACATTATTTATAGGATTTTTTAACATAATGGCATTTCTTATTGCACTAGCACTTGCGTATTTATCTGTAATTACAAGATCATGATAGTTAATTGTTCTTTTAATTGTATAAGGGACTATTTTTGAATCCTTAATTTCTTTTAAATATGATACAGCTAAAATATCATTGGGACCCATATGACTAGTGAGTAAACCATAAGACTTAGGATAGCTATATCCCTGGTCCAGTTTCTCTTTGATATTATCAGGATTGATACTTAATTCTGCCATCTCTTGTAATTCAGCTAGATTATTAGTTTCACTGCCAAAGACAAGAAAATCTATATTAGCTCTTTTTAAAATATTTATTGCACCACGAGCAAATTTGCTGGCACTTTGAGTTGAATAAATATATGGTAATTCAAAAACAATATCTACTCCATTTTTTATAGCGAATTCTGATCTTTTCCATTTATCAATTATTGCTGGTTCTCCTCGTTGTACAAAGTTTCCAGACATAACCGCAACTAAAATATCACATTTTGTGATTTCTCTTGCTTTTTTTATATGATGAATATGTCCGTTATGAAAGGGATTATATTCTACGATTATGCCACATACTTTCATTTTTATCACCTATTATATTTTATCATAAAACTATTATTAAATTAAGATATATGTTATTGTATGTGTATTAAAAAATAAGGAGAAAAAAATGTTTAATAAATTTTTAGAAGAAATTCCAATTGATGAAAATCGAGAAAAGTTAAAAACTATACTAGACTGGGTAAGCTTAGAATTTCCACAACTAGAAAAAAGAGTAGCATGGGGTCAGCCGATGTTTACTAATAATGATACTTTTATTATTGGATTTAGTGTTGCAAAAAATCATATTGCTGTGTCACCTGAAAAAGTTGCTTTAGATAAATTTAGTGTTTTATTAACAGATAATGGCTATGAATATGGAAAAATGTTATTTAAAATTAAATGGAGTCAAGATATAAATTTTGATGTTCTTAAGCAAATTATAGAATTTAATATAATTGATAAAAAAGATGTTTCAACATTTTGGAGAAAATAAAGGCTCATAATATTATGAGCTTTTTTTAATAAATGAATTGTTTTAAATAGCGGTGGGTAATTACAATTGACTCAGCAATTCTTTCATTACTATTTTCAAATGATTTATCCTCTATTTCTACGCATGCACAACAATTATAGTTGATATCATTTAGGGCAGATATAAATTTACTCCAGTTAACATCACCTTGACCTGGTATTTTTGGTTTCATATATTTTAAAGGATTAGCTAGTATGCCATACTCATTTCTTAGTGATTCAATTATTTTTAAATCTTTGAAATGGATATGAAAAATTCTGTCTTTAAAGTCGTATATTGGTTTAATATAATCCATTTGTTGCCAAATGAAATGTGATGGATCAAAATTTATTCCAAAATTATCATCTGGAACTATTTCAAATAGTTTCTTCCATATTGCTGGACTTGTGAATAAATTTTGTCCTCCAGGCCATTCGTCATTAGTAAATAACATTGGACAATTTTCAATGGCTATTTTAATATTTCTATCTTTAGCATATTTAATGATTTTTGGCCAAATCTTTGAAAATTCTTTGATGTTTTCATCGATGTTTTTATTTTGCATTCTTCCGATAAATGTTGTAACTAGCTCTACATTTAATTTCTGGGCTGCATCAATTACTTTTAAAAGATGCTTTATTACCGCTTCTCTTTTTTGGAGATCTTCATCCATTGGATTTGGATAATATGCTAATGCTGATATTTCAATATTATGTTTATTACAAAGATTTTTTATTTTATTTACTGAATCTTCACTCATATTATCAACATCAATATGTGATACTCCGCCATATCTTCTTTGAGAATTTCCTTTGGGCCAACAAGCCACCTCTACACACTTAAATCCAACTTTTGCTGAAAATTCTAGCATTTCATCGAAATTATAGTGTTCTAAAATAGCAGTATTTATACCTAATTTCATTTTAATTGCCTCCTTTTTTTATTGTAATAGGTGTTGATTCTCTTACGATTAACTCTGTTTCTAATACAATTCTTTTTACTGGTGTCTCTGGGTTATTTATTTTCTCTACTAATAATTCACACGACTTATATCCTAGCTGATATGAAGGCTGAGCGATTGTTGTAAGTGGTGGGTCGGTAATAACGGTTAAGTCAATATTATCAAAGCCTATAATAGCAATATCTTCTGGAATTTTAAGTTTTTTCTTTTTGCATGCCTTAATAATTCCTAATGCAAACATGTCTGATGCACAAACTATAGCATCTGGTCGATTCTCTAAGCTAAGAAGATCAAGGGCACTTGAGTATGCTAAAGAATAATTAACTGTTGATAAATTAAACATCCAATGCTCATTTATTGGAATTTGATTATCTTCCATGGCTTTTCTAAAACCTATTTCTCTTCTTCTGGCATAGTTATGATTAAAGCTACAATTAAAGAATGCAATTTTTGATCTGTCACAAGAGAGAATAAATGATGTAGACTTATAAAGAGCTTCAACATCGTCGATACATGTATAAGAAATATTAGCGTCTTCAACATATTCGGAGCAGAAAACAGTAGGGCATCGATAATTTAATTGTTCAGTAATAATTTTAAGTTGTAAGGATGTTACAGACGACAAAAAAACAACTCCGGCAAATTTTTGTGATTTTAAAACAGATTCATAGTCTTTGAAATTAACATATAAGTTCTTTGTCTGTAAAAGAAAAGTGTCATATCCGTTTTTGTGAGCGGAATTTTGAATACCATCAATTACAGGTACTATAAAAGGATTCTTTAATTCTGTAAGACACACAAGGATGGTTTTACTGTTATTATCGGATAATGAATTAGTTTTTTTTATTTCAAATCCTAATAAATTAATTGCAGCAATAACTTTTTCCTTTGTTTTTAGGCCGACCTTATCTTTTTCATTTATTACTCGCGAAACCGTTGCGATTGAAACATTTGCTTCACTTGCAACATCTTCAATGGTGACTTTATTTCTCTTTGACATGATTTCCTCCGATTGTTATTGTATATATTATATACAAAAATGTAAAAAATTACAATATTTACATTGATTTATATACTGTTTAAATAAAAAAACATTGTAATTGCTTTAAAAATCGTATTTTTTGATTTGACAACAGTAAAGTAAGGGTTTACAATATAACTAATTAAAATGTAAATTTTAATAATTTACTGTAAAAAGGGGAAATTATGAAAAAAACATTAGAGATTGTAGTTGTTGGTGGTGGATTTATTGGCAAACAGCATATTGAAGCAATCAGAAGAATACCAAACACTCATATTGTTGCTATAGTAGAGAAAGATATTGAAAGTGCTAAAAATATTGCGGAGCTTTATAATATAAAAAATTATTTCGATAATACAGATGATTTATATAACAAGTTGAGTTTTGATGTTATTCATATTTGTACACCAAATTTTTTGCATTATTCTATGATTAAAGAAGCTATTTTAAATGATGTTAATGTATTCTGTGAGAAACCTTTATGTATTAGTACTTTTGAATCAGATGAATTAGTAAAAATTGCATCAACAAGTAAAAAAATTCAAGCAGTAAATTTAAATTATCGTAGTAATTTAATGGTAAGAGAAATGAGGGAGCGGATAAGGCAAAACAAAATTGGCGATATCTTATTTGTGCAAGCTAAATATCTTCAAGATTTGTTTATGTTTGATACAGATTATGATTGGCATTTTGATCCTAATAAAGTTGGAGCATCTCGTGCAATTTCTGATATAGGTACTCATACATTTGATTTAATTCAATTTGTATGTGACCAAAAGATTACTAGTGTATTTGCTGATTTATCTACAGTGTATCCTACAAGAAAGAAAAGAGAAGCAATAGGTGAGACTTTTTCTCAAAAATATCTTGATTATGGTGAAGATGTTAAAGTTGAAAATGAGGATGCAGCAATAATTATTGCGAAACTTCAAAATGGTGTAAAAGTTTCTATTGTTATATCTCAAATTACAGGTGGTAGTAAAAATAATTTTGAAATTTGTGTAAGTGGAAGTAAGTCTTCTATTAAGTGGAAACAAGAATATTGTGATAGGTTATATATTGGTAGAAAAGATGGTCCTAACGAAGAAATTTTTGCAGATGTATCAAATGTATCTAAATCTGTTTCAAGATTTGCAAGCTTACCTAATGGTCATGCTGTTGGATGGGCAGATGCATTTAAGAATTCAATTAACGAGTTTTATCGCTTAATAAATAATGAAGAGGCAAATTGTGTAGAGCTTGCTGATGGTCATTATCTAATGAAAATTGTTGAAGCATGTATTAAAAGTAATAAAGATAGAATGTGGATTGATATAGAATAGGGGTGGTCGTATGAAAGATGTTATTGTTGCTGTAAATTCCAATTGTTACCATGGGTTTACAATTGATGAAGCCATAGATGGAATATATGCTGCGGGGTTTAAATATATTGAACTTACAGCAACCAAGGGTTGGACAGAACATGTATTTACTGATTTAAAATTTGATGAGCTTTTAAGAATTAAAGAGAAATTAAAAAGGTTGGATATAAAACCGATTTCTATGAGTGGTCATTGTAACTTAATGGATAAAGAAAGATTAGATGATTTCAAGGAAAATATCCACTTAGCAAAGTTCTTTGATTGTAAATACATTGTTTCTTCAATTGGAGAAGCTCACTTAAATGATGTTGAAGTTGTTAAAGACACAATTCTTTTAGATCATTTAAGAACATTAGTAAAGTTACTTAAAGAATTTAGTATGACATTAGTATTAGAAGTTCATGGAGATCATGGTAGTGGAAAAGCAATCAATAAAATTATAAAAGATCTTAACGAGGATTGTGTGAAGATTGCATATGATAGTGCCAATGCAATATTTTATGGTGGTGTTGATATTATTGATGATATGAAATCATGTATTGAAAACATCTCTTACATTCATATAAAAGACAAAGCCGGAAAACAAAAAGAATGGAACTTCCCATATCTTGGATCTGGTGATATAGATTTTAAGAAAGTGTTTGAGCTACTTAAAACTTATAAAAATAATTCCCCGTTAAGTATAGAGATAGAATTTACGGAAAAAGGACCTGAGTCACTAGAAGAAGTAAATAATGCTGTTTTAGAATCAAAAAAATTTTTAGAGCGTAATGGATATAAAGTTGGTGGTGAGAAAAATTGATTAATATTGCAATTGTAGGCTCTGGGGGAATGGGTAGTGTTCACTATTATAATTTTTTGAAGATTAAAACATGCCAAGTTGTTGCGATAATTGGTGCATCTTTAAAAGATGAGCAAAAAGCACAAGAGTGGAATTTAAAATATTATAAAAGTATTTCAGATTGTGTTAAAGATATTAATGTCGATGTAATAGATATTTGCACTCCAACATTTCTACATTATAACCATGTAATGGAAGCACTACAACACAAAAAACAAGTCATTTGTGAGAAGCCACTAACATTAAAATTAAAAGATGCCAAAAATATATTTGATTGTGCTAGAAAAAATGGGTGCAATATCTATGTAGGACATGTTGTTCAATTTATGCCACAAACTAAAATACTTAGGGAACTTGTTGCATCAAATAAATATGGAAAGGTGCTTGATGGAGATTTTGAAAGATTGTCAGCATCTCCTGATTGGGCAGTTGGTGGTTGGCTATTTGATAAATCTAAGAGTGGATTAATTCCCTTTGATTTACACATCCATGATTTAGATCTCATAATAAGTTTATTTGGTCGACCTGATAGTTACTCTTTTACAAAAAATGGAAAAGATATAAACAATGCTGAGTATTATCGTTTTATGTATAGTTATAAAGATATGAATATTGTTGCCGAGGCAGGATGGCTAAAGGCTTGTATACCATTTACTACAAGTTGGAAAATTTATTTTGAAAAAGGATACTTAGTAAATTCTAATAATTCGTTAAAGTTGTATAAGGATGATGGTGAAATAATTCAATTTGACATTGAAGAGAAAGAAGTTGTAAGTACTGGAATAAATGTGCCACCAACGGGGATGTATTTGAGTGAGTTGAAGCATTTTATAGATTGTACTTCTAGGGGTATTCCATCTAATATTGTAAGTGAAGATCAGATTTTAAAGACCATTGAAATATTAGAGGATATAAATAATAAAACTTAAAATAAGAAAGAAGAGGAGGACTTATGAGAAAGTTTATTAAAGGATTTTTAGTGTTACTTGTAATGTTATTGGTTGTTGGTTGTGCATCAAAGACAACTGATGATAGCGATGGCAAAGTCGCAGATGAAGTTGGTGACAGCAAGTATAAAATCGGTATTTTAGCACCTGCTGTTACTCATGGATGGGTTGCCGCTGTAGCTTATCATGCTGAAGAAAAAGCTAAGGAGTTAAGTGATGAAGTAGAGTATAAGATTTATACTAGTAATAATGCTTCAGAAATGACTTCTCAGCTAGATGACTTAAAAACATGGGGTGCTCAAGCAATTGTTGCTTTTCCTCAGTGGGAAGGTATGGAGGTACCAATTGAGCAAGCAGTAAATGATGGTATTAAAGTCGTAAACTTTGATATTGAGATTGCTGTTGATGGTGTTTATCGTGTTACAGGTGATAATGAAGAGATGGGTGTTCGCGGTGCTCAATATATCGTAGATAAAATTGGTACTGAAGGTGTGGTTGTAGTCTTAGATGTACCAACATCTGGATCAGTTGCTGAATTAAGAAAAGGTGGTTTTGAAAAAACAATTAAAGAGTTAGCTCCAAATATCGAATTAATTACATATGCTACACAATTTACAAGAGAAGCTGGTTTAGTTGATATGTCTGATATTCTAACTGCTAATGAAAAAATTGATGCGGTATTCTCGATGGATGATGAAACATCTATTGGGGCACTTCAGGCAATATCAGAAGCCGGAAGAGAAGATATTAAAGTAATTACAGGTGGTGGAGGATCACAAGAATATTTTAAAATGATGCCTGAGAATGAAAATATTTGGATTGCCTCTGCACTATATAGTCCAAGTATGGTTGAAGATGCAGTAGAGTCTGCTTTAAAATTATTAAAGGGTGAAACAGTTGAAGATGTTGTGGTTATTCCAACAGAAATTGTTGATAGAGAAAATTATCAAGATTTCTTAGATGCAAATTCACCATATTAATAATTAAATCAAGAGAGATAGCAAGATGTTATCTCTCTTATAGAATGGAAAAGATATTATGCTAGAAATGAAAAATATTTATAAGTCTTTTGGAAATAATAATGTCTTAAATGACATCAATATTCATCTTGACAATGGAATAATACTTGCACTATTGGGAGAGAATGGTGCTGGTAAATCAACTCTGATGAATATTTTAGGTGGTGTATTAAATGCAAATTCGGGTAAGATTTTAATAGATAATGAATTAAAAAATTTTAGTAATCCCAAAGAATCTATTTTAGAAGGCATTGCCTTTATTCATCAGGAGTTAAATCTTGTAAATGATTTATACGTTTATGAAAACATGTTTTTAGGTCATGAAAAACTTAAAAACAATGTTGTTTTAGATGTTGATTATATGGTAGATGAAACAAATAAGATGTTTAAAAAACTTAATATTGATTTAGATCCTAAAACTTTAGTAGAAAAATTAGATCCATCATATAAGCAATTTGTAGAAATTGCAAGAGCACTAATGATGAATGCAAAATACATAATTATGGATGAGCCTACAACATCACTGACCAATCCTGAAATAAAAAGAGTATTTGAATTAATGAGAAACTTAAAGAAACAGGGTGTAGGAATAATTTTTATTTCTCATAAGCTTGAGGAAATAATGAAGATATGTGATAAGTATGTTGTTTTAAGAAATGGTGAGTTAGTAGCATCTGGTGATACAAAAGATACGACAACACACGATCTGGCAAAGCATATGGTTGGTCATGAAGTGAGAGATGAAGTTTTAGTTACAAATAATATTATACAAGATGAATTATTTTTAAATGTTGAAAATTTAAGTGACTTGGTGCATTTTAATAACATAACATTTAATGTAAGATGCGGTGAAATACTTGGGGTAACGGGTCTTTTAGGTGATGGTAGAAGCGAGTTATTTTTAAGTATATTTGGCGATAACAATTTTCATATTGGAAAAATTAGTGTTAATGGTAAAACTGTTAAAATAAACTCTATTGAAGATGCATTAAAGTTAGGTATTGCATATGTTCCTAAAAATAGAAAAGAAAATGCTATCTTAAAAGATCTTAGTATTTTAGATAATGGAACAGTTGTATCTTTAAAAGAATTTTCAAAAAAGCTGGGAATTATTGACTTAGGCAAACAACGAAAAGCCTTTAAAAAGATTAAAGATACACTAAATATAAAAATGGACAAAGAAAATGATTTAATTACAAGTTTATCAGGTGGAAACCAACAGAAAGTTGTTTTGTCTAAATGGTTACTAAATAATCCGAAACTTTTAATATTAGATAATCCAACACAAGGGGTTGATGTGGGATCTAAAGAAGAAATATATGATATCATATCTAACTTAGCAAAAAATGGAGTTGCTGTAGTGCTGTTGTCTAATGAAGCAGATGAAATTATTAGAAATTGTAATAGAGCACTTGTGATGTATCATGGTGCAATACAGGGTGAGTTAACAAGAGAGCAAATGAGTGAGCATAAAATAATGACATTAGCAACAGGTGGTAAGATTGATGAAAATAGTAAAGAGGTAAGAAGATGAATAATTTAACAATTAAAAATAATTTAAATAATTTAAAAAATGTGGTAAAAAATAATTCTATTTTTACTACTGGTATTGCTTTGCTTATTTTAGTTGTACTTCAAACATTAGCTTTAGGTTTTAATTATCCTAGTTTCTCATTGTGGTTTTATGCCTGGATAAACAATTGGATAAATATTTTAAGGAATAATGCAAGTGTAGGAATCATTGCCTTAGGAATGACCTTTGTTATAGTTTCCGGCGGTATAGAGCTTGCTGTTGGATCAACACTAGTTGCTGTGAGTGCTGTTTTAATGGTTCTTATTGATTCATCACCTCAAGGGTTATTAACAAGTATTGGAATTGTAGGTGTGCCAGCATTTGCCATCGGAATTGTTGTTGCGATAATTTTTGGTTTAATTTTAGGGTCACTTACAGGTGTAATTATCAGCAAGGGGAAGGTTCCTCCATTTATTGTTACGCTTGGTACAATGAAGATATTGCGTAGTGTTACTCAACATTTTATGCAACAGGTACAACCTATTGTTCCAAAAGCTTTCTTAAACATATCTAATTTTCAAATTGGAGGTAAATATATTCTACCGATTATATATTGGGTATTAATAGCTTTAATTTTAAATTATGTCGCTAAAAGAACATTATTTGGAAGAAGGGTGTATGCAGTTGGATCCAATGAGAGGGCTTCAAAATTATCTGGAATAAATGTCGATAAGGTGAAAATTGGAGTATATGCACTTATGGGCTTATTAGTTTCAATAGTATCGATTATTCAAGTTTCTAGAATTGGTTCAATGGACTATGCAAATGCCGGAATGGGTTATGAAATGGATGCTATTGCGGCGGTAATTGTTGGTGGCACTAGTATGAGCGGAGGTAAGGGTCGTATCTCTGGTACAATTATTGGGACTTTAATAATCGCAGTAATGAATAACTTGCTAAATCTTCTTGGTGTTCCTCCATTTCTTCGAGATGCATTTAAGGGTGTAATTGTAATTATTGCTGTACTTATTCAAAGAAAAGAGAAATAATTTGAATGTCATATTAATTTTATTAATTAATCTATGAGAAAACTCCTCATGTAAAACAAAAAATAGTTTGACTTTACTCTGGCTTTTCTCTATAATATAAAGGCGTTAGTAAATGGGAGAATGCTAGAGTGAAGTGGACAAAGACAGAATTATTAAACTTAGAAAATAATCAATTAGAGTTTGAAGAAACGATAAATTTTGATGTTAATGCGTTTGATAATATACCATCACTGAACAGAGTGCTAGAAGCAAATGTATCAGGTGTGGGTTATTTCCTTAATGATGATCAATTTAAGTTTGAAATTGAATTAGATGGAATTATGGAATGTAATTGTTCAATAACTAATGAATTAGTTGAGGTGCCCTTTGAAACTAACTCTCATGAAATCTTCTCTTTTGTAAATACAGAAGATATAGAGGTTCATGTTGTTAAGAATGGAATTGTTGAATTGCTTCCAATTATTTATCAGTTAATTGCTCTTGAAGTTCCTTTGAGGGTTGTAAAAGAGGGTGCCATTGAATATCCTAAGGGAGATGGGTGGAGAATCTTAAGTGAAGATGAATATCAAAAATCAAAAGAAATGAAAATTGACAAGCGTTTAGCAAAATTGAAAGAGTATAAACCAAAGAAGAATTAGGAGGTGCCCAATGGCTGTACAACAAAGAAGAAATTCTAAAACAAGAAAGAATAAGCGTAGAACACACTATAAGTTAGCTGCGCCTACAATGGTGAAATGTTCATCTTGTGGAGAATACAAGCTATCACATCGTTTATGTGAATGCGGTAGTAAGTAAAAATATAAAAGTAACCTTTTGGTTATTTTTTTATTTATAGTCTTAAATATTAAAAATTGCTTTTTATAAGATTAATTATATGATATTATTATAGGTGTAAATAAAAGGGGGTTTCATAAAGACATGGACAAACAAATCTTTGCTGCCCTAGAAATTACTGGCCATGAAGTTAGATTGATAATCGGTGAATTTTTTAATACCAGATTTAATATAATAAAAGTGGAAAGGGTACATTGCAATGGGCTTAATAACTATAAAATAGAGTCAGAGGAAGAAGTTGTTGCATCAATTAAAAAAGCTATTTCTAATGCATCTGATAAAATAAAAGCACCAATAAAAAAGGTGTTATTAGCATTACCATCAGTGAATGTGCATCGTTATCCGTTAAAGGTTACAACGAAGGTTGAATCAATTGATAATCTTGTTACATCGTATGATATCCAAAGAGCTAGAAAAAAAGCTGCTTCAACTGTATTAGATGATAATTTAACACTTGTTCAAACGGTTTGTGTTAAATATACTTGTAATGGAATAGCAACAAGAAGAATACCAATAGGAGAAAAATGTGATATGTTGACTGTTGATATTGATTTGTTGTGTATTGATAAAGAAACTGCTTTTAAACTTGTCGGAAGTGTTGAGAAAGCCGGCTTAGAAGTATTGGATGTTAGTATCGATAGTTTCGCAATTGCTAAGGAGGCGGCAATGTTTGAGCAAACGGTTGGTCAAAATATTATCATCTTGAATTTAACAAGAGAAAATTGTGTATTATCGCTTCTTGCAAAAGGGAAATTAATCCATTGTGACATTTTGAATCATGGTATTAATAATTGGATTGAGTATATTAAAAAACAATATCCTTTAAAAAATGAGAATATTGTTAAAATTATAAAATCAAATGCAAGGTTTGATGTTGATAAGCACCCTAACTATCCTATATATGCTTACAATAGTGATGGGAATACAGTTGAGATCATTGGGAAACAGATTACAGACTTAATTAGAGATGATGTGAATAATTGGGTTAGTGAAATAAAAGAAAAGTGTCTTCCAATTTTAGAAGCTGATAAAACAACAGTAATTTTAACTGGAGAAGGTGCTGATATTCAAGGATTAGATACACTACTACAAGAGCAACTTAATACAGATGTAAGAATATATATTCCAGAAACCCTTGGGGTAAGAACAGGTGATCTAGTGGCGTGTCTTGGATTGTTCTTTGCGTATAAAGATCAATTACCTATTATTGGAGATATTTCAAATAGTATTGATATAGATGTACTACAAGGAGTGCAAAAATCTGGAGATAGTGAAGAAGAATCGATAACAAAAAAATTAAAAGGAATGCTTTTTTAAAGATGAAAGTTGAGGGAATAAAAAAATGGCAGAATTGACATATAATCAAGTTGCTAAAATCAAGGTTTTTGGAATTGGTGGTGGCGGAAATAATGCTGTAAATCGCATGGCTCAAGAAGGAGTTCAGGGTGTGGAGTTTTATGTAGCAAACACTGACATGCAAGTTTTAGATGTTTCGCCAGTTGAGAATAAAATAGTACTGGGTAAAGATGGTCTTGGTGCAGGAGGAAATCCTGTCAATGGAGAACGTGCAGCTGAGGAATCAGAGGCAGATATTCGTCGTGCTATGGAAGGCGCAGATATGGTTTTCTTAACCACAGGACTAGGTGGTGGTACAGGTACAGGAGCAACTCCAGTATTTGCGAAAATAGCAAAAGAATTAGGATGCTTAACAATTGCTATTGTTACAAAACCATTTTACTTTGAAGGTGGCAAAAGAAGAAAACATACAGAAGAAGGTTTAGAAAAACTTAAACAACATGTTGATAGTTTAATTATTGTCTCTAATGACAGATTACTAGAAACTATTGGTCAATTTCCTATTCAGTCAGCATTTTTAGAAGCAGATAATGTATTAAGACAGGGAGTTCAAACTATTACTGATTTAATTGCTGTTCCTGCGATGATAAATCTAGATTTTGCTGATGTTAAAAGTATTATGGAAAATCAAGGTACTGCACTTATTGGTATTGGAATGGCAGAGGGTGATAATAAAGCTCAACTTGCTGCTCAAAAAGCAATTCAGTCTCCTTTACTAGAAGCAGAAATAAAAGGTGCAAAAAATGCAATTATCAATATTACAGGTGGTTCAGGAGTATCGGTTTATGATTCTAGTGAAGCGGTAGAATATATAAAAGCTGCATCTGGAAATGATATTGATATTATATTTGGTATTGCTATTAACGAAGACTTAGGGGATTCGATTATTGTTACTGTAATTGCTACAGGATTTGAATCGCCAAAGATTCAAAATAATGCGCAAACACGCACTTTTACTCAAGGCTCAAAGGGGTATCAGTCAGTAGTTGAAGAAGTAGAAAAAGAAGAAGATGATCAAATTCCAGGATTCTTTAAATTAAGATAAATTATTAAATAAAGCCAACATTAATTGAGTAATGTTGGCCTTTTTTTTTATTTTTTATAGATTTTATAGTTAATCTTTCTTTTTGTTTTCATATAGAGTATTTGTAATTTTTTAAAAACTTTGTATTTTTTCTTAGATATAATATAGTCAAATTCTCCAATTCTTTCTATAAATTCGGGGTTAAATGAAGATTTGTAAAAGTAAAGTCCATAATATTGATCATCAACATTAGTGCTACCTGAGAAACCACAAAAATCATAGTATTTTCCATTTCTTTCTTTGCTGTCTTTAATTGCGAAAATATGTGTTTGATCAGATGCGTTAATAAAGAAAAATTCATTTTTAGTATATAAATATAAATTCCAGCTATAATTTCCAATATTAACATTGATAGCTGCACTGGTTACGGCAACCTTTCCAAAAGTCTGATACAGTTTATTGAAATTATTTAAAAGCTCTACCTTATTTGCTTTTTCACTTAATTTTTTACTTGATTTTATACCATCAATTTCCTTTGTTAAAAGAGATATTGCTTCCTCTAAATTTATTTCACTAATATAAAATTTACAATTATCTTTAAAACTATCCATTAAATTCATGAAGTATTTAGCTGAATGGGGTTTAAATCCTTGATCTTTGGCTAAATCTTTTTCTAGTGGCAATATTTTACATATTTCGCTACTATCTGCTATTCTTGTTGTTATAGGTAAACTATTACTTTTATTTATTCTTCTTTTTCTTGTTTTACTAAAATTTTTGTAGATGCTTTCAAAATCTTTAGAAATATCTAAAATTAATGTAAAGCGATTTGATTCACTTCCATCATACCCGTAATTATAACCCTTGTGTTTAAAACCTAAATCATTTAGTAAAGTTGTGACATCTTCATTATTTTCACCCTCTACAATATCGCCATTAATATTCTTTGATTGTCTTTTGACATTTGGATCAATCTTTACCATAAAAGCATTATTCTTTTTGGCTGTACAAACTATATTTTCTAAAAATATTTTGGTTAAATTATGATCCTTAAAATTACAACAAGGTCCTAAAGGTATGTAAAAATAATTTCCCAATAAAGTATTTCTTTTTAAAATCATTGCTACACCAACAAGTTTATTATCGTTTTCGATCCCAACATAAATTGCTTTACTTTTAGTAAAAGTTGCCCAGCTTGGCGATTGTTTGTAATGGATATAATCAATATTTAATAAAAAGTTGTTATACTCTTTCTCACTTAGGTTTTCTATATATTTAAACATATCTTTTTTAAACCTCCTTTTTATATTGTAGCATAAATTAAGTGTAAGTATGTTATAATATTTAAGAAATGAGGTAATATTATGAAGAATTTAATCGATGTTCATACACATTCAATAAGTAGTGGTCATGCGTACAGTACGATACAGGAAAATATTGAACAAGCAAGTATAAAAGGGCTTAAATACTATGGGATAAGTGATCATGGTCCAAAGATGCCAGGAGGAGCTCATACGTATTTTTTTTCTAATCTTAAGGTAATGCCAAGGGTTGTTGATGGCGTAACGGTTTTAAGAGGTATTGAGGCAAACATACTAAATATAAATGGTGATTTAGATGTCAACGATACTGGCTATAAAATGTTGGATTATATTATAGCATCAATTCATGTTCCATGTTTTGGTCTTAAGCATAGTAGTAGCGAAATTTTACAAACATATGAAAATGTATGTAAAAATCCATATGTTGTGGTGATTGGGCATCCAGATGATGGAAGATTTAGTTGTGACTATGAAAAATTTGTTGATATTTGTAAAGAAAATAACACGTTAATTGAGATTAATAACTCATCTTTAAACCCTACAGGATTTAGAGAAAATTGTCTTGAAAACTCTAAAAAAATATTAGAGTTTTGTAAGAAAAAAAGACAGCCTGTTATAATGAGTAGTGATGCTCATGTATCTTTTGATGTTGGTAATTTTAGTATCGCAGAAAAATTACTAAGTGACATAGATTTTCCTAAGGAACTTATTGTAAACTATAATGAAGAATTAATTGAAAAATATTTCTTAAAAAAATGATGTAAAAAAATGCAAATTATATTTGACAAAGTTCTAATAGTAGTCTAAAGTATTTATAAAGACAAAGAAGAGAAAAGTATTATTTATGGATATTTATAGAGAGTCCTGTTTGCTGAAAATGGATAATTGAAATAAATAAGAAAATGGTCTTGGAGTTGCATACCGAGGGAAACTTAGGCTATGACGGTCTCACCCGTTAACGTGATAGAGTATGATAGTACTTGATGAGGTAGTTATAGTGATATAACTATAAATATAGGTGGTAACACGGGAATTTATAATCTCGTCCTTGATAGGATGGGATTTTTTTGTTGGGAGGAATGATATAATGATTCAGATGTTGAAAGTTTCAAAAAGTTTTATCAGTGAAAAACATGTAATTAATGCAGTAAAAAATGTTAATATCGAAATCAGGGATGGTGAGATTTTTGGGATAATTGGATATTCTGGAGCTGGTAAGAGTACAGTGTTAAGAATGATAAATCAGTTAGAAAAACAAGACAGTGGTGAAGTTGTAATTGATGGTGTACACATTAATGCTTTAAATGAAAAAGAGTTAAGACTTAAGCGACAGAAAATTGGATTGATTTTCCAACATTTTAACTTATTATGGTCAAAGAATGTTGAGCAAAATATTGAATTACCATTAATTTTTGCTAAAGTTGAAAAGAAAAAAAGAAAAAAAATTGTGAGTGAATTTATTGAATTAGTAGGGTTAAAGGGTAGAGAAAAGTCTTATCCAAGTGAGCTCAGCGGTGGTCAAAAACAACGCGTTGGTATTGCGAGAGCCCTAGCAAATAATCCTAAAATCTTACTCTGTGATGAAGCAACATCAGCTTTGGATCCTGAGACAACTTCTTCAATTTTGAAGTTATTAGAAAACATTAATAAAAAATTAAATATTACTATTGTTATGATAACTCATCAAATGGAGGTTATTCAAAAGATATGTCATCGTATTGCCATTATGGATGATGGAAATGTTGTTGAAGTTGGAGATGTTGATTCTATATTTAAGAATCCCCAACATCAAACAACCAAGAAATTTATTCATACAATTCTAAATGAAGATGTCACATCTATAAAATCAGAGTTGAAAAGTTATTATCCAAATGGAGAATTGTTAAGGTTAGTTTTCTCAAATGAAAATAGTGATCAGCCGATTTTATCAAGTGTGTTTAGAGCATTAAATATTGATGGTAGTATTGTTAGTTCAAATATTACACATACTCAAAAAGGAGCCGTTGGAATGTTATATGTTCATTTAAAAGATGAGTGTGATAGTGATTTATTTACATTGGAATTAGAAAAAAGAGGGGTGGTTGTTGAAAAATGTTAAGTAATGTAGAAATTGCACAGTTAATTGTTGCGATAAAGGAAACAATTTATATGTCATTGATATCATTGTCTTTTTCAGCAATTATTGGAGTTGTTACTGGAATCGTACTATATTGTACACAAAGTAATGGTCTTTATGAGAATAAGATAGTAAATAAGATAGCAGATACGCTTATAAATACACTAAGAGCTATTCCATTTATTATTTTGATGATAATTTTAATTCCAGTATCAAAGTTCTTTACAGGCTCGATGTTAGGAGCAACTGCAGCTTTACCATCACTTATAGTAGCGGCATCACCATTTTATGCAAGACTTTGTGTAATTGCACTCTTAGAGGTTGATAAAGGTGTTATTGAAGCAAGTAAGGCTATGGGGGCAACAAAATTAGATATTATTATTAAGGTTTTAATACCTGAATCACTTCCAGCATTAATTTCAGGCTTAAGTGTTACTGGGATATCGCTTGTATCATATACTGCAATGGCAGGGGCACTAGGGTCTGGTGGACTTGGAAACTTGGCTTATATGTATGGTTTTGCTAGAAGAAATAATGTAATTCTATATGGCGCAACGATTTTAGTAATATTATTAGTATTTCTAATTCAAGCCATTGGGGATTACTGTGTTAAAAGAATTGATAAACGATAGGAGGAATAAAAAATGAAAAAGTTTATTAAAGTATTATTTGTAATTATATTATGTTTAGGTGCTGTAGGATGTTCATCTAATGAAACAAAGGAAGAGGATAAAGTAATAAAGGTGGCAGCTACCCTTGATCCTCACTCAAAAATATTAGAGTTTGCAAAAGGTATATTAAAAGAAAAAGGTTGGGATTTAGAAATTATTGTATTGGATAATTATTATATTTTCAATGAATCACTAAATTCAAAAGAGATCGATGCAAATTACTTTCAACATTTACCTTTCTTTAATGATGAAAAAGAGAAAAACGGGTATGATATTGTAAATGTTGCTGGTATTCATATTGAACCATTTGGTTTTTATTCAAAAAAAATAACTGATGTAAGTGAATTTCCAGAGAATGGGGAAATAATAATTTCTAATTCTATCAGTGATCAGGGAAGAATTCTGGCAATATTAGAAAATGCTGGCTTAATTAAATTAGCAAATGATGATCCAACTACTCTAACATTAAATGATATTACTGAGAATAGTAAAAATATTCAATTTAAAGAAGTAAATCCAGAGCTATTAACAACTGTTTATGAAGAGGGTGAAGGAGATTTAGTAGCAATAAATGGTAACTATGCACTACAGGCTAATCTTAACCCTGTTAAAGATGCTGTTATATTGGAAAATGCCGATGCAACTAATCCTTATGTAAATATTGTTGCTGCAAGAAGTGATAACCAAGATAGTGAAGCAATCAAAATTTTAGTAGAAGTTTTAACTTCTAAAGAAGTAAAAGAATTTATTAAAAGTACATATGCAGATGGTTCGGTTATACCATCAAATTAGATTTAAGAGTATGTAGATTTATTTTTAATACTATACAAATTATTAAAATTTCAAGGACTTGATTTGTGTTTTACAAATGATAGTCCTTTTAATTTTACAAATTTTTATTCACTCTAGATTTATGTATTAATATTAACTTATCTGTTTGTAAAACAAATTGTTTAAGTATAATGCTCTATTTTGTAGCATCTATATAGAAACTACTATTTTTTTTGATGCATTATAGTAATTGTTACTATTAATTCATAAACTTTAATATGATAATTACGTTGGGTATTTAAATAGTCAGTTACATTTACTATCATATTGATGAGGTCTTCTGTCTATTGTTTGGCAAAAGCTATTATAACAGGACCTCTTTTGTTTTACCCACTAAAATTTTTCACTATCACCTTCATATAATAATTTGATTAAAATTGTTTAAAATGCTATAATTAACAATAATTGAAAGGATGTGTGTAACTTGGACGATACGCCAGTGCCCTGTAGCAAGATGTTTAATAAACAAATAAACTATAAATATCAACTTCTGCTATAAGTGTAACAAATTGATTTTACTTATATTAAAAAAGAAGGAGATAATAAATAAATGGGTAATACAGAATTGACTTTAATACTTTTTGTATTAATTATTCTTGGGGCATATTTTAGTGCAACAGAAACAGCCTTTTCTTGTGCTAATAAAATAAGGCTTAAAAATTTATCGAACGGCGGTAATAAGAAGGCGAAAAAAGTATTAGTACTTTTAGAAAGATATGATGATTTAATTTCAACGGTTTTAATTGGTAATAATATTGTTAATATTGCAGCAGCAACAATAGCAGCTGTACTTTTTACGCGTGTATGGGGTGATTTTGGTGCAACTATATCAACACTAGTTATGACTTTGATTATTTTAGTTTTTGGAGAAATTACTCCTAAAAGCCTTGCTAAAGAATTTCCAGAAAAATTTTCAATGTTCAGTAGTGGTTTTACGTCATTTTTGATGAAGTTATTTCTACCACTGATACTTTTCTTTAGTATATGGAAGAAGATGGTTAGAAAGCTTTTTAAATATACAGCTGAGGACTCTATGAAACAAGAAGAATTAATTACTATGATCGAAGAAGCGGAAAATGATGGTGATTTAGAAGCACATGAAAGTGATTTGATTCTGGCTGCTATAGAGTTTAATGATTTAGACGTTAAGGATATTTTAACTCCAAGAGTTGATCTTGTTTCGATTAATATTGAAAGTACTTTAGATGATGTAGAAAAATCATTTAGACTAAATGCATTTTCAAGGATTCCAGTATATGAGAATACTATTGATAATATTGTAGGTTTTATACATGAGAAGGACTTTTATGGATTATACTACCAAAAAAAGGGAGCAATCAAATCTATAATTAAGCCAATTCTTTTTACTAATCCACATGTTAAAATTTCTACATTACTGCGTCAATTACAAAGCTCTAAATTACATATGGCGGTAGTGCTTGATGAATATGGTGGTACATCTGGAATAATTACATTAGAAGATATTTTAGAAGAACTTGTTGGTGATATTTGGGATGAGCATGATACAGTTGTTGAGTATTATAAGAAAATTAGTGATACGGTTTATTTAGTTGATTGTGATGCTGATTTAGAAGATACTTTTGAATATTTTAATATTGAACCAGATGAAGAGTATGAAATGATTACAGTTAGTGGTTGGGTTATTCATCAATTTGAATATATTCCTGTTGAAAAAGATAAGTTTGAATATAAAAACATTAGTGTAGAAGTAACTAAGGCAGATTCTAGAAAAGTAATTGAAATTAAGGTTACAATATTAGATGAAGAAAATAATGAAAAATCAAAATAATAGATTACAATCCATTGTTAGATAGTTTAACAATGGATTTCTTTTTTAAAGGACAATTGTTTTAATAAATTAATATGATATTGCATTTTTAAATGAATGTGTTAAAATACACGTAGGGATTCTTTAAATTAATCCGAGAGGTTAAAAAGATGGAAAACATATATATCCGTTGGGGTCCTAAAAAAATAGGTCTTTTTTTGTGCAAAAGACAAAAAGGAGGATAAAATGTCACAAAATGTTGAAATGATTTTAAATGTAAATGATAAACCAAAGGCTGGTAAATGGGCGCTTCTAAGTATTCAGCACGTTTTTGCAATGTTTGGTGCTACGATTCTTGTGCCAATACTTACTGGATTTCCAATTTCTGTTGCTTTATTTGCATCTGGAGTTGGTACCATTATTTATTCTGTATTAACAAAATTTAAAGTTCCGGTATACTTAGGTTCAAGTTTTGCCTATATTACCGCAGTAGTAACAGCTACTGAGGCCATGGGAGGAAGCAAAGATGCTTCTCAAACTGGTTTAATATTAGTTGGACTAATTTATGTTATTGTTGCTTTTGTTATTAAAGTTATTGGAAAAAGTTGGATTGATAAGCTATTACCACCAATTATTATTGGTCCAATGATTGCGGTTATCGGGCTTGGTCTTGCAGGAACTGCAATTCAAAATTCTGGATTTTATGATGGTGGAGATATTAAAGTGATGTGTGTTGCGATGTTTACATTTATTGTTACAGCACTGATATCAACTAAAGCTAAAGGCTTTTTCAAAATTATTCCATTTCTATGTGGTATCGTACTTGGATATATTTTGGCTGTAATACTTGGAATTGTAGATTTCACTTCTGTAAATGAGGTTATAAAAAGTGGAAAGTTCTTTGGGTTTCCTGAATTTATTTTACCATTTAAGTTAGGAAACTTTGATACATACAACTTTTACTTTGGACCTGAAGCACTTGCTATTTTACCAGTAGCTCTTGTTACTATTGCTGAGCATATCGGAGATCATACTGTTCTAAGTAAGATATGTGGAAAAAATTTCCTTAAAGATCCAGGGCTTGATAAAACCCTTATGGGAGATGGTGTAGCGACTGCTGTTTCTGCATTTTTAGGTGGACCTGCAAATACAACATACGGAGAGAATACTGGAGTTATAGGTATGACTAAAATTGCTTCTGTATATGTTACTTTGGGAGCTGCATGCATTGCAATATTACTATCAACTTCTCATCTTGTATCAGCACTGATACAATCTATTCCAAGCGCTGTTTTAGGTGGGATGAGCATATTATTATATGGAGTAATTGCTTCAAATGGATTGCGTGTGCTTGTTGATAATAAAGTCGACTTTTCAAAACAAAGAAATTTAATTATTGCAAGTGCTATGCTTGTAATTGGACTTGGTGGAGCAGCATTTAATATAGGGCCGGCAGTTCTAAGTGGTACAGCACTAGCTGCAACTATCGGAATAATCTTAAACTTGATTCTTCCAAATAATTAATAAACTAGATTTAATATAATGAAAATATCTTCACTTTTAAAAAATGAAGGTATTTTTATTTATAGAAAAATAAGTTATAATTTAAGACATGGAGTATCGATATGGTTAAGTTTATTAAAAAAAATGAAAATAGGGTAAAAAAGATATATAAAAATAGGTATGGGTTTTTAAAGGAACAAGATTTGAAACATGAAGGATTTAGTGAAAAAGTTATTGATTTTTGCTCAGATATATCTTGGTATAAAACATCTGATTATGAACTAGATAATGTAAAAAACCATTGTGGTGCCATCTTAGTCTGTAATTTATGCAAATATTTATTGAAAGAAACAAAAGATATTTTTAAAGATGTCCACTTTAGTGTTGGAAATGGTCCTATTTTACATTTGAATAGGCTTGCAAAGAGATATTTTAAGAAGGGTAATTATCAGCTTCAAGTAAATAAAGTTGATAGTATAGATGATTACATATTAGCTATCAATGAAAATAGACCGGTATCATTTTTATTATCATCAGGAATTAATGATTTTCATTGGGTAATGGGTATTGGTTATCGTAAATATGAAAATGGTGATTTTTATATAAAAATTGTTGATGGATGGCATAGTGATTCACTTTCCTATTTTATGGCAAATAAGGGATCACTTTGGATTTCATCATTTAAGTATCATATTAAAAAATAGAATATGGATTAAATAGTCTATATTTGTTAAACAAAGAAGGTGAAAAAAATGCAACAATATATGATAGATACAGAGATAGTATTAGGAAAAAAGATTAATTTTAATAATGAACAAAATCACCACATTAAAGATGTGATGAGAATGAAAGAGAAATCACTAGTTAGAGTTGTAAATCCGTTTGATAAGTCCTCGGGATTTGTTGCGGTATTTTATGAAGAAAATAATGCTTATGGTGAAGTTATTGAAATTGATGAAGTAACTCATGAATTAAATGTTAAAATATGTTTGTGCATTGGTATTTTAAAAAAAGATAAGTGGGAATACTTATTACAAAAGGCAACAGAACTTGGAGTATCTAAGATAGTTCCTTTTGAATCTGAGAGAACTGTAGTTAAAAAAAATAGTGATAAACAACAGAAGAAAAATAATCGATGGAATAAAATAATGCTAGAAGCTTCTGAGCAATCAAAAAGAGAGATTGTTCCAGAGTTGTGTGAAATACAAAAATTTAAAAACATACTGAAATTTAAATCTCAAATAAACTTATTGGCATATGAGGATGTTAGTCATAGTGCATCATCAATTAGTAGTACAATTAGTAATGAACTAAGTGTAACAATAGTAATTGGACCAGAGGGAGGATTTTCAGAAAAGGAAATAAATTACTTAACTGATAATAACTTTAAATGTGTTTCTCTTGGTAAAAGAATTTTAAGAGCAGAAACTGCTGCTTGTCATTCTTTAAGTGTCATTGGTGAGTTAATTGGATAAAGGAGATACAATGAAAAAATATGCGATTTCATGCTTAGGTTGTAAAGTTAATTCAACTGAGGCAGAAGGGATTAGAGAGACTTTAAATAATGGTGAATATGAAGAGGTAGACTTTAGGGAATATGCTGATATTTACCTTATTATCACTTGTGCTGTAACTAATGTGGCATCGGCAAAGTCTAGAAAAAAAATTAATCAGGCGATAAGGCAGAATAAAGATGCTGTTATAGGAGTAATTGGGTGTTATGTTCAGGTGAGCTTGGATGAAATTAAGAAAAGTGAGCATATAGATATTTTAGTTGGATCATCTAATAAAAACCAAATACCTAAGCTTATAGAGGAAGTGATAAAAACTAAAGAGCGACAAGTATTAGTTGATGATGTACGTGAAAATGCTACATTTGAATCTCTTGATATAAGTCATTATGAACACAAAACAAGAGCCTATTTAAAAATTCAAGATGGATGTAATCAGTTTTGTAGTTACTGTATTATTCCTTATGCCAGAGGAAAAGAGAGATCACTTCCATTAGATGAAGTAATAAATAACGCAAAAAAATTAAGTTTAAAACATAAGGAGATAGTATTAACAGGTATTCATACTGGTAGATATAAAGATAATAATTCATCTTTATCCCTTTGCATCAAGCGTATTATCAATGAAGTTCAAGGTTTACAAAGATTAAGAATATCATCAATTGAGGTTAGTGAGATCGATGATGACTTAATTGATATGTTAAGTAAAGATAATATACTTGCTAAGCACTTGCATATTCCTTTGCAGTCTGGATGTGATAAGATATTAAAAATGATGAATCGCCCTTATACTACAGAAGAATTTTTTAATAAAATAGAAGAAATTAGAAAAAAAATCCCGGATATTTCAATTAGTACAGATTTAATTGTCGGGTTTCCACAAGAGAGTGATGAAGATTTTAATGAAACATTAAACTTCTTAAAAAAATGCCGTTTCTCTTTTTTACATGTATTTCCATTTTCTTTAAAAGATAAGACAGTAGCAACATCTTTAAATAATCAAAATAGTAATGAAATAAAGCGTTTAAGAGTAAAAGAAGCAACTAAGATATCAGATGATTTATATAAAGAATACCAAGAAAAATTTATCGGTAAAAAGTTAGATGTTCTTGTTGAAAAATATGATGATCAGTATTCATTTGGGCATTCAAGTGAGTATATTCCAGTATATGTAAATGGAAAATTTGATAATAATAATATAGTTGGTGTTATTGGAAGTTTAATTAAAGATGGCAATATTTATGCTGAAGTAGAATTGGAGGAATAAAAAATATGAAATTAAATAAACTATTTAAAGATGCTCCGGAAATAGATATTTTAAATATCATAACTGATAGTAGGAAAAAAAGAAAAAATTCAATTTTTTTCTGTATTAAAGGTATGATGAATGATGGCCATCGATTTATTTCTCAAGCCATCAGCAATGGGGCGATTTGCGTAGTATATAGTGATGATCTTATTGAAAAAAACCCTGATGTTACATATGTTAGAGTTAAGGATGTCCAAGATGTTCTTAATAAAGTTGTTGATATCTTTTATGATTCACCATCAAAAAAGTTAAGAGTATTTGGAGTTACTGGAACTAATGGTAAAAGTTCAGTGACGATGATGATTAGGAATATTTTAAACCGATATGTTCCTACAGGCTATATTGGAACTATTTCGGTAGAATATGGTGAAGTGAAACTTCCACCATCACTAACAACGCCAGAACCTGAATCATTGCATGCAATTTTAAAAGATATGGTTGATGCTAATATTAAAGCCTGTACACTTGAAGTTAGCAGTATTGGGCTTGAACAACATCGAACTGATAGTGTTGATTTTGATGTTGCGATATTTACAAATCTTACTCATGATCACTTAGATTATCATGGTACAATGGAGAATTATTTCTTATCAAAGAAAAAGTTTTTCGACAATCTTTCTAGTAATGCTTTGGCAGTTACAAATGTTGATAATGATTATGGCACTACAATTGTAGAGGATACTGAGGCAATTATAAAAACATACGGAATTTATAATGATGCTGATTACATGGCTAAAGATATAAAAGTTCTAAAAGATAAAACAGTTTTTAAATTAGTTTGCAAGGAAAGAACAATTGATATTGAAACTAACTTAGTTGCTGAATTTAATATTTATAACTTATTAGCAACAATTGTTGCACTTCATTGGTGTGATATTTCTCTTGAAACAATTGCTCTTGAGGTTAAAAACATGGTTCAAATTGAGGGGAGAATGGAAAGAGTAAATGTTGGACAACCATTTAATGTATTGGTTGATTTTGCACACACTCCAGATGGTATTGAACAGGTTATGAGATATGCTGTTAAGATTACTCCTAAGGAAAATAGAATTATTGCGGTTTTAGGATCAGCTGGAAAGCGAGATTTTAAAAAGCGTCCGATATTTGGTGAGTTGGTCGATAAATACTGCGATATGATAATTCTAACAGAGGATGATCCAAGAGATGAATCAGTTGTTGATATTTGTAATGAAATAGCAAGTGGTATTAAAAATACAAATTTTATTATTATTGAGCGTCGATATGATGCTATTAGACAGGCAGTTGAACTTGCAAATTCAAATGATACCATCTTACTACTTGGTAAAGGTGATGAAAACTTCCTTTATAGAGACTTCGGTAGGGAAACTTATCTTGGTGATAATGTTGTTGCAAGTGAGGTTATAGAAAAGTATTATTTTAATGAATCTAAGGAGGAAGAATAAAATGGAAAATAAAATGATTGATCATACATTATTGAAACAGGATAGTGTTGCCTCTCAATTTAAAAATTTATGTGATGAGGCGAAGCAATTTAATTTTGCTACTGTTTGTGTAAATCCTAGTTGGATTGAATTTTGTAAAAAGGAATTATTAAATAGCGATGTCAAGGTTTGTACAGTTATTGGATTTCCACTTGGTCAGATGACAAAAGATGTCAAGGTTTATGAGGCGAAAAGTGTAATTGCTCTTGGTGCTGATGAAGTTGATATGGTTATAAATATTGCTGATATAAAAGAAAGAAATATTAATAAGGTTATCGATGAAATCAAATCGATAAAAGAAGCTGTGGGATCTAAAGTTTTAAAGGTTATAATTGAAACTTGCTTACTTAGTGATGAAGAAAAAGTTATTGCGACCCAGGCTGTTATTGATGGAGGAGCTGATTTTGTAAAGACTTCTACTGGCTTTTCTAAATCTGGAGCAACGGTTCATGATGTTGAAATTTTAGCATCTGTAACTAAAGGAAAAATTCAAATAAAGGCAGCAGGTGGTGTAAGAACCTTAGCTGACTTAAATAAAATGAAAGCAGCAGGCGCAACAAGGATTGGTACTAGTAGTGGTTGTGCATTAATGAAAGATGAAAAGGTTACAAATGTTTCATATTAATATTGCATTTTGTGATAATTTTAAGTATAATGATACTAGTGTGAGCAGAAGGGGGGTGTAGAGATGTCAAAAGTTGTATTAAAAGAAAATGAAGTATTAGATGATGCTCTACGTCGTTTCAAACGTCAAGTATCACGCAATGGAACACTTGCTGAAGCTCGTAAAAGAGAATTTTATGTAAAACCTGGAGTGCGTCGTAAATTAAAATCAGAGGCTGCAAGAAAAGCGCGTCATAAAAAGGGAAGATAATTCCTTTTTTTATATTATAAAATAGATTGGGGATATAGATGGATAAGGTTGAGTACGAAATTGATTTAGATATGAAAGATGCAAAACTTTTAGTTGGTGTCAATGATATAAATATTAAAGCAATTGAAAAGGAATTAGGTACAAATATTTCTTATCGAAAAAATCGTTTTATTCTTACTAAAGGTAAGATAAAAGATGCTAAACTTATATTGGAAAAAATGTATGATTTAATTTGTGCTGGTAAGGAATTAACTATAAATGATGTTTATTATTACTTAAGGCAAGTAAATGATAATTCTTCTGATATCCTAAAAATGGATTTTCATTCTTATGAAGTAGGAATAACATATGAGAAGAAGAAGATTTTTCCTAAAACAAAAGGACAAAAGCATTTCGTTGAAGCGATGGATAAAAGTGATATTATTTTCTCAGTTGGTCCAGCTGGTACTGGAAAAACCTTTTTAGCAGTTGCTAAAGGGGCAACACTTTTAAAAAAAGGTGATGTCAAAAGAATTGTTCTTACAAGACCTGCTGTTGAAGCGGGTGAGAGTTTAGGGTTTTTGCCTGGTGACTTAAAAGAAAAGGTTGATCCTTACTTAACGCCTTTATATGATGCCTTATACACAATGTTTGGAGTTATACAAACAGATAAGTATATTGAAAAGGGAATTATAGAAATTGCCCCACTTGCTTATATGCGAGGAAGAACATTGGATGATGCTTTTGTTATTTTAGATGAAGCTCAAAATACGACAGAAACTCAAATGAAGATGTTTTTAACTAGATTAGGGTTCAATTCAAAAATGGTAATTAATGGTGATATAACTCAAATTGACTTAAAGTATAATCAAAATTCAGGTTTAAAAGATGCGATAAAAGTATTAAAGGATATTAAAGAAATTATGTTAGTTAAATTAACTAGTGAAGATGTTGTGAGGCATCCTTTAGTACAAAAAATAATTGATAGTTATGAAAGAAGTAATAACTAGATTTAAAATATATATTTAATGGTTATTAATAATAAGTATCATATAAAATAATGATATATTATGTTATAATTTTAGTGTTTAGTGAGGAATGAAATGGAATGTTACTTTATTAATGAAACAAAAGACAATATAATTGAAAAACATCAAGATTTTTTAATTATGCTAGCAAATAAAACACAGAAGTTATTGAAAATCAAAGAAAAACAAAGTGTCTCTATTATTTTTGTTGATTCTGTTAGAATCAAGGAAATAAATAGAGATTATCGAGGTATTGATAAATCAACTGATGTGATAAGTTTCGCACTTTCAGATAGTGCTAATGATTATGAATGGCTTGAGGATGAAATTGAGCTTGGAGATATCTTTATTAATGTTGATGCAGTCTACACACAAGCACAAGAGTATGAACACTCTTTTAAAAGAGAACTTTGCTTTCTTTTTATACACGGAATATTACATACTTTGGGATTTGATCATCAATGTGAAGAAGATGAAAAAATTATGAATGCTATTCAAGATGAAATTTTAGATGATGAGGTAGGAAGATGATAAATAAATTTTTATATGCATTAAATGGTTTATTTATTGCGGTTAAATCTTTAAGTATAAGACTTTTAATATATTGTGCTATTATAGCTGCATTGTTTAGTTATATTTTTAAATTTAGCTTATTAGAAAATATAGTGATTATATTATGTGGAACAATTGTAATCTGTACAGAGATGGGAAATGAGGCAATTGAGAGAATTTGTGATATGGTTAATCCAACATATGATAAAAGAATTAAAGAAATTAAAGATATAGCTGCTGGAGCAACCCTTATTGCTTCATCAACTAGTTTAATTATTGGAATAATTATTGTACTTAGACATATATGAGGAGGAGATCATGGAAGATAAGAAATTACTAGAAAGTGCTTTTTCTGCAATGGAAAATGCGTATGCTCCATATTCGAATTACCATGTAGGATCAAGTGTATTATGTAATGATGGAAAAATTTTTATTGGTGCAAATATAGAAAATGCATCATTTGGAGCAACTAATTGTGGTGAAAGAAGTGCGATTTTTTCTGCTTACTCACATGGTTATCGTAAGGATGATATAAAAAAGATTGCGATTGTCACAAATGGGAAAGTAGTAGCTGCACCTTGTGGGATTTGTCGTCAAGTACTCTCAGAACTACTAAATAATGATACACCAATAATATTATCTAACGGCAAAGATATCGTTGTTGAGACAATAGAGAGTCTTCTTCCATTTCAATTTGGAGAAAAGGATTTAAAGTGAAGTCGGGATTTGTAGCCCTTGTAGGAAGGCCGAATGCTGGCAAAAGCACATTGATGAATGCGCTGTTAAAGCAAAAAGTTGCAATTATTTCTCCAAAACCACAAACTACTAGAAATCAAATTAGAGGTATTAGAACAGATGAAGATTCACAAATAATATTCGTTGATACCCCTGGAATTCATAAACCTCATCATGAGTTAGGAACACATATGAACAAAGAAGCATTCTCGGCAATTGGTAGTGTCGATATTATTTTTTATTTAGTTGATGCAAGTGTTCCTTTTGGTAGTGGCGAAAGATTTGTTTTGGATAAGTTAAAAAATATAAAGTATCCAGTTTTTTTGATTTTAAATAAGATTGATTTATTATCAAAAGAAAATTTGATCAATCTTTTAATAGAATGGAATGAAAGGTACGATTTTAAGGAAATAGTACCTATATCAGCACTTACCGATGATAATCTTAATCATTTATTGAATGTTGTAAAAAATTATTTAGAAGATGGTATTGTTTATTATCCTAAAGATCAAGTTTGTGACTTTCCTCAGCAATTTATTTATGCTGAAATTATAAGAGAAAAGGTTTTATATCTTACAGATGAAGAAATCCCTCATTCTGTTGCGGTTGTATTAGAGAAAATGGGACGTAGCAGAGGGAAGTTATGTATAAGTGCTGTTATTATAGTTGATAGAGATAGTCAAAAAGGTATGATGATTGGTAAACAGGGAAAAATGATTAAAGAAATTGGTATCAGATCCCGCGAAGAATTAGAAGGTATTTTAGGAGAGAGTATCTTTTTAGAGTTATATGTTAGGGTTGAGAAAAATTGGCGCAACAGAAAAGCGAAACTTCAGCAATTAGGCTATATACCACTTGAGGTTGATCATGAATAATACAATATTAGCTATTGTTTTAGATCAAAAAGAATATCGTGAAAATGATTTAATGTTAAGTGTTTTTTGCATAGAATATGGAATTTTAACTTTAGTTGCACGTGGTGCAAAAAAGATGAATAGTAAATTACAAGCTTCATGTACCCCATTTATTGTTGGTGAATATATAATTGATTATAAAGATAATCAAACGATGTTTACAATTAAAAATGCGGTATTAAAGATGTCTAATAGACATATTAGAGAAAACTTAAACAAGGTGTACATTGCTCAACTTTTTTGTGAAATTGTAAAAACTTTAGGTATTGATTCGGATATCCAAATGAACTATTCTATTTTTGAATTATTGAATTTTTCTTTAAATGTGTTGAATGAGGCTCATTTTTCTTGGTTATGTTTGTCGTTCTATTTAGCAAAAACTTTAGAAATTCATGGCTTGTCACCTTATGTTGAGGCATGTGTACTTTGTAATGATAGTAAAATTAGTTGTGTTAGTGTTAGTGATGGAGGATTTGTTTGTAATAGTTGCAAAGATCACTCTAGTGATATAATAAAGTGTAGTTTAGAAACATTAAAAAGTTTTAGATTATTAAATAAAGCTAAAATAGAAAATTATGATATTTTAAGAAAGTATGATGATAAAAATTTATATGAGTGTACTGAAATATTAATGAAATTCCTACAAGAGCATACAGATACAAAATTCAAGTCTTTTAAAGCGATTGAGCAGATAAAAAACATATAATTAATCATACTGTTTTATTGATTTTTTATCTATATGCTTAATTGACTAGGATATTGATTTCATGTTATATTTAAAGGTACTTAAATAGAAGGGAAAATGCTAAAAAATGAGTAAAAATAAATTTGAAACAATTGTAAGTCATGCAAAAAATTCTGGTTTTATTTATCAGGGTTCTGAGGTGTATGGTGGTCTAAGTAACACATGGGATTTTGGTCCGCTTGGTGTTGAACTTAAAAATAATATAAAACAGGCATGGTGGAAAAAATTTATCCAGGAAAACATTAATAATGTTGGTCTACAGTCTGCAATTTTAATGAATCCTAAAGTTTGGGAGGCTTCGGGACATGTTGGCGGTTTTAGTGATCCACTGATGGATTGTAAAAGTTGTAAAACTCGTCATCGTGCTGATCATTTAATAGAAGATTTTTCAAACAATAGCGTGAACCCTGAGGGTTGGGAAAACGAAGAAATGTTTAGATATATCACTGAGAATGAAATCAAATGTCCAAACTGTGGTGCACATGATTTTACTGATATTAGGCAGTTTAACTTAATGTTTAAAACATTTCAAGGGATCTTAGAAGATTCAAAAAGTGCGATATACTTAAGACCTGAAACTGCTCAAGGAATTTTTGTTAATTTTAAAAATGTCCAAAGAAGTATGAGAAAAAAGATTCCTTTTGGAATTGGTCAAATTGGTAAGTCTTTTAGAAATGAGATTACTCCTGGAAACTTTATCTTTAGAACAAGAGAGTTTGAACAAATGGAGCTTGAATTCTTTTGTAAACCAGGAAGCGATATGGAATGGTATGAGTATTGGAAAAATTTCTGTATGGATTGGATTATTAGTTTAAATAATGGAAATAAAGATAACTTAAGATTTAGAGATCATGATAAGGATGAATTAAGCTTTTATTCTAAAGGAACATGTGATATTGAATATAATTTCCCATTTGGTTGGGGAGAGTGTTGGGGTATTGCCAATAGAACTAGCTATGATTTAAATCAACATATGGAACATGCAAAAGTTTCTTTTGAATATTTAGATCCAACAACAAATCAAAAGTATGTACCATACTGTGTAGAACCATCTGTAGGTGTTGAAAGATTATTCTTATTATTTTTCTGTGAAGCATATGATGAGGAAGTTTTAGAAGATGGTAGTACAAGAGTAGTAATGAGACTATCAGAAGCTCTTGCCCCAATAAAGACTGCCATAATGCCGCTCTCAAAGCAATTGAGTGATAAAGCAATTACTTTGTTTGAAGATTTATCCCAAGAATTTAATTGTGATTTTGATGAATCAGGTAGTATTGGTAAAAGATATCGCCGTCAGGATGCCATTGGAACACCATTTTGTATCACATATGATTTTGATAGTGAAAATGATGGTTGCGTAACGATTAGACATCGTGATTCAATGGAGCAAGAAAGAATAAAAATCACTGAAGTTAAAGGTTATATTAAAGAAAAAATTAAGTTTTGATTTAAAATAGAAGGGGGAGATTATGAAAATAAGTCAAGAAGATATCAATGCAATTAGAAGCCAATCTGATGTTGTTGATGTTATCGGAAATTATCTTCCTTTAGTAAAGAAAGGAAAATCATTTAAGGCGGTTTGTCCCTTTCATGATGATCATGATCCCTCATTATCTATAAATCAAAGTAAACAAATATACAAGTGTTTTGTATGTGGGGCAGGAGGTAATGTTTTTACCTTTGTTCAAAACTTTGAGAAGTTATCTTTTCCAGAATCGGTTGTTAAGGTTGCTGAAATGATCGATTATAAGTTAGATGTTAAGTCAAGTGACTTTATTATTCCTATAGATCCTAAAAAGGCTGCTGCTCATAAAGTTTTAAATGAGGCTATAAACTATATGGTTTATAATTTAAACTCATCTGATGGTTTAATTTATAAAGAGTACTTAAATAAAAGAGGAATCAATGAAAGCTTGATTAAGATGTTTGATATTGGCTTTAATGGTGGTGATAATCAGTTATATAAATTTTTAATTGCCAAGGGATATGAAGAGTCAATAATGGATAGCACAAATCTTATTAGAATAAGTGAGTTTGGTGTCAAAGACACCTTTGCAAATAGAATTACATTTCCTATCCATGATACTTATGGTAATCCTGTTGGATTTACAGCAAGAACTATTGATCCTAATATTAGTAGTAAGTATATAAATACTAACGAAACAAAATTATATTCAAAAGGTCACATAGTGTATAACTATCATCGTGCAAAAGACTATATAAGAAAAGAAAAAGCGGTAATTGTAGTTGAGGGTGTTACTGATGTTATAGCTTTTTCTAAGTGCGACATATTTAATGTATGTGCAACACTTGGTACTGCAGGAACAAAAGATCAATTAAAAATTTTAAGGAAGACAACCCTTAATATTATCTTTTGTTACGATGGAGATAAAGCTGGTAAAAATGCAACATATAAGGTAGGAAAGATTGCCCAAGAGTTAGGGTTTAAAGTATTTGTAGTCAAGAATGATGACTCATTAGATCCAGATGAAATAATTGAAAGATTTGGTAAAGATGAACTAAAAAGTAAAGTAAGTAAACCATTGTTATTTATTGAATTTATCTTTGATTACTTTATTGAGGGAAAAGATTTAACTAATTATTCAGATAAAAAAGAAATTGCTAAAAATATAAGAAAAGAAATAGGATTACTTGATAGTGATATAGATGTAAATTATTTTACAAATCTACTTGAAGAGAAAACTGGATTTAAATTCAATGATGCAAATATTAAAGAACATCCAAGGCCACAAACAATATTAAGAAGAAACATTTACCTTAATAAAAATGTTAGTGGTATTGAAGATGCAGAACAAATAGTAATATCACAGATGTCTTTGGATAAAAGGGCGGTTGAGATTTTTCAAAAAAAACTTTATAATTTTGAAAGTCAAAAGAACACTGATCTTATGAAGATAATATTTGATGAATATACATTAAATAAAAAATTTGAATATTCGGCGATAATTGATAAGCTCAATCAGGATCAAAGGAACTATTATACTGATATAATGGAAAACACAAAGTTTCCAGAAAAATATGATGAGGAACAGTTATTAGGTGCAATTAATAAAATTTTACTTCATATTAAAAAAAAGGAATTGATAGTACTAAGAGATAGTTTATGTATAGAATATACTGATGAAAAAATGAAAAAGTTTATAAAATTAAAAGAAGAAATAGAGGTGCTTACTAATGAAAATTAAAGATGAAGAGTTAAAAGTAAAAGAAGAAAATGCGAATATATCTAAAACAGAAAAGAAGGAATCAAACAATAATAGTTTGATAAGTCCTTATAAAGGATCTGGTAAGGACAAGCAAATTAAAACTCTTGATGATTTAAAGATTGATTATAAGAATATTTATAACAAGGAAGAAGTTTTGCTTCAAAAAGATGTTATGGCATCTCTTGAAAAGTTAGACTTGACTGATAATGATTTAGAGGAGTTATTTGATTGGTTTTCTCAGGAAGAAATTGTTGTTTCTGAGGATACTGAAATAAATGATGATATCGATGATGATATAGATTTAATTGATGATAGTGATTCAGATGAAGATGAAGATGATGTAATTGAACATAAGTCGCCAATTACTATAACTTATTCTGATAATACTTCTATTAAAACAAATGATCCAGTTAAGATGTATCTAAAAGAAATTGGTAGAGTATCACTACTTAAAGCTGAGGATGAGCCTTTAATCGCAATGAGAATTGAAGAAGGTGATGATGAGGCAAAGCAAATCCTTATATCTGCAAACTTAAGACTGGTTGTATCTATTGCAAAAAAATATGTAGGACGTGGGATGTTATTTCTTGATTTAATTCAAGAAGGTAACATGGGACTTGTTAAAGCTGTTGAAAAGTTTGACTATACGAAAGGTTTTAAATTTTCTACATATGCAACATGGTGGATTCGTCAAGCAATTACTAGAGCTATTGCAGATCAAGCTAGAACTATTAGAATTCCAGTTCATATGGTTGAAACAATTAATAAGTTAGCTAGAATTCAAAGGCAACTTGTTCAAGATTTAGGAAGAGATCCTACAGATGCTGAGATTGCTGAAAAAATGGAAGGAATTACAGAACAAAAAGTTCGTGAAATTCAAAGAATTGCTTTAGATCCTGTTTCATTAGAAACTCCAATTGGTGAAGAAGATGATTCTCACCTAGGTGACTTTATAGAAGATAAAGATGCAATGAGTCCAGATCAATATGCAAATAATCAATTACTTAAAGATGAAATTGGGATAGTTTTACAAGGACTTACTGAAAGAGAAGAAAAGGTCTTAAGATTAAGATTTGGCTTATATGATGGAAGAACTAGAACATTAGAAGAAGTGGGTAAGGAATTTAATGTTACAAGAGAAAGAATTAGACAGATTGAAGCCAAAGCTTTAAGAAAACTAAGACATCCTAGTAGATCTAAAAGACTTAGAGATTTTGTTGATAAAGGATGATTTTAAATAATAGGTTAGAGAAAATAATTGAATTTGTTGAGTTTGATAGTGTAGTGGCTGATATTGGTACAGACCATGCTTATGTTCCTTGTGCTCTAATAAGAAGAAATATTGCCACTAAATGCTATGCATGTGATGTAATAGAAGGTCCATTAAATGCTGCTAAGAAAAACATTGTTAATTATAAACTAGAAAATTATATAGAATTAATATCATCTGATGGTCTTGACAATGTACCATTAGATACAGAAGTAATAATAATAGCAGGTATGGGATTTAAAACAGCAATAAAAATCTTAGAGCGAGGATTAAGTAAATTTTCAAAATTAAAGCAAGTAATAGTTCAAATAAATAAACATTCTGAATTACTAAGAAGTTGGATATCAGATAAAGAGTATCTTATTGATAAAGAAGGTATAGTATCTGATGGTAAACATTTTTATGAGATTATTTCTTTTAAGTTAAATGGTGGCAGAAAATATAGTAATGAAGAAATACTTTTTGGTCCAATACTTATGAAGCAAAGAGATGTTGAATATATTGAATTATTAAAAAAAAATAGAAATAATTATTTACAAATTCTTTCTAATTTAAAAATAGATAATAAAAATTACACTAAGTATCTAAGTAAAATAGAATTGATTGATAAAGAGATAAAAAAAGAATCACTATGAAGTGATCTTTTTTTAAATTGAATTAATCGAACGTGCTAAACGTGATTTTTGACGTGCAACATAATTTTTATGTTTAATATGACATGCAAGTGTTTTATCAAGTAAAGAGTTAGCTTTGTTGAATGTTTCTAATGCCTTTTCTTTATCTTTTGCTTCAACTGCTGCAAAGACTTCTTTAATTGCCGTCTTTAGTGCAGTTTTCTTTGCAGAATTTACTTCATTTTTCTTCATATTAGTAATTGCACGCTTCTTTTGTGATTTAATATTTGCCATTGTACACCTCCTGTATAACCTTTTGAATTATACCAAATCAAAAGATAAAAATCAACTAAACATGGTATAATTTATTAAGAGGTGAAAATAATGAGAAAATGTCGAATAGTTTTTATGGGAACTCCTGCAATTGCTTGTGGTATGTTAGATGTATTAAAGGATATGGAATATGATATTGTTGCTGTTGTAACACAACCAGATAAGCCCCAAGGTAGAAAAAAAATACTACAAGAAACACCCATCAAGAAAAGAGCAAAACAGTATAATTTAGACGTTTTATCTTTAGTAAATATCAAAGATGAATTTGAAGAGGTTATTAAGTATGATCCAGAGTTAATAATAACTTGTGCATACGGTCAAATTATTCCTAAGAAGTTACTTGAGTATCCAAAGTATGGTTGTATTAATTTACATGCTTCTTTGCTGCCTAAATATCGTGGGGGTGCTCCAATTCATACGGCTATAATAAATGGTGAGAAACAGAGTGGGATGACACTTATGAGAATGGAAGAAAAAATGGATGCTGGAGCAATTCTTGCTCAAGAGGTCGTTGAAATTGATATTAAGGATACAACAAGTATTTTGTTTGATAAATTGGAATCTGCTGGAAAAAAATTGTTAGTTGAGAAATTAGAACTTTTCTTAAGTGGTGAACTTAAAGAAATTAAGCAAGATGAAGCATTAGTAACATTTGCAAGAAACATAACAAAAGAACAAGAATTTGTTTCATTTAATAGAGATGTAATTGATGTTTATAACCATATTAGAGGTTTAATATCATATCCTATTGGCTATGGTATTATAAAAAATATTAAGATTAAGCTTCATGAAGTAGATTATATTGTTAAAGAACATAATCAACCTTTTGGGAAATTAGTGTCTTTAGATAATGATAATTTAGTAATTGCAGCAAAGAAAGGATTTATTCTAATAAGTAAACTACAACAAGAGGGAAAAAAAATTATTAGTGCTAAAGAGTATTATAATGGTGCTGGAAAATCTCTTATTGGTGAATGTTTTAAATAAAGTATTTTTTATTACATATAGTTTTGTTATAATTAATAGGCAAATATTTATTTAGTATTAAATAGTTAATATGTTGAGATAAATGTGTATTTAAAGGAGATAATTTATGAATCAAAAAAATATTCGAAATTTTTCAATAATTGCTCATATTGACCATGGTAAGTCTACATTGGCTGATAGAATTTTGGAATTGACACAAACTGTTGAGCAAAGAGAAATGAAAAATCAAATCCTTGACTCTTTAGATTTAGAAAGAGAGAGAGGTATTACAATTAAGTTAAATGCGGTTCAATTAAAATATACAGCAGAAGATGGTGAAGATTATGTTTTTCATTTGATTGATACACCAGGACATGTTGACTTTACATATGAAGTATCTAGATCTCTTGCGGCTTGTGAAGGTGCGATACTTGTTGTAGATGCAGCACAAGGAATTGAGGCACAGACTCTTGCTAATGTGTATTTGGCATTAGATAATAATTTAGAAATTATTCCAGTTATTAATAAAATTGATTTGCCTAGTGCTGATCCTGATAGGGTTAAAGATGAAATTGAAAATGTTATTGGTTTAGATTGTTCAAATGCTCCAATGATATCGGCAAAAAGTGGTTTAAATATTAATCAGGTTTTAGAGGCTGTAGTAAATAATATTGCTGCTCCCAAAGGAAATATAGACAACCCATTACAGGCACTTATATTTGATTCTGTTTACGATGCTTATCGTGGTGTAATAGTTTCTGTAAGAATTAAAGAGGGTAGTTTAAAAGTTGGTGATACAGTTATGTTTATGGCAACAGGTGCCAAATATGAAGTTTTAGAAGTAGGTATTAGAAATCCAAAAGAGGTTAAAAAAGATGAATTAAGCTGCGGAACTGTTGGTTGGTTTTGTGCTTCAATAAAATCTATTAAAGATGTGAATGTCGGTGATACAGTAACAAATTTTGCAAGTCCAGCAAGAAGTGCACTTCCTGGCTATCGTAAAATGAATCCAATGGTTTATTGTGGACTTTATCCAACTGATGCATCAAGGTATAATGATTTAAGAGAGGCACTTGAAAAATTACAACTAAACGATGCATCATTACAATTTGAAGCTGAAACATCACAAGCGTTAGGTTTTGGATTTAGATGTGGATTCTTAGGGCTCTTGCACATGGATGTTGTACAGGAAAGATTAGAGAGAGAATATAACCTCTCGCTGATAGCTACTGCTCCAAGTGTAATATATCATGTATACCTTACAGATGGTCAGATGAAGAAAATTGATAATCCAGCTCATATGCCAAACGCACAAAATATTGATTATATTGAAGAGCCTTATGTAAAAGCGAGCATTATGGTTCCAAATGAGTATGTTGGTTCTGTTATGGAATTGTGTCAGGGTAAAAGAGGAGTTTATAAAGATATGGTTTATATTGATGATGGTAGAAACCAAATAATATATGAGATTCCACTTGGAGAGGTTGTCTATGATTTTTTTGATCGTCTCAAATCTGCAACTAAGGGTTATGCATCATTAGATTATGAATTAATTGGATATCAATCTGGAAAACTTGTTAAGATGGATATATTACTTAATGGTGAAACAGTTGATGCACTTAGCATAATTGTACATAGAGATTTTGCTTATCATCGAGGTAATGCAATTACGGTAAGACTTAAAGATTTAATTCCAAAACAACAGTTTGAAATCCCAATCCAAGCTGCGATTGGTGGTAAGGTAATTTCAAGAACAACAATAAAGTCACTAAGAAAAAATGTTTTGGCTAAATGTTATGGTGGAGATATCACAAGAAAGAAAAAACTTTTAGAAAAACAAAAAGAAGGGAAAAAGAGAATGAAGTCTGTAGGCTCAGTAGAGATACCTCAGGAAGCTTTTATGGCTGTTCTGTCTATGGATGATGATAAATAGTTACCCAAAATCACTTTATATCCACATACCGTTTTGTGATAACATATGTGGATATTGTGATTTTTTTAGAGTGAAACACAATAATAAGTTAGTTGAAAATTGGTTAAATACTTTAGCAACTGAAATTTCAGCAACAGTCAAAACAAAAGAATTAGATACAATATATTTAGGTGGTGGGACACCTAGTTGTTTAAGTTTAAAACAATTGAGAAAACTACTGGAAATTATAAAGCCTTATTCACTAGAATGTATTGAATACACAATTGAGGTTAATCCGGAAAGTATAACCAAAGAAAAAATAGCATTACTTAAATCTTATGGTATCAATAGGGTAAGTATGGGAGTTCAGAGCACAAGTGTAAAACTATTAAATGAAATGAATAGAAAACATACAAATGAGCAAGTAACCAAAGCAATTGAGCAATTTAAGTTGGCAAAAATAGATAATATATCTTTAGACTTTATTTATTCTCTTCCAAATCAGACTATGAATGATATTGAAAATACCCTCAAGCAGTTTAAAAAATGGGATGTAACCCATATTTCAATATATAGTCTCACAATTGAAAAGGGTAGTCAATTTTATAGAGATTCAAAAGATAAGTTAGATGATGAAACAGAGGCTGATATGTATGAGTATATCTTAAAAACATTAGATGATATGAATTTTGAAAGATATGAAATAAGTAGTTTTTGTAAAAATAATAAAAAATCTCTTCATAATTTATGCTACTGGAATGATCAAGATTTTTATGGTATATCAATAGGAGCAAGTTCAAAAATAAATGGAGTAAGATACGATAATACTACAAATTTTATTGATTATTTTAATAATTTATATAAAAAAGATACTATTATTCTAAATGATAAAGAAAGAAAATTTGAAGCTATCATGATGGGTTTAAGATTAGTTGATGGAATAAATATAAATGCTTTTAATAAAAAATATAATACAGATTTAACATTAGAATATAAGGAACCTATAAGAATTGCAAAAGAAAATAAATGGATTACTTGTGATGAAAATTTAAAATGTACTAAGAAGGGGCTGGACTTGTGTAATTCTGTAGTTGAGTTGTTTTATATATAAATATATGATAAAATATAAAAAAGGGAGGAAAATATGAAAGTTATAGAAATTAAAAATTTAAAGAAAACATTTAAACTTAGTTCAAAAGAAAAGAAGTCATTAAACTTAAAAACAGATAAAAAAGTTGCTGTTAATGATTTGACTCTCGATGTTTTTCAAGGAGAAATTTACGGATTACTTGGGCCAAATGGTGCTGGTAAAACTACAACACTAAGAATATTATCAACCTTGATAAAAGCTGATTCTGGTGAAGTTAGTGTGTTGGGTAATGATGTTGAAAAGAATGAGTTTGAGGTAAGGAAAAACATTGCTTTTCTTACTAATGAGTTAAAATTAGATGGTTATTTCACTCCAAACTACCTTTATAAATTTTTCAGTGATCTTCATGGAGTCGATGAAAATACTCAAAAGACACGTAAAGATTTCTTTTTTAAACATTTTGGTATCGATAGCTTCTCTGATGTTAAATACGAAAACCTCTCAACGGGTATGAAACAAAAGGTATCCATTGTTATATCACTTGTGCATGATCCAGATGTAATTATTTTTGATGAGCCAACTAATGGGTTAGACTTGATGACTGCAAAGGTAGTTACCCAATTTTTATTAGAATTAAAAAATATTGGTAAAACTATTATTTTATCTACACATATATTTTCTTTAGTGGAAAAGATATGTGATCGAGTTGGTATAATTATGGATGGTAAACTTGTTTGTAGTGATACAATTGATAATGTAAAAAAAGATAAAACCCTAGAGGATGCTTTCTTTGATTTATATGAGAAAATAAGTGAGGTAAAATCTGATGAATAAAACATTTATTATAATGAAAAAAGAGTTATACAGTTTTTATACAGACAAAAATAAGATAATTTCAACTCTAATTTTACCGGGCTTAATGATATTTTTAATGTATTCATTAATGGGAATGATGATAAATAAAAATGTAAATGATGATATGGATAAAAAAGTAAATGCAATAATTTATAATATGCCAGAAGAATTTAAAGATACATTGAGTACTTTTAATATAGTTGATGGTACAAATATAGATTTAGACAAGGAAAAAATAATGGATAATTCAGCTGATTTAATTGTATTATTTCCAGAAAATTTTGTAGCTAATACACAAAACAAAAACGGGATCAGCAATGTTGAAGTTTATTTTGATAGTAGTGATAATAAGTCAAAATCTGCATATGAAATGATAACAGATTTAATTGAAAGTTATGAGAGTTCTATTTTTGATGTTGTAACCATCAATAATAACACTGAAACATCGTATAATTTAGCTCAAGAGAGTGATGTTTTTGGGAAATTATTAAGTACTATGTTACCTTTGTTAATTTTAATGTTTGTTTCTACTGGCTGTATTGCGTTCGCCCCTGAGTTTATGGCTGGTGAAAAAGAAAGAGGAACTTTATCAACATTACTGATTACTCCAATGAAAAGAAGATCGCTTGCAATTGGGAAAGTAGCTAGTCTTACAATACTATCTTCTTTATCAGCAATTTCAAGTTTAGTTGGTGTTATAATTTCACTGCCGATATTGATGGGAGGAGCAGTTGGAATATCTAGTAATATGTTTGAAGCATACGGTTTAGTAGAAATATTAATATTAGTTGTTTCTACTATTGCTGTTATACCATTTATCGCTGGTTTACTTTTGATAATATCATTGGCATCTAAGGATATTAAAACGGCTGCATCAATATCAAGTCCAATTTTAATAGTATTGATGGGCTTATCTTTACTACCAGCATTAGGTAATGGATCTATAGATGTTTTTACAGCACTTATTCCTATTTATAATGTCTCTGTTATAATCGGAGACTTGTTTAAACTAGAACTCAATCTAATATATACTATGATTAGTATTGCTATAAATCTTATTTATGGTACATTATTTATAGGTGTATTAAGCAAGATGTTAACTAATGAAAAATTTACAGTAAGCAGATAGAAAAGAGGAAAATTTATGTTAATAATTGAAAATTTTAAAAAGTCTTATGGTAACAAAGAGGTAATTAAAAACTTATCTTTAGAAGTGGCAAAGGGAGAAATATTTGGGTTTATTGGCCACAATGGTGCTGGGAAAACAACAACAATTAAATGTATTGCCGGAATCCTAGATTTTAATGGTGGAAATATTACGGTAGATGGAGTTAGTATAAAAGATAATCCTGTTGATTGTAAAAGAAAAATAGCATACTTACCTGATAATCCAGATCTATATGAAAATCTAACAGGAATAAAATATATAAATTTTATTTGCGATATTTTTGATGTTGATAATAATAACAGAGGAGAAAAAATAGATGCTTTAGCAAAGGACTTTGAAATATATACAAAGCTTGGCGATACTATAAGCTCTTATTCACATGGTATGAAGCAAAAAATAGCTGTTATTGCAGCTTTAATTCATGAGCCGAAACTGCTGATACTTGATGAACCATTTGTAGGGCTTGATCCTAAATCTTCATTTATCCTAAAAGAAAAAATGAAACAATTGTGTGAGAGTGGATCTTCAATATTTTTTACTTCTCATGTGTTAGAGGTTGTAGAAAAACTTTGTCATCGAGTAGCTATTTTAAAAGATGGAGATATCATTAAGATGGGAAATACTAATGAGATTATCAAACTAAAATCACTTGAAGAAATATTTTTGGAGAGTGAATAATGGATAAATTACTTTTGCTTATTAAAGTTCAACTGTCAACTTTGTTTTCCTCTAAGAAAAATTCAAAGTTAAGAAAAAATAAATTATTATTTTACACATTTTCTGCATTCATTATCATTATGGTTATAGGTTCGGTAACATATTATTATTTCAATATATATAATTTCTTAACAAAGGAGACATCTTGGTTACTTATATATATTGTTGGTTTAGTATTATTTTCCTTTACATTTATTAATGCTTTGATGAGTGCTAAAGGTTACCTTGTTAATTTTAAAGATTATGACTTCTTAATGTCAATTCCTGTAAAAAAAGAAACAGCAATGATAGCAAAATTAATTAGTTATTTTTACATTCCCTTATTTACTTTCTTTGTGATTTTTATCCCGCTGATTATACTATCATTAACTAAGGATGTATTCAACCTTCAAATACTTGTATTTTCTTTTATTGGACTTTTAACATTAACACTTATTTCTAGTTTAATTGGGCTTACAGTTGTAATCTTAACATTTAAAATTCCGGTAATAAAAAAATATCCTAATTTAATCCAAAATCTTGCTAATTTAATTTTGATTTTATCAATTATTATTCTATCTTCATTATCTGGAACAACAAGTTCATCAATTGTTAATAATAATGTCTTTATGGGTTTATATAATTCGACAAAAAATATATTTTTACCTGTTGATTTAATGGTAAAAGCAATAATTAATAACGATATTTTCACGATAGTTTTACTAATTATGGCTGCTGTTGTATTCATGTTAGTGTTTATAAAAATCTTTTCTAAAATGTTTTTTAGTGCTAGCATAGTTTCTTCTATGGGTTATACACAAAGCAATTATAAAACTAAAAAACATAAGAAGAAGAAGGTGTTTTTTACACTTTTAACTAAGGAAGCAAAAAAATTATTCGGTAATTTTTTGTACCTTTTAAATTCTAATCCAGGTATATTAATATTATTTATAGCACCTTTACCAATTATTCTTAATGGAGAACTTTCAGAAATTATGACCGTTGTAAAAATTATAAAAAATGACCCACAGATTATTGATACTTTATTTGGTTTTACTATGACCATTCTGCTATCTCTTGGACATCTTTCAAATTCTGCAGCAACAAGTATTTCTATAGAAGGTAAACAATTTTGGATAATAAAGTCCTTACCAATTTCAACATGGACAATATTTAATGTTAAGTCTTCATTAAATTCTATGATAATAATTGTAATAAATGTAATTTTACTCTCAATTGTTTCAGTAGTTTTTAGTTTTGGGATATCGATGTTTATTACAGGTTTAATCCTAATATTTTTAAATGGTATATTTGTTGGGTACTTGAATCTTTTTATTAACTTGCTATTTCCTAAATTAAACTTTAATAGAGAAATTGAGGTTATTAAACAAAGTATGAGTTCATTTGTTTCTATTTTTGTAGGTTTTGCATTTGCAGCTATTAATTTTCTTGTGGCATTTAAAACTAATGAGCCTATCTTAATATTATTTGCATTATATACTAGTTTCTTAATTATAATTTTATTATTATTGAAGTATATTGGAGTTAAAAAGTTCATTCGTCTTAGTAATTAGAGGTAAAAACCTCTTTTTATTTTCTTGTCTTGTAATTATTAGTAAATAAATAGTGTATAATATATAAAAGGAGTACTTGCTGATGAAACTTTTTTTACCAAATATTTATGTAAATTCGTTTTTAGATATTACTACATTATTATTAAAAAAGTATAATATAAAAGTACTTGTTTTTGATATTGATAACACATTGATGAAACATGGAAATGTAATTGTAGATAAAGAACTATTGGACTACATAAAAAAATTGAAAAGTTTAGATTTACATATTATGTTGTTATCTAATAATAAATATCAAAGAGTAAGCACAATAGCATCTAAATTAAATTTAGATTTCATACATTTTGCATGTAAGCCAACAAAGAAAAACTTTAAAAAAATTATGTTAAAATATCGTGTTGATGCTGATGAAGTAATGGTTGTAGGAGATCAGATGCTTACTGATATTTTAGGAGCTAATAGGTTAGGTATGGTTAGTGCTTTGGTAAAGCCAATAGATATAAAAGATAATATTCCTGGAAAATTCAGTAGATTTTTAGAAGGTTTATTGTGGAAGTATTTTGAAAGAAAAGAGCTACTTGTAAGAGGTGAGTACTATGAATAAATGTAAAGGTTGTGGCATTGAATTACAATACGATAATGAATCATCACTGGGTTATTCACCCAAAGAAGGTAGTGATTATTGTCAAAGATGTTTTAGATTAACACATTATGATGATTTAAATATATCAATGAGTAAAGGTATTGATTCAGTTGATGTTTTAAGAAGAATAAATGAGTATGATGCCTTAATATTATGGGTTGTAGACTTATTCGATTTTGAAGCAAGTATGATTAGTGGTATTAATCGTCATTTGCCAAATAAGGATATTATTTTAGTTATTACTAAAAGAGATTTGCTTCCAATTACTTTAAGCAATGAAAAACTTGAACGGTTCATTTTAGATAGGCTTAGTGATTACAATATAAATTTATTGGGCATTGTTGTTACTGGAAAGAATATTCAATCTGGAAATGAAGAGATTTTTAAGATTATTGAAAAGTTCTATAATGATAGGGATATAATAGTTATGGGTAAGGCTAATGCTGGAAAGAGCACAATGCTAAATGAATTAATAAGTAATAACACTTTAACCAGTTCTAGATATCCAGGGACTACTCTTGACTTTAATCCTCTTATGATAAATGGGTTTAGATTCATAGATACACCTGGAATTGAGGGTGAGAACACAATGTTAATGAATGTCTGTGAAAATGATTTAAAATCAATTCTACCTTTTGAAAAGATTAAACCTCGTGGTTATCAAGTAAATAGGAATCAAAGTTTCTCTCTTGGTGGTCTAGTAAGATTTGATTTTCTAAGTTGTGAGAAAGCTTCAGTTGTCTTTTATATATCTAACAGATGTATGATACATAGGGGTAAGTTTGAAAATGCAGATGAATTTTGGAATAAACACTTAAATACACTATTAAAGCCAGTGTCTATTAATCAAAACTATACTAAGCTAAAAACGGTTTCAGGACTACAAAAAATTGATATAGTTGTTGATGGACTTGGGTGGGTTAGTATAACAGGCAAAATAAAAGAAATTATAGTTAATTATCCAAAGAATATAAATATAATAATCAGAAAGGCGATGATATAACATGTTAAACGGAAAACAAAAGAGATATTTAAGAGCATTAGGAAATACAAGAAAAGCTTTATTTCAAATAGGAAAGGATGGGATTTCTTTAAATTTAATTGATACTTTAAATGATTCATTAAGAGTCCATGAGTTAGTTAAGATTAGTGTTTTAAAAACCTGTGATATAGACATAAAAGAATTAAGCTTTGATATTGCAATGAGTACAAAAAGTGAAGTAGTCCAAATAATTGGAAAGACATTCTTAATTTACAAAGCAAGTAAAGAGAAAAGGATTGAGCTTCCGTGATTAAAGTTGGATGTTTTGGAGGTAGCTTTGATCCAATTCATAATGGCCATATTGCAGTTGCAAAATACATAAAAAAAGAGTGTGATTTAGATGAGATTTGGTTTATACCTAGTAAAGTCACTCCATTAAAAACTCGTAAATTAGCTGATTTTGATTTGAGAGTAAAAATGATAAATTTAGCTATAGAGGATGAAATCGGGTTAAAATGTGTTGCTATTGAAGATAAACTCCCTATACCATCCTATACAATTAATACAGTGAATCAATTAAAAAAAGATCATCCATCAGTTTCTTTTTATTGGATAATAGGTGATGATTTAGTAAATCAATTAAGTTCTTGGAAAGATATAGATAAACTATATCAACTAATAAAGTTTATTGTTGTATCAAGAGATAGTAAAAACATAGCACCTGATTCAAAATTTATTTATAAAAAGGGAATCAATATTAATGCCAGCAGTTCAATGGTGAAAAATGGAGATTTTACAATATTAAATGATCGAGTTAAATCTTTCGTTTTTGAAAACAGTTTGTATCTAAAGGATGTAGTATATAACAATTGTAGTGAGAAAAGAGCACTACACTCTATATCTTGTAAGGATATGGCACTTTATCTTAGTGAAGATTTAGATCTTTGTAAATGGAAAGTTTATTTTGCATCAATAATGCACGATATTTGTAAAGATATGAGTGATGAAAAATTAAAAAGTCTTATTGATTTAGAAGTTTTTGAAATGATTAAAGAAAAAAAATATCTTTGGCACGCTTATGCTGCAAAGAATTGGTTATCAAATAACATGCAAATGTATGATAAAACAATAATAGATGCAATTAGTGCACATACAGATGGATCAGATAATACTCAATTTGGAAAATTAATATACTTATCTGATAAGCTTGAGCGATCAAGGACATTTGTAAGTGAAAAGGATATAGCTTTAGCAAAAAAAGATTTAAATAAAGCATTCATAAAAGTTAAAAGTGATATTAAGATATGGGAGGAAAGTAAAATTGTTAAAAGAAATATATGATGTAATGGATGAAAAACAAGCAAGTAATATTGTAATGATTGATTTTAGGTTAGAAAGCTCTTTTTACGATTATTTTATAATAGCTAGTGCTAAAAATCATCGCATGGCAATTTCAATCATTGAAGCTATCGAAGCAAAGATTAAAGAACTAGGAAAAGATGTTCGAACTATTGAAGGTGATAAAAATAGCCCTTGGCAATTAATTGATTGTTATGAAGTAATAGTTCATATCTTTTTAGATGATGAGAGGGAACTTTATAATCTTGAGAATCTTTGGTCAGATTTGCCAAGGGTTAAATTTTGATTTATAAGGAGGTAGCTCCTTTTTATCACTCACTTTTTTATGATAAAAAGGCTATTGAAGATTGGGTAACTATTACTACTGAGAATATTGCTGGCAATAACATTTTAGAGTGTGCCTGTGGTTTAGGAGATGTTGCTGCAATTTTGAAAAAACGTGGTAAAAATATCATAGCAAGTGATCAATCAGAAGAGATGGGTAAGCAAGTTAAAAAACTTTATCCAAATTTAGAGTTTATTCAAATGGATATGACAAACTTTACGGTTGAAAAGTGTTTTGATGGAATAATATGTTATTGTGATAGTATAAATTATTTAAAAAATATTAATGAATTAAAGTTGTTTTTAACCCAAGCATACGATCATCTAAATGTTAATGGAAAATTAATATTTGATATGCATACTATGCTTCGTTTAGAAGAGTTTAAATTGGAATATATTGAAGAAGGAGTGGTCAATGATGTTGATTACTTATGGTCAATAATAGCTAAAGATAAAAACTTGATTCATAATTTTGTATTTTATACTGATAGTAAAACAATATACGAAAATCATGTACAATATGTTTTTTCAAGAGATGAAGTTGAGAGTTGTTTAGTTGATGTTGGATTTGAATTTGTAGTTAAAACAGATTTTATATATGATGGTTATCAAGATGGTGAAAAATATTTTTATATTTGTAGAAAGAGGAAAAAATGATTGTATTTATTGGAGCAATGGAAATTGAAGTTCAAGCAATTTTAAGTTTAATGGATGATGTTAAGAAAAATGTGAAAAGTGGAATTGATTTTTACATAGGTAAATTATCAAATCAAGAATGTATTGTTGTAAAAAGTGGCATCGGTAAAACATATGCAGCGATGAGTGTTGCTATATTAATGGAAAATTATGATGTTAGTGGAGTTGTAAACATTGGAACTGCAGGCGGACTACATCCTGATATGAAGGTGCTAGATGTTGTAATATCTAAACAAGTTGTACATCATGATGTTGATGTTCCAGATTGGGAAAAAGGCTTTGATTTAAATGAGCGATGTTTTTTCTCTGATAAGAAATATTTAGAAATAATGAGTGATATAATAAGTGATGAAGATTGTGGTGTATGGTTAGGTAATACTGTCACTGGCGATTGTTTTGTTTATCGTGAAGATCAATTTGATCGAATAAATCGTGAGTATAAAGGTGCATTATGTGCTGAAATGGAAGGGGCAGCTATTGCTCAGGTATGTGATCACTATAAAAAACCTTTTATTATTATAAGGTCACTTTCTGATGTTGTTCATTTAAATGATAGTGAGTTGACATTTAATGAATATGCAAAAAGAGCATCACAGAGAAGTGCAATATGGTGTAAAAAATTTATAGAAAAAATAACAACCTAGTAAAGTTGTTATTTTTTATGGATTAGAAATGTGAAATTTTGAAACGTTAAGTAAACCAGACCAAATGCCATTTTCTGATAACCACAGCTTAAGTTCTTCTTCGCTAATAGGGTTATCAGGTGTATGTTCTATGAAGTTGTCTACAACAATTTCACCATTTGTTATTGTAACTGCAGCAAAAACTGGATAATTAATAAACTTCCAATCTCCTACCTCTTGAATGTATTCTCCATTCTCTAAAATTGTAGTATCTACATAATTTATATGATCGAAGAGGTTTTGACCTTGTTTTGCTTCTAATGGTTTGATTATTGTATTTTGAATATAGATACACTCTGTATTTGCAGGGGCACAGAAAAATAGGTATTGCGTAGTAGAGTCCCCTAAACTTAGTAGATAGTCATCTAAACTCTCATAATTAATTGTTGTAGTATTTAAAATTCCAGCTACTGGTACTATTTTATTTTTATCTGGTTGGAAATATAGATAAAATGATAAAATGATACATATGAATAGATTTATTGAAATTAATGCTAATAATATTTTCTTTTTCATAAATAACTCCTTTTTATAGGCTTAAATAGTTTAACATTTTTTTAAAAATAGTGCAATTCATTTATAAAATAGTATAATATAAAATAGTGAGGTGAATATATTGAAATGGTATGAAGCGAGATATGTTAATAAAAGGGATTGGATTATTGAAAATTTGGAGTTTTTAAATTTATCTCCAAATGAATTTCAATTAATCAATATAATTGATTTTTTAAATGATTTTAATGATATTATAACACATGAGCTTTTATGTAAAAAAATGTGTATAACTAAAGATGAGTTAGATAATTTATTAGCGGTTTTAATGGCTAAAAATTATTTATCAATTAAAGCTCATAAAGCTGAGGTTAAATTTATTCTTGATGGATTATATGAAACTGAAACAGCAAAATATGAAGGAATTGTTAATAGAGATATTTATGATCTTTTTGAAAATGAATTTGCACGCCCTTTAACAGAAAATGAATTAAGAAAAATTAATGAATTCTTAAAAAAATATGAAAAAAAATTAGTTATCTATGCATTAAGAGAAGCATCAACTTATAAAGTGTTAAATATTCCATATGTGGAAAAGATTTTAAGGGAATGGAAATCTAAGGGGATAAGTATAGAGAAAATTGAAGGGGAAAATTCTTTTGAAAGTAAATGAAATTCTTGATGAGTTGGAATTACAGTTTCCTGATGCAAGGTGTGAGCTAAATCATGATAATAACTTTCAACTAACTGTTGCAGTTGTGCTCTCAGCACAGACAACAGATGCTGCGGTTAATAAGATAACTAAAAGTCTTTTTGATGAGTATCCAACTTCAAAAGAAATGGCAAAAGCTAGCATTAAAGAACTTGAGAAAAAAATAAAGTCTATTGGCTTATACCATAATAAGGCAAAAAATATTTCTGCATTATCTTTAAGCTTAGAGAAAAATTTTAATGGAATTGTACCTAATACAATGGAAGAGCTTTTGGAGTTACCTGGAGTTGGAAGAAAAAGTGCAAATGTTATAATGAGTGTATGTTATGATATTCCAGCGATTGCTGTTGATACTCATGTTGAAAGAATAGCGAAAAGACTAGGTTTAGCTTATAAAAAAGATAGTGTTTTAAACGTTGAAAAAAAGTTAATGAAAAAAATTGATAAGGAAAGATGGAACAAAGCACATCATTTATTTATATTTTTTGGAAGATATTTTTGTACAGCAAGAAGTCCAAAGTGTGATGAGTGTAAATTCATTAATATTTGTAAAGAAAAAAGAGTAAAATCAAAATGAATTAGTCTTATTTGACTACTGTTCATAATTGATTACTCTTTTTTTTATTCTGTTGGTTTTGTACTTTCCTCAGGAGGGATAGTAGGTGTTAGTGTTGGCTCAGGAGTTGTTGTAGGAACTGGGGTAGGTTCTGGTTTTTCTTCTTCATGACATCCTTTGTCATACCAATACATACCTGCATCTAAACAACCTTCTTCTGTGCTTAAATCTGGTTCTTTTTCTGGAATGTTAACCTGAACTGAATCACATATTTCATTACTTGTGTCACCTAACCATTCATATCCATAGTATCCACAAACTTTTATTGTTTGCTGACCTGAATCAAGCTGTACTTCTTGGGTATATGAATCTTTATCTGTTGTAATTTCATTAATTAATTCATCATTTACATATACTTTTGCTTTATATCTAATTGGACCAAATATCCATGTATAATCAAAAATTCTAGGTCCAAAGTATTCGACGTATCTACCATCAATATCAAGACTTAAATCGATAAGATCAGGAGCAACACTTAGTTGATCTTGATTTGGATAAGGGCTCCATTTTAATTGAACATTATTACCATCATTGTATTCTAATTTAAATGAAGATATTTGCTCAATATTAGCTGTTTCTGGAGCAACTAATTTATCAGCATTTTCTTTCTTAATTTCACCTGTAGTTAAGTACTTTTCATCCATTCCTTCAATTGGATATGCATATGGCCAAGTACCAAGTATATGGCTTATTGTTGTAATGCCATCAGGTCTTGTAATTGCTGCAGGTTTTTCATTATCATTTCCAACACTTAGTAGGGCAGTACTAATTTTACCTGGGATGTTCATTCTATTTTTAGCTGCGTTGAAATATGTTCCAGCATCTTTTACACCTTTTTCATATCCAACCCAAACAGCATTTGTGTATTTAGATGTTTGCGATATCATCCATTTATCTTTTGCTGCACCTTGTGGAATATTAAACTGTAAGCCTGATTTACCCCAGTCACTGGTTCCGGTTTTACCATAAACTGGATAATTTCGCTTCAATAATTGCATATAGTTGAAGTATGGTCCATTTACTGCTTCATACATCAGTTGTGCAGTTAAGTAGGCTGATTCTTCACTTAATACTTGTTTTCTTTCATATGTAGGTTCTAGTGGAGCACTACCATCATTAAATTCAATTCTAGAAATTGTATGTGGTTTTGTATAATACCCACCGTTTGCTAATGCTGTATTTGCTGCAGCAAGTTCTAAAACACTAACATGGAAGTTAGATCCCCCAATTGCAAATCCTAAATCAAAGTTATCACTTGTAACTTGAGAGAATCCTAAGCTTTGTAAATATTTAACTACAACTTCGCGACCGTTATCAACAGTATCGATAACTTCTTGTAATGCTTCAATTGCAGGAATATTTAATGATGCACCAATTGCATATTTAAGTGTAACTTGACCATAGTATTTCCCACTAAAGTTTTTAATTAATATATTAGTTCCACGATATACAATTGGTCTATCTGTTACTACATGGCTTGTAGCCCAACCTAAGTATTCAAATGCTAAGGCATAATCTAAGATTGGTTTGACAGATGATCCTGGCTGTTTAAATTGGTTGGTGGCATGATTTAATAGTAAACTACCTCCACGTCCATAGTTTCTACCTCCACCAACTGCAACAATTCTTCCTGTTTGGTTATCAATTGTCACCATTCCAACTTCCATCAATTCATCAGGGAAGCTAACACCTTCATAATCATCAGATTGTATAGTATCCATCGTAGCTTGGATATTTTTATCCATATAGGTATAAATTTTCATTGGAACAGAAGTTGGATCAAGTCCGGTAAGTGATTGAACTTCTTTAATTACAGTATCAACATATGATTGATATGAGTAGTCAATTCCACTATTTAAAGAAGATGCTGTGTTGCTGTATGGATCCACTAATAAATCTTCAACTTTAATTGATTTTGCAATAGTTGCTTCAGATTTTGTAATATAGCCGTGTCTTAACATCATATTTAAAACAGTGTTCCTTCTTTGTGTGGCATAGTCTAAAAATCTAAATGGATCATAACTATATGGAGAATTTACAACACCTGCAAGCATTGCGCTCTCTGCTAAGTTGAGTTCTGTAACATCTTTATTAAAGTAATATTGTGATGCTTTTTGTATTCCTCTGATATTTCCAGATCCTCCGTAATTTATTTTATTGACATAATGTTCAAAAATAGATTGTTTACTTGTGTTTTTTTCTAATTCTAATGCTAAAGCAATTTCTTGTACTTTACGATCAATACTTTTTGTTGCTCCTATACCACCATCATCATCCATAAAATAAGTCATTTTTGTTAGCTGCATTGTTAAAGTAGATCCACCTTGAGAAAAACTCAGTGATTTTAAGTTTTCTACCATCGCTTTTGAAAAACGAGGAATATCAAATCCACTATGTTTGAAAAAACGAGAGTCCTCAATTGCTACAAATGCATCGATCAAAGATGTTGGTAAATCATCATAACTTACATTTGTTCTTATTTGTTGGCCAACATCTGCTACTAATTCACCATTTTGGTCAAATATTTGTGAAGATTCTTTTGTATTATAATGATTAATATTAAATTCAGGTGCATCAGAGAGAATTGAAGTTAATATAAAAAGTCCAATAATTCCAACAATTACCATACAACTTACAATAATACCGATAGTTGCAGCAAAGAGATTTCTTTTATTGAGTTTACGTTTTTTTCTTGATTTTACTTGCTTACCTTTATTTTTTTGAGTCATATCTTTCCTCCTAAATAAACCTGATTAACTATCTTTAAATAGTCAACTCTAGGGTTAAAGCCATGTGGAATAAGGTGTGCTTCTTCATCAAACCATGAGTAGGGTATTGATTTTCTTTTTCCATTATAGGCTTCTATAATTTTTTTTCCATCTACTAAATAAGTTTTATCATAAAATGAAAATCTTATAATCATAAATCCAATTGCTCCATGATTTATGACATCTTTTAAATGTTCAATTTGGTGTTTATGAATACTTGAAAATGGAAAAGATGTTTTACTTGCACACTCTTTTGCTTCAAAATCAATAGCTCTAGAGTTATAAACACCGTTGTAATCAGTTGTGCTTGGAACTTTAAAGTATGCTTCTGAAATTTTTGCCGCACTTCTGTGTGGATAGTCTACTTTAACAATCTGAATGGGTGTAGGTTTCTTATGGATATTAGCCACCTTTGAAATTAAATAAAATTTATTTGTTTGATTTATCTCTTTTTCTAAACTCATTCCTCTGTTTCCAGCAGAAACAGTCTTGTTGCTATTTATCAATTTTTTTCCATTTGGATATTTTATCATATTATCACCAATAATATTATAACTCATTTAGTGAAAAAAATGAAAGAAATAATTGATTTTAAGAGTGTGTTTTGAGATAATTAAAGCAACATGGAGGTATGTTGTATGAGTGATAAAATTAATTTAAGTATTGAAGCAATAATGAAAAAAGAATTTAGTATTGACTTTAAAGGATATTGTGCAAGTGAAGTAGACTCTTTTTTAGATCTAATAATTGAAGATGTTGAAACTTATGTTGAAGCTTTAAAAGAGCTAAGTAGAAAAAACTTAGAGCTTGAAGAAAATGCAATGCGCTTTAGAGAATATTCTATGGAGTTAGAAGCAAAAATTAAAGCTTCAGAACAAGAAAAAAGTGAAACAAGTGATCCTGTATCTCAACTTGATATCTTAAAAAGATTATCTCGTTTAGAAAAGGTTGTTTACGAAAATTTTAAATAATTATATACTCGGACAATCGCTGATAGAAATATTAGAGGAAAGTCCATGCTCGCACAATCTGAGATGATTGTAGTGATTATGCTGGTTGAAAAAATAAAATCAGGTAGGTGAAAACCTAACGGCTGAGCTTTTACCTAAGGGAAACTATGGTTAAAGCCTGTAAAAGTGTCACAGTGACGTAGTTATTTGGAAACAAATAAAGTGGAACGAGATAAACCCCATAAGCGAGAAACCCAAATTTGGTAGGGGAATTCCTAAAAGTAAAATGAAACTAATAGGAAATATTGAAAAATATAGATAAATGATTGTCACCTTTTAGGGACAGAACATGGCTTACAGAGTGTATAAGTTAAGAATGCCAATTTGTGGTGTTCTTTTTTTAATTGAGTAACTTCCTAGTTCTTAGGATAGTAATTTATATAAATATTTTTATCAAATATTATAAAATATATATAATCATAAAATTTTATTGTAAATTTTAGTAAATTTAACACATAAAATAGATGGTTACTTATAATATTTAACTTAATATGTTATATTATATTAGAAAAATGGAGGATAATATGAAAACTGTTTATGAAAAATCATTAGAATTACACGAATTACATCGTGGAAAATTGGAAATAAAATCTAAAGTTGAGGTTAAGGATTTCGAAACTCTAGCGTTGGCGTACTCGCCAGGGGTTGCTCAAGCTTGTTTAGAGATTAAAGATGATCTTGAAAAATCTTATGTTTACACAAATCGAGCAAACATGGTTGCGGTTGTAAGTGATGGAAGTGCCGTTTTAGGTCTTGGAAATATTGGTGCTGAAGCAGCAATGCCAGTAATGGAAGGTAAAGCAGTTTTATTTAAGTCATTTGCTAATATTGATGCCATACCACTTTGCATTAATACGCAAGATGTAGAAGGTATTATAAGTTTTGTTAAGGCTTTAGAACCATCATTTGGTGGTATTTTACTTGAAGATATATGTGCTCCTAAGTGTATTGAAATTGAAAGACGTTTAAAAAAGGAGATGAATATCCCTGTTTTTCATGATGATCAACATGGTACAGCTATAATAACTGTTGCAGCAATTATAAATTATTTAAAACTTACCAATAAGCAAAAAGAAAATATTCGCGTTGTTGTAAGTGGTGCAGGTGCAGCTGGTAGTAGTATTATTAAATTAATGTATGAGTATGGAATAAGACATATAGATGCATTTGATTTAAATGGACATGTTAATTCTTCTAAAATTGAAGCTTATGATCAATATAAAAAAGAACTTCTTGAAATTACAAATTTAGATAATAATAATTTTAAGTCTATGAAAGAGGCGATGGTTAATGCAGATATCTTTGTTGGTGTTAGTGCACCTAACATTGTAACTAAGGAGATGGTTGCAAGTATGAATGATAAGGCGGCAGTTTTTGCTATGGCAAATCCAACACCAGAGATTATGCCTGAGCTAGCGCTTGAAGCTGGCGCTTATGTAGTAGGTACTGGTAGAAGTGACTATCCAAATCAGATAAATAACGTCTTAGCATTTCCAGGGTTATTTCGTGGAGCATTAGATGGCAAGGCAACAAAAATTTTAGAGGAAATGAAATTGGCTACGGCATACGCTCTAGCTGAATTAGTAAAAGATAGTGAACTAAGACCTGATTATATAATTCCAAGTGCTTTTGATCCAAGAGTTGTTGGGGCGGTTAGTAGTGCTGTCAAAAAAATTGTTAAAGAGAAAAAAGAGGTTAGAAGCTAATAATGGATTTAAATAACATTGAAAATTATCGTATAGAAAAAGATTCATTGGGAGAGATATCTGTTCCTAAGGATGTTTTATATGGAATTCAAACTTTAAGAGCGGTTAAAAATTTTCCAATTACTGGTTATAAAACTCATCCAATGATGATAAAGGCTTTGGGAATGGTAAAAAAAGCAAGTGCGATAGCAAACTTTGAAACTGGACATTTAGATGAAGAGCGATTGAATTACATCACTCAAGCATGCGATGAAGTGATTGCTGGATATTGGGATGAATATTTTATAAGTGATGTAATACAAGGTGGTGCTGGGACATCAACAAATATGAATGCTAATGAGGTAATTGCAAATAGGGCTGCTCAAATTGCAAACAAAACATTAGGTACATATGATTATATTCATCCAAATGATCATATTAACTTTGGTCAATCAACAAATGATGTTTTTCCAACTGCAGGAAAGTTGACTGCATTATTTTTAGTGAAGAAGTTATTAGATGAAGTTAACTTGTTGCATGCTAGTCTTTCACGTAAAGCATATGAATTTGATGATGTAATAAAACCTGGTAGAACCCATTTACAAGATGCAGTGCCTATTAGAATGGGACAGGAATTTCATGCCTATGCAACATCATTTATGCGTGATATTCGTAGAATTAAAATATCATTTGAAGGATTGCAATCGATTAATATGGGGGCAACAGCTGTTGGAACTGGTTTAAATGCAGATGAGAGATATCGCAGAATTTGTGTAAATAATTTAAATAAAATTTCTGGCTTTAAGCTTACTTCCACTAAAGATTTAATTGATGGAACTAGGAATGTTGCTCCTTTTGTTTGGGCATCTAGTTCTTTGAAAACATTGGCAGTAAATTTATCTAAAATGGCTAATGACATTAGACTTATGGCATCTGGTCCAAAAGCTGGATTATCTGAAATAACACTACCTTCAAAACAACCAGGATCATCAATTATGCCTGGGAAAGTAAATCCTGTTATACCTGAAGTTGTAAATCAGGTTTGTTTTCAAGTTTTTGGAAATGACTTTACTATTTTAAAGGCAGCAGAGGCAGGACAGTTAGAACTAAATGTATTTGAACCAGTTTTGTTTTATAACTTATTTCAATCTATAGAAATTTTAACTAATGGAATACAAACTTTAAGAGAAAATGCAATTGATGGTATGAAAGCTAATAAAGAACATTGCCAACATTTAGTTGATATTTTCTTAGGTAGTGCTACTGCGCTAGCTTCACACATCGGTTATGCAAATGCGTCAAAGTATGCAAAATTAGCTCTTGAAGAAAATCGAAAGTTAAAGGAGTTAATTATTGAGAGTGGACTAATGGACAGTGCTAAATTAGATGAAGTACTAAACATTAAAGAAATGACTCGTCCTGGAATCCCTGGAATGAGAAAAAAACATCGTACAAATAAAAAAAGCAATAAAAACGAAGAGTAATTGGGAGAGTAATGATGAGAGAATTTGATGTATCAATACTGACAAAAACAGTTTCAAAATTAGTGAAAGAGATTAATTTTAAGTATCCTGATGATGTTTTTGATAAACTAAAAGATAGCTACAATAATGAAAAAAATACAGCTGCTAAAAACACTTTAAAATTACTTCTTGATAATGCAGAATATGCTGAAGAAAAACAGATACCAATATGTCAAGATACTGGGATGGTTGTAGTGTTTATTAGTATAGGTCAAGAAGTTCACTTTGTAGGTGGCGATTTTGAAGATGCGATAAACAAGGGTGTCTGTGAGGGTTATAAAAGTGGATATCTACGCAAGTCAATTGTTTTAGATCCTGTATTTGATAGAATAAACTCAAATGATAATACTCCATGTGTTATTTATACTAAAGTCATTCCTGGTGAGGATGTTATCATAGAAATTTCAACAAAAGGATTTGGTTCTGAAAATATGTCTCAAATAAAGATGTTGAAACCTTCACAGGGAGTTGAGGGAATAAAAGATTTTGTTTTGGATGCAGTTAAAAAAGCTGGACCAAATGCTTGTCCTCCATACGTTGTTGGAGTTGGTATTGGTGGTACCTTTGACTATGCTGCTGTACTATCGAAAAAGGCAACTTTAAGAAAAATTAATGAAAAAAATAAGGATTTTAAATATAGTGAATTAGAAGAAACTCTCATAAAAGAAATAAATAATCTTAATATTGGTCCACAGGGTTTAAAAGGGGATACAAGTGCATTTGGTGTTAATATTGAATATTTCCCAACCCATATTGCAGGACTTCCAGTTGCTGTAAATATATCATGTCATATTACAAGGCATGCCAAGGAGATATTATAATGAGAAATTTAGTGGCGCCATTTACAAAAGAAAAGATAAAAAATTTAAAATATAATGAACAAATTACAATTACAGGAACGATATATACAGCAAGAGATGCTGCACATAAGAGAATGATTGAAATGATATCGAGGAATGAGCCGCTACCTTTTGATGTTAAAGATCAAATAATTTATTATGTTGGTCCCACTCCTGCTAAAAAAGGTGAAATCATTGGAAGTGCTGGTCCGACTACATCATCAAGGATGGATGATTACACTTTAATTTTATATGATATGGGATTATTGATGACAATTGGAAAAGGGTACCGAAGTGAAAAAGTGGTGGATAATATTAAAAAAAATCAGAGTTGTTACGCTGTTGCAATTGGTGGTCTTGGTGCACTACTTAGCAAATGTATTATTAAAAGTGAAATTATAGCATTTGAAGATCTTGGAAGTGAAGCAATTCGTAAATTAGAGGTTAAAGATTTTCCAGTAACAATAGCAATTGATGCTAATGGAAATAATGTTTATGATTAGAAGAAATTATGAATACTTTACTATAATTTTTAATTTTTAAAGCTATTCTCTTAAGTCTTAAAAGTTTTACTTTTCACTTTATAATTGTTATAATAGCTATAGTTAAATTAAAGGAGATTTTTTAACATGAATTTACCAAATAGATTAACCGTAATTAGAATATTAATGATACCATTTATGATGCTTATATGGCTATTTCCTTATGCACAAGTTGGGATCAATGTTCCAGATTTTCAACTAAGTTTATCTGATGCAGCTATTAATGTATCACTTTCAATAAAAAACCTTGTTTGTTTAGGTGTTTTCTTACTAGCAGCATTTACAGATTACTTAGATGGAGCAATTGCAAGGAAAAATAATCTTGTAACAACTTTTGGAAAATTTGCCGATCCGATTGCAGATAAGTTGTTAGTTTCTACAATGTTTGTTTTATTTGTTGCAGATGGAATTATTCCTGTTGTTCCAGTTGCTCTTATGATTATGAGAGATACCGTTGTTGATGGTTGTAGAATGCTAGCTGCTCAAAATGGAGTTGTAGTGGCTGCAGGTTATTTAGGGAAAGTAAAGACAGCAATTCAAATGGTTACAATAGTATTAATTTTATTGAACAATCTTCCATTTGAATTTTATCGCTTACCTGTTTCAGATTTCATGCTTTGGTTTGCAGCATTAATTTCTCTTGCTAGTGGTTTAGCTTATTTTAATCAACTTAAAGAATATATTTTTGAAAGTAAATAGGATTTTTATAAATATCTATAAACATAATTAGGAGGAAAAAATAATGGCTGAAAAGGAAAAATTTAAAATTGGCTCTTTAGAAGAAGCAGTAAAGCTTATTGAAAAGCAGTATGGTAAAGGTAGTATCATGAAGTTAGGTGATCGTGCTAATGTTGATATAGATGCGATTGGATCTGGATCAATTTCAATTGATTATGCCTTAGGAATTGGTGGTTATCCTAAAGGAAGAATAATTGAAATTTATGGACATGAGTCATCTGGAAAGACAACACTTGCATTGCATGCAATTGCAGAGTGTCAAAAAAATGGTGGTAAAGCTGCTTTTATTGATGCGGAAAATGCAATTGATCCACAGTATGCAAAAGCACTTGGGGTGGATGTTGATAATTTAATATTATCGCAACCTGATTCTGGTGAACAGGCTTTAGAAATAACAGAAATATTAATTAGATCAAACTCAATAGATTTAATTGTTGTTGACTCTGTTGCAGCACTTGTACCACAAATGGAGTTAGATGGAGAAATGGGTGATGCACAAGTTGGTCTTCAAGCTCGTTTAATGTCAAAGGCTATGAGAAAGCTATCTGGTGCAATCAATAAATCAAACTGTACTGCAATCTTTATAAATCAAATTAGAGAAAAGGTTGGAGTAATGTTTGGAAATCCCGAAACAACACCTGGTGGAAGAGCGCTGAAGTTTTATTCTTCTGTAAGGGTTGAGGTAAGAAGAAGTGAACAAATTAAAAATGGTACAGATATAATTGGTAATAAAGTAAACATCAAAATCGTTAAAAATAAAGTTGCTCCACCATTTAAGACAACTCAAATAGAAATTAGATATGGTGAGGGAATATCTCATTTATCGGAGGTAATTAATTTGGGTTCTGATTATGACATCATTCAAAAAAGTGGTGCTTGGTTTAGTTATGATGGTGAAAAAATCGGTCAGGGAAGAGAGGCTGTAAGGGCGTTCTTAATAGCAAATCCAGAGATTGATAAACATATTACAGAGCAGTTAAAAAAGAAGTTGTTTTCTGTAAATGAATAAATAAGCATATCAAAATTTGATATGTTTTTTTTATTTCATAAATTATATTATATGTGAATATATTTTTATGTGGTTTGAATTGGTTATGTAGTGAGGGTATTAAAAAATGTAAACGATTGCATATTGACACATCGTGTGACATATGTTACTATTCAGATAAGATGGAGGATATATATGAAATCGTTATTAATACCAAAAAAATTGTTAATGGGTAGCGCAACAGCTGCTACTCAAATTGAAGGAGGAGATAAAAATAGTAATTGGTACACTTGGTCTTCAAATGGTAAGATTGCTGGGAATGGTAGTTCAATTGTTGCTGCAGATCATTATAACAGATATGTAGAAGATATTGATATTATGCAGCAATTGAATCATGAAATATACCGCATGAGTATTGAGTGGAGTAGAATTGAGCCTGAAAGAGGAGTATATTCAACTGAAGGAATAGAACATTATAAAAATGAAATCAAATTGTTAAAAAGTAAGGGAATAAAAGTTTTAGTAACCTTACATCATTTTTCTCATCCACAATGGTTTGAAGAGTTAGGACAGTGGACAAGCAATGAATCTGTTTTATTGTTTTCTAAATTTGTTAAAAAGATTGTTTTTGAACTTAAAGATCTAGTAAATGAGTATTGCACAATTAATGAACCTAATGTTTTTGTTAATGATTCTTTTATGGATGGTAAGTATCCTCCTGGATTTAAAAATGATTCTTTCTCATATTTTAAGGCAGCAAAAAACATGATTGTTGCTCATTTAAAATGTTATGGCATTATTCATGATGTTAGAAAAAAACTAGGATTTAATGATACAAAAGTTGGTATTGCTATCCATTTGGTACAGTTTGATTCTGATTTAGATAATTGGAAAGTTAATTTAAGTAAGAAGTTTATGAACTATTCATTTCATACAATGTTTTTAGAGGGTATGATAAGTGGAAAGTTACCGCCATTTTTTGGCATTAATTTATTTAAAAAAGGAAAATATTGTGATTTTATCGGGATAAATTACTATTCAAGACATATTGTGTTTCCTAGTAATAATCCGGCTACATTTTTTGGTGAAATAAAATTTGAACAGAGTTTAAGTGAAGAAGATGTTAATGATTTGGGCTGGGAGATTTATCCTGAAGGAATATATAAAGTTGTGAAGAAAACATATGAAAAATATAAATTGCCTATTTACATAACAGAAAATGGCATACCCGATAAGGATGATAAAAAAAGGAGTAAATTTATCTATTCTCATCTTGTTCAGATTTGTAAATTAATTGAAGAAGGGATAGATGTTCAAAGGTACTATCACTGGTCTTTACTTGATAATCTTGAGTGGAATGATGGGTATTTTCCAAGATTTGGTCTAGTTAAGGTTGACTATGACACCTTAAAAAGAACAATCCGTGATAGTGGCTTATTCTATGGGGAAATAATTAAAAATAAAGAAATAACAACAGAAATGATAGAAAAATATATAAATAAGGGGGCTAATAATGAAGATTAGTAATAGAACTAAATGGACGTACAGTGTTGGAGGAATTGGACGAGACATGATGTTTGTCTTGGTTTCGATGTTTATTTTAGCGTACGTTCAATATACAATGGATTTAACAGTAGCTCAATTTTCTGTAATATCAATTATAATGATATTATCAAGGGTTTGGGATGCTATAAATGATCCAATGATGGGGATAATAATTGAAAACTCTCGTTTTAAATCTGGAAAATTTCGTCCTTGGATTTTATTTGGTGGTATTTCCAATTTTGTTGTTACATTACTTTTATTCACCTATCGCCCAGATGGGTGGAATTTTGTAATATTCTTTGGTATTGCATATATATTATGGGGGATGACATTTACTATTAATGACATTTCATATTGGTCGCTATTACCAAATTTATCAAAGAATAATGAAGAAAGAAATAATCTTACAAATTTAGTTACACTTTTTGCAAATATTGGACAATTTCTAGCAGGGGGCTTAATACCGATACTTGTTACAGGAAATGCTATATTAATGTATAGAGTTGTTGGTGTAGTAATCTCATTTATATTTTTAGTCTTTACATTAATTACTTATTTTGGTGTAGAAGAGCAGGTATATGAAAATAAAGATGATAAGAAAATAAATTACTTTGAGATGCTTAAAATATTTAAAAATAATAAACAATTAATTGTAGTTGCTATTGCAATTTTATTACATACAATCTCTGGAGAACTCTTTGTTGCATTGGCTCTTAATTTCTTTTATTTTGAATTTGGATATGGTGGTATACAATTGACAATATTTACAGTTGTTTTTGGTATTGGTACATTATTTGCATTATTTTTATTTCCAACATTAAGTAAAAAATATAAAAGAATGAAGTTGCTTGTTTTTGGAACTATTATATCAACTATTGGTTATTTGATATTTCTATCATTAGGTTATGTGCTTCCAATGAATGAAGGTATATTGTATAGCTCAGTATTTATGGTTTTCTTTGGACAGAGTTTATTCTTTGTAATTGTTGTAGTAATGTGTGTAAATACTATCGAATATAATGAATTAAAAACAGGAAAAAGAAATGAGAGTATAATTTTCTCTATTAGACCTTTCATGACTAAACTTGGTGCAGCGTTTCAACAAGCTTTTTTCTCTTTAGTTTTAGTTTTTTCTGGGGTGTATTCATTTTCTAATAAAATTGCTGATCTAGAAATAGCAAAAGAGGCTGGCACAGTCGCAAACATTACTACTGCAGCAAATGAAATAATTGCACAAGCAACACCGAGTATGTTGTTATCTCTTAGATTAGGTATGGCTTTAATTCCAATGCTTTGCTTAGTCGGTGCTACTGTTGTTTTGAAAAAATATTATATCCTTGATGAGGACAAACATAAAGAAATACTAAATAAATTAGAGATGAGGAATAATAATGGCTAGAAGTATAACAAATAATAAAATATTAGAAGAATCTCTAGATATTTTTTGTGCACAGGGTATTTCAAAAACGACGATTAAAGATATTGCTGATGCTGTTGGAATATCTAGAAGAACAATCTATAGATACTTTAGTTCTAAGGAAGATATTGCTTATGAAATAATGCTAACTTTGATGAAAACTTGGAATGAACAACAACATAGAATATTTGATAACTTAGTTGGTAATGGTTTAGAAAAAATTGAACAACATTTTATCCAGCTGAAAAACTATATGAAAAATCATCTTGATATGATGAGATTTATGTCAGAGTATGATCATTATTTTAAAGATAATTTTTCTAGTGAACCGCAAGAAAGTATTAAATTGGAGCTTCAAAAGTTATTTTTACAATCAGATGTTTTAATTGAAAAACTGATTAAAGAGGGAATAGCTGATTCATCAATAGAAATTCATGATAAACAAGAAGTTTTAGTTGCTACATTAACAAATGCTCTTTGGACCTTTGCACAGGCAATATCAGTTCGTGGAACAAGGCTTTCTGAGGAAGCAAATGTTGACTCGGAGGATTTAATTTGTTGTCTTATCAATGTGTATATTAGTGCATTAAGAAAGAGATAAGAATATGTTTGATGTAAAATATAATGAAAAAAGAAGAATATTTCATTTATACAATTCACAAATTAGTTATGTTTTGAGTATTGTTAAAGATGGTTATCTAGCTCATCTATACTTTGGAAAAAGGATTGAGATGATAGATGATGAATTTGAATTAGAATTAAGAGAAAGGGTGGCTTTTTCGCCTACACCATATCCAGATGAATTAGATTTTTCTCTTGATCACTTACCACAAGAGTACCCAGGCTTTGGTACATCAGATTTTAGAGAACCAGCATACAGTGCAAAAGATAAAAATTGTGATCATGTTTTTGATTTTAGGTATCTTAAACATGAAGTGTTTGAAGGTAAAAAGAATTTAAAGATTTTACCAAGCACTCATTGTAAAGATGAAGATGCTAAAACCTTAGAGATTACACTAGAGGATAGTATATCAAATGTTCAAGTTGTACTATCTTATACAATATTTAGTAATTTTAATATCATTTCTAGAAATGCTTTATTTAAAAATAATTCTGATGATGCAATTATGCTTGATAAAGTGAGTAGTATGAGTATTGATTTTTCATCTAGTGATTATGATCTAATTCACTTATATGGTGCTTGGGGAAAAGAGAGACATATAGAGAGAAAGCCATTACTTAATGGAACTATATCAATTGAGAGTAAACGTGGTGTTAGCTCTCATCAACACAACCCCTTTATTGCTTTAGCAAGCAAAAATTGTTGTGAAGATTTTGGTGAGGTCTATGGTTTTAGTTTAGTGTATAGTGGAAGCTTTAAGGCTTTGGTTGAAGTAGATCAGTTTGATACCACAAGGGTAATGATGGGTATTAATGATTTTCAATTTAGATGGAAATTAAATCCTCACAATTATTTTCAATCTCCAGAGTGTGTAATGGTTTATAGTGCAAATGGTCTAACAGAACTTTCAAGTACATTTCATGATTTTTATCGAGACAATTTAGTAAGATCAAAATTTAAAGATATTGAAAGACCAATTGTAATAAATAACTGGGAAGCTACATATTTTAACTTTACTTCTGATAAATTACAAGATATCGCAAAAGATGCAAAAGAGTTAGGAATTGAACAATTTGTTTTAGATGATGGTTGGTTTGGTAATAGGGATAATGATGATTGCTCACTTGGTGATTGGTATACAGATTTAAAAAAAATACCAGAGGGTCTAGATGTATTGAGTAAAAAAATTAATGATCTTGGTTTAGGATTTGGATTATGGGTTGAGCCAGAAATGATTTCAATGAATAGTGATTTATATAAAAGTCATCCTGATTGGTGTATACATATTAAAAATAGAAAAAAAACGCAGGCAAGGAAACAGTTGGTATTAGATTTATCAAGAAAAGATGTTCAAGATTATATTATTTCTTTTATGTCTAGTTTATTAAATGATAATAATATCAATTATATCAAATGGGATATGAATCGCCCACTAACGGAAATGAGTTCGGCTTTACTTGAAAATGATCAAAAAGGTGAACTACAACACCGTTATGTTTTAGGTTTATATCATGTGTTAGATGTTATTACAAATAAGTTTCCTCATGTGCTATTTGAATCTTGTTCAGGAGGTGGAGGTCGTTTTGATCCTGGAATGTTCTACTATATGCCACAAGCATGGACAAGTGATGATAGTGACGCCGTAGAAAGATTAAAAATACAATATGGGACAAGTTTAGTTTATCCACCTATATTTATGGGTGCTCAAGTATCTGATGTACCAAATCATCAAGTTTTTAGAAGTCCAAGTTTTAAGATGCGTGGTGATGTTGCGATGTTTGGTAATTTTGGATACAGCTTAGATCTAAATAAAATTTCTAAGGAAGAGCGTGAAAGTATTAAAGAACAGGTATTAGAATATAAAAATAACAGGAAATTAATTCAAAATGGTAGTTTTTATCGTTTGATTAATCCATTTGAAGGAAATAGTTGTGCTTGGATGATTGTATCAAAAAACAAAGAAGAAGCTATAATGGCATTTTATCAAGTGTTAGTAAAGCCAAATGCCTCAATTATCAAACTAAAGTGTAAAGGTTTATGTGAAAATAAAAAATATTTTGTAAAGGAAGTAAATAGTGCATATACTGGAAGTTATTTAATGAATGTTGGTTTGGTAATACCACTTATAAAAGGAGATTATGCTAGCTTTATTTTTAGCATAAAAATGGTGAGTTAAATATGATTAATAATGAAATCTCTGGAGAGTTTTATGATTGGAAAAAAACTTTAAAACCAGAAAGAGCATACTTGCATAAATACCATGAAACTTTAGTTTTAAAAATGCTGTTATCATTGCCTGATAATAAAGGTGGATCAATAGTTTATTGTAACTTTGAAGAAGCATTAAAGAGAATAATTAAGTTAAATCAAATTACCTTAAATGTGCCTAAAATAATTTATTTAGTAGGTTGGCAATTTAATGGTCATGATGATTCTTATCCAAGTTGGGAAATTGTTAATGACAACTTAAAAAGAAGAGAAGATAGTTGTGCTGATGATAGTTTAAGATGGTTAATAAAAGAAGCAAAAAAACATCATACTACAGTTAGTCTTCACATTAATATGACTGATGCATATAAGTGTAGTCCATTATGGAATGAGTATCTAGAAAATAATTTGATTAGTAAAAACATTTTTAATAAGCCGAAAAAGATCGGTAAGTGGAATGGGCGAGTTGCTTACCAAATTAATTATAAAAATGAATATTTAAGTGGTTATGCTCAAAAAAGAATTGACAGTTTAATTGAAAGATTTAATTTAGATGATGTTAAAACAATTCATATAGATGCGTTTTTCTGTCGTTCAAGTATAAGATCGAAGGTAACAATAGAAGATGAAATGATATTTAGAAGGAAAATCATTAGATATTGGCGTAATAAAGGGGTAGATGTTACTAGTGAATTCTTATATTGTGAAAATGGTGTTACAGACCTTATCGGTCTTGTTCCTCTGGTGTGGTGGATTAACCAAAGTGAAAATGAGTATCTAAATAGACCAGCAAGCTTAATCTGTGGAGGAAAGCCAAACCGTAAGTATAAAAAGTATAAAAAATATCTTGATAGGATGTTTGGAAAAAGTATTCATGGAGAAGATGCGTGGGTAAAGCAGGGGACAAGTGAAACTAATTTAAATTGGGAAGAAGAAATAATTGAAAAATTCTGTTTAGATACACTGCCGTTTTTCTTCTTAAATTCTTTAGATAGGATTGCAATTATTGGTAAAGGAAAAGAAAAACGAGTACAATATTCAAATAATTTTATATCTTATAAAAATAAACATTTTATATCAGATGGTAAGTTTATATTAAAAGATGGAAAAAATGTTGTTGTACCAAATATATTTGATCAGTGTAATAGTTTAATTTTATACAGTATAGAAGGTTATAGTGATCGTACTATTAATTTACCTAAAGAGTGGCACCAATTCAGTGAAGTTGTATTTTTAATTGATGATTTAAAACAAGAAATTACTGTAAAAGATGGACAAATAGAACTGTCACTTTTACCAAAGAAAATGACAAAACTAGTTACAAAGAAAAGTGTTTATTATGATTAAAATAAATGCGAAAGATTATGGAATTATTCCAAATAGTGATAAAGATCAAACAAAAAAGATCGTAAAATTATTAAACGATGTAAAAAATATAGATGAAGCTTGTAGTGTTAAATTTGATTATGGCACATATAATTTCTATAGAGAAAATTCTTTAAATTATAAATGTTTTATTAGTAATTGTACTACAAGCAAAGAATATGCAGATAACACTAGGCATTTTGGTATTGTAATTGAGAATCAGAAAAATCTTACTATAGATGCTTCAGGATCAAAGTTTAATTATATTGATAAAATGAGTGAAGTCTTAATTAAAGATTCAACTAATATTAAATTAATAAATTGTAAATTTGATTTTAAAGAGCCTACAGTATTTGAATTTAAAGTTATTAAAAAAGGATTATTTTATATAGATGTAAAAATTAATGAAGAATACCAAGAAATTTTTACAACTAGATTGTGGAAGAAAATGAAGTTATGCGTAAAAATATCTAATAGTACAAAAAAATTTAAAAGAGTATTTTCAATAAATAAGCTGTTTATAAAGCAAAAGCACTTAGGTAATAATACATATAGGTTGTATAGCCTTGGATTAATCAATCTTTTTAACATTAATGTAAATGATGTATTTCATTTTAGAGATGGCATACGAAATGAAGTTGGTATTTTTATTGAAAATTCTAAAAATATAACTTTAGAATATTGTAATTTAAATTTTATGCATGGACTAGGGATTATTGCACAGAAGTGCAAAAATTTAAATTTTAAATCATTAAACTTTATCCCACAAGTAGGTAGAACATGTGCTGGCTTTGCCGATTTTCTGCATATTTCTGGGTGCAAAGGTAATGTTTTTATAAAAAATTGCAAGTTTGATGGCGCTCATGATGACTGTATTAATATCCACAGTACTTATTTAAAAGTTTTAAAAAAAATAAGTGATTATGAGTTAGAAGTAAGATACATGCATCCACAAACATATGGCATTATGCCATTTATTGTAGATGATGAAATTATGTTAGTTAATAGCTCCACTTTAATGTCTTATCATAAGAATTCTGTCGTTGATTGTGTACGTGTTGATAATTATGTATTTAAGGTTAAATTAGCAAACAAAATCAATAAAGTAGAAAAATCTTCTGTTATTCAAAATTTAAGTGAAGTAACAGAGGTAGTTATTGAAGATAATTATTTTACAAATACTCCAACAAGAGGAATACTTCTTACAAATGGTAAAAAAGCTGTGATAAGAAATAATAAGTTTATAAGAGTCAATATGAGTGCGATATTAATTGCGTGTGATGCTAATAGTTGGTATGAATCTGGTCCGGTAAATGATGTATTAATTGAAAATAATTACTTTGAGGATTGTGGTTTTCCCAATATTAATATAGCTCCAGAAGTAAAAAAGATTGATGGATATATTCATAAAAATATTAAAATTGATTCAAATGAATTTAATATAAATAATTTAAAACCTATAATTTCAGCAAATCATGTTGATGGTTTAAAAATAGTTAATAACAAATGTAACTTACCAATTTTAAAAAAAATTAAAAACTGTATTAATATTATAGAGGAGGATATAAAATGTTAAAAAGATACAACTTAAATTATGGATGGGATTATGCAACAGAAATCGCATATAAAAAAGATGAGTGGATTAAAGTTAATATTCCTCATACTAATTTAGAAATTCCTTATAATTACGTAAATGAAAAGAGTTATCAGTTTAAGAGTTATTATAAAAAGAAAATTATGATTGATAAGGATTACTCTGATAAAAGATATTTATTAAAATTTGATGGTGTAATGCTTGAAGCAGAGGTTTTTGTTAATGATAAATTAGTTGGCTCTCATAAAGGAGGATATACACCATTTTGTTTTGATATTACTGAATTTATAAACTTTTCTATAGAAAATGATGTTTTAGTTTGTGTTGATTCTAATGAAAACCCAAATATTGCACCATTTGGATTTGTAGTTGATTACTTAACATATGGTGGAATGTATCGTGAAGTATTTTTAGATGTTGTTGATAATTTATATATTGAAAACTGTCATTTAATCTTTAAAGATACTAAATCAAAGCAAAAGAAAATTAATATGGATTTATTTCTTACTAATATTAATAATTATGATAAATGTAATTTAGAAATGAGTATAGAAAAAGATGGAGAATTGATTAGAAAATTTACTAAAGATATTGAAATTGATCAAGCCATAAATTCCAGAAAAACACTAGAATTTACATTAGAAGATGATGTTTTATTGTGGAATTTAAATTCTCCAGTCTTATATGATTTTAAGATTAGTATAAAAACTTCTGATAGTGAAGATACTAAACTAATTCGAACAGGGTTTAGAGAGGTAGAATTTAAAGATGATGGTTTTTATTTAAATGGTAGTAAAATAAAGTTAAGAGGACTAAATAGACATCAATCTTTCCCTTATGTTGGTTATGCAATGCCAAAAAATGCTCAGGAAAAAGATGCTGATATCTTAAAGTATGACTTAGGGTTAAATGTAGTAAGATCTTCTCACTATCCACCTTCAGATCATTTTTTAAATCGATGTGATGAAATTGGCCTGCTAGTGTTTGATGAAATTCCAGGATGGCAGTATGTGTCACAACGAGATGGTGAGTGGTGCGATAATACTCTAATTCAAGTAGAAGAAATGATAAAAAAAGACTTCAATCATCCATCGGTATTTATTTGGGGTGTTCGTATAAATGAATCACAAGACTGTGATGAATTATATAAGAAAACTAACTTATTAGCCAAAAGTTTAGACTCTTCAAGACCAACAGGTGGCGTAAGATGTTTTGCAGGAAGTAAGTTACTTGAAGATGTATACACCTATAATGACTTTATATACAATGGTGGTAAAGTTATCTTAGATAAAAGAAAAAAAATCGCAAAATCAAAAGTGCCTTATTTAGTAACAGAATATAATGGTCATATGTTTCCAACTAAACGGCACGACTCACAAGGAAGAAGAGTTGAACATAGTTTAAGACACTTAAATGTAATTAATAGAATGATGGGTGATAATGAAATATCTGGAGCTATTGGTTGGTGTATGAATGATTATAATACTCATAAAGAATTTGGTAGTGGTGATAAAATTTGTTATCACGGTGTTCTTGATATGTATAGAAATTTTAAATATGCAGGATATGTTTATCAGGCTGAGGGTAGTGAATACCCAGTAATGGAGATTGCGAGTACACTTGATAATGGTGATGTAGATGAATCTATAAGAGGAGATGTTTACATATATACAAACTGTGATTTTGTTAGAATGTATGTTAATGATGTTTATATAAAGGAGTTTTATCCAAATAAAGTGTTATTTCCTAATTTAAATCATCCTCCAATAGTTATTGATGATTTTATTGGTGATGCTATTGAGAAAAATGAAAGATTTAGTAAAAAGGATGCTAAAACAATTAAGAAAATTCTAATGAAAGTTGATAAAAAAGGATTAGATTTACCAATTACAGATTTATTTAAAATTGGAAGGTTATACTTAAAATACAAGATGAATATTCAAGATGCTAGTGCTCTTTATACAAAGTATTTTGGTGGTTGGGGCAGTTCTTCAACAACATATCGCTTTGAAGGGTATAAAGATGGTCAGCGTATTCTTGTTAAAAACAAATCACAAGTGTTTAATCCAAGTCTTATCTTGAAAATTGATAGTGATGTATTGGTTGAAGATGAAACGTATGAAACTGTAAGGTGTAGTGTTGAGTGTGTTGATGAGAATGGTGAACTTTGTCAGTATTCAAATGAAGTTATAAGCGTTGAAGTAAATGATAAATTAGAATTAATTGGACCTAGTAACCTAGCTTTAACAGCTGGTACAATAAGTTTTTGGGTAAAAACAAATGGTTCTATTGGTGATGGTAAAATAACGGTTAAATCAGTTAGGTTTAATGAAGTATCTCAGAATCTAACAGTTAATAAAATTAATCAAAAAAACATTTTATAATAAGGGAGGTTTGAAGATGACTAAATTAATATCTAAAATTCCAGCTAAAATTTTTCAAGAGGGCTATCCTATTGGTAATGGGAAAATAGGTGCAATGTCTTGGGGTGGTTTTAAAAATGAAATTATTTCTTTGAATGAAGATACTTTATGGTCAGGAACAAAAGATAAAGAAAATCCTTTTGAATTTAGTAGTGAGAGAGAAAATGATATTAAAGAGGCTAGAAATTTATTAAAGAATGATAAGAATAAACAAGCAGATAAATTAATTGAGAAAAAACTTGTTGGTAGATGGAGTCAAACTTATTTACCATTTGCAAGACTTTTGGTCAACATTAAATCAAGTGATAAAGTAAGTAATTGTATAAGAGAATTAGATATTGAAAATGCTATTGTTAAATCAAAATTTGAATTGAATAACAATGTCATTACAAAAGATATATTTGCTTCGTATATAGATAATGTTATTATGCTTAAGATTGAATCAAGTGAAAAATTATCATTTGATTTAGTTTTACAATCACAAAATGAAAATGCTAAAGTTAATTGTAAAGAAAGTGATCTTATAATTAGTGGTAAGGCTCCAATACATCAAGATCCTATTTACGACTTTCATAAAGATTCCATTGTTTTTAATGATGAAATTCCATCTGTTAATTATTATGGGATTATAAATATTTTTAAAACTGATGGTAAAATAAGTCATAACAACGATAAAATTACAGTTAGTGATTCAAAAGTAACCATTGTAATGATATCTTTAAATACAAGCTATAGTAGTCCGTTTAGTGATCCAAAAGAACTATTATTTGCTAAAGATAAATGTGAAGGCATTATTAAACTTGCCAAAGAAAAACAATACAATGAAATATATAGTGATCATTTAGAAGACTTTAAAAAATTATTTGATAAGGTTGATTTTAAAATTCAGGATGAAAAAATTACACAATTGTTTGATTTAGGAAGATATTTATTAATATCTTCATCAAGAAAAGGAGCACAGCCGGCAAATCTGCAGGGGATATGGAATGACTTTAAGGTTCCACCGTGGGGTAGTAACTATACTTTAAATATTAATACACCAATGAATTATTGGTTTGCTGAAGTTTGCTCTCTTTCAGAATGTCATGAACCTTTATTTGAATTTATATCAGAATTAAGCATTAGTGGTAAAGATGCAGCTGCATCACTTGGGTGCAAAGGATGGACTGCAAATCATAATAGTGATTTATGGAGGCAGGCACATCCTTCAAAAGGATCAGCAAACTATGCTTTTTGGCCAATGGCTGGACCTTGGCTTTGTTTGCATTTATGGCAACATTATGAATTTCAATTAGATAAGAAATTTTTATGTAATAAAGCTTTTCCAATAATGTTAGATTGTGCTAGATTTTGTTTAGATTTTTTAATTGAAGATGAGCTTGGAAATCTTGTCACTTCTCCATCGACTTCTCCTGAAAATTCATTTCTTCATAATTTTTCAACATGTCAATCAACAATAGGATCAACTATGGATTTAACAATTATAGAACAATTATTTAGAAATATATTAGATGCTGATAAAATAATTAAATCAAATCATAAATTAATTTCAAAGATTGAAGAGGCTATTGATAAATTAAAGCCTTACAGAATTGGAAAAGATGGTCAATTACTTGAATTTGCAAAAGATTATAAGGAAAAATACAAGAGTCATCGACATTTATCACATTTGTTTGCATTATATCCTGGAGATGGAATTTTATATCATAATGATCCTAAAATAATAAAAGCCAGTGATGTTAGTTTAGAGAAAAGATCAAGATTTTCTAAAGGGTGGACTGGTTGGTCAATTGCGTGGAAGGTATGTTTGTATGCCCGTTTAAAAAATGGTGATGAAGCACTGGAATATATAGAATATTTATTAAATAAATGTTCATATAATAATTTACTTGGAAAGCATAAACTTAATCCTCTTCCTTTTTCAAAAAAGGGTTTGTTTCAAATTGATAGTAATTTTGGAGTAACTGCTGGAATTTGTGAAATGTTACTGCAAAGCCATAATGGTGTTATTTACTTACTTCCAGCACTTCCTAAAAAGTGGAAGAGTGGTCATATCAAAGGATTATCAGCAAGAGGTATGATAACGGTTGATATTATCTGGAACAACAACAAATTAAAAGAAGCAAAATTAGTAAGTAATGCTGGTGGTACAATTAAAGTTAAAGCAAATGAAGGGTTATGTATTTATAACCAAGATAAAAAAATAGATTTTAAAAAATTTAATGATGAATATATTTTTGATTCAAAGAAAGGAGAAAGTTATATTTTAAAATATAATTAAATAAATAATGGCTAAATTGAAATTGGCACTTTTAGGTGCTGGATGTAGAGGAAAAGATACATATGCGAATATTATTCTTAAAAATAATTTAGATGCAGAATTTGTTGCGGTTGTAGAACCGGTAAAAGAGAAGAGAAATCAGATGATGCAGTGGTTTAATATTAAGAGTGAAATGTGTTTTGAATATGAGGATAAGTTTTTTGAAAAAGGGAAAATTTGTGATGCTGTTATAATTGCAACTCAAGATGAGTTGCACTATAAACAAGCAATAGGAGCATTAAATTTAGGTTATGATATTATTTTAGAAAAGCCTATTTCTATGAGTATCACTGAAACATTAGAAATTGAAAAATTAGCTAGAGAAAAAAATGCAAAAGTATTAGTATGTCATGTCCTTAGATATCATAATTTATGGAATAAAATTAAGAAAATACTAGATAGTGGTAAGCTTGGTAAAATCATTAGCATTAATCATACAGAGAACATTGGTCACTATCATATGTCACATAGCTTTGTAAGGGGTATGTGGAATAATAGTGAAACTAGTGGTCCGATTGTTCTTACAAAAAGTTGTCATGATTTAGATTTATTATCTTGGCTTACAGATAGTAAATGTAAAAAGATTAGCTCATTTGGAAATCTCTCATTTTTTAATGAAACAAACGCTCCAAAGGACAGTGCTAAAAGGTGCGCTGATTGTAAAATTAATGATAGTTGTCCATACGAAGGAATGCATGTCTATACAAAAGAGGGAGGATTTTCTGCTAATAGTTTTACTAATAACAAAAATGGTATCTCTGATATAAAAAATGGCTTAGATAATACAAAGTATGGAAATTGTGTATTTAGAGCTGGAAATAATGTCTGTGATAATCAGACAACAATAATTGAATTTGAAAATGGAGTTACTTGTTCTTTTGTGTTAAATGCTTTTACAAGAGAGAGTACAAGAGAAATAAAGATATATTGTGAAAAGGGTACGATTGTTGCTGATGAGAAAAAAATTAAGGTTACTAATTTTAAATTAAGAAATTTAGTTAGTGGAGAAATTTTAAAGTTTTTAAATATTGAACACGGCATTAGTAAAACCTACCGAGTGAAATCTATTTTTAATATCAAAGACTATATTTATGGTCATGGGGGATCTGATTATAGATTTACAAGTTCTTTTGTTAATGCTTTAAATAAAAAAGAAGATGCTAAAACTTCAATACACAACTCAATAGAATCGCATCTAATGGCATTTGCAGCAGAAAAATCACGGATAGAAAATAGAGTTGTTAATATGGAAGAATTTAAAAAAGAGTTAAATTTTAAAGTTAATAATTAGCTTTAAATAAATTAATTTAAAATATTAAATTATACTTATTTTTTCAAGTTTAATAATTAAAAAATGGTACTGAAATAATATTTTTCAGTATCATTTTATAATTTATTTTTATATGCTTGTAAGATAAGATAAAATTGAATTAAAATTATATAATTCTTGTTAAAAGTAAAATTTTTATATATAATAAAGAAGTACAAAAATAAATAAGAAATGGAGGATTTCTGTATGGGATTACTAGAAATATCTATTTTATTTGGGGGGATAGTATCAGGAATTATACTGATGTTTATCCTAAATCGGTTAGGTCTGAATAGTGCAAAAAGGAAGTCAAAAATAATTGTTGAAGAGGCAATTAGTAACTCTGAAAATATTAGAAGGCAAGCAACATTGGATGGTAAACAACAAGTTTATGAGATGAAGCTTGATGCTGAAAAAGAAATAAAAGAGAAAAAGAATGAGATACAAGATGCTCAAAATCAATTACTTCGTCGTGAAGATAGTTTGAATTTTCGTGATGAGACAATTTTTGCTAAAGAAAAACAAATTGATGAAAGAAATAATCAAATAACCGAAAAATTGAATAATGTAGACAAAATGGAAAAACAATTACAAACAAGTATAGATCAACAGGTTGAAGTTCTTGAAAAAGTTGCTTCATATTCTGCAGTTGATGCCAAAGTAGAGTTGATGTCTATAGTTGAGAAACAAATGGAACAGGAAGTTGCTTTGTATATTCGTGATAAGGAAGATGAAGCAAAGTCTAAGGCGGCTGAGAAAACTAGAAATATTATTGCTTTAGCGATTCAAAGATATGCACAGGAAGAAGTTGTTGAAAGAACGGTTTCTGTTGTAGGATTGCCAAATGATGATATGAAAGGTCGTATTATTGGTAGAGAAGGTAGAAATATTAGAGCATTGGAAAATGCTACTGGTGTTGAGCTTATAATTGATGATACGCCTGAAACAATTACAATTAGCTGTTTTAATCCACTTAGAAGAGAAATTGCAAGACTATCTTTGGAGGCTCTTATAAGAGATGGGAGAATTCAGCCGGGTAGAATTGAAGAGGTTGTATCAAAAATTTCTAAAGAAATGGATGAAACAATTAGAAAAACTGGAGAAGATACTGTATTTAAACTTGGAATTGGAAAAATTAGCAAGGAATTAGTTATGGTTCTTGGTCGTTTAAAATATCGTTATAGCTATGGGCAAAATGTTTTACAACATAGTATAGAGGTTGCTCATTTTGCTGGTATTATGGCTGCAGAAATTGGTTTAAATCAAGCTCTTGCTAAAAGAGCTGGTTTACTTCATGATATTGGTAAAGCATTAGATTTTGAACAAGAGGGAACTCATACAGAACTTGGTGCAAAACTTGCAAGAAAGCATGGCGAAAAGGAAATTGTAATTAATGCAATTGAATCTCATCATGGTGAGGTTGAACCAATTGGACTAATAGCAAATATTGTAGCTGCTGCAGATACTCTTAGTGCTGCAAGACCGGGTGCTCGTTTTGAATCTATGGAAAACTATGTTAACCGTTTGGAACAACTTGAGTCTATTGCAAATGAATTTGATGGTGTAGATAAGAGCTTTGCAATTCAAGCTGGAAGAGAAATAAGAGTATTAGTTATTCCTGAAGTTGTTGATGATGCAAAAATGGTTAAGATTGCTAGAGATATTCGTGAGAAGATCGAAGCAGAATTAACATATCCAGGACAAATTAAGGTTACAATTGTTCGTGAAACAAGAGTAAATGAGTTAGCAAAGTAATGAAAATATTATTTTTAGGAGATATAGTTGGTGCGACAGGGCGAGAAATTGTTTTGTCGCATCTTGCTAATATAAAACGAGATAATGATATCGATTTAGTAATTGCAAATGGTGAGAATTCTGCTCATGGTAAGGGTATTACTTCGAAAATATATCGCCAGTTAATAAGTGGTGGAGTAGATGTGATTACACTTGGAAATCACGCATTTTCTAAAGGAGAAATTCTAAATACAATGCATGAGTGTCCTAAATTAATTAGACCTCAAAATTTATTAGGATATACAAGTGGTAAAGGTTATATTACAGTTACAGTTGACGACTTATCTGTTACTATCGTTAATCTTTGTGGTAAAGTTTTTATGGATTTAGTTGATAAGAATCCATATGATACTATGGATGATATTCTAAATGAAGTAAAATCAGATATATACTTTGTTGATATACATGCTGAAGCAACTGCAGAAAAAAGCATTTTTTGGAATTATTTTAAAGAAAAAGTTCAAATTGTAGTGGGTACACATACTCACGTTCAAACTGCGGATGAGAGAATAGAGTGTGGTAGTGCCTTTATTAGTGATGTTGGTATGTGTGGTTCATATTACAGTATTTTAGGAAGAGATACAGAAGAAGTCCTTAAATATGTTATTTATAAAGAACGTACACACTATACTCCATCTGTTGGTCCTGCTATTTTATGTGGAGTAATTATTGAGATCGATAATGAAAGTAAAAAGGCCGTCAAAATTGATCGTCTTCAGATTAGACCATAATATAATTTAGACTTGTTAAAGTCTTTGAATTGTGTTACACTTTTTTATAGTTAAAGGAGGCCAAATTATGCCAGTTACAGTAGATAAAGATTTATGCATTGGTTGCACAGCTTGCGTTAGTGTTTGTCCAACAGGCGCATTATCAATGGATTCAAATGACAAGGCTGAATGTGAACCATCAGCTTGCATTGATTGTGGTGCTTGTGTTGGTGCTTGCCCAGTATCAGCAATTTCACAGTAAAAAAAATTATAAAAGCCAACAAATTGATTGGCTTTTATTATGCTTATAGATAAAGAGGAATGTATGAAAAAAGATATATATAAATTACCGTCATTAAAAAATGCTCAAAAAAGAACAAAAGATGATGTTGAAATTCAATATGATTCTTTCAATATACCAGAACATGCTAAAAATATTGGTGTAGGGAGAATGTTCTATTTAAGGACATATGGATGTCAAGCAAATGAAAGAGATTCAGAGACGATTGTTGGAATTTTGCTAAGAATAGGATTTAAACAAACTTTTGATGAAAAAGAGGCAGACTTTATTTTACTTAATACTTGTGCTATCAGAAAAAATGCTGAGGAAAAAGTTTTTGGTGAACTTGGTCTTTTAAAAAGATTAAAAGTAAGTAATCCTGATTTAATTTTTGGGGTCTGTGGCTGTATGCCTCAGGAAGAAGATGTAGTTGAAAGATTACTTAAAACATATGACCAAGTTGATCTAATTTTCGGTACACATAATATTCATCGTTTGCCTGAGCTATTATATCAAAGTATGATGGAGAAAGAGAGAACTGTAGAAGTATTTTCTTTACAAGGTGATGTCATTGAAAACTTACCAGTAAAACGCTTTGGTAAGCATAAAGCCTGGGTTAATATAATGTATGGTTGTGATAAATTCTGCAGCTATTGTATTGTTCCTTACACCCGTGGTAAAGAAAGAAGCAGAAAAAAAGATGATATTCTTGCAGAGATTAATGAACTTAAATTACAAGGGTATAAAGAGGTAACATTACTTGGTCAAAATGTAAATGCCTATGGAAAAGATTTAGGTATTGAGGGAGGCTTTGCAAGTTTACTAAAAGATACAGCAGAAACAAATATTGAAAGAATAAGATTTACAACATCACACCCATGGGATTTTTCTGATGAGATGGTTGATATGATAAGGGATTATCCAAATATCATGCCATCTGTTCACTTACCAGTGCAATCAGGTAGTGATAAAATATTAAGACTTATGGGAAGAAGATACACTTATGAAAGTTATGTAAAGTTATATGATCAGATAAAAACCAAAATTCCAAATTGTGCAATTTCGACGGATATCATTGTTGGCTTTCCAAATGAAACTAAAGAACAGTTTGAAGAAACTCTAAAATTAGTAGATCACTGTCAGTTTGATTTTGCTTTTACATTTATATATTCTCCACGAGTGGGCACACCAGCTGCCAAAATGGAAGATAATATTAGCCCAGAAGAAAAAGCTTCAAGGCTTCAAATTCTAAATGAAAAGTTAGCGTTTTATGCAAATAAGAAAAATCAGCTGTATGTTGGTAAAGAAGTTAGAGTGTTAGTTGATGGGACAAGCAAAAAAAATGATCAATTATTCTCTGGATATAGTGATGAAAACAAGTTGGTTAATTTTACAGCTGATAATGTAAAAACTGGTGATTTAGTAAAGGTAGTTATTACAGAAGCTAGAAGTTGGTCACTAAATGGTGAGAAAATTTAAAAATATTTTTATTGAATAAGAGTTGATAATTTTCTACTCTTTTTTACTTATATATAGTGCGATACTGTTTAAATACCAGTATTTATATGATATAATTTATAAAAATGAAATAAAGGAGAAATATAATGAATCAAGTAAAAATCTTCGCTCTTGGAGGGCTAGATGAAGATGGAAAAAATATGTATTGTGTTGATGTTAATGGGTCAATTTTTGTTATTGAAGCTGGACTAAAATATCCAGATAATGAAGGGTTGGGTATAGAGATGATTATACCTGATACCAATTATCTTATAGAAAATGCTCAAAGAGTAAAGGCTATTTTTATAACTCACGGTCATGAAGACGTTATGGCAGCATTACCTAACTTACTAAAACAAATTAAAGTTCCGGTTTATACAGCGCCATTAACAGCTGAAATTTTGGAAAGTAACTTAAAGAAAGAAAATATAACTGGATATAAAATTAATAGAATAAAAAGAAATGATGAATTTGTTGTAGAAAATCATTCAATAATTACCTTTGGTGTAACTCAATCAATTGCTGATGGATTTGGCGTTGCAATTGGAACTCCATCAGGGTATGTTGTATATACTTCAGAGTTTATAATAGATTATGATACTCAGACCCCATCATTTTATACAGAAATTGATCAATTTACTGAAATTGGTAAGAAGGGTGTCTTAGCCCTTTTAGCTGAATCTGTAGGAGCAACAAGAGTTGGACATACAGCACCACACCATAGAATTACATCCTTAATAGAACAGGACTTTGAGGATGCTACTGATAGAATTGTGATAACAATGTATCATCAAAATTTATATCGTGTTATTGAGGTTGTTGAATTAGCAAATAAATATCATAAAAAAATTGTGTTTATGGATGCTGAACTTAGAAAACTTATGAAGACAGTATCTGACTTAGGTTATTATAATATGCCTCCAGGTATGGAAATTTCTAAGGAAAGATATAATCAGGATATGAGAGATGTTGTTGTGATTGTTTCTGGAGATGGATCAACAATCTTTAAAAAAATCCATAAAATTGCAACTAAAGCAGATGATTTCTTAGAATTTAGACCAAGTGATACTATAATAATTGCTTCTCCTGCAGTTCCTGGAACTGAAAGAGAAGCTACTAAAATGGAAAATGATTTATATAAAGAAGGGGCTACAATTCACTCAGTAGTTTCGAAAGAAATGTTTTCGATGCATGCTTCAATTGAAGATTTAAAAATGATGCTTTATCTTTTTAAACCAAAGTATTACATTCCTGTAAAGGGTCAATATCGTCAATTAATAGCTAATGCAAATATTGCTTTAAAAATGGGTTACTCACATAAGGAAATTCTAGTTCTTGATAATGGTCAAATTGCTAATTTTGTTGATGGAACTCTTAAAGATAACAGTGATATAATTAAATTAGAAGAAGTTTTAGTTGATGGTAAGGCTAATCTTGACACTAGTGGTATGGTACTTAGAGACCGCGATACATTATCAACAGAGGGAACGATAATTGTTGGTATTGTAGTTGATTTTAAAACAAAAGAAGTCATTGGAGGTCCAGATGTTCAAAGTCGTGGGGTCATCTACTTAAAGGATTCAGAACATGTAATTAAAATGGCTGGTGAAATATTAGAAGAGACCATAAAAAATGCTGTTAAAGAAAAAAGATATGAAAATGCAAGTTGTAGATTAGAAGCAAGAGATAAAATTATTAAATACATAATAAAAGAAACTGGAAAAAGGCCGATGGTATTGCCGGCAATCATTGAAATTAGAACATAGTAGTAAAGGGGAAAGTAATGGCGAAAAACAAAAGTAAAAAAAAATCTGTAAAGTCTAGCGAAAATAAAGATAAAAGTTTGTTGACATATATAATGGCAGTATCGACTTGTTTGGTATTCATTGTTGCATTATTTAAATTTGGATTAGTAGGAATTACCATTAGTAGGTTTTTTCAATTTTTAGTAGGAGAGCACTATTACTTAGTTTGTATTTTAGGTATTATTGCAGCTGCAATTGTTATATTTGATAAAAAAGAGAATGAACATCGATTAAAGTTATTGGTGGCATTAATTAGTACCATTTCGGCAATTGTTTTATGGAGTGCTATAACTAGTTATGATGGAATTAGTGGTTTTGATGTTATCAATAACTTTCTAAGTGATCTTCCTCAATATTTTGCTAGTGAAGTTACAATTTCAACTAAGGGTGGATTTTTTGGAGCTTTGCTATATTCATTAACTTCAGTATTAATCGCAAAAGAGGGGACTTGGATTTTAATAGGATGCTTAGTAATCTTGGCGATTTTATGTACTTTCACTCTTTCGTTTTTTAAGGATTGCTTTAAAAGTTTAAAAACTATGTTTAATAATATAACTGAGAGTATTGAGTCAGATATTGAAGATGAAGAAGCATATGAAGAAGAATATGAAGATAATAAAGTTGAGAATATTGAAAGTATCTATAAAGAAGAGTCAGTAATCAATTCGTTTGAAAAAAAGAAAAAGAAATCTATATTTATGGATGTTGATGATATAGGCTATGGAAATAGTGTTGAAAAAAAGGTTGAAACACCAATTATTGAAAAAACAGATGGTAAAAGCAGTGCTGTAGAAACCAAAAAAACAACGGATACTTATCGTTTGCCGCCACATAGTTTATTGGAAAGTACTAAAAGTAAAAACAGAAATAGTGCTAATGATGTTGCGGCTAAAGATAAGGGTGAAAAATTAATTAAAATTTTGGAAAACTTTGGTATAAAGTCAGAGTTATTAGCAACACATATTGGACCATCAGTAACAAAGTTTGAGTTAAAGCCAGATATTTCTGTTAAAGTTAGTAAAATAAACAGTATTTCTGATAATATAAAAATGGAATTGGCTGCCAAAGATATTAGAATAGAAGCTCCAATTCCTGGAAGAAATGCTGTTGGTATTGAAATTCCTAATGTAGAATCTACTGCGGTAAGAATGCAATCTTTAATAAATAATATACCAAGTGATTTAAAAATGAAAAAAACCCTTATTGCATTGGGTAAGGATTTACTTGGACAACCAGTTTATTGTGATATGCATAAAATGCCTCACTTACTTGTTGCAGGAGCAACAGGAAGTGGTAAGTCGGTGTGTATGAATACAATTATAACATCAATATTATTAAGAGCAAAACCAAGTGAAGTTAAGTTATTGCTTGTTGATCCTAAAAAAGTAGAATTCACACCATATCAAAAGATTCCGCATTTGATTGCTCCGGTTATAAGTGATGCTACTGAAGCTTCCAAGGCCCTTAATGTTGTTGTTCAAATTATGGAAGAACGATATGATGCTTTCTCTAAAGCTGGAGTTAGAAATATAGATAGCTTTAATAATAAGGTTGATGAGTTTTCTGGTAGTGAAAATACAGAAAAAATGCCATTTATAATTGTAATTGTTGATGAGCTTGCTGATCTTATGGCGATAGCTGGTAAAGATGTAGAATTAAGTATACAAAGAATTACCCAACTTGCGCGTGCTGCGGGTATTCATTTAATTATAGCAACACAAAGGCCTAGTTCTGATGTAATAACAGGAATTATTAAAGCTAATGTTCCATCAAGAATAGCATTTAGTGTATCAAGTGGAATTGACTCTAGAGTAATTCTTGATTCAGTTGGTGCTGAGCGTTTACTTGGAAATGGTGATATGCTTTATCAACCAATTGGAGCATCGTCTGCAATTAGATTACAAGGTGCATATGTTAGTGATGATGAAGTTAAAAATATAACTGACTATTGTTCAAATCAAGCTAATCCATATTATAATGATAAGTTTTTAGAATTAGATGGAGTAGAAGGGAATGCGGTAACTGCAATTGTCAAGGCAGAAGATGACCCGCTTTATCAAGAAGTAAAAGATTATGTAATTGAAGTGCAAAAGGCTTCAACATCACTTATTCAACGCCGTTTTGCTCTTGGTTATAACCGTGCTGCTAGGATGATAGATTTATTAGAAGACCGTGGTATAATTGGTGAGGCAAGAGGGTCTAAACCTAGAGAAGTATATTTGAAAAAAGAAGATATAATTGAATAAAAAAACTTATGCATCATCCAAATAATTGGATTTGCATAAGATTTTTTTTACACTTTAATAAATGTAACTTTTTCGGCAATGATGTCGGTGTTATAAAATGTACTTGTTTCAGTTGAGTTTATTCTAGAATTAAGTCTTCCTCTTATTGCGACAATTGAATTTACTTTACAAATGTTACAACATTCTTCAGCAATTCCTCTCCAAACTTGAACACTAAAGATATCTTGTTCAATTTGTCCGCTAGAGTTTCTAAAATTTCTGTCAACTTCAATGATTAGTGATGCAGTAATAGTTCCACTGTTAGTCTTTTTCATTTCAGGTAACTCTTTTATTTTTCCAACTAATGCACATTGATTTAACATAGTTTTATCCTCCTGAGTGCACTATATAATATTTTATAAATTAAAACAAAATTAGATATCACTATGATTATACTTAAAATGACTAATTCTTTATGGGAGAACTAGTCATTTTTGTTGTAAAATCTCAAATTTATAACTATTATGAAATACTTACTGTACAACTATTATTTAGATCTAGAGACTCAATTAATTTATTACAATCTTCGATTGTAATAGATTGTATGATATTCAATTGCTCAAATATTGTAGTATTTTTTTGAATGTTTCTAAAATGAGATGTTCCAATTTCATTAGGGTAATTTAATTTTCTTAGAGTATTTCCAAAACAACTTTTTTTAAGTAGTTCTAATTGTTCTGATGAAATCTTTGACTCTTTAAATTTTTCTAATTGGTTGCTTACAAAGTTTTTAAATTTATCAGGAGCAATTCCTTCATCATAAAATATAATAAATGATGCATCTTTTGTAATATTTTCTTCGTATCTAAAGAATGATGATATTTCCTGTTTTTTAATCCAACTTTGATATTTTGAATTTAATCCAGAAAAATATGATTCTAATATAAAATAGGTACACCATTTTTCTTTAATCAAATTTTTGCTATCCATATTTGATGGTAATAATTTTATGGCATAACTAGTTTTAAAATTCCTTACATTAAGTTTTATATTAAAATCTTTTCTATATACGCTTTCTGGTTCTTTTTCGATATGCCTTGTCAATTTTTTAAATTTTGAAAAACTTTTTTTACTTTGGTTTTCTTTTACAATTTTTAATAATTTATTCTTATCAATTGAACTTACGATTACAAGATGCATATTTGATGGATGATAGTTTCTATTGTAACATTCTTCAAGATCTTTTTTTGTTGTAGCATCTACGCTTTCATGTGTTCCACCAACATCTATTTTAAGTGGATGATTATAGTATAATGATTTTAATGTTTCAAAGTATAAGCGGTAGTTTGGTTGATCTAAATACATACTTAATTCTTGTTTAATTATGCCTTTTTCTTTTTCTACTGATTCATCTGTTATCTTTAGATCTTGAACAAAATCTAGTAAAAGTTCAAGTGGTTTTTTTATATCTTTACTTGTAGTGTTAAAATAATACACTGTCTCATTGAAAGATGTAAAAGCATTAACAGAAGCTCCAAGATTTGTAAATTCACTTAGAATATCTCCGTTTTCAGATTCAAATAGTTTATGTTCAAGAAAGTGTGCTGATCCTGCAGGATATGTGATAATGTTTTTATCTTCATCAATTTGCTTAATGTCTAAACTACCATACGGTGTTCCAAATAAACACGTTGTAGTTGCATATCCTTTCTTTTCCCATATTACAACATTTAGACCGTTGTCTAAAGTCTCTTCTATGTATGTTTCACCATATTTTGTATTATTAATTGTTTTCACTAGTTATCCTCCTTATTCATTAACGAATAAATAAGCTTTAGTTCAATATCTTTAAATGATGTTACAACATCATTTTTAGTGACTTTATTAATGGCTTCTATAATATCATTTACTTCTCTATCTATTTTACTAAGTATATTATTATAGTAAAAATCTATTAGAGTATGCTTGTTATCATAGACTCCATTAATTGAGTTTACCAAAGTCATCTTTACAGATTCTAAATGTTCATCTGTGAATTCTTGATTCTTTACTTTAATTAATTGCTGTTCAATTAATTTTATTGTTTCATCAATTTTACTTCTATCTACAGCTGTTTTAACTTTTAAAATTCCATCAAAGTTATCATTGGTTGAGTAGATAGAGTAACATAGGCTTCTTTTTTCTCTCACTTCTTGAAATAGGAATGATGATGGTAGAAGTCCGAAGATGGCATTAGCAACAACTGAAGCATAGTAATCGTTATTAGTAATATTTCTATGTAACTCATAATACATAATTAAGTGACTCTGATTGGTATCTAAATATTCATTTACTCTATCAAATTTATTTCTGGTTGCATATTGAGTGACACAGAAATTATCTTGTTTACGATCTGAAAATGGAAAATACTTTGTTGTATATTTTATAATCTTATCTTCATCGATATCTCCTAGTACAAAAATATTTATAATTTCTTCATTAATCATTTTTAAATATTCTTTTTTAACTTCCTCTTGTGAAATCATATTTATTTGTTCTACTGTAGGAAGTGATTTAAGTTTCAGGATATCATTATAATTTTCTTTAGCTTTGTTTGATGAATAAAAAGAAATGTCATCTTGATAAGATTGCACTTGTAAGATCAGCATATTTTTAATTTCAATGAAATAATCCTCATCATCTAATAATGGGTTAAAAATCATTGATGATAATAATTGAAATTGAGACTCTAATAATTTAGTATCAGAAAATATTTCATTAATTACGGATAGGGATAACTCAATACTGTGGGCTTTACCATTTAAATTATTATTTTCAGTAACTTGAGCTCCAAAAAGACTAGCTAATTTATTAGTGAATGATAATTTTGTTGGAAAATCTTTACAACGAGTACTTAGAAACGTACTTAAAATATATCTTATTGGGTTATTACATTTACTAACATCATTTAAAAAACGTATTGATATTGTAACATCTTTGAATTGTTTTGTATTAATAATGTTTAGATTTACATTTTCTGCAATTTGATGCTTAATCATTAATTTATCCTCCTAATAGTTTATGGTATTATATCATATCTAGAATATTTATGATATTATAAGTAATAATGAAAGAAGGTAATAGAAGTGGATGATAAGACTTGCATAGTTGTTGTTGATATGGTTAATGGATTTGTAAAAGAGGGGGCATTAAGTGATCCTGGGATTCTTAAAATTGTACCTGCAATTAAAAATATTTTGGATAAAGCAGTAGATAATGGCAGCACTATTATTAATTTTCAAGATAGTCATGAGGAAAATTCAAAAGAATTTGAAGTATTTCCAAAACATTGTATAAAAGGAACCTATGAATCATTATTAATAGATGAACTTATTCAATATGAAGATAAAATGATTACATTAAAAAAGAATTCAACTAATGGTTTTATGCAACCAGAGTTTTTAAACATTTTTAACAATCTAGATTGTAAAAAGTATATTATTGTGGGTTGTTGCACTGATATTTGTGTATTACAATTTGCTTTATCACTTAAGGGTTATGTTAATCAAAATAATTTAGATATTGAAGTCATTGTAATTGAAGATGCTGTTGATACATTTGAGACTGATGGGCATTTACGCTCAGAATGCAATGCAAATTCGTTAAATATTTTAAAGGGTGCTGGTATTAAAATTTTAAAAGAGGGTGAGTTGTCATTATGAAAAGCAACCAAGAAATGATGCTTATGACTGACTTCTATGAATATACTATGGCCTATGCTTATTTCAAAGAGAATAAGCATAATGAAATAGGATATTTTGACATGTTTACAAGAAAAATACCAGATCAAGGTGGATTCTTAATATTTAATGGTCTTCATAGATTTATAGAATTTATTAAGCAATTTAAATATGATGATGATACGATAGAATATCTTAGACAAACTGGATATTTTGATGAAGATTTTTTGTCGTATTTAAAAAATATTACCCTTGATGTAGATATTTGGGCATGTCCTGAAGGGACTGTTGTCTTTGCTAATGAGCCACTGATTACTGTAAGAGGGAACATTATTCAAGCACAGCTTCTTGAAACGATGTTACTTCTTTGTGTAAACTATGCAACATTAATAACAACGAAATCATTTAGAATAAATCATGCAGCAAAAGGAAGAAGTGTTATTGAAATGGGTTCTAGAAGAGCTCATGAATTTGATGCGGCAGTTGAAGGGGCAAGGGCAGCGTATATTGGTGGTTGTTCATCTAGTGCGTGTACAATTGCTGGATTTAAATATGGTGTACCAATTACTGGAACTACTGCTCATAGTTATATCCAACTACATGATAGTGAATTAGAAGCATTTAAGGCATATGCACAAGTTTCACCTGAAACTTGTGTGTTCCTAGTTGATACATATGATACTTTGAATTCAGGAATTCCAAATGCTATTAAAGTTGCTAAGGAAGAATTGATTCCAAATGGTTATCGTCTTAAAGCTATTAGGATTGATTCTGGAGATCTTTCATATTTAGCAAAAAAATCTCGAAAAATGTTAGATAATGCTGGTTTAACAGACTGCAAAATAATTGCTTCAAATTCTCTTGATGAAAAAATAATTGAAGACTTGATCGCACAAAATGCACCAATTGATATATTTGGAGTTGGCGAGAAATTGATTACATCAAAGAGCACTCCAGTATTAGGTGGAGTATATAAAGTTGTTGCTTGTGAGAAAGACAATGTTATTATTCCTAAAATTAAGATGAGTGAAAATATTGAAAAATTAACTAATCCTGGTTTTAAAAAGGTCGTGCGTTTTTATGATTTGGATACAAACAAAGCAATTGGTGATGTTATCATGTTAAATGATGAAGAGGTTCCAAAAGATAAATATTTATTATTTGATCCAAATGCACCGTGGAAACAAAAAGAGATCACAAACTTTAAAGCTAGAGTTTTACAGGTTAAAATCTTTGAAAAAGGTAAATGTGTGTATGATGTACCTACAACTAAAGAAGTTAGAGAAAATTGTGAATTTGAGTTATCTACATTATGGGATGAACTTAAAAGGCAACAATTCCCTCATAAATACTATGTCGACTATTCTAAGAAACTATTCGACTTGAAAAATGAATTAATCAAAAAAAATACTATAAATTAAAATGTTAGGTGGTACTAACCAAATGAAATATTTACCCCATGTGTTGATTAATGATGTATATTAATATATAATTTTATAAGATGAAAAGCGAGGTAATTAAAATGTACCAACGAGTTTTACTGAAATTAAGTGGTGAAGCACTGTCTAGTGAAAAGAATAATTTTGATCCAAAAATATTGCATAAATTAGCAGCTGAGATTAAAGAAATACACTCACAAGGAATTGATTTGGCAATTGTTGTTGGTGGTGGCAATTTTATAAGAGGTAAAACTGCTGAAACTATTGGAATAGATCGAGTACAGGGTGACTATATGGGAATGCTTGCAACCTTGATTAATGCTTTGGCAATTCAGGGTGCTCTTGAACAAGCGGAAGTCCCAACTAGAGTTCAAACTGCAATTGAAATGAATAAAGTTGCAGAACCATTTATTGTAAGAAGAGCACTAAGACATCTTGACAAAGGTCGTGTAGTAATATTTGGTGGAGGTACAGGTAACCCGTACTTTTCAACCGATACAACAGCTGCTCTTAGAGCATCTGAAATTAAAGCTGATGTAATTTTGATGGCAAAAAATGGTGTTGATGGAGTTTATTCAGCAGATCCAAAATGTAACGATGATGCAATTAAATATGATAAATTAACGTATATGGATATGTTAAATCAGGGTTTAATGGTTATGGATTCAACTGCCACTAGCCTGTGCATGGATAATGATATTGATTTAATTGTGTTTAATATGAATGAAGAAGGAAATATTAAAAGAGCGATAATGCAAGAAGAAATTGGAACATTAGTTCAAAGAGGAGATAATAATGACATATTTAATAGTAGATAATGCAAAAAGTAAAATGATTGCTTCGATAGAGCATTTTGAGAAGAATCTAGCAACAATTAGAACAGGAAGAGCAAACACCACTTTACTTGATGGTGTTGAAATAGACTATTATGGTTCTTCAACACCACTAAATCAAGTGGCTAGTATTACGGTAAATGAGGGAAGAACTTTAGTTATTAAACCGTATGATTCTTCAAGTTTAAAAGATATTGAAAAAGCCTGCAATGAAGCAAATTTAGGTATGGCTCCACAAAATGATGGTGTTGTAGTAAGGTTAACTGTTCCTTCTTTAACAGAAGAAACAAGAAAAGAAATGTGTAAGAAGGTTGGTGTATTTGCTGAAGAAGCAAAGGTTCAAGTAAGAAATATTCGTAGAGATTCAAATGATCATGCGAAAAAAGACTCTGAGCTAACAAAAGATTTAGAAATGGATTGTTTAGATAAAATACAAAAACTTACAGATGAATATATAAAAATAATTGATGAAATTTCATCAGCTAAAGAAAAAGATGTTATGACAGTTTAAGGTGATTTAATCACCTTTTTTAGTGACTTTAAAGTATAAAATATGGTAAAATTAAGGAGATTGTGGGTGAGAATGTATGAATGAAATAAAGCATGTTGCAATAATAATGGATGGCAATGGCCGCTGGGCTAATGAAAAAAATAAAGAAAGAACTCACGGTCACTTAAAAGGGGCTGACAATGTTCGTGAAATTGCTATTGCGGCAGATAAAGAAAAAATATCCGTGTTGACACTTTTTGCATTTTCTACAGAGAATTGGAAACGTCCAAGTAAAGAAATTGAGTACTTAATGAAGTTACCTTTTATTTTCTTTAAAAAGTTTTTAAATGAGTTAATGGAAAAAGACATTAAAGTAGAGATGATAGGATTTACTGATCAAATTCCAAAAGAAACTATGGATTTATTCAATAAAGTAATTGAAAAAACTAAAAATAATAAAGGTATGATTTTATGCTTTGCTATGAATTATGGATCAAGATTAGAAATAATGGATGCAGCAAAAAGATTTGCAAGCGATGTTAAAAAAAACAAGGCTTCAATTAATATTAGTGAAAAAGAGTTCTCAAATTATTTGATGACATCATCTTATCCTGATGTTGATTGTTTAATTAGAACTAGTGGAGAATACCGTATATCAAATTTTTTACTCTGGCAAATTGCATATAGTGAGTTAATTTTTGTAAAAAAATCATGGCCAGAATTCAACTCACAAGATTTTGTAGATTGTTGCAATGAATTTAAAAATAGAAAAAGAAGATTTGGGGGAGTATAAATTATGAAACAAAGAATAATTACGGGTTTACTAATAATATTAATTGTATTTTTTCCACTGTTCTTAGGTGGTTATTTACTGAAGGGTCTAATTCTTGCGGTTGTTGCAATTGGATCATACGAAATTGTTAATGTAAAAAAAGTTGATTCAGTTGTTTTTTATTCAACTATTGTTGGGTTGATGTCACTATCATTGGTTTATATTTTTCCAAGTTATACTTTTTTAATTTATATCTTAATTGCTTTAGTCTTTTTAAGTTTATTCAAGGGTTCTAAGAGAAATCTTTACGCATATTTGCTTTTAATGACTTTAATTATTTCTTTTGCCATTTCAGGATTAGAACATATTTATGAGTATGGACCTGAGTTAATGTTTTATACATTGTTTGGTTGTTTTGGAAGTGATGTGGGTGCATATTTTGTGGGAGTAAAATTTGGTAAGAATAAACTTATAGAATCAGTTTCTCCCAATAAAACAATTGAAGGATCACTTGGTGGATTGTTTTTTGGCTTTTTATTATCATTTATATGGGGATATTTCTACTTAGATTTTAGTCTTATACTCATGTTTATAATTTCTATTTTAATTCCCATTATATCGCAAATTGGTGATTTATCATTTAGTTATATTAAAAGAAGAAATGGTGTAAAAGACTTTGGTTCACTATTTCCAGGACATGGGGGAGTTCTTGATAGAATTGACTCATTACTATTCTGTCTAATCCTTATGAATATTTTTCTTCTTGTTTTTGAGATGGTAAATTAATATGAAAAAATTAATGATTTTAGGAGTAACGGGTTCTATAGGTACTCAAACAATTGAAATTATCAAAAATTCAAAAGATTTTGAAGTTATTGGAATTAGTGCTGGAAAAAATATCAAAAAACTTGAGGAAATATTAAATGAAATAAATGTTTTGTATGTTTGCACTATGGTAAGAAATAAAGATTTGGAAGAAAAATATCCAAAGATTACATTTTATTATGGTGATGATGGGCTAGAAAAACTTGCATCTATCAGTAATTATGATATTTTAGTCAATGCACTGGTTGGAATTTCTGGCTTAAAACCAACATTAATAGCGATAAAAAATAAAAAAGATATAGCTCTTGCTAATAAGGAAACACTGGTTGTTGCAGGTTTTCATGTTATGAAATTAGCTATGAGCAATAATGTAAATATATATCCAATTGATAGTGAACACTCTGCTATATTACAGTGTCTTCAAGGCTCTAATATCCAAGATGTTCAAAGATTAATTATTACTGCATCTGGGGGATCATTTAGAGATAAAGATAGATCTCAGTTAAATGATGTTACAATTGATGATGCTTTAAATCATCCTAATTGGTCTATGGGTGCAAAAATTACCATTGATAGTGCAACAATGATGAATAAAGGTTTTGAAGTTATTGAAGCTCACTGGTTATTTCAGGTGAATTTTGAAGAAATAGAAGTTATTATTCATCCTGAGAGTATTGTTCATTCAATGGTTGAATTTAAAGATAAATCTATAATAGCTCAACTTGGAGTTTCAGATATGAAAATCCCTATAAGCTATTCTCTTTCATATCCTAAACGTATTGAAAACAAAAGTATAGATAGACTGGATTTTACAAAACTGGGAAGTTTAACTTTTAATGCGATTGATTATAATCGTTTTCCACTTTTGAAGTTGGCTTATGATGTTGGAAAAAAACAAGGATCACTTCCTGCTGTATTAAATGCTGCAAATGAAATTGCTAATAAAGCATTTTTAGAAGGAAGAATAAAATTTTTGGAAATAGAAGATTATATTTTTGATGCTTGCAAAAATATGGAATTTAAAGAAAATGTTACAATTGAGGATATCTTTGAATTTGATAAGAAAACAAGAGATTATGTAGAAAATAGAATAAGAGGTAAAGAATGACATTTGTATACTTTATACTAATAATGCTTGCAATTATTTTGGTGCATGAAATTGGTCATCTAGTTGCAGCTAAAATTTTTAAGGTTTATTGTTATGAATTTTCATTTGGTATGGGACCAAAGTTGTATTCTTTTCAAGGAAAGGAAACAAAGTATAGCATAAGGCTACTACCAATTGGGGGTTTTGTCCAAATGGCTGGGGAAATAGAGGATGAAAAGGAGTTATATCCAGAAATTTATGTTCCAAAGGAGCGATCTTTTAAAAACATAAGCCATTATAAAAAAATTATTATTTTATTTGCTGGCGTATTTATGAATATCCTATTGGCTTGGTTTATTGTTTCAGGAATTATCCTATCAGTTGGCTCATATGCTCTTCCTAATAAAACGATAATTGCAGGTGTTGCAGAAAATAGTCCAGCAGCTAGTGCTGGTTTTAAGATAAATGATGAAATTATAAAGGTTAAATTAAGTGATGGAACTATAATTAAGCCGAAAACATTTGATGATTTTGCGGTATTTACACAGACTTATCCTGATGAGATAACATATACAGTAAAAAGGGATGAAAAGCTTATAGATATCGATGTTAAGGGTCAGTTAGATGAGGGTAGATATGTTATTGGTATAATGCAACCAGAAATTGAATTTGTTGAAGTTAATTTCTTTTCAAGTTTCAAATATGGTTTTGACTATCTAAGCACTCAAACAAAAACACTATTTAAGTCACTTACAAGACTAATACAAGGAAATGGCTTAGAACAAATGTCTGGTCCTGTGGGAATATATAAAATTACTGATACTCAAGTGCAATATGGATTTAAAAATGTGTTACTTTTAGTAGCTGTCTTATCATTAAATATTGGTATTTTCAATCTAATACCATTGCCGGCACTTGATGGTGGAAGAATTATATTAGTTTTATACGAATGGATTAGTGGTAAAAAGGTTAATAAAAAGATTGAAACTTATTTAATAGGATTTAGTTTCATGTTATTAATGTTGATGGTTGTATTAGTTACTGCTCAAGATATTTTGAGATTATTTTAAGGAGAGAATAGAATATGGAATATTTAAAAAATGTTTTTTATGGAATGATGATTGGAATTGCTAATGTTGTTCCTGGAGTAAGTGGAGGTACAATTGCTGTAATATTTAATATATATGATAAACTACTTGAATCAGTAACGCTAAATATTAAAGTTTTAAAAAGAAATTTTTCATTTCTTTTTCCACTTGCATTTGGAGTTTTATTTGGTATTGTTGGTGTAAGTAAGTTAATGAAGTACCTTTTAGAAAATTATCCAATGCAAACATATTCTGGCTTTATTGGAGTAATCATTGGTAGTCTTCCACTCATTATTGCAAAAGTAAAAGAAGCTAAAACTGTAAAGAAAAAAAACTATATCTTTTTTGTAGTTTCTGTTGGGTTAATGGTCTTTTTAGCACTTTATAATGCTGATAAAGAAACAGCAAAAGAGCTAATTAAATATACAACTCTTAATTTTGAATCTTTTGTTGTTTGTTTTCTTGCTATGAGTATAGCAACCATTACAATGATTATACCTGGAATTAGTGGTTCATTACTACTTATTATCATGGGAATGTATGGAACAATTTATGGATATGCAGTTGCTGAGTTTTATATTCCATTACTGATCCCAATTGGTTTAGGTGCTGTTATTAGTTTACTATTAGGTGCAAAACTTGTAAGAGTTTTACTAAGCAAGTTTCATCAACAAACTTATTTGGCTATATTAGGTTTATTAATTGGCTCAATATTTCAACTAATTATTATTAGTGGATTAAACTTTAGTTTATCATATGATGTACTAACTTCCGCTGTAGTAATGATTATCTGCATGCTTTTAGTATATGCTACATCAGTAAAAGAAATTAAAAGTACAAATAAACAGTTTTAAATATCACTTTAATTAGTGATATAATTAAGTTGGAGGAAAAATTATGAAAAAAAATAGAAAAATTAAATGGTTTCGATTATTTTTGATTGTTACTTGTGTTGCTTTATTAATATTGACATTATTTTTCGTTTTCAATCCTCAAAAAGAAATTGAAGAAGTAGTTGAAGATGAGAACACTCTAAATGAGGGTGGTCAAACTAAACCAGATGAGTCAAATACAAATGATGAAATTCAAGTTGATATTGTTAGTTCAATTGTGTTTGATTTAGATGATTTTAATTTTAGATTCGCAGTAGTTAAACTTAGAGTAAAAACTGAAGGATCAAGTATTAATATTGGACTGGACAAGTTTAAGACGAGTGAAGGCATAGTTTTAGATGATGTTGATTTTTATATAGATGAATTACAAAAACAACAATGTTTTCTTGGTAAACAGAATGTTTGGCAAGAAATAGTTTCAAGTGAAGCGACAACTATGGTTAATGTTTTTGTACCAATTAAAGATAATAACATTAGTGAAATTGAAATTGAGACTGATTTTAATACTCCAAGATCTATGAGTGTATCACTAAAAAATCCTAAAGGAACTAAAGAAATGTTGATGTATGAAGCTGATGATATTGTTACTGATGGTAAAACATATCAGATGAAGGTATCTGAAGCATTTGATATAACAGGCGATACAATGATTCAGACAATAGATGGCGAGAGTACAGAATACTTACTTCCATCAACAGTTTCAGTATATGCATTTAAAGTTACAATGGTTTCACTTTGGGGTGATAGCGTAATTATCGAAGAAGCACAGTATATACCGGATAGTTCTAATGAAGTTCTTATTGCAATGGACTCAAGCATTCAGTCAATGAAGTATTCTAATATAATTGGAAACGAAGTAATTGAGAGTGATTCTGGTGATTTATTCTTTACTGCTTATAATCCTATTGAAGAAAAAGTAAGTTATCGAGGGATATTGAAACTCAAGCTAAAAGATCAGAAGGATTGGGTTATAATCAATGTTGATTTAAACTAAGGGAGGTATATTATGAAAAAGAATATTATTAAATTTATTTGCTTAGCAATAATTTTATCGATGATGCCGATTTTTGATAATCCTGTTTATCATGCAAATGCATCTGAGGAATATCCCTTATTTTGTGGAACAGGTTATGAGGTATCAAATGCAAATTCAAATGGAACATTTACAAAAATAAGTTGTGCTAGTAATTTTACTAGTGCAAAAACTACAATGAATAATAATGGTGATGATGCTGTTGTGCGTCATATATCTAGTAAGAGTCCTATGAAAATTATTGCAATGAATAAGGGTCTTGCAATCACATATCCTGCAAGGTCAAATAGTTCTACTCTTAATATTTATCAAGATGTAAATAACTCAAATAAAAAATCAACTTATGTTACAAAGCATCGTGAAATGAAATATTATGAAACATACAGTTACGATAATAATGGATCAGGACAAATACTTGTAAATATTACAGGATTTAAGGGAACTACTAGTTTAAAAGATGTTGATCTTGTTCCTTATGCGTTTTTGGGCAATAATGTTACGGTCTTACTTGGCGGTAATGATGCTAGTTCACAAAATGAGCAACCTTTCTGGACTCATGTTTATCAATCAAATTATACTGTTGTTCAAAATGGTAATTATAAAGATTTAGTTTTCAAGGCTTATAGTGGTTGGTCAGGTCCATCTACATATCCATCTGTCTTTACGATGGTGGTAGGCAGTGCTCCTGATTGGATGAATGTAGGCGATACTTATTACAGTTATGATGGCTATAATTTTTATTCTGATACTAAGCATACTAAACTTGCTGGTAAGTATTTTAATTACTATCAGTTTTTACCTGCAAGAAGTAAGACATCTGTAAGTGCAGACTCATTTAATAGATATTTAGTTTCAAAAAAAGGTTCAAATACTAATAGTAAAATGAAAAATCAAGGGCAAGTATTTATTAATGCCCAAAATAAATATGGTGTAAATGCTTTGTTGGTGTATGCTCTTGCGTGTTTAGAATCGGCATATGGTACAAGTAATTATGCAATAAATAGAAATAACCTTTTTGGTTGGAATGCTTTTGATTCAGATCCTGGACAAGCATCGTATTTTTCTTCAATCGAAGAAGCTGTTAATGAACACATGGGAATTAACTTAAGAGGGTATCTAAACATTGAAGACTGGCGTTTCTTTGGATCACATTTTGGAAATAAAGGTTCAGGATTTAATGTTAAGTATGCCTCTGATCCATATTGGGGATATAAGATTGCTGCAATTGCTTATGAAATTGATAAGTTTGCTAATAATTATGATGGCAAACTATCGGATGATAAGAATTTATTAGGTTTAGTTAATAAATATGGTGTTGATGTTAAGGTTTCTGAAAATTCATCAAATAATCTTTATAATACAGCATATGGTGCTACTTACCAGGAGAATTTCACAAAAATAGTTTTGGATGTTAAAGATAAATTTATAAAAGTTCAATCTACTAATCCTGTTGTAAATGGAAAAATTATTAATGGTAGCACAAAGGGTCTTGTTAGCTATGACTGGGCAAATAGTGTCGGATTTATATCAAAAGAAAACATTACTTTACTAAATGGAGAGGATAGTGTTGTAGAAGATGGTATAAAGCCAACAGGTGATCATATTTTTAATGTCGATAAGATTTCAAATGATGATGGAATTTTAAAAATATCTGGTGTTTCGTATAGACCAGGAATTTATGTTAATTCAAAGAACAGTGTAAAACAAACACTGTCACTTGTTGATCAAGATAATAAGTCGATTATTTACGATAGCGAATCTAATATAAGTGATAATGATAAAGTTCAATTTAGTGTAAATGTAGAACTAAAAGATCTTGAAATTGGTGAGTATTATTTCAAATTAAATACCGAGTACTCGCGTTTTTCAGAGTATAGTGCAGAGTATTTATTGCGTGATGGCAAAATTGAATTTGAAAAATTTAGTGCAAATGACAAAGATTATAGCATTTCAATTGTAGATGAAAAGATTGTTTTAAGTGTAAAGGAAGCTAAGAAAGATGTTGTTGTTACCAATTCTTTACAACAAGATATTATTTCTTTTGAGTATGATAAAGAAACAAATGAACTTTCAATAATTGGTTATGCATTTATATCTGATTTAAATGCCACAAAAGATAGCGATATTTTACATAGAGTATATTTGGTTGACCAAGAAACACAGGAAGAAATTGAACTTGATACTCAAAGTATTGTTTTAGATAAACCGATATCGTTTAATGATGGTTATGAATATAGTAAAGTAAAATTTAAAGCTACTACTAATTTAGTAGATGAGCTTGTTGGAAATTACTCAATTAATATTCTAGTTAAAAATGGTGATATAACTAAAAAATCAGAACTAAAGAATTATTTCAATCAAATAAAGCCTGAAACTATAATTGATGGTGATTTACAGTACAGATTTGTTATTAATCAAATGTATGGTTATCGCTATGAAATTCAAATTGAAAATTCTCAGGTAGATTTCACTCAAGTATCAAAACCAAGTACTAGAAATTCAATGTTTGACTTCAATAATTTAATTATTGAAGATGGAGTTTTACAAATATCTGGAGTTGCGTGGATTTATGGTGCAGATGCAAACAATAACACTAAACCAGAGTATGAATTATTATTGGTAGATCAATCTGGAAAAGTATCATCTAATACATTAAATACAGGAAAGTGTAGTATTGATTATAGTGAAATGTTATCACTTGACTTTGATACTTCTAAAGCGTGCTTTAGTGGAGAATATGATTTAAATAAATTAGAAAAAAATAAATATAGAATGTATTTAAAAATCAAAACAAAAGATTACTTAGATATTTTTGAACTTTATGATTTTTACAACAGAGAGATTGAAAATAGTAATCATAACTTAAAAGTGTTCTCTATTGGTAGTACCGATATCAGAAACAGGTTAATTTTAGAGATAAACTAGTCAAATAGTTTATCTCTTTCACTATAGACTAATTTATATTTTAGCTATATAATTAAATTAGAAAGAGGTGCACATGAAATATATTGAATTTATTGATGTTAAAAAGAAATATACTGTCGGTGAAGTAGATATAAATGCACTTGATGGTGTTGATTTTGAAATTGATAAGGGTGAGTTTGTTGTAATTGCAGGCGCATCTGGTGCTGGTAAAAGTACGATACTTAACATTTTAGGTGGTATGGATAGCTGTACTAGTGGTAAATTAATTGTTGATGAGCGAAGAGTTGATGAATTTAATGAGGAAAGCCTTACTACATATAGAAGATATGATGTTGGATTTGTTTTTCAGTTTTATAATTTAGTTCAGAATTTAACAGCTAAAGAAAATGTTGAATTGGCAACTCAAATTTCAAAGAATCCATTTGATGTTGATGAAACAATTCAACTTGTTGGTTTACATCATAGAAGAAATAACTTTCCATCGCAATTATCAGGAGGAGAACAACAACGTGTAGCAATTGCAAGAGCACTTGCAAAAAACCCTAAACTTTTATTATGTGATGAACCTACTGGTGCATTAGATTATAAAACTGGTAAGCAAATATTAAAGCTGCTCCATCATATGAGTAAAAGTAAAAACATGACTGTAGTTGTTATTACACATAATCTTGCAATATGTGAAATGGGAGATAAAGTAATAAAAGTTAAAAGTGGGAAAATATCTTCAATTGAAATAAATAAGAATCCCAAAGACATTGATGAAATAGAGTGGTGATGAAATGAGTAGGAATTTAATCCTAGATACTTTTAGAATGATAAAAAATACTAAGACTAAATTCATAACGCTAATAGCGATTGTTGCATTAGGGTTATCTTTTTTCATTGGAATTACAGCTTCATCTACGGTAATGAGTTATAGTGTAGATTCTTTTAATGACGAATATAATTTAATGGATTTTGAAATATTTTCACCATATGGTTTTAATGATGATGATATAGAAGATTTAAAACAAATTTCAGAGGATGTAGTTGTTGAGGGTAGGAAGTTTATTGATGCATATGAAACAAATGGAGCTAACAATCAACCGATAAGAGTTTTTGGATATACAAACAATAAAACAATTAATGAGTTTCAACTAGTTGATGGAAGAATGCCTGAGTCAGAAAATGAATGTCTTTTCGGTTATGTAAATCAATTGCCTAATGGTTATAGATTGGGTGATTATGTGAATTTAAGTTCTGATAGTAATTTAGAGGAAACATTAAAAAATAGTCATTATAAGATTGTAGGTATAGTAAAAAGCCCTGAATTTATAAATATGCAATTAGGCTATAGTACATTAAATAATCAGATTTTAGATTATTATGTGTATGTTAATGAGTCTAATTTTAAAAATGATTATTATAGTAGTTTGGTTCTAAAGTATAATGATATTGAAAAATATAATAGTTTTGAAAAAGAATATGTAAATGAAACAAAAAATATAAAAAAAGACTTGGAAGAATTTGCTAGTGAACATTCTTATAAACAATATCAAAGGATCAAGGAAGAGGTAAACAACAAATATAATGATGGTTTAAAAGAGTTTGAAGATAGTAAAAATGAAGCGGAATTAAAATTAGAAGATGCTAAAAATGAATTAATTAGTGCTCAAAATAAAATTGATAATGCATTAAAGGAAATAAATGATGGAAATAAAAGTATTAGTGATGGTTATGCTTTAATTGATAAAGCGTATAATGAAAATATTACGGAATTAAATAATGCTCAGGGAAAATTAGATGTAGAGAAGAATAATTTTAATAGTAAAAAAGATGATTATTATAATAATATTAAACCTGGGTTAAATACTCAACTTTCAACACTTACTTCAAATATTGATACTCTTTTAATCGCAAAGAATAACATTGATGTATTAAATGAAAACATAAGTACTTTAGAAGAAGAAAAAACAAGGCTTATAATTAGAAAAGAAGAATTATTAGCACTTTCAGACTTAACTGTTGATGAAGAGAATGAAATTAAAGATATTGAAATAAGACTTGTTGCAATTGATGATGAAACAAAAATATTAAATGCTAGTGTAGATAACATTATTGAGCAAATACCACAAATAAATAATTACACAGAATTAGAAGGGGCTATTAATTTAATAAATAGTTCAATTAATGAAATTAATAATGTAATAAAGGATAGTGAAACAAAATTTGCAAATGCAGAACAATCACTAAATGATGCTCAAAAAGAAATAGAAAAGGGTTATATTACTCTTGATTTAGAAGTTGAAAAAAACAGAAATGAACTTGAAGAAAAAGCTCAGGAAATAATTGATGCAAAAGATGAATTGAAAAATGCTCAAAAAGAAATAAGTGATGGTTGGATTGAGTATAATGAAAATAAACTGAAAGCAGATAATGAGTTAAGCGAAGCAGATCAAGAACTACAAGATGCTAAAAATGACATAGACGACATTGAATATAAAAATTGGACAATTATTGGTAGAGATATGCAATTTAGCAGTCAAAGTTTTTATGATACTGTTAATCAAATGGAGAATATCTCAATGGTGTTCCCTGTGTTTTTCTTATTTGTTTCTGCTTTAGTATGTTCAACAACAATGACTAGGATGATTACTGAACAAAGAGGACAGATTGGAACATTTAGATCCCTTGGCTATAGTAAGTTAGCTTGTATCAGCAAATACTTAATATATGCATCAATTGCTAGTATTACAGGATCAATAATTGGGGTTATTTCAGGAATTATGATTTTTCCGGCTATCATATATGATGCTTGGAATATGATGTATTTTCTACCGCAAATTAAATTGAATGTTTCAGTTATTTCAATTTTAATCGCTGTATTGTCATTTTATTTAGTTATGTTTAGTGTAACTTGGATATCAGCTTCCTCTGAACTTAAAGTTGTTACTAGTCAGCTTTTAAGACCAAAAGCTCCATCAATGGGTAAAAGAATACTAATTGAAAAAATTTCGCTTGTTTGGAATAGATTCTCATTTATTTCAAAAGTTACAGCAAGAAATATATTTAGGTATAAAAAAAGATTCTTTATGACAGTAATTGGAATAAGTGGTTGTATGGCACTTCTAATTGCAGGATTTGGAATTAGAAATTCGATTGGTGGGACTATAACAAAAGAATATTCGAAACTTAATCATTTTGATGGATATCTAGTTTTTAATGATAATTTGACAGCTAGTGAAATAGAAACATCGGAAAATGCTATTTTAAATAATCCTGCAATTGATGAAGTGTTCAAAACAAGTATTTATAATGTTAATGTAAAAAATATGGAGCAGATGGATTCTCCAGCAACATTAACAGTATTTGATAATAATGAAGATATGCATACAGTAAGAAATGTTATTAATAGAAAAACAAAACAAATATTAGAATTACCAAAAGATGGTGTTTTAATTAATGAAAAACTTGGAACAATATTTGGATTAAAGATTGGTGATACCATCTCAATTAATACAGAAGATGATCGTAAAGCAAATGTTGTGATAAAAGGAATGTTTGAAAGTTATGTTCATCATAATGTCTTTATTTCTTCAGATTACTATCAGAGTGTATTTAATGAAACAAATGAAATAAATAGTATCTTTGTTAAAACAAATGAGCAAATAGAAAATCAACAGCTAAGATCAACTTACAATATAAAAAACTTATCATTATTTACAACTTGGATAGATTTTTTCAGTGATATGGTTGATGGATTAAATGTTGTTATATATGTTTTAATTATTTGTGCTGCATTACTTGCATTCATTGTTTTAGGTAATCTAACAAGTGTTAATATCGAAGAGCGAAAAAGAGAAATAGCAACCTTAAAAGTATTAGGATTTAATCGTAAAGAAATAAATTCTTACATCTTTAAAGAAAATATGATTCTCGTATTATTTGGGGTTTTATTTGGTGGAATATTGGGAAGAATTTTACATATTTATATTATCTTGCTGGTAGAAGAAGACAATATGATGTTTGTAAGAGATCTTAATTTTGGTGTATATCTAACTGCAGCCTTAATTACATTTGCTTTTGCGATTTTGTTTAATATCATTGTTGGCTATATTTTAAAGAATATTAAAATGGTTGAATCTTTAAAAAGTGTTGAATAAAAATTGTAATAAAAAAAGAGCTTTTATGGCTCTTTTTTAATATAATTTAAAATAAAATTATTTTACAATTTTTACTGTTATTAAAGTGTCTGGTCGTAGCTTTTCTCCTGGCTTTACAGAAATATAAACTACCAAACCACTAGGTTGATTTGGATTATCAGGATCTACAGCTAATATGTCTAAATTTGTAAATTCTGAGAATGTACTTATTACTTTTTCAGAAGATTCTTCAAAGCTTCCAAAACTTAATAACTGTAAACTATACTCAGGAACTGTAACTAGGTTTTCCTTACCTAATGAAAGATCATATACAATTGTATTACCAGTTTTAAATTCATTACCTGTTTGATTCCATACAATAGATCCAGCCGCTACAGTATCAGAGTGAATACTGTTTCTTTTATCAGCTTTTAATCCTAATGAATTTATATAATCTATAAATTCTTTTTCTGTTGTTCCAATTTTACTATCAACTGTTATATAACTTCCATTTGATATTATACATTTAAGATTTTTATTAGATATACTACATCCATAAGAAACTCCTTTATCAATATTATTGTTATATTCATAATCAAATGATACGCTCCAACCTGCATCTAAATTATTTGCTTGATTAATAGTATTTTTTATACTTGATTCATTTTGATTGTCAAAACTAGATGCAGAAGGGTTATAACTTCCAAGAGATAATACATAGTTAACTGCTGATCCAAGTTTTTTATTACCTGTGTCATTTGATATAATAAAGTCTTTTTCTATTGTAGTACTATATTTTGTTGATTTATTTCCTAATACTAAACCTAATCCTTTAATATAATTGGTGAAGTCACTAAGTGAACTATTTGTTTTTGATGATACATTAATTGTTTTTTCTTTTACAACTTTTACATAAATTTGTGTACCAGTATTTACTTCTTTATCAGAATTCATTACTGTAGAACCGACTTTTTGTTCGATTATAGTTCCAGGTTTTTCTTTATCACTTTCGACTTCTTCAGTTTTAATACTTAATTTTGCACTTTGATTAGCATTAGCATTTATCGCATTTATATGTGATTGAAATTGTGATAGTGATTTGCCAGTATAATTTTTAACAACGGGTTTACCAATTGATAATTTAGCAATGATTGTTGAACCTTCTGTTAGTGTACCTGTAGGCCTGCTAGAAATAACCACATCATTTTTAACTGAATTACTATAATAGTTTTCAAAGCTATACTTTAAATTATTGTCCCTTGCAAAAGCTATTACTTCACTTTTTGTACTTCCTTTTAAATCATTTACAGTAATACCTTTACCTATTGATATTGAAACAGATAAAGTATCGCCCGTTTTTATTTTCTCACCACCCTTAGGTTTCTGTGATACAACTGATCCTTTAGAGATTGTTTTACTGATCGTATTTGTATATTTAACACTAATGTTATTTTCTTTTGCCCAAGAGTCAATTTCTTTTTTCGAAGACTTAGAAAAATCTGGAACGTTTATTTCAACACCTACTGATTCTTTTCCAACTGATATACTTATAAGAATCACGCTATCTCTTGATATTTTCTTTTCTGTTATGTTACTTTTAATGAAATAGTCTTCTTTAATGTCTAGGCTAGGTAGATATTCATATGTTACATCAGAAAATTTATTATCTTTAAACCACTTATCAATTTCTTCTTCTTTCATTGATGTAAAATCAATCACATCAACAAGTAATTTTGGATCATATCCTTTTGAAAAAAATAAGGTAAGAACGGAATCTTTTTCTAATGTCTTTTTTGGATCTATACTTTGAGAAATAAGTTTTCCTTCTTCAATTGTTTCACTATACTCATATTCGATTAAATAGCTTTCACTATCAACTTTATTATCTTCAAACCATTTTAAAACTTCTTCTTCTTTAAAATTAGAAAAATCAATTACTTCTACACTTTTATTATTTGACACTAGAGAAAGGACAAGGCCAATAAGTGCAATTGAAAATACAATTACTGCAGAAACTACTATTATGATACTTCCTCTATCTTTTGAGTTTATTTTCATTTTAATTCACCTCATTATTTATTATATCATACCAGTATTAAATTACTATAAAATAAAAACTTTAAACAGGTGTTTTATGATATTATTATAAGGAGAAATGGAGAAAAGTATGGAAAATTTAATTAAACCAATTGCTTCTCAACTTAAAATTAATGAGACACAAGTTGTAAATACTTTGGAATTATTAGCACAGGGAAGTACTGTGCCTTTTATTGCAAGATATAGAAAAGAAATGACAAAAGGATTAGATGAGGAACAAATTTTATTTATACAAAAAGAATATGAATATCAAGAAAATTTAAAGAAGAGAAAAGAAGATGTACTAAGGATAATTGAAACCCAAGGCAAAATGACAGAGTCAATTAGAAATGATGTATTGGCTTGCGAAAAATTAGCACATGTAGAGGATATTTATCGTCCTTATCAACAAAAGAAAAAAACTAGGGCAACAGAAGCTATAGCACATGGACTTGAACCGCTTGCTAATTGGATAAAAAGTTGTCCGAAAGAGGGGTCCGTTGAATCTGAGGCAAGAAAATATCTCTCTGATCTTATTTTAAAAGAAGAAGATGCAATAAAAGGAGCAATGGATATTATTGCAGAAATAATAAGTGATGATGCAAAACTAAGATGGAAGTCTCAAGAATCAATTTTTCAAAGAGGTAAAATTATTACAAAAGAAAAGAAAAAGCATGAAGATGAAAATAAAGTGTATAGGATGTATTATGATTTTCAGGAAAAAATTTCACTAATTGCAAGTCATCGTGTAATGGCAATAGATCGTGCTGAGAAAGAAAAGGTTATATCTGTTACATTAGATTATGATAAAGATTATTTAATGGAGTATGCGATTAAAAAAATTACTAGAGGTCGTAGTACAATTTGTATTGATCAAATTACTAATGCTGTTAAGGATGGCTGTAAAAGACTATTATTTCCAAGTGTTGAAAGAGAAATATGGGCTAATCTTCTAGAGGTAGCACACACTAAATCAATAGATATCTTTGCTATGAATTTGGAAAAATTATTACTTCAACCGCCACTAAGTAAGAAAATGATATTAGGCTTTGACCCTGCATTTAGAACAGGCTGTAAATTGGCTGTTATTGATAACACAGGAAAGCTAATTAATATTGATGTTATATATCCGCATCCTCCTCAAAATAAATATGAGGAAGCTGCAATAAAATTTTTAAATATGTTAAAAAAATATGACATAGAAATAATTGCAATAGGTAATGGTACTGCTTCAAGAGAGTCTGAAAAGTTTGTTGCTGATGTTATAAAACAAAATAATTTAGATATAAAATACACTGTTGTAAGTGAGGCGGGGGCATCTGTTTATAGTGCGAGTGAAATTGCAAGAAATGAGTTTCCAGATTTACAAGTAGAACAAAGATCAGCAATTTCTATAGGAAGAAGAATATTAGATCCTTTATCAGAGCTAATCAAAATTGATCCTAAAAGCATAGGTGTAGGCCAATACCAACATGATTTACCACAGAAAAAATTAAGTGAGCAACTTGACTTTGTAGTTATGAAATCAGTAAATAGGGTAGGTGTAGATATTAATACAGCAAGTTGTGAGTTATTAATGAATGTTTCTGGTTTAAATAAGGCAAGTGCTAAGGAAATTGTTAATTTTAGAAATAAGCATGGAAGATTTACTAATAGGGAACAAATTAAAGAAGTTAAAAAAATAGGAGATAAAGCATTTCAACAATGTGCTGGATTTTTAAGAATCAAAGAAGGTTCAAATAAGCTTGATGAAACTTCTATACATCCTGAGAGTTATGCTATTGCTGAGGAAATTATGAAACATTATCAGTTTCAATCATTAGATGAAGTAAAAGATATAAATGCCAAAGATTTATCTATGATTAATTGTGATGAATATACAATAAATGATATTGTAGATTGTTTAATGATGCCGCTTCGTGATTATCGTGAGGAGTTTGATGGACCATTACTAAGATCTGACTTATTAGATATTTCTGATCTTAAAAAAGGTGATAAGTTGGAAGGCGTTGTTCGTAATGTAGTTGATTTTGGAGCATTCGTAGACATAGGCATTCATGATGATGGTCTTGTGCACATTTCAAAAATGAGTAAAAATAGAGTAAAGCATCCTAGCGATATAATTTCAGTTGGAGATATTGTTGATGTTTGGGTATATGATATTGATAAAGAAAGAAACAAGGTGCAATTAACGCTTTTAAAAGAAATATCTGCATAAATATTTTAAAGAAAATGGTATCGTTAAAATTTAAAACGATATCTTTTTTTTAGGAAAAAATAAATTTATAGCATAATAATTATTAGAAAAGAGGTAATTATGATAATTAGGGATTTACCAGAGTGTGAGAGACCCAGGGAAAAGGCAAAAAAATATGGAGTAGGTGTTCTTTCAAATGCAGAGTTAATTGCAATCTTGATAAGACACGGGTTTAGTGGACACTCAAGTATTGATGTTGCATTAGAAATTTTAAAAAAATCTAAAGGAATAAGTGGATTATCTAAACTTACAATTAATGATTTAAAATGTGTAAATGGAATTAAGGATGTAAAAGCTACAGAAATTTTAGCGTGTTTTGAGCTTGCAAAACGTATAAGTTTTGAACAAGGTTTAAATAAAGATGTAGTTAAGAATCCAAATGACTTAATTAATTGGTTAAGAAAGAAGATTGGTAATGAAACACAAGAAAACTTTTTAGCTGTTTATTTAAATGTAAGAAATCATATTTTAGGTTATAGAACATTATTTAAAGGTACTGTCGATAAAAGTATTGTGCATCCAAGAGAAGTCTTTAAAGAAGCATTATTGTTATCTTCTAGTAAAGTAATGATGGTACATAATCATCCATCTGGAGATTTAACTCCAAGTAATGCTGATATAGATCTCACTGATCAAATGATAGATGCCGCTAAATTAATGGGTATGGAAATTATAGATCATATAATTGTTTCTAATGAAGGTTATTTTAGTTTTAAGGCTAATGGACTTATCTGATTCTTTTTTTGATGTTATAATTATGATATTATAATTATGAGGAGTAAATTAATAATGAAGAAAAAAATATTATTTTGTATATTGTTGCTAAGTTTAGTATTAACGGGTTGTAAGACTCGCAAAAACCAAGTGGCATATACCGTATACCCAATTGGATATATATTAAACAGATTATCAACAGAACAAGTACAGGTTGTAAGTATTCAAAATTCTGAAATTATTCAAAGAGCAACAATAAAAGAAGATTTTAAAAATATTTTAGAATTATCAGAAATACTTTTTCATATTGGTTCAGTTGAACCGTACCTAACAGTTTATAATAATTCTATTGCTGAATTAAATGTCAATAAAAAAGACTTATCAAGTATGAATGCTATTTATAAGTTTCAGCGTTATACACCAGTAATTGTTGGTGGAGAAATTAGTTTTGTTGAAGCTCCATATTATCGAAGTGATTCATTTAATGATATCGATGTAAATGAGAGAGACTTATATTTGTGGACAGATCCCATATCAATGCTAAGTATGTCAAAAGATGTAAAAAATTGGTTAGTTAAAACATATCCAGAGAGTAAAACTGTTTTTGAAGATAAGTTTACTTCACTTGAACATGATTTAGTACAATTAGATGCTGAGTTTCAAAATTTGGCATCATCACTTGTAAGTGAAAATAATGAAATAAAATTTGCGTCGATAACCCCAACTTATGGAAGTTGGCAAAAAACATACGGTATTCAAACTTACCCGATAGTATTGTCTAAGTATGGTGTGCTTCCAACTGAAACTCAATATGAAGCTATAAAAGAAAGATTAGTTGCAGATAATGTAAAATATATTGTATTTGAAGCTAATATGCCAGATGATATGAAAGAGTTATTTAATAGAATTCAAAGTGAGTTGAGTTTAGAAATAGTTTATATGAGCGATTTATCTAGCTTATCTATAGAACAAGAAGAAAATAATACTGATTACATATCTTTAATGTATGAAAATCTTGCTTCTTTAAAAACGATGATAACCAGTAAAGAAGAAGATGTAATTGTTCCAATAGAAGATCAAAGTGAAAATAAAGAACAAACCGAAAATAAAACAAATGATTCTGAATAAGCATAACAATTAAAATGATATGCTTTTTTTAAAGTAATTTATCAATAATATAAAATTTCATGTTAAAATATAAAAAGGAGGTTGACCTATGAAAAAAATGCTTATAATAGATGGTAATTCTGTGCTTTATCGAGCATATTATGCGACTTTTAAAGCAAGGTTGATGAGTACATCTAATGGTACTCCAACGAATGCTGTTTATACATTTATTAAAATGTTAGATAAAATCACTGATTCAATAAAACCAGATTATTTCTTTGTTGCTTTTGATGCTGGTAAAAAAACATTTAGGAATGAAATGTATAGTGAATATAAAAGCAATAGAAAACCCACGCCAGATGATCTTGTTGTACAATTTTCTATTGTTAGAGAATTTTTAGATTCAGTTGGTATTAAAAGGTTTGAAAAACAAAATGTTGAAGCTGATGATATTATTGGCACATTAGCAAAAAAATGTAAGGATATTTCTGTTAGCATCGTTAGTAGTGATAAAGATTTATATCAGTTAGTGGATGAAAATATTTCCATATTATCTACAGTAAAAGGTGTATCTAATTATGATGTTATAAATTTAGATACTTTAATGGAGAAAAATGGTATTCTACCTTTTCAAGTTTGTGAGGTTAAAGCATTAATGGGTGATAAATCAGATAATATCCCAGGTGTTCCAGGAATTGGAGAAAAGAATGCTGTTGAATTAATAAAAAAATATAATAATGTGGAAAACTTAATTAAGAATGTTGATGATTTAAGTGAAAATAGAAAAAAAAATATCTTAGATCATACTGAAGAAATTACTCTTTATAAAAAACTTACTACAATTAATACTAGTGTTGATCTGCCTTTTGAAGTTGAAGATTGTAGTTATGATCCAAATTTTACTGAATTATATAGTTTTTTAATGAAGTATGAAATGAAATCTTTAGCAGTTAATTATGAAAAATATATGGATAAAGAAATAATTTTAGATGAAAAGTTTGAAGTTGTATCAAGTGTTCCATCATCATTTTTTGTAAATGAAACTTTTTTAGCAATTGATTATACACAAGAAGATTTAAATGCTAGCAAATTAATGGGTATTTCTTTAATGAATAATGATGTATGTATTTATATTACAATCGAAAATTTACAAAAAGATGAAAATTTAATAAAATGGCTAAATAGTGATAATAAAAAAATAAGTTATGATGTTAAAAGAGTTATCAAAGAATTTAGTAAATTAAATATTGCTACATCTGGTTTTGTTTTTGATACAATGGTATCAGCATTTCTATGTAACAGTAATATTACTAGTTGGGAAAGACTTAGGCATTCATATAAATTTTTTCAAATAAATAATTTAACTGATCTATATGGAACTATAGCCCGTCCTAAAACTCCAGAGCTAAAAGATAGAGTAAAGTTTGTGTCAGAAAGAAATTACTTTAATAAGATTCTATATGATAAGACAAAAATAAAATTAACTGAGTACAATATGGATAGTTTATTTTACGATGTTGAAATGAAACTTATTAATATATTATTTGATATGGAAGAAGAAGGCTTTACGATTGATATTGGTATATTAAATGATATTTCTGAAGAAACATTAAATAAACTTAATGATATTTCTAATAAAATATACACTTTAGCAAATCATGAATTTAATATTAATTCTCCAAGTCAATTGGCTGTGGTTTTATTTGATGAATTAAACCTACCATGCGTAAAAAAACGAAGCACTTCAATTGAAGTTCTTGAAGCCTTACAGAGTTCTCATCCAATAATTGATGAAATAATGGAGCAAAGAACGCTACAAAAATTATATAGCACTTATGCTGAAGGTCTAAAAAAATATATTCATGACGATAATAAGATTCATACAATTTTTAATCAATGCTCTGCACAAACAGGAAGATTATCGAGCAGTTCACCTAATTTACAGAATATTACTGTAAGAAATGATAGTGGAAGGGAAATTAGAAAAGCTTTTATTCCTAGTAAAGGTAATGTTTTACTTGCTGCCGATTATTCGCAAATAGAGTTGCGTATTCTTGCTCATATGGCAAAGGAACAGTCTTTAATAGATGCATTTAATGATAATATTGATATTCATGCCAAAACCGCAAGTGATATTTTTGGAGTAAGCATTGATGAGGTTAGTGATACTATGAGAAGACAAGCCAAAGCTGTAAATTTTGGTATAGTTTATGGTATGTCTGAATTTGGTCTTGCAAAACAATTAATGATTGGTATTTATGAAGCTGGTCAATATATTGAAACTTACTTTAAAAAATATCCTAAAATAAAACAATACATGGATGATATTATAAAGAGATGTATGGATGATGGATGTTCACTTACAATTTTAAATCGAAGAAGAAAAATTCATGAAATAAAAAGTTCTAATAAAAATGTTCAGAATTTTGGAAAAAGGGCAGCTATGAATGCTCCAATTCAAGGCTCTGCTGCTGATCTAATTAAGATTGCAATGATAAACATTAGTGAAAAAATTAAAGAGAATAAATTAAAATCAAAGATGATATTACAAGTTCATGATGAATTAATTTTTGATGTAGTTAAAGATGAAGTACAAATTATGAAAAATCTAATTGAAAAAGAAATGGCAAGTGCAATTAAGCTTTCAGTACCTCTTGTTGCAGAGTGTAAAGAAGGCAAAACTTGGTTTGAGGTTAAATGATGCCAGAGTTACCAGAAGTAGAAACAGTTGTAAGGACTTTAGAAGTTCAAATAAAAAATGAAAAAATTAAAAATATTGAAGTTTTATGGGATAACATTATTGTTGGTTCTGTAAGTGAATTTAAGGAAAAACTAACAAATCAACACTTTAGAGAATTTAAAAGAAGAGGAAAGTATCTAGTTTTTAAATTAGATGATATTTACTTAATTTCGCATTTAAGAATGGAAGGGAAATTTTTCTTAAAAGAAAAAAATGATCCAATTAATAAACATGAACATGTTGTATTTGAATTTTATAGTGGCAAACAACTAAGGTATCACGATACTAGAAAATTTGGAAAAATGGAAATTATTGAAGGTGAAATAGATTTTGATAATTTTAAAAATCTTGGACCAGAGCCTTGGTCTGATAAGTTTAATCTTGAGTATTGTAAAAAAGAACTTAAAAAAAGAAAGCAACCAATAAAACAGGTTTTACTTGATCAAAGTTTTGTTGCTGGAGTAGGGAATATTTATGCTGATGAAATTTGTTTTAAAATTAAAACTCATCCAGCAAAGAAATGTTACTTACTTAGTGATGATGTGATAGTAAATTTAATTAAAGCAACAAGAGAAATCCTAGAAAGAGCAATTTCATTAGGAGGAACGACTATCAGAAGTTATACATCATCTCTTGGTGTTACTGGTAGATTTCAGTTGGAGGTTTGTGTCCATCAAAGAGAAAATGAATGTTGTCCTGTTTGCAATAGTAAGATTATTAAAACAAAGGTTGCAACAAGAGGTACATATTACTGTCCAAAATGTCAGAAGGAGTAAGTTTGATGAAAATTGCTATTACAGGATCAATGGGATCTGGGAAAAGTTTGGTCGCAAGTATTATTAGAAAATATAACTATGAAGTTTTTGATTGTGATGCAATGGTTGATAGTTTTTATAAAAAAGATAGCCCTATTTATAAGGAACTTGCCGATATTGTTAAAACTACATCTGATTTAAAAGAAAACATTAAAAAAATATTTTTTATAGTTATTGAAATTTAATAAAAAGTATAAGAAGTTGTATATAAAGACTTACTTAAAAAAATAGGTGAATTTTCTTCAAGCCAAAAAGAATTTGCATTTGTTGAGGTGCCACTTTTATATGAGATAGGTTGGGAAAAATATTTTGATTATGTTGTCTTTGTAGATTGTGATTTATCTCTTAGAAAAAAAAGACTTAAGGAAAACAGGGGATATAGTGAAAGTGATATTAAAGAAAGATTAAAATTTCAACAAAATATTGAAAAAAATATTGATAATGCAGATTTTATAATTACAAATGAAGGTTCAAAATCAGCATTAGAGAAGCAAGTTTGTAAATTATTAGAATTATTGGAGGAAAAGTATGTTAGATATAAATGATGAATATCGTACACTATTTGTTGATAGTTTACCTAAGTTAGAAGTATTAAGTTTGTTATATACACCAATTATCGGAAAGAATGCTTCTATCTTATATCTAACACTATTTTCTAACTCAAAAAATAATGTACATAAAACACATAACTATTTATCTAGTTTATTAAATTTAGATGTTAATGAATTGGATGAGGCATTTAAAAAATGTGAAGAGTATCATCTTATAAAAAAATATATTAAAACAGAAGGTAGTAAAACTATTTATGTATACCAATTATTGCCACTTTTAAGTTCTATAAATTTTTTTAATCATCGTCTATATTGTCGACTTTTATTTAAAAATATCGGCATTGATGCTTATAATTATTTAAAGTCAACGATGTGCGAAGTTATTGATGATAAATATAGTGATATAACAAGAGTTCTTGATTCTAATAAATTAGATGTATGGTCGTATAGTGATGATATTGAATTTAGCAAATTAAAAAAAGAAATTAATTTTACAAGTGATGAAAATATTATTAACTTTGATTATAAGAAACTTCTAAATGGGATGACTGAACTTCAATTTCCTGTTTGTTTAAGAACTGAGGAAAATCTTAAAATTATTGGACAATATGCAAATATTTACGGAATAAATGAAGATAATATTAAAAGAATAGTGATAGATTCAATTAATCTATCTACGTGTGAATTTAATCTTAAAAGATTTAAATTAAAATGTGAACTTTTTAAACCTAATATTGAAAATAAATCCACAGATCCATATGCCATGTCTCCAATTGCCTTTTTGCAAACTAAGCAAAAAGGAATGGAAGTTCAAATAAGAGATAAAAAAGTAATATTTGATGTTGTTGATAAAACTAAGTTTAGTAATGAGGTAATAAATACATTAATAGAATATGTTTTAGATAATAGTGATAATGCTCTTTATAAGTCATATATGATGACCATCGCATCACAGTGGTATCGTAGTAAGGTAGAAACTAGAGATGATGCATTAAATCTAATAAAAAGTAATCCTTTTTCATTTTCAAAGAAAAATAATAAGGTTGAGTTAATACCAGAATATTTAAAAAATCCAAAAAAATATGAAGAAAGAAAGTTAACAAAAGAAGGGGAGAAAGAATTGATGGACTTAATTAATTCAGTGAAATTTTGATGAAAAAAGCAAAATTTGATATTAAGAAATTTGATATTATTGATGAAGATAAGTTAATTGAAAAGCTTAAAAATGATAAACAATTACAAGCTCTATTAAAAGAAAGAAATATATCTGAAAGTTTGATCGATACTTTTCCTCATAAAATTTCAAAATGGTTTAATAATTTAAATAAATGTTCAAATTGTAAGGGTTTAAATTATTGCACTCAAGATGTTTGTGGTCAATTTATTGAGATTGAATATGATGGGTTTTGGATTGAGAATGTAAAGTTTTGTAAGTATAAACAAAGTGAAGAAGATAAATATTCTCATAAGAAAAACTATTTAATTTGTGATTTATCGAAGTCACAATTGTTACTTGGTGTTTCAGTTACTTCGGCTTCTGAAGAATTTACAAAAATGTTTAAATTTTTTAAAAAAAATGAAAATGACTTTAAGGGATTATATATCTTTGGATCAGTAGGAGTTGGTAAAACTTACTCTGCGGCATATGTTTCTAATATGAAAGCTAATGATGGTAAAAAAGTATCTTTTGTAAATGTTCCGGAGCTTGTAAATAGAGTAAAACAAAATTTTGGTAATAGTGAAGAAATTAAGAAAGAAATAAATAAAATTAAAAGATCTGAATTTGTTGTTTTTGATGATATTGGAGCTGAACATGTTTCAGAATGGACAAGAGATGAGCTACTATTTCCGATTTTAGATTATCGATTGAATAATAAAAAGACTACTTGGTTTACTTCGAATCTTCCTTTAGATATATTATCGAAACATTACTCTCAAGTGAGCGATGATAAAAGAGATATAAAAGCTCTTAGAATTTTAGAGCGCATTAGAGCTTTATCGATCGAATTTGAATTTGAAGGTATCAACGAGAGAAATAAATCATAATAAATGTTTATATATTACTAAAATAATGATAAAATATAGTGGATAATTTAGGAGGAGCTAATGGTACGTAAAATTGGAATTTTGACATCTGGAGGAGATGCGCCAGGTATGAATGCCGCAATACGTGCGGTAACGCGTGTGGGACTTGCTAATGGAATAGAGGTTATTGGTATTCAAGATGGTTTTCGTGGCTTGGTAAATGGAGAATTTAATTCTTTTCGTAAGCAAAGTGTCTCAGATATTATGGATCGCGGAGGAACTATATTGGGTTCTGCAAGACTTCCAGAATTCAAGGATATTGAAGTAAGAAAAAAAGCTGTAAAACAGCTTAAAGATAACGATATTGAAGCAATAATCGTAATTGGTGGAGATGGAAGTTATCGAGGAGCTCTTGAACTTACTAAAATGGGTATAAATTGTATTGGAATACCAGGTACAATTGATAATGATATTCCAGGAACTGACTTTACAATTGGATTTAATACTGCACTTGAAACGTGTGTTGATGCAGTTGATAAATTAAGAGATACATCAAGTTCACATCACCGTTGCTCTATTGTTGAAGTAATGGGAAATCATTGTGGTGATTTAGCGGTATATACAGCTATCTCTTGTGGTGCAGAAGTTGTAATAACGCCTGAAACAGGGTATGATGAGTTAGATGTGCTTGAAAGACTGAGATATTTAGATATTTCTGCAAAGAAAAATCATGCTATTGTAATTATATCTGAAAAAATATCAGATCCTGATGGTCTAGCGAAAAAGATATCTCAAAACACTGGTTTTTCTGGAAGAGCAACTGTATTAGGACATATTCAAAGAGGTGGAAGTCCATCACCAACTGATCGTGTTTTAGCTTCTAGGATGGGTGAAAAGGCAGTGACTTTGCTAATGAATGATATTGGTGGACATTGTGTTGGTATTTTAGATAATGAAATTATCTCTTTACCAATTGAAGAAGCACTACAAAGACCAAAAGCATCAAGAAAACATTTCTATCGATTATTTGATCGATTAGTATAAGGAGGACAAAGAAATGACAAGAAGACAAACAAAAATTGTGTGTACTATGGGGCCTGCTGTTGAAACGCCTGAGATGGTAGAATCACTTGCAAAAGAAGGAATGAATATTGTAAGGTTTAACTTTTCTCATGACGTCCATGAAGGACACAAAAGGCGCATGGAAATGGTTCGCGAAGTTTCAGATAGAATAGGTATTAACTTAGCTTTACTTTTGGATACAAAGGGTCCTGAAATTCGTTGTGGTGTATTTGAAAATGATATCTGTGAATTTAATAAGGGAGATACTGTAAAAATTTGTAAAGAAGAAGTTATCGGAAATAAAGAAAGATTTCATCTTCAGTGTCCTGAATTATTTGATGATATTGAAGTTGGTAATATTGTTTTAATTGATGATGGTAAAATGAAGTTAACCGTTATTGAGACAAATAAAGATGAGTTTACATGTAGAGTAGAAGTTTCTGGACCGATTAAAACAAGAAAAGGTTGTAATGTTCCAGGAGTTAAGCTTTCTATGCCATTCATTTCTAAAAAGGATGATGAGGATATTAGATTTGGTTGTAAAATGGATGTTGATTTCATAGCTGCGTCTTTTGTAAGAAGAGCTGAGGATGTTAAACAAATTCGTGAGATATTAACACAAGAGGGAAAACCGTCAATTAATATCATTGCTAAAATTGAAAACCAAGAAGGTTTTGATAATTTAGAAGAAATTCTTAATTATGCTGATGGTGTAATGGTTGCGCGTGGTGACTTAGGTGTTGAAATTCAAACTGCTTTAGTTCCAATTTATCAAAAGCAAATCATTAAAACTGCGAATTCACTTGGAAAGCCAGTAATTACTGCGACTCACATGCTTGATTCAATGACATCAAATCCTCGTCCTACACGTGCTGAGGCAAGTGATGTTGCTAATGCTGTGTTAGATGGAAGTGATGCTGTTATGTTATCTGCAGAGAGTGCAGCAGGGGAATATCCTGTTGAAGCTGTAAGAACAATGGCAACAATTGCTGAGGCTGCAGAAAAAATAATTCCATATCGTGAAAGACTTGAACTTTCAAAAATGTCTAGTAAAAAAACCATTCAAGATGCAATTGGTATTGCAGTATCAGATGCAACACTAACTTTAGAAAATGTTGGAGCTGTTGTAGCATTTACTCAAGGTGGTACTACTGCAAGAAGAATCTCTAAGTTTAGACCATCTGTACCTATTTTAGCAGTAACATTTACAGGTAGCACTCAGCGTAAATTACAAGCATTTTGGGGAGTTACTCCAATTTGTTCAGATATTCAAAATGAATTAACTAACGATGATGAACTTGCTTGTACAATTGCTAAGAATTATGGTGTTAAAGTTGGACAATTAATTATAATTACAGCAGGATATCCTACAGGAGAGGGTTCAGCAAACATGATGAAAGTAATTGAAGTAAAATAAATAAAATAGAAGATATTTAATGAAATGCTAGCTTAATTTAGCTAATTAAAGTAATTTCATAAATATCTCTTTTTTATATTTGGATAGTAATTATAAAAACTTAGTAAGATGTGTGATATTGTATTATAAAGAGGTGGTAAAAATGATTGATATAAAAGATAGCAAGTTATTCATTAATATTAGTGATGAAGAGTTTGAAGAAATAAATAAAAAAATTATTTATAAAAAAATAAATAAAGGTGAAATAATTTTTAATATTGGAAGTAAATTATCGGATTTTTATTTAATATTAGATGGCAAAGTAGAAGTTTGTAGTTATGATTTTAATGGTAATAAAAAATTAATTGGTATATTTAATGATGGTGAATTGTTTGGAGAGTCAGTAGCTTTAGGACAAGAGAAAATTTCTCCATTTGAGGTTTCTGCAGTAAAAGATACAGATGTTGTTATCATTAAACAAGATACAATATTAAATTTACCGATAGCTGTACTTTATAATCTTGTAAAAATTGTTTCAACTAAGAATACTTTCTTAACTCATAAAGTTGAATGTTTAAATAAAAGTACAGTTAAAGAAAGGTTATTTGAAGTTTTAACATATTATCATCTAAAACAACAGTCAAATACAATTGTTATACCATTCAATAAGACCCAATTAGCTGAGTACTTATGTGTTAATAGAAGCAGTTTATCACGCGAAATTAAGCAAATGGAAGATGATGGTATCATTAAAGTAAAAAAGAATAAGTATTTTTTAAGTGAGAAAACATTTAAAATGTTGTAGATATCACATACATTACTCTTAATTATATTTAAAATAGAAATGTAAAGGTAGTCTTTACTAGAAAATATAAGAAAGGAGAAGTATGATTTGATATATTTCATACAAAACAAATATGAGTGAATTTTTAGAAAAAAATAAAGACAAAGTTAATAAACTTAAATCTCTTATTATTAGATTACATAATGGTGAGGATCAAAGTAAAATTAAAGAAGAGTTTGTTAAAGAATTTAAATATGTGTCTGGTTCAGAAATTGTACAAATTGAGCAACAATTGGTTAAGGAAGGCATTAAAGTAGAGGAAATAATGGGTCTTTGTGATATTCATGCCTCATTGTTTAAGGATAATTTATCTGAAATACATAGTGATCGTGTTAATCATCCATTTGATTACTTTAAAGAAGATAATAAAAAAATAAATGACTACATCCAAAACAATAATGATAAACTTACTGTAGACTATATCTTTGAACTATACAACCTTGTAGATAGTCATTATGGTAAAAAAGAACAGTTGTTATTTCCGTTACTAGAATATGCCAATATAACTACTATTCCACAAGTAATGTGGGGTGTTGATAACGAAATAAGAGAAGACATAAAAAAAGTATATGCACAAATAAAAAATGATGAAGATATTAAAAGTCAGTATCTTGAAGTTGAAAACAGAATTTTAGAGATGATAACAAAAGAGAATAATGTGCTGTATCAAGTTTTACAAGAGCATATATCAAATGATCTTTGGGATAAGCTAGATCATGCAATAAAGAATGAGATGTCTATAAATTTAGGTAATGATAGTTTATCTAATGACTTTATTGATGGAGAAATTCAACTACCTTCAGGAAAATTATCGCCACTTGAATTAGAAAAATTACTAAACATTTTACCAATTGATATTACCTTTGTAAATAAAGAAGATAGAGTTGTATATGTTTCTCAAGGTAAGGATAGAATTTTTGAAAGACCATTAACTGTAATTGGAAGAGAAGTTAAATTATGTCATCCACCACAAAGTGCTCATATTGTAGAGTCAATTATTAATGACTTTAAAAGCAAGAAAAAAAATCATGAATTTTTTTGGATTAAATTCAAAGGTATGTATGTTTATATACAATATTTTGCAGTTTATGATAATAATAATGATTATTTAGGAGTAGTTGAAGTTAGCCAAAATATTCAACACATTCAATCTATAACAGGGGAAAAAAGATTAGCTGATTAAAAAAATAACCGACATAACTTGAGTTATCAAGTAATATGTCGGTTTTAGTTTATACTTTTTTATTATTTTTTTGATTCCTTTTTCTTTTTTGCTCAGCCATTTCTTCCATTGCCTTTTTTTGATTTAGTATAACAGGTATGACAATTGGGTTTCTATTGGTCTTTTTGTAAAGGAATGGTTCTAAAGAACCCCTGATACAGTTTTTAAGTTCTGAGAATGTTGTTTTATTTTGCATTTTCTTTTTTAGTGAATCATATACTACTAATTCTGCTTCTTTTAATAATGTTTGACTTTCCTTGATAAAAACAAATCCTCTTGAAACAATATTTGGTCTACAAAGTATTTTGTTACTTCTTGAATCAATGGTGACGATAACTGCAACCAAACCGTTATCAGCAAGTAACTGGCGATCTTTGATTACTGATGTTGATAATCCCGATATATCATTTCCATCTACGTATATATCATCTGTTTGAATTCGCTCTTCTCCTTGAAAACAAACCCCATCTCTCATTGCAACAACATCTCCATTACTACAAATGAAACAATTTTCTTTGCTGACACCTGTTTCAACAGCACTAGCTGTATGTTGAACTAACATTTTATATTCTCCATGAATAGGCATAAAATAATCAGGTTTAATTAATTGTAACATTAACTTTTGTTCTTCTTGAGATGCGTGTCCTGTTGTATGTAGTGATGTTAATGGTGAATTAACTAAAACATTTGCACCAACACGGGTAAGTTGATTTACCACTGAGTTTACACTTGTGGCATTTCCAGGAATTGGACTACTTGAGAAAACAACAGTATCGCCTGGAATAATTTTTATTTGTCTATGAGTGCCGTTTGCAATTCTACTAAGTGCAGCAAGGGGCTCTCCTTGTGATCCTGTACAAACTATACAGACTTTATTGGCAGGTAAGTGGTTTAATTCATTTGCATTAATAAAGTGTTTTTTATCTACGTTTATTGTTCCTAATTTTCTAGCGATATCGACAACATTTTCCATAGAACGTCCAAATATTGCAACTTTTCTTCCACAAGCTACAGCTGCATCAATTATCTGACCAACACGTAGTACATTACTTGCGAATGTTGAAACTAAAAGTCTACCTGGAGTTTTTTTAATTTGCTCTAAAAGAGATTTTGCTACAACTCTTTCAGAAATTGAAAATCCAGAAACTCCTGAGTTTGTTGAATCACTTAATAATAATGAAATTCCTACTTGTCCAATATATGCCATCTTTTGGTAATCTGAGTTATGTCCAATTGGTGTTAAATCAAATTTAAAGTCACCTGTGTGTACAATTCTACCATTAGGTGTATTTATAAGAACACCAAGAGAATCGGGCACACTGTGGATAGTATTAAAGAACCCTACAGAGAAATGCTTTGTATTAATTCTCGATTCGCTATCAATTTCAATTATTTTACAAGATTTTGAAAGTCTTCTTTCTTTTAATTTTTTTTGAATTAAAGCACAAGCAAATCTTGGTGCGTATATTTCTTTTACATTAATTGTTTGAAGAAGAAATGGTATTCCTCCAATATGATCTTCATGACCATGAGTGATAATAAGTTTCTTAAACTTATTTTGTTTTTTTATTAAGTATGAATAATCAGGTATTACATAATCAACTCCAAGTAATCCTTCTTCTGGAAATCTTACACCGGCATCAATACAAATAATTTCATCTTCATGCTCAATACAGTACATATTTTTTCCGACTTCACCAAGTCCACCTAATGCATAGACAAGGGTATCAGTGTTTTTTACTTCCATTTTCTCTTTAGTGTTATTTAAATTTAATATATTATTTTCTATTTGATCATTAGTACTTCTTTTTTGATTGTTTATCATATTTCCTCATTCCTATTTATATTTCTATTGCGTCTTGATCATGTTCAAATGGATTTTCTTCATTGATGTAGTCATAAAATAGTCTACCACTAAAATGATCAAATTCATGTTGCAAAACAATTGCTAAATAATTTTGTGCTTTAAATGTAATCTGTTTTTTTTGAAAGTAGTCATAAGCACTTACTTTAATACGTGCATGTCTATTGACTAGGCCTTCATGCTGATTTTCTACAGAAAGACAGCCTTCACCGCCTTTTAAATATGCCTTTTGGACAGATTTTGAAATAATCTTAGGATTAACTAGGGCATATTCAATATGAATGTCATTATTGTTTTTGTCGACATCATCAATGATGATAACACACATTTGTTTTTTAACTCCTACTTGAATTGCAGATATTCCAACAGCAGGACGCAAATTTTCTGCTTCTGCAATTTCTTCTATTCTTGAGTTTTTAACATATAATATTAATGACTCCATTAAAATTGTATCTTCTTTAGAAAGTGGAATATCCACAGGAAAAGAAGATTCTCTAATTAAAGGATCACTATCCTTTATAATTGTATTATTATTTATTTTCATATATTTTCCTCTTACAATATAATCATAACAAAATTTAAGAAAATTTCCACCTAAATAATCACTTTTTTTATATTTGTGATAAAATATATTTGAGGTAAAGTAAATGACAGTTAATAAAAATAAATCAAGAGGAGTTAAAATGCCTCTAAAATATGATAGAATTATCCATATTTCAATTTTATCTTTAGCCCTTTTTGCTCTTTTGGTAATAACTAGTGCATCAATGGGACTAACAAATACCACTTCAGGTTTAGTAACAATAGTAGTTAAACAAGTTATTTTTACTATTGCTGGATATATAATGATGGTTTTTGCTGCAAGAATATTTAATTTCAAATGGTTAATGATTATGATCAAACCGATTATATTTTTGACTTTATTTCTATTGCTTTTTACTCTTGTCTTTGATCCAGTAAACGGAGCTAGGGCATGGATTAGGATTCCGATAGGCGTTTTTGATGTTTCAATTCAGCCTTCAGAGTTTGCCAAAATTTCTGCTATTTTAGTTTTAGCTGCTTTTTTAGGTGATATTAAATATAAGAAAAAAACACCATGGGAATTTGTAAAATATCCAATACTTACAATTTTATTGTTTTTTATAATAACTTCATTTTTACAAAAGGATTTTGGAACAGCAGTAGTTATGATGATTATTTCTTTTATTGTATTTTTATTGCCAAAGCATCCTCAACTTGTTAAATATCAAAGATGGTTGTTTTTTATTATAATAATAGGGATTATTTTTGTACTATTTCTTTTAACTCCTTCTGGGCAGGGATTTATAGATATGCTTCCACTTCAAGAATATCAAAAAATGAGAATTAAGGTTTCTACAAATCCATTCTCACAACAATATGGTGAAGGATTTCAGTTGGTAAATGGATTAGTATCGTTTGCTTCAGGAGGACTTTTCGGTGTAGGGTTTGGTAACTCAATTAGAAAATACACTAATTTTCCTGCTGCTAACACAGATTATATTTTAGCTATTGTTGTTGAAGAATTAGGGTTTTTAGGATTTATGTTTATATTTATTGGTTATGGTATTATAGTGTGGAGAATTTTTAAATATGCCTTTAAAATGAAAAGCGAAAAGGGTAGAATGATTTTAATTGGAACAGCAATGTATATATTTATTCACTTTGTTTTAAATGTTGGTGGGGTTACAGGACTTATTCCACTAACGGGAGTACCACTTTTAATAATTTCATCTGGTGGATCATCTACTATGGCTTGTATGATTGCAATTGGCATATCCCAAGCAGTTATTTCAAAGTTTAGAAGAGGAGAAATTGAATAATGAGAGTAATATCAGGTAAATATCGCTCTAGAGTTCTATCTACTCTTGATGGAGATGGGACAAGACCAACCTTATCTAAAGTTAAAGAAGCGGTTTTCTCAATGGCTGGGACGTTTTTTGATGGAGGGTTTGCTCTTGATTTATTTTCAGGTTCTGCAAATATTGGAATTGAAGCTCTATCAAGAGGTTTTGAATCATGTGTATTTGTAGATTCTAATCCTAAAGCAGTTAGGGTTATAAGTAAAAATTTAGATAACTTAAAAATTGAAAATCAATTTGTTTGGAATTTAGACTATATTGATGCTTTAAATAAAGCAAGAGATTTGAATTATATTTTTGATTTTATTTATATTGATCCTCCGTATGATAAATTAATAATAGAAGAAATTTTAAAGTATATCACAAATAATAACCTTATAAGTGATGGCGGTCTAATATTTTGTGAGCGACTTAAAAATGATTTAGCTGTATATAATATTGATGAGTTAGTTTTAAAAAAACAAAAAACTTATGGTACTGTAGAGATACTAATGTATAAAAAGGAGAAATAAAAATGAAAAAAGCATGTTATCCTGGAAGTTTTGATCCTATTACAAAAGGTCATTTAGATATCATTGAAAGAAGTAGTAAACTATTTGATGAAGTTGTTGTTACTATTATGACTAATTCAAAAAAAACTCCTACTTTTACTGATTTAGAACGCAAAGATTTTGTGCTACGGTGCATCAAGCATCTGAATAATGTTAAAGTAATAATTGGTAGTGGATTAACTATTAATTTTGCAAAAGAAATTGGTGCATCTTGTTTAATTAGAGGAATTAGAGCTGTTATTGACTATGAATATGAGTTACAACAAGCTACAGCTAATATGATGATGGATGATAATATTGAAACAATATTTTTTATTGCAAGACCAGAGTATTCGTTTTTGAGTAGTTCGGTAGCTAAAGAGATCGCTTCATTTAGTGGCGATATTGAAAGTTTTATTCCTAAAGAAATTATTAAAGAAGTAAAAGAAAAGTGTATAAAAAGATAACTATTATAGTGAAAACTATAATTTTTTTATTTTTAGCACAAAAGCATTGACAGTGCTATAATCTTGTGATATTCTATTAGCAGATAGAGCATATAAGTGCTAAAGGAGGTGGTGATCATGTTAACTAAACGGCAGCTACATGTGTTTAAAATTATTGTTGAAGAGTTTATTAAAACTGCAGATCCTGTTGGATCAAAAACATTGATGCAAAGATATGAATTACCGTACTCTAGTGCCACTATCAGAAATGAAATGCAATATCTTGAAGAGTTAGGTTATTTAGAAAAAACCCACACATCAAGTGGAAGAGTGCCAAGTACTGCTGGATATAAATTTTATTGTGAAAATCTACTTGAGTCAACTGTTGATAAAAAGCTAGAGCTAGCAATAAATGATTTATTTAATACCGGTCACTTAGATTTAGATGAGGCTATTGAAAAAAGTTGTTCGATACTATCACAGATGACTAATTTAGCATCTGGTGCTTTAGGACCTGATGCCTCAATGCAGAGATTGGAACATATTAAGTTATTTCCACTCAGCAATAAAAGTGCTGTCTGTGTATTAATTACGGATAGTGGACATACTGAGAATAAGGTATTCAACTTTACAAGTGATGTTCCTGTTTCTGAAATTGAGAGATGCTGTGAGATTTTAAATGATCGATTAAAAGGAACAATGATTCATGATGTTGTAAATAAGCTTAGAGTAATTGAGCCAATCTTAGAAGATCAATTACAAAAGCATGAAGTTTTATTTAAAGCATTTTTAAGGGCATTTCAAAAATTTGCAAGTGACCATGTGTATTTTTCAGGGCAAAACCAATTATTATATCAGCCGGAGTTTGCTGATATAGAAAAACTTAAGCAACTTATGAGAATGATGGATAATAGTGATCAATGGAGAGAATTGGGAACTAAAAGTCAGGAATGGGTTGTTAAGACTCCTGATGGTTCTCAAATGGTTTGGCTCGATGATGTTGCTATTGTATCGAGTGATTTTAAAATTAATGAAGAAATTGGTAAATTGATGGTCATTGGTCCATCCAGAATGGAATATGACAAAGTAATGTCATTGTTAGAATATGTTGCTAGTGCAATAGAGAGAACCTATGGAGGAAAAGGAAGAAGATGAGTAAAAACAAAAAAAACTTTGAGGAAGAAAAAGACGTTTGTAAAGATGAGAATACTGAGGAGTGTTGTTGTAAATCAAATGAAAAAACAGAAAGTTGTGAAAACAACTTAAATGAAGAAATAGCAAAACTTAAAGAAGAGTTAGATAAGAGTAAAAATGATTATTATAAAGTATTTGCAGATACTGAAAATTTAAAAAAGAGATTACAAAATGATGCTGATACTTTAAGAAAATATCGTATTCAATCATTTGCAACAGAAGTGCTTCCAATTTTAGATAATTTAGATAGAGCTATTGATTTTGAAATTAAAGATGATACTGTTAAGAATTATATCGATGGTATTAATATGATACATCAACAGCTTAAAACTGCATTAGAAAATGAGGGAGTAAGCGTTATTGAATCATTAGGAAAAGAATTTGACCCTAACATTCACCAAGCACTTCTTAGCGAAAAACGTGATGGAGTAAATAGTGGTATTGTTTTAGAAGAAATTCAAAAGGGTTATAAATTAAAAGATCGAGTAATAAGAGCGAGTTTAGTAAAGGTTAGCGAATAGGCTAGAGGAGGAAAATTAAATGAGTAAAGTTATAGGAATTGATTTAGGTACAACAAATTCATGTGTGGCAGTTATGGATGGTAATGATGTAAAAGTTATTACAAATCCTGAAGGTAATAGAACTACGCCATCAGTTGTGGCATTTAAAGATGGAGAAAAAACTGTTGGAGATGCTGCAAAGCGTCAAGTAGTTACTAATAAAGATACAATTAGTAGTATTAAAAGAAAAATTGGTACAAACGAAAAAGTTAGTGCTAATGGTAAAAGTTATACTCCACAAGAAGTATCTGCAATGATTTTACAATATTTAAAATCATATGCTGAAGATTATCTTGGAGAAGAAGTTACAAAAGCTGTTATAACTGTTCCTGCATATTTTAATGATGCACAAAGACAAGCAACAAAGGATGCTGGTAAAATTGCTGGATTAGAGGTTGAAAGAATTATAAATGAGCCAACAGCTGCTGCTCTTGCTTATGGTATTGATAAAACTGAACAAGAACAAAAAATCTTGGTTTATGACTTAGGTGGTGGTACATTTGATGTTTCAATTTTGGAACTTGCTGATGGAACATTTGAAGTATTATCTACTTCAGGTGATAATGAGTTAGGTGGAGATGATTTTGATGATATTATTGTTAAATGGATGCTTTCAGAATTTAAAAAGATTAGTGATACAGATTTAACAAAAGATCAACTTGCAATGCAACGTTTAAAAGAGGCAGCTGAGAAAGCTAAGAAGGATCTTAGTAGTATGGCTCAAACTCAAATCTTACTACCTTATATTAGCACATCTGCTGCAGGTCCATTGAACTTTGAGGCTACATTATCAAGAGCTAAATTTGATGATTTGACTAAGTCTTTAGTTGAAAGAACAATTGCACCTGTAAGACAAGCACTTAAGGATTCAGGGTTAACAAAGAATGATATACACCAAGTTTTATTAGTAGGTGGTTCAACTAGAATAATTGCTGTTCAAGAAGCAGTAAAAAAAGAATTGGGTAAAGAACCTAACCGTAGTGTAAATCCTGATGAGGTTGTAGCAATGGGTGCAGCTATTCAAGGTGGTGTAATTAGTGGTGATGTAACTGGTGTACTATTATTAGATGTTACTCCACTAAGTCTTGGTATTGAAACAGCGGGTGGTGTAATGACTAGACTTATTGAAAGAAATACTACAATACCAGCTTCAAAAGCTCAAGTATTCTCTACTTATGCAGATAATCAACCGGCTGTAGATATAAATGTTTTACAGGGTGAAAGACCAATGGCAAATGACAATAAAGTTTTAGGAATGTTTAAGCTAGATGGTATTGCTCCTGCAAGAAGAGGAGTACCACAAATCGAAGTTAAATTTGATATTGATGTTAATGGTATTGTTCATGTTTCAGCAACTGATAAGGGAACTGGTAAGGAACAATCTATCGTTATTAAAAATTCAAGTGGTTTAAGTGATGCTGAAATTGAGAAAATGGTTAAGGATGCTGAAGATCATAAGGCAGAAGATGATAAGAGAAAAGAAGAAGTTGAACTTAAAAATAAAGCTGAATCTTTCATTAATCAAATAGATAACACTATTTCTGATAGTGGTGATAAAATGGATGCTAAACAAAAGGAAGAAACTATTAAGTTACGTGATGAACTTCAAAAAGCATTAGATGATAATGATTTAGATCTAGTAAAAGAAAAGTTAGAAGCTTTAGAAAAAGCAGCACAGATGGCTGCAGAAACGATGTATAATCAACAAGATCAACAAGCTGATACAGCTCAAAGTCAAAGTAATGATGATGGAGTTGTAGATGCGGATTTCGAAGAAAAAAACTAGATTGATAAAATCCTAGAGTCTTGTCTAGGGTTTTATATCTTTACTAATGATAAGATGAAGGGAAAAAAAGATGGCAAAAAGAGATTATTATGATGTTTTGGGTATAAATAAACAAGCATCTGAGAGTGAGATAAAAAAAGCATATCGTAGCATGGCGAAAAAATATCATCCTGATGTAAATAAAGCAAGTGATGCTGAAGAAAAGTTTAAAGAAGTTAATGAAGCTTATGAGGTTCTAAGTGATGTAAATAAAAAAGCTACCTATGATCAATTTGGTCATGCAGGTATGGATGGAGCACAATCTTTTTCTGGAGCTGATGGTTTTGGTGGTTTTGGTGGATTTGAAGATATTTTCAGTTCGTTTTTTGGTGGACGCTCTAGTCAATCAAGATCATATAACGGTCCTAGAAAAGGTGAAGATCGCTACATGAGATTTAAGATAGAATTCTTAGAAGCGGTACATGGCATTAAAAAAGAAATTAGTTTAGATGTTGATGAAGAATGTACGGATTGTCATGGTAGTGGTGCTAAAAGTAAAAGCGATATCGTTACATGTTCAGTATGTCATGGAACTGGTCGTGTTGTAGTTCAACAGAGAACACCATTTGGAACAATGCAAAGTGAAGCGGTTTGTTCTTCGTGTCATGGATCTGGTAAAACAATCAAGAATAAATGTACAAAATGTCATGGTGCTGGTTATGAAAACAAAAGAGTTAAACTTGATGTTGTAATTCCAGCAGGAATTGACTCTGGACAGAAAGTCAGAATTACAGGAAAGGGAACCCATGGAGCAAATGGGGGTCCAAATGGCGATTTATATATAGAAATCTTTGTTTCTAAACATCCGGTATTTGAAAGAAGTGGAAATGATGTCTTTATAAAAGTTCCAATCAGTAATATTGATGCCATTCTTGGAACTTCACTAGATATTCCGACGGTTCATGGTGATGTTAGTTTTAAAATACCTGCAGGAACGCAACCTGGAACAAGATTCAGATTGAAAGATAAAGGTATAAAATCACTAAGAGGAACACTTGGCTCTGAGTTTGTGGATGTTGATATAGAAATTCCTAAGAAACTTTCAAAAAAAGAAGTAAAACTTTATGAACAGTTAAAAGAGTTACAGGAAAAAGAGTCTCCTTTTGAAAAATTTAAAAAGTCATTTAAATAGGTGAGTTATCACCTATTTAAATAATTAATCATTAGCACTTAGCATATATAAGTGCTAGAAGGAGGTTGAATGAGAAAAGAAGAATCAAAATTACAAAGTATTTTATCTAAATCTTTAGTTGTTGCACAACAAAGAAATGAAAAAATAATAGATTTTAAATATGTACTGTATGTTCTATTTAATGAAAAAAGTTTATATGAATTATATATTGCTTTAAATATTGATATTAATAAAGCGATCTCTATAATTGAGAAAAGTTTTCCTAAAGTTCAAAATAGTAATGTTCATAGTGAAATAAAAATAGACAATAAACTAAAAATTTGTATAAACGACTTGATATCAAGAAATATAAAAGAAGAATATTTATTATTTCATCTTTGGTTTAACTTAATTTTAAATGGTACAAAGGTATCGAATGAAATTTTAAAAGCCTTTAATTTGAATAAAGATATTATATTAGAAAAAGGAGGTGTTTTAATGGAAAATGTACAAGCAGAAAATATTTCTGCACTTGAGAAATTCGGAAGAGATTTAGTATTACAAGTTAAAGATGGTAAAATAGATCCTATTATTGGAAGAGATGATGAAATTAGAAGAGTAATTCAAATTTTATCAAGGAAAACTAAGAATAATCCGGTGTTAATTGGAGAGCCTGGTGTTGGTAAAACAGCAATTGTTGAGGGTATTGCATGGAGGATTTTTAAGGGTGATGTTCCAATTGGTTTAAAAGAGAAAAAAATCATTGAATTAAATATTGGGTCATTGATTGCAGGTGCTAAGTATCGTGGAGAGTTTGAAGAGAGAGTAAAAGAAGTTCTTGATGAAGTAAAAAAATCAGATGGTAAAATTATCCTCTTTATTGATGAGATTCATAATATTGTTGGTACTGGTAAAGCTGATGGTAGTGTTGATGCAGCAAATCTTCTTAAGCCTCTTCTTGCAAGAGGTGAACTAAGGTGTATTGGAGCAACTACTTTTAAAGAATATCGTAATTATATTGAAAAAGATTCTGCACTTGAAAGAAGATTTCAAAGAGTTCAAACTCAAGAGCCATCTGTAGAGGATACCATTGCTATATTAAGAGGTTTAAAAGATCGTTTTGAAACATATCATGGTGTTAAAATTTCCGATGAAGCAATTATTTCAAGCACTATATTATCAGATCGATATATTACTAATAGATTTCTACCAGATAAAGCTATTGATTTAATCGATGAGGCTTGTGCCCAGTTGAGGGTTGCTATTGATTCTGTACCTCAAGAACTTGATGGACTTAATAGAAAAATCCTTCAGCTACAAATAGAAGAGACTGCTTTAAAAAATGAAAAGAGTGAAAGGTCTAAACAACGTTTGGAATTGATCAGAAAGGAAGCAAACGATTTACAAGAAAGAAAGAATATTATTAATGAAAAGTGGCTTAAAGAGAAGAGTGAACTTGAAGAAATCAATAAATCTAAAGTTTTACTTGAAAAAGCAAAGTTAAATTTAGAAAACTCTCAAAATGAAGGAAGATTAGAACAAGCAGCAAAACTTCAGTATGAAACAATACCGAATTTAGAGAAAAAAATTGAAAAGTTTGAGTCTAATTCTAAAAAACGTTCACTTATAAGTGAGGTTGTAAGTGAGGAAGAAATTTCTGCAATTGTTTCAAAATGGACGAATATTGATGTTTCTAAAATTAGAGAAGAAGAAAAAGATAAAATTTTAAATTTAAATCAAATATTATCAAAAAGAGTAATTGGACAAGATGATGCCCTAAAACTTGTAAGTGATGCTATTTTAAGAAGTAAGGCTCAAATTCAAGATGGTAATAAACCTATCGGAAGTTTTATGTTTTTAGGACCAACAGGTGTAGGTAAAACTGAGGTTGCTAAGTCTCTTGCAGAGCAGTTATTTGATTCTGAGTCCCATATTATTAGAATTGACATGAGTGAATATATGGAAAAACATTCTGTTTCAAGATTAATTGGTGCACCTCCAGGTTATGTAGGGCATGAAGATGGTGGACAATTAACTGAGTTGGTAAGAAGAAATCCTTACTCAATAGTGCTATTTGATGAAATTGAAAAAGCTCATCCAGAGGTGTTTAATATATTACTTCAAATATTAGATGATGGACATATTACTGATTCTAAGGGTGTTAAAGTTGATTTTAAAAATACTATATTAATAATGACAAGTAATTTAGGAAGTCAATTTGCATTTAATGAAAATATAAAAGAAATTAAATCAAAATATATGGATGAAGTTAAAAAATTCTTTAAACCTGAGTTTATAAACAGAATAGATGAAATAGTTGTATTTAATGCTCTTGATGAAAAAGGCTTAGAAAAAATTGCTAAGAAGTTTATTAATAACTTACAAAAAAGGTTAGATTCAAAAAATATTAAGTTAGAAGTCACAAAGAAAGCATATCAGTTAATTATGAAAAAAGGTGTTGATGTTTTGTATGGTGCAAGACCTATGAAAAGACATATTCAAAGAGAAATTGAAACAATTCTTGCAAGGCTTATAATTGAAGATCAGCTTGAAAATGTTACATATATTGTTGATGCTAAAAGATCTAAATATGAAATCACTTTAAAAAATAAAAAGTAGCATAAAAATGCTACTTTTGTTGTATAATAGGTTAGAGGTAGTTTATGAAAAAGTATTATGTTTATATAATTTTGTGTGGTGATAAAACATATTATACAGGTTATACAGATGACATTGAAAAAAGATTAAAAAAACATAAGAGTAATCAAGGTGCAAAATATACTAAGGGAAGAGGTCCGCTTGAGCTAGTTTATACTGAACAAATGGATACAAAATCTTCTGCTTTGAAAAGAGAGTATGAAATAAAAAAATTAACAAAATCAAGAAAAGAAGAACTTGTTAATGATTATAATGAAAGGAATAAAAAATGAGAATTGCGATAGGTCAAATGAATGTAATAGCTGGTGATATTATCAAAAATTTTAAGAAAATGGAAGAAATGATTATTGATGCTAAAGCTAAAAATGCAGAAATAATCGTTTTTCCAGAGTTATGTATTACTGGAAAATTTATTGGAGATATATTTAATGATATTAACTTTTTAGAAGAAGCTATAAAAATTAATGATAAAATAAAAGAATTGTCTAATGGAATTGGTATAGTTTTTGGGAATGTTTTTCTTGATTATAAAAATTTAGATAATAAAAAAAATCCAACTAAGTATAATGCTGCATATTTTTATTGTGATAAAAAAGAGGTTAGAAAATTAAACGGAATTGATGGCTTATATTTAAAGCATAAATTAGTAAATCATTATATTTTTAATGATTCTAGGTATTTTAAAAGTGGAATTAAATATGATAGGGAAAATGATCTAGATTATGGGCTTTCTCCATTTTCATTTCAATTTCAAGATGGTAAGAAAAAAATTGTAATTGGTATATCTGATGAATTATTTAATGATCAAAATAATAAATTTTACAAACATAATGATATCGATATGATTATTAATATTTCATCTGATCCTTGGATATTGAATAAAGAATTACAAAGAGAAGATAAAATTAAAGATTTAATAAAATGTAGTAACTGTAATAGTTTTGTAAGTGTTAATTGTGTTGGTATGCAAAATACTGGCAAAAATATTTGTTTGTTTGATGGCGATAGTAAGATATATGATAATAATTTGAAGTGTGTTAGCTCATATAATGATAGCTTTAAAGAAGAATTAATGGTATCTGACTTATCTTTAGAGTCCAAGATTAAAAGAGGTGATAATAAACTTTTAGATGCTCTAATTTTTGCATGTAAAGAAGTTGATACTCAATTCTTTAATAATTCACTAAAGTGGATTGTGGGAATGAGTGGTGGTTTAGATAGTGCTATTACATCTGCAATATTGACTTTAGCAATTAATAAAGATCGAATCATTGGTTATAATATGTCTAGTAAATATAATAGTGATGATACAATTAATAGTGCAAAAATTCAAGCACAAAAAATGGGTATCAGCTACAAAGAAGGTAGTATTGAATGCATGGTGGATTCGACTATCGATACAGCAAAGAGCTATGGTTATAAAGATGTTGATAAAGGATTAACACTAGAAAATATTCAAGCAAGACTGCGTGGACATTTACTATCGACTTTTGCATCACTTGAGAATGGTGTTGTAATTAATAATGGTAATAAAATTGAGGTTGCTCTTGGATATTGTACATTATATGGAGATTCAATAGGGGTTTTCTCATTGTTAGGCGATTGTACAAAAGTTCAGTTATTTGACTTAGCTAAAGCGATTAATATTAGATTTTCTGATGATGTAATATCGTTGAAACTTTTACCTGTGATTGATGATGATAAAGTATTGTGGGAGATTGCTCCTAGTGCGGAGTTAAAAAATAACCAAAAAGATCCTATGAAATGGTTTTACCATGATTGGTTAATAGAAAAAATATTAAAATCTAATGAAATGTCTATAGATAAGATTATAAAGGAATATGATAATAAAACTTTGTTTGAAAATGATATTAAAAAGTGGGTTAAATTTTATGGCTTAGATAATAAGGAAAATTTTATAAATGATCTAAGTTGGATATTTAAAATGCTGGAAAATTCTGTATTTAAAAGAATACAAATGCCACCAATTGTTATGGTTTCAGATTGTGCTTTTGGTAGTGGATACAATGAAATGCAGGGTAAGGTTTTCCATAAATGAAAAAGCATACTATAGAAACTAAATTGGGTAAATTGCTTATAATTCAAGAGAATAATTGTATTTCAGAAATAAAAATTCAAGAAGATGGCGTCTTTTATAATGATGAATCTGAATTATTGACAAAAGTTAAAATTCAAATTAAGGAATATTTTAATGGTAAAAGAAAAAAATTTGATTTTCCAATTGTTTTAAAAGGTACAGATTTTCAAAAGAAAGTGTGGAGTGAAATGTTGCTTATTCCTTTTGGAAAGACAATTAGTTATGGTGATCTTGCAAGAAATGTTAATAATAAAAAGGCATTTAGAGCTGTTGGATCATGTTGTAATAAAAATAGACTATTATTAGTGGTTCCATGTCATCGTGTTATTGCAAAAAATAATAGTATTGGTGGATTTGCTCATGGCACCAATATGAAAAAATTACTATTAAAGTCTGAGGGAGTAGAAGTTTAGAGGTGTACTATGTTAAAAAAAATAAGTAAACTATTTATAATGTTTGTTGTTGTTTTATTAAGTTTTGATATTACATCAGCAAATCTTAATGATGATTTATTAGATTCTGATAAATATACAGTTGTAGCAATAGAAGATAAAGAACTATTAAACTTAAAAGCATATAGTAGTTTTAAGTCTGCTAAAAACTTTTACCTTAGTAATGTAGAAGACTATGATAACCTATTGATTGTCAAGTCAAAAAAAGTTTTACAGGCAAAACATGGAATTGTAAAGATAAATTCTTCAAGTGCATGTGATGTTAATGTTGAATTTATTAATGATTTAGATGAAGGTCCAAATTATACAAATGGGTGTTACGGAGCTGATGCTGCGTATTTGGATACTAATAGTAGTGGAAAAAGAGTTAAGTTCAAGATTTCAGGTGCTGTTGGATGGGCAAATATTGATGATATGTCAATTGTTCCTGTTGAATTTATTGAATCAAGACTTTCAACATATATTGTTAATGATGGATATTTATACCATCAAATTAAAAGTTCTTTTGAGAGTGACTTATATGCTGCCATTATAAACTTGGGTCCTGCTCCTAAATATCTCGGAGAAGACGAAGAGTTTTATAGCTATGATGGCCATTATTTTTATGATAGTAGTCAGCTAAGAGATATGCTTGATGATTATAAGGAATCTACATACATAAATAGTATAAATAAAAATGATGCATATTATAATTATTATCAATATATTTCTCATCGAAGTGTTACTAATGTAACGGTTGAAGATGTAAAAAAATATTTTACTGATGAGTTGTATCTAAGTAGTGCTATCAATACATATAGTGATTTGGATAAAGATTCTGCTAATGATGTTTTTACTCAATCACAGTTTTATAATCAAGAAGAATCGTTTTTTCAATATCAATATCAATATGGTTCTAATGCATTAATGATGTTGGCATTATCTACAAATGAAACTGCATTTGGTAGAAGTTCTCTATCATATACTAGAAATAATTTATTTGGGCATGCTGCATATGATTCTGATGTTGAAAAGAACGCATCAAGATATTTTAGTGTAGCATCATCTATCTATAGTCATGCAAAGTATTATATTTCTGGAAGTTATAGCAATCCTTTAAGATTTCAATTTCATGGTGGATTTTTTGGGAATAAATCTAGTGGTATGAATGTTTCATATGCATCTGATCCTTATTGGGGTGAAAAGGCGGCTCAATATTATTTTAAGATTGATGAAATTTTTGACTTTAAAGACTTTAATTCAAATAGTATTGGTATAAAAAATTCTTCATCAAGTGTTAAAGTATATGCTAATCCAAGTGATGAAGCAAGTGTGTTATATGAAACAGGGAAGATGGAAGGGTTCTCTTTTGTGTTATTAGATAAAATTAGTAATTCTTATGGAAACTGGTATAAGGTTCAATCAGAAGCAACACTTGACAACAACTCCGTTGATATTAGCTACTTTTATGATTTTGAAAATTATGTAGGTTACATCCACCAAGATGATATTCAAATTGTTTTAAATGAAGATAAGATTGCTGATAATTCATGGAAAGAAGTTGTATTTGATGCTGATGGCGGAATATTTATAGATGGCTCAGAAAAAATTTCTTATAAAATGCAAAGTGATAAAACTCCGATTGTTGAAACTCCTACCAAAAATGGTTATTTATTTTCTGGTTGGAGTCAAAAAATAAAAAATGATAATGATGATAATTATTATCTTGCCAAATATGATAAAGTAAAAAGTATTGAGATTTTAGAATATCCTAAACAAAATTATGAATATAATGAAAGGATAGATCTTAGTGGTGGAAAAATAAAAGTTGAATTAGAAGATTCAAAGTCGTTCACTACTGATATTACTACCTCGATGATTTCAGGGTATAACTTAAAAGATGAAAGTGATCAAAGTGTTACTATAAAGTATGCTGGAATGGAAGTTTCATATCCTATTACCGTAAGTAAAGAATTGGATTTAATGCGTCAAAATATTCAAAATGAAATAATTGAGATAATCGATGAACTTGGAAATTTAGAGACTCTTAATGATGAGCAAAAAGAAAGAGTATTAAATTTAAAGAAAAAAATGGATGATAATATGATTCCTTATCTAAATCAAGCGCAGCTAAGGGTATTGGATAGCTTGATTTATAAAGTGTTAGATAAAAAAATAAATTACGTATTATATGAGAATGAAATGGATCTATCTATTTCTGGATTATCATTATCAATTCCACTTGGAAATTCATTAGAGAATAAATTTATAAATGATACATATAAAGTTGATACAAAAAATTCAATTGGAAGAAGTGCTAAAAAAATGATTAATAATGTAGCAATGGGTAGTGGTTACAGTACACATAATTCATTTTCTATTAGTATAAAGAAAAACCTGAGGGGAATAGAAATTAATAATCCTATGGTTGTATCGGTTAAAAAACCTGAGGATTCTTCACTAAATCAATTATTTACAGTTTTAATGTATAAAGATGGTGAAGTTATAAAATGTTATACAAAACAAACTGATAATTATATTCAATTTATGATCCCAACTAGTGGAGAGTTTATGGTAGTTTCTAGAGATACGACAAACACCTATGTAATTGATGATGTAGTAGAAGTTGTAAGAGTTGATAATAGAGATTTAGATATACCACTAATTGGTTCGATATTCTTAATTATATTAATATTTGTAATATGTACAATTTTCTTTCTAGATCGAAGATGGCGCTTGTTTAAAAGAAGAGGTGTGAAGAAAAAACAAATTGAAGAAGAAGCACAGATTGAGGCTGCTGTTATAAAGCAGGAGGTAGAAGATGGAAAGACTTCAAAAGATAATAGCTAAAAGTGGAGTAACATCTAGACGGAAGGCTGAAGAATTAATAACTAAGGGAAAAGTTAAAGTAAATGGGAAAATAATTAATCAATTAGGTTTTTGCACTGATGAGTCTGCGATAATTGAAGTTGATGGTAAAGTTATTTCGAAAGAGAACCTGGTATATTTTGTTATAAATAAACCTCAGAAGGTGCTATGTAGTGTTAGTGATGATCGAGGTAGAAAAACAATAATTGATTGTTTTAGTGTTTCTGAGAGAATTTTTCCTGTAGGAAGATTAGATTATGATACTACTGGTGTTTTAATACTTACAAATGATGGTGACTTTGCAAATGAAATTATTCATCCAAGAAAGCACATAAATAAAGTTTATGAAGTGACGATTAATGGCATATTAACTAATGAAGATATTAAAAAGTTAGAGAAGGGCATAGTAATAGAAAATCGTAAAACTTTACCCGCTAATGTAAAAACAATTATGAAAAATAATATTAAAAAAACAATGATATTAGAAATCACTATATTTGAGGGAAGAAATAGACAAATAAAAAAGATGATTGAATATTTTGGTTTTAAAGTAACAAGACTACATCGTTTATCAATCGGGAACTTAAGTGTTAAAGATTTAAAATATGGAGAATATCGTGTCTTAAAGCCCTTTGAAATTAAACAGTTAAAAAATTTAAAAAAATAAGAAATTAAAATAATAAATTAAAAACTATTTTCAATAAGTTCTGAAAATAGTTTTTTTAATTTATGTTACTCATTAGAATGTTTTTCACTACATATTTCATCTATCAATGATTGATCTGGGTCTATGTAGATTGTTTTATACTTTGATAGTGAAACAAGACCAATTTTAGAATTAGGTATTTTTTTCAGTGACTTAACTAGACAATAGTTTACAGGTACGCTACTAGAGTATCTTCCTTTTGAATAATATGCAGCAAACATTGCTGCTATTCTTATTGTTTCTTCATCAGGTTCTGCACAATTTATTGTAACATGTGATCCGTGATAATCTTTAGTATGAAACCACATATCATTTTTATTTGCTATAGAAAATGTTAGTGCTTCATTTTGAATGTTGTTTTTTCCAAAAGATAATACAACACCATTTTTTAGAGTTATCTTATTTATTGTTGGTAGAGTATTTTTTTTCTTTTTGTGATTTTTAGTATTTTTTTTATTCTCGCTTAAATAATTTAATTTAATTAGCTCTTGTTTAATTTCCAGAGCATCTTTGAAGTTTGCAAATTCAAGTTGTTGAGAAAGTGCGTCAAAGTACATTATTTCTTCCTTACAAATAGCAATTTGTTCATTTATATGAACCTGTCCTTTTTTTCTTTTATTGTAAAGTTGGAAACACTTCTTTGCATTACCTTTAATATCTAATCTTTGATCGATTGGAATACTAAATTCTTCTTTATCATCCCAGCTTTTAAGAGTAATTGTATTTTTTCCTTTAGTACTTAAGTGCTGGTTTGCAAAAAGCAAGTCACCATATAATCTCCACTTCTCACAATCAAGTGATTCTTCTAAGGCTTGTTCTAACTTCAAAACCTTTTTTTTATAATGTTTAAGTTGCCGTTGCGTATACTTATATATATCACCCACTAAATCTTTTACACGTTCTTTCTCTTCCTTCTCTAAATATAAATTGTCTATACCATCTAGTATATCTCTTTTTAAACATTTACCTTTATGCGTAAGGTTAATACAGTGAAAAAAAGTTTCATTATTAGTTTTATATAAATATATGTTGTTAGAATTTTTAATTTCTTTAAATATTGAACTAAATGTTTCTTTTTCTAATCGATAGTATATTTCTTTTTCCAAAAGTGGAGAAATACCGTGAAATTGTTTTACTAGTGAAACAGATTTATCGTAGTCTTTTTCGATAAATGGATCTTTTTTATCTAGTTGTTTTTCAATTTCAATAAATTTAGCACCTGGTTGAATCGTACGTTTATTGTTGAAGGGTGGTATTCTTTTAAGAGCATCCATTATTCGATATTCACTATCAGTAAAAATAATATTTGCGTATTTTCCCATAAGTTCTATAAAAAGATAGTACGTAACTGGATCTCCGATTTCACTTCTGCTATCAATTTTTATTTTGCACCATCTGTCTAGAGCTTCTTGTTTAATTGATACTATTTTTGAAGATTCTAGATATTTTCTAAGTAGCATTACAAAGTTTGATGGTTCATTTGGGGTGTTATAATCTCTTTTGGTTATAGTAATTCTGTTATAAATTGAATGACATGATATCAATAAATTTTCTTTACCAGAAGTTGTCTTGAGTTGAAAGATCAATTCAGTATTTGAAATCTGATATATTTTATTTATTCTAGCAGGTAAAAAATTTTGTATTTTATCTAATATCTTACTTAGTAAAATTCCATCTAAAGCCATGATTTCCTCTATTTCTATTTATTATTAAAATTGACACATCATAATAAAGTCTTTACAATATATATTATAACAAATTTTGGAGGTAGGGGAAATGAATAAAGGGTTATTAGTTGTATTAAGTGGTCCAAGTGGAGTAGGGAAAGGTACAGTTTTAAAATATTTTATCGATAAACCTGAACTAAAACTTGCATACTCGATTTCCGTGACAACAAGAAAAAAAAGACCTGGAGAAGTAGAGGGTAAAAATTACTTTTTTGTTAGTAAAGAGAAGTTTGATAACGCGGTTAAAAATGGTGAAATGTTAGAGTATGCTGAGTTTGTTGGTAATTACTATGGAACTCCTTTAAGTTGTGTTGAAGAGCTTAGGTCAGCTGGTAAAAACGTACTTCTAGAAATTGAGGTTCAAGGCTGTACCCAAGTCAAAAATAAATGTAGTGATGCAATAACTATTTTCTTAGCTCCTCCCAATATGGAAGAGTTAGAAAGAAGAATTAGAGGTAGGAATACTGAGCCTGAAGAAATTGTTCAACAAAGACTAGAAAAAGCTAATCGTGAGATGGAAATGCTTAGAGAATACAAATATGTTGTTTGTAATGAGGATCCAGAATTAGCAGCTGAAATCATTTCTGTAATTATTGAAAGGCATATGAAAAAAAATAATTAGTTAAATATAAAATGTTATAAAAAAACCACACCAATTTGGTGTGGTTATCTTTTATCTGTTGTAGTATTCTACTACTAGTAATTCATTTATTTCTTGATTTAATTCATTTCTTTCAGGAAGTCTTACATAGGTTCCTTCTTTTTTCTCTTTATCTACAGTTACATATGCTACTGTTGAAACATTAGCTTCTAATGATTCATTGATACTGTTCATATTTCTGCTTGCTTCTTTAATTTGAATTTTCATTCCTGGTACTACTGAGAAGCTTGGAATATCTACTTTTCTTCCATCTACAAGTACATGTCCATGGTTTACAAGTTGTCTTGCTCCACGTCTTGTTCTTGCAAATCCTAAACGATAAATTACATTATCTAATCTAGATTCTAATAAGAATAAGAAGTTATTGCCACTTACTCCAGCCATTTTAGTTGCTTTTTTAAATAAGTTGTAAAATTGACGCTCATTTACTCCGTACATGTGACGGATTCTTTGTTTTTCTCTTAATTGAAGTCCGTAGTTACTTAATTTAACTCTTTTTGTTGGTCCGTGTTGACCAGGCCCGTAAGCACGTTTTTTTAATTCTTGTCCAGTTTCTAAAATTGAAAATCCTAATCTACGTGATTTTTTCCAAACTGGTCCGGTAATTCTTGCCATTTAATTTCCTCCTTGTGTTTTATGGCTAAAACAACAACAGGTACAAATCATCATTGAAGTGTGTTTACATAAATCGTTTCGCTTTTGCAGCAAGTTACTACGATAACAAATTCACTTTGTTGTAAACGCTTGTTTCATGACTCTGTATGCTGCTATCATTTGACGCTTAATTACTCTATCACAAAAAAGGTAGTAAAGTCAATATAAACAGTGTAATTATTACTTATCATTATTATAATATTGTGGTAAAATAAATGTAGAAAGTATTGAGGATTATCAGCATGGAAAACTTTTTAAAAATTCTTTCAAATCAATATGTTATTATTGGACTAATATTATTAGCTGTTTTACTGATAAGCGTATTTATTGTAAGAAAAATATTAACTAATAAATTAAGAAAAAAAATTAAAGATGCAGAGGTTAGGTATAATTCACTAAAGAGTGTAGCTCTTCCTTTTAAGCTTAATAAAGCCGTAGCTATAGCTAGAGTAAATCAGGAAGTTATGCAAAATGTAACTGATTGTAAAGATGACTTTGAAGAGGTTCAACAAAATTTAAAGGAGATCTCTCAACTATTAGCAGATACAGAAGACAACTTACTTGTTGGTAAGCATAAAAGGGTAAAAGAAGGTTTAATTGATTTGGATAGTATTTTACTTATTGGAGAGAAACAAGTTTCTGAGATGGATGCTTTTCTTAATACAATATTAGAAAAGGAAACAGCTCAAAGAGAAGAAGTAACTATGTTAAAAGAACAGTTTAGAAATCTAAAAAAGAAATCAAATGATAATAGTTCTGCTCTTAGTTATTGTTGGGATAAAATTGAGGAAATCATTTCTTCAAATGAAAAAATGTTTTCTTTATTTGAAGAGTGGATTTATGCTTCAGATTTTGAAAAAGCAAATAATGAACTAATTAATATTAGAAGTAGTATAAAAAATTTAGAACTTATTAACATTGAATTACCAGACCTTTTAAAGATTTCAAGAGGAGAGTTACCTCAATTAATTGATGAGGTTGCAAAAGGGAATGCTGCTCTTTATTCAAAAGGAGTTCCAATTAAGCATTTAGCTATTGAGGATTCACTTCTTGCAATTACTAGTGCACTAGAAAATGATTTAGTTCAGCTTCGTGATGGTAATTGTACTGGTGTTAAAGAAAATTTAGAAGGATACCGTGAAAAGCTTTTCGAGTTAAATACTAAGATGGAAACCGAGTCATCTGCATACAATATTTCAAATGAAATGATTGATAAGGTTCAAGAAAAAGATGTTTCATTAAAGAAAAGTGTTGAAAGTTTAATCGATTTATCGCAAGTAATGGTAGAGAGATTTGGCTATGAAAATGTAAAATCAAGACTAGAAGAAATACTAAATCAACTTGAAGCTACAACAATAAATAAAGATGAGCTATTAAGTGAGATTGAGCAGAAGAAATATTCTGCAGTTGTAAATGTTGAAAAGTTAAATAAATTGGATGGAATCTATAATGAGTTTAAAAAAGAAATTCAAGATATTCAATTTAAGATGGATCAAGCAAGAGATGATGAAGCAAGAGCAAAGAAACAAATTTTAAAATTACAGTTAATTATGAATGAAATGAATGTTAAAATAAGGAAAAATCGTTTGCCTTCTATTTCAATTACCTATAAAGAGGATACAGTAAGAGCCTATGAATATATTGATAGTTTATGTATATTAATTGATGAGACTCCACTGAATGTTAGTTTATTAAATGCGACATTAAAAGATGCGATTGACTTTATTTATAAGCTTTATAACAATGTTAATAATGTAGTTGGTCTTGCTATTATGGTTGAAAACACAATAGTATTTGGTAATAAGTACCGTTCAACTTATGCAGATATTGATTCTGAATTAACTCGTGCAGAGCTATGTTTTAGAAATGGAGAATATACCCAAGCATTACAGATTGCTATTGCTACTATAGAAAAATTACATCCTGGTAAATATGAAATGTTAATAAAGGAAAATGCAAGAAGTGCCGCGTAAAATATATTTAGATTATGCAAGCACTTCTCCATTAATTACTGAAGTATATGATACATATATCAAATTACTGAAGGATGAGTATTATAATACTGGTGCATTATACGATAGTGCCATCAATCTTTCTAGGATGGTATTAAAAAGTAAAGATAGTATTGCAAAGTTATTTTCAATCTTACCAAATGAAATAATCTTTACATCAGGTGCAACGGAATCAAATAACTTAGCTATTAAAGGATTAGCACTTAACTCTAAAGTAAAAAAACATTTAATTACCACTCAAATTGAACATTCAAGTGTATTGAATGTTTTTAAAAGATTAGAAAAAGATTTTGGATTTGATGTAACTTATCTTCCAGTTGATAGTGATGGAATTGTCGTATTTGATGATTTAGTAAAAGCAATCCGAAATGATACGCTGCTTGTTTCAATTATGTGGGTAAATAATGAAGTTGGTAGTATTCAGCCGATAGAAAAAATTAAAAAGTGGCTTAAAAAAAATACAGATGCATATTTTCATGTAGATGCAACTCAAGCAATAGGAAAGTTTAAAACTGATTTAAAGGATATTGACCTGATTAGCTTATCTGCACATAAACTTGGTGGGCTAAAAGGAAGTGGACTTTTGATTAAGAAGCAACATGTTAATATTGTTTCCCTTTTTGATGGAGGAAAACAAGAAAATGGTATTAGACCTGGAACTTGTAATGCTCTTGTTAATTTAATGTTTGCTAAAACTTTAAGGTTAAATATAGATTTAATTGATGAAAAACAAAATTATTTATTTAAATTAAAAGAACATTTAGTTTCAGAATTAAAACAAATTGATGGTATTAAGATAAACTCTCCTGAAAAAAGTGTTAATTCAATTATAAATTTTTCATATTTAAAAATTCCAAGTGAGATTATGATGAATGCTTTTAATAAATTTGGAATTGAAGTTTCAGCTCATAGTACATGTACAAATCGCATGGGTACAGGTTCTAGAGTTATTAGTGCGATGGGAGATATTGAGGCAGCAAAGACATGTATAAGGGTAAGTATATCCACAAGTACTACAAAAGATGAAATAGATTATTTTATAAAATGTTTAAGGGAGGTAATATTTAAATATGGTGATTTATGATACAATTTTAGTTCGCTATGGAGAATTGTCAACTAAAGGAAAAAATAAAAAAGAATTTATAAAACAATTATCACAGAATATAAAAAAAATTATTCCTAATAATTCCAAAATAATTGTTGAAGCAACATATGATCGTATATATTTAAGACTAAATGGAGAGTGTCCTGATTCTTTGATAGATGGATTAAAAAAAATATTTGGAATAAGTTCTTTTTCACTAACGATTAAAACTACAACAGATATAGATACCATAAAAGAAACTTGTCTTAATATTGCTAAAGCAGAAAATACTGGAACTTTTAAAGTTGTAGCAAGAAGAAATGATAAAAACTATGATTTAAGAAGTAATGAAATTAATTGTTTGATTGGAGGATACATACTAGAGAATACTAATCATTTAGTTGATGTTCATAATCCTAATTTTAAAATTCATATAGAAGTTAGAAAAGATGCAGTATATATAATGAGTAAAATAATAAAAGGAGCAGGTGGTTATCCGGTTGGAATAAATGGTAAAGCTTTACTTTTATTATCAGGAGGCATTGATTCTCCTGTAGCTGCTTATTATATAATGAAAAGAGGAATAAGGGTTGAAGCTGTACATTTTTCTTCTCCACCATATACATCAACAAGCTCACTAAATAAAGTAATTGAACTTGCAAAGATAGTAAGTATATACCAAGGTGAAATGAGAGTTCATATTGCTGAATTTACAAATATGCAGATGGAAATATATAAAAATATGCCAGAGTCATACGCTATTACAATTATGAGAAGAATGATGATTAGATCTGCTGAACAACTTGCTAAAAAAAGAAAGTGTTTAGTAATTGCAACAGGGGAGAGTATAGGACAGGTTGCATCACAAACTCTAGAGAGTATTTCTTGTATTAACGAGGTTACGACAATGCCAATAATTCGTCCTTTGGTAACATTTGATAAACTTGAAATAATAGATAAAGCTAAGAGTATTAATACTTATGAAACTTCAATTTTACCATTTGAAGATTGTTGCACAATATTTACTCCCAAAAATCCTGTTATAAAACCAATAATAGAAAAAGCAAAAAAATTCGAAGAAAAAATTGAATATTTAGATATAATTGATAAAATGATAAGTGAAGTGGAAACGAAAGTAGTGTCACTAGTACAAAAGAAAGAGGAATTTTTATGATTTTTAAAAAGAAGTTTAGTCCAGAGTATAATGAACTTAAAGAGGTAGTTAATCATGAAGATGATTTAAAATATACTGTAGTAGCAAATGACTTCTTTATATCAGTTCAAAATAGTGAAAAAATAAATTCAGAAAAAAAACTTAAAATTTATGATATTTTAAGTCTTATGGGTAATAGTAATAAGAGTCAAAGAAGAAAGTTTATTAATAAAATTGAAAAATTGCTAAAATAATAAAAAAGTTGAATTAACAACTTTTTTTAATTTATTTAGTTTTTAAATTAATTACTATTACATCTGCGTTAGTTAAAAATCTTACATCATCTTCGATTGTTGATAATCCATGAGTTACAAAAAGTTTTGTTGAGTCGATGTTATATTTACCACGGTAATAAGTTGTTGCTCCATCATATCTTCTTAGTCCGCCAATAAAAGGAACATAAATTTGACCACCAAGACTATGACCTGATATATGTATATCAATTAACTCTTGAGGCAATTTTAAGAATGAATCTGGTTCATGACTCATAGAAATTGTAAAGCCTGATGGGGGGATATGATTAATTACTTCTGAGTAATTAGAGCCACTTACCATTGAATCAAGGCCTACAAAATTTATTGATTGTGATCCTTGATTTCTAATTTGAATTACTTTATTATTTATCAATTCAAATCCAGATTTTTTAAGTAAATCACTTACTGTTTCTTTTTTACTAAATGAGTTTAAATCATTCTCACCAAAAATTGCAAATTTACCCAGTGGAGCTTGTATCTCTTTCAATAGGTTTTTAAATTGTTCATTTAATTCATTATCTAGAGTAGTGGTTTCTTGTGCAATTAAATCTCCTAGAAATACAACGACATCTGATGAGGTATTGTTAATTAATTTTACAACGTCTTTAAATTGATTAATATCCATATATTTATTAAAGTGTACATCTGAAAAAAATAAAATTGATACATCATTCAACTGCTCTGGTATTTCTTCTGAAATTATTGTCTCGTATCTTACTGTATATCTTTTTGGTGCAAGCTTGATAGCATCGTAAAACATCGCTACTCCAATAAAGACAAAAGTTGCTATTAAAATTATTAATAAATTTATTTTTTTTTGCATATTATACCTCTTTTAACATCTATTCTTTATTATATACTATTTAATTTAAAAAATGCTATTTAGTAGATAAATTAATTCCTTGAAACCAATTATTTTTACTCATAGTCTTATCAATTTCATTTAAAACAATTGTTTTTTTAATTGTCCACTTTGGAGTAATTAAATCATCTTTATTAGCATCTCCAGTAAGTCTTTGAATTACAATATTAGGATTAAGAACTTTTAATTGCTCACAAACAATATCTACATATTCTTCTCTTGTTATTATTTTAAATGGGTTTAATAAGTATTCATTTGCTAAAGCAGTGTTTTTAATAATGTGTAACATATGAATTTTAATAGCATCAATATTTAAGTCATTAACTTTTTTAGCCGTATCTATCATATCTTGTTTATTCTCATTTGGTAATCCATTGATTATGTGAATACAAATTTTACAATTTGTTTTCTTAATTCTTTCGATACACTCTTTTAAACAATTGAAGTCATGGCCACGATTTAATTTGCTAGTGGTATTATCATTTGCGCTTTGCAGGCCAAGTTCTATCCAAATATCTTTCTCTTTGCTGCATTTATCAAGGTAATTTAGTTTAAAATCCTCCAAACAGTCAGGTCTTGTCCCAATTGATATAGCAACAACTTCATCAAGTTTTAAAAATGGATCAATACAACTTTTTATTTTATCAAGTGAACCATATGTATTTGAGTAAGATTGAAAATATGGTATCACTTTTGCATTAGGCCACTTTTTCATCATGACTTCTTTTCCATTAAGATATTGTTCAATAATAGATTGCGATTCAAACACAAAATCACCACTACCTCTTTCACTGCAAAAACTACAGCCACCATATGATACAGATCCATCCCTATTTGGACAGGTAAATCCTCCATCAAGTGGTACCTTATATACTTTTGAGTTATATCTATTTCTTAGATAGTAATTCCAAGTGTGATACCTCTTATTATCATTTGAAAATTTAAAATTATTCATCTATTCCATCTTTCTATAAATTAAAAGCGTGGTTTTCCACGCTTATTCATCAATTGTTTGAATTGCTAAACAACCAGGTCCACCCTGTGTTATAAAAGCACATGATAGTTCTAAGATATCAATATTGAAATTTGGAGAAATAGCAATTAGTTTTTCTTTAATTACTTTTGCTTTCTCTAAAGAAAAGGCATGAGAAATGTAAATCTTTTTTTGTGCTAGATTACTTTCTTTAATTTTATTGATAACTTTATTTACAGCGATTTCAAAAGATCTTCCCATTACAAATTTATCAAGTCTTCTGCCATCAGAAGTTTGTGTTACTACTGGCTGAAGTTTTAGGACACCACCAATAGTTGCTGCAAGAGGTGTACATCTTCCACCACGCTTTAAAAACCCAAAATCAGAAGGCAGTAAAAATGATGTAGATGTTTCAATCTTTTCATTTAGTAGTTTTAATATATCTGTTATTTCTTTGCCTTGTTTAATCCATTTTAGTATTAAGTTGACTAGATGGCGATGCGGACCACAAAGGGTCTTAGAGTTTATAACATGGGTCTTTTTTTGACGTTTTAAACTAAGCTGACTTACTGCAGATAAAGCAGATTGATATGTGCCAGACAATCCATCAGCCATACATAAATAAATAATTTCATCTTCTTCTGAAATTGATTCAATTGTTTCAATAACAACTCCAACTGGTGGTTGTGATGATGTAGGAAATGAATTTTTTTTATTAATTAATTCTACAAAATCATCAGCGTTAATATCAACGAACTCCTGATAATTTTTCCCATCTATTGAGACAGAAAGTGGGATAACTTTAAAGCCTTTTTCTTCTGCTTCACTAGGTGAATATAATGATGATGTATCTGTGATTAAATGTATCATAATGATTACCTTTCTAATAAACTAGCATTTGTATGCAAGCTATAAAATGTAAAAATGTTCCTAATAAAATAAAGATATGAAATATTTCATGAAATCCCCATTCTAAGGTTATGTTTGGTTTTTTTATAATATAAATTATTGCTCCAACAGAATATGATATTCCACTAAGTACTAAGCATATAACAACATTACTTGGAATTAATAGTAAACTTGGAATATCAAACAAAATAGACCATCCTAATATTAAATAAATTAAAGTAGATACAATTCTGGGAGAATTTATCCAAAATAATTTCAAAACCACACCAAATAAAGCTGTTAACCAAATTGCAACAAGAAATATTATCTTGTTATTTTCACTAAAATAATTTAGTACAATAGGTGTATATGATCCTGCAATAAGAACGTATATCATTGCATGATCCAACTTTCTAAATTTTATTTTATGTGAAGAATCATTTTTAATATAATGGTATAGAGCACTTGATGAATACAAACATAAAGAAGAAAGAGTAAATATTAGAAATCCAATATATATTTGTATATTGCTATGTTTTAGAATTGCATAAATTTCTAGTAAGAAAAAATATATAACACTTAGATAAATACCTATAAAATGGGTATGAAAACTAATTTTATCTTGAGCATTTTTTAATAATTTTTTCAATGTTATATACCTCTTTTTTCTATAAAAATTATAACATTCATAAAAGATTTGTACAACATAAACAAATTGATTTAATTTTAGTATTTAATTAAAGTAATGTAATAATACAAAAACATTTTATTTATCTTTAACTATATAAATGATTCACTGGAATATTTTAGTTTGAATTTATCAAGCTAGGATGACACAATATATATTATAACATCCTTTTTAGTTAATAATACTAATTCTTATAATTATACTTTTAAAATACAATTGAATTTTTTTACTTATGGTAATTATGGTTGACAATTACTTTAAAAATGTTATTATTTATCCATAAACTATGAAAAAGATAATTAACTTAAAATTATTATTAAGAGAAGAAAGTAATAGCTGAGAACTTTCTATAATTAATTTTTTGTGAAAGCTACTTTGGAGTGTGATTAATAGTCAACGTTTATCAGCGTTAATGATAATAGAGTGTATATCTTTAAAAAAGGTATAAACCAGGATGGTACCGCGTTTTATAAACGTTCCTGCATTATGCAGGTTTTTTTATTTTAGGAGGACAAATAAATGAAACAATTAAGTGGAAATCAAGTTAGAAAATTATTCTTAGAGTTTTTTAAATCAAAAGAACATATGGTTGAAAAAGGTGCAAATTTAATTCCTTATAAAGATCCAACACTGCTTTGGATTAATTCTGGAGTAGCGGCCTTAAAGAAATACTTTGATGGAAGTGAAAAACCTCTTAGTAATCGAATTACAAATGTTCAAAAGTGTATAAGAACAAATGATATTGAAAATGTAGGGAAAACAGCAAGACATCAAACTTTATTTGAGATGCTTGGAAATTTTTCTATTGGAGATTATTTTAAAAAAGAAGCGATTAAATTTGCTTGGGAGTTTCTAACTTCTGAAAAATGGCTTGGTATAGATAAAGAAAAGCTTTATATTAGCGTATATATTGATGATAGCGAAGCTTTTGATATTTGGGTAAATGAATGTGGAATTAACCCAAAGAAAATACTGAAAACTGCAGATAATTTCTGGGAAATTGGAGATGGACCTTGTGGTCCAAACAGTGAAATATTTTATGATCGTGGCCTTGAATATGATCCGGATAACATTGGTGAAAAATTATTGTTTGATGAAATAGAAAATGAACGTTACATTGAGGTTTGGAACATTGTGTTTTCTCAGTTTGATGCTAAAGATGGTGTAAATCGTAGTGAATATAAAGAACTACCACAAAGAAATATTGATACTGGAATGGGTTTTGAACGTTTGGTATCAATTATTCAAAATGTTGAAACAAACTTTGATACAGATCTATTTATGCCAATTATAAAAGAAATTTCAAAATATTCAAAACACGCATATGCTGATAATAAACAAGCTTATCGAGTTATAGCTGATCATATAAGAACCGTAACATTTGCTCTTAGTGATGGTGCACTATTTTCAAATGAGGGTAGAGGATATGTACTAAGAAGAGTTTTAAGACGGGCAGTAAGGTATGGGATTAAACTTGATATTAATGAATCTTTTATGTATAAGCTTGTTGATACTGTAGTAAATGTAATGTTTGATTTCTATCCATATTTAAATGATAAGAAAGAAATTGTAAAAAAACTTGTAAAGAGTGAAGAAGAAGCCTTCCATACAACTCTTGTTAGTGGAGAAAAATTATTAATGGATGAATTAAATGAAGCTAAAGATAAAAAGCTTAGTGGAAATATCATGTTTAAACTATATGATACCTATGGTTTTCCAAAAGAATTAACATTAGAAATTGCTCAAGAGAAAGGTTTTGATGTTGATGTTGAACAGTTCGAAATTGAAATGCAGAAACAAAAAGATCGTGCAAGAGAAGCAAGAAGTGTAGAAAACTCAATGTCAAGTCAATCAGAAGATTTAATGAATTTTACTTTAGAGTCTAATTTTATTGGATATAGTCAAAATGAAAATTCAGCAAAAATTATTGGCTTATTTAAAGATGGTAAGAGCTGTGAAGAGTTAAGTGGTAGTGGACTTGTTATAGTAGATAATACTTGTTTTTATGCAGAAAGTGGTGGACAGGTTGCTGATGTAGGAACTTTAGGGAAAGATAATTTTATCTACAATGTAAATGATGTTCAAAAAGCTCCAAATCATCAACATTTACACTTTGTAAAAGTTGATGAAGGTTGTTTAAAAATCAATGATGAAGTTCAACTGAAAATTGATGTCAATAAAAGACTTAACATAAAAGCAAATCACTCTTCTGTTCATTTGCTTCATAGCGCTCTAAGAAAAATATTAGGAGAGCATATTGAACAAGCAGGATCATATGTTACATCAGATTATGCAAGATTTGATTTTACTCATTTTGAAAAATTAACTACTGATGAAATACTGCAAATTGAAAAAGAAGTTAATATGATGATAATGAATGATAATAATGTAAAAACAGAATTGATGTCAATTGATAAAGCAAAAGAATCTGGAGCTATAGCATTGTTTGATGAAAAATATGGTGATTTAGTGAGAGTTGTAACAATGGGCAACGTTTCAAAAGAGTTATGTGGTGGATGTCATGTTAGTAATACTCAAGAAATTGGTTTGTTTAAAATTGAGAGTGAAGAGAGTATAGGCTCTGGAATTCGTCGTTTAACAACTAAAACAAAACTTAGTGCCTATAATGATTTTGTTGATTTGAAAAAAACTTTAGATACTTTAGCGAGTAAAATGAAAGTTAATTCTGTGGGTTTAGTAGATGAAAAGTTAGAAAGCTTAATTGATGAAGTTACTGTTTTAAAAAAGGAATTATCACTGCAAAAAAATAAGATGATGGTATTAGAAGCGGATAGTATTGTTTCTGATGCTAAAGAAATTAATGGATTAAATGTTTTACTTGTAAAATTAGATAATTTTGATACATCACAAGTAAAAGATTATGCTGATATATTGAGAAATAAATGTAGAGATTCAATAGTTTTCATATCAAATGTAATAGATATTGATAAGCTATCATTTGTGTGTGCTCTGAGTAAAAAAGCTATTGATAAAGGTTTTAGTGCTGGTGAATTTATTAAAATCGCTTCAAAAATGAGTGATGGTAAAGGTGGCGGCCGAAGTGATATAGCCCAAGGAGGCGGTAAAAATGTAAGTGCTGTTGATGATATTTTTGCTGCAATTATAGAAAAAGTATCTTTATAACTTTTAATTTAATCATATATAGGATAAAATAAAGGTAAGAATTAGGAGGGTTTACTTATGTCAAAAGATATAACTGAAACTAGAAGTTTTAAATCTGAAGAAGTAAAACAAAGTAATATTCGTCAAATCTTAAAATTAACAAATGATGCATTAGTTGAAAGGGGATATAACTCTATTAATCAAATCGCAGGCTATCTGATATCTAATGATCCTGCATATATTTCAAGTCATAAAAATGCACGCAGTATTATACAATCTGTTGAGCGTCATGAACTTATTGAAGAGTTAGTTAGATTTTATTTAGAGGAATCAAATAAAAGATGAAAAGAGTATTAGGATTAGATTTAGGAAGTCGTACTTGTGGGGTTGCTATTAGTGACCCCTTAGGTATGATTGCAAGAGCAGTCGTTACTTTAAGATTTGAAGATGATAATTATGATGATGCTTTAAAACAAGTTTTAGAAATCGTTAAAAAAGAGGGTGTTACTGAAATAGTGCTTGGACTTCCAAAACACATGAATGGTGATATTGGAGTACGTGGAGAAATATCTGTTGAGTTCAAGAAAAAGATTGTTGAAAAAGTTGATATTCCTGTGATTTTATGGGATGAAAGATTGTCTACGGTCGCAGCTGAAAAGTTTTTGATTTCAGCTGATGTTTCAAGGAAAAAAAGAAAAGCTGTTGTTGATCAAATGGCAGCAGTACATATTTTACAAGGGTATCTTGACAAAAATTAATTTTTGTAGCTGGGAGGAGTTTTATGAGCATGGATTCGAATAGGTTTAGTATTATTAATGATGAAGGTATTGAAAAAGAAATGGAAATTTTATTTACTTTTGATGGTGTTGATAATGATAAAAAATATGTATTATTTACCAATATAGGTGAAGATGATGTGTTTGCGGCTTCATACACTGATGATGGATCTATAACACTTCTCGATCCGGATGTAGATATAGAAGAGTGGAACATGGTCGAGGAAGTATTTGGTGCTTTCACGGAAGGTTTAGATACAGATGAAGAAGAGTAAAAGAAGGTTAAATGTTTCTAATTTATTAATTCTGATACTGACCTTTTTATTAATTTCAATTGGTATATTTTATTTTTACTGTAAATCTCAAAGCACACCAATTACAAATGAAAGCGAGATTGTAGTTTTTAGTGTTCAAGATGGTCATGGTGTAAAAGCAACATTAAAAAATCTTGAAAAAGAAAACATTATCAAAAGTTCTTTTGCATCTGGTTTGTTATTAAAGTTTAGTGGTAAAAATTATAATTTAAAACTTGGTGATTATAATATTGATAAAAGTTGGGATATTAATAAAATACTTTCAACACTAAGTGATGGTAGTAATGCAATTTCTGATACTAGAAAAATAACATTTATTGAAGGAGAATGGCTAAAGAATATGGCTGATAAATTATCTACTTCAACAAATTTAGTATATGAAGACATTATCTTTAAATGGAATGATAAAAATTATGTTGAAGAATTAATGAAAGAATATAGTTTTTTAACTGATGAAGTATTTAATGATGATATAAGATATTACTTAGAAGGTTATTTATTTCCAAATACTTACGAGTTTTATGTGAATACTACAATTGATGAAGCTACTAGAAAAATGTTAGATGAAACAAATAAACTTTATATTAAAAATAAAGATGAAATATTAAATAGTCCATATTCAATCCATGAAATTTTTACATTGGCATCTATTGTTCAGTATGAGGCTTCTTCTATTGAAGATATGAAACTTATTGCCGGTGTATTCTTAAATCGCTTAGACATAAATATGAAGCTACAAAGTAGCGTAACCGTGTGTTATGCTCTTGATTTAGATAGTGGTAAAGATTGGAAAGATTGTGAGAGCAATCCAAATCATGAATCTCCTTACAATACTTATAGATATCAAGGATTACCACCTGGACCTATTTTAAACTTTAGTGAAGAAGCATTAAACGCTGTATTAAATCCTACTAAATCAGAATTCTTGTATTTTATGGCTGATGTATACAACGATGGAAAAGTTTATTTTGCAGAAAACTTAGAAGAACATGAAGCAAATGTTGATAAATATTTGAGGTAATTTAAACTATGAATCCTATTATTATTGGAATTGGTGGCGGTAGTGCCTCTGGTAAATCTGAGGTTGCTAAAGCCATTAAAGATAAATTTGAAGAGTCTAATGCAGTTGTAATTATATGTTTGGATGATTATTACTTTGATCAAAGTAATATAGATTTACAAGATAGAACTAAAACAAATTATGATCATCCACTTGCTATTGAATCAAAACTTTTGATTAGCCATTTAATAGATTTAAAAAACAAAAAATTTATAAAAAAACCACTGTATGATTTTGTCGAACATACAAGAAGTAAATCTGTTGAAATTATTAAACCTTGTGATGTCATTGTGGTTGAGGGTTTATTTGTATTAGAGAATGCAGATTTAAGAGATTTACTAGATATTAAAATTTTTGTAGATACAGATGCAGATATTAGATTTATAAGGCGTTTACAACGTGATTTAAATGAACGTGGTAGATCGCTTGAGTCAATAATTAATCAATATACTAATACTGTTAGGAATATGCATGATTTATTTGTTGAACCTAGTAAAAAATATGCTGATGTAATTATTACTAATGGTGGAAAAAATAAAGTAGCAGTTGATTTGTTGATTACAAAAATTAATAGCATAATTAATTCAAATATGTTATAATTTCAAACGAAGATTAAGGAGTGTAAAAAAATGGTAACTGATAAAAAAATATATGTAACTCAAGAAGGTTTTGAGGAACTTAAAAATGAATATGATAATTTAGTTCATGTAGTAAAGAACGATGTTATAGAAGATTTAAAAGCAGCAAGAGCACAAGGTGATTTATCTGAAAATGCTGATTATGATGCAGCAAGAGATCGTCAGGCACAAGTTGAGGCAAGAATTAGAGATCTTGAAGTAATGCTTGATAATATCGAAATAATTAAAGAAAAAAAAGGTAGTTCTAAAATTGTTAAGCTAGGAACAACTGTTGAAATAGAGGAAGTTGATACCAAAGAAAAAGAAACATTTATAATCGTGGGATCTGTAGAATCTGATCCTCTTAATGGTAAGCTTTCTAATTCAACCCCACTAGCACTTGCTATGTTAGATAAAAAGGCTGGATCTGTAGTCGAAGTAGATGTGGAAAAACCATATAAAGTAAAAATACTTTCAATAAAGTAGGAAAATTAAAATTAAGTTTAAAAATAAGTAGAGGTGATTATGAAAAAACTACTTATTTTTTTATTGTTTATAATTTCTTGCTTATCAAATGTTGATATAGTAAAGATAAATGATCCAAGTGATGAAATGATAGAAGTAGAAATTAGAGGGGCGGTTAAAAATCCTGGTGTTTATGTAGTAAAAAATAAAGCAAGTGTATATGAAAAGCTAAAAGAGATTGGATTATATGATAATGCAGATTTAAGTTGGTTAAATAAAAAAATGGTGTTTCATGATAAGGACTTTATTGAAATTTTTGAAAAGAAGGAATTTTCAAAAGTATCTATTAATACTGGTTCTTTAAAAGAATTAAAAACACTTAAGGGAATTGGAGAAAGTACTGCAAAAAACATAATAGAATATCGAGAGAGTATTGGTTTTTTTCAAAGTTTAGAAGAGTTGATGGAAGTTAAGGGCATAGGCTTAGGTAAGTTTGAAAAAATTAAAGAGGATATTTCTTTATGAATAAAATAATACTTCCGTTATTTTTATATGGAGTTTTATATAAAATACTAGGTATATCCAATATTTACTTTATAATATTTCTATCAATTACTTGGATCTTTACATACTCTAAGAAAACAGTCGTTTTACTTTGGCTTTTTTTATTTGTTTTAAGTATACCAATGTCTAATAATGAATTTAATAGTGGTAAAATAACTGCAATAAAAAGCAGTTCAGTAGTAATGAGTAATGGAAATAATAATATTTTAGTTTCAAATTGTCATAAATGTAATTTTGATGATGTTATCGAGGTCAAAGGAATACTAAAAAGAGTTAATAGTGCTCCAACAACATATGCATTCAATTTTAAAAAATGGGCAAAAGAAAATAATATTTCTCATACAGTTTATAGTGATTTTGTAAAATTAATTAAAAAAGGTAATAGCCTAAGATCAAATGTGTATGAATCAATTAGTAAAATAGAAAATATAAACAAAAAGAACTTTTTACTAAAGATGATATTTAATATACAAAATAAAGAAGGAGCTTTAGATATTTTATATCAAGTTGGATTTTCTGTTGTGGGATTTTTATCTTTGCTTAGATATATACTACAGTTTATCCTTTATAAGGATGATATAGATAAAATAGAAATTGTAATTATAATTATATTACTTTATTTTTATCAATTTAATTTTATTATTATGAGAATCTTTTTTTCAACCATTATAAAATACTTACCATTAGATAATGATGATAAGTTAGGGTTATTTGGATTTTTATGTTATTTGTTTTTTCCAATGAAGTTATTTTCTTTAGCTTTTATTATTCCATTTTTATTTAAATTAATGAATCTTGTATCATATAAAAACAAAACTACAAATAGAATTAACCTTATTTGTGTAATACAAAGTTTTTATTTTAAACATGTAAATTATATTACTGTATTGTTTTATCCATTTTTAATGAAGATTTTTGGTATCTTTTATTTGTGTTCATGGATTGAACTGTTTCTACCAATTTTCAAATTTCACATAATATTTACATCTTTTATTAATTTTATAGATATAATTTATAGTAATTTTACAATTAGAGGTAGCTGGTTTGGTTTTGGAGTTGTTCCATTTATCCTACTACAAATTGTTCAAAAAAAGAAAAAATCATTATATTTTCTTACAACTTTCACGCTTTTTTTAATTGGTGGCTTATTTCACCCGTTTACGGAAGTTAGATTTATTCAAATTGGACAAGGTGACAGTATTCTTTTAAAATCTGCAATTTATAATCAAACAATATTGATTGATACAGGTAAAAACAGTCAATATAGAGGGCTTCATGATACTTTAAGTGCTAAAGGAGTAAATAAAATTGATGCTTTATTTATTACACACGATGATGAAGATCATTCTGGTTCACTAAATAATTTAGTGAAGGATTTTGATGTTAAAAATGTTATTACAACACATGATAATTATGCTGATAATAATTTTTTAATTAGCTCATTAAATAATCCGAATTATAATAGTAAAAATGAAAATTCACTTATACTGTATGTATCAATAAATAAGATTTCTTTTTTACTTACTGGAGATATATCTAAAAGAGTAGAAAGAGATTTTATTAAAAATTATCCTAAACTAAATGCTGATGTATTAAAACTTGCTCATCATGGATCTAACACGAGTACATCAATGGCATTTCTAGATAATGTAAATCCATTACTATGTGTTAATAGTAGTGGTTTAAAGAATAGATATTTTCATCCTAGTAAAGATGTTGTTGAAACAATAAACAAAATGAAAATCACGATGCTAGACACCCAAACAGAGGGTGACATTAGTTTTTACTTTAGTCCTTTATTTAATTTTATTATAACTAGTAGTAAAAAATTTGCTATAATGGAATAGGTGATAAAATGAATTATTTATTAATTGGAAGTGAAGAATATTTATTAAAAAAAGAATTAAATAAATTAATTGATTCTTTTGATATAGAAAATAAAGAGATGAACATTACTTTTTTTGATGCAACTGATAAAGAGTTTTCTATTGAAACTTTTTTGGAAGTTTGTAATACAATTCCTTTTTTTTCTAATAAAAAAACAGTTGTTTTAAAAAATCCAATTTTTTTAAGTGCAAGTGGTAAATTACAAGATAAAGATGTTGAGTTATTAGAAAATTATATGAAAAATTATAATAATGATTGTGAATTGATTTTTTATGGGAATACTACGCTTGATAAAAGAAAGAAAATAGTAAAATTTATCCAAAAAAATTCTGAATCTATTAATGTTAACCCATTGAGTGAGAACGATTTTAAGATGTATGTTAGAAAAGAAATTAAAAAAAATAAGATATCTTCTTCAGAAAAGGCTATTTCACTGCTTGCTGATAAGCTTCCTAATGATCTGAGTTATTTTCATAATGAGTTAAATAAATTATTAGTATTTAATGGTGATATTAATGAAAAAGTTATTGAAGATTTAATTATATTTCCACTTGAAAATGATGTCTTTAATTTAATTAATGCTGTAGTTGCAAATAAAATAAGTGATATCTTCATGATTTGGAAACAACTAAAAGAATTAAATACTGAACCTATACACTTAATTTATCTGCTTTCAAGTCAGTTTAGATTTTTATATCAAATTAAATATTACTTAAATATTGGTTATGATGAGTTTGAAATTAAAAATATTATTAATGCTCATCCTTATAGAATTAAGTTGGCTATTAACACTTTGAAATTATTGAGTATTGATAGATGTTTAAAGATTTTAAATGAGCTAGCAGAAACTGATCAAGGGATAAAAGATGGTAAATTGGATAAAAATAAATATTTTGAACTACTTTTAATAAAAATTGGGGGACATATGTAATGAAATCACTAAGAGAACTATATCGTGTAGGACCTGGACCTAGTAGTAGTCATACATTAGCTCCAAAGATTGCTTGTATAAAATTTAAAGAAGCATTTAAAGCGTGCTGTGCATATAAAGTTGATCTATATGGTTCTTTATCACTTACAGGAAAAGGACATTTTACTGATCTTATTATAAAGCAGTGCCTTGGTGATAATACTATAATTAATTTTTATGAAAATTGGAATGAAAAACATCCTAATGGGTTTTATATAAGTGGATTTGATAGTTTTAATAATGTTATTGGTAAATGGACGGTATTTTCTATAGGTGGTGGTGCAATTTCTATAAAAGAGTGTGAGGAGTTTGCACAAGATGTTTATAATGAAAAATCATTTGATGAAATAAAAAAATATTGCAATGATAATAATCTAAGTATTGTTGAATATGTAACATTAAAAGATCAAGGGATTGATATGTATTTAGAGAATATATTAGAGAAAATGATAGAATCTGTTGATAGAGGTATTAACAGTAGCGGGATATTACCAGGTTCACTAAAGGTAGAAAAAGTTGCTAAATCATTATATGAAAATGCAAAAGTAGTTGAAGATAGCGAACATAGAAAAAAACTTTTATTAATGTCTTACGCATATGCTGCATCAGAAGAAAATGCTAGTATGGGGATTGTGGTAACAGCACCAACATTGGGTGCTTGTGGTGTTTTAGCTGCAATGATGTATTATTTATATAAAGAAATTAAGGTGTCAAAAGAAAAATTAATTAATGCCTTGAAAGTTGCTGGTATCTTTGGAAATTTAATCAAAGAAAATGCAACTATTTCAGGTGCTGTAGGGGGGTGTCAAGCTGAAATTGGTAGTGCTTGTGTAATGGCAAGTGCTGCTTATGCTTATATAAATGATCTAGAACTTAATCAAATTGAGTGTGCTGCTGAGATTGCGATGGAGCATCACTTAGGATTAACTTGTGACCCTGTAGAGGGATATGTAATTATTCCATGTATTGAAAGAAATGCTGTTGGAGTGTTACGTTCATTTGATGCTTGTCTTTTAGCAAAACATATGACAAAATTCAAAAGAAATAGAATAAGTTTTGATATGGTAGTTAATACAATGCACTATACAGGTCAAAAAATTACTGTGGAGTTAAAAGAAACATCACTTGGAGGACTTGCAAAGGAGTTTAATAAAAAAGAATGCACTTACTTAGAAATAAATAATGGTGAAAAGTATGAATAAAATTGAATTATTAGCACCAGCTGGTAGTATGGAGGCTCTTAAAAGTGCTGTTATTAACGGTGCAGATGCGGTGTATTGTGGTGGAATAAATTTTGGAGCTCGAGCTAATGCAAATAATTTTGACTATGAAAGCATGCAACAAGCAATAAGGTTTTGTCATCTTAGAAATGTAAAAATATATGTAACTATGAATACACTTTTATTTGAAGATGAATTTGATAGAGCAATGAATGATGTTGATTTTTATTATAATAATGGTGTTGATGCTATTATTGTTCAAGATTTAGGTTTATTAGATAGAATAAGAAAACAATACCCCGATATGGAAATACATGCATCTACGCAGATGCATATTCATAATGAAGCTGGGGTTAATTGGTTAAAGAAAATGGGTGTGAAAAGAGTAGTCTTGGCACGAGAAACACCGATTAACCTTATAAAAAAATGTTGTGATTTAGGTGTGGATATCGAGATTTTTACTTATGGAGCATTGTGTATATGCTATTCAGGTCAGTGTTACATGAGTCATTTTACTCAAAATAGATCAGGCAATAGAGGATCTTGTGCTCAATCATGTCGGATGAAATATAAATTAGAAAAAAACGGTGAAGAAATCAAGCTAAAAGATGAATATTTACTTAGCCCAAAGGATTTAAATGTCATTGAAAATATTGGTGAAATTATAGAAGCAGGTGTTACAAGTTTAAAAATTGAGGGACGAATGAAACGTCCTGAATATGTGGGTATGGTTACTAAGGTTTTTAAGGAAGCTATTGATGCTTATTATAGTGGAAAAAAGTATACATTAACTCAGAAAAAACTTGAAGAATTAATGGTTTTATTTAATAGAGGTTATACCAAAGGTTTTATTTTTTCTGATGATAATAATCTTATGAGTACAAGACGTCCTAATCATATGGGAATTGAAATAGGAGAAGTTATCTTTAAAAAGGGTAATATGACTCAAATAAAGCTAAATAGTGATATAGCTCAAGGTGATGGATTAAGAATAATTAGTGATAATGGTGATGTTGGAATTGTTGCTAATCTTATTGAAATAAATGGGTTGCTTAAGTCAAAAGGGAATGCTGGTGATATAATTTCATTCTATAATATTGATAGAGTAAATATTTCTGATAAGGTTATTAAAACAACAGATATAAATCTAATAAATGAAATAAATAGTAGAAAAGATCTATTTAAAAGAGATATTGAAATTAAATACAAAGTTGAAATAGATAAAAAAATTAAGGTTGTTGCAATTGAAAAGTCAGGTATAGAAGTTATTATTTATAGTGATGCTATTGCACTCACTGCTAAAACATGTCCAATTGATCGTGTAAGATTTGAAGAACAAATGCTTAAATTTGGTGAAAGTATATACCAAGTATGTAAAATATCTGGTGCATTTCAAGATTTTTTTATGCCAGTTAAATTAATTAATGATTTAAAAAGGAAGATTATCTTAGCACTGGATAAGAAAATTTTAGAGAGGGACATAAATGAGAATTATCCTTTAGTGTATAAAGGATTAAAAAACAAATTAGATGAATATAGTTTAAATTGTTTAATTATCAAAAATGAAGATCAAATTAAGTTAATTGATAATAATAAATATATTGTTTTCTCTGAAAATAAAGATTTGTATAATATAGATAATATTTATCCAATTACTCCGCTTATTAATGAAGAAAGTGTTTATTATAAAAAGCAATATGTTCTTTGTAATGAATTAGGTTCTTTAACTTCAATAAGTGAAAATACAATAGCAATAGCATCATCAAATTTTAATGTTACCAATAGTTTTGCACTGCAATGTCTTTATGAAAACAATATTAAAATTGCAATGTTATCTAACGAACTTAATAATGATCAAAAAACTATGCTTATAAATGAATTTAAAAAAAGAAATGATTTTTTTCCATCTCTTATTGATTCTGTTGTAAGTAAGAGATGTATGATGAGTATGAAACACTGTGTTATTAATTCTATTTACTTAAAGAATAAAGAAAATTGTAACCTTTGTAGAGTAAATGAGTTTATTTTAAAAGATGGATTAGGTAACGCGTTTTTATTAGAGGGCGATTACAATTGTAATTTAAAAGTAAAAGATGTTAAAACAACATTTAATTTTGACTATTTTGGTAATTCTAAAATAGTGGAAGTATTTACAGATGATGAAAAAATTATGAACCTTATTACAGAGAAATAAATAAGCCTTTTATTAAAAGGCTTTTTTTGTTACAATATAATATAGGAAATTAAGGAGGAAAGCCATGTTTCTAAAGAGAATAGAGATGCAAGGTTTTAAATCTTTTGCAGATAAAGTTGTTATAAATTTTGAAAATTCGGTAACAGGAGTTGTTGGACCAAATGGTTGTGGTAAAAGTAATATTACTGATGCTATTCGTTGGGTTTTAGGTGAGCAATCAGTTAAATCACTGCGTGGTTCAATGATGTCAGATGTTATATTTGCTGGAAGTGCTGATCGTAAAAAAGTAAATATGGCTGAAGTAACACTTGTTTTTGATAATACAAATCGTTTTTTAAGTAGTGAATTAGATGAAATTGAAATTACTAGAAGACTTTATAGAGATGGACAAGATGCAGAATATTTAATAAATAGGAATCATGTACGTTTAAAGGATGTAATAAATTTAATTTTAGATTCAGGTCTTGGAAAAGATTCACTATCAATGATTTCTCAAGGTAATATCAGTAGTTTTGCTGAGGCTAAACCGATTGAGAGAAGAACAATTTTTGAAGAGGCAGCTGGTGTAAGTAAGTATAAAAAACGTAAGATGGAGTCGCTTTCTAAATTAGAGAGAACTAAGGATAACATTGAGCGAACACAGGATATTCTAAATGAACTTGAAAGACAAGTTTCACCTCTTAAGAAACAGGCAATAAAAGCTGAAATATTTCGTGAGAAAAAAGCAAGACTTGAAGAGATTGAAATTGCTGTATTAGTAGAGGATATAGATTTATTAAATAGTCAAATTGAAGAAGCTAAAAAAACATTATTTAATATCGAAACACAAACAGTAATGCATCAAACTACAATTCAAGTTCATGAAAATAATAATACTGAAATAAAAAAAGAAATTGTTGAACTTGAAAAAAAGGTCAATAAGTTACAAGAAAAACTAATGAATACAATTAATGAAATACAACAACTTGAAACTCGAAAAATTGAATTGGATGAGAAAAGAAAGTATGCTATTGAAATTGGTACTAGTGAAGAAAAAGCAAAACAAATTCAATCTTTACTAAAAGAAGCTAAGTTTGAGTATGAAGATAGAATGGATAGACTTTCAAAGTATAATACAGAAATTAATTTATATAGCGAAGATTTATCTCAAATAGCATTAAGTATTGCTGATCAATCAACTAAAAAAGAAGAGAGCGAGAATATTATAAGAAGATATCAAAATCGAGAAGAATTTCTATCGAATTTGCTTAAGGATCCTTTTAATTCTCAATCAGGTGTTAAATCAGTAATGGATAATCAACAATCACTATCTGGTGTGCTTGGGGTTGTTGTACAAATTCTAAAGCCAGAGAGTGGATATGAAGAAGCATTAAGTGTTGCTCTTGGTGGTTTAATGTATAATATTGTAACCAATAATGAAGACTCTGCTCGTTTAGCTATTAATTTTTTAAAGAGAAATCAAAGCGGAAGAGCAACGTTTTTACCATTAAATGTTTTACAATATAGAGCTGTTAATAAGGAACATGAAATTATATGTAATAATACAAAAGGTTACCTAGGTGTTGCTAGTAATTTTGTTACATGTGATGATGAATACACAATAATAAAAGATGCATTTTTGAATAATGTTTTGGTAACAGATAACCTTGAAAACGGAAATAAACTTGCAAGCTTAATTAAATTTAAGTATAAAATTGTTACAATTGAAGGTGATGTAATTCATAAGGGTGGATCAATTACTGGTGGAAAAATTAAAAATAGTACTTCACTATTAACGGTTAAAAAAGAACTTGGAGAAATTGTCAATCTTATAGATTCTCAAAAAGCTTCATCAACAATTATTCAACAAAAGCTGCAAGATTACTTAAAAAAGCGAAATGATGTTGAAAGAAATTTAATGGATAGAAGAATTAATGCTGCAAAACTTGAGCCTATAGTTGATGCTAAACGTGCAAAATATGAGAAATTAAAGAGTGACTATGAATTAATACGTCCCAATGATTCATCACTTAAAAATGATGAAGAAAAGAGCTTTGCTGATGAAATTATAATAAAGTTAAATGATGTATATTCTTCAAGAGATGAAATAACAAGTGAAATCAGATCAACTCAAGAGTTTAGAATGAAGCTTTCTAATGAATATGAGAGAAAGGAAGTTCAAATTCGTCAAATTAGAAAAGAATATGAACTAGCTTCTGCAAGTAAAAATGCTATTCTAATTGATCAGGCTAAACTAGAGACAAAATTAGATAACGATTTACAAAGGCTTGCTACTGCATATCAGTTAACATTTGAATTTGCTAAAACTAAAGTTAAAGAAAATAATTTAGAAAATTCAAAAGATGAAGTACTACAATTAAGACAAGAAATTGATAGACTAGGTAATGTTAATATGAATGCCCCAGAGGAATATGCTGAAGTAAATGAAAGGTATGAATTTTTAAATACACAGATTAAAGACTTAATTGAGAGCAGAGAAAAATTATTGTCTGTTATTGATGAAATGGATCATGTAATGAGTAGACAGTTTAAAGAAATGTTTGATGCAATTAATAGTGAACTTAATAATACATTTAGAGCATTATTTGGTGGTGGTAAAGCAAAATTAATCTTAGAAGATCCAAATGATATATTAAATACAGGAATTGATGTTGATGTACAACCTCCTGGTAAGGCAGTTCAAAATATTAGACTTTTTTCAGGTGGTGAGAAGAGTTTAATAGCAATTTGTGTACTATTTTCTATTTTAAAAGTAAGACCTGTTCCTTTATGTATTTTTGATGAAGTAGAGGCAGCATTAGATCAAGGGAATGTTGAAAGATTTGCAAGATACATAAAAAACTTTACTCAACAAACTCAGTTTATTGTTGTTACTCATCGTCCAGGTACAATGCAACAATGTGAAATACTTTATGGAGTGACGATGCAAAAACAAGGGGTTTCTCAGATGTTAAAGGTTGAGCTAAAAGATGCGATTGACCTTGCAGATGAAAGTCAAAAAGAGGTGAAACTATGAGTTTATTTAAAAGAATAAAAGAGTCATTTAGAAAAAAAGATGATCAAGCAATTTATTTAAATGGATTTAAGAAAACAAATTCAGTGTTTAGTAATAATCTAAAAAAAATATCATCAATCTATAAAGAAATAAATGATGAATTTTTAGAAGAATTGATGATAGTTTTGCTTGAGAGTGATGTTGGAATCCACACTGCTGATAAAATATGTAGTCAACTTCGTAAAAGAGGTAATGAATATTATGCTATACCATCATTTGCAACAGTAATGGATTTCTTGATGGAAATAATGAAAGAAATATATGAAGAAGAGAAAGTTGAAAAACTAGAGTTTTCAAAAGAAGGACCTTGTGTTATTTTGCTTGTTGGTGTAAATGGTAGTGGTAAAACGACAACATGTGCAAAACTAGTTGAATATTTTAAAACACATGGCAAAAGTGTTGCTGTTGTTGCTGCAGATACATTTAGAGCAGGTGCGGTTGATCAGCTTGCAAAATGGGCTGATACCCTCAATGTACACTGTATAAAAGGAAAAGAAAATAGCGATCCAAGTAGTGTGCTTGTTGATGGCTGTCGTTATGCAAAAGAAAACAATATAGATATCTTACTTTGTGATACAGCTGGTAGACTTCAAAATAAACAAAACTTAATGAATGAACTATCGAAAATGCATAAAGTAGTTGGAAAAGAAATTGAAAATGCTCCAAATCACGTATGGCTTGTTGTAGATGCTACAACAGGACAGAATGGATTATCTCAAGCGGAAATTTTTAAAGAAGTTACAAATGTTAGTGGTATTATTCTAACTAAAATGGATGGTACTGCTAAGGGTGGGGTTGTACTAGCGATTAAAGACAACCTCAAAATTCCTGTATATTTTATTGGACTTGGAGAAAAACCTGAAGATTTACGTCCGTTTGATATTGATTCGTATTTATATAGTATAACAAGAGGTATAAGAGATGATGAATAAAGAAAAGGCAAACTTATTTTTGGATTTTTATGAAAACTTACTTACTGATAAGCAAAAAACAATATGTTATTATTACTATCGTGAAGACTTTTCATTATCGGAGATATCTGAGATACTTGATATCACAAGATCTGCTGTATTTGATGCCTTAAAGAAAAGTAATAAAATATTAGAAAAGTTTGAGACGAAATTAAAATGTGTTTCATCTTTTAACAAAAGAATGGCTTACTATTTAGAAATAAAGAAGTTTGATGTTAAAGAAATCAATCAATTGATTGATGCATGTATTGAAACAGAATAAGGAGGATTTATACATGAGTAAAATAATATCGGTTAATGCAGGTTCATCATCATTAAAATTTCAATTATTTGAAATGCCAAGTGAAAAAGTATTAACATCGGGAATTGCTGAGAGAATAGGATTAGATGATGGTGTATTTACAATAAAAGTTGCAGGAGAAAAACATGTAAAAGAAGTTGTAATAAAGGATCATAATGTTGCTGTTAAAATGTTGTTAGAATCGCTTTTAGAGTACAATGTTGTAAAAGACTTGTCAGAAATTAGTGCAGCTGGTCACAGAGTTGTTCAAGGAGGAACATTCTTTGATGACTCTGTTATTGCAGATGAAGATTCAACTTCAAAGGTTGAAGCATTATCTCATTTAGCTCCACTTCATAATCCAGCAAATTTAATTGGATATCGTTCATTTAAGGAAGCTCTTCCAGAGATTGAACACGTTTTTGTATTTGATACAGCTTTTCATCAAAGTATGAAAAAAGATGTTTATATGTATCCAGTTCCATATGAATGGTATACAAAATACAGTGTTAGACGTTATGGAGCACATGGTACAAGCCATCAATATGTTGCAGAACGTTGTGCAGAGTTGATGAATAAAAAAATAGAAGACACAAAAATAATTACATGTCATTTAGGAAATGGCGCATCTATTACAGCGGTTGATGGTGGTAAAAGTGTTAATACTTCAATGGGATTCACACCACTTGGAGGAATCATGATGGGAACAAGATGTGGTGATATTGACCCAGCAATTGTTACATATATTCAAAATGAAACAAAAATGAGTGCAGATGAAATTAATAACGCTCTTAATAAGAAATCAGGAATGCTTGGAATTTCTGGTATTTCAAGTGATGCCAGAGATATCGAGGCGGCAGTTAATTCTGGTAATGAACAGGCAAAGCTAACATATGATATTTATGTAAATAGGGTTATAAATACTATTGGTGGTTACTTTTTACAAATGGGTGGCGTTGATGCGATTGCATTTACTGCTGGTCTTGGTGAAAATGATACATTCTTGCGTGAACTTGTTCTAAAGGCAATCGAGAGTGGATTAAATCTATCTATTGACTACGAATTGAATAATAAAACAAGAGGAAAAGAATGTTGTGTATCTAAAGAAAACTCAAATGTACAAGTATGGATTGTTCCAACTAATGAGGAACTGGTTATTGCTAGGGATACAAAAAGAATATTAGGGATCGTTTAAAATGATTTTAAAATTAAAAAATATGATTGAAGAATTTAGCATTATTTCAATATATAGACATATTAATCCAGATATGGATGCTATTGGATCTCAGTTTGGTTTAAAAATGTGGCTTAATAAGAATTATCCAGATAAAAAAGTAATTGTTTGTGGCAATGATAATTATGGTGAGTATGAGATGGATGAAGAAAAACTTGAAGATATTTCTAATAGTTTGGCATTTGTGCTAGATACATCAGCTAGTGATCGAGTAGATGGTAATTATTTTGATAAAGCAAAATGTAGTGTGAAAATTGATCATCATCCCCAAATAGAAACGTTTACGAATTTAGAATTTGTTGATACTTCTAAGGCAGCAACTTGTCAATATGTACCCATTATCTTAGATGAAATTAAAAATAACAGTATTTGTAGTGATGCGGCTTCTTTTTTCTATAAAGGAATTCTTACTGATACATTATCGTTTAAAACTACTAATACAACAAAAGAAACATTTGATGTTGCATCAAAACTTATATCAACAGGACTTGATATCTCAAAGTTAAGTAGAGAAGTGTATGATAGGCCATTAGCAGAGTATAAGTTTATCTCATTTTTAAGAACTAAGTTACAGTTTTTTAATAGTATTGGCTATGCAATTATTAAAGTTGATGAGGTAAAAGATTTTAACATTAGTATGAATAAGGCAAGAAGTCATGTTGCAGAATTTGGTAATATTAATGAGTTGGATGTATGGTGTTTATTTACTCAGTCTGATACAGATAATAATTGTTATAAAGGATCAATTAGATCAAAACATCTAAATTTAATTGAAATTGCAAATAAATACACTGGTGGCGGACATAAGAATGCTTGTGGTGTAAAAAACTTAAGTATTGAAGATATAGATAAATTGTTAAAGGATATAGATCAATCATTAAATAAAATATAAAAAAGGTTCATTTGTTTAAAATGAATCTTTTTTTTAGGACTTTATAACATTTGAATAATAATAGAGCAGGAAGGAGAAAAAGACATGAAAAAAATTTATGTAGATCCTGTTACATTAGAGAGAAATTCTACAAGAATTGATCAACTAACACAGGATTACAAAAAACAGATCAAAATGCTTATTGATGAAGTTGAAAAAATGAGAGCAGCATGGCAAGGAAGTGACAATCAAGCTTTTACTAACAAAATTTATAGTTTTGAAAGTGATTTTAATCAAGTTGCTATTTTATGTGATCAATATTCAGAATTTTTAAGAATATCAGCAAGATCTTATCGTGATATTCAAGATGAACTAGTAGCACAAGCAAATAAAATCTAAGAAAGGAGAGTTTTGGTTTAATAATCAAAAGTATAAAAAATGGAAGAAATTAGGATTTCACTTGCAGAGGTTTCATCAACTGCATCTACTATTCGCTCAATAAATGAGAAAATGTATGATAATTTAATTACGGTAAAAAAAGAAATGAATAACTTAAGTGCTGCCTGGATAAGTGAGGGCGGAGAAGCAATTAGACAAAGATTTAATACTTTCGCAACCAGATTTGAATCACAAAAAGAATTAATAGACCGTTATAGTGCTTTTTTAGATCTAGCAGTATCAAGCTATGATTCATTAGAGAATACTATTGTGTCAAATGCATCAAGTGTTCAAACATAAACTTAAGCTATTAACAATTTGCTTATGCTTATCATTTCTTTTTTCTGGTTGCAAAGAAAGTAAAAAGGATGAGTTTACAATGGGTGAGTGGGTAAGTCATATAGTAAAAAAAGCTGAAATACCAGATCATTTTGAAGAAAGTCCGTATTTTGTTAATGTTAAACAAAATAATCAATATTTTAATGATATCCAAGCTGCAGTTGAGTGGAGTGTATTAAATAATTCAGTTAATTTTGATCCAAGTAAACCACTGACAAAAGAATGGGCTGCTTATACACTGGTAAATTTATATGGTGATACAAGTTCTGATCAGAAAGTAAAGGATTCATCAAAGTCACAATTTCCTGATCATATTAGTGCATCTGTCAGTCTTGGTTTATTTACATTAGATGATCGAGATTGTTTCAATCCAAAAGATAAATTAACTGAAGAAGAAGCTTTAGAAAAACTTGATATAATGATTGATTACATTAATAATTGGTCTACTGAAGAAAGCAGTTCATCTTTTGAGTTCAATAGTGATATAATTGATCTTACTGGATATAATGTATTTTTTAATAAAGCAAATTTAGTTGCTGAAATTGAAGGGATAGATTTAGGTATTTTAGTTGACAGTATAGTGACTTCTGATCAGTTTGAAAACATGGCATATAAAGTAACATCTATAAAAGAGAACGATGGGTTTACAGAAATAAATTTAACTGTTCCAGAATATGATGAAATTTTTAAGGAAGTTAACGTAGATTCAACTTTTGAAGTAGATTTTACAGAAGCTGAAATTGATTTTGGGGATTTTGATATTGAAGTTGGTGAAAATGGGGATTTTGAAGATGGGATATCTTTTAAAAATCCTTTTTTGCAAACTTTAGCAAGTAAAAAATTTACTCATGAAGATTATAGTGTATCAGTAGATATAACTAAAACATCATTAAGTGCCAAAATATCTAAGAAATTAAAAGCAGGAGGAAATTTAGCTGCACAATTTAAAGTGTTTGATTTTAACCCCTCTGTAAGGTGGGACACTAAAGGATTTTCAATTGATGATGCATATTTAAAATTAAACTATTCAGCAACATCATCTTTATCTTATAGTAAAGGTAGACATAAACACATATATTCTGAAGTATCTAAAAATATTGGAAACCAAATTCTTAATGGCATAAGAGGAATTAACAGTGATAATTTAGAAGCAACAATAACTTTAGGTAAAATTTCAGTTCCTATTCCTAATGTTCCATTTATGAATTTGAGTGCAAGAATTCAATTATATCTATATGCAAATGGTAAAATAGAGTTATCTTTTAAAAGTGATAATGAAATGGGTATTGAAATAAAGAAGAATAAAATGAGATTTTTTCATGATAATGAAAAAAGAAATGATTTTATGATTAGGGCTACTGGAGGTATTATTGGTGGAATTAATACGGGAATTGATATCTTTAATAAACCACTTGTTAACATTTCATTACAAAGTGGAATTAGAACAAAGATTCAGTCTTCAATTTTACTTAAAAATGAACGTAAGATTGAAAAATCTAATTTAGAATATGATCAGTTAGAAAATAACTCAGATAAATTTAAAGTTTGTGGAGAAATAAGTGCTTTTTGGTCTACGGATGTTGTAGTAAATAGTGAAGATACATTAGCGTCTAAAGTGGGTTTAAGTTATAAAAAGAGTATATTTAATGATAAGAATGCATCACTTATTCCAGCGGATAAAAGATATATTGAAAATGGACAATTTGTAAAAAAATGTTTTATTGATAATTATATTGCTGATGATAACTTTAAGTTAGATGATATTGAGAGTGAGAACATAACTTTATCTGAATATAATTTAGTTATGAATATAAATGATGAGAAACAAATCAGTATTACAGGACTTCCTAAAGGATATAATTATGATGATATTGAGTACAGTATAAATAATAAAGATATCAAAGTAGATGATAATTTTAAGATAAGCTCATCAAAAGCGACAGTTGGAATATTAACAGTATCTACTAAAGATAACAAATATAAAGTACAGTGTAATATTGTTATTGTCGATAAAAATAATGAATAGTATTTTTAAAAAGTATTATTGGAGAGATTTTGTATCAATCGGTAAAGGAAAACAGTGTGATATTATTTATAATGCAGATCAAATAGATTTCATACATGTTGAAATTAGGTATTATGAAAGGCAAATAATTTCTAATAGTTTTCCTTTTATTAATAATAAAAAAATAACAGAATTTGAATATTTTAAACCAATATTTCTTTTGGATTTAGTGATTATACCTTGTAAAGAATTTATTATGATAAATAGTCCAAATAATTTAGAGGTTAACTTAAAAATATATAATATAGTTCCTAAGTTTATTAAACACCACAAGGAAATAAACTATATTAATCAAACCCCAAGATTTTTAAGTGATTATCCAAAATGTGATATAAAGTTTTTAAGGATAGATAAACTTCAAAAAACAAAGAAGATGCCATTATTTTTTGTAATTGCTCCAACATTATTAATGTCAATTGCTTCACTAGGTAGTGGTCTTCTTTCTGGTTATAATAGTTATTTACAAGGAAGATCTTTAAATGAAATTATTCCTATTGTTATATTACCTTCAGTTATGATTTTAAGTATTATAATTTATCAACCAATTTACAGATTATATGAAAAAAAAGAAAATATTAAATCTAAAAATGAGAGATTTAAAAAAATAGATGATGAAATTAATAGGATAGTAATAAAAATCGAGGAATATTACAAAGATTATTTAGTAACAGATAATCAAAGAAGCTTCTCTATGGCTGATATTTATAAAAAAACATTGAATAGGGACTCGATTTTATTTAGTAAAAAAATTTATCATAATGATTATCTAAAGCTAACACTAGGATATTCTAAGGTAAAAAGTAGAATAAATTTTAGTAATCTTCCTGAATTAGATGATACTTATTATTTAAATAAAGCTAAACTAGTTATTGATTATTATGAGTATTTTCAAAAATCTTGGAATTATGTTGATTTAATAAATACAAATCATTTTGCAATAGCATCTATTAATAATAAATGGCTTAATTATATTTTGCTACAAATCTCAGCTTTTTATTCTTTTGATGAATTAGAAATTGTTTTAATTTGTAATAAGAAATTTCTTAAAGAGAATCTCTATCTATATAAGTTGCCACATCTTTTAAATTGTATGAATACATGGAATATTGCTACATCTAGAAAAGATATAAATAATTATATTAATCATGATAATAACCAAAATAAAATATACATAATTCAAGAACTATTTGGTTTAGATAATGAAGTGTTAGGTGACAAAAAGTGCATCTATATTGTTGATGATGAATATAAAGTTCCATGGTGGTGTAGTGAATATCTTATTGATGATAAAGAAAGTTTTCTTGTTAACAATTGTGGTAGGTATGTAATAGATTTTGTTGATGATGAAATTGATATTATTGATGCACTAGATAGTATCTATAAAGTAAGGATTAAATCATCTTATTTAGTATCAAAAAGAAAGACAACATTTAATGATTTGTATAGTAGTAAAATTGATAAAAACATGATAAAAGATTTATGGAAAAAAAAGAAAGAATCTTTAAGTGTTCCTATAGGATTTTATGAAAATAATGAGATTTTAAATTTAGACTTACATGAATCACATCATGGTCCTCATATGATGATAGGAGCATCTACAGGTGCTGGAAAATCAGAATTTATAATTACTTATTTATTATCATTGGCTTTAAATTTTTCTTATGAATTTTTACAATTTGCAATAATTGATTTTAAAGGAGGTGGATTAAGTGACTCATTAAAGTATAAAGGTAATTATATACCGCATATTGTGGGTACATTAACGAATTTAGAACAATTTGATTTACAAAGAGTGTTAGTTTCACTTGATTTAGAATGTAAACGTCGACAAAAACTTTTTAATGATATGAAGAATCTATATAATATAAACACAATAAATATTGATGAGTATCAAAAGGTTTGTGTTGAAAAGAAACAGTTACAAAATATTGCACATTTATTTATTGTTGTAGATGAATTTGCGCAATTAAAAGTAAAAGCACCAGAATTTATTAAGGAGTTGATAGCTATTTCAAGAATTGGAAGAAGTTTAGGTATTCATTTAATTTTATCTACTCAAAAACCGAGTGTTGCGATTGATGGAGAAATATGGTCAAATACAAGATGTAAAATTTGTTTAAGAGTTCAAGAAAGACAAGATAGTATTGATATGATTAAAAATGATAAAGCATCAAAACTAAAAAATCCCGGTGAGTTTTACATGTTATATGATCAAAAAGAAGAGCGAGCTACAAGTGCTTGGGCTAATGCGTTATCAATGGTAAGTGATGATTGTAGTACCGCTATAGTTAACTATCAAGGTAATCCAATAAAAGCTTTAAATAAAAATGAAAATGCAACCCAACTTATGTCTATAGTTAAAAACATTGTGGAACTTGAGGAATCTGGAAATGATTTTAAATTATGGCATAGCAGTAAAATTGATATTGAAAATATTCCACATATAAAAGATCAAATTATACTTGGTAAAGTAGATAACTATTATGACAAAACACAACCGTGGTTATACCACTCATTTAAAGATTATCCCAATAGTGTTATTTATACCTTAGACTTAGATGAAAAAAGGGTTTTCTTTGATACTATTATGTATAATTTAATGAATATAAGTATTGTTTTTGATATAGTAATTGTTGATTTTTCTAGTATTGCTCAAAAGTATCAAGATAAAGATAATATCACAATTTTAAAAAATAAAGAAAAAATTGAAAATTATTTTAGTATTTTATTAAATAACTTTGAAAAAAATGATAGAAATCGAGTAATTATAATATTACATTATCCAAAATTTCATGATGAACAAGAGAATTGGATACATTTATTTATAAGATTACTTAGGGATGGTAGTGTCTATAATACATATTTTATCATCTTTACAACAACAGCTTCTACAATCCCTTATAGATACACCCAATTTATTAAACGTAGTTTTTGTCTGCATACAAATTCAAAGAAAGAAATAAATACTATATTTGAAACCTCTTGTTCAATTGATGAGGTTAAGAAAGGGTATGGATTAATTAATGGTAAAAAAATATTGCGTTTTAAATTATTACAAATTAAGGATTAGATAAATTATGGAAATTCACTTAATTGTAACAGTATCATGTATTTCAAGTGATAAAAATTGGAATATTTTAATCAAAGAAGATATAGAGTTAAAGAAAGTTATGAGAATAATATTTATGATGATTAAGGAAGAAATTAAAAATAAATATTGTTTTAGCCATAATTTAATGATTTATAATAAGACTAAAAAAGTTTATCTTAATCCTGAATTAAAAGTTACAAAGTTAAACATATATAACGGTGATCATTTAGTTTTTATGTGATTTTTTATATTTTTTTCCAAAGATCTACTTTATCATTATTGTGTAACATTAATAAGAAGTTTGCTTTTGCTTGAGGATATTTATCATATAAATTATTTAACATTAACTTGATTTCTTCTCTTTTTGTTTCTTTATCCATTGGGCAAGTACTCTTTACAATAGGAATATTTTTACTGATGAAAGAATTAATTATTTCTTGTTCAAAAACGTATACAAATGGTCTAATAAAATTCATTTTACTATTTGTTAAATACATTTTAGGAGAAAATGTTGCTAATCTTCCACCATATATAGAGTTTAGAAAAAGGGTTTCAATAGCATCATCTGCATGATGACCGAAGGCGGTTTTGTTACAGTTTAATTTTTTAGCTTCTTGAATAATTGCTCCTTTCTTTAATTTAGAACAAATACTACATTGTAATGAGCCATCTTCATTTGCTTGTAATTTTAATATTTCATAAATCTTAGTATCTATCTGATGAAATTCTATACCATTATCATCACAAAATTTACATACTTCACTAAAGTCCATTTCTGGAAATCCCATTTTAAGATGTATTCCGATAATATCGAAAGTTTTCCCAAAATGTAATTTAGCGTAGTTTTTATATAAGTGAAGACAATAAAGTAGTAGCATACTATCTTTTCCTCCACTTATTCCTACAGCAATTTTATCATTATCATCAATCAAGCCATAGTCAATATCGGCTTTTTTTATCTTACCTAAAATACGTCTTATACTCACTTTGTTATCTCCTTTTTTTCTTTGCTATTATATCATGTTCTTGGTATAATTAGGAAGGTTGAGGTGAAAAATGGACGGAGTATTTTATATTAATAAACCAATGGGGATGACATCATTTGATGTTGTTGCAAAGATGAGAAAAAGAATAAAGCAAAAAAGTATCGGACATACCGGGACTTTAGATCCAAATGCTGAAGGACTTTTGATTTTACTTGTTGGTAAAGCGTGTAAAATTTTACCTTATTGTGAACATAACAAGAAAGAATATATTGCATCTTTAAAGCTCGGTATAATGAGTGATACTGCTGATATTTGGGGTAATATAATAGAGAAGAAAGAAATTGAAAAATTTAGTATTGAACAATTAGAGAATGTTTTAAAATCTTTTGTTAGAAAACAATTACAAATACCTCCAATGACATCTGCAATTAAAGTAAATGGAAAAAAATTATTAGAATATCAAAGAGAAGGTATAGAAATAAATAGAAAACCAAGAGAAATTGAAATTTACGAACTAGAATTATTACATTTAAATGATGATGTTATTACTTTTAGAGCTGTTGTATCTAAGGGTACATATATTAGAGTGTTGTGTGAAGATATAGCGAAAAAACTTAACAATATTGCAACTATGTGTAAGTTAGTAAGAACTGCAATTGGTGATATTTCTCTTGATAATGCTGCAAAAATTGATGATATAAATGAACTCAGCAAACCTCATGATATAACAGAAGTTTTAAAAGGTGATTTAAAAATGGTTGAATATGAAGATTTAAATACGATAAAGCATGGTAAAAAAATAAATTTAGATTGTAGTGATGATTTAGTTCTTATTACAAATTGTGGTAAAGTTGTTGCAGCATATGAGAGAGAATATCAATCTAATTTTCGTTGTAAAAGAGGGTTATGGTAATGAATTATACAAAAATAAGTCTTGATGATGAAACTTTTATAAGTGATAAAAGTGTAGCTTGTATTGGTTATTTTGATGGTTTACACTTGGGACATCAAGTATTAATAGAAAAATGTATTATAGAGTCAAAAATTAGAGGCTGTAAAAGCAAAATGATTACATTTTCGCCAGATCCTTGGGCAGTAATAAAAGAAGATGTAAATATAAAAAATATTACACCGTTAAATAAGAGAATAAAATTAGCAAAACAGCTTGGAATTGATGATGTAATAGTAGTTGATTTTACAAAACAGCTTTCTTTACTAGGTCCACAAGTTTTTATATCAAAAATTATCGAACCGTGTAATTTAGCTGTTTTGATATGTGGTTTTGACTTTCATTTTGGATATCAGGGAAGTGGAGATATAAATTTTTTAAAAGAGTATACAACTAAGTCATTTGAACTGCTTACAGTAGATGAAATTAAATTTAATAGTCTTAAAATTAGTTCTACAAGAATTACAAAGTTTATTGAAGATGGTCATATTAAAGATGCTAATGTTTTACTTGGATATACTTACAATATAGAAGGTAGAGTAATTTACGGCAAACAAAAAGGAACACTGATAGGTTTTCCTACTGCAAACATTGAAATAAATGAAAATTATGTTATTCCTAAAAATGGAGTATATCAAGGATTAATTGAAATAGATAATATAAAATATAAAGCAATGATAAATGTTGGACATAATCCAACGATTAATTATATAAAGGAAATCTCTATTGAAGCACACATTCTTGATTTTAATGAAAATATATATTCTAAAAATGTTTCTTTATATTTTTTAGAATATTTAAGAGAAGAGAAGAAGTTTGAAAGTGTTGATTTATTAATTGATCAACTTAACAAAGATAAAATAAATGTTATAGAAAATTTTCGAGGTACAAATATATGAGACTAGAATTATTTGATTTTGTCGATAAGAGTGGGGAAATATTAAAAAAACAACAAAGTTATCTAAAACAAGTTCAAGATACACTAGTTATAGAATTGAGTGAAGCAATTGATAAAGAAGGTGATATCTTACTTAATCTTTCATCAAGGATAAAAGAAGAATCAAGTTTGAAAGAGAAAATAATTCGAAATAAATATTATCTAAAGTTTAATGATCCTTTAGAGATGTTTGATTATATACCAGACATCATTGGTGTATCGCTTGAGTGTAGATTTGTTAATGATGAAAATTATCTTTATAAAATGTTATTTGATTCTTTTGAAAAAACAGATAGTGAATATTACAGCTGTAAAAAATTTCCCAATATTTACTTAAATTTATCTGATAAACAACCACAAGTTCAAAAAAATGGGTTTAAAATATACAGAATGGATGGATATACCATTAATGATAATAAAAAGGTTAATTTTGAGCTTCAAATTAAATCACTAGTTCACAGATTTTGGAGTGAAATTGAGCATCAGGTTGTATATAAAAATAATAATTTCATTCTATATGATAATTTTATGAAAGAAATATTATCATCTATTTATGATAATTTAGAAGTTGTAGATCGACAACTGGAAACTGTTTATCAACAAATAGCATCACAAAGTGTTACTAAAGATGAAATAGGAATGGGAGAAAATGGTTTTAAACTATTTATTGCCAAATCTATAAATGATTTAGTAACAATCAAGATGAATGAGGTAGTGGGATTTGCAACTAACTTTAAAAAATGTAGTTCTATTTTAAGTCAGTATATCTATATTAAAGACTTTGTACAATCAGAGCATCCTCAATATAGAATGGCTGAATACATTGAGCATTTTAATCTTCTTAAAATTACTGACTTTGATTTTACAAAAAAAATAAAATTAGAAAGAAAATTCTTTCATGAAGATGAATTTTGTAGTATTTTAGGATCTTATTGGGAAAGTGTTCTTAACAAAGATTATGAATGGCATGTCTTCTTTATGATGGTATTTATTATTCAACCTGGAAATAATTATCAAGACTTAAGTATGTTTGTAAAAGTTGTAAAAACATTAATATTTACATCTGTGTGGAATTTTATTGATGTAAGCGACAAGGTAAAAGAAGAAGCTTCTAAATTAGAAAGCATCTTAGCAAAACAGCTGGTAAAAATTGGTAAAATAGATATTATACATGAAGAGAATATTTTTGCATTTTCATCTATTTTTAGAAATTTAGTTATTGATTATAATGATAAGAAAATAAACACATTACAAGAGTTTGAAGATAAGCTATATAAGCTTCTTTTGAACTTATTTTAAATGGAGGTATTATGATGTATGATAAAATTAAATTGTTATTTAAACAATTTAAAGATGAAACAAATTTCGAATTTATTTTAATTAATTTAGATGATAATATTACTATTTCTTGTGATGTTAGTAATAATTTTAATGAAGTAACATCTCTAAGTTTTACAAATAATGCCACTTCTTATCATTTGAAAAGTAACTGCAATGATTTAAATACTTTAAAGTTAATTAAAATTTCTCTTGTAAATTATTTAAATGAATTTTATGAAGATGAAAATCAAATTCAACAGGCTTTTTTAGGGAATCTAAGTTATGAGCAAATGAAGAAAATTTCTCAAATTAGTACTTGGAAAAATAGAAAAGGATTGATGTTGATAGATTTAAATGAAAATAGCATTAATGATGTACTTTTAATTATCAATGAAAATGAAAGAGTAGACACTTTTATAATTAAATCATATATTTTAGTTGTTTTTGATGATCACTTAGAAGAAAATCTACAAGAGAGCTTTAAAAGGGTAGCTGATATTATAAATAATGAGTTGATGGTTAGGGCTATTTGTTGTGTAACTTACATGGATGATTTTATGCAATCTAGTTCTAAAATAAAGAATCTTTTAAGGGCTTTTGAAATTAAACATTTATTTTATCCAAACATAGAAATTTTAGATATTGATAAACTGTCATTTATTTTACTAATAGATAACTTAGATCATAAATTTTTAAATGAGCAACTTTTAAATGATGAAATAGATTTTCAACAGATTGATAATCACGAAGATATTAAAACGATAAATTGTTTCTTTGAAAATGATTTGAATATTTCTAAAACTTCCTTAAATTTGTTTATTCATCGAAATACTCTTATCTATCGTCTTGATAAGTATCATAAAATATCAGGGTTGGATATAAGAAAGTTTAATGATGCTTTTAAATTTATGATTTATTTAATAATATACAAACTAGTTAAGTAAAAGTGCATAAAGAAATAAGGTAAAGTTTGTATAAAATGACAATAGTTAAAGATTATTCTTTATGTTAATATTGTTTATAGAAAGCGAGGTTTTACTAATGGCAAGTTTAAAACTAGAAAAGATTGGAAAGAAATATGATAATGGATTTGAAGCAGTAAAAGATTTTAATTTAGAAATTGCTGATAAAGAATTTATAATTTTTGTTGGTCCTTCAGGATGTGGTAAATCGACAACATTAAGAATGATTGCTGGTTTAGAAGAAATAACATCTGGTGACTTATATATTGATGATCGTCGTGTAAATGATGTTGAGCCTAAGGATCGTGATATCGCAATGGTATTTCAAAACTACGCACTATATCCTCATATGACTGTTTTTGATAACATGGCATTTGGATTAAAGTTAAGAAAATTTCCAAAGGATGAAATTAAAAGAAAAGTTGAAGAAGCAGCTAGAATACTTGATCTAGAGTTGCTTCTTGATCGTAAACCTAAAGCACTATCAGGTGGTCAAAGACAACGTGTTGCAATGGGTAGAGCTATTGTTAGAAATCCAAAAGTTTTCTTGATGGATGAACCATTGAGTAATCTTGATGCAAAACTACGTGTACAAATGAGAGCGGAAATTTCTCAGTTACATCAAAGATTACAAACAACAATTATTTATGTAACACATGACCAAACAGAAGCAATGACACTTGGTACAAGGATTGTTGTAATGAAAGATGGAGTAATGCAACAGGTTGATACTCCTAAAAACTTATATGATAAACCAGCAAACTTATTTGTTGCAGGATTTATCGGTTCTCCTCAAATGAATTTTGTTGTGTGCGAAGTTATTGAAAAGTTTGATGGAGTATACTTAATTTTTGATAATAATGCTCTTCATTTAACCACTGAAAAAGCCAATCTTTTGAAAGAAAAAGGTTATGTTGGTAAAAAAGTAATGATGGGTATTCGACCAGAAGATTTACATGACAAAGAATATTCTTTGAAAAAATATAAGGATTCAATAAAGGCTAAAGTAAATGTTTATGAGCTTGTTGGTGCTGAAGTGTTCCTATATTTTGATTGTAATTCTACTCACATGAGTGCTCGTGTTAATCCAAATACTAAAGCAAGAGTTGGGGATGAAATAGAATTATATCTTGATTATGATGCAATGCATTTATTTGATATTGAAACAGAAGAAACTATAAAAGAGTAAGGGTATAGCCCTTATTCTTTTATTTTTTAATATAATGAGTTAAAATATATAATAAGAGGTGATAAATATGTCATTAGAGGATTATAAATTAACTAAAAAAAGTATAAAAGCTTTTGAATCTATGGGAATTTTAAATGAAGATGATTTATTATCTCACTATCCATATAGATATGATGAAATATATCAAACTCCATTTGATCAATGGAAAATGTTTGAAAGGGTCACTTTTGAAGCAATTTTAATTACTAAACCAACAAATTTAAGATTAAAAAAATCTATTCAAATGTCTAAGTTTATGATTAAGTATGATGATCAAATATTTAATGCTGTAATATTTAATAGACCATGGATATGTAAGCTTACAGTTGGTGAAAAAATATTTATTGATGGAAAGTATGAGGGAAATCATAAGATTGTTGTTTCCAAATACAATCTTATTCCAATTAATGAACAAAGTGGTTTTAATGCAGTGTATTCTTTAAAAAATAATATTACACAAAAAATAATATCAAGTACAATTACGAAAATAATGGAAAATAAATCTTATGTTATAAAAGATTATATTCCAGATAATTATAAAAAAAAATATCGATTATGTAGTAAAGAAGATGCCTTAAAGTGGATTCATTTTCCTGCTAATAAACAACAGATTGATCAGGCAACAAGAAGAATAAAGTATGAAGAATTTTTGATGTTTAACTTGGGTATTCAGCTAATCAAAAATCAAAATCTAAAATTATCAAAGAAATTAGAAAAAAAATTCGATTTTGATGCAGTTTTTATGTTAGCTAATTGCTTAAATTTTTCACTTACTAATGATCAACTTAAGGTAACTAACGAAATATTAGAAGATTTAAAAAGTAATAAATTAATGTATCGTTTACTGCAAGGGGATGTTGGTTGTGGTAAAACTGTAGTTGCAACCTTAGTTTTATATGCAACAGTTTTATCATCATATCAAGGGGCTCTTTTATGTCCAACAGAGATACTTGCGAAACAGCATTATCAAAGTTTAAAAAATATTTTAAAGTATACAGAAGTTAAAGTTAGTGTATACTATTCTTCAATGTCATCAATATCAAAGAAAGAGATTTTAAATGATTTAAAGAATGGCGAGATAGATATTTTGGTAGGTACCCATGCAATATATCAAGATGATGTAATATTTAATAATTTGGGGTTAGCAATTGCTGATGAACAACATCGTTTTGGAGTACAACAAAGAAGAAAACTTCTTAACAAGGGTTATAATGTTGATTTTTTACTTATGAGTGCAACTCCAATTCCAAGAACACTAGCAAACATTTTATATGGTGATATGGATATTTCAACGATTGTTACTATGCCCAAAGGAAGAAAAGAAGTTAAAACGATTTTAATTAGAGAAAATAGCTTCAAGAGTGTTTTGGATGACATTATACAAAAACTACAAGAAGGTCATCAGATATATGTTGTTTGTAGTGCTATTTTAGATGAAGATCGTAAAGTTGAATTAAAGTCTACAGAGGAAATTTGTTCAGCTTTAAAAATTTATTTAAAGGATTTTGCTAAAGTTGATCAGTTACATGGTAAAATGAATAGTGATGAAAAAGATTTAGTTATGAAAAGATTCATAAATAAAGAAACGAATATTTTGGTAAGTACGACTGTTATTGAAGTTGGAGTAAATGTTGTTAATGCTACTGTTATGATTGTTTATGATGCTCATCGTTTTGGCCTTAGCCAACTTCATCAGTTAAGAGGTAGAGTTCAAAGGGGTAATGAACAGGGAATTTGTTATTTGCTTACTGATAGTAATGATTTACAAAGTATTGAAAGACTAGAAATACTAGTAAATAACAACAATGGCTTTGATATTTCAAAAGAGGACCTTAGACTAAGAGGTGCTGGTGATATATTAGGTACAAGACAAAGTGGTGTTCCTACTTTTATTCTTGGGAATTTAATTACGGATAGTAAAATTGTTGATATCAGTAAACAAGATGCAATTGAAATCATTTCATGTGAATCAAATAAAGAAAATGAAAAAATTATTGGTTATATAAAAAGTTGTAATGAGAAGGAAATTAAATTAATTGACTAGATAAGGTGGTAGTAAATGAAAATTGAAAAATGGTTAGAAAATAAAGATATTAAAATTGAAAATATGCAATTAGTAAAACAAGCATTTATGCACTCATCATATGCAAATGAGAGAACAAATGCAAGTGATAACGAGCGTTTGGAATTCATTGGAGATGCTGTGCTTCAATTGTGGTCTTCAAATAGAATTTTTAATCTTGATCCGCCTTTAAACGAGGGTGATATGTCGACATTTAGAGCACAATTAGTTTGTGAAAAATCACTATCAATGTATGCTAGAAAATTAGGGTTAGAAAAATTAATCTTGCTTGGTAATGGTGAAGAAAAAAATGGTGGCCGAAATAAGAATTCGATCATAGCCGATATGTTTGAAGCATTCCTAGGGGCTTTATATATTGATGGGGGAATGAAGAATGTTGAGAATATACTTGATGAAGTAATTACACCTTATTTAAAAAATCCTAAACGTGATATTATTATCGACTACAAGACTAAGCTTCAAGAATTTGTGCAGGCCGATAAAAGAAAAACGGTTAGCTATGAAGTCTTAAGTATTGATGGTCCACCTAATCAGCCTATCTTTGAGATATGTGTTAAACTTGATAGAATATTGCTGGGTGTTGGCAAAGGGAATAGTAAGAAAAAAGCCGAGCAAAATGCTGCTAAAAATGCATTTGAGATTATGGTTAAATAATTGATGTAATTAAAGTAGTTTTAAAATATAAATTAATATTATTGTCATAGTTTTTATAGTATAGAAAAAAATTTGACAATTAAAGAAACGAGGTAAAATGAATAACAATAAAATCAGTTTTTTTATAAAAAATAACGAAGAGATGAATGAGTTTTATACAGAATACAAAAACCCAAATAAAAAAGTTTATTATAATAAAAAAGCTAAGAGTTTAAGTTTTAGTCTTTTATTAAATGAACCATTACCATTTGATAAATATATGGAAATTAATAGGTATTTTATTGATTCAATTAATTTAAAAAAATGTAATATCTTTATTGAATGTAAGAGTGTTGCTCAAAACATAAATTTAAACGAAATTAAAAGTTATCTATTATACTTTACAAATACAAAGGAATTGCCTACAATCTTTAGTGATAAAAAAATTGACTATATAAATAATGAACTTTGTTTTTTCATTAGGGATGAAAATGATAAAGAAAAATATATAAAATATAACACCAATATAATTGAGTTGTTTAAAAATGTTGGTATTTTAATTAAGGATATAGTTTATACTTATGAAGATAGTGAGCATAGTGTTGATTCTATCGTGCTTCCTAAAAATATTAAGCCATCTAATTTTAATACTTCTAAAAGTATGGTGAGTACAGATAAAAAACAATATAAGTATAAAAAAGCAAACTATCGCATGATGAAATTAAGTGAAATTGATGTTGTAATGGATAATGTACAATTTATTGCTAATGTTGTTAAAAATGAAATTAGAATGACTAAAAGTGGTAACCATATGCAAATCTTAACAGTAGATGATGGGCTTGATGCACTAACTATAAGAAGATTTGAAAATAAAGCAGTGAATTTTGATGAGATGGATAAAATTAAAGTTGGTAGTAGAATACAATTTTTTGGTTCTATAATTCAAGGGTCTTATGACCAAGAGATAATTGGTAATCCAAAAGAAATAGCTATCTTAGAAAATATAGAAATAAAAGATAATGCTGATAAAAAGAGAGTAGAGCTTCATGTTCATAGTAATATTTCGGAAATGGATGGAATTAATCCAGTTGAAGACTACATTAATCAAGCATTCAAGTGGAATCATAAAGCAATTGCTATAACTGATCATTGTGCAGTTCAAGCATTCCCAAAAGCACAAAAAACTGTTGATAAATTATTAAGTGCCTATCCTGATAGGGATTTTAAAATGATCTATGGTGTAGAAATGAATTTAGTTGACTCTAAACTATCGATTGTTACTAACTATCAAGAAAAAAGAATAGATGATTGTGAGTATGTAATATTTGATGTTGAAACAACAGGTTTATCTGCTCATTTTGATCACATTATTGAATTTGGTGCTGTTAAAATTAAAAATCAAACTCAGATAGATTCTAAATCATTCTTTCTAAAGTCTCCGATAGAAATCCCAACATTTATAAAATCTCTAACTAATATTACAGATGAAATGATCAAAGATGCACCTATATTTGAAGATATTTGTGATGATTTATTATCTTGGATTGATGGATGTGTCTTAGTTGCTCATAATGCTAAGTTTGATATTGGTTTTTTAAATGCTGAATTGCAAAGAATAAATAGGCCAAAATTAAAAAATACATATATTGATACTGTTGACTTTGCCAGGTCTATATTTTCAGATCGTCGTTTTTACCGTCTTGGAAATATTGCAAAATTATGTAAGGTACCATATGATAATAAGGTTGCTCATAGAGCTGACTATGATGCTGAGGTTCTTAAGGATATCTTTATTATAATGCTCAATGATGTCAGAAAAAAAGGTGTTGAAACACTGAAGGATCTTCAAGAGTATCAAAGCGCTGATTCTTTTATTAAATTAAGAGATAGTCATGTATGTTTGCTTGCTAAAAATCAAAATGGTTTAAAAACTATATATGATTTAGTAACTCATTCTAATACAAAGACCCTTGCGGTATTTAAAAGTAAGGGTGATGAGTTTCTGGCTGATCCTAGAATCTTCAGAGAAGAATTAGAAAAGAACAGAGAGAATATTCTGATAGGTTCTTCTTGCTTAAATGGAGAAGTTTTTGAAGCGGCTGCTAATAATTCAACAGAGGATCTAGCTCATAAAATATCATTTTATGACTACATTGAAATTCAACCATTAGAAAATTATGCTCATTTAATTGAGCTAAAAAGAGTTTTAAATTTAGATAGATTAAAAGCTATACTTATGAGAATAATTGATGAGGCAAAACTTCAGAATAAGTTAATAGTTGCTACAGGTGACGTTCATTATTGTGACCCTAGCAGTAAAATATATCGAGACATTTACATTAATGCCCAGGGAATAGGTGGTTCAAGGCACCCGTTAAAGAATAAAGAGGGAATAAGCAGTCCGCATCAACATCTAAGAACTACTACTGAGGTTTTAGAGTGTTTTTCATGGTTAAATGATGAAGAATTTATTAATGAAATTGTAATTGACAATACAAATAAAATAGCAGATATGATCGGTAAATGTAACCCAGTTCCCAAAGGATTATATCCACCTAAAATTGATGGTGCAGATGAAAAACTAAGAAAAATATGTTTTGATAATGCTCATATGATATATGGTGATAATTTGCCGGATATTGTAGAAGACAGGCTTAATAAAGAGTTAAATAGTATAATTGGAAATGGATATGGTGTAATATATTATGTTTCTCATTTACTGGTTAAAAAAAGCAATGATGATGGATATTTAGTAGGTTCAAGAGGGTCAGTTGGATCATCATTTGCAGCTACTATGAGTAAAATTACTGAAGTTAATCCTCTTCAGCCTCACTATATTTGTCCTAATTGTCAATATGTTGAGTTTTCAAATGACAAGTCAATATCTTCTGGTTTCGATTTAGTAGATAAAAATTGTCCTAATTGTAATCATAAAATGTATGGTGAAGGTCAAAATATACCGTTTGAAACCTTCTTGGGTTTTGAAGGGGATAAAGTTCCTGATATTGATTTAAATTTTTCAGGTGATTATCAAGAAAAAGCCCATCTTTTTACCAAAGAAGTTTTTGGTGAAGATCATGTATTTAGAGCTGGAACTATTGGTACTGTCCAAGAAAAAACGGCTTTTGGTTATGTAAGTGGATATTGCGAAGAAAAAGGTATTTTAAATATGCGAAAAGCCAGGAAGGATTCATTGGCCTTAGGTTGTACTGGAATAAAAAGAACAACCGGACAGCATCCAGGAGGAATCATAGTTATTCCTAAAGATATGGTCGTTACTGATTTTACACCTGTACAGTATCCGGCAAATGATTCATCATCAACATGGAAAACAACTCATTTTGACTTTCATGATATTCACGATAATGTTCTTAAGTTTGATATCTTGGGACATGTAGATCCTACTGCGATGAAGTTTTTAGAAAATGTGTCAGGAATAGATCCAACTACTATACCAATGAATGATGCTAAAGTAATGAATTTATTTTCATCTAATGAAGTATTAAAAGCAGATAGTAAGCTATTTACTGAAAATACTGGTGCTTTAGGGATACCAGAGTTTGGTACAAATTTTGTTAGAAAAATACTTGAATCAGCTAAACCAAAGTGTTTTAGTGACTTAATTATTATTTCTGGTCTTTCACATGGAACTGATGTATGGTTAAATAATGCAGATGATCTTATAAAAGATGGAATTCCATTAAATGAAGTAATAGGGTGTCGTGATGATATTATGACGTACCTTCTAAATCAAAATATGGATCCTAAGTTATCTTTTACTATTATGGAAAGTGTAAGAAAGGGTAAAGGATTGACAAGTGATTGGGAACAACAGATGATTAAACATAATGTTCCAACATGGTATATTGAAAGTTGTAAAAAAATTAAATATATGTTTCCCAAGGCACATGCCGTTGCCTATGTTATAATGGCTGTAAGAATTGCTTGGTTTAAAGTTTATTATCCTCATTGGTATTATATGGCGTATTTTTCTTTGAGATGTGATGCTTATGAAATTTCTACAATGACGAAGGGTATTGATGCTATAATCACTAGAATGAATGATATAAATGAAAGAAAAAAAGATTATTTAAAAAAATTAACTGTTACCAAAAAAGAAGATGCAATATATAATACACTTGAGGTTTGTTTAGAGTTGTATTCAAGAGGTTATAGTATCGGTAATATTGATTTGTATAATTCGGATGCTACTAAGTTTAAAGTGTCATCAGATTTCAAGAAAATTATTCCTCCATTTATTACAATAGATGGTCTTGGTGAAAACGTTGCTAATTCTATAATTGCGGCAAGAGATGACAAAGATTTTATTTCAAAAGAAGATTTTTTATCTAGAACACAATGTTCAAAAACTTTAGAAAAAAAACTATCAGAATTAGGTGTTCTTGATGAGTTACAAGAAAGAAATCAAATATCTTTGTTTTAAGTTAGGAGTGTAAAAATATGTTAGAAATTTTAATAAATATTAGCAATTCTTTTAGTTTAGAAGTCTTGCTAAGACTCACCATGGCACTGGCATGTGGTGTTTATATAGGTCGTAATAGATCAAAAAAAGGAAGTCCAGCAGGGATAAAAACTCACTCCTTGGTTGCTATTGGATCAGCACTAGTTGTATTATATTCTGAGTTCTTATTTAACAATTATGGTGGTGTGGATCTTGCAAGAGTTCCAGCACAAGTAATTAGTGGAATTGGATTTTTGGGGGCTGGTACAATTTTGGTAACCGGTGATAAGCAAATTCAAGGATTAACCTCTGCGGCAAGTATTTGGTTTACCGCATGTGTTGGTTTAGCTGTAGGAAGTGGTTTTTATTTAGGTGCTTTTTATGCAGTTACTTTAGAACTTTTTGTTCTTAAAATATTAAAAAACTATTCAGAAGAAACAGCACCAAACATTCTGGAGTTATACATTCAGTACAATAAAGATTTAAACTTTGTTGATATTATTAAAATATTAAAAGACAATAAATGTGAAATTATTTATGTAAATAATCGTAAATTTCAAGGTTATCAATTTGATGGAGATAATACTAAGATATCAATTGTATCTATCAAAACAAGTTATCGCAGTGAATTAAAAAAAGCAAAAGAATCCTTAATACAAATAAAGGGTATAGAAGAAGTAGGCGAAATATAATACACGTTGAAGGATGCAGTGCAAAATGATATAATATAATAAATATTAAGGGGAATATATAAAAATGAAACATTTAAAAATATTAAGTTTAATTGTTGGTATATTTACAATTATAATGGTTTTGATTGCATTTGCCGTGTCAAATCCATTTAATGATCAAGTAATTAATAAGGAATCAAATGTTGTTAATGAAACATCTAATGATACGAAGGACTTTTCAAAAAAGAAGAAAATCAATGATGAATATCTTGGAGAACTTTACTTTGATAGTGACTTAATTTCAGAGAGTTTTACTCAAACAGATAATAATGATAAATATTTAACTAAAACATGGGATCTCAAAGATAGTGAAAATGGTTCAGTGTTTCTAGATACAAGAAACAGCTTAGATGATCAAAATTTAGTGTTTTACGGATCATTAGTTGAAAATGATGATTCCCTAATGTTTTCTCCTTTACATATGTTAAAAAAACAATCTAAGTATGAAGATAATAAAAATATTACCCTAGAATTAGCTAAAGAAACTCGTAAATATGTTATAACTAATGTTTTTTACTATGAAATGAATGATGATAACTTGAAATATTTTTTTACAAACTATAATAGTGATAATTTTGATGGACATACTTTTGCTAATGAAGAATATTTTAATCAGTACATAACTGCTGTAAAAGAAATAGAATTTTATGATACAAATGAAACACTTGGGATAAACGATAAGTGGATAACACTTCAAACTGGGGTAAAAAATCGTGATGATTTAAGACTGATTGTAATTGCTAAAGAAGTAGAAGTGATAAAAAAATAAATGTAAATGTTTATAATTTTAAATAATTATTTTTTATAGCCTGTACAAATATTATGGCTCTTTTCTGTCAATCAATTTCGAAAATGTCCCAAAAATAATTAAATATCAGCACCGAAATTTTTGCGGTGCTTTTGTCTGTTTTGGAAAGCTTTAAACGAAGCTGCTTTCCATGGATGACTCATTGGT
>JBKEBK010000023.1:0-159192 GCA_047973125.1 Anaerorhabdus sp. | reverse complement strand
AGTCCCCAGAAGTATTATAGTCTGTATACCATGATAGCTTTATGGTATTACCTGCATACCATATTGTGCCAGAAGCCGCTGCAACTGTAACAATTGTTGTCAAGGAAAGAAATAAAATGATCCCAAATTTTTTTAACTTTTTCATTTGTGAATCCCCTTTCATTTATATTTTTAATATAACACATATATAAAATATGTCAATTTCTTATTTTATAAATTAAAATATTTTTCTGAATCAATAGTGATAATGTCTTAATATATCAAACTCGATTATGTCCCAAATTAACTTTAGTAAGTGATTGTAAGTAGTTCGGATAAATAATAATTCCATAAGTTATAAAATATCTGGCATTATCCTGATAATATAAACAAAAAGATAAAGGAATAACAAAATATATACTATTTTATTTAATTTATTTCTTTTTTTGCCTTCATTTAAAAAGAAATATATAAACAATGGTACTGTCCAAAATAAAGGATGATAATAAAAGGCCATCTTAAAATCTAAGCTAAAAAAACTTATCCAAGCTCTTGTAAGACCACAGCTCGGACAAGCAAAATTAAAAACACGATAAAATACACAACCCACATCAAAGATATAGGCATATAAGAACATAAATAAGAGTATTAATATAATCTTAGATATATGCTTATTTTTTCTTAACATTATCTTAGAAAATCACAAAGACGTTTATAATTATTTTCCTTTGTTTTGCCGTGAATAAAGAACAAATCAATTATTGATAAGATTCCACAAAGACCTAAGGTACATAATTTCAATAATCCCATAACAACATCACCAATCATAAATCTATCTATCCCTAGTGATCCCGCTACTGCAGATACAACTAAAATAGATGTAGGATTATGTAATTTTAATTCCAATAACTTAACTAATTCTGCCGATTCTAAATTCTCTAACTTCTCTTGGACTTCCCTTATATTTTCGCGTGGGAAATAATCCGAATACTTAATTAAATAACTTGTAATATAATCTTCTTTTTTCATAACTTTATACCTTCTTTCTATTATGCTTTAATATTTAAAGCAAACTATTCAACACTGCATTTTGCATCTTCTTGTTCATATATATCAACAAGATTTTGAAATGTTACTTCTTCATCAAAAAATTCCTGTAACCCTTCATCATCTAGAGTGTTTACCATAACAAGAACATCATCTTCAAATATTATTGTCATCCCTTCTTCTTCAGGTGTATTTTCTTTTATAAGTTGCTTAAGTTCATCAAGTGATAAATCCTCATTTCCTTTTTTAAAGAAATCATAAGATATCTCTGTATTTATCACAATTGAATTTATCAAATCTTCTTTACTATCAGCTGTAAACTTTATCGAAGTCTTCATGAAGTCTAAGTCTAGCTCACACGTTGCAACAACACCTTTTTTCTCTTGAGATGTATTTGAAGCATTACAACCAGTAAGTAAGATCAGCATTGTAGTTAAAATTACTATTTTTTTCATAATTTCTCCTTTATCTTACTTTATATAATATAGTATGGCTTGTTTTGTGTCAACACTAGCCGTGTCAATACTTCCTTGATTATTCTTCAAACTGACTTTGATATAACTGTGCATAGAAACCATTTTCCTTAAGAAGATCATGATGATTTCCTACTTCAATAATATCTCCATCCTTCATTACTAATATAAAATCAGCATTAATGATTGTAGATAATCTATGGGCAATAACAAATGATGTTCTACCCTTCATAAGCTTTTCCATACCCTTTTGAATAAGCTGCTCAGTTCTTGTATCTACCGATGATGTTGCCTCATCCAATATTAATATCTTTGGATCTTTCAAGAATGCTCTAGCAATAGTTAAAAGCTGTTTTTGACCCTGTGATATATTACTTGATTCTTCATTGATTACAGTATCATATCCATCTTCTAAAGTTCTTATAAAGTGATCGACATAGGCAGCATCTGCTGCTTTCATAACCTCTTCATCACTTGCACTTGTATTACCATATCTAATATTATCCATAATAGATCCATTAAATAACCAAGCATCTTGTAAGACCATTCCAAAAATTGATCTTAAATCATGTCTTGTATAGTCTTTTATATCTTTGCCATCTACTTTAATTTTACCACCATTTAATTCATAGAATCTCATTAGTAGCTTAACAATAGTTGTTTTACCAGCACCTGTAGGACCTACAATGGCAATCTGTTTTCCACTTTCAACATATGCACTAAAATCATTGATAATAATTTTATCTTTTTCATAGCCAAATTTTACATGTTCAAATTCAACCTTACCATCAATATTTAAGTCCCCATTATTATCATAGATATTAACTGGGTTTGGTGTTTCCTCTAATTCTTCATCTTCATTTAAAAATTCAAATACCCTCTCAGCTGCTGCTGCAGTTGATTGAAGAACATTCATAATTTGAGCTGTTTGAACAATTGGTTGATTAAATCTTCTAACGTATTGAATAAATGCTTGAATATCACCAATACTAACTTGCGATGTTATTGCTAAAAAGCCCCCAAGTACACAAACCCCAACATAACCAATATTTCCAATAAAGCCAATTAATGGCATCATTGCTCCCGATAAGAATTCTGCCTTCCATCCAGCTGCATATAAATTTTCATTATGAGCATTAAATGTTTTTATCGATCTTGCCTCTCCATTAAAAGCCTTCATAACAAGATGTCCACTATACATCTCCTCAACATGACCATTTACATGACCCAAAACTTCTAATTGTTGCTTAAAATATTTTTGCGATTTACTAACAACAAAGCCTGCAACAATTCCTGATAAAGGAACAACAATAAAGGCCATAAGTGTCATCTTCCAACTAATTGAAAGCATCATAATTAATATTCCCACAAGTGTGATACTTGCTCTTAACATTTGTTGAAGAGAATCATTTAAACTTTGAGAAATTTTATCGATATCATTTGTTACCCTAGATAATATCTCACCATGAGTTGTTCTATCAAAATACCCTAAAGGTAAGCGATGAATTTTCTTAGATACATCTTTTCTTAAGTTATAAGAAATCTTTAAAGTAATACCTGACATCATCCATTGTTGTAAATATTGTAAAGCAGCACTAATAATATAAATAACTAATAAGAAAATTAAAATACTTCCTATTTTTCCATAATCAATACCACTACCACCAGAATATTTACTAGCAAGACCTTCAACTAAGGCTGTTGTTGCATTACCTAATATTTTTGGACCTATAATAGATAAAACTGTACTAACAATAGTGAAGATGCTAATAATAATTAACATTAGAGAATAAGGCTTTAAGTGGACAGCTAAGGCCTTCATTGTTCCCTTAAAGTTTTTTGCACTATCGAGCTGATTCATTCCATTTCTTCTCATACTCATAAATTATTCCCCTTACTATTTTGAGAAGCCACAATTTCTTGATAAACAATACAATTTTCTAACAATTCATCATGTTTTCCACAACCAACAACGTTCCCTTCATCTAATACAATAATTTTGTCAGCATTTGTTATTGTACTAACTCTTTGAGCAACAATAAAGACAATTTTATTTTTACCCTTAATATTTTCATTTAACGCACCTCTAAGCATTGCATCAGTTTTATAATCTAAAGCAGAAAATGAATCATCAAAGATATAAATATCAGGGTCTTTAACAATAGCTCTTGCTATTGATAGTCTTTGTTTTTGACCACCCGATACATTAGTACCCGATTGGGCAATACTTGATTTAACTCCATCTTCTTTATTATCTACAAACTCTTTAGCTTGAGATACTCTAATCGCATCATTTATTGCTTCATCAGTTGCATCTTGATCACCATATCTTAGATTAGATTCAATATCTCCAGAAAATAAGACACCCTTTTGAGGTACATAGCCTATTCTCTCTCTTAGATCACTCTGTCTAAATTTTCTAATATCTGTATCACCAAAGAGAATTCTTCCAGAGCTAACCTCAAAAAATCTTGGAATTAAATTTACTAATGTTGATTTGCCAGACCCTGTACTTCCAATAAAGGCAACAGTCTCATTAGGATTAGCCTTAAAGCTGATGTCTTTTAAAACATACTCCTCAGCATTTGGATAAATAAATGATACATTATCAAAGATAATCGGTTGGATTTCCTCTTTAAATTCACAAGGGTCAGAAGCATCCACGATACTTACATCAGTATCTAATACTTCTGATATTCTTCTAATAGATACTGCAGATCTCGGAAGAATAACTGCTATAAATGATATTACAAAGAAACTCATTAAAACTTGAGTAGCATATTGTAAAAATGCCATCATTTCCCCAATTTGCATAACACCAGCATCAATATTAGAAGCCCCAACCCATAAAATAAGTAAAGCTGAAGCATTCATTAAAAACATCATCATTGGCATTAAAGAAGACATAACCCTAGCAATAAATAAATTCACCTTAGTAATGTTTTTATTAGCTAAATCAAAGCGTTCCTCTTCACTCTTTTGCATATTGAACGCTCTTATTACCAGTGTTCCTGATAGATATTCCTTAACAACTAAATTAATTTTATCTATTAAAGATTGAACAATTTTAAATTTAGGATAAGCAATTAGGAATGTTATAACTAAGAGTACAAATAAAATCCCAACCACAAGACCTAAAACCCACAGCATACTTGGATATCTAAATACCTTAAGTAAAGCACCTATTCCCATAAGTGGAGCAAATAAAACCATCCTAAATACCATAGTTAAAACCATTTGAACCTGTTGAACATCATTTGTTGTTCTTGTAATTAGTGAAGATGATGAGTACTTACCAAACTCAACACTCGAAAATGATTCAACCTTTTTAAATACTGCCGCTCTAATATCGCGAGCAATCTTCCCAGCTGTTGTACTAGATAAATAAGCTCCTAACATTGCAAATACTGCACCAATAAGAGCTATAGCCAACATTATAAAGCCTTCTTTATAAATGTAGTTAGACTGAATCTTTGCTATATCTTGACCCAAACTCTCTTTTTCTTTTTTATTAATAAGTCTTAATGCCCCACTAATGTTTTCATCAGTATAGTTTACAAGTTGTTTATCAGCCTCTTCTAGGATAAACTCTTTCTTTATTGGATCATCCAACATTTCAATAGATCCCTCTTGCATACTAAGCATTTCTACTATCACCATTGCTTTTGATATTTCTTTACTTTGATTTTGATCTAATTCACCATTTAAAAGATAAATATCATTATTTTTAAGCAAAGGATATTCCTCGATAAAATCACTGTCACCTTTTTTTATAAGTTGGTAATTTCCCATGACACTCTCATCAAGAACCTTTACTAATTTATTATATGTTTCACTACTTATCGCACTTGGTACACCTTCTTCTATACCACTAAATTGGATCCCATTTGTCACAATATTAGACATATAATCTGGAAGTGCCAATTCTGATTGTACTTGAGCAAACACAAAAAGAACTATTAGAAAAATTGAAAACCAATATACTTTTGAATATTTAAATATTTTTTTCATACTGTACTCCTCACATCCTTATATTTTACCACCTATAAGATATAAATTAAATATATTTTTAAACAATCTTAGCTGCCATAAATTAAAAAACAAAACTTTAAAAAAATATATAAAAGGTACAGATATTAATATCTGTACCAGATCACATAATTAAATATTATCCTTGTATTTTACAAATCTTATTATAGTTCAATTACTCTATTACAATTTTTTGCCAGTTCTAAATTATGCGTAACTATTATTACTGTCTTTCCATCTTTTTTAAATCCTTAAGTAATTCAAAGACAATATTACCATTATATTCATCAAGATTACCTGTAGGCTCATCCGTTAGTACAATATTTCCAGGTTTTATTATGGTTCTTGCTAAAGCAACACGCTGTTGTTCCCCACCACTTAATGTACACACTAATTGCTTATTTAAGTCTGATAAGTCAACCATTTTAAAAGCATTGTTTATAATATCTATTTTTTTCCTTTTTACTAGCCTTAACATAGTTAAGCGAAAGTAATAGATTATACTCTACACTCTCCATTTCAATTAGGGCATAGTCTTGAAAAAGATATTTGATATTCTCACGAATAAATTTACTTTGTCGTTTATAATTTAAGCTTTTTTAACTAGTACCATTAACGATTACTTCACCATTATATTCATTGTCTAATAATCCTATTATATTTAATAGTGTAGTTTTTCCAGTTACACTTTTTCCAACTATCGCAGTAATTTCATTATTGCTTATCTTTAAATTATAATTTTCAAAAATCTTTTTATCACCAAAAGATTTACTAACATTACTCAACTTAATCATTTAATAATTACTCCCTTTTAAATTAAATACTATATTTTTTTATTAAAATTTGATGTAATTAACCATATGATAATAATTGAAATTACATAAAAGATACTCATAATCATAATAAATATTGGTAAATACCCTACATTAATGAAAAATTCCATTATCATTACTATTCTAGTAGATATAAGGAATATTATATTCCATATCATCAATAATTTCTTATATATGTCAAATCTTTTAAAGCCAAGATATTTTTTAACTGTTATCTCTCGATGATTTTCAATCATGTAAAGCGAAACAAATTGAATCTGAGAAAATAATAATATCAACGCAAGAATAAGCGATCCGATTGTAACAGTTTTAAGTCCATTATAATATAAATCTAGTTCGTCATTAAAAAATTCTTTTGTTATAGTAAAATATGATGGTTTCAAAACATCAGGATATCCTAATTCATCAAAGATTCCCATTAGTCTTTCTACTACTTCCTCTTTATTATTTTTAACATGAAATTTTAATGCAGTTCTCATTTTTACTGCATACAAAGATAAACCATCAATTGTGTAAATAAAGCTACGAGTCTCATCTGGCTTCAATAACTTCAACACTGGTGAATCTATTTCTTATAGTGAAGTGTTGTAAGTATGCAGAAACCTATTTTCATAGTATAGAAATTCAGGTTTAAACTCTTCTCTATTTTTATATAGCACTTCATTATTTTGAAAATATGTACCTAAGACTACCTCTTTATCCTTGGTATAAATTTTTGGAAAAATAAATACATCTTGTTTATCATCGACTGTCTTCAAATCAATCAATTTATTATCTTCATCATATAATTTTACTTTCTCTATGTCTAAATAACTCTTACTAATGATAGCATATAGATCATTAAACTGATAACTTTTACGTGCAATATATCCCTCTTCATAAACATAATATTTATCAAAAGCTGCATAGATATAACTGTTCCCTAAAATATCATCTTCCTTTACCTTTTTTAAAATATTATATGATTCTTCAGATTTATTTAAAAGAAAGTCACTATTAAAACTATAAATAGTTCCATAATCTAAAAGATAGTCATATTTTTCTATATCCTTATAACCACTTAGAAATTTTTCTTTTGCACTAGGATCATCATAGCTAATTTTAAGCGAACCATTCCAATAATATGTAGCAAGAACATCACTAGTCAACATATAATAAGTAAGTTGATCATTATTAAACATATCATATTATCATTTTTTTACAAAGGGATAATTATAACCATTAAATATTTAGTAACTTATTTTTTTAAAAAAGACATAATAAAACCCATGGCATCATTTTAGTGTAGTCAATTCAAACTACAATAAGACGACCATGAGTTATTTATATTACATATCGAAATGCATTGGGATATAAAGTGCCTTCGTTTAATAACTATGAGTGTATTTTTACTGTTAAATAAAGGTTATATTTTTAAAATTATACAAACATCTCTGTTATTTAAATTTATGCGCTTTGTTGAACTCCTTTTCAAATTCACATGACTTAGGTACAATAAATATTTTCGCTTCTTTTTCTTGATCTTCAAATTCATACTTAATTGTATACATTCCTGTATTTAATTCTATATTATCTAAAGTTTCTCCACTACCTGTAAAAACTAGCTCATTTTTATCATTATATAACCTATATGGAGTTCTAACTTCCATTAATACGCTTTCTGTTCCTGTCATATCACATTTACTATTTATCAATTGATATAGATATTCATCACCATATACTTCACGATTATAAAAGTCAAAACCTTTAAAGTCATTGAAATTAAATTTAAAAGCCATAGCTACAATAATAGATGAAGCAATAAATAATCCAATTTTAATATTTTTTTTCATAATATTCACCTTTAATTATCTTTCATCTTTAATTGTAGGATAAAATAATATATCTACATTTTCACTTAGAAATGTAATTGATACAACATCATCTATCACTTCTTCTCTGTTTATTTTAATTCTATTTGTTAGTGGAGATAAATAAAATGCATCAAATGACTTACTAGTGATTTCCAACTTTTCAAACGCTTCGTTTCTTAAATCAACATCTTCACCAAAAGATATAATGATATCAACATCCAAATCTGCATTATCAGGACAGTCTGTACAAACAGTCCTGTAATTATTTGCAAAACAATCTGCACATTCTTCTTTTCTTGTTAGATAGCTTTTTGCAACAGATATCAGCAAGCTAATAATGAAAACAACTGTTATAATTTTTAATTTAGATTTCATTATTTATCTCCCCTTTCACATTGCTCATTTGGATATACAACAAAGGTAAATTCAAAAGAATCATCAAATATTTCACTAAAACCAACACCCTTATAATATCCAGTTTTCATTTCATCACTAAGACTGAATGTATTATTTTGACTATCAATTATATTATCTTGTGTTCTATCAATAATTGATTCATCTTTATAAAAGAAATCTTTAGTTACAGCACTTTGATCAAAAACATCCTCAAATTTCTTTCCTTCTGCTTCACACTTAACAATCAAATATTCATAATTAAAGTTATAGGCAGTTGCAGCCGAGTAATTAGTTTTTGTAAATGTAAATTGCAGGGATAATGCAAACATACTTACTAAAATACAAATCACGAAAAGACATGCGTTCATTATAAAGTTTTTCAGCTTAATATTTTTCATATTGTATCACCCTTCCTTTGAAAATACTAAAATTTATTAATGTGCGCGCTTTGTATGATTATTAGTATCCATACTTTTTATGTTTATATTATACAATATAGTTAAATATATGTCAAGTTGTCATACTTTTCAGATTGTGTAATTTCTGAATCAATAGTGATAATGTCCCAAAACCATTTAAAAATAACCAATCATATCTTTACTGTATTTTGCTTTTATGATTTTGATTCAATTAAGAAAAAAAGCATAAAACAGATGTTTTATGCTTCTCTTATTGGTAAGTAACTTTAAAGCCTTTTTCTTCTAAATTACCCTTTACTTTTTCAGGATCAATGTTACTTGCTCTAATAACAACATCAACTAAACCATCACGATGATAAACAGCCATATTAGTAACATTAGCTTGATTCTTTAAGAACGCATCAGCGATTAAAGAAAGTGTCCCTGGAGTATCCTTATCTGTTTCTATTACATACCTTGTAGTTTCTGTATAAAAGCCCAATAAATCTACAAAGGCATCAAAGATATCATTTTGAGTTATAATCCCAACTAATTTATTATCTTTAACAACCGGTAGACAACCTATATTATTATTTCTCATTTCAACTGCAGCTTCTTCTAAAAGAGCATCAGGATCAATTATTGTTAAATCCTTTATCATCACATCTTCCACCGTAGTTTTTGAAAGCAGATAATTTAATTCATGGATCGATAGACTTGTTGCTTTAGTGGGAGTATGATCTGCAATTGTCCCCTCTGTTATAAGACCAATTATTCTATCATTTTCAACAATTGGCAAACGATGAAAATCATTCTTCTTCATAATATACAACGCATCACTAATTGATGTATTCTTATCTGCAGTAATTGGATCTTTAGTCATTCTATTTTTAACTAACATTTTAACCTCCTAAGTATGCTTTCTTTATCTTTTCACTATTTGCTAATTCTGTGCCAGTTCCTTCTGCTACAACATTACCCGTTTCTAATACATAAGCTCTATCAGATATCCCTAAAGCCATCTTAGCATTTTGTTCTACTAATAATATTGTAACACCTTGATTATTAATTTCTTTAATAATATTAAATATTTCCTTGATAAGAAGCGGAGCAAGACCCATGCTTGGCTCATCTAACAATAAGATCTTAGGCTTAGCCATGAGCGCTCTTCCCATAGCCAACATCTGTTGTTCTCCTCCTGATAGGGTTCCAGCAATTTGTTTTCTTCTTTCCTTTAACCTTGGAAAGCGCTCATATATCTTTTTAAGATCTTGATCAACTAATTTTTTTTCTTTTCTAGTATATGCCCCTAACTCTAAATTTTCTTCAACAGTCTGCTCAGCAAATATTCTTCTTCTTTCTGGAACCTGTACAACACCAATCTTTACAAGTTTATCAGCTGCAGTTTTTGTAATATCTTCTCCATTTAATAAAATACTGCCCTCACTTGCTTTAAGTAAGGCTGAAATAGTATGAAGAATTGTTGTTTTCCCTGCACCATTCGCCCCAATTAAAGATACAATTTCACCATCATTAATTTCAAATGAAATTCCCTTTATTGCTTCTATAGCACCATACTGAACTTTTAAATTTTCAACTTTTAACATAAGCTATTCCCCCAAATATGCCTTGATAACTTGTGGATTAGCCTGAATTTCACTTGGTGTTCCACTTGCCAAGACTCTTCCATAATTTAAAACTGTTATCCTCTCACAAACACCCATAACAAGTTTCATATCATGCTCAATTAATAAAATTGAACAATTAAATTTATCACGAATTTTTTTTATAATTGCCATCAATTCTTTTGTCTCTTGAGGATTCATACCAGCAGCAGGCTCATCAAGTAGTAATAATTTAGGTGAAGTCGCTAAAGCTCTTGCGATTTCTAATTCTCTCTGTTTTCCATAAGGTAAACTTCTAGCCTTTGCTTTAGCAAACCCCTTTAAATCAAAAATATCTAAAATTCTTAAAACTTCATCACTCATCCATTTTTCCTGCTGAGAATATTTTTTATTCCTTAAAAGCGAATCTAATATACTATAGTTAACTTGGTTATGAAGAGCAATCTTAATATTATTCTCTACACTTAAATTATTAAACAATCTAATATTTTGGAAAGTTCTAGCAACCCCAACAGCAGCAATCTTATTAGGAGCTTTATTTTTAATCGAAGTACCAGCTAAAAGTATTTCACCATCATTTGGCTGATATACACCCGTTAATAAATTAAAGATTGTAGTTTTTCCTGCACCATTTGGTCCAATTAATCCAACTAGTTCTTTATTCTCAATTGAAAGATCAAAGTTATCAACAGCCCTTAAGCCACCAAAGTTAATTCCAAGTTTCTTGACTTCTAATATACTCATACAACTTTTTCCTTTCTTTTAAATTTAAAGAACTCTTTAATGTGATACATCCACATCGGATTATTTTTAAATAGCATCATCACTATTAGCACAAGCGCATATATTAATGTGCGATAACTAGCAGCATCTCTTAGTAACTCTGGAAGTAAAGTTAATATAATTGCAGAAATTATTCCACCTTTTATATTGCCCATACCACCCAAGACAACCATTACTAAAATTTCAATTGATTTATTAAAACCAAAGGTTCTCGGCTCTAGTATGCCCATATAATGAGCATACAAGCCACCGGCAACCCCTGCAAAAAATGCCGCTGTAACAAAAGCTAAAATTTTAAAGTAAGCAGTATTAATTCCACTTGCCTCGGCTGCAATTTCATCTTCTCTAACTGAAATTATTGCTCGCCCATGTCGAGATCTTATTAATAAAATCATCAAAACTGAACTTATTATCATTATAATAAAGACATTATTAAAATTAGTTAATCTTGAAATACCAGTATATCCTTTTGCACCACCAACTATTTTTAAATTAAGTAAGATTGTTCTTATCACCTCGCCAAAGGCAAGAGTGATAATAGCTAAATAGTCTCCTTTTAATCTAAGTGTTGGTACACCAATTACTATTCCAAAAAACATTGCTAGTAATCCTCCAAGTATTAAAGCTATTACAAAGCCAATACTTGATGGTAGAAAATTTAAAACTTCCTTTAGCAAATAGGCAGAACCATACGCTCCAACAGCCATAAACCCTGCATGACCAAGAGTTAATTGACCCAGAAATCCTGTTGTAATATTTAAACTAATAACTAAGATTATATTAATACATATTGAAATAATAATCCCTGTTTCATATCTTCCAAGAACATCAAACATCATTAGTAAACTTAATAAGACAAATATAGCAAAGGATAATAGCACAGGATATAAAAGTGATTCTTTATTTATTTTTTTCATCATCTATCCTCCTATACCTTTTCTTTGCGATTCTTACCAAGAATACCAGCAGGCTTTACTACTAACATTAGTATTAAAACCGAAAACACAATAGCATCTGCAAGTTGCGATGAAATATACGCCTTAGATAAACTCTCAGTTAACCCCAGTAAGAAGCCCCCAAGAACTGCCCCTGGAATACTTCCAATTCCTCCAAGTACTGCTGCAATAAATGCTTTAATGCCAAGAAATGATCCCATATATGGAGTAATTAGTGGATAAGAGGAACTATATAAGATGCCAGCAATGGCAGCTAGTCCTGATCCAATCGCAAAAGTAATCGAGATTGTTTTGTCAATATTTATACCCATTAACTCTGCTGCTCCTCGATCCTCACTAACAGCACGCATTGCTCTTCCAGTTTTGCTCATCTTAACAAACCTTTCAAGAAGTATCATAAAAATAACCGATACTACAAAAGTAAACCAATAGTTAGCAGCAATTGATATAGATCCAATTTTAATTGGAGCAAAATCAATTATATTAGGAAAAGATTTGGGATTAGCACTAAAGATTAACTGAAATAAACTTTGAAGTAAATAGCTAACTCCAATCGCTGTAATTAAGAGCGAAATTCTTGAAGCAGACCTCAGTGGTTTATAAGCTACCTTTTCAATTAATACTCCAAGTAGTGCACAAATTATAATTGATGCTAAAATTGCAACTAAAAGTGGCATTTTAAGTTGGACAAAAATTACAAAAACCACATAAGATCCTACCATGATAATTTCACCATGAGCAAAATTAATTAGCTTTGCAATACCATAAACCATCGTATAACCAAGCGCTACCAAGGCATAAATACTACCAATACTTAAACCATTTATTACTTGTAAAAAAAACTGTTCCATAAACTTCCCCCTTTACTAAAATGGAAAAATTGAAGAGTAATAGCTCTTCAATTATCCCTAATTATTTATAACTAGCATATTCCCCATCTTTTACGGTTATAAATGCAAGATTTTTAATTGGATCACCATTCTCATCAAATGTTACCCCACCTAACAATCCTTCATAACTAATATTATTTAAAGCATCAACTATTGCTTGTGGATCTTCTGAATTAGCTTCAGTAATTGCTTGAAGCATCAGCTTTGCACTATCATATCCAAGTACCGCAAAGGCTGTTGCATCCATATCGAATTTCTCTTTGTAAGCTTCAAACCAAGCAATAATGTCCTCATCATCTGGTGAGTAGTGGTTACAGAAGATTGCTCCTTCAAGAGCTGAAGCATCTTCTACAACACTTAGAACTCCATCCCAACCATCGCCACCTAGAAATACTGATTCAATTCCTAAATTTCTTGCTTGAGAAGCAATTAAAGCATTATCTTGATAATAGTTTGGAATAAATAATACATCAGGTTGTTCTTCTAAAATTTTAGTAAGCTGAGTATTAAAGTCTTTATCAGCTGAAGCATATGCTTCAGATAACACAACTTCTCCTCCAAGAGCTTCAAATTCCTTAGTGAAGTTTTCTGTTAATCCTTCTGAATAATCAGAACCTGCATTATATAAAATTGCCGCAGTTTTTGCCTTTAACTCAGTAGCAGCAAACTCTCCCATTGCTTTTGCTTGATAAGGATCAGTAAATGCTCCTCTAAAAACATTATCACCAGTTAATGTGTAATCAATTGCAGTTGCTGATGGTGATAAGATTGGTGTTTTATAATCTTGAGATGCTTCACCAACAGCAATTGATTCTCCACTTAAAGTTGGACCAACAATCGCAACCGCTTTATCACTATCAACTAATTTAAAATATGAATTGGTTGCTTCCATTACATCACCCTTAGAATCATAAGCAACTAATTCTACTTTTTTTCCAAGAACTTCACCAGCTTCATCTATTGCCATTTGAACACCATTTCTTACAGCTAAACCATAAACTGAGTATTCACCCTCATATGGACCAATACTTCCAATTACTAAATTATCCTCACTGTTTTTAGAGCATGCTACCATCGTAAACATCATCATTACTGCTAATAAACATTTAAAGTATTTTTTCATTTTTCTTCCCCTTTTCCCTCATTTTTTTGAGTAATTAATGATATTATACACATATTTTATTTAATTTACAATAATTTTTGAAAGTTTTTCATAAAAATGTAACTTGTTTCTTTATTCTTTTACAAAGACAAACTTTTCTCTTGTTGATAAGTCACTTCGATAACTAAAATTAAATTCATTAAAACCTTTAATATCATCTATTTTTTCTATCCTATTTTTTACAATATAGCTAACCATTGCCCCTCTTGCCATTTTAGCAACTGTTGCCTTTACTTTAAGCTTTTCTTTTTCTTCAACCGCAAAGATGACATCAATAAATTTACCCTTATTATTTTTTCTTATAACTTCACTATATTCCTTAGAAGCTAAATTTAAGATATCTTCATGGATTTTATCCTTGAAAATATCACTCCAATAATCCTCTAGTGTATCAAAGTCACCATATTTAAATTTTGCTTGCATCTCTAATCGATAAACTGACACCTCATCATCAGGAGATAGTATTCCATACATTCCAGAAATAATCCATAAATGCTTTTTTACAAACTCCCAATCATCAACAGTATATAAATGTGCAGCCATATGTTGATACTGTAAACCTTGATAACTCATTAAAGATGGTACCTTCAATAAATTATCTCTTTGATAGCGATCATAGTTTAAATCAATCAATTTATCACTTGCATTTAAAATACTTTTTAACTCACTCTTCTTCAGTGTAGATAAATACGACCTTAATTGTTTGGCCTCTTTATAAAACATTGGTTTTTTCATATCATCAAAAACCACTTCTATGTCCTGCATAGTTTTTGCAGGTGATATTATTATTTTCATGTTTCTCCTCTCATAAAAAAAATATAGGTTACTATATTTTAAAGTAATTTCTCAGCAATAAATATAATTATCGGAAGACTAATTATACTTAGAAGCGTTGTAATTGAAACATATTGTGCAGCAAGCTTAGGATTCTCATCATAAATTTCAGCAAAAAGCGCCAACATAATAGCACTAGGAACAGCATTTGTAACCACAACTATCATCTTTAAAAGATAATCACCCTCAATAAAACTAAAAAAGATGATTGTAGTTATCGGAACGATAATTAATCTAACAAATGAAATACCAAGAGCTTTATAGTTCTTTAACATTTCGCCAAGTGATCCCTTAGCCATAAAACAACCAAGCAGTATCATACTAAGCGGTGTATTAAGGCTACCTAACACTGTTGTGAAATTTGATATAACAGTTGGAAACTGTATATTACAGCTGTAAATTATAATACCCAATAAAATGGCAATCAAAGTAGGATTTTTAATAATCTTTTTAAGTGATATCTCATTAATGTCTTTTGATATAAGATATAATCCATGAGTAAAGATAAACAACATAAAAACAACTATATAGGCACTTAAATAAAATAATACCTCTTTAGAAAAAATTGCTGAAATGATTGGAATACCAATAAATGAAGCATTAGAATAGATGCTTGCAAAACGCTCTAATGCTTGATTCTTTCTAAAGAAAATATATGAAACAGCAATCCCTATTACAATCGCAATCACAGAATAGATAACAGCTATTAGAAAAGAATTAAATTCTGTAGCACTGTACTCTCTTAAAAAAGAATTAAAAAGAACAACAGGAATTACAATATTTACAAGTAACCAACTTAATTCTTTTGAACTTTGCTCAGATAATTTATTTTTACGATAACAAAAATACCCTAGTGCCATAAGTGCAAACATTAAGAAAATTTGCGGAAATAAAAGTGTTATTATCTTCATAACTATTTATCACCCATTAAATACTTATACACTAAATCATATGTTGCATCAATGGCATCTGTGTGACTTCTTTCTAAGCCATGACTTGCATGAACTCCAGGTCCAACTAATGCTCCTTTTATATCATTTGATGAGGATAAAGCAGCAGATACATCTGATCCATAAAACGGATAAATATCAACAGCATAGTTTAATTTATTTTCTTTAGCAATACTTACAAGTTTTGAAGTCATTTCATAATCGTATGGTCCTCTTGAATCTTTTGCACAAATTGATACATCATGTTCACTACAAGATAAATCAAGACCAATACAGCCCATATCAACCCCTAAGACCTCTGTTATGTCTTGTGGAAGGTAACTATTACCATGACCAACTTCTTCATAAACTGTAAAAATAAAGTAAGTTTTTCTTTTTAGTTTTTCTCCCTTAAATTTTTTAATTATTCCAAGTAAGATCGCAACACTTAATTTATCATCTAAAAATCTTGATTTAATATAGCCAGACTTTGTAAATTCTGTTTTAGGATCAATAGCAACAAAGTCTCCATTATTAATACCCAAAGCTAAGACATCTTCTTTTGAATTTACAACTTCATCTAATCTTATTTCAATCGTCTTATCATCAGCAATTACTCCCTTAGCATCCGGATAGACATGCGAGCTTGGGGTAGTACTTAGCAAGGTACCAGTGTAAACTTTATTATCCCTTGTATAAACTCTACAATATTCCCCATTAACTGTATTCATTTGTAAACCACCAACCAAGGTTACACTTAGCTTACCATTATCCTTGATAGATCTTACCATTAATCCTAAAGTGTCCGCATGAGCACAGACTGCAATAGCACTTTTATCACTTCCATCAATTTCAACAACAAGATTTCCTTTTTGTGTTGTATATGTTTTAAAGCCTAATGAGCTTACTTCACTTTGTAAGTAATCTATAACCTCTTTAGTGTAGCCAGTAGGCGAATCAATCGCTAAAATGTCCTTTAATTTATCTAATATATATTCTTTCATCTTCTCACTCTTTTCTCATATGCTAATCGCATTTCATTTTTTCTTATATAGATTATACCACAATATGAAAACCCATTTTTAATAATCCATTTTTTCATTGACACATTATCTTTATGAGTATCAATCCTTAAATAATCAACATTATTGTCAATCAAAGTCTTTTCAATAAATTCTAAAATGATTAAAGCCATCTCTTTACCTTTATAATCATCTTTAATCATTAAACGATGAATAGTTCCATATTTATTAGAACTTATCCAAGACCCATCAATTTCATCATATGATGGCTCTTTCTTATCAAAAAGTACAAAATAGCCGATAATAATATTGTCATATTCTAATACATAACCAATGCCATCTTTAATATCATTAATAATTACTTCTTTATTAGGATAGCCATTTTGCCACTGGTCAATGTTATTATCTTTTAAATACTTTATTGAAGAAATAACTATCTCAAATATAAACTCAAGATCTTTTAACTCTGCTTTTCTTACCATATGTACCCCCATTTAAAAAGATGACCTATGCCATCTTATAATTTTTCAAACTGCTCAACATCAATGATAAAGATTGTCGCTCCTCCAACTTGAACTTCTACTGGAAATGAAGCATATCTTCCAACATCATAAGATGCTGTTGATGGAACAATCTCAGTTCTTCTTTTACTTTTTTCTCCAATAACTTCTATTGCCTTACTAACTCTATCATCTTCACACCCAACAATCATCGTTGTATTTCCAGCTCTTAAGAAGCCTCCTGTTGTTGCTAGTCGTGTAACTGAATAATTTTCTTTAGTCAAAGCAGATGATACAGCAGAGCTGTCATCATTTGATACAATCGCTAAAATCAGTTTCATATCTTTCAAAACCTCCTTTGTTATCTATATTTTACCATAGATATGCAATTTAATCTATAAATTAAAGAAGCTTTGCAGATAATTCACGACATTTATTAAGCCCTTCATCATCAGGTGTTTCATTACAAATTAAGGTATCTAAAATAGTACATGGAGCATTACTTTCCCAATCTCTCATCCACTGGCCATCACCCCAACTATAAGATCCAAATAAGACAACTTTCTTACCTTCTAATAAATTTGAAACTTCTGACCACATTGGCTCAAACTCACTCTCTTCTAAGGCCTCATCACCCATCGATGGACAACCAAAAGCAAAGGCATCAAACTCACTTACCATTTCAACTTTAAAATCACTTACATTAATTAGTTTTGCATCACTTCCATTTGTTGTGACACCCTCAACAATGGCATTAGCCATCATTTCAGTATTACCTGTACCACTGTAGTATACAACTGCAACTTTACTCATATAATTCCTCCTTTATTCTATAAGTTAGTTATAGCTAACTATTACCATTATACTTTTATTGTCACCATTGTCAATTAAGATAATCTCATATAAAAAAACTCTTTGTCTCAAGAGTTTTTTAATGATATATATTTTTTGCTACCCATTTATATAATGAAATGCTTTTTGAGCAGCAACTGCCCCATCTGAACAGGCTGTAACTATTTGCCTTAATTCCTTCTCATTACAATCTCCAGCAGAGTAAATTCCATTTACACTTGTCTCCATTGAATCATTTGTAAGAACATAGCCATTATCATTTAATATTTTTAATGATTCAACCATTTTAGTTGAAGCATCAGCTCCAATATAAGGAAAGATTCCCTTAGCCATAATACTCTGTTTTTCCTTTGTATTATTATTCTCTAAGATAATTCCAGAGACAAAACCATCTTCTTCTGTTATTTCTAAAGGTATACTATTTCTAATAATATTAATTTTATCATTATTTAATACTAGATCTTGAACATTTTTCTCAGCTCTAAAGACATCTCTTCTTATTACTATATGAACTTTACTTGCAAACTGCGTTAAATAAAGTGCTTCCTCTAAAGCAGAATTACCACCACCTATAACCACTACTTCTTTTTCTTTAAAGAAAGAGCCATCACATACAGCACAGTAAGATACTCCCTTACCAGTTAATTCTTTTTCATTTTTAATATTTAAAAGTCGCTCTTTAGTACCCGTCGCAATAATCACAGCCTTAGAAGTATACTCCTTTTGATCAGCACACTTAACAATTTTAAATTCTTTTTGATCAATAACTTCAATAACATCACCATATAAATAATCTGCCTTGAGATTAATTGCTTGTTCATACATTTTATAAGCTAAATCTGCCCCACCGATTTCATTTATTCCTGGGTAGTTTTCAATTTTAAAGGTCTTAACAAGTTTTCCTCCTGGTGCATCTTTTTCAATAATTGCGCATTTTAAACCAGCTCTTGTCGCATAAATCGCTGCCGTTAAACCAGCTGGCCCTGCCCCAATAACTATTACATCAAATTGTATGTCCATGAATTTTTCTCCTTTAATATACTCTCTATTTCCATTAAATCACTAATTACCTTATTAGGCTTTGAATCAATTAGTTTTTGTTTGCGATCTTCATTATAAAGATAGCCTATTGAATACACTCCAGCATTCTTAGCCGCCATAATATCACTTGTACTATCACCTACATAGATACAATCATCATGACCACGATTTAAAAGCTTACAAGCTTTCATGATCCCTTCAGGATCTGGCTTACAATTTTCTACATCATCATTAGAGACGATAATATCGACATAATCATTTAAGTTAAATAAATTCATCCCAACCTCAATACTTTGAGCACTCTTTGAAGATACAATTGCAACATCATATTTTTGATCTTTTAAGTATTTTAAAATCTCTGTGCAGTTTTCCATTAGAGTTACCTTCTCTGGATGAATTTTTAAATTATATGCCTTATATTCTTCTATTAAATCTAAAGCAGATAAATTAGGAAAATATTTTTCAAATATATCCTTTAAAGGAGGCCCTAAAACTTCAATCTTTATTTCATCAGTAAAAGCTTCTTTAGTTAAATATTTTTCAAATAAGTACTGATAAGTTTCAATAATAGCTGACTCAGTATTTATTAGTGTGCCATCAAAATCAAAAAGTACCACCGGTTTTTTAAGTTTATAAAATTTAATAAATAACAAAATAATTCCAACAACAATAAAGGCAATCGATGTTAGTTGTGCCATCCTTAAATTACCAACCATTAAACTATCAGTCCTTAAACCCTCAACGATATATCTTGATATACCATACCATATTAAATAGAACGATAGACCATTTCCTCTTCTTAAGAAATGATACTTTTCATTAAGCTTTTTAATTATAAATGTAAATAAAATAAAGCCAATAATATTTAAGACACTCTCATATAAAAATGTTGGTAAGTAATAATTTCCATTTATAAACATTCCATCTTTGATAAAGTTTGGAAAATTATTATAATAAGCTTCACTAACTATGTTACCATGAGCTTCCTGATTCATAAAATTTCCCCACCTACCAATTGCTTGAGCAAGTAATAAGTTTGGTACAATCATATCTGCTAAACGTATAAAATCTATCTTTTTCTTATATGCATAATAAAATCCGTATAAGGCACCAAATATTAAGCCACCTTGAATGGCTAAGCCACCCTCATAAATTTTTAAAATTCTAATGGGATCTTGTAGATAGTAGTTAATATCATAAAACAAGCAATACCAAAGCCTTGCCCCTATAATACCTGAAATAAAACATCCCATGATAATATCTTCGGCAACTTCCATTTTATAATTTGCTTTTTTCATTTCTTTAAAACTAACGTAAAAGCATGCTGCTGCTCCTAGTAAAATTAGCATGGCATACCACTGAATACTTAGTGGACCAACTTTTAAAAATATCTGTCTTGTTGGAAAAAACTCCATTAATCTTCACCTCTTGCTTCTTTATTTTTATTTTGAATATGTTGATAAACTCTTTTTTCAAACTCAACTGAACTATTAAAGCCAGCTAATTTAAGTTGAAAGTTGGTAACTGCTGACTCAATTAAGATTGCCATTGTCCTTCCTTCTCTTACTGGAAGAACAAGTGTTGGAACATCGATGCCCAAGATATTAGTATATACTTCATCCTCATTTCCAACACGACGATATGCTTTAGTTGAGTCAAATCTTTCAAGTCTTATAACAAGGTCAACATTACCTCTTTGTAAAAGAGCACTGGCCCCAAACATCTTAATAACATCAATTATTCCAATACCTCTGATCTCTAACATTCCATAAAGTAAGTCAGGGCTATATCCTACCAGTCCATTATGAACCCTAGAAATATCAACTCTATCATCGGCAATTAATGTATGACCGCGTCTTATTAGCTCTAGAGCAACTTCACTCTTACCCATCCCACTCTCTCCAGTTATAATAATTCCTTTTCCATATACACTTAAGAAACCACCATGGATATTATCTGTAGGAGCTAATCTTTCATCTAAGTATGTTACAAGATCGACCATTAATCTAAAGCTTTTAAGAGTTGATTTAAAAATTGGGAAATTGTAACGATTAGCAACATCTATTAAAACTGGAGGACAGTTACGATTTCTAGATAAAACAAGCATTGGTGTATATTCATCAACAAGCTTTTCAAATCTTTCCCTTTGAATGTTTTCATCCAACCCTTCAATAAATGTTAACTCTTTATCACCCATTATTAAAACTCTACGCATTTCATCCTCTTTGAAAAAACCTACAAGCTCTAAACCAGGTCGATTTAAGTCTGGAACAACAATCCATCTATTAAGTGAATCATCATTACCAGTAACCTGTTCAAAGTTGAAATACTCAGCAACTTCTCTTACTAATACTTTTCCATTAATTTCCATGATTTCTCCTTCTTATAAATATTTCTTTAAATACTCTCCAGTATAACTATCTTTAACTTTGACAATTTCCTCTGGTGTTCCCTTAGCAATTATTGTACCACCATTGTCTCCACCTTCAGGACCTAAATCAATAATGTAGTCCGAAGATTTAATAACATCTAAATTATGCTCAATAACAAGCACTGTATCTCCATTATCAACTATTCTTTGAAGAACACTCAATAACTTTTTAACATCATGAGTATGAAGTCCTGTAGTTGGCTCATCTAATACAAATAAAGTTTTTCCAGTTGGCTTTTTTTGTAGTTCACTAGCAAGCTTTACCCTTTGAGCTTCACCTCCAGATAATGTTGTACTTGACTGACCTAACTTTATATAATCTAAGCCAACATCATATAAACTTTGTAGTTTATTTCTTATTTTATGGATTTTAGCAAAGAAATCAATTGCTTCCTCAACTGTCATATCCAAAACATCAAAGATATTTTTATCATGGTATTTAACCTGTAGTGTTTCTTCATTATATCTTTTTCCTTTACAAACATCACAGGTAACATAAACATCTGGTAAGAAATTCATTGATATCTTCTTTACTCCATCACCCTGGCAAGCCTCACATCTTCCACCTTTGACATTAAATGAAAACCTACCCTTATCATAACCACGAATTTTTGACTCCGTTGTTAGGCTGAATAAATCCCTAATATCATCAAAGACTCCAGTATAGGTAACAGGGTTTGATCTTGGCGTTCTACCAATTGGATCTTGTCCTATTTCAATTAATTTATCGATATTTTTTAATCCATTAATTTTTTTATGAGAACCAGGCTTAAACTTAGTAGGTCTAAGTGATTTAATTACAGCCTTACACAATATTTCATTTATAAGACTACTCTTACCACTACCACTAACCCCAGTGACACATACAAATTTTCCAAGAGGAATTTCAACATTGATATTCTTTAAGTTATTCTCACTAGCACCAATTATTTCTAATTTTTTCCCATTTCCAGATCGTCTGTTTTTTGGAGTCTCAATTTTCTTTTTACCACTTAAATATAAACCAGTAATTGATGCTTCATTTTTCATTATTTCAGAGGGTGTCCCCTCTGCTATTACACTGCCACCATGAACCCCAGCTCCAGGTCCTATATCAATTATCCAATCACTGCTTAGCATTGTCTCTTCATCATGTTCAACTACAATTAAAGAATTACCCAAGTCACGCATACTTTTAAGCGTATTAATCAGTTTTGAATTATCTCTTTGATGAAGACCAATTGAAGGCTCATCCAATACATATAATACCCCCGTTAACCTTGATCCAATTTGCGTAGCTAAACGAATTCTTTGAGCTTCCCCACCTGATAAAGAACCCGCAATGCGATCAAGTGATAGATAATCTAAGCCAACATCCTTTAAAAAATTTAAACGATTATTTATTTCCTTTAATACTAAATCAGCAATCTTCATTTGCATATCATCAAGTACTAAAACATCTAACCAAGCAAGAGCATCTTTTACACTCATTTTAGTAAAGTCAACAATATTTTTATCCCCAACATAAACTGACAGGGCACTCTCATTTAACCTTTGACCATGACACTCATCACACTCACAATCCATCATCAATGTCTGATACCATTCTTTAGCCATTGATGATGTTGATGTTTCAAACCTTCTTTCAATCATTACTTTAACACCTTCAATAACTTTATTTCTTTTAAATTCATTGCCAGAAGAAGAAATTAATTTATGATTTATTTCTTCCTTTGATCCATTTAATACTATATTCATTTCTTTCTTAGTAAACTTAGATAGTGGCTTATCTAAATCAATATTATAGTATTCACATAAAATTTTAAATTTTTGCCAATCTAAATTTTGAGTACCAACAATATTTTTATAATATATAATTCCACCCTCATTTATTGACTTGCTGCGATCTGGCATCAATAAGTCATCATCAACCATTTGAATTGAACCCAAACCCTTACACTTAGGGCAAGCTCCCATTGGAGCATTAAAAGAAAATAATCGAGGTTGAAGCTCTCCAACAGAAAAATTACATTGACTACACGAGTAATTACTAGAGAATAAAATTCGCTCTTCACCAATTTTTACAATTACTTCACCACCTGACAACTTATCAGCATTTTCAACTGAATCATAAATCCTTGATCTAATGTCTTCTCTTTTAACAAGGCGATCAATCACAATATCAATATCATGCTTTTTATTTTTATCAAGCTTTATATCATCTTCTAATAAGTAAGCGTTATTATCAATTATAACTCTTACATAACCATCTTTTCTTAAATTAGTAAGTAGATCATGGTGTGTTCCTTTTTGACTTTTAACAACAGGAGATAATATCTCCAATCTTAAACCATCATCAAACTCCATAATCTTATCTACCATTTGAGAAATTGTTTGCGATAGAATTTGTTCATGATGAGTTGGACAATAAGGTATTCCAATCCTTGCATATAGTAGTCTTAAATAATCATAAATTTCTGTTACTGTACCTACTGTAGATCGAGGATTATTACTTGTAGTTTTCTGATCAATTGATATTGATGGCGATAACCCTTCAATAAGCTCAACATCAGGCTTCTCTAACCCACCCAAAAACTGTCTAGCATAAGCACTAAGTGATTCTACATATCGACGCTGTCCCTCAGCATAAATTGTATCAAAGGCTAAAGAAGTTTTTCCAGAGCCTGATAGTCCTGTCATTATTACCATTTTATTTCGCGGTATTTCCAAGGAAATATTTTTTAAGTTATTTTCCTTAGCACCTTTTATTATAATCTTATCATTAATCGTCATCTAAAATTCTCCAATCCATCTCCTTATAATACCACATTAAAAGCAACACTATCAATTGATAACATCTTCAAAACTTTCAACTTCATTTATATATTCTATTGAAATATCACCATTGGTAAGATCAATTACTTTATCAGTAAAATCATCATCACTACTATGGACAATATACTCAACCAACTCTTCATAATTCTTATTTACAATTAAACAAATTTTTTGCAGTTCATACTCAAGCTTACCAATTAAATTATAGGCAAATACAAGGCGATATTCCTTTAATTTTACAAGTCTTACCTTGCTTGCTAGGGATACACTCTCACTAACACTTCTTCCATAGGCCCTAATTAAGCCACCACCTCCCAGCTTAATTCCACCGAAATATCTTACTACAACAGCTACACAATCTTTAATACCAATTTTTTTTAATGCCGTTAGCATTGGTAATCCTGCAGTTCCTGATGGTTCTCCATCATCACTACATCTTTCAATTTCATAATTATCACCACAAACAATCGCACTACAACAATGAGTTGAATCACGATGTAATTTTTTTATTTGATCAATGTACTCTTTGGCATCATCTATATTATCTACTTTCTTTAAATAACAAATAAATCTTGATTTATCAATTATAAGTTCATGATTAAATTCTTCTTTAATTCTCATCTTTTATTCCTCTTATATTAAGTATATATGAAATTAATCAAATATCCTAATTTAAAACTTGTTAAATTTCACATATTTTACACATATTTATAAATTGTTATGTTAAAATAAGAAAGTACAAAAGGAGGTACAGTAAATGACAAAGAAAACTTTATTTTCAACAAAAACTATTGTAGCAACTGGTTTAGGAGCAGCATTGTTTATGGTTCTATTTATGTTTATAAAAATACCATCACCAATCCCTGAAACAAGTTTACAAATTGCCTACGGTGTATCTGCATTTTTTGGAGCAGTCTTTGGTCCAATTTGTGGAGCATTAGTTGCCTTTATCGGACACTCATTAAGTGATTCTATTGTTTATGGAGCACCATGGTGGAGTTGGGTAGTAGCATCTGGAGTAGCTGGTCTTTTTAGTGGTGTAGCATATTTCTTCATTGACATCAACAATGGAAAAATCACTAAGTCAGAATTTATTAAATTTTGCATCATCAATATTGTTGGTACCTTTATTGCTTGGGTTGTCGTGGCACCTGTTTTAGATATTGTAATATATTCAGAACCAGCATCACTTGTATTTGCCCAAGGAGCATTAGCATTCGCCCTTAATACTCTATGTTCACTAGTAATCGGTGGATTCTTACTTGTGGCTTATGCTAAGACTAAAACTACAAAAGGTTCTTTATCAAAAAATTAGTTAAAAGAGCTTATTTAAGCTCTTTTATTTTTAGAAAGGTATGGGTAAAAAAATATGAAACCTATCATTAGCTTTAAAGACTTTTCATTTAAATACCACGCCCAACAAGAAGAAACCTTAAAAAATATCAACCTTGATATCTATAAGGGTGAGAAGATCTTAATTTTAGGAGCAAGTGGAAGTGGTAAGAGCACTTTAGGAAATTGTATTAATGGACTAATACCATTTTCCTATCCAGGAGAAATTACTGGAAGTCTTAAAATTTTAAATGAAGAAAGCAAAAATTCATCAATCTTTAAATTATCAAAACACGTTGGAACCGTCCTTCAAGATAGTGATGGACAATTTGTTGGACTAAATGTTGCTGAAGATATTGCCTTTGCCTTAGAAAATGAAAACACCGATCAAAAAGAAATGAAGAAAATTGTAAGTGAGGTTTCTAAGTTAGTTAAAATGGAAAATCACTTAACAAGTAATCCTCACGAATTATCGGGTGGACAAAAACAAAGAGTATCCCTTGCTGGAACCCTTGTTAATGATGTTGATATATTACTGTTCGATGAGCCCCTAGCTAATCTTGATCCAAAAACTGGAAAGACAGCTATTGAGTTAATTGATGAAATTCATAAAGATGATAAAACCATCATTATAATTGAGCATCGCTTAGAAGATGTCTTGCATAAAAATATTGATCGTATTATTTTACTAAGTGATGGAGAAATTATTATTGATGATTGTCCTGATGTTGTCTTATCAAGTAGTATCCTTGAAAAATATGGCATAAAAGAGCCCCTATATATTTCAGCACTAAAATATGCCAACATCGACATAACAAAAGAAATAAAGCCATCAAGCATTGAAACAATTGATGTTTCAATAATAAAAGACAAACTTCAAAAATGGTATAACGATCAAGAAGTAAATGAAAGTAAAATTGATAAGGATATCGTCTTATCAATTGAAAATTTAAGCTTCTCTTATGATGGCATTAAAAATGTCTTAGATAATATTTCTTTAGATATTCACAACAATGAAATGTTGGCTATAGTTGGAAAAAACGGGGCAGGAAAAAGTACCCTTTCAAAATTAATAGTTGGATTTGAAAAAGAAGATCAAGGAAGAATCTTACTTGATGGTAAAGACATTTCTAATCTCAGCATTAAAGAACGCTCTGATAGTATTGGAATTATTCTTCAAAATCCAAATCATATGATATCAAAGAATTTAATCTTTGATGAAATTGCATTAGGATTAAAAATAAGAGGAATAAGTGATGATGAAATTGATCAAAGAGTAAGTGAAGTAATGAAAATTTGTGGACTTTTACCATTTAAAGATTGGCCAATTAATGCCTTAAGTTATGGCCAGAAAAAAAGAGTCACTATTGCATCAATTCTGGTATTAAATCCTAAAATTTTAATTTTAGATGAGCCAACTGCTGGTCAAGACAAACATCATTACAGTGAAATCATGAATTTTTTAAAAACATTAAATAGCAATGGACAAACCATTATCTTAATAACTCATGATATGCACTTGATGTTAGAATACACTAAAAGAGCAGTTGTCCTATCAGATAGTAAAAAACTTGCGGATGATGACTCATATAAAATATTATGCGACAAAGACTTAAGTGAAAAAGCCAATCTAAAAGAAACCTCATTATTTGATTTAGCAATCAAAGCAGATATTAGTGATCCTGTAAAATTTGTATCTCACTTTATTAACTTTGATCAAAAAAGGAGAGACGCTTTATGAAGATGAAATTATTCTCTTATAGTCAATTAGATACTTACATTCATCATTTAAGTGGTTTTACAAAATTAATTTGTTTTTTACTTTTAACTACAACAGTAATGTTAAGCTATGATATAAGAGTCATTATTGGTGTTCTTATTTTATCATTAATTTGTTTTAGAATTGCTAAAATTGAATTTAAACAAGTAAAATTAATGTTTATTTATGTTTCAATATTTTTAATTACCAACTTTATTCTAACTTTCATCTTTGCACCCACAAGGGGAGTCAATATTTATGGAAGTCAGACAGTATTAATATCCCTATTTGGAAACTTTGATATTACACTAGAACAAATCTTTTTTCAAGTAACTAAACTATTAAAGTATTTATCAGTTATCCCTTTAGGAATGATATTCTTTTTTACAACTAACCCTAGTGCCTTTGCATCATCATTAAACAAGGCTAAGGTTAACTATAAAGCCTGTACTGTCTTATCTTTAACACTAAGATACTTTCCAGATGTAACAAGAGATTATCATACAATATCACTTGCTAATCAGGCAAGAGGAATTGAGATGAGTAGTAAAGCAAAGCTTAAAGATCGTCTTAAGCATATTATTGATATCTTAATCCCTTTAATTTTTACAACTCTAGATCGCATTGATATTATTTCATGTGCAATGGAGCTTAGAGGATATGGCAAACTTAAAAAAAGAAGTTGGTATAGCTTTAGACCATTAGATAAAAAAGATTATTTTGCTATTACAATTTGCTCACTAGTTTTTATCGGATCAATTTTAATAACAATGTATATCAATAAAAGTATTTATTATAACCCATTTATATAAGGAGAAGAAAAAATGCAAAAAAATTTATTAGTATTTCAAACAGATTTCACCTATAAAGAAGGTGCAATCTGTGCTATGTATGGAGTAGTAAAAAACGTTAGTTTAGGTATTGAGATTATTGATGGAACTCATGAAATTCCTCAATTTGATACCTGGAGTGCTTCATATCGTTTATATCAATCAATGAAGTTTTGGCCCGAGGGAACAATCTTTGTATCAGTAGTTGATCCAGGAGTTGGAACAGCAAGAAAAGCCAGTGTTGCAAAAACATCTGATGGCTACTACATAGTTACTCCAGATAATGGATCACTTACCCATCTAATGAAATATGTTGGCATTGAAGAAATTAGAGAAATTGATGAGAGTGTAAATAGACTTAAAGGTAAAGGAACAGAAGGCGTTGCAATATTTCATGGAAGAGACTTATTTGGATACTGTGCTGCAAAACTTGCTGCAGGACTAATTAGCTTTGAAGAGGTAGGACCATCTTATCCTGTATCAGAAATTAAAACTCATGAAATTCTTGAGCCTACTATCTATGACGATAGAATTGAAGGATGCTTTGAAATTAATGATCCTAACTTTGGAAATCTATGGACCAATATTCCACTACAAATGATGCTGGAAAATGGCTTTAATTATGGAGATAATGTTCATCTTGTAATTAAATATCAAGATCAAGTAAAATTAGACGAAACCATTCTTTTCCATAAATCATTTGGAATGGCACAAATTGGAGATCCAATCATTTATAACAATGAATTAATGAAGGCGGCTCTTGCTGTATCACAAGGATCATTTATAAAGAAGTATAACTGTGATTTTGGAAAAGACTGGACAATAACATTTTATAAGGAGGCAAAAAAATGAATAAGACACTAGTATTACAATCAGACTTTGGTTTAGTAGATGGAGCAGTAAGTGCAATGGAAGGTGTTGCCTTTGAAGTATGTGACACTTTAAGAATCAGAAACTTAACCCATGACATTACTCCATTCAATACATATGAAGCAAGCTACCGTTTGTTTCAAACAGTAGAATATTGGAAGGAAGGAACAGTATTTGTATCTGTTGTCGATCCTGGAGTTGGATCACAAAGAAAAAGTGTTGTTGTACTAACATCTAAAGGACACTATATTGTAACACCAGATAATGGAACTCTAACTCATATTAAGAAATTTATGGGAATTAAAGATATCAGAGAAATTTCTGAAGTAACAAATAGAAGAAAAGACACAGAAGCAAGTTTCACCTTCCATGGAAGAGATGTTTATGCTTATACAGGAGCAAGACTTGCTGCTGGAGTTATTTCCTTTGAAGAGGTCGGACCACAATTAAAAGTTGAAGATATCCTAGAGCTTCCAACAACCGATACTATTGTCAAAGACAATACTGTAATAGGATCAATTGATATCTTAGATGTTCGCTTTGGATCACTTTGGACAAGCATCGCAAGAGCAGACTTTCTAAAGATTAAGCCTGAATTTAATGATCGTTTAGAAGTTACCATCTATAATCACGATATGATTGTTTACCAAAATCAAATTACATATGGTAAAAGCTTTGCTGATGTTAGAATTGGATCACCAATTATCTATATCAACTCATTATATCGAGTTGGTATCGCCATTAACCAAGGATCATTTTCTAAGGCCTACAATATTGGAGTAGGAGCACAGTGGCACGTTGAAATTAAAAAAGTGTAAAAATAAAAGCTATCATTAATTGATAGCTTTTTTAATCCAACTCTCATCTTGAGGATTATCTCTAAATTTTAAAATTTGCACAATTTCTTCTTTTTCAATATAACCATCTTCACTAGCTACACTTAATAATTCATCTAAGTTAGTAAGGGTATCAAATCTTTGATTGATAGCATTAAATCTTTCAAAGCTTTTTTTCATTCCATAAGTAAAGATTGCTTCTACCGATAAAACATCAGCACCATGCTCCTTTAAAACTTTTACACACTCAATACTAGATCCTCCAGTTGAAATAAGATCCTCAATTAAGACAACCTTGTCCCCTTTTTTGATTTTTCCCTCAATCTGATTGGATCTTCCATGATCCTTAGCACTAGCCCTTACATATGCCATTGGCTTATTTAATAAATGAGCAATAATAGCTGCATGACCAATACCAGCTGTCGCTGTTCCAACAATCACATCAACATCACTATATTTCTCAAGGATTTTATTTTTAAATGCCTCCTCAACAATATCTCTTGACTTTGGATCACTTAAGATCATGCGATTATCACAATAGATTGGACTTTTAATCCCACTAGCCCAAGTAAATGGATCCTTGGGATTTAAAAACACAGCCTTAATTTCTAATAATTTTCTTGCAACTTCAATCATTATTGACCTCCTTTAAATTCTTTAGTTACTTGTTTATACATTTCAAATGGATTTTTAGCATTTGTTATTAATCTTCCAACCACAATATAATCACAACCTAGTTCCTTAGCATCGGATGGGGTGCAAATGCGAACCTGATCATCATTAGCATTCCCATATCTTATACCAGGACAAATCGTTTTAAAGTTATCATTAATATTTTCATGAATAATTTTACTCTCTAAAGCTGAACAAACAACCCCATTTAATCCCGCTCTTTCTGCAAGCTTTGCATAACTTATAACAACATCATTTAAATTATCTTTTATTAATAATTCATTTTCTAACATTTCTTGAGAAATACTAGTAAGTTGAGTAACACCAATTACCAATGTATTACTATTACTAAATGCCTCTTGAGCTTTCTTCATCATTTCAAAACCACCGGCACAATGAACATTAACTATATCAACATGTAACTTTGCTAAAGCACACATTGCTTTATATGCAGTATTAGGAATATCATGAACTTTTAAATCTAAAAATATTTTATGTCCTTTTTCTTTAATTTCTTTAACGATACTTGGACCTTCACTATAGTATAATTCCATTCCAATTTTAACCATTATTGGATCTTTAAATGGTTCTAAAAAATTTAATACTTCCTCTTTACTTGAAAAATCTAAGGCAATTATTACTTCACTCATTTACTTACTCCTCCTATTATATTTTTTAAATCTAATATATTTAACTCTTTCATTAACTCGCGTAAATCTTCAATAATCTTTTTACAAGCATAAGGATCAATTAAATTTTGAGTTCCAACTTGTACAGCACTAGCTCCAGCTAACATCATTTCAATTACATCCTTGGCACAAGTTATTCCTCCACATCCAATAATGGGAATACTTACAGCTTGTGAAACCTGATACACCATTCTAAGAGCAACCGAGAAAATAGCTGATCCAGATAAGCCCCCAACCTTATTAGCAAGGATGAATTTTCTTGTTTTAATATCAATTCTTGTACCAACTAAAGTATTTATTAGCACTAAACCATCAGCACCATAATTTTCACACGCTTTAGCAATATCAACAATATCCGTAACATTTGGTGATAACTTAATATAAATTGGTTTAGTACAAGTAGCTTTTAATTTTTCTATTAATTCCTTTAATACTACTTTATCACTTCCAAAAGCCATGGCCCCCTTTTTTACATTAGGACAAGAAACATTAATCTCTAAAATTCCAATTTCATCACACTGATCTAAAATTTTAGCACACTCAACATACTCATCAATGGTTTTTCCAGCGATATTGGCAATTGCCTTTTTCTTATAACAATCAGCAAGTAGCGGTAGATGTTCCTTTACAATTGCATTAGCACCTGGATTCTCTAGTCCAATAGCATTTAACATTCCACCTTTTACCTCAGCTACCCTTGGAAGATCATTACCATAACGATCCTCTATTGTTGCTGCTTTAAGACAAAATGATCCTAGAATATTAATATCATAAAATTTTGAAAATTCATAACCAAAGCCAAAACATCCTGAGGCCCCAATTATTGGATTATCTAAAACTAATCCTGATAACTCAGTTTTCATACTCATCAAGATTCACCTCCCCAATTTTAAATACCGGTCCTTCTACACAAACTCTTTTCTTCTTGTTATTTTTAGTTTTGCAAGTACATCCTCGACATACCCCAAACCCACAAGCCATCCTTTGCTCAATTGATATTTCTCCATCATATCCAAGCTTATCGATCGCCTTTAACATCCCCATCGGACCACAACTATAGATATAATCAAAATCCAAATTGTGATTTTTAATGTAATCAATCACATTACCCTGATATGCACTATCATCTAAGGTCGCTACAAATGGTTGATACTCATCATATGCATTCTCATTAGATGAATTTAAACCAATTAATAATTCAACCTTATTACTTCCCTTTAAATCATGATAAAGTTGCAGTAGTGGAGGTATACCTATACCTCCTCCAATTAATAACACTTTCTTATTCTTTACTAATTCAAACCCATTTCCAAGTGGCCCTAAGACATCTAACATCTCTCCAGCTTTAACATCTGATAAAACCTTAGTTCCTTCACCCTTTATTTTATAAATAATTTCAAAACTATCCTCATATATCCTTGATATTGATAATGGCCTTCTGAGTGTAAAGCCTGGAATTAAAACATCCACAAACTGTCCAGCTTTAGCATCCAATTTCGCTTCAAATACTATCTTATAAGTATCCTTAGCAATTAAAGAATTATTTATAACTCTCATTAATTTAGATTGTATCAACGCGAATACTCCTTTCTTCTAATACACTTAATAAAACATCAACGGTATCTAAAGATGTAAAGGTTGTTACATTAGATAAAGCAGCTTGCGTTCTGATAATGTATCCATCACTTTTACTGCTTGGATTACCCTGTTGAGTATTAATAATATACTTAATGTATCCCTGTCTTATCCAATCAATAATTTCATCAGACTCTTCACTAATTTTCTTTAAAACCTTAACCTTTAATCCATTATCCTTTAAATAAGCTGCTGTATTTTGAGTAGCCACGATATTAAAGCCTAAGTTATAGAAACGATAAGCAATATCCAAGGTATCCTCTTTATCTTGATCAGCAACCGTAATAAAGACACAACCCCAATCTTTAATATCCATCCCACTTGCTTGTAGTGATTTATATAAAGCCTTACTTAAGGTATCGGCATAACCAATAGCCTCTCCTGTAGATTTCATTTCAGGACCCAGTTTTGAATCAAGTCCTGCAATCTTGGAAAAACTAAATGTTGGAGTCTTAACATATACTTTCTTATTTTCTTTTTTTATTAATCCAGTACCGATATTAAAGTCTTTAATTTTATCACCCATAATAACCCTAGTCGCAAGCTTAGATAAATTAATATCGGTTGCCTTAGAAATAAATGGTATCGATCTTGAAGCCCTTGGATTTACTTCAATTATATAAACTTCATCATTTCCATCTACTATAAATTGAATATTATATAAACCCTTAATCTTAAGTGCTAAGCCTACCTTCTTGGTAATTATTTCAATCTTTCTTATTACTTTTGACTTTAGCGTAAATGGCGGATAAACACTAATTGAATCTCCTGAGTGTATTCCCGTCTTTTCAATATGTTCCATTAAGCCAGGAATTAAAATATCTTCCCCATCACATATGGCATCAAGCTCAACCTCTTTACCTCTTATGTAGCGATCTATTAAAATCGGCTTATCATTTGTAATGGTTTTGTTTTCAAGATAATTTACTAACTGTTTATCATCATAAACTATCTCCATTGCCTGACCCCCAAGAACAAAACTTGGTCTTACTAGTACTGGATAGCCAATATCTCTAACAACTTTTTGAGCTTCCAATTTATCAGTTATAGCCTGACCCTGAGGCTGTTTTATATCATTTTCTTTTAAAATCTTTTCAAATAAATCACGATTCTCTGCCATTTCAATTGATGAATTTTGGGTTCCTAAGATTTTTACATTACATGCACTTAAATCATGCGAAAGGTTAATTGCAGTTTGTCCACCAAGTTGAACAATAATCCCATATGGTTTTTCAATATCAACAATATTAAGGACATCTTCTAAGGTTATTGGCTCAAAATATAATTTATCACTTACTGTATAATCAGTAGAAACTGTTTCCGGATTATTATTTATAACAATGGCCTCATATCCCATTTCTTTAATAGTTTTAATACAGTGAACTGTAGAGTAATCAAATTCTACACCCTGACCAATCCTGATTGGTCCTGCTCCTAAGATTATTACTTTCTTTTTATCGGTAATTATATTATCATTTTCACCACTATATGTTGAATAAAGATATGGAAGATATTCTCCCTCACTACAAGCATCAACCATTTTATATACACAGGTGATTTTATTTTGAAGTCTATACTCACGAATTTCACGCTCTGACTTATTCAAAATACAAGCAATAACCTTATCGCTCATTCCTAGCTGTTTAGCCTTTAAAATTATTTCCTTGTCTAACTTAATCTCCTTTTCAAATTTAATAATGTTATCAATCTTATCAATAAAATACTTATTAATTTTAGTCTTATTAGCAATTTCATCAACCGACACATTATTTCTAAGTAAGTATCCAATAATATAAATTCTTTCATCATCAGCAACCTTTATTCGATCAATTAAACTCTCAATTGTATCAGTTTCCTTTGGCTGATAATCTAAATAATCATAAGTATACTCTAAAGATCTTAAAGCTTTTAAAAGCGATTCTTCAAAAGTAGATCCTAAAGCCATAACTTCACCTGTTGCCTTCATTTGAGTACTTAATACACGATGAGCACTTGTAAATTTATCAAAAGGAAATCTTGATACTTTTAATACATTGTACTTTACACTTGGAGGACTAATTGCAAGAGTATCCAATATCTTAATTTCATCTAAGTTATAACCAACAGCAATCAACGTAGTTACCCTAGCAATTGGATATGAAGTTGCTTTTGAGGCAAGAGCTGAAGATCTTGAAACTCTAGGGTTTACTTCAATTAGAAAGTATTCATTGCTTATAGGATCTAGGGCGTATTGAACATTACAACCACCAGCAATCTTTAATTCTTTAATGATCTTTTGAGCTGATATCTTCATTTTCTCTAGTGTTTCTTTATCAAGAGTTAAACATGGTGCATTAACAATACTATCTCCTGTGTGAACTCCAACTGGATCAATATTTTCCATATCACAAACGATTAAAGTATTATCAAGGTTATCTCTTATTACTTCAAATTCAATTTCTTTAAAGCCTAAAAGTGATTTCTCAACCAATACTTGATGTGTTGGTGATAACTCTAAGGCATTTTTACTCATCAATTCACACTCTTCTTTATTGTAAGCAAAACCACCACCTGTTCCACCAAGCGTAAATGCTGGCCTTAAAATAATTGGATATCCAATATCTTCAGCAAGCTCTAAAGCTTTTTGATAATTATCGGCAATACCAGATTCAATTACAGGCTCATTAATACTTAAGCATAATTCCTTAAATAATTTTCGATCCTCAGCTTTTTCAATAGAAGATAAATGAGTACCCAATATTTCAACCTGACACTCACTCAAAACCTTTTTGTTTGCTAATTCTACTACAAGATTTAATCCAGTTTGTCCACCAAGTGATGGGATAATTGCATCTGGACGCTCTTTTCTGATAATCTTAGCAAGATAATCAATAGTCAATGGCTCCATATAAACCTTATCCGCCATCTGTTTATCAGTCATAATTGTTGCTGGATTACTATTAACTAAAATTACTTCATAACCCTCATTTTTTAAAGCCATGCAAGCCTGTGTACCCGCATAATCAAACTCTGCAGCCTGACCAATTACAATTGGACCACTACCAATCACCATAATTTTCTTAATATCTTCTCTTCTTGGCATTTTTTTCTCCTCCTTCTTACCAGTTATAAATTTTATCTTCTATAATTGTAGCAACTACTTTCCCATATAATTCCCTAGAAAGGTAGAAACTATTGTGAGATTTTGATACAATATCCGCTTTTTCATACTTCACTTTTTCACGATCATCAATAATACAAATATTTGCTGGAGATCCTATCTTTAAACTCTTATCAATACCCATTATTCTAGCTGGAGCAAGTGACATCACCTCGACCATTCTTTCAGTACTTATCAAACCCGTTCTTACTAAATAAGTATTAATTAAAGAAAAACTAAGTTCTAAACCAATAATACCAAAAGCTGATTTTTCAAATCCTTTATTCTTTTTATCTTTATGATGAGGTGCATGATCACTTGCTACAACATCGATATAACCATCTTTTATCCCTTTTTGAAGAAATCCTACATCAGCCTTACTTCTAAGTGGTGGGTTCATCTTGTAATTAGCATCCCTAACATCAATTTCTGAAACATCACTAATTAAATGGTGAGGCGTTACTTCACATGTTATGTTATAGCCCTTTTCCTTAGCCGCAATAATAAGCTCAAGTGACTCCTTACAAGAAATATGACAAACATGATAGCGATAAGGATGTATCCCATGAATTTCACTAATGATATCAATATCTCTTTCAATCATCCGATATTCTGATGATGCATTTATTCCCTTAAGATTATTATCATTTGCCTTTTCACCCTCAAAGATACAACCCACACCATCTATAAATTCACTCTCATCTTCACAATGAGCACTAACTACTAAATTTCTTTTGCCAGCTTCAATTAGAATAGTTTTCATAAGCTCTCTATCCTGAATACCTTTTCCATCATCACTAAACCCTGCAATTTCTAAACTGGCAATCTTTTCAGTATCAACAAGCACCTTCCCATTTAAGCCAATACTTGCTGCACTAAAGGGTATAACATGGCACATAGCACTATTTTTAATATCAGCTAAATGCTTTCTCATAATTTCATAATTATCAAGTACTGGATTAGTATTTGGCATTTCAAAGACATGGGTATACCCACCCTTTAAAGCAGCTTTGCTACCCGTTAAAATATTTTCTGATAAGTTATCACCAGGATCTCTAAAGTGCACATGGATATCAGTAAAGCTAGGTAAAATTTTTAAGTTACTACAATCAATAACTTCACACTCTTCACTTAAGTTACTTCCAATATCTATAATCTTGCCATTATTTAATAAGATATCTTTTTTATGAAACTTTCCATCAATATAAACCATTCCATTTTTAAGTAATACTCTTTTGTAATTCACTATGCAACACCGCCATTCTAAGGTATAAACCATTTTTCATCTGTTCAAATATTTTTGACTTATCACACTCAATTGCCCCTCTTGAAATTTCAACGCCCTCATTAAATGGTGCTGGATGCATAATAATTGCATCACTTTTTAACTTCTTTACTCTAGCATCACTCAAACCAAACTCTTCAAGAAAATTTTTAGGATTAAAACTTAAATCTTCATGCCTTTCAAACTGTACCCTTAAAACCATTACAACATCCATCTTCTCAATAACATCATCAATATCTACAAAAAAAAGATCCGACTGTTGAAATTCTTTAGGGCTTGAAAGAAATACCTCATTACCTAATTTCTTAAGTATTTCGATATTTGTATGAGCAACTCTTGAATGTTTAATATCTCCAATTATTAAAATTTTTAAATTAGAAATTTTATTAAAGTTTTCATAAATTGTCATCAAGTCCAATAAAGATTGAGTAGGATGACTTAATTTGCCATCACCACCATTAACAATAGGGATCTTCATATTTTTAAATTGTGTATAATAGTTATCACTTCGATCACGAATAACTAATAAATCAGGTTCTATGGATTCAAAAAAACGAACCGTATCATACATTGTCTCATTCTTACAAATAGAACTGGTATCAGGATTGAAGTTAATAGTTTTACAACCTAACCTAATTGCTGCCATTTCAAATGAATAATGAGTTCTAGTACTCGGTTCGAAAAATAAATTACAAATAACTCTCTTTTGTAAATAATCAACTTGCTTGCCTTTTTTAAATTCAAAAGCTAAGTCCAATAATGACATAATATCATCTTTACAATATTCTTTTAGATTCAATAAGCTCATGCTTTACCTCTTTCCAAAAAAAAAAAATACTCTTCACCAATCAATTTTTTGATCCGATCTATGTATTTTCATTGTTTAAAGGTTACCACAATAAAAATCATAATACAAGTATTTTTTTTAATATATTTAAATTAGTCATTAATTAGATACTTTTTCGATAATGCTTTGCTTGAGCATTGAATAATTCTTGATAATAAATATTATTTTTTAATAGCTCACTATGCTTTCCCTTACCAACTACCATACCATTATTTAAAATAATAATTTCATCAGAGAACTTACTACTAGTAAGACGATGAGAAACAAAGATGCAAGCTCTATCTTTTGTATTATCATTTACAACACTATATAATTCTTGTTCTGAGAAGATATCAAGCGATGAAGTTGGCTCATCAAGAATAATAATATCTTTGTTATAATACAATGCTCTTGCAACAGATAATTTTTTCTCTTGTCCACCTGATAAAGATATTCCCATTTCTTTAAAGTCATGTCCTAACTTTACATTACTAATATCATCTAGATTTAAATTAAATTTTAATTTATCTAAAATATTTTTAATTAAACCATCATCAAATTTTTCATCCAGTGAAATATTTTCACCAATACTAAATGAGAAAACTGGTGAAATTTGTGGGCAGTAAGGTATTGTACAATTACCCATATTTTCATTATATGTTATTTTTCCCTTATCGATATCTGTAATAATACCAACAATTATTTTTATCAGTGTACTTTTACCAGATCCATTATGACCAACTATTGTATAAACCTTATTTTTTTCAAACCTTAGATTAACATTACTTAAGGTATATTCCTTTTGATTTGCATACTTATATGATACATCTTTTAACTCAACTATTATATTTTCATCATTATGAAAATCCATCATCTTTTGTTTATTATATAAATTAATAAATTTAAAAAAATCACTCATTCTTTTGGTATTGACACTTTCTTCTTGTCTATTAATATTAACATCTGAAGCAAAGGCTACAATATTTATTATCGCAAAAATAGATGCTAAATTTATCGCAGCAATATTTGTCTTTAAGATAAATAAAACTAAAATCAATGAAACAATAAGATTAAATGATTTTCTAAATATCTCATTATTAAATTTACTCTTAGAGTAAGTTTCATAAGATACTATCATTGGATCCATAAAATCTGCATACTTTTTTTCAATAAAGCCATTAGTACTATTATTTCTAATACTCTTCATACTTTCAAACTCACTACTTAAAAGTGAAAAGTAGAAACCACCCAAGCGATTATTTTCCATTATCTTCTCTTGTACAAGCTCATGTTTTTTTTCGATTTTTTTATTTCTTTCATTAAATATAAATGATACCAAGTAACTAATTACTACAAAAACCAATAACAATAAATCAATAACTATATTTCTTATATAAACTTTATATATTATAAAAGCAACCAAAAATCCTAAAAATTTTAAAATCTTCTTTTCAATTAAGGTATATTTATGCTTAATTGGACCACCATTATACTGTTGATAATCCTCAAGCTTTGAAGATAGTAATTTAATATCATTATTATACTCTATCATATTTGATAATTCGATTCTCTTATTTGATATCTCAAGATTATACTTAATACGTAAAAGATTAATTGCTATATCAATTTTATACTTTAAAATCTTTCCAAAAATATTTAGTACCCCTAAAAACAATAAACCAAAAGTTATAACTATGATAGTATTATTCTTCCATAATAAAATTGCTTCAATTATAAAAATTAAAATATATGGCTCAATCGCTCTTAAAAAAGCATTAATAACATTTAATGGTATCAATAACTTACTACAATCATTTATCCACTTAATTGCCTTTTTATTAATTTTCTTCTCTATATGCTTCTGATTGTGCTCTGTACATTTTTGCATATACACCATCCTTTTTTATTAATTCATCAAAGTTACCAACTTCTTTTATTTCTCCATTTATTACAACAATGATTTTATCGAAAACTTCAACACTAGTACATCTATGAGTAATAAATAACCCAATTTTATCTTCTATTAATTTGTTATATAAATTAAATAGCTTTAATTCAGCAATTGGATCTAAAGCAGCAGAAGGCTCATCTAATACTACAATTGGTGAATCCTTATACAAGCATCTTGCCAGTAGTATAAGTTGTTTCTCTCCCGTAGATAATTCAATACCATCTTTAAAATAATACGTAGAAACATTACTATCGATACTAATTTTTTTCTTAGTTAATAATGCATCTAATCCAACTTTTTCAATTACTTCTTGAAACTTTTCTTTATCAAATTTTCTTCCCATCAAAATATTTTCTCTAATAGTACCAGGTATTACAATATCATTTTGAAAGACACTTGAAATTAAATCATGTAAGTTCGATATTATATTTACATCTTTTCCATTAATTTTAATACTTCCACTATTACTCTTATAAAAATTTAAAAGAAGCTTTATTATCGTTGTTTTACCACTTCCATTAATTCCAACTATCCCAATCTTCTCACCAGATTTAATTTTCAAATTAAACTGTTTTAATCCAAATTCATCTTGTTCATTGTATTTAAAATTCACACTTTCAAATTCAATATCCCTAACATCATTAACCTTTTCTCTATTTTTATCTTTATCTATTCCCCAATCTAAGAACTTATAAAAATTATTCACACTTAGAATAGCATTATTTAAATCCTGTATATTAATTGTTAGGATTGCTGATGACTTATTATATTGCCAAAGAAGTGGAATTAATAAAATTATCTGCTCATTTTTTATACCAAGCACCTTTATGGTTATTATAAATGTAATAACTTGAATAATTAACAGACTAAGATTTGAAAAAAATAAATTTTTCTTCATTGCCTTATAAGCTTTATCATATTTCTTTTTTAATAATAATTTTAAATCAAGAAATTTCTTTTTTATCATTTCACTTTTTTGATAATGATTAATAATAATAGAAGTATCTTTATTCTTAGAAATTTTTCTTAAATAATTCATATCCCTATTTATGTTTGATAAAAATTCTCTAATAGATCCCAATATAATTTTATCCTTTTCATTAAAAATAAAATTAATAATTAATATTAAAGCACACATGATAATAAATATAATTCTTATTTCACTATTTAATGCAATAATCGCCATCACAAAAGTAAATATTATAAATATAAATGAGAACAAACACCTAACAATCAATAAATGAATTATACTAAAAGATGCCGAAGAAGAATTAGTATTTAGTAGAGCCTTATTAAATAATTCCTGACCCTTCTTTGATTCTAAAAACTGATAATCAATTGATAAGCACTTATTAAAGGATAATTTAATTTGTTCCATTCGATAAGAATTTCCATAGAATATTATTAATTGCTCAACAGCCTCTTGGATAACACTGGAAATTAAATATAAGACAAGCAATATGTAAATATTACTTTTATCTTTAGAAGTGAAAAATAAAGAAGTCAGTAAAGGTAAAGAAATAAAGTTAATCAAATATGATAATATATACACCACATAGATTACTTTTAACTTAAACTTTGCACTATTAAAAATTCTTAGTATTTGATCAAATATTAATAAATTTTTCTTCAAATTCTCCATTTTTATAGTTCTCCTATTTCATCCGCTCTTTTGTAATTTTTTATTTAATAATCTTGTTATACATCAAAAATTTTCAATTAAAGTTAATAAATTTTACTATAATATAACGTATATATAATTAATTTCTATAAACCAATAATATCACATATTCCTTTCAACACTAGTATAAAAAAAGATTGCTAATATTTTAGAGCAATACTAGAAATCTTTTTAAGTATAAGTACAGAGTATCAAATGTTTTCTATAAACTTTTATCATCAATATTATTTAAATATTGACTAGCTGTTTCTGCAACTTCTTTTAAGCATCCATCTTCAAATGGTGAAATTAAATTAGCAAGTTTTACAACATTAACAAAAGATTTAGTTCCACCAACCTTACAAATCGCAAGATAGTCATTCCATGCCTTTGGATCTTTTTTCTGTAGCCTTACCCAAAATTGTAGGGCACAAACCTGTGCTAGGGTATAGTCAATGTAATAGAATGGTGATGCAAAGATATGTCCTTGCATATGCCAGAAGCTTCCACCTTCTAAATTAGGATAACCACTATAATTCTTCCAAGGTGTATATTGTTTTTCTAATTCTCTCCAAGCATTTTTTCTTTGTTGAATAGTCCATTCTGGATTTTCATAGACAACATGTTGGAAGTGATCAACTAAAGTTCCATATGGAAGAAATTGTAGAGCACTAGCAAGATGTGAGTAGTAGTACTTATTTGTATCCTCTTTAAAGAACTCTTCCATCCAAGGCCAAGCAAAGAATTCCATACTCATAGAATGGATTTCACATGTCTCATAGGTTGGAAAGGTACAATCAGGTACACTAATCCATTTTGATTGATAAGTTTGAAAAGCATGCCCAGCCTCATGAGTTAAGACATCAACATCTCCACTTGTTCCATTAAAGTTTGAAAAGATAAAAGGAACATTATAATTATATATAAAGGTACAGTATCCACCACCCGCTTTATTTGTCTTACTTTCTAAGTCCCATAAGTTTTGCTTATCCATTACATCGATAAACTCTTTAGTCTCAGGACTCATTTCATGATACATTTTCACTGCAGCCCTAACTTGATCATCCTTTTTACCCTTAGGAGTAGGATTCCCACTTAAGAAACTAATTGGTAAATCATAATACGCTAATTCCTTTGTTCCTAGACGCTCCTTTTGTTTATCAAATAATGACTGTGCTAAAGGAGTTATATATTCTTTAACTTGATTACGATAATTACTTACCATTTCTGCATTATAATCAAGTCTATTCATTCTTAAATAACCAAGTTCAATATAGTTTTTAAACCCTAGTGCCTCTGCAATCTTTTGTCTTACCTTAACAAGATTATCATAAATATTATCAAACTTTTCTTCATTCTCACTTAACCACTTAACTTTAGCATCTGTTGCTTTTTTTCTAGTATCTCGATTTACATCTTCACATTTTGCACTAAGTAATGGCAAATTTAAAACTTCATTATCAAATTCAACCTTACAACTAGCCTTAAGTTTGGCATAATCAGAAGATAATTGATTTTCTTCTTGTAATAAAGGAATAATCTTCTCATCAAAAGTTTTTAATCTTTGTTCCGATAATAAGAAATATGTTTCAGGTATTTCTTTTAATAGCTCTTCTCTAAAATCTTTACTAACAGTGATTCTCATAAGTCTTTGATCTATAATTTCATAAAGAGGTCCTTGTTTATTCCAATATTGATCCTCTCCATCATAGAATTCATCACTTGTATCAATTGTATGTCTAATACTAGCCAAAGTATTCATTGTGCTAATATCTCCACGATGCTTATTAATACTATTAAAAAGTTCAATAAATTTCTTTGGATCACTGCACTCTTCCATTTTATCTAAGATATCATTCATTTTTTTACTTAAATCTTCAAAATCAGGACGCTCATACTTAAAATCTTCAAATTTCATCTTATACCTCTTTTCTATTTTTATTATTATACGACTTTTAAAATTTAAAATCAATTTAAGCAAAATTATAATTTTTTTAAAATGAAAACCCTAACATTTTAATGTAAACGATAACATAAATAATTATCCTTGCTTATTTATGTTTTATAATGTTATACTCTAGATAGAGTGAGTTATATAATTCACAAATTAGGAGGAAAGTAATGAGTAAAGTTGCTAAACAAGAAGAAAAAGTAATAAACAATGAAGTAGAAGTTAAGGTAAAAAAAGGACTGGTTGCTCTTGAAAAGTATGCCGATTATACTCAAGAGATGATTGATCACATTGTCGCTAAGTGTTCTGTTGCAGCCCTGGATCAACATGGAAATCTTGCAATGTCTGCAATTAAGGAAACAGGACGCGGTGTCTTTGAAGACAAAGCAACTAAAAACCTTTATGCTTGTGAGTATGTAGTAAATCATATGAGACACTTAAAGACTGTTGGAGTTATTAGTGAAGATAAAGTTCAAGGAATAACACAAATTGCTGAGCCAGTTGGTGTTGTTGCTGGAATTACCCCTGTAACAAATCCAACATCAACAACTATCTTTAAGGCATTAATAAGTCTTAAAACTAGAAATCCAATTATCTTCGCCTTTCATCCAAGCGCACAAAACTGTTCAGCTGAAACAGCTAAGGTAATTTATGATGCAGCAATAAAAGCTGGTGCTCCAAAGGATTGTATCCAATGGATTGAAAAGCCAAGTATTGATGCAACTAATTCATTAATGAATAATCCTGGTGTATCTACAATCTTAGCAACAGGAGGAAATGCAATGGTAAGAGCTGCTTACTCTTGTGGAAAACCAGCCCTTGGTGTTGGAGCTGGAAATGTTCCAGCCTATGTTGAGACAACTGCAAATTTAAGACAAGCAGTTAATGATATTTGTCTTTCAAAAGCCTTTGATAATGGAATGATTTGTGCATCAGAACAAGCTGCAATTATTGATAAAGAAATTTATGATGATGCTAAAGAAATCTTTAAAGAATACTTTGTATACTTTGTAAATAAGAAAGAAAAAGCCCTATTAGAAGAGTATATGTTTGGTACTCAGGCAGCTTCTAAAAACTGTGCTGAAGCAAAACTAAATGCCGATGTTGTTGGTAAGAGCGCTTCTTGGATTGCTGAGCAAGCTGGATTTAGCGTACCAAAAGGAACTAGCATCTTAGCAGCTGAGTGCAGTGAAGTTGGAGAGAATGAACCTTTAACACGTGAAAAGTTATCACCAGTTCTTGCAATTTTAAAAGCAACATCTGTAAAAGATGGAATTGATAAGGCTGAAGCTATGGTTATGTTTAATGGTATTGGACACAGTGCTGTAATCCATACCTCAAATGAGAAAATTGCTAAAGAATTTGGAGAAAGAATTAAAGCTTGTCGTATTATTTGGAATTCACCAGCAACCTTTGGTGGAATTGGAAACATCTATAATGCATTTATTCCATCTTTGACATTGGGATGCGGATCTTATGGAAGAAACTCAGTATCAGATAATGTTAGTGCAATTAATTTATTAAATATTAAAAAAATTGGGAAAAGGAGAAATACAATGCAATGGTTTAAAGTACCTTCTAAGATTTACTTTGAAAGAGATTCAATTGAATACTTAAAATCAATGCATGATGTTGAAAAAGTATTTATCGTTACTGATAGATCAATGGTAGATCTTGGCTATGTAATGAGAATTACTGATCAATTAGAAGCAAGAAGAAATAATGTTCAAGTACAACTATTTTGTGATGTAGAACCAGATCCAAGTTTAAAAACAGTTAAGCGTGGTTGGGAATTAATGAAAGCCTTTAAGCCAGATACTATTATTGCCTTAGGTGGAGGATCTCCTATGGATGCAGCAAAAGGAATGTGGCTATTCTATGAACATCCTGAAGTAAACTTTGATGACTTAAAACAAAAATTTATGGATATAAGAAAACGTGCCTTTAGATATCCAGAACTAGGAAGAAAGACTAAGCTTGTATGTATTCCAACAACATCAGGAACAGGATCAGAAGTTACACCATTTGCTGTTATTACCGATAGTGATGCTGGAAAGAAATATCCACTTGCTGATTACAGTTTAACTCCTACTGTTGCCATTATCGATCCAGCCTTAACTATGACTATGCCAAAGGCAATAACTGCCGATACTGGGCTTGATGTACTAACTCATGCTACTGAAGCCTATGTATCAACTCTTGCAAGTGACTATACTGATGGTTTAGCACTTCAAGCAATCAAAATGGTATTTGAATATCTTCCACGATCAGTAGCAAATGGTGCTAATGATCCTGAAGCTAGAGAAAAAATGCATAATGCAGCAACTCTTGCAGGGATGGCCTTTGCTAATGCATTCTTAGGAATTAACCACTCACTAGCTCATAAGCTAGGAGGAGAATATCATGTTCCTCATGGTCGTGCCAATGCAATTTTAATGCCTCATGTTATTAGATATAATGGTACTAAACCTGCAAAGCCTGGTGTTTGGCCAAAGTATAACTACTATAAAGCCGATAAGAAATATGCAGAACTAGCTCAAACTTTAGGACTTAAATTTAAAACAGTCCAAGAGGGCGTTGAAGCTTACGCAAAAGCTTGTGGAAATTTAGCTAAAGATTGCGGTATTGAAATGTCATTAAAGGCTCAAGGAATCGACAAGAAAAACTTTGAAGAAAACTTAGATAAACTTGCTTTCTTAGCATATGAAGATCAATGCTCACCAGTTAACCCACGTACTCCAATGCTAGAAGATTTAAAAGAAATTCTAAAAAATGCTTATAAAGGATTTTAGACCTCACTAAATAGTGAGGTTTTTCTTTTTTTATGCTAAAATTAGTGCAAGGAGAAATAAAAATGACAACCAATTTTATCAGTAAGAGTCAAAGACTTCCACTTCAAAAAAAACTATTAGAAGAAAATAATGGTTTTCTTTTTAATATTAAAATTAGCCCATTTAGCCCTTGGCTTAAATCACAAATAATAAATAAAGATAACCCTATTAAAATAAGTCTAGAATTTTATCAATTATTACAAAAAAACAAAGAACAATTCCCAACATATAATTCATTATTTAATTCCATAAATTTTTGCCAGCAGATAATTACTTTTACTAAGGAGTGTATACTTTATAATCAAGATTTAAACCTTTTAAAGGATAGTACTAACCAAGAAAAAGAGTTAAAGCAACTAGTAATCATGTGTAGTAAACTAGACCATTTTGAAAAAGATTTAAAAAATATCGAAATTTTAGATGATGAGTACATTTTTTATCCTGAATACTTAAAGTCTACATTTGAATATGACATAAAAGAAAAACTAATCAAAAATGGTGCAGTACAAATCACAGATGATCCTTATGAGAAACTTGAGTATCGCTATGCCCTTAATTACCGCCAAGAAATTGAAGCCATTGCTCAAGATATCATAAGTAAAAAAATTATGGCAGAAGATGTAAATATAATTCTATGTGATAATCAATATATTAAAATAATTAAAGATGTATTCTCTTACTACAATATCCCTACAACACTTAGCACCAGCACTATTATAAATCCTTATATAAATAAATTTATTAAAGTAATTAATTTTGCCTTTATGAAAGATTTAGAATCTTTAATGGAGTTGTTAAAGGAAGATTATCTAAGTGAAGCATTAAAAGATTATAGCTTTCCTAAAAGATTCACTTCATCTGTTACAGAATTTTTAAATTATCAGCCAAAGTTTCAAGAGCAAGAGCCAACAAAAATTATTAATGCTTTTGAACTTAAAAATTTAAAAATACAAGAAGAAAAGTTCTTTAATTTTAAAGAATCGATAAAAGAAGAATTACTATTCTATATAAACACAATTGATCCAATAGAAATCCTAGATACAATTTTTAATAAGCTTGCAAAGCAAGCCCTTAACAATAATGAAAATTATCTGCTTTTACCACTTCAAAAAAGTATTAATGAAGTTTATACAATGATTAAAAGCTTAGAAGATCTACATATTTTCTCTAAACTAATCAATAAAAATACTTCAAATACAATAAGTGATGGTGGGGTAATGATTAGTGATATCAAATCATATGTCTTAAAAAGAGAATACTCTTATATAGTTGGCTTTCATCAAAAAAATTATCCAAACTTTAAGGTAAGAACACAAATTTTTGATGAAGCCTACCTTCAAAGTACTAGTCTTCCTTCTCTTCAAAAGCGACTAGAAATTCATAACTCACAAATTAAATGGATCTTTTCAAGTGGTAAGCATATAATTGCTACCTTTCCACTAATGGATTATAATGGTAAAACATTTCAAAAAATCAATGAATTGCCAGAGCCTCTAATGTTTAATTTATCAATTAATGATCAAGACTATCGTAGAACTTTTACATTAGATAAAGAATTAAGTAATAAACTTTTCTTTAAAGAAAATAAACTTTATGGAAGTGTATCTTCATTTGAAAGATACTTCAATTGTCATTATGCTTACTTCTTAGAAAAAGGTTTAAAAATTAAAGCAGTAGATAATAATAAGTTACAATCTAATAAATACGGCACCCTTATTCATAGCATCTTAGAAAACACTTTAAAAGCTAATGATGATCCTAAAGTAAGCATTTTAGATCTTACAGAAGAGTATTTTAATGATCTTTTACTTTTGTATCCAAATGAAAAAGATTATATAAATATGAGTAAGAATAACCTTATTGAAACAATAGAGAAAATTATAAATTTACTCCAAATTTATCAAAAAGAAACAAAACTAAATAATCATCATTTTGAATATAATTTTACTAAAGAATTAAATGATAATAAGATAGTCTTAAGAGGTATCATTGATCGAGTAGATACAAGTGATTCACAAGTAAGAGTAATCGATTATAAAAGTAGTTCTAAAAGTCTAAGTATTAAAGAAATCTTATCTGGAATTCAACTTCAACTTTTAACATATCTATCACAGGCAGTACAAGAGTTTAATAAGGATCCTGATGGTACATACTACTTCTCTATTAATCCTTCAAATATTAAAAAAGATAATATCAAAGATTTAGATTTCTTAGATGATCCTGAAGTGCGACAAATAGATTTTAAAAAGAATAATAAATTTAGTGGCTTTAGCTTTAGTAATGAAAAAGATGAAGTAGAGCATCTTTTCTCAACAAGAAAAAGTAGTTATAGTTTTGAGAAAGTTCAAGGGTTTTTATTAGAAGCATATAAATTTTTATATGAAAATTTACAAGATGGTAATATTGAATTAAACCCTTATAAGAAAGCCTGTGAATTCTGTGATTATAAATCTATCTGTCACTTTAAGGGATCTGGCTTTGAATATAACTATATAAGTGACTACAGAGATTTAAAGGAGGATGAAGATGAAGTTTAATATCCAACAACAAGAAGCCATTAATACTCTAGGATCTAACACTTTAGTATGTGCCTCTGCTGGAGCTGGTAAAACTGCCGTTTTGGTTGAGAGACTTGCTAAGCGCTGCATTATAGATAAGATATCATTAGACAAGATTGTGGCAATGACATTTACTGAAGCTGCAGCTAGTGAAATGAAACAAAGATTAGCCGCTAGAATTAAATTAGAACTTACAAGCACTAATTCTGATAAGCAATATATTAATTCACAACTGGCTCTTTTAGAAGCTGCTCAAATATCTACAATTCACTCCTTTTGTTTAATGTTGATAAAAAAACACTGTGACATTATTAATCTTGATCCTAAGATTGCTAATAACATTTTAAGTGATGGTACTTTAAATAAAGCTAAAGATAAAGTTTTTAGCGAAGCTTTCAAACAATTCAGTACAGATGAATTTAATAATCTTTCTGCGCTTTGTACTTACTTTTCTGAGAGTGCAATGCCTTATGAAAGAATTAAAGAGAGCGTCTTTAAAATAATAAACTTTGCAACATCAATTGATGATTATGAAAAATGGTATCAAAATGCCATCATGATTTCTTTGCCCATAAGTAAGGAAGAAGATATTTCTCAAGAAGTAAAAACATTATTTAAAGAATCCCTAATTCAAAAATTAAATCATAATCTGGCAGTACTTAAAAAAATGCAAGATAGTGATTTAGATAAAAAAGAGTCTATTATTGTATGCATTAAATTTTATGAAGATGCTATTAAAAAGGCAAGTAAAGATAACTTTAATGAATTTATTTGTGCATATAATTTATTAAAGGATAAAAAACTTGCAAGCAAAAATAAAAAATATCCAATCTATTCCAGTTTAAAAGATCAAGTATTAAAACTCGATTATCTTATGGAAGTAAATGATCTAATTAAACTACATAATATATCAAGTGAAGTAGCTGTAACCTTTTTAAAACTTGCTCTTTTAACTCATAAATTATATCAAAAGGAAAAGATGCGCCTTGAAGGAATGGACTTTAGTGATATGGAAGTTTTTGCACAAAGGATTCTTTGTGCAAACAATCATGCTGTATCTAAATTTTATAAAGGTTTTTATCAAGAAATTCTTGTTGATGAATTTCAAGATACCAATGATGTCCAAAATGAAATTGTTAATGCCATTTCCAATGGATATAACTGTTTTAGAGTAGGAGATGTCAAACAATCGATATATGGTTTTAGATATGCTAAGCCTGATCTAATGAGAGGATTAATAGAAGATGATAGTGTTAAAAAAATATTCTTTTCATATAATTATCGATCAAATAAAGCCATTGTAGAATTCAACAATATTTTATTTAATAAAGCTATGAATATTAATGACTTTAAAGACAAATTCCTTGATGAGGATATTGTTGAGTGTGGAAGCGATAATCAAAAGGAAACACTTAATCCTGTAAAATTTATTGGCTTACATCTACCTGATCATAATAGTGACGAGCTAAAAAAAGCTAAAGCTAAACAAATTGCTAGTACCATATTAAAAATGATGAGTGATACTCAGTTTAAAAAATATAGTGATTATGTAATCCTTACCAATAGTCATAAAGAAAAAATAATATTGAAAAATGTTTTTAAACAGTACGGTATTCCCTTTAGCATTGAGGCTAAAGAAGGATTTTATCAATCAGATTGTATCTTAACTATAACCTCATTTTTAAAGTTAATTTTAAATAATTTTGATGAGATATCATTAGTATCAACTTTAACATCAGCAATCTATAAAATGAGTAATAATGAAATTGCTAGATATAAGTTAGAATATAATTCAATCTTAGATGGTTGTATATCAAATAATCATCCGATCATTAACGATTTAAATAATCTAAAATATATATTAGAAAATAAAAATCTATCAGATCTTTTATCCTATATTTCAAAAATAAATGACTATTATTATTATCATTTATCAATCAAACAAAAGACAAATTATGATTTGCTTTATCAAAAAGTTTGTGACTTTGAAAATACTTCTAATTCACTATTAGATTTAATTGAAGAAATTGAAATCAATAAGGAAGAGCGATCAGATGAAGCTATTAGTGTATCTCAAAGTGAGAATGTTGTTAGTGCTATTACAATTCACCACTCTAAAGGTTTAGCCTTTAATGTCGTATTCTATTTTACAAAGTCAAAGAGTTCAAATATTGATATGGAAACCAAAGAAAAAATACTGTGTGATCCAACAATCGGAATTGGCTTAGATCATATAATTCTTCCAGAGCGCTACGCTATTAAATCATTAAATAGAAAAATGATAACTTATAAACATGAAAAAGAACAGTTTGAAGAAGATATTAGAGTTTTATATGTAGCCCTAACAAGACCAAAACATCACCTTATTATTGTTGATGCCCAAGCAGAGTCCTATGAATTAAGTTCAGATTTAAGTTATCAATATTTTAAGTCAAGACAAAGCTCTGGACTATTCATTTTAAACTTTATTAAAAATGTTGGTTTAGCACATTTAACAATTAAAGAAGCTTCAAGCAATCAATATTTTGATGTTGAAATACTACATGATGTTAGTGAAGTTGAAAAAATTCAAAGTAAAACTAAAGAATTTACTAAGCTATCTAAATATCAAATTTTAAAACAAGATGCAATAAACAAAGATATATCTCCTAGTAAATTATCGCATCAAGCAGAAAATGCTCTTACCTTAAATAGTAATGAAGGCTTAGAGTATGGAACATATATTCATAATGTAATTGAAAAATTACCCAATAAATTATGGGATGATAAGGACTTTGAAAAATTTAATTTAAGAGATAGTGATAAGGAAAAATTATTAAATTTTTCAAATAGTTCAATTTATAAAAAATGTTTAAATATGAAAATTACTAAAGAAGCTGATTTTCATTATCTAAACAATAATAATATAAATAGTGGCATAATTGACTTTCTTGCCACAGATGACAATGAAGTAATAATTATTGATTTTAAGAGTGATCATTTAGAGTCAATAGATAGCTTTATTAAGCAATACGAAACTCAACTTCTCTCATATAAAGATGCCCTAGCTAAAATATATCCAAGTCATAAAATTAGTTGCTACATATACTCTTTATACCTTTCAAAAGATATCTTAGTTATATAGCATTTAGATAGTATGGATTATATCAATTAAAATATATAGAAAAGACTTGAAACATTAAGTTAAATACCATAAAAAATCCCTTTTTAAATAAAGAGGGATTTTTTAGTTCGTTGTATTTTTAATCTTTTTGATCTAAAGAGAATAACTGATATACCTCAGATACTGATGAGTGTGTTTGAATTGCACTTATAGTTTTAGCTAACATTCTTCCAATTGAAAGAGAAGTTATTTTAGTTGTTCTTGCTTCTTTTTCTTTTGTAAGAGCTATTGAATTTGTTATTACTAATTCTTTAATTGGAGAATTTTCAATTCGATCAATAGCTGGATCTGATAAAACTCCATGAGAGCATGCGCAGTAAATTTCTTTTGCACCATTTTCTTTTAAGATATTTATACTTGCTACAAGACTGCCAGCTGTATCAACGATATCATCAACGATAACTGCAATCTTTCCATTTACATCACCGATTACATTCATGGCTTCAACTTCATTGGCCTTTGGTCTTCTCTTGTCAACGATTGCCATTGGAGCATTTAAAACATCAGCCAATTTTCTTGCTCGAGTCGTTCCTCCATGATCCGGTGATACTACCACAACATCATCTCCAAGATTTTTTAAGGCAAAGTATTGTCCTAACATTGGAACTGCCGTTAAATCATCCGTTGGAATATCAAAGAATCCTTGAATTTGAGTCGCATGAAGATCAATCGTAATCAATCTATGAGCACCTGCTGTTTGAATCATATTAGCTACAAGCTTTGATGTTATTGGTTGCCTTGGGCGAGCCTTACGATCTTGTCTTGCATATCCAAAATATGGCATTACAATATTTATTTCCTTGGCACTTGCCCTTTTACATGCATCAATACAAATTAGTACTTCCATAAGTCTTTCAGTAGTTGGAGCACAGGTTGATTGGACAATAAAGATATCTCTTCCACGAACTGTCTGCTCAAGTTCTACTAAAATTTCACCATCAGCAAAATGTTGAACACTAACTTTCCCCATCGGAATTCCTAAGTGTCCTACAATTTCCTTTGCTAATTCCACGCTTGAAGATAATGCAAATACTACTGTCTCGTTCATCATTACTGATTTTTCCCCCTTTTATTTTTTATATACTCAGCATAACCAGCTTTTATTTCTTGATGCGATCTAGCAATCGCAAAATCATTATCACCCACATTTTTTGTTATTGTAGATCCAGCAGCAATAATGCTATTGTTTCCAACTTTTACAGGAGCAATAAGATTTGTGTTACAACCAATAAATGATTTATCACCAATAATAGTTTGATGTTTAACTTTACCATCATAATTAGCTGTTACAACACCACATCCAATATTAACATCTTCTCCAACAACACTATCACCTAAATAAGTTAAGTGAGCGCATTTACTATTTTTACCAAACTTTGTTTTCTTAAACTCCACAAAATTTCCAATTCGCACATCTTTTTCTACTAATGTATGCTCCCTTAGATGAGCATATGGACCAATCTGACAATTATCACTTACTTTGCTACTACAAATATATGATGATTTTATAATACAATTTTTTCCAATATCGGCATTTTCCAAGTAACAATTTGGATATATAATACTATTTTCTCCAATAACACTATTTTTTAAAATAGTCGATCCCGGATGAATTATTGCTCCTTTTAAAACAGTGCTATCTTTTGATATATAGGTATTATCAGGATCAATAATAACAACTCCATCGCTCATTAGTTTCTCATTTATCATTCTTTTCATTACTTTATTGGCATAAGCTAATTCAACTTGATCATTTATACCTAAAACTTCATCTAGATCACTTACTTCAACTACTTTAATCTTTAAATTATTTTTATTAAATATTTCTACTAAATCTGTAATATAGTATTCATTTTGTTGATTGTTATTTTTTAAATCTTTCAAGTGTTTAAATAATAATTCATTTTTAAATCCATATAAGCCAAGATTTACTTCTTTTATTTTTTTCTCACTTTCACTACAATCCTTAAACTCCACTATTTTCTCAACATTACCATTAACATCTCTTAAGATTCTTCCATATGCTCTAGGAGATTCCATAACTCCACTTACTATAACCATATCTGCATCTTCTAAGGAAGTATAAATTTTTTCAATAGTTTCTTTTTTTATACATGGTGCATCACCATTTAAAACAGTACAAACACCACTCACATCATAAAGCTGTTTAACTTGCATCAGTGCATGGCCCGTACCAAGCTGTGGCATCTGTATTGCCACATCACATCTTCCATCAATATGATCTTTGATTACATCGCTTTCATGTCCCAATACCGCAATAACCCTTGTGGCATTTGCTTCCTTTGCAGTATCAATTAAGTGATCAATCATACTTTTATCACACACCTTATGCATACATTTTGGGATATCAGAATTCATTCTTGTTCCCTTACCAGCAGCTAAAATAATTGCAGACTTCATCTTGTAATCCTCCTTTATCTAGTTTACCAAAAAAACAACTTAAAAAAAAGTTGAAATATCAAAAAAGTAGATACTAATTTAGTATCCACCAACAAGTTTTAATTCATTATCCAAAGAACCAATAATGTGTTTACTCATTTCAATATTATCAGTAACTTTTTCCTCATAATAAACACCCTCTTCAAGACGCTCATCTGATACTAGCTCAATAGCTTCAATTTCACCATTAAAATATTCATTGTTATTAAAGTTACCTTGACTAATATATCCATTATTACTAACACCAAAATATTCCTTAGCAATGTCTGTATCAATTACAAATTCAATTACACTGGCATCCTTACTGTGAGAACAGCCATTAGGTGCATCAACTGTAGCCTTAGCATCAACCTTAACTAAAGGCAGAACCGCTCCACTATCTAATGTAAAATAGTAACGAGTTCCAATTTCTCCAAAACTTGAACCTAAAGCAACACCAATAAAGCCATCTTCATCAATTAAAAGCCCAGTAGTCTCATCTACCTTCATATGCTCATCAATAAAACGATATTGTTTAGATCTTTTAGATGTAATTGCCTTATATGACATATACGTTTTAGTAGCCGATGAAGAACAAACTTCAATAGCTTCACTAACAAATTCTTTATTGTACTTATTAAAAGATTCTATATTAAAGTCCTCATCATCAGACATATCTGCAAAACCTGTTGTAAATATAAAACTGCATAATAGGAACAAACACAATATTATTTTTCTCATAATATCCTCCATTTTTACCGCTTATAAATTATAACATACCTTTTATAAAAGTCAAAGTATACAAGGCATTCTGATAAATCCAAACAATTATAAAAAAATTATTATTAAAAAGTGTTATCATATATATAAAGTAGGAGGATACATTATGTCATTAAAATCAGTTATTAACTTTAGAGAACTTGGTGGTATTAAGACAATCGATAACAAGAAAGTTAAGAGTAATGTCTTATTTAGAAGTGGAGCCTTAGATAAATTAAGTGTTGAAGAAGCTGAAAAAATAAAAGATGAATACAACATTAAGAATGTTATTGATATGCGAGCAAGCTATGAAAGAGTAAATGAAGACAAAATTGATAATGTTAATAAATATATCTGTGATTTCTTTAAAGATAAGCCATATCAAGCACCATCACTTAAATCGTTTTTAAGTGATGAAGACACTTCACTTTCAATGATTAGCATCTATCAAGATATGGTTAGAGGTGATGTAGGTATTGTGGCACTGAGTGACTTCTTTAAGATCCTATTAAATTGCGAAGATTCAGTTCTATGGCACTGCACAGCTGGAAAAGATCGCACTGGTGTTAGTTGTGCAATCCTATTAGAGCTTCTTAATGTTGATAGAGATAGTATCATGGAAAATTATTTACTATCAAATAAATCAAACGAGCAATTACTTAATATAATTAAAGAAAAGTACCCTCAGTATAATAATTTAGATGATGCTCTTAAAGAGAAATTCACTAAGGTAATCGGTGTTAAAAAAGAATACTTAAATACAGTATGGGATATTATTGATAGTACCTATGGTAATGTTGAAAAGTTCGCAAAAGATAAACTTAATTTAACAAGTGATGACATCTTAAAACTAAGAGCTAAATATCTTCAATAAATCTATATGTTAAATTATATAAAAAAACTCCTTAATTTATTTTTAAGGAGTTATATTTTTTAAATATGTAAGTCTCTTCTATTAAAGGCGATAATTCCAATAACAAACAATGTGATAGCTCCTAAATAAAGAGCTAGAGTTCCCATTATTGCATTACTATTTCCTGTAATTAGATTATTAGGATCAAATAATGTAAAGAATGTAAAATACTTAGCATTGGCAACATCGCCACCTAAATTTGCTATCATTTGTAATACAAACATAAATAATGGTAAGCCAATACTAACTGCTGTTGATATCTTACTATTATTAAATATACAATTAGCCATAAATGCTAAAGATGCAATGAATAATAACAATCCACATAAGCCAATATTTAACTTAATTAATTCTAGTATATTTACATCGTTTGGAAACATTGCTTCTCCTAAAATATATTGTAGTAGCGTTATCAAACATACCAAAATAAAGGTTGTAGAGATTAGAGTCGTCGCTTGAGTTATTGCGAACTTTACTCTAGTAATTGGAGCAGCAAGAAGTGATGCCATAGAATTATTTTCTATATATTTTTTAATTAATGAATTATTTCTTGTTAAAATATATAACATTGGAAATAGTATCAAGATAAAACCATAAAGATATGATGCCTCAAAAGATAAAAGTGAGTCACTTACACTTACCATCCCAACCATAGCCATAATTTCTGGCATTACTTCTGTAAAACTATTTAAAGTATCTATCATCGTAGGATCATACATATAAATAATAACAGAAACATAAAGAGTAATAATTGATAAAATTATTAACATTAATGGAATTGATTGTTTAAGTTCTCTTTTAAATAAAGTTAAATTCACCATTAGTTTTCACCTCCATAGTAGTGTAAAAATAGCTCTTCCAATGATTGGCTTGGTGCAGAAATATTCAATATTTGATATTTAGTTAATACACTTATTAACTCATTAATATCATCTTTGATAATTACTTCTATACGATCATTAGAAATAATTCTCATTTTGAAGTCTTCTTTTGAAAAATTATCAACACTTATCTTATCTTTAAATGTAACAATATATTTTCTTAATCTTTTAGCTTTAAGATCTTCAATAGAGTCAGTAGCTACAATACGACCATTTTTAATAATTGCCACCTTATGACAGGTTCTTTCAACCTCTTCAAACATATGAGATGACATTAGTATTGTTTTACCCTTTTCTTTCTCTTTGATAATTAAATCAATAAATTTATTTTGCATCAATGGATCTAATCCACTTGTTGGCTCATCTAGTATTAAGATCTGTGGATCATGCATTAAGGCAGCAATAATTCCAACCTTCTGCTTCATTCCCTTACTCATTTTTTTAATTTTAACACTGCCATCTAAATCAAGATACTTAATAAGCTCATTCTTTCTTTGAACACAATTATTACCTCGATACTTCATTATGAAATTCAGATATTGATTACCACTCATTTCATCAAACAATGATATTTCACCAGGGATATATCCAACTTCTTTTAAAATAGTATGGCGATCATTCCAACAATCAAGACCATCCACTTGAGAACTACCACTTTTTGGTTTTAAAAATCCTAAAAGATGTCTAATCGTTGTCGTCTTTCCAGCCCCATTTGGACCTAGAAAACCAAAGACTTCCCCAGCCTTTATTTCCATGGAAACATCAAATATACCCTTGTTTTTACCATAATCACGAGTCAAATTACTAATTTTTATACTGCTCATAAGTACTCCTCCTTATAAATTGCAATTTTTATTATTTCTAAATACTCCATCAATTTTTTTACCACCAGATCACTATCTTCATCATACGATACCTCTTTTAGATAACCCTGTGATAAATACATGATTAACTCTAAAGCTGTCTGCATAGATACATTATCCTTTATTTTATTCCAATTAACATTTTTTAATAATACATCACTACCACGATTATAATCATCTTCTAATAATTGAGACAACTCTTTCTTTAATTTTTCATCTTCCTCTTTATTTGCAGATATCAAAAACTGATACATAAAAGGATATTCTTTCATTACTTCAAACTTACTAGCTGTACCTATTTTAATAGTCTCAAATAAATCTTCATTGCCCTCTATTGTATTATTAGCAATCAAACGACAGGACTCTTTATAAAGAAAATGATATAAATTCTTCTTAGATTTAAAATAATGAAATATTGAAGCCTTGGATATACTTGCCTTTTCGGCAATATCAGCAATAGAGGTTTTATCATAACCACTCTTACTAAAACACTCAAACCCAGCAACAATTATACTTTTTTGCTTCTGCTTAGATAATTTTATAAAATTAGGATACATCACATTGCCTTCCCTCCTTAGCTGTATTATACATCTATTGACCGATTTGGTCAATATACTTTTTTTAAAAAAACTTCTTTTTAGAAGCTTTTATTATTTCTATTAGTATTCCTAATCCAAAATTTTAACTTTTTCATAGAATCTTTAATTGAATCTAAGTCCGATAATTTCCATTCCCAGTTTGGACTTCCAAGCGTACTTGGACAATTTATTCTACTATTCTTTGCTTGTATAATATCCTGTAGAGGCAGTATTGCCCAATCAGCATTTAAACTTAGGGTATAATGATTAATTTTATCTATTAAATTTTTATCCTTTATACCCCGCTTAAATAAATCCCATCTAACCTGTAATTTTTTAATAAATGAATTTCTATCATACCAATCAGCCATCACTTCATTATCATGTGTACCAGTATAAATTAGTAAGTTTCTTTTCATTTTTTTATCTCTTATTATTTCATCATGTTTAAGTGAGAATTGAATTATCTGCATACCCATCATATGATAATCATCCCTAAGCTTTAAAACTTCTTCTCTTAAGTCTCCTAAATCTTCTGCAATAATATTGATATGAGGTAATTCTTGATAAACTACATCGAAAAAATGATTTGAAGGACCAAACATCCATTGACCATTTTTTGCCGTTAGTGAACCTTTCTCTATTGCCCAGTAAGTATCAAAGGCTCTAAAGTGATCTATTCTAATTATATCAAATAGACGCATACTCCACTTTAAACGATTAATCCACATTGAATAATTATTAGATTTCATTTTATCCCAATCATAGATTGGATTACCCCAGAGCTGTCCTTCCTCACTAAAGTAGTCAGGTGGTACCCCTGCAACAACTTCTAATTCATTATCTTTATTAATCAAAAATTCATCCCTATTATAATAAACATCAGCACTATCGTGACTTAAATAAATAGGAATATCACCAATTATTTTAATACCTTTTTTATTAGCATACTTCCTTAAACTTATCCATTGTTGATTAAAGATAAACTGTATGAACATCTGATATTGAACTTCATTTTTATCATAGTCATCTCTTTCCCATTCAATCCAAGACTTATTATCATTCAATTTTTTCAAAGCCATAAATTGAGCATAATCTTTAAGCCAAAATGCTTCCTTTAAAAATGCTTGATACACTACATTTTCTTTAAAATAAGAGAAAGCCTCTTTTAATAGTTTTGACTTTTCATCTCTTACCATATCGTAGTTAACACTATTTGATTTTACTGATAATATTGACTTTTCTATCTTTAAGTACTTAAATAAATCTTCAAGACAGATATATATTTCATCTCCTGCAAAAGCAGAATATGTTTGATAAGGTGAATTGCCATAACCAACTGGATGAAGTGGTAAGATTTGCCAACTTGAAGCACCACTATCACAAAGAATATCAACCCAATCGTATGCACACTTTCCCATATCGCCAATACCCATTGTTCCAGGAAGGCTAAACAGTGGTAGAAGAACTCCTGCTTCTCTTACTTGCTTTTCCATATCTCTTCCTCATAATCCATGATTGTGCGATCAGAGCTAAAGTATCCAGCCTTAGCAATATTAACAATCATTTTCTCTGCCCACTCATCTCTTTTTTCAAAATCAGCAAACATTCTGTTTTTAACTGCTACATATTCTTCAAAATCAATTAATGTCATAAACCAATCCTTATTTACTAACTCCTTATGAAGTCTTTCAAGGTTTTCTTTTGTTCCACAATTTATCATTTCATCACTAATTAAATAATCTACAGCATTTTTAATATCAGCATTATTATTGTAATAGTCCTTAGAAACATAATCCTTATTTTTATAATGATTAATTATTGTTTGACTATCTTTTCCAAAGATATAGATATTATCATCACCAACAAGATCTTTAATTTCAATATTTGCTCCATCTAAGGTTCCAATTGTAAGAGCGCCATTTAACATTAACTTCATATTACCAGTACCACTAGCCTCTTTACTTGCTAGTGATATTTGCTCAGAAACATCACATGCTGGTATTAGATATTCAGCCTTCGTTACATTGTAGTTTTCAACAAAAACAATCTTAATATATTTACTTAATAATTCATCCTTATCAATAATATCAGCAAGTGTTAATAAAGCATGAATTATATCTTTAGCTATAGTATATGCTGGAGCTGCTTTAGATCCAAAGAAAAATGTAATAGGTCTTTTAATATCTTTACCATTTCTAATTTTTTTCATTAAATCAATAATATACAACATATTCATTTGTTGTCTTTTATACTCATGCAATCTTTTAATTTGAATATCAAATATTGAATCTGTATTAATATCAAAATTATACTCTTTCTTTAAATAATCCTTTAAATCTATTTTTTTCTGTTTTTTGATTGCTAAAATGTTATTTCTAACATTTACATCATCTTTAAAAGCTAGTAATCTTTCTAACTCATACTCATTACTCTTAAATCCATCTCCAATTAATTCTTCTATATACTTACTCAATTGACGATTTGAAAATAATAACCATCTTCTAAAGGTTATACCATTAGTTTTATTATTAAATCTATCTGGATATATTTCAGCAAATTCTTTTAGCTCACTATTTACTAAAATATCTGTATGCAGTGATGCTACTCCATTTGTACTAAAACTAAAGTGAATAGCAAGCGTAGCCATGTGTACTAAATTATCTTTATCAAGAATATGAACTTTTTCATTACTGTACTTATTTTTAATTAACTTATCTAATTTTTTTATAATATCTTTTAACTCTTCATCAACACTATCAAAGTACTTTAATGGCCACTTCTCTAGAGCCTCCGCTAAGATTGTATGGTTTGTATAAGCACAGGTATTACTTACAATCCTTACTGCCTCATTAAATTCAATACCATCACTTAATAATCTTTGAATGAGTAAAATTATTACCATTGATGGATGTGTATCATTTATTTGAATTACAACATTCTTATCTAAGTTTCTTAAATCTGGATGCATCTTTAATATGTAATTCAATCCACTTTGAACCATAAAATACTGTTGAGCAAACCTTAATCTTAAACCCTCTTCAGTAGAGTCATCAGGATATAGAAATAGTGTTAAATTTTCGTTTAAATCTTTTTGATCAAAACTTATACCCTTTTTAACAAGCTTTTCATTGATACTTTCTAAATCAAATAATCTTAAAAATGTCTTCTTTCCACTATAACCAACAATATCAAGTTCATACATTCTTGATATCATCCTTTGATCAGCAATCTTAATTTCAAATGTCGTATCTGTTTTTCTTAGAAAAGACTTTTTATCTAACCAAACATCTTTTTCTTCATTTTGTAAGTTGTTCTTAAATACCTGTTTAAATAAGCCAAAATGATAATTTAAACCTAGCCCCTCACCATTTACCCCAGTGGTAGCAATTGAGTCTAAAAAACAAGCAGCAAGCCTTCCAAGACCACCATTACCAAGTGATGGCTCTGGATCATACTCCTCTAAATCTTTTAAGTTATGACCATGCTCCTTCAAGATTGCATCTACATCATCATAGATTTTTAAATTCTGTAAGTTATTTGATAACAGCTTTCCAATAAGAAATTCAGCAGACATATAATATACTTTTCTTTTACCAGATACACATTCCATACTATTTATATGATTTGAAGCTAATTTAATAAGAGCAGCATACACTTCCTCTGTACTCATTTCACCTAATCTATTTTGACATATTTCTAAAAGTTCATTTCTAATCATTAATTTTTCTCTCCTCTTTTAATTTATTACATCTTCATACTTAATACTTTTTATATCATAATCAACAAGAATTGCCGATCCTTTAGCACCATCAATTAAGTTTTTAGCCTCAGCAATTGCCATTTGAGCTAAGCTATAAAAGTCTTGAGTGACACTTGTAATTTCTTTATCGATATATCCTAGTAAACTAATACCATCATATCCTAATATCGCAATATCCTTACCCATTTTCTTTAAAGAGCGACTAGCTCCAATTGCCATAAGATCTGAAGCACAGACAATTAAATCACTATTATCAAGATGTTTACTAACAAGATCATAAGCCATCTTCTCACTAAAATCAGCATAATAATACTTTAAATTTACCTTACACTCAGTAGTTGCTTTTTTGATCCCTTGAAGTCTTAAGTCAGTAACATAACCATCTCTTCTTCCAGCAAGGTATAAAATATTTTTGATGCTTTGATCATTCTCTACAGCTCTTTTTACAATATCATACTGAGCCTTTAAATGATCAACCATTACATAAGATGTACTATCACCCAGAATTGGTGCATCAACTAAGACACATTTTATAAATTCTTCCCTCATTATTTCATGAAATAATACTTCTTCTTTATGAAGACCAAAGACAACCATTGCAGAAATACTAAGTGATCTAAAATACTGAATTACTTCCTCTTTACTCATATTGATAAAAGAATTTGAAAATACTGTAATAACTTCTAAATTTAAATCATTAGCCTTATCCATTGAACCCATTAAATACAACATATTTAACTCATCAATTGATTGTCGATCATTATTTACAAAGACAACAATAGCAATCCTTTTACTCTCCTTTGAAGATAGAGCTGCAGCGACAGCATTTGGAATATAATTTAAATCTTTAGCAGCCTTATAAACCTTTTCCTTAGTTTTTAAGCTAACACCACTGTAGTTATTTAAAGCCTTTGAAACAGTTGATACTCCAACACCCGCTCTTTTTGCTACATCATTAATATTAGTCATTATCTTCACCTACTTCCATACAATAATTGATGCATAAGCATCCATTATTATTAATTCATTTTTAAATACATTATCACCAGTAATATTCTCTATCTTAGAACTTACTAATTTAAACTCACTTTTTTCTTTTGACAAGTTATGACAAACAATAAAGTCACCATAATCTAAAGCCATAATTTTATCATTTGCAAGATCAATAGCCAAAGGATTACCATCTTGAAACTCTTGATGACTATTTCTAATTGATAATACTTTTTTATAATGATTTAAAAGTGAATCCTTATCCTTTAATGCCTCATCAACAGCAAGCTCCTGCTCAATTTTATAATCAGAATTCAAAGGATTATTAGCCTCAAAATCATTATCCTTGTTTGTCCAATTCATTGCAAGTCTTTTATTTTCATCTTTACCACTACCCTTAAGCGATATTTCCTCACCATAGTATATAAAGACATTACCACTCATTAGTAAATAAATACTTGCAGCTAATTTTTGTTTGTTTATATTAGATGATAAATATCCAGAACTGCGATCATTATCATGATTTGATAGAAATAGTGCATCTAGTGCTTTAGAGTTTTTTTCTTTTATTTCTAAATTATACTTTTCAACCCTTTCAGCAAGCTCATACCCACTCTCTCGATTAATACTTGATACAATGTTTCCTTTTTGGCTCATTGTGAAATTAAAGAAACTATCAATATTACTTTCATACATATCTTTAATTATTTCCTCACTTGTCCAAGCTTCACCAACTAAATAAGCATCAGGATTTATCGTTTTTACCATTTCATTAAACCATTTTAGAAATTCAATATTCTTTGCTTTATTCTCATTAAAGTAATGAGTTGTAGCATCTAATCTAAAACCTTTTACACCTAAATCTAAATAGTACTTCACTATTTTTTCTATTTCATTTTTTACATCTTGATTACTTAAATTTAAATCAGGCATTTGATCCCAAAATACTCCCTCATAATAAAGTTTATCTTTAATCTTATGATAGTCATTTTTAAATTCATCTGAGAAGTTATAGTAATCGCAATATTTATTTGTATCACAAGTATTATTAATCATAGAATTTTTTGCCGACACAAACCATGGATGATCAATTGAGGTATGATTAATTACTAGATCTAAAATAATATCAATATTTTTTTCTTCACTATTTGCTATAAGTTCTTTAAGATCAGTTATACTACCATAGTCCTTATCAATCTTATAATAATCAATAACATCATATTTATGATAGGTATTAGATTCATTTATTGGCATTAACCAAATACTTGTTACTCCTAACTCTTTTAAATAATCAAGTTTTTTACTAACACCTTTAAGATCTCCAATACCATCCTTATTACTATCATAAAATGATCCTACAAATATTTCATAATAAACAGAATTCATCTTTGGCTCTATTAACTTACTAGAACAGCCAACCAACAAGCAAGACATTAATATAATTATTACCTTTTTCATTAACCCTTAACTGATCCTCCAGTAATACCTGATACATAATACTTTTGCATGTATACAAATAATAGGGTAATTGGAATAGCAATTAAGACAGCACCTGCACAAAATCTAGTAAAGTAGGTTGCAATATTTTCTCTTGATAACATTTGAAATAAGCCAAGTGCCACAGTATAGTTTTGATAACTATCACGCATAATTACTGACACGAAGATAAAATCAACCCATGGAGCAATAAATGTTGTTAAGATTGTATAAATAATGATTGGCTTAGACATTGGTAAGGTAATATGAAAGAAGACCTTAGCCTTACTAGCCCCATCAATTAAAGCTGATTCATCGATGGCCTTGGGAATAGTATCAAAGAATCCCTTTGATATATAATATCCCATTGCAGCCCCACCTGAATAAACTAAAACTAATGCCCAAAGAGATTGTGATAAACCCATAGATTTTAAAAGATAGTAGATTGCAGTCATTGACATAAATCCTGGAAACATCCCTAAAACTAAAATAGTGTTCATCGTAGTTTTTCTTAGTTTAAATCTTAATCTGCTTAAAGCATAGCTTGTAAGCAAGATTATAATTGTTGAAATAAAACATGATATTACAGAAACAAATAGAGTATTCATAAACCATCGAGGATAGTTAAACAGGGAAGTTTCACTAAATAATCTTGTATAGTTATCTAATGTCCAAACCTTAGGAATTAAGTAATTGGTAGTAGCTCCACCTTCCCCTCTAAATGACTGCATTATTAGCCAAACAATTGGAAGTATCCAAATAAATGATAGTACTGCTAAAAAAGCATGAGCAATAATACTTGATATTGTCTTTTTCTTTTTCATTAGTTAAACTTCCCTTCTTCTTGACTTAATGTTTTTCTAAAAATAATTAGAGAGAACACCGAACAAATTATAAATATAATAATACCTAAAGTTGAAGCCAGTGAATAATTTTTTTCTGTTACTGTAAGCTTATACAACCAAGTAACTAAAAGATCTGTTTTACCAGCTTGATAATAATCAAGTGATAATGGACCACCTTTTGTTAATAGGTAGATTACATTAAAGTTATTAATGTTCGCAACAAATTGGGTAATAAGATAAGGAGTTGTTACACTTAACATATAGGGCATTGTAATCTTTCTAAACATTGTAAATGATGTAGCCCCATCGATCTTAGCACTCTCATACATATCACTAGGAATATTCATTAAGATACCAGTAGTTATTAACATTGAGTAAGGTATACCAACCCAACAGTTAATTATAACTACCGTAATCTTTGCTAAAAGGCCATCCGTTAAAAACTTTATCGGAGCATCTATTATTCCCATATTCATAAGTACAACATTTAAGCTACCTCCATCTGCTAAAAGCTGAGACATCAGTAAAAGACTTACAAACTGAGGAACCGCAATAGTAACAACAAAGATAGTTCTCCAAAACTTCTTAATTTTAACTCCTCTTGAGTTAATTAGTATTGCAAGTAACATTCCTAAAATATAATTTAAGAAGGTTGCAAATACAGCCCAAATAAGTGTCCATTGTAATAGTGATACAAAGGTTCCAGAGATAATTTTACTATCACCAAAAACATCTTTAAAATTTTGCATACCAACCCAAGTAAATAGATTTCCAGGAGGTTGATGATTTGAGTCAAAGTTTGTAAAAGCAATTAAGATCATAAATATTAGTGGCAATACCGTAAATAAAAACGTTAATACTGTCGGAATTGTTAATACACTAATATGAAACTTTGAATCCAATAATAACTTGATATCATCTTTAAATTTAGGAAGTTTCTTACCACGCTCAACTAGCTTTTGATTCTCATATGCATTATTGATATTCATGATGTAAACCATTATTAAAGCAATTATTATAAAAAATGCAAACACTCCAAATAGTAGAAACAACATTGAATTATCACCTTGGCTATAAACATAGATACCACGAGCTTCATCAAATACTTTTCCCTGCTCAACAGTTCCTAAAGTTTTAAGACCAACAATACTTGCAAAACCACTAAATACTAGATACATAATCGAGAGTACTTGAAAAGCTAAATAAGTAAAGCCACGTACAAATTGTTTTCTAAAAAGAGATCCTGAACCCATTATTATAAAAGATAGTCTTGTATAGATATCTCCTTTAGAAAAAATTTCAAAGATATTATCAAAAAAACTTTTTATTTTTTTCATTATTTTTTCCTTTCTTTAAGAAAAAAGGAGAGTATGTAAGCTCTCCCATATTTTTTATTGTTGAATTTGATTAACCATTTCATCAAGCAATGCTTGCATATCACTGGTATTACCATTTTCCATTTCTGTACCAAATGCCTCTGTAGGTACCCAGAAAGTAGACACAACATCTTTTTGTGAGTGAGCATATACACTTTGTAAAGCTAAAGCATTTAAGGCAACATTTGCTTTAACAGCATCACTTTCTGCAGATTTTAAGTTTGAAGGTCCAAGCTCTCTTGCTTCAAAACGTAATGTTTGAGACTCTTCAGAACTTAAGAATGCAGCTAAAGCCATAGCCTCTTCAGGGAATTTTGTCATAGTGTTTACACCATATACTTTATATCCACCAAAGCTTGCTAATTGTACTTCAGTACCATTAGATAAAGTAATTGAAGGAAGCTTACTAGCAGCATAACCATCACCCATTGCACTAGCTAATTTCTCAGCATTCCAAGTACCAGATACTCCAGCTATAATACTACCATCTTCAACCCCAGCAATAAATGTAGCATCATCGCCAGTAATAAATGCAGAAGATGAAGCAAACTTGCGAATATATTCTCCAACCATAACACCTGTTTCATTGTTGAAATCACAAACCTGTTTACCATTTTCATCCATTGTTAAGTTACCACCTGCACCTAAGAAGAATGATGCAATGTACCAACCATTTGATAAATCAAAGAAAATTTTCTTGCCTTGCTCTTCTGCCTTAGCAACCATTGCATCAAGTGATAATACATCATCAGCACTTAGAAATTCAGAATTGTAATACATGAAGTAACCATTATCAGCTGAGAATGGATAGCCATATATCTTATCATTTAATGTAACCGCATCAACACTACCTAAAACATTTTCATTTTGAATTTGATCTTTATGTAATGTAATTTCATATAATGCATCAGCATTAACTAAGTCACGTAATTGGTCATTTGAAAATGCAAATACATCTGCAGATGCTTCTAAGTCATTTAGAACCTTATCTCTAGCATCTGGTTCTCCAACAACACCTAACTCAATTGTATAAGTGTTATCAGGATCAGTAGCCTTAAAAGCTTCTACACGCTCCTTTAAAAACTCTTGATCTTCTTGAGAACCCCATAATTTCAGTACAACATCCTTACCAGATGCAACCTCTTCAGTTGTTTTATCCTTACTTGAGCATCCTGTAGCAGATAAAACTAACAATAAAACTAATAAACCACTTAAAACTTTCTTCATAGATTTTTCCTCCTCGTATCATAGAAATCGTTTTCCGTATTTAAAGTATAACACATAAATTTCATTTGTAAAGCGTTTTCAGAAAACGATTTCTATATTATATAAAAATTTTTATATTTTACTTCCTTTTCTTTTATTTTTAAAAAAGTCTTTAAGTAGTTTAGAACTTTCTTCTTCCATGATTCCACCAAAGATATTAGGATAATGATTATACCCCTTAACCTTTGATAAATCTGTGACACTACCAAAACTTCCGCCCTTTTGATCATAGGCCCCAAAATAAACATTTTTAATTCTTGATTGAATTATAGCCCCAGCACACATGGGACAGGGCTCAAGGGTTACATATAAGTCACAATCTTCTAATCGCCAACTACCAATTTTTTTACAAGCTTTCTGGATTGCTAAAATTTCCGCATGAGCAATAGACTGTTGTTTTTTATTTCTTAAATTATAAGCTTTAGCAATAACCTTATTATTAAAAACGATAACTGCCCCTACAGGAACCTCATCCTTATCACGTGCCTTTAATGCTTCTTTATACGCTAACCTCATAAAATCAATCATAAATAATCCCCCATAATATAAAAAGGCACACACAAACAGAGGCTCTTAAGGCTGCTACCTTCCGGTCCTGACCTGATTCAATACATGTTTGTTGTACCTTTTTTATTATACATAATTTAAATTAATTTAACAAGGATTTATCATAACTTCATCATTTTAAAATTATCTAATAAAAGTCATTTCTATTTCATTTCAATTATATTATCAAAATACTTCAGTACTCTTTGATCATGTGTGACAGCGATAAATATTACATCACTATCAATATTATTCATTATACAATTAAAAACCATTTCAGTATTTTCATCATCTAGAGAACTTGTAATTTCATCAGCTAATACGATCTTTGGATTATTTATCAAAGCCCTACCAATTGCAACCCTTTGTCTTTGTCCTCCAGATAAGTATTTAACTTTTAATTTCCTTTTATCTATAAGATCAAGCTTCTCTAATATTTTTGAAATTCTCTCTTTTCTTTCCTTTTTATTTAACTTTGTATATAAAAGTGGCAACTCTAAATTTTGTTCTGTTGTTTTATTCTCTAATAATTGAAAGTCTTGAAAAATATATCCAAACATTTCATTTCTATAAGTAGCAATTTCATTTTGGTTAAGATTTTTATAGCTATCACCATCAATCTCACAATCACCTTCAAAGTTTTGATCCAATAAACCAATTATATTTATTAGAGTTGTCTTTCCAACACCAGATTTACCAACAATACCATAATGTTTACCTCGATCAAAGTTGTAACTTACATCATCTAATACCTTTAATTCCCCATCGTTGTTTTTAAAACAACGTGTAACATTACAAACCCTTAGAAAACTATCTTTCATTTAAATCACCTCGAATATTTTTATATAAATTCAATTTTTTCAGTCTATACATTGGATAAATTGGAAAGATAAGTGTAAAAAATATCGTCTGTATAATTAAATACGGTAAATACATTAGAGATCTTGTATCAATTGTAATCATTGTTACAGCAACAACTAATGTCGAAGCAAAGATAATAATCAAATTAAGTAAAAATATCCTAATAAACAAGTCACTTAATTTTGCACCAACTAATAAGTTTATTGTATATTTTTTAATATTGACCTCTGTTAAGTGTGCTATTATTTGTCCTAATAAAAAATATAAGCCAAGGAAAACTAGTCCTACTAGTGCCACAATTTTCATAAAGTCTTTTGAGTCAGAATTCATTTCTCTTCTAATGTCTTCGGATAAGTCATTTGATGATATAAAAATATTTTCATCTAAACTATTTATATCATTTATAAAACTGTCTATTAAATCTTTTTCTGAATTTACAAATGTTATATTTTGAAGTATATCAATAGAATTCAATTCATTTGGAAACTCCTTAGTTAAAGTATCAAAGTCAGCAACTACAAAAACTGATTGAATTGGTAACACTTGATTTTGTCCATACAAGGAAATCATATTTAAACTACTATCAAGATCAAAATAATTTTTCAATTTAAGATTTTCATATGGTGTTCCATAATTTATATAATTTATCTCACTTAAATCATTATGTGGAATACTATAAAAGTCGACAAATTTACCAAATCCTATAAACCCATAATTACTAATCCCAGGATTTTCTCTCATATCAAACTCAATTGCACCCATCACTTTTTTCTCGTTTAAATTTATAAAATTATATAAATATTCTTGTACTTGATTACTAATTACTACACCGTTATAATCAACATTTAAATTTACAAGCTCATTTTTATTTTCAATATTATTGGCAGCTTTTTGTCTTTTCATTTCATACTCAACTGCATATCTAAAAAGAAAGGTTGAAGCAATCATAAATATCGCTAGTGCAACAATAACAAAGCTAAAAGTTATTTTTCTTTCAGAAAAATCGTTAAACGCTAAAATAAGATTAGTTTTTAGTCTTTTCATAGTCGAACCTCCTCAAAATTAGCCAAATACATAATATATTAAATATTATAAAGAATAAACAAACCATTAAAGTACATAAAGTTGAAAAGATAATCTGTTCTATACTAATGGAATAATTTCCAAAAGTTAAATAGTATATCAATAAACTAATAATGCATGTAATAGAACACGCGATAAGTTCTCTTTTAGCAAATTTTTTAATTATTTTTTTATTAGATACTCCAATTTTCTTTAGCAGTTCAAACTCATTTCTATGTTTAACCATTTGTAAAGCAGTTACAAATAAGCCAAGAATCGAAAATCCAATAAAAGACATAATATATATAATATCTACTGCAGACTTATTCCTAAAATCAAACACACTAGAAATATTAGTAAAATAATGACTAATATCTTGTTTTGCAGCATCTAAAACCTTAATATCATAGTTATTTAAAATATTAAGTAACTCTTTTTTCCCTTCACTATTGTAAAAATCAATGTATGTTATCGTATTCAATTTACCAACTCCACTAATATTAGAAAGTATATCAAAGCTTTCGAAATAGCTATTAACTTTATTATAGTAATGTGCAATACAACTTCCAAATAATTTTTCATTACCTTTTGAATCATATCCATTTTTACAATATGATACTTTCTTCGCTCTTTTGTATTCTAAACTTCCTATTTCAAATCCATCAGTTATTATCATGTTTTTATTTACTATTTCATAATCTAATTTTGCCAACAAAATATTAGAATTATCATCAAATGATAATATGTTCTTTATTGCTTGGATATCCTCTATTTCATTATATACAGTTTTTTGAAGTTCTTTATCACTAATATTAAAACCGATATAATTAAAATTTAAACCAAATGGCCCACTATACCCATCTTTAACATTATTATCATTATTAGAATTTATAAGTATTAATGTACACAATATTGTAATTAGCAAAAATATCTTGTTAAATATTTCTCTCATAAGACATCAACACTCACTTTCTATTTTTTGTTAATTCTAATTACTCTTAAAATTTCCTTATTTAAGAAAGAATATAATAACACACCAACAATTATTAATACAAGAGTTTATTTATTATACTCTTCTATAAGTTTAAAAGCTGCAAAAACATCTGTAGCATTTACTTCAAATGGTAAATTATGAATTGTTTCAGTTTCAGCACATGCTAGTGTTGCTGCTTCAAACAGTAATTCATCATCAATATCACCTACACCTAAATCCTTAAGAGATACAGGAAGTCCAATTGATCTATTAAATTCAGTAATCTTTTTAAACTCTTCTAAACTATTTTCTAACATTAACTGTACAAGCACACCATAAGCAACCTTTTCTCCATGATACATATTATGTAACTTTTCAATAACAGTTAAACCATTATGAACAGAGTGACAAGCAGCTAATCCTCCACTTTCAAAACCAATGCCTGAAAGGTATGTATTTGCTTCAACAACATTCTCTAGTGCCTTAGTAACAACATTCTGTTTACAACTTGCAACAGCAGCTAAACCATCTCTTGTAATTATTTCATAACACAATTTAGCAAGCATTAAAGCCGCATTAGTGCTATGTCCTTTGGCCATTGCTTTTGAATTTGATACACTACAAGCTCTTGCTTCAAAATATGTAGATAGTGCATCACCAATTCCAGCAATCAAGAGTCTTGTAGGAGCCTTGGCAATTACATCCAAATCCATTAATACTAAATTTGGGTTATTTTTAGTAAAGTAGTATTCTTCAAATTCGCCTTCTTCACTATAGATAACAGATAAAGCTGATGTTGGAGCATCTGATGATGCTGCAGTTGGAATAACAACTACTTTAATGTTTAACATGTCCCCAACAGCTTTAGCCGTATCGATAGTCTTACCTCCACCGATTGCTACAATGAATTGATAATTGTTTGCTGTACATATTTCTTTAATTCTATTAATTTCTTTTTTACTACACTCACCATTAAAACTTTCCATTTTAATATTAGAACCAAGATTTTTCTTTACTGTATTTCCTACAATATCCTCAATCTCTGGGCTCCATATTATTAAGCCACAATCTCCAAATTCTTTTACAAAATCACTAAGATTTTCCAGTAGTTTTGCTCCTTGTATATACTTGCTAGGAGCGATGATTCTTTTTTCCATAAAATGCCCTCCCTTTATATCATTAGTATAGGCTTATAAGCTATTGTTGTCAAAAATTAAAACTCTGGTATTTAAAACGGTATCTTCATAACAACCGCAACAATAAATAACACTAAGGCTAGTGGCACATAGACATATTTACCAATTAGATACCATGCCTTATTAATTTTTTCTTTGACCCCTTTATTTATTTCAAAAATCATATCTTCTTTTTTCATTATCCAAAACCAAGATATAGCACCAATTGTTGCTCCTAGTGGAATAATATAGATACAGATAAAGTCCATCCATGGTCCCCATTTATAAATTGGCTCAATAAATATTCCTACACTTAAGCATAGTACACCAAGTATCATCAATACATTTTTTCTCTTTAAATTTTTAAATTTAAACATCAATGATTCACAAACAACCTCTAACATATTTTGCAAGGAACTAATGCCTGCAAAAATCATAGCAACATAAAGTAGTACCGCAAAGACTTCTCCCATGTATATATCTTTTAAGATATTCGGTATTGTAACAAACAGTAAACCCGGACCAGATTGTACTGGAACTCCATATGAGAAACAAGCCGGGATTATTACAAAGGCAGAAATAATTGCTGCAATGGTATCAAATATTGCCGTATTTCTTGATACTGCAATAACATCTTCTTTATCATCAAGATATGATCCATAGACAATCATTCCACTTCCAGTAATTGATAGTGAGAAAAAAGCTTGTCCCATTGCCCATATCCAAACCATAGGATCTTTTAGATACTCCCATCTTGGTATTAACATAAACATATAACCTTCAATTGAATTATCTAAGAAAAATACCCTTATTGCTAAAACTACAAATATTAAAAAGAAAATTGGCATCATAATAGTATTAGTTTTTTCAATACTTTTAACCCCAAAGAATAGAGTTAACATTACTATAATTATTATAACAATATGATATGGAACAACAGAAAAACTCTTTAGTGAAAAACTTTCAAACCATACATTAGTATCTGTTGTAAGCAAGGTACCACTAATTGAATCAATCAACGCTTTAAAAACATAAGAAACTATAATAGCATAGCCCATGGCTAATGTTAATGATCCAAGTAATGGTATCCAACTAATTGCTTTTCCAAACTTTCTTTGATTTTTACCCTTATTTTTCCACGCCTCTTCATAAGATCCAAGAGTTCCAGTTCTTGCTCTTCTACCTATTGCAAACTCAGCACTTAGACCAACATAGCTAAAAATAAAGATAAAAATTATATAGGCAACTAAAAAAGCTCCGCCTCCATTACTTCCAAGCTTACTAGGAAAGCCCCATACATTAGCCATCCCAACTGCCGACCCAACTGATGCTAAAATAAATCCCCATCTACTTTTAAATACTGATTTACTCTTTTTCATAATCTTCCTCCTTAATAAATAAAATCCCCTGTTCCTTTTTAAAAAGGAACAGAGGACGACTTAGCCGTGGTACCACCTCAAATTTAAGATTTTAAAATCTTCTTCATTGAAAATACAATATCGGGTATTACCGTTTGCCCTACTACAACTTCAAGCAACAACTCAGGAATGTATTCAATTCAATAACCATTACAATCTTACACCAAACGATTGCTCTCTATTAAAGATTTATTGATTTACTTTTTTCCATCAACGCTTATTTATTTTTTACTACCGTATCACACCCTTCAAATTCAGTCAAGAATATTTTAATACTTTATATTGACATCCATCTATGTATTAGAATATCATATAGATAGTTATCTATGTGAGGTACAATATGAATACAAATGAATTGACTATGATATTTAAAGCATTAAGCGATGATCAACGATTTAGAATAATAGAAATGTTAGCAAAAGAAGAAATGTGCGCCTGTAAATTATTAGAGCACTTCAACTTTTCTCAACCAACATTATCACACCATATGAAATTACTATTAAGCTGTAATTTAGTAAACTGCAGAAAAGATGGTAAGTGGAGCTATTATTCAATAAATATCGAAACCTACAATAAATTCACAGAATCTATTAGTAACCTTATCCCTGTTACCTCTTTTAAAAAGGATAATAAGAAATGTTAGATTTTATTTTTGATGAACTACTTTCAATGAAGTGGCTAAGTAATATTATTTCTAGTATACTAAGTTTTCTTAAACTTGACCTTAATAATCGTTTTGTTTCTAGCATACATTTTTTTATCTATGATACTTTAAAAATTATCATATTATTATGCTTTACAATTTTTATTATCTCTTATATTCAAAGTTATTTCCCACCAGAAAGAAGTAAAAGAATAATCTCCAAATTTAAAGGGATTTGGGCCAATTTAATTTCAGCACTACTAGGAACAATTACTCCATTTTGTTCGTGCTCATCTATTCCACTCTTCATTGGCTTTACAAGTGCCAGGCTACCACTTGGAGTAACATTCTCATTTTTAATATCATCACCAATGGTTGATCTTGGCAGTTTAGTTTTACTATCAAGTGTCTTTGGATTTAAGATTGCGATTGCCTATGTTATACTAGGATTAATTATTGCCATATTCGGAGGATTGTTAATAGATAAGCTCCAAATGCAAAATCAGGTAGAAGACTTCATCTTTAATATTAATCAATTAAATATTGAGGAAACTAAATTGTCTATACTTCAAAGAATTAGTTTTGCAAAAGAACAAGTTAAAGATACACTTAAGAAGGTATTACCATATATCTTAATTGGAGTTGCAGTTGGATCAATTATCCATAATTACATTCCACAAACTCTGGTAACAAAATTACTTGGTCAAGATAATCCCTTTGGAGTAATATTTGCAACTTTAATTGGTATCCCAATGTATGCAGATATCTTTGGAACAATACCAGTAGCAACAGCACTACTTGATAAAGGAGCAACCCTTGGAACAATCTTAAGCTTTATGATGGCAACAACAACCCTTTCACTGCCATCACTTATTATGTTAAGAAAAGCAATCAAATTAAAGCTTCTTACACTTTTTATTCTAATTTGTACAATTGGAATAATAATCGTTGGTTACACATTTAATATATTTCAATATTTATTTATATAGGAGGAAAAATGAAAACAAATATAGAAAAGAAAATTATAATCAAAGTGCTAGGCTCTGGTTGTAAAAAATGTATGACATTAGAAAATAATGTAAAAGATGCCCTTTTAGAATTAGAATTACCATGTAATATCGAACATATTACTGAGCTCAGCGATATCGTTGCATACGGAGTAATGAGTACACCAGCTCTAGTTATAAATGATGAAGTAGTTAGCACTAATACCATCCTTAGCAAAAAAGATATTATTAAACTTATAAAAGTGTATTTTTAAACAATATAGGACAATTAAAAAACATAAAAAAATCTTACTAGTTTGTAAGATTTTTTATTTTGATTATGAAATATTATGGTCTATTCTTTGTCATATGAGTTAAATATTTTTCATGAGCTTTAAATAATTTTTCATATGCCAGTTTATTCTTTTCATCAGATCTTGTAAGTGGGCAAATATTTGCAGCTAGTAACCCTTTATTATAGTCACCCTCTACTGCTGCTGCACAAGTTGCTAACTCAAATGATTTAATTGATTGATACATTCCTTTTACAACTTCTGGAAGCATTGTGATCGTATCAAGAGGCTTAGGTCCATCTTTAGTAATACGACAAGTTATTTCAATAGTATCACTATCATCAAGATTTTTAACATGACCATCATTTAAAATATTTACTACATGAATCTTGCCTTCATCATTATGAAGTGATGCTAAAACATCACAGGCAACATCAGAGTAATGAGCTCCCCCACGTTTTGCTAATTCCTCTGGTTTTTCTTTTAAGTTTAAATCTTTATACTTTTCAAACAATTGTGCCTCATACTCCATAACCTCTTCTGCACGAGTTTTATTTAATTTGAACTTTTCCATTTGTTCAGCAATCATTTCATCATACTTATAATAATATCTATGATATGGACAAAGGAATAATCCCAAAGTTTTTACAAATGTTGATTCCCATGGAATCGCATGCACATTTGCCGGAGTTTCCTGAGTTTCTTCGGTATATAACTTTAATGCTCTATCAGTTACATCTTCGCCCTTTAGATAAACTTTAGTACCCCAAACCATATGATTTAAACCAATCATATCCATTTCAACATCAGTGACATCTGCCTTAAGTTGTTTAGCAGTTTCTACCTTCATTCCATATGGTACATTACATACCCCAATAAAGCGTTTAAAGTCTGTATAAGTAGCTACTGCTTGAGTAACCATTCCAGATGGATTAGTAAAGTTTACAATCCACGCATTTGGAGCAAGCTCCTTTACATCCTTTACAATATCTAAAATAACTGGAATTGTTCTTAATCCCTTAAACATTCCTCCTAGTCCATTTGTTTCTTGACCCAAAAGTCCAAATTCATTAGGAATTCTTTCATCTTTTTTTCTAGCATCTAAAAATCCAACTCTAAATTGAGTAGTAACATAGTCAGCATCTTTAATTGCAGCACGTCTATCCATTGTAATGATAACCTTTGTTTTAAGATTAGCCTTTTCAAACATTCTTTGAGCAAGCGCTCCAACTATTTCAACTTTTTCTCTTCCCTCTTCAATATCAACAAGCCATAGCTCATCAAGAGGAAAACGATCAAATCTCTTAATAAATCCTTCAACTAATTCTGGTGTATATGAAGAACCACCACCTATAGTAGCAACCTTTAATCCCATATTTTCTCCTTCTTTCATAAAATGAACATATTAAAATGTCCATTCTTTTAAATTATTTACTTGTTTTATAAAGTTCTAATGCAGCCTCTAAAACTTTAACACCATTAACCATTCCATAGTCTTGCATATTAATTACAGCAAGTGGCTTATTTGGTAACTTTTCTCTTATTGCTTTTTCACGATACTTAATTTGAGGACCCAATAAAACAACATCTGCTTCTTGTCCCTTATCCTGTGCTTGAACCTCAGAAAAAGCTTCTATTTCTGCTTCAATTCCCTGTTCATTTGCTGCCTTTTGCATCTTTGTAACCAAAAGTGATGTAGACATCCCAGCTGAACAAAATAAATAAATTTTCATATATAATCCTCCTTTTATATTTTATATTATACTACAACTTTAGTATCATTATAACTAATTAGACTAACTTTTTTATCATTTAATAATTCTTTTATTTCATTTGATAATAGCAAGTCTAACTCATCTTTTCTTTTCATTGAATAACTTGTAGCATTAACTAATCCATTATCAATAAATGCTGGATGAGACATCATTTCAATAACACCAGAATTTTCAATAATTTCTTTTACAGAATCAATGGTAATATTATCACCATAAAAATTATCAACAAATAAAATATTCTCACCAAATTCACTATCAACTGCCCTAACTTGTAGTTGATACTTCTTTGAAAGTTTTAGTGTTGTTTCCCGACACTTCTCTTCTAAATGAATGTGATGATGTGAATCAATATGTGATGGTTTTCTACCCGTCTTTTTTATAAATAGTTCTATTTGAGCAACCCATTCATTATATAACTCTTCTTCATTTATTGTTGCATTCTTATCAAACATCTTTGCCTTATCAAATAAACCATTTTCTGTTGTAAGACTTTTAGCATTTGTAAGAGGCTTAAACATTGTAGCCACTAAGTGGATACCAACATTTAAATCATTTTCCTTCATTAATGCAACTGCATGATCTAAAGCCGGTGCATTCATCATCATCGTTGTACTTGTAAGTACTCCATTTTTAAAACACTCTAAGATACCATAATTTACACCTTTTGATAAGGCAAAGTCATCAGCATTGATAATTAATTTCTTCATTATTTATCACCCTTATTCAACTTTTCATATAAGCTAACAAATTCTGTTGCCATTAACTCAATAGACTCTGTTGTAAGCAGCTGATCCTCAGCATGCATTAACATTAGTGAAAATGGTAAATCAACTCCATTTGCTTCTTCTGTAACAAATTCAAAATGATGGTGATGAGCCTCAGCCATCATTTTTCTACCCTCTTCAATCTTAGCATATGCATCTTCAAATTTATTATCCTTTGAAAGCTCAATTGCTTCCATATAACAACCCTTTGCACCTCCAATTGATGCGATCATTTGAAAGGATGCCATCTGCATTTTCTCTTTTATGTTTTCCATTTTTTTCCTCCTTAAATCGTTATTTCTATATCCACTTGATCAGGATTTGTATAAGTCTTTATAAAGGCATAGACATTTCCATTTCTAGTATACACCCTAGTATCAATTCTTACTATCGGTGTGCCTATCTTTACTTTTAATAAATTCGCATATTTAACTGGAACAATCATTGCTACAAACTTTTGATTTATTGTTCGATCAATTAAATTATCACTAAAGCTTAAAACCTCACGAATATCTAATAAACCACTCTTTTTAATCATCTTCCTAACAATATATATTTCATCAATACTCTGTTCTAAATCATTACTGAAGTTTAGTCTTAAGATTCTAATATATTTATCATTTTCCCCGATTCCAAGTTCAGAATAAATATTCTCATCTTGTGACTTGATATTAAAATGTATAACCTTGTACTCTTTTCTAACAGAGAATATATCAATAAAATGCTGGTTATTTATTTTCCTATGTAATTTATGATCAGATACAAATGTACCAACATTTTGTATCCGATATAATATCCCCTTTTCAACCAACACATCGATGGCTTTTCTAATGGTCATTCTACTAACTTTAAATTGCTTCTCTAATTCTCTTTCAGAGAGAATTGGGGTATTAGCCTTGGTTTTTTCAACTTCCTTCTTAAGAGCATTAGCAATCTTTTTATACATTGGACCACTCATATTATACCCCCCCCTTAAATTATCTATTACTTATTATATACTTCTCTATATCAAATAGTTTTTTTCTCATTTTTTTCGCACTACTACGCTTGTAAAAAAACATCATTAGTTTATGATTTAAATTATTAATCTTCTCTTTAGATATGAAATCTTCCTCATAAATTACCCTTACCCCATGTTCTACTTCTTCTAAAATATAGTTAACTGTAGTTAAACCACGATCACTATCAATATGAACTAGGTATTCTTTATTTTCAACAAGTTTTTTAATTTTAACACTACACTCACTACTCTGTTTTAATTTACCAACCATTTTTTTCTTGTATTTATAACCTTCGACAATTTTATCTTCTTTAATTCTTGGATGAACTTCTTTAATCTCATTAACAAGAGATTCTAATATAACCTTATATAACTCTTCAACGCTTACTTCTAAAATTTCTACAACCTTCATTTTTTATACCTTTTTCTATAAACAATAATTAAGATTCCTAACAATGCAAAAAATAATCCACTAAAAACAAACAGTATTAAATTCTCACTAACAGGTGCATATACAATCATAAATAAGCCAAAGCAAGAAAGAAATATTTCCCACATATAATCATTTTTTTTCATCTGGTCTCCTTTTTTTTAAAAATAAGCAAAGTGTTTCCACTTTGCTTATAATTGTATTAGTAATATACTACACTTTTTTATTAGCAATCTTAACAAATATTGCCCAGATAGCCGTTGCAATAACTAAGTTTACTAAAGCAATAAGTGCTGCTGTGAAACTTCCTCCTGTTGCAAGGAATGCTCCAATAACCGGTGGAGTAACCCAAGGTACTTCGATAAATACCGGTGGAATAAATCCAACTGTAGTTGCCACATACGCAATTGTTGCGATTAATGGTGAAATTAATAAGAATGGAATGAAGTAAACAGGACTAAGTACAATTGGAAGTCCAAAGATTACTGGTTCATTAATATTAAAGATACCCATTGGCGCAGAGATTTTTGCAACTGCTCTTTCATCTTCTCTTTTACTTAATAAGAAGATTGCAATAAGAAGAGCAAGCGTACTTCCTGATCCACCCATCCAAATGAACACTTCAAATGAACCTTTTGTCCAAATATGAGGAAGGTCAGCAAGTGATTGAGTAGTTTGGTAAGCTGCTAAGTTTTCAGCCAACATTGGTTTGTACACACCATCTAAGATTGGTGCAAGTACATTTGCTCCATGAAGACCAAAGAACCAGAAGAAACTTACGAAAGTACAAGTTACAAGTACTGCTGGTAGTCCAGCTGCAAAAGCCATAAATGGTTTTTGAATATAAACTGAAATTAAATCACCTAAGCATGATGCTCCAAGTAATGCTGAATTTGCAGCAATTAAATAAGCAATAATACCAAATACATAAATTGCTACTGTAGCTGGAATAATAGCTACGAAAGCTTTTGAAATTGTAGGAGGTACTGATTCTGGAAGTTTAATAGTAATGTTTGCTTTTACTACCCAAACATAAATTAAAGCTGAGAATCCTCCAACGATCATTGCAGTAAAGATACCAGATGCACTAGTATATCCCCAAGGAATATTACCCCAAGTATCAGGAATACCTTGTGGAGTTACAGCGATAAGTGAAGCAAATGCAACTAAACCACCTGGAATTGGGTTTACATCATACGCCTTAGCAATATGATATCCAAATGAGAATACGAACACTAAAGCAAATACTGCATTAGTTCCCCACCATACGTTACCATTAATTGTTATTAACCAATTAAACATTTGTGGAATAGCAGGATTATTAAATAATCCTTCTGCCCATAAATCTCTAAATAATACATTTAATAATACCGCAACAGAACCTGCCATAGTAATTGGCAGAATAGATACGAATGAATCACGAATAGCAATTAAATGCTTCTCAGATCCAATTTTTGCTGCAACAGGAACAAAATGCTCCTCCATCCAGCTTTGAAATTTTTGCATTAAAATTATCCCCTTTCTTTTTAAATTTTAATGTGAGGTTTAACCTCAATAACTTGTGGTATATACCACTTGTATATTTAAACTATACGCTATGTACAATAAAAATGCAAGCACTTTCTTTTTTAAAAAAATAAAAGGAGAATTCTCATCCCCAAATTTTATTATTTAACTTCAACATTGAAGAAAAATGCTGGCCCCAACTCTTTTTTTATAGCTTTCTTTAAAAGAGTAGCTCCTTCTTCTTCATTTGTATTAACATCTTCATAAAAAAGTTTAATTCCCTCTTCCTTAATAAATGTAAACTTATGACCCTCTTCATCAAATTTTTCTGCAACACCCTTTACTACATCTCTTTTAAGTGGCATATTTACAATAATCATTTTTTCCCTCCTGTAATTTCTCTTTACTATTTTAGAATTATTTTTCAAAACAGTCAAATACCTTTTTTATTATTTATCACAGTAATCTAATCAATAAAATTAAAACCCCACAAAATTTTATGGAGTTTTATTTAAAATATTTTTATTTCTCTTTCTTATCGAAAAATTGATTTAGATCTGTTTTATCAGCATCACCATATAATTTTTCAGTAATCTCAGCAACTATTTCCTTAGCAATAGATTTTTGATAGAACACAACTCTAATTATTTGATCTCTACCAGCTTTTTCAATAGCAATCACAACATAAACTGAATCAAGCGTTCTAAATAAACCAAATAGAAAAATCAAAACGCAATTAAACCTACATTAAATGTAAAATTCTTCATATTAATTCCCTCAAATATTAGAATTATATCATATATATGCAAGTCTTTTTGAAAATTTATTTAACTTTATAAAATAAGTTAAATTAATACTATTTTAGAAGTGTTGTATATTGAGGGTTTTTTTCAAAATATCCTATAGCATAGGAACAAATTGCAATACATTTGGCATTATCTTCTTTTATTATATTAACCATTGCATCCATTAATTCCTTAGCAATCCCTTGTCCTCGCAGTGCTTCATCGGTAAATACTTTCTTGATAGTATACACATGATCTTGCTTGTCAAAGTCAATGTATGCTAGTACATTGTTATCAACCTCATAAACTAATTGACTATTTTTAACTTTATATTTCATATTTATTCTACCCTTTCTCTAATGCTAACTTTTATCTTATCACCTGGCTGTTTTTTAATTTCAGCACGAATTGATTTTAATATTCCAATTATATGACATGGTGTCTTCATTCTAACAAGACTTCCATCATAGCCCACACCATCAAATGTAGCATGTACCTTTACTCTTCCTTTGCCAAACTCTTTTTTTACATCATAAGGAAACTCAATGTATGCACCATCAATATTTGGTACCTTTTTTATGATAGCTTCAAATTCATATGTTTTCATCTTTTACCCCTTATTTACTGTAGATATAACATTTTCTCTAAGAAAAGTTTTGCCCTATCAGTTTTCGGACTATTAAAAAATTTATCAGGAGTACTATCTTCAACAACTTCACCATCTTCTAAAAAGATAATTCTTGAAGCCATTCTTTTAGCAAAACCCATTTCATGTGTTACCACAATCATACTCATACCAGATTCTGCAAGGTCTTGCATAACCTTTAAAACCTCGCATACCATCTCTGGATCTAAGGCCGAGGTTGGCTCATCAAATAACATTACTTCAGGATCTAATGCAAGAGATCTTGCAATAGCAACCCTTTGTTTTTGTCCACCAGACAATTGATTAGGATAACTATCTTTCTTATCTATTAAGCCTACAAGACTAAGATACTTACAAGCCACTTCTACTGCTTCATCCTTTGACATTTTTAATATTTCAATTGGCGCTAAAATAATATTATCTAAAACACTTAAATGCGGAAATAAGTTAAACTGTTGAAAAACAAAACCCATTTTCTTTTGTTGAAGAATATCGTTGGCATTTAGTGCTGTATCATCAATAAAAATTTCACCACTATCAACTGTTTCTAGTCCTTTAATTGATCTTAGAAGGGTACTTTTACCACTACCAGATGGCCCTACTAAACAAACAATTTCTCCCTTTTTAATATTAACACTAACATCATTTAATGCCTTTAAACTCCCATAGTTCTTACATATATTTTTTACTTTAATCATATTTCATTAATCTCTTTTCAATTTTTTGTGCCACCAATGATACAGCACTTGTCATTACAAGATACATCACTGTCGCAAGCAGCAAGAATGTTATGAAGTTATAATACTTTGTCCCCATTATTCTTGATGATTGAAGAAGTTCAACCCCTCCAATTACTGAAATCAAACATGAGTCTTTTATCAAAACAATGAATTCAGATACAAGAGGAGGCAGTATTGTCTTAAAAGCCTGTGGTAAAATTATCTTTTTCATCGTTAAAGACTTAGATAAACCCAGTGTTTTTGCGGCCTCCCACTGTCCCTTATCAATAGATAAGATTCCACCACGAATAAGTTCTGTTGCATATGCTCCACTATTAATACTGATAGCAATCGTTCCAATAATATAAGGATTTAACCTTATAATATCTCCAGTAAAAAAAGTGTATATTACTGGAAATCCTAAATAAAGAAATAAAATTTGAAGAAGCATCGGAGTTCCTCGAATTACTTCAACATAAATTCTAGCAATAATTCTTAAAATCTTATTGCTAGAAATTCTCATTGAAGCTCCAACGATACCGATTAATGTTCCAAAAACAAAGGCACAAGATGCAATAGATAATGATATCAATGCTCCTATAACTAGAAATGTTAAGGATTCATTATTTATCATTTATTAAAGACCCCATTTAGCAAGTAATTGTGTATAAGCATCTGATGCCTTAAACTCTTCAATCGCTTTATTTATTTCATCCATTAAACTCTCTTGTCCGTTTTTCGCAATAACAAACATACTCTCATCAGCTAAAACACCATCAACAAGTGTAAACCCAGCATTCTCTACATAATTCATTGCTACCCCCTGATCAAGAGCAACCGCATCATATGCATTAGCCTTTAATGACTCAACCAATACATTGACATCACTTATACTAACTACTTCAGCATTCTCAATTTCTTTTGCATAGATTTCACCAGTAGACCCTAGTTGAACACCAATTACTTTTCCAGTTAGATCAGCAATACTTTTAATATCTTCATTACCATTAGTGATTACTAAAGTTGAACTATCAATGTATGGAGTTGAGTATAAAACATCTCTTTCTTCATCAAATGTAAAACCTGACATTCCAAAATCTAATTGTCCCATTTGTAATGCTGTAATAATAGCACTAAACTCCATTTGAACCCACTCAAGCTTAACATCTGTTCCATTATTTGCATTTACTTGATCAACAACAGCCTGCATAAATTCAATATCAAATCCTTCTAATTCTCCACTCTCACTTAATCCTTCATATGGTGGATAATCTGGAGATACTCCAACTGATATGACCCCATCACTTAATAATTCATCACTCCAAAGAGCACTGGTTTGTGTCTTTTCTGGATCTGTTGTTTCTTCTGTACTACTTTTTCCATTTGAACAACCAACTAAAACCAATAACATAACTAACATCAATAATATTTTTTTCATTTTCTTTTCCTCCTATTAAAATAAAAAAATTCGCCTCTATAAAAATAAGAGACGAATATAATCCGCGGTACCACTCAAATTACCTAATATTCTCTATTAGGTCACCTTCTCTTTAATGCAGAGATACATTTGCCTTACTAACATACAGCAAATCTCCGAAGCTCGATTCATTTGTTTCCGTTGTTCTGCTTTCACCAAATACAGACTCTCTATTACAACTTACACAAACTACTACTCTTCATCACTGATGTTATACATCATATATTAATTTAATTTCGTTGTCAACTTTTTTTAAAAAAATTTAATTTTCATTAAGAAAGATAAATAATATAGTCATGATTTTTATGCTTAATTAAAATAAAAAAACATAAGTCATTTTATATCCTGCGATTACTTAAGATAACAGGATATAATTTAACCTATGTTTATAAAGATACTTTTATCTTTTTGACTTATAATAATGAAATCCAATTTTTGTTAAAAGCAGCAATACTACCAAAATTAATGCGATCATAATTTCATTTGTAAATATGGCGAAGCTTTTATAAAAAGGATTTATAAATATAAATGCAATACCAAGTGATACTACCATCGCAAGAATTAAGCTTACCAATTCATGTTTGATGTTTACTTGTAATGAAAGCGTGTTATTTTCTTGTTTGTAGAATAGATTCTCTAGTAAAAATTTAATAACAATAATTCCAATTAAGCAAAGACTCGCAAACATTAATACTTTTCCATATAACACATCCCATAAATCAATTTTATTCATCTTAATATTTGTAATACTATTATCCTTAAGTGTTTTTATAACTTTATTTCTAAGGCTTAAATCATTAAAACTCATATATGTTGTTTCTTTAAAATCTGAAGAATCATTTATTCTAAGAGCATATTCAAATTGATTAAAGAATTTATCATCAACCTTTATTTCTTCGATAACATAATACTTCTCGCCATTTTCTAGTGTTATTGATTTGTTTTTATTACCTTGACTAAATGATACTGCATTATTTTCATTTGCACTATCATTAAATCTATCATCTAAATTTGAAAATTCATGATCTAAATTATGAACTTTAATATTTGATAAGTATACATACTTTGAGTTCTCATCATAAGAAATAATACTTCTTATACCTTCATGTGCTATCACTTCTTGAAAAGCTTTACTAGTATCAAAACCCTCATCAACAATAAATGTTATGGAGTTACTACTCCTATCCATATAATCATCAATACCTACTCCCTCAGTTTGTTCAACTTTAGAGTATCCTAAAAGAACTACTAAGATTATCGCAACAGTTAAAAGAAAATTACATATTCTGTATTTCATATTGGCCTCCTTTTTTGATGTTACTCACACACATTATATCAGCTCTCACCTTTAATAATAAGCCTAATTTTTAGCTGTATTTTATGGTATAATGTATAAGTTGCGATAAATATACTAAGAAATTAAAAAAAACAGAATAAATTTTTCTGTTTTTTTATATAAATTATCAGCTTATAAAGTTACTCCATAAGATTTACTAGTATTTAAAATTTATTTTAAAACCCTACTTAAGAAAGCTTTTGTTCTTTCGTTTTTAGGATTTGTAAATATTTCCGTGGCACTACCCTCTTCTTCAATTCTTCCCTGATCCATAAAAACTACATGAGTAGCAACATCCTTTGCAAACTCCATCTCATGAGTAACAATAATCATCGTTAAGCCATCATCAGCAAGATCTTTCATAACTGATAATACTTCATCCACAGTTTCAGGATCTAAGGCCGATGTTGGCTCATCAAATAGTAAGATCTCAGGATCCATACATAATGCTCTTGCAATAGCTACTCTTTGTTTTTGCCCACCTGAAAGAGTTGTACTAGAGGCATATGCAAAGCTCTCCATTCCTACTTTCTTTAAATAATGAAGTGCTTTTTCTTTTGCCATCTCTTCACTTCTTTTTAAAACCTGCATTTGAGCAACCATACAATTTTTAATAACACTCATATTATTAAATAAATTAAACTGTTGAAATACCATTCCAACTTTTGATCGATACTTATTGATATCTTTCGTTTTTAAGATATTCTCATTATGAACGATAATTTCTCCATCATCTGCTTTCTCAAGCAAATTAATACATCTTAACATTGTTGATTTCCCACTACCTGAAGCCCCAATAAGACAAACAACATCATTTTGCTTTACACTGAAATTAATACCCTTAAGTACTTCTAAGTTTCCAAAACTTTTATGAATATTTTTTACTTGTAATACTTTTTCCATTATTTTTCCCCCTGTGTAGCCATCTTCATCCCAGTTGAAGATGTCATTGACTGAGGATAACTAGTGGTAGTTTTATTAATTTTCTTTTCAATTTTTCTAAGAATATAACTTGTTGTAAGAGTTAAAATTAAGTAGATACAAAGTATTACAAAGTATGTTTCTGTAAACTTATACGTTCTTCCAGCAATTCTATCTCCTTGATACATAAGCTCAGTTAAAGTGATAATTGATAATACTGAACTATCCTTAATATTAACGATGAATTCATTACCAATCGATGGAAAGGCATTCTTTATCGCCTGTGGTAAAACCACAAGTAACATTGTCTTTAAATTTGACATTCCTAGAGATCTTGCCGCCTCTGTTTGTCCTTTATCAACTGATTGGATACCAGATCTTATAATTTCTGACATATATGCACCAGTATTGATCGATATTACAAACATCCCAGCAATTATCGGTGTCCAATTTAAGACCTTCAATAAGGCATAATAAATAAACACAGCCTGAATCATCATTGGAGTTCCACGAAACAATTCAATATAAACACTTGATATTATATCGTAGATCTTTTTTAAAAATTTAGGAAATGATGATGCTGTATCATCAACTCTAATAGCTTTAACTCCCCCAACTAACAACCCAATAGCAAGTCCTATTGTCGTACCAACAAGGGCTACCAGTAGGGTGTTTTGCACACCAAACAAAATAGAAGCATAATCATTTAAAATTATATCTTTAATTACCTTAAAATCCATCTTCTATTCTACCGCTGGTTGACGATTTGTAGCTTCTCTCATCATTTCTACTCTTTCTTCTTCACTTATTCCATCTAGTGCAGCCTGCACTCCTTCAAGTAAATCGGTATTATCTTTTGCTACAGCAATTGATACAGTAGTATCAGCTACAAATCCATTACCTTCATCAAAGGTAACAATTGCAAGGTCATCATTAGCAGCAACCACTCCTTGAGCAACCGGTAATTCAGCAGTCAAGGCATCAACTTCACCCTCTTGTAAAGACATTACCATTCTTGGATAATTCTTAAGTGGAGAAACATGAATAACCCCATCTATTTGATCGATAATTTCATCATATAAGGTGTTAATTTGACCAAGTACCTTCTTACCACTAAAATCTTGAATCGATGTTGCACTTGTAAGTGCATCATCTTTTCTAACAATCATTACCATCTCAGAAGTATAGTAAGGCTCACTAAAATTTACTGCCTGACTTCTCTCTTCAGTTTTTGTCATACCCGCAATAATTAAATCAATTTCTCCATTATTAAGTGCAGGAATTAAACCATTCCAAGTAACTGCAACTATTTTTAATTCCTTATTTAAGTTATCAGCAATTTTCTTTGCTACACTTACATCATAACCATCACAATAATCTACTGCAGAAATCGCTACTGCTGTTTCTGTTTCATTTGTTTGCGACCAGTTAAAAGGTGCATAGTTGCACTCCATTCCAACCACTAGTGTACTAACTTCTTCATTACTACCATTATCACCAGAACATCCTACAAGCAATACCATAATAATCAAAACTCCTAAAATCTTTTTCATATCTATTCCCTCTTTTTCTAATTAAAAATCGTATGAGCTAATCTCATACGATATTATTTATCATAAGTTCTTAGCGCCTCTTCTTTCGAAGGAGTGTTATAAGTGTTCCCTATAACCCCATAAACTATTTTGCCAAATAGTTTATTCGGCGATGATTACCTTTCACTTGCTTCAAAGTTTGCCAACTCCACAAGTTACTAATTTACATCGCTACCTCATATACAATTTTTATAAATCTAATAATACAGTGTTAAAAATGAAAAGTCAAATTTTTTTGTGGGATAAATAGTGTAATATTTTAGTGGGTTAAATAAAAGAGGTCCTGTTATAATAGTTTTTGCCAAACATTATACAGAAGACCTCACTAATATGATAACTTTTATAACTGGTTATTTAAGTACCCATCTAAATTATTTCCTAACAAATTTTTGAAAGGTCAGTTTTAATCCAACTCCTTTCCATTTGATAAAATTACTTTTTTATACCAATAAAAACTATCTTTTCTACTGCGCTTCATGGTGCCCTTGCCTTCATCATCCTTATCAACATATATAAAGCCATAACGCTTACTCATTTGACCAGTTCCTGCTGATACAAGATCAATACAACCCCATGTAGTGTAAGCAATTAGATCTACACCATTGTTTATTGCCTGCTCCATTGATTTTATATGTTTCCTATAATAATCAATACGATAATCATCATGAATACTTCCATCATTCTCTACAGTATCATAAGCCCCAAGTCCATTTTCTACAATTAATAGCGGTTTCTTATAACGATCATACATCATTTCTAAATAATACTGTAGCCCTGTTTCATCAGTAGCCCATCCCCAATCAGAATAATTCAAGTATGGATTTCTTGCACCAAATGAAAAGTTACCTGAAACTTTATCTTCGACCTCTTGTGTAGATACAACTGTTGACATGTAATATGAGAAAGAATACAAATCTACTGTTCCAAGTTTCAGATCATTCAAATCCTCTTCTGTTATATCTAATTTAACATTGTGCTCTTGCCACAGACGTTTTGCATACGTTGGATATTCCCCTTTGCATTGCACATCACCACAATAGAATATTCCCTTTTCCCATGTGTATCGATTCAGAAGAATATCTTTAGGATTACAAGTGCCAGGATAAAAAGTAATACCACAAATCATACAACCAATTTTGTTTAAAGTATCAATACTATGTCCAACTTGTACGGCTTTCGCACTAGCAACAAATTGATGATGTAAAGACTGATAGGCATCCTGATATTTTTCATCTGTTACATTATCCCCCATCAAATCTAAAAACATTACCGTATTATTGATTTCATTGAAAGTAAGCCAATAATTAACTAATCCTTTAAATTCTGTAAAACAAGTAGTCGCATAACGAGTGTAAAATTCAATCAATTTTCGATTTTTCCAACCACCATATTTTTCTTCTAGATATAGCGGTGTATCAAAATGCCATATAGAAACAAGTGGTTTGATGTTATATTTTCTACATTCTTTAAATACACTACGATAAAATTCAATTCCTTTTTGATTAGGTGTTTCTTCATCCCCATTTGGGTAAAGGCGAGACCAGGAAATTGACATTCTAAACATTTTAAAACCCATTTCTGCAAATAAGGCAATATCCTCTTTATAATGATGGTAAAAATCTATTCCTTCATGATTTGGATAATAATAATTATCCAATACTGCATAGTGTGCGCCTTCAGGCAAGCTATCTGCAAACTGTGAAAGTTCGTGTCCAACTCCATCTTTATCAACATAGGTCACCATACGAGGACTGTTTGCTGTGCCTCCTGTTGTTACATCTGTCTTTGATGGTCCACGACCATCAACGTTCCATGCTCCTTCACATTGATTAGCAGCTGTTGCTCCACCCCAGAAAAATCCTTTTGGAAAATTCATATTAACGCTCCTTTCAATCAGCTTCTCCAGCTGCATCTAAAAATCCAACATACATATTTAGCATCCTCTTTGGCATTTTATTTCCCATTATTTCAAATAATATATTTTTTAATAATTCATAAACAGGTACTTCATCATTATTGTTTCTTATCTGTTTATAAATATTTTGCATTTTATCTGCAGCAATTAAATCACTTATAAATAATATTTGTGCTTTTTCTTTTTCTGTTAAAATTAAATCACTTGGAAGCTTATCTGCTTCTATTCTATTTTGGCGTTGCTGAAGTAGAAAATTCGCGTCTAGCTTTTTATCCTTCTCAATACCTATACGAGAATATTGTTCAATAGGACATTCATTCTCGTTCATTAATAAACGCATTTTCTCAATCATATCTATTTCGATATTTACATCATCAATTAAACATTTTTGTTGTGGATCTTTTTCTATATCAAATAATTTATTTCCTGCTCTATAAGAAGAAATATATGACTTCGCTGGTATCTTCAACACTGGTAAATTCTCAAAGCAAGTAAAAGAATCATCAAGTGTTGCTTTTTTTAAATTTCTTTTTTCTATAAAACCTCTCATTTTAGTTGGCATGAGTGTATATTCATATAATGATGTATTATGTTGATTTATTGATGAGCGCATGTAGACATATTTTCCATCACATACATTAATATGTCCTCCAAAGCTTCCAAACAAAACTGCATCATGGATTTTCTCATTGTTGCATAATACAGGATACAAATCCTTTCCCAGCATTGACTCTGGCTGTTTCAGTCCAAAAAAGTTTAATATTGTCGCTGGTATATCAATAGTTTGACTTAGAGATTTTCTAGTTCCTGATGCTTCAGGATTTCTAGGATCATAATAATAAAATGGTAAATGAGTGATTTCATTGTAAAATGGTTGAACGTTTTTTCCCCACCAATTGTGCTCACCCATCAAAAATCCATGATCAGTATTAACAAGCAACATAGTATCTTTCCACAAATCATATTTATCAAAAACATCTAACACTTTGCCAAGATAATGATCACACATTGATATAAGTGCAGCATATCGAATTATAACTTGTCTTTTTTCTTCTGCACTCTCACATACTGGTGCATATGATGGCCAATCGAATACAATATCATCTGGTATTTTTTCATATAAATCCAAATATTTCTGAGGAACATAAAATGGTTCATGTGGATCAAATGCCTCTATTTGGAGTAACCAAGAATACTCATCATGATTTTTCTCTATAAACTCTATGCCGGCATTAAATGTTTTCACACTTGAAAAATCATTTTCATCTTTCATTCTTTCTCGATTTGCATAATTAAAATAGAAACTATCTCCTGTTTTGGACGATTTCACTTGTTGTGGAATTGTTAAACGCTTTTTACTATTAACAATTCCAACCCAACGATCTCCCTCTTGTCCTCTGAATCCTTCCCAAGTAGTATACCGAGGAAGATATGTAGCACCACCATCTTCCCAGTAATGAGAGTGATCAGTTACAATATGGGTATATATATTTTGTTTTTTTAATTCTTCAAAACACGAGAAATCAAACGGTTCTAATGGTCCCCAACTACGATGTAAGAAATTATATCTTCCTGTATGCAGCTCTCTGCGAGCTGGCATACAAGGAAGCGATCCTGAAAAGAAGGAATCAAATTGAACTGTATTCTTTTTTAATCGTTCAAAATTTGGAGTCTTTACCCATTTATTACCATAAGTGCTTAAATACCTTCTACTTAAGGTATCAAACATTATCGTTATTGCTTTCATAAATGCCCTCCTTAAATTGCGACTGCTAAAATTTCATGTTCTTGATCTGCTTTAGTCTTTTTAGAAACTATGATATCTAAAAACTCGTTAGAGTTTGTAACTACAAATACTACAGTATCATCATAATTTTTATTTTTCATCAAGTCTTGATCAAACTCTAATAAAAGCTGACCTTTTTTAATTGTATCTCCTTGATTTATACGACACTTAAAGCCCTCTCCTTCAAGTTGAACAGTATCAATTCCAACATGTATCAGTAACTCAACACCTGTTTTCGTAGTTATTCCAATTGCATGATGTGTTGGAAATACAGTTGTTGCTATTCCATCTGTTGGGGCATATATTTTTCCCTCTGTAGGTATAATTGCAACCCCTTTACCAACTGTATCTGAAGCAAATACTTGATCATTTACTTTAGAAAGTTCAATAACTTCGCCTTTTACTGGAGAAATAAAAATTTCTTGTTTGATCATTTCATCAACTGAGTTTGTTTGCTCAAGCTCTTTAGTTTCAGTGTTTTTATAACCAAATAACCAAGTCAAAACAAATCCACAGGTCATTGAAACACCTAACGCAATTATTGCCCCATAGAATCCACTATCCAACCCACTCGCTGGATTAATATATGCAGGTAATGCAAAGATACCTAGCCCACCTTGTGTATAAGTACATGAATTAAAGAACCCCATAATAGCTCCACCAATTCCTGCAGAAATCAATGTAATAATGAATGGCTTTTTCAACGGTAGTGTAACTCCATAAATTGAGGGTTCACTTACACCAAAGAAGCTTGAAATAGCTGCAGGTAATGCTGTTTTTTTCAATTTTGAATCTTTTGTTTTCAAATATATAGCTAATACAACAGCGAATGTAACAAAAGGTACTGGAAGTATATTAGCTAGTACATTTTCATATCCGTATGTCATCATATTTGTAATAGCTATTGGTATTAATCCTTGATGTATTCCAAACATAACTAATACTTGCCATAATCCAGCAACTAGTGCTCCTGTTAGAATTGGACTGATATTTCTAACAGACATAATTAACAAACCAATCAACTGACTAGCCCATGTAGCAATTGGACCGATTAAAACTAAAGTAATAACAACGGTAAATATTAATGTGCAAGCTGGAACGAAGAACATTTTTATAATTGTCGGTGTAATCTTCTTCATCACTTTTTCTATTTTTGAACCTACAAAAGTTGCAAATATAACCGGTAGCACACTATTTGCATATGACATCATTACAACAGGTATTCCAAAGAAAGTAGCAGTTACATTAGATGCAAATGGTGTTCCTGCAAATAATGTGAATAATGGTTCATTACCCTTTAAAGCTACTATGTTTGGATATAGTAAACTAGCCCCTATAGCCATACCCACGACTTTATTTAAGCCAAATTTCTCAGCTGAGGTATAACCAAGAATTACTGGGAAAAAATAAAACAAGCTATCACCAATACCATTAAATATTATATATGTTGAAGAAGTGATCTTTAATATACCAACACTCACTAAGACAACGCTAAGTCCCTTGATAATACCACAAGCACAAAGTAAGCCAAGTATTGGCATAAAGATACCAGATATAATTCCAACAAATTTGTTAAACAATCCTTTTTCTTTTACTTCTTCTCCTTTCGTATCAGAAAATCCTCCAACTTCCATAACTGTATCAAATACATCTTCAACATTATTCCCAATTACAACTTGATATTGCCCACCTTTTTGAACAACAGAAGCAATGCCATCATTACTATTTAACACATCTGTATTTGCTTTACCTTCATCTTTAAGTTTAAAACGGAGTCTTGTAACACAATGTGTCAAAGATACCACATTTGATTTACCCCCTACATTATTAATAATAAACTTTGCTAATTCATCATATTTTTTCATTTTGCTCTCCTTTTTATTTTTTTAAAATGAAATTAATTCTAGTGACATAATAATGTCATAAATAAAAGGATCCAATATAAAAGTAATATTTGCTTTTATATTTGGATCCTGCCCTACTCTAGATAGGTTACACTTCCTTTATTTTCTATTTAAGATACGTTCAATATGAATAACTAGATAAGTGACTTCATCATCACTTACAGAGTAGTTCAAACTATCCTCAATAAAACTTCTAATTCTTTCTGTTATCGCATAGGATTGAGGATATGAATTTTTAACCATTTCATATAAGGGGTTGGTGTCTAATGAATACTTTTTTGATAATATTCGCTGTACAAAAAAACGTATGTGGGTTATTAGCCTTTGATAATTTAAATCTTCCATATCATTAATGATATTCCCCTGATATCTTATAATCTGCATGATTTGATCAATAAGTTGAATAGCCTCCATACTATCTCTAATTGATACATCATCAATTTCTGCATTGATAATGTGTAAAGCTATTGATGCAACTTCATCATCATTTAACTTACACTCAAATTCATCTTCCAATAGTTCGACTATTTTTATTGAAACCTGATATTCTTTTGGATAATACTGTCTAATCTCCCATTTCAAAGAATTTTTTGGTAATATTCCCAATCCAACTCGCTCCTTTATATAATTGATATGATCAGTCAGAGTGATATATATTGAATTGCTTAATTTTTTATTTAAATTCTTTTGCGCATACTCAATAATTTCAATAGCTATATCAAAATAAGTTTGAGGGATGGTTTCTACCAATTGTTGCAATTGCTTTTTCTCTTCATTTTGAGTCGAAGAGAAGACTCTCTCGATTTTATCAGCTGGTATCTCCTCACCAATTTTTAATTTAAAAGCAATACCCAGACCGATAACAACAGATTCACAATACTCATCATCTTCTGCAATAACTACATTATTATTTAAAACCTTTTTTACCTTCAATCAATCGCCTCCCATCTCATCTCAAAATAATAAAAAGGACCTGAGTTGAAAAGAATAAACTATTCTTTTCAACTCAGGTCCTGCCTATTACGTTACACCCCTTAATTGAGATTTATTATTTATATACTAACATAGTTTCAAAAAAAGTCAAATTTATGTTGCTATCATTTATTTAAAAAAAGTGTCGGTATATTTACCAACACTTATCATTTATAACTAATACATGTTATTCTGCAATAACTTTAATTCCAGGACCCATAGTTGTAGAAATTGTAGCAGAGCGCATATATATTCCTTTAACTGCTGCAGGTCTTGCTTTTTTGATTGTATCATAAAGTAGTTTAAAGTTTTCTTGTAAAGCTTCATCAGTAAATGATACTTTTCCAATCATAACATTAATATTACCTTCTTTATCTACACGATATTCAATTTTACCCTTTTTAATTTCATTAACAGCTTTTTCAACATCTGTAGTAACAGTACCAGTCTTTGGATTTGGCATTAAACCTTTAGGTCCTAAAACCTTACCAAGTTTACCAAGTTCTCCCATCATATCAGGAGTAGCAACGATAACATCAAATTCAAACCAACCCTTTTTGATATCTTCAAGGATTTCTTTACCACCAACAAAATCTGCCCCAGCATCTTTTGCTTCTTGTTCCTTAGCTCCTTGAGTTACAACTAATACTTTTTGTACTTTACCAGTACCATGTGGAAGCACCATTGCTCCACGGATTTGTTGATCAGCATGACGAGGATCAACATTTAAGTTAAAACTTGCTTCTACTGAGGCATCAAATTTTGTTGTACTTGTCTTTTTAGCAAGAGCAACTGCCTCTTCTTGTGTATATGTCTTCTTAACATCGACTAATTTCAATGCTTCTAAATATTTTTTTCCTGCCATGATTAAACCTCCATGCCTTCTACAACGATACCCATATTACGAGCTGTACCTGCAATGATTTTCATTGCAGCCTCAATATCATTGGCATTTAAATCAGGCATCTTATATTCAGCGATCTCTTTTAATTGATCAACTGTAATTTTTCCAGCCTTAATAGCTTTAGGATTTCCTGAAGCCTTTGCAACATTAGCCGCTTTCTTTAATAATGTAGCAGCCGGTGTTGTCTTTAATACAAAATCAAAACTCTTATCTTCATACGCAGTAATAATTACTGGTACGATATCTTGCCCACGCTCTTTAGTAGCATCATTAAATGCACTACAAAATTGTGGCATGTTGATTCCTGCTGAAGCCAGTGCAGGACCTGGTTTTGCTTGTCCAGCTTGAAACTGAAGCTTACAAATTTTTGCAACTTTTTTACTCACTTGACATTTCCTCCTTATTTAGTTAGTCAGTGCAGTGGTATAACGGACTGTTGTTTGTCCTTCCACGCTCTTTTTTTGCACACAGTGCCTTTATAATATAACAAAAATGATGTATTTAGTCAATCTTTATCTTAATTATATAAGAGGGCTCTTATCTGTTTTTTAATCATCTAAATCAATTATCAAATTATCCTTTAGTGTATATTTACCACCATCCATACCTTTTCGAATAAGTGGTGTACTCTTTCTTTTATGAAATGTATTGTTCTCAATTACAGCATCTTTATTATGAGCAGGACTTATTGTTCCTACTAAATCATCATAACTTATATTGTTTCTAAAAATATTATTCACTGACTCTTCTAAGCAAAACATCACACAACCACCTTCATTTAGTCTACTGTAATTATACTCATAAATTGTTCCATCACCAGAATCAGCATCCCAGGGCATACCGTCTTGATTAAGTCTGGTATTAAGTCCTTGGTTGTATCTAAACACTGCATCCTTACACTTCCAAGGCCATATGCCCGCAGCCACCATCCCGCCTCTTCCACTGGGATGTTTATAAATTTCATCATTTATATCCTTTGCAACCGTATCACATATATTATTTTCAACCAAAGGCTTTATTGCATACATTACAGTTATTCCATCCCCCCCAATATTCTTAACATAATTATTTCTAATTAAAATATTTTCATTACTAAATTTTTTTATTTTTTCTTCTAACAAATTAACTGAATTAAAATGATTATGATTGTAAGTATAGCCTACAGAAATACCCCATCTGCTTACATTACTTAAATAACAATTCTCAACTGTAATTTTATCAAATTTAGCAATACCAGTTTTAGATTCATCAAATGGTTTTAGTACTGAGAAGATAATGCCACCATTATTCATGTGTTTATCATATACATTACCATTAACATCTTTTATTACTACATCACTTATCGATATATTAGAAATAATGCCATTATTTTGTGCAACAATTGATATTCCAGTACGACACATTTTATAAGGATCACTATAGCACTCTTTAAATTTAGGAGTATTGGTTATAGCTATATTTTTTATAGTAACACTTGAAACATCATAAAGTAGGATTGCCGATGATACATAACCCTTATTAGTGTGATTAACATTATCTAGCTGCACTCTATAATCTTGATACCACAAACCATTTCCACTACAGTTTATTTGCGGTCTTTTCCCTTTACCATAAGATTTTATAGTAATATCATTACTATTATAGATATGTAAAAACTGATCATTAAACACTGAATCACATTCAAGATGTATTATATCAATGTCTTCTTTTTTTAGAATTTCATTAATTTTTAGAATTGATGAGAAAGCTTTAGCTTTACTTCTTCCATCATTATTGTCGCACCCATTAAAAGAGCTTACAAAATATTCTATTGATTTCTTTATCATATTCTATCTCCCTAAGCCTTTTTTCAATAACTGCCTCAACTTCATCATACTTAAATTTATCCTTATTACATCTTGTAAAAATATTGTTATTATTATAAAAGTCTTGTTTTTCTTTTTTAGTTATAACCTTATAATTATAACTAACCTTTTTTGAAATAAATTCCAGCTTAAAATTTGTAAGCTCATATTGAGCATAAATATGTATTGGATAATAACTTAAACCAAATACAACCTCATTATTTTTTAGCTTTTCTTCATTTAATTTATTTAACTTATCACAACGAACTTTAATTGCCTCAATACTATCATCAACTATTAATTTCAACTCCTTTGCAAAAACAAGATTACATTTTAATAGTTTTATTTCTTCACTTGTCATATACAATTCATCAATAATATTTTCCATTATTTCACCGATCCTGTAATACCATCAGCAAAATGCTTCTGTAATGCAAAAAAGACAATAGCTGTTGGAATGGTTGCAATTAGAACACCAAGCATTAACATTCCATAGTCAACACTGTATCCACTTTTTAAGTTAGCAACTAACATCGGGATTGTAATTGAAGAATTATCCTGAAAAATTATTTTCGGCCATAAATAACTATTCCAAGCATTCATAAAGATAACCGTAGTCGCTGCTCCATATGTTGATTTCATTGTTGGTACAAATATCTTATAAAAAATTTTAAAATCACTTAAACCATCGATTCTAGCAGCATCAATAATCTCTTTTGGAAAAGATCTTGAAGCTTGCCTGAACATCATTATAATAAAAGGAGTTGAAATTGTAGGTAGCATAAATGCCCACATACTATTAATCATTTTTAAATTTGAAAATAATTTAAATAATGGTGTAACAATTGCAATAAATGGAAACATCATAGCAAGCAATAATATCTTCATCAAAAAATCTTTTCTTTTACTATGATAAATTTCAAATCCATAACCAGCAATTGAACATATTACTAAAGTTAATACCGTCAAGATAATTGCATTTCTAAATGAGTTTGAAAGGGCTAGTGCTAAATTTTGATTATTTATAAGTGTCTTAAAATTTTCAAATAGATATGTTCCAAAAAACAATTTTCCACGAACTATATCAATACTTTTATTAGTTGCTCCACTTATCATATAGTATAGAGGAAAAACTGATAAAAGGCTTGCTGAGGTAAGAACAATGTATGGAAAGATTTTTTTAAATTTAGTCACGCTTATCCCCCACTTTCATTTGTAAAAAAGCTAAAACAGCAACACTTACCATTACCACAACCGATAATGCTGCACTATAATTAAAATTAAAACCTTCAACAAAAGAAGTATTGTATATATAATGCGATAGGGTCATTGTTGCTTTGCCTGGACCTCCAGCTGTCAAATTAACAGATTCATCAAATAACTGTAGTGTACCAGCTGTTGACATAATTGCTGTTAATAATATTGTTGGCTTAAGTAAAGGTATTGTAATCTTAGTAAACTGTTTGAAATTACTAGCACCATCAATTTTCGCAGCTTCATATACAGATTTTTCAATATTTTGTAATCCAGCTAAGTAGAAAATCATATTATAGCCAGTCCATCTCCAAATAAGTGCAACAATAATAACAAACCTTGCTGCCCAAGCGTTTTGAAACCATTCTATTGGAGCAACATTAAACATTTCTAACATTGAATTTACAAAACCATCATTAGCAAACAATGACTTAAAAATCATTGAATATGAAACAAGCGATGTAGCACATGGTAAAAAAATTAATGTTCTATAAATCCCTTTAAATTTTAAATTTGCTTTATTAAGTAAGTGTGCAAAACTCAAAGCAATAATTAACATAATTGGAACTTGAACAATCAAATACAGTACCGTATTAAACAATGCTTGTTGAAATGTTTTGTCTTTTAAAATCCTGGTATAATTTACTAAGCTAAAGCTATCATTTTTTTGAAATGAGAGTATAATAGCTTGAAACATTGGATAAAAACAAAAGATAAAAATTAGGATTGTTGCTGGTAGCACAAAAGCCCACCCGATTAAACTTTGTTTATTTTTAAGTTCTTTATTAAACATTAAATCCCCCCTTCTAAAAGAGTTTCTTTAAAAAATTAGATAATCCGCCAAGCTAAGTGGATACTTAACTTGACGGCATTATAGTTTAATTAATATTTTTATTTATTCAATACTAAAGTCTACAGCATCTTGTGCAGCTTTTATTTCTGATGTAATATCTGCATCATTTTGTATAACATTTGTAATAGCATCAGTAAGAGCACTTCTTACTTCTGATAAATAAGCACCATATGAGAATGCTGGAATGCCAGCACTAAATTCTACTATATCTGCATAAACTTTTTGACCACCATAGAACTCAGATGCTTCTTGATATTTACTTGTATTTGCAGCTGGTAAATAACTTGTAATTGCACCAATAGATAATAAGTCATTATAAAATTCTACATTTGATGCAAAAGTCTTATTCAAGAAGTCTGTAGCTAAATCAATATTACCATTTTTTGATACAGCCCAACTTGCACCACCCATACTAGCATAATTTGTGGCCCCATCAGTTTCAAGTCTTGGTAAGTTACTTAATACCCATTTACCAGATTGATCCTCAGCATTCTGAATTGACGACATAATCCAGCACCCTTGTATTAAACCAGCAGCTTTTCCTGTGTTAATTGAAGCAATATACTGATCCCAGTCAGTGTACTCCATTAAGATTCCTTCATCAACAAGTTGCTTATAAGTATTCATAGCCTCTAATAAAGCTTCATTATTCACTAAATCAATTTTCCCATCAACATAAACTGATTGTCCTGATGATTGAATCATATGCATTACAGTTTCTGCCCCAGCTGATGCTGTTAACATTGGAAGACCTGTTTTCTCTTTTACAACTTTTCCAAGTTCGATAAATTCATTCCAAGTCTTATCACTAAATTGATCAACTGTAAGCCCTGCTTCTTCAATAATATCTTTTCTTAAAGCCATTACAGAAACCCCATTATCAAATGGAACTCCATAATTCTTAGAATCTATTGTCGAAGATGCAACCTTACCTTGAGAAAATTCAGCAAAGTTAATACCAGATGATGTTAAATCCGCAAACAAATCAGGAAAATTCTTTACAAACTTTTCGTATGAGTAATCTTGCATTAAGATAATATCTGGTAAAGTACTATAATCATTAGACTGTGCAGCAACTACAAGCTTTGTTTCAATATCATTAAAGATATTTTCTTGTATATCTAGCTTAAAATTAGGGTTAGTTTCTTGATATATTTTTTCTGCCTCTTTTAATGCATAGATATTAAAATTTGGATCCCACGCCCATACACTTAAGACATCTTCACTAACTTCAGGTGTCTTTGTTTCCACTGAATCTGTTTTATTATCAGCTGAGCATCCTAACAGTGATAATAATGTAAATACTGACAATAACATAATTAATTTTCTTTTCATTTCTTTCCTCCTTAAATTGAAAATGAGTAAACCATACTCTTAATGTAAATATTTCTAATAGAGCTAAGTTGTAAGCTTGCTAGTAACTTAAATTTACTCTAATATTTTGTCAAAACATTTACATTATTTTTATGCTTTATACAAATTTATTCTAACAATAAAAGCCCTTACATTACAATATTTATATTGCTAGTAATTTTATAATTCTTGCTCTATACAACTTTATTTATAAACCACATTTATTGACTAAATCTAGTTTACATTATAAAATTTTATTATAGATTGAAAGAAGAGATGAAATATGAGTACAAAGAAATATGAAGTAATGTATGAGCATCATTTTAAAGACTCACCAAGATTATTACTTTTTACTGAGTCATCTTTTGAGAATGATTGGGCAAGTTCAACACATAGTCATCACTTCACAGAAGTTATTTATGTAACTTCTGGAACAGGAGTAATTGAAATTGATAAAACTTCTTTTAAAATAGAAAAGAATAATATCATTGTTTTAAATCCATATATCAAACATACTGAATACTCAAGTGAGAATGATCATTTAAGTTACTACATTCTTTCAATTAAAAATTTAGTAATATCATTTAAAGATAATCTTGATTATTGTATTGTTAATGATAAAAAAAATAAAATAATATTAGGCTTATTTACTAACTTATTGAGCGAAATAAAATTGAATACTGAAATTTCTTTTCAACTTACCCAATATTATTTAGAGATAATAATTTTAAACATCTGTAGATTAGCAAACACCTACTATAAAATTGAGGCCACAGAAAAAGTGGACCAAGTTTTCTTTAAAGTTAAAAAATATATTGAAGAAAATTATGAAAAGAAAATTACATTAGATATCCTTGCAAAAAGATTAAATATTAGTAAATATCACTTAAGCCATAAATTTAAAAAAACATATAATATTTCACCAATTTCATATTTGAATAAGACAAGGGTCAAAGTGTGCAAAGAACTCTTAAATAACACAGATTACAGCATATCTGAAATATCAATTATACTAGGGTTTTCTTCATTAAGTTATCTTTCACAACAATTTAAAAAATATGAGAAAATGAGTCCCCAACAATACCGTAATTTAAATAATTAAGTTAATACAATTTTTAAAAAAGAAAAAAGGTGTTTGATATGATATCCAACACCTTTACAGCTTAATTATTCACTTTTATTTTTATTAGCAAAATATGCATGAATCGGTATTATCGCCAATGCTATAGATAATATTATTAATAGAATTGCAAGCGATGAAGCCCCTAAGCTAAATGTATAACTAAATACTTCCATTTTTGTACTTCCAATTAGAGATATAAATGTAATTAAAAACAAGATAACAACTATGATTGCCGTTGCATTTAACTTTTCATTTAATTTATCATTAATATTCAAATAAATCATGTATATTAGACCTGATGCATACACAGCAAGGGTAATAAGTGCAAATATATTATTTTGAGCAAGTGTTAAAAAGCTAAAATGAATATCTGGTATTGATGGTCCTGATCCAAAAAACATTAAAAATTCAGAAGTTTCAATTGTAATACTACCCATTGCAAGAAGAGTAACAAATAACATCATGATAAAATCTTTTGCAAAAATATTTAATTTAATATCTATTTTCTTTACTATTGATACAATTGATAATACAGCAACAACAAACAATATATAATAAGCTAAAGAATTTACTACATTTTCTTTTAAAGGATTTTTCATCATAAAGAACATTAAGCAACTAGCTGCAATAATTCCATAAAAACCTAAATCAATATATTCATTGTTTTTTTCACTTAACTCAATTTTCTTAAGTTTAAGAAGAATATTCTTAATAAACATAATTATAGTAATTAGAGTTAGTAAAATAGTCATATTATGGACAAATGATACACTACCAAATAATTGTGTAATTAAATCATTACCAATTAAGCCTGCTAAATCACTCAGTCCATCACCAGGTACAAATAATGTTCCTTTGATATTTAATTCAGGTAACTTAACTGAATAAAATGGTGTTGTAAGAAGTATTAAAACTACAGTTAATCTTATATCAACTAAATCATTAATCTTTGTAAGTAAGCTAGTCTTTTGATCTGGAACATTATCATACTCTTCTTTAGCATTTTTGATTGATGAGGAAACACTACTTGATACATCCTTTGTTTTTTCTTTGGTAAAACTTAAGACACTATTAAATTTAGCTTTGATATCATCTCCAGTTTTAGTTCCTTTAAGTTTAAAGTATGCAAAGACTCCACCAATTGCAACTAATATAAGCCCAATAAGTCCTGTAATCATAGATTTAACTTTATTAACTTTGATTGGCTGACTTAATAATTCAGTTACATCTTTATTATCAATTGTATATTTGTTAGTAAATTCTGTAATTTGAGATTCTCCAAAGTTTAGCTCAAACTTAACAGGTGCTTCATCACAATAATATTGATATGAAAACATAGCGTTATCTGTTACTATACACTCTAATCTAGGATAATATCCTGTGTAGTTTATTCCATCAACATATGATTCTTCTTCATTACTTACAATATCACCAGACTTACTAACCTCGACATATTCTTCAAATGTAGTTGTTTCATACCCTTCAGCTTTTATCTTTTCAATAATTTCATCTCTATATAATGAATCTTCACTCATCATAACTCTGAATGATAAATCAATTGATTCTGGTACATAATGGTTTATGTATTCCTTTTCATACTCATCAAATGAACTATATATTAATTCTTTATCCTCTTTTGATAAATCAATAGTAGCATTAGCATTTATGAATTTCTCAGTAGTTTCATACTTAACATCACTTACATGCTCACCAATTTTATATTCTTCTTGGTCTATGAAAAAACTAAACCCTTTATCAGTAATATAATTTGATTTATCTACAGAACTACTTATATCCAAATTTGCTGTAACAGCCTCAAAATAATCTTTTAGATAATCTCCCGTTTTTTCATATGCAATAATTATTTTATTTTTATACCCATCAACATTTATATCTTGCCCTTCTAAAATTGTAATCGTTTGAGTTTTTGAAAAACTTTTCGCAAACTCATTATATGCATCAAAGCTATCAAATTTCTTAGAAAGATAAAAAGTTTTCCCTTCCTCAGTTAATGTATAACCATCTTTTAAATTTGCTTGCATTGCACTTCTTACAGCATCTTGACCACCAGTTATATGGTTGAAATCTGTTTGATCAAATTTTACATTAGTAATAACTTCTACTACATTATTCTCTTTCTGATAGTAAACATTAGTATTTACATCCGCCCCACAACCAGTTAGTAAAATTAATGCAAAAATCAATAAAAATATTTTCTTTTTCATTTTAATATCCCCTTTTTTCTAAATTATTATACCATCGTTTATATTAATATACTATCTAAAATAAAAGAAAAAAGGTTGAATTACATTTCAACCTTTTCAAGCTCAGCATAACCAACATCTGTAGGAGTTTCTCTACCGAAAAGTAATATTAATACCGACGCACTTTGTGTTTGATCGTTTAATTGACTAACTTTACCTTCCATGCCATTAAATGGACCAGTAAGAACCTTAACAATATCACCAACTTCAAAGTTGATACTAATTTTTCCTTCTTGCATTCCAATTCTTCTAAGAATTGCATCTATCTCCTCAGGAGATACAGGGAATGGTTTTGCACCACCACCACTAGATCCAATAAATCCTGTAACACCTGGTGTGTTTCTTACAACATACCAAGCATCATCAGTCATAATCATTTCAACAAACAGATATCCTGGAAAAAGATTCTTCTGTTTTTTTACTTCTTTACCATTCTTAAATTCTATTTCTGTTTCTTCAGCAACTATTATTTGAAATAAATATTCTGTAATACCCATTGACTCAACACGTCTTAATAAGTTATCTTTAACTCTATTCTCATGTCCTGCATAGGTATTAACTACATACCATCTTTTTTGAGTTTCATCAGTTAAAGGAGCGCTATTTACTACCATTATCTATACCCCGATTCCAATTAATCGTAAGAAGTAAGTAACTGTAAACTCACATAAGATAAAAAACAGAGCAAAAAACACGATAAACATTATTACTTCTAATGTATTACTCATTAATTCTTTTGGGTGTGGCCATCTTATTCTTTTAATTTCTTTTGAAATTCCTTCTATACTAAACCATTTCATAATTATTCCTCCTACTTTGTTTCCTTATGTAATGTATGTTCATTACAACGTTTACAAAACTTTTTTAATTCTAATCTTTCATGTGAACTTCTCTTATTACGATGAGTTGTATAGTTACGAGACAAACACACCGTACAAGTTAAAATAACTCTATCATCTTTTGCCATAATAAAAACAACTCCTTTTTATGCTTATTAACTTTATCATAAAAAAACCTTTGATGTCAATATAAGCAGCTATTTGTTTCAAAATGAAAAGTTACTCTTTCCCTTAAACACAATTAATACAAGCATGTTAATATCATTCCATATATTCTTCTAGTCAAAGTAATTGCTTAATCTTTTTTTTACATGTTAAAATTGTAATGTATTATACAATACATACTAGACAACAAGGAGGAATAATTATGTCATTAGTAGGAAAAGAAGTATTACCATTTAGAGCCGATGCATTTAAAAACGGTGAATTTTTACAAGTAACAGAAGAAAACTTTAAAGGACATTGGAGTGTTGTTTGCTTTTATCCAGCAGACTTTACATTCGTATGCCCAACAGAGTTACAAGATTTACAAAACAATATGGATGAATTTGAAAAATTAGGAGTTGAAGTATTCTCAGTATCTACAGATACTCACTTTACTCATAAAGCTTGGCATGATCACTCAGAAGCAATTAAAACTTTAACTTATACAATGATTGGTGATCCTAATCATGTATTATCTACAAACTTTGATGTTTTAATTGAAGCTGCTGGTTTAGCTGATCGTGGTACTTTCATTATTGATCCTGATGGAATCATCCAATCAGTTGAAATCAATGCTGGTAACATCGGAAGAGATGCTAATGTCTTAGTAAGTAAAATTAAAGCTGCTCAATACGTTAGAAAAAATCCAGGTGAAGTATGCCCTGCAAAATGGAAAGAAGGAGCAGAAACACTTAAGCCAAGCTTAGATCTAGTAGGAAAAATTTAAGTTATGTTTTTAGAAGCTAATATCAAAGAACAATTAGCTCAATACTTAGAATTACTAGAGAATAACATCACCCTAACTATTAGTGGTGATAATCAAGAAATGCATGAATTAGTAGATGAGCTAGTAAAACTTGCTCCTACTAAAATAAATAAAGAAACAAAAAGCCTGCCAAGAGCTAATAGCTTCTCCATTAGTCAAACTAATCAAGAAGCTAGAGTACACTTTGCAGGTGTTCCTTTAGGTCATGAATTTAATTCTTTAGTATTAGCCCTATTACAAGTAAGTGGTAGAGCTCCTAAGGTAGATGAAGCTATCATAAAACAAATTAAAAATTTAGAAGGCAACTATAATTTTGAATCATATATCAGTTTAAGTTGTCATAACTGCCCTGATGTAGTACAAGCTTTAAACTTAATGTCAGTAATCAATCCTAACATCAAACATACCATGATTGATGGTGGTTTATACAAAGAAGAAGTTGAAGCTAAAGATATTATGGCAGTACCTACTATTTACTTAAACAATGAAATGTTTGCTAGTGGTCGAATGACAATTGAAGATATTCTAAAGAAATTAGGTTCACATCAAAGTGCTGAAGAATTTAACAATAAAGAAGTCTTTGATGTCTTAGTTATTGGTGGTGGCCCTGCTGGTGCAACTGCAGCCATCTATTCTGCCCGTAAAGGATTAAATACTGGTATTGTTGCAGAAAGATTTGGTGGTCAAGTAAAAGATACTTTAGGTATTGAAAACATCACTTCTATCTTACACACCGAAGGCAGTACTTTAGCAAATAACATGGAAGCCCATGTTAGAGAATATGATGTTGATATCATGAGCGCATTATCTGTAGTAAATATTACAAAAGATGAATTATTTACAGTAATCCTAGATAATGGCGCTACTTTAAAAAGTAAAACTGTAATTATTGCTACAGGTGCTAAATGGCGTAATGTAAATTGTCCAGGTGAGAAAGAATATCAAACTAAAGGTGTAGCTTATTGCCCACACTGTGATGGTCCTTTATTTAAAGGTAAAGATGTTGCCGTTATCGGTGGAGGTAATTCAGGTATTGAAGCAGCAATTGATTTAGCCGGTATTGTAAATCATGTTAGTGTTATTGAATTTATGCCAGAGCTTAAAGCTGATTCAGTTTTACAAGAAAAGCTTCATAGCTTAAATAATGTAACTGTTTATAAAAACTCAGCTACTAAAGAAATCACAGGTGATGGCAGTAAAGTAAATGGTATTACTTTTTCAAATAGAGACACTAATGAAGAAACACATGTAGATTTAAGTGGTGTTTTTGTTCAAATAGGCTTAGTACCAAATACTGCTTGGTTAGATGGTATTGTTGAAAAAGATAAGTTTGGACAAATAATTGTTGATCATGAAAACTCAACTAATACTCCAGGAATCTATGCTGCAGGAGATTGTACTACTAGCCCTTTTAAACAAATTATTATTTCTATGGGCTCAGGTGCTACAGCATCTCTTGGTGCCTTTAACTATTTAATTAAAAACTTTAAGTAATTTAAAAAAGCACAACGATATAAATCAATGTGCTTTTTTTATTATTGCCATATTTAATATAAATGAATTTTAATACTCATTTTTTAACTCAAACTTTATCTTTCTTTTTATTTTCTGAATAATATTATCATACTTCTTTTTACTAACACCAAGTTTTAAAGAAGCTTTTTCATATGAATAATCTTTTTGAAAAACTGCCCATGCTTTTCTTTCCAAGCTACTTAGCGTTTTGATAATCTCTGATACTTTCTTGATACCATCTTTATAATGAATAAGTAATGCCGGATCACAAAGGCTATGATCTTGACATATATCAATATAGTTTAAATCAGGGATATCTTTTAAACCTTTATTTAATCTTATAGCATATAAGTTTGAGGCATTAGCCTCCCTTAAATAATGTTTTAAAAGAGTCTTAACTTTACGATAGGCACAGGTATAATGAAAGGTACTAAAACTACAACCATTACTCTCTTGAAAACAATCAATGGAATCAATTATACAATAGTCAGCCTCATCAATTAATTCATCAAAATACTTGCGACAAAACCTAGCATTAGCAATACAAGAATTTACAATTTTATAAGAAAAAGGACGATACCTTTCTCTTAAAACTTTTATTACTAGCTCTTTATTTATCTGATAGTAATAAAGTAATTCATAATCATTAAGATCATTCATAATTTTTCTCCATCTACGGCTCACAGGGTAAAAATTATCTATCATCAATATATGATGAATTTAAAAACTTATATCTACCGTACTGTAATTATTACATAGATATTTAATTATTAAATCCTAAAAAAATCCCATATTTTATATAGGATTTCTTTTAGAATATATTTCATACATTAAGATACCACTAGCAACTGAAGCATTAAGCGATTCTAAATTTTTACCCATTGGTAAGTGAACAAAGACATCACAATGCTCTTTTACAAGTCTTGTGATTCCTTTACCCTCACTGCCAATGACTAAAACAATAGGTGTATCATATTTAGGTAAGCGATAATCACTTGATTTATGAGCATCAGCTCCATAAATCCAATATCCTCTTTCCTTAAGTAACTTAATTGTTGATGAGATATTGGTAACTTCTGATACTGGCATATGCTCAATAGCTCCTGCTGAGACCTTAGCAACTGTTCCATTAAGTTTACAACTATTATGTTTCTTAATAATTATTCCATGCACTCCAGCACCTAATGCACTTCTTATAATCGCTCCAAAATTATGAGGATCACTGATTTCATCAAGAATTACAATAAAGCCTAATTCATTATCAGGGATACCACTTAGTATTTCTTCAACACTTGATAACTTATAATCATCAACTTTTGCAACCATCCCTTGATGGTTTGCATTATTTACCATCTTATCCAAGAATTTATTATCAACAATCTCAACAGCAATTTTTAATTGCTTTGCTTTTTTATAAAAATCTTGATGATTTTTACTAAGATATAATTTTTGAATTTTATTTGAATTTAAAATATCTTTAATACTATTTTTACCATATATAATTTCTGCCATCTATTCCTCCAAACCTAAAGAAAATATTGTATCAATTCTCTTTTTATTACCATTTAGATATAAGTATCCAATTATTGCTTCAAATCCTGTAGATACCCGATATGTTGTAACATCGGTATTTTTAGGAGTACTATCACCCTTAAAATTTCTTCCTCTTTTAAAAATATCATTCTCTTCATCAGTAAAGAAATCTTTTTCCTTCAGCATAAAATATAGCTTAGCCTGAGCCTTTGCACTTACAAATTTCACACTTAACTCTTGTAAGTCTTTTGGTTTTTGATAACCCAAATTAACTAAGTACTCCCTGACCAAAAGTGACCACATAGCATCACCTAAATAAGCAAGTGTACTTCCAGATAAGGCATTTACCTTAATCATAAGATACCTTCATCTACTAGTCTTAAACGATATTTATCAGCTTCATCAAAATTTTTCTCAGTTTTCGCCCTTAACCACTTTTGATACATTTCTTTTTGATCATCACTTAGATTTATAACTTCAACACTAACCCCAATTATCCATAACATCTTTAATAATTCCGATACAATATTGGCAATAGCATCTATTTCTTTTTCTTTACTTCTTAGTAATTGGTTTAGTTGCTTAACTTTAGCATTGATTTCCATATATGCATTTGGAGTATTTAAATCATCACATAAATACTCAATAAATGCTTTAATATTATCATTATTAATTTCTTTAATTTCAACATTATTTAAACTAAGAACTAAAGTTGCTTGCTTAATTGCGGTATTTATCTTATTAAATTCATTTTGACACATCTGCAGTGCCTCATCTGTAAAATTTAAATCTTTACGATAATGAGTAGAAAGTAAAAACCACCTCACTAAATTACTACCATAAACTTCAATAACATCTTTAGCAAACTTAAAGTTACCAAGTGATTTACTCATTTTCTCATTATTAATATTTACCATCCCATTATGGATAAAAAAATTAGCCAAGTCACTATGATGAAGAGCACGACATTGAGCAACCTCATTTTCATGATGAGGAAACTTTAAATCTTGCCCACCACCATGAATATCTATAATGTACTTATTAAACTCCTTGAAGATCATCACAACACACTCTGTATGCCAACCTGGTCTTCCTTTTGACCATGGACTATCCCATCTTATTCCATCATCTGTTTTTTTCCATAAGGCAAAATCTAAAGGATTTCTCTTTACTTCATTTAAACTAACACGAGCCCCAGCATTTAAATCATCTAAAACTTGATGAGATAAACTACCATAGTCACTAAGTTTATCAACTATAAAGAAAACATCGCCATCACTCTCATATGCATAGCCACTGTCCACAAGATTTTTAATATATTTTATAATTGCATCCATCACATCTGTAACTCTTATTACTTTTCTATCCTCAATTATATTAAGAGACTTACATAACTTTTCATAAGCATCAATATACTTCTCACTAATTTCACTCTCACTAACATTTTTTTCTTTGGCAGTTGCTATAATTCGATCATCAATATCTGTATAATTAGATACAAATTTAACCTTATAATTTAATGTAAGAAATAAGCGATGCAGTAAATCAAAAATAACAAGTGGTCGAGCATTACCAATATGAGCATGATTATAAACTGTTGGACCACAGACATAAATACTAACTTCTCCCTCTATTAAAGGTTTAAAGACCTCTTTTTTTAAGGTCTTTGTGTTATATAATTTAATCATGATAATAGCTCCTTATCCAACATATAGAAGCAGTATACACTATTTTTTAAAGCAATCCATTTTGGTAGTCCCTCAGTCCATAATTGAAAAGTTTCATCAATTAATCCAGACTCAATAATTTTTATTAATTCTTGTTCATTAAAAGGACCACCCTTTTTTGTTGAACTTTTTACATACCAAACTTTATCCATTTCACTACCTCTTTTCTACTGTTCTGTTGCAATACATGCACTACCATCTTCATTTAACTCAGTATCTTCAGGACAAATGCAAATAAGCTTTTCTTTATCCCACTTTCCACCACTTGCAAGACAGGCAGTATCTGTAGGAGGTGCTTCAAACTTGATATAGCGAACAATTTGAACAACATTACTGCCACCCATCACTCCACTAACAGTTTCAATTGAAGCTGTATATCCTTCTATTAAAGGACTATCAACACTATATTCTTCACCATCTTCAAACTCTGCTACATAATCCGCTGTTAATTCCTTCTCATTTCCATCAATATATCTAATAGTCAGTGTATATTTTTCTTTTGGTTTCTCTTCTACAGCATGAACATAGGTTAACTCTAATGGATCAGAATTATAAACATCATTAGTTTTATTTACAGTAGTTATTGATATTGTATAACTATTACCCTCAACAAAGTCTTTGGCATCTAATTCTACTCTTAAATTTTGAGTACTCATTTCAAATGCCGGATTACAATTGACCTTAACCAAATACTCTTCAGCATTCTCAGCTGCTACCCAAGTCACAATTACTTTGTCTTCTTCTTTTGTAACCTTAACTTCACTTACTTGATCATATTTTTTTATTTCCTCATTCTTTGGAAACTGATTACTTGAATTATCACCAGAGCCAATAATGTTTTGTCCATCATATCCTAAAAGATAGTAATCATTTCCATCAATATCTAATATATTTTCCCATAGTGCAACTTGAGCACGAATAATATTATCTGAGGTTATAATTTCAACCTTACCATCATTTTTTAAACCAGCAGCATATTTTTTCCCTGATGCCACTTGAATTATATCAGTCCATGAAGATGTATCTGTTGGTGTAGTACCTGTAAAAGATACACTCTCAACAGTAGAATCTTGTTTTAAAAATAATACTTCATTTGGACCAATGGCAATATCTTTTATATCAGCCATTCTTTTCATTAAACCAGCATTTTGAACAGTCCCAGCAACTAAAACCTTATTTTCTTCACTAATACCTAAAGTAAAGTCATTCCCTGCAAAAACAGCGATAACACCTTTCCAATCAGCTACCTCACATTGCTGATTACGATTACTACCAACACATAAGACTTTTCCATCACTCTTTAATGCAACACTATGCTCTGCTCCAGCTGAGATTTTTGTTATTTGACTCCAGCTTGAAACATCTAATTGTCCCTTAGAATTATCACCTGTTCCAACAACAGTTCCATCAGCTCTTAATCCCAGTGCAAAATTACTTTTAGCACTTATTGCAACAATCTCACTAAATGAAGCTAAGTTAAGACCTGATCCCATTTGACTAACAACCAAATCTTTATTTGTAAGCAAGCTAAAATCATCACCTGCAGCAATTTGATTTTGCTCATCAAGCTCAAGGGTTAAAACCTCTATATCATTATTTTTAGGCCAAAGTAAATATCCAATTATCATTGATAAAATCAGTAAAAATACAACTAAGCAAATAGTTATTTGTTGATTTGTAATTTCAAACTTTTTATTAACTTTTTTAACTTCCTTTTTGATTTCTTTAGGAGCCTCTTTATGTGCTGTGTTTTCCTCTTTTACACTCACGCCCTCTTTTGCAAAAAAGATTGACTCTGTCTCTGCATTTACAAAAGGTATTTGAATACTATCTTCAATTGTACTATCAAAAGAGATAACTTCATCATTATCAATTAATTTCTCAAGAGGTATATTAAAAATAATACTTAGTCTTTTAAATTGAGCTAAATTACAGATTGCTCTTCCATTTTCCCAACCCATATATTCAACAACATTAATTCCCATTTTATCAGCAATCTCCTGTTGAGAATAGCCACATTTTTTTCTAAGGTTTAATAGTTTTGTTGGTAGTTTTGTTATCATAAAAATTCCTCACTTATTCAATATCATTATAATTGTACTGTTTTTTTATCAATTTGTAAATTAAACCAACATAACAGAGTAAATATTAATACTTCAAACATAAAAAAACTACCATACATTGTATGGTAGTAATCCCTAAAATTCTTAGATATTAGCAAATAATTTAATAGTTCTAACCATTTGGCAAGTATAACTATTTTCATTATCATACCAAGAAACAACTTGAACTTGGTAAGTTTCATCATCTAATTTAGCAACCATTGTTTGAGTTGCATCAAATAATGAACCATTTGTGTTACCGATGATATCACTTGATACAAGTGGATCTTCTGTATAACCAAATGAATCACTCTTAGCACTCTTCATTGCAGCATTAATGCTTTCAACTGTGATATCTTTACCCTTAACAACAGCAACTAACATAGTTAAAGAACCTGTAATTACTGGAACACGTTGAGCTGAACCAATTAGTTTTCCATCAAGTTCTGGAATAACAAGTCCAATTGCTTTTGCTGCCCCTGTAGTATTTGGAACGATATTCGCAGCAGCTGCACGAGCACGACGAAGATCTCCTTTTCTATGAGGTCCATCAAGAGTCATTTGATCTCCAGTATAAGCATGAACTGTAGTCATGATTCCAGATTGAATTTTCGCATAATTATTTAATGTGTTAGCCATTGGAGCTAAGCAGTTTGTAGTACAAGATGCCGCAGAGATAATTGTGTCAGTAGACTTAATGATATCTTCATTAACTCCAAATACAACTGTAGGAAGATCTTTTCCAGCTGGAGCTGAGATAACTACTTTCTTTGCTCCTGCAGTAATATGAGCTGAAGATTTTTCCTTTGAAGTATAGAACCCTGTACACTCAAGTACAACATCTACATTTAAATCTTTCCAAGGAAGCTTAGAAGCATCAGCTTCACTATAAATTTTGATTTCTTCTCCATCAACTGTAATTTTTCCTTCACCTGCAACAACTTCGTGTCCATGGTAAGGTCCTTGTGCTGAATCGTATTTCAATAAATGTGCCAACATCTTTGGATCTGTCAAATCGTTAATTGCTACAACATCGTATCCTTCTGCTGAAAACATTTGTCTGAACGCTAAACGTCCAATGCGGCCGAAGCCATTAATCGCTACTCTTACATCTGCCATTTAATATATATCCTCTACTTTCTGATGTACCCATATTATAGACCTTTTTTTATGTTTTTGTCAATTGTGAAAAAAAGTTAATTATCTTAGATTATTCACAATATTATTGTAAGTGCTTTCAAATAGATTCTCTTATAAATAATCCTTTACCAGCAATAGCATAAGCCTCTTTAGTAGTTGTTGCACTAGATCGATATAAACGATTAAATAGATCAAAATCATTTATTCTTGCTAGCATGTAGTTTTTAGAAATAATTTCACATCTTGGAAAAAATGCTGATAAATCTTCTGCACTACTAGTTTTAAGAATACAATTTGAACGATGTTGTAAAGCTAAATTAACAAGTTTTGTAAGAGCCTTACTATTTAAATAGATACACTCTTCAAGATAAACTTCACTTCCACTCTTTGGAAGTAAGATTCCATAACCCTCAATTAATCCATTATTATAATAAGATATTATCTTACCATTTTTTGCCTCAACCTCTTTTTTCAAGTTATCAAAATATTTTACATCTCTAATTGTATAACCACTAAAATGCTTTACAAATGAAGCGTACAATTTAACCATATCTACACTACTTGCTTCATAACTACAACCATGATTACCAATATTTTTTAAATCTTCTCTTTTTATTCTTATTTCATTTTGAAGATAAATTTCTTCAAATCCATATATTAAAAATAATTCAGGATTCTCAGCACTTGCTAAAGTAATTAATTCTTGATGCTCACAAGTATTTAAGATCGCATCAATTAATATTTCACTCTCATAAGTCAAGAAAGTTCCTATACCACTAATAAGTGATGTTTTTAATATTCTATTATTAAACATCATTTCATAAGGAAGATGCTGAATAGATGATAATACAACCCCATTCTCCTCATAAATTAATGTATTTTTCTCATCAAATCTTTCATTAAAATAATATTCAACATATTTAATTTTATCATATGTAAAATGTTCAACCCACATTTTCTTAATCTGTTCTTTTTCTCTTTTAGTTGCCTGTCTAATCATCTTTTCCTCCACTACTCCTCTTCAAGATCATCTTTCTGGGTATATTCAACATCAATAATGTCCTCTGAATTTCCTTTTCTACCTCGATAAAAGTCTTGTGGTTCACTATCAAAATCATCATTTCTATTAAAATAGTTATGTCCTTTTGATACTTTAATAACACCAATAATTTTTAAGAAACTCCATATTAAATAACAAATAATTATTACTGGAAGCAACCACCAAACAAATGAGAAGAATGCTACTAATAATAATACAACAATTAAAAGAAATATAAATAAATTCATTTAACTTGCCCTCTCTTTCTCTTTTATTTTTAAAGCAAGTAATTCAATTTTCTTTAAGCGATGCTTCATCCCAGATTTACTCATTAAAATACCTGTTTTTTTCTCATACTCCTTACTTAACTCATTTAAACTATACTGTGGATTCTCTTTTCTAAGTTCAACTATTTCTATTAATTTCTCATCTAACTGTTTTAGATAACCACAAGACTCAATCAACTCAATATCCTTTAATTGTTTCTGAGCTGCCTCATGAGTTTTTACCTCATTAGCCAATTCACAGTTATCTAACCTAGTTAAACTATTTTTAAAATCCCTTTGTATTCTAATATCTTCAAACTTCATTAAAGCATTAAAGGCCGCAATACACCTTAAGAAATCACCAATTTTATCAGCCGCCTTTAAATAGACAACCTCATTTTTTCTTCTTGTAACAATTTTTGCTGGAAGATAAAATCTTTCCATCAGTTTTACAACAAAATTAGCATGACTTACATTATTAGTACTAATTTCTAAGTGATAATTTGAAGTTGTTGGAGCATTAACACTACCAGATGCCATAAATGCTCCAGCTAAATAAGCTCTAGCACAACACTCCTTTACCACAATACTTAGTAGTGGCTTATCTAATAAGCCTCTAGTAGAGTAAAGACCTAAATCCTCTAAAATAACCTTCGCTTTATTAAAGACTTTTATTTGATAAATATTGTTTTTCTTTAACTTCATCTTCTTAATAACAGAAAGCTCTGTATTAACACTATAAGCACTCTTTAATAACTGTAAAATATTCTTTGCAGTAGTAGCATTTTCAGTAGTAACAACTAAATTTAAGCCCCCATGCGATATATTTAATACCGAACAAAATTGAATTAAAGCCGATAATTTTGCTCGCTTACAACAATCCCTAAGCTCATTATGAGCAATCTCTTGTTTAACTTCTTGTGTAAATGACATTTTAAACCTCAATTTCTGATAATAATTTCTCTACTACTCTTTTTACTTTTAGGGCATCATGCCTAATTAAATCATCGGCAAAAGATAGTAACGGCTCATAATTTAAAGGTATCCGATAATTTTTACTTTTACAAATAACCTTAGTACTGCCCTCATCTTGATACTTCCTAATTAATTTATCAGGTATTTCATCACTGGCAACTATAACCCTCTCAATTATTGCCCCATGACTCTCTAGAGCATCTACATGATCTTCCATAGAATAATTAGATGTTTCACCAGGCTGACTCATTGCATTACAAAAGTAAACCTTCATTCCTCTTGATTTATTAAGAGCTTCCTTGATCTCTGGAATGATAACATTAGGTAAAATACTTGTATAAATTGATCCCACCCCATAAATTATTAGATCAGCACTTAATATTGCCTCAATTGCTTGCGTACTTGCCTTTACAACCTCATCGTAAAACACTTTTGAAATCCTATTGTCGATATTAGGAATATTAGCCTCGCCCTTAACAATAGTATCATCTTCCATTCTAGCATATAATGTTATTAATTGTGATGAAGAAGGAATTATTTCCCCCTTAACATTTAAGACTTTAGATATTGTTTTAATACTTTGAACAAAATCACCACTTGACTTCATTAAAGCCAAAAGAATTAAATTACCAAGATTATGACCCATAACATCTTTTTCTATGTCTTCATCATTCTCAGCAACAAAGCGATAGTTCATTAAGGAAGCAAGAAGACCCTCATCCTCAGCAAGTGATAACATGACACCTCTTATATCTCCCATTGCAGGAACAGCAAAATACTGCCGTAAACGACCAGTAGAGCCCCCATCATCAGCAACTGTAACAATTGTTGTAATATCAATATTATCAATTTGTTTTATGCCTCTTAAAAGTGCAGATTGGCCATGCCCTCCACCCATTACAACAACTTTTTTATTAATCATACTACCCATCTCTTTTTATCTCGATGTTCAACATAACAATGATATTCTTTAAGATACTTGTTGTATAAATAATTGGTAAGAGCAACTGAGCGATGTTGTCCTCCTGTACATCCAATCGCAACGGTAAAGTGATTTTTACCCTCTTCACAATACTGTTTAAATGAGTAATCTAAAAAGTTTTCTAAAACTTTAAGATACTCAATTGTTTTAGGATTTTCCATTATGTATTTTACAACATCTAAATTTTCTCCTGAGTGTCTTTTTAATTCCTCAATCCAAAAAGGATTAGGAAGAAATCTTACATCAATCATTAGATCAGCATCCAGTGGTACTCCATGCTTATAACCAAAAGAAATAAAGCTAACAGAGAATGATGGTCCTTCCTTAATAGCAAAATATTTCTCAATTTTTTCTTTTAACTCTTTAGCCTCTAAAAAACTTGTATCGATACTTACAAAATGACGATCCTTAAGTTTTTTAAACAATACTCGCTCATAACCAATAGCCTCTTCAAGCGTATTAACTTTATTACTTAAAAGTAACGGATGAGTTCTGCGAGTCGACTTATAACGATGAAGTAGTACATCGTTTGTTGCCTCTAAGAATAGTATTCTAACATCCATATCTGTACCCTTAAATACTCGTACAAAATCATAAAAATCATTAGCCGATGTTGCAAGAGCAACATAGTCAAACCTTGGATCATTAGTACTCTCAATAACATCAACAAGTGATTCAAGTAAGATAACAGGATATTGATCAATACAGTGGTACCCCATATCTTCTAAGATATTTGTAGCACTGGTTTTACCAGCACCTGACATTCCACTAACTAAAATTACTCTTTTTTTCATATGATATACCTCTTAATAATTTTATCATATTTAACAGTATATCTCAATTGAGAAAAGTACACGAGATATTTAAAAAAAACCACAACAATTGTGGTTTATATTATAAAATCTATATGCATTCCATTACTATCTTTATGAATAATAGAGTCAACATCAAATACTTCTTTTATCGTTTTAACATTGATAACATCAGATGTTTTTCCTGCTGCATAAATCATCCCTTCATGCATGACAATACATCTATCTGAATACTTTAATACTTGATTAAAGTCATGTAGGATACAAATTACACTTATATCCATTTCTTTCATAATATCACTGATTAAATATAACATTTGATATTGATACTTTATATCTAAGTGATTGGTTGGCTCATCTAAAATAATAGTTTTGGGCTGTTGAGCTAATACTAATGCTAAATATACCCTCTGCCTTTCACCTCCACTTAAACTTAATAAATCTCGATATCTAAGATCTTCAAGTTCACATTTTCGAATTGCATTCTCAATTATTTCTAAGTCATCTTTACTTAATTTTTCATACAGTTTTTTATGAGCACTACGACCAAAAGAAACCATCTGCTCAACACTAATTTCATCAGGTACATATTGAAATTGAAAGAAGAAAGCTACCTCTTTTGCGAAATCTTTTCTATTTACTCTTTCAATTTCCTTACTTAAATATAATATTTCACCATTATTCTTTTTATTTATACCTGCAAATAATTTTATAAGGGTACTTTTACCACTACCATTAGGTCCAATAATTGCATTAAATTTACCCTTTTCAAAAGTAGTACTTACTTGTGATAATATTTTGTTATCTTCAATTGTAAAATCAACATTTTTTAAACTAAATACCATTTTTACTTCTCCTTAATAAATATAAGAATAAAGGTGCCCCCAATACTCCAATAATAGATCCGACTGGAACTTCTGTTAAGAAGATCACTCTTCCAAACAAATCAACACCAACTACAAGTATTGCTCCAATAATTAAAGTCATAAAGAATATATGAGTCATCTTACCACCTGTTACCATTTGAGCAATATGTGGCGCTATAATCCCCACAAAAACGACTAAACCTACAAAAGATAATGAAATACTAGCTAAAATAACAGCTATTACACAGGCAATAAAGCGATAGAAATTAGGGTTTTTACCTAAAGATATCAACATGTTATCATCAAGTCTTAATAAGTTTAAAACCGGAATTAAGAAACATGCAATCACAAGACCAATAACACCATATACTAACATACTCAACATATCTGTATTACCAATACCTACTAAAGATCCACTTGTCCACATTATTGAGTTTTGTAGCTCATAAACATGGTTTACAGTTATTACACTTGTAATAGCTGTAAAGAAAGCGTTAATCGCCACCCCACTTAGTACTAATCTTAAGGGATTAAACCCATTCCGATATGAAAATAACATTACTAAAACATAGGCTAACATACCTCCAATAAAGGCAAAGAAAGGTAAGAAAGAAGCTAAAGTTGGAAATACTAACAAAGATATTAAAGCCATAACTGATGCACCACTTTGAATCCCTAAAATAGAACTATCAGCTAATGGATTTTTTAAGGCAGTTCTTGTAAATAGACCACTTAATCCTAAAGTAGCACCAGCAATAAGTCCTGCCATTACTCTTGGAAATCTAATGCTCTGTACGACAATTATATCGGTTTTCTCACCACTTCCAAATAAAGCTTCAAATGAATCAAAAAAACCTATTTGTGTGTCACCATAAGAAAGTGATAACACACAAATAGTAAGTAATAAAATAATACCTACAGTAAGCTTTATTGAAAAACTAAATTTCTTCATTAGAGAAAATTTCCTTAAAATACTCAATCTGATCATTTAAAGAATAAGGATCATCATACATAAACATATCATCATCTAAGAAATATACTAACCCATTTTTAACTGCAGTTAAGCTATTCCAAGTTGGCATACTTTCAAAGATTTCAGTACTACTTGGTACTGCTGAATCATTATCTAATACAAATAAAACATCACCAGCATAATTAATTAAACTCTCAGCATCAATCGTTAAATAAGATTCTGCTTTACGTAAATACTCTGCCTCAGCACTCTCTGTTCCTTTTAAGCCTAATTTAGTATATAGGATATAACCACCACGACCATAGTTTGCCCCATACATATATACACCATCACCCCAAGAATCAGCTAAACCATATGTGTACTCTTCATGATCTAAAAGTGTTTTTATTTCTTCAATACCTGCATTAAATTCTTCAACCCAAGTAGTTGCTTCTTTTTCTTTATCAAGAATTTTACCTATCTCTACAACCATATCTTCTTGGTTAAAAGAACCATAGGGGATATAGATTGTTGGTGCGATCGCTGCATACTGCTCATAATATTCTTCATTCATTGTAATTATTAATTCCGGTTGTAAAGCAGCTACTTGCTCCATTTCTCCACCCAAAATATTTGCAACACCACGCTCTTCAGCTACACTTGTCCAACTATCCGCAGGCCAAGACATATCTAATCCAACAACATTTGCTTCTAAATATAACAGTTGACCTTGGTAATAATCTGCATAGATAGTTGCATCGCTATTGTACTTTATTTCCCCTTTAACACTCTCATAAACCATTGCAGTGCTAGCTGTATCTGGAGTATCACTTGCACCACCTTCATCTTTTTTACTAGAGCATCCCACCATTAATAACATTGCTCCTAAAAATACTATAAATAACTTCTTCATCTTCTTCCTCCTTAAATTTTATTAGCTAGTTAGCTCTTGCTAACCCTTGATTAGTATATGCTAACTCATGGCTGATGTCAATATAAAATTTAGATGTGAAATGATGCAAAATTAAAAGGCAGTACAACTGCCTTTTATTTAATAATCAAATTGACGATAATATCTTCTGATTTCTACAGGATGACAATTGATTCTTTCGATATGGGCATCAATTCTTCTTGTTATTGCCATCATTACTAAGTGACAAATATGTCCCCTATACTTATCGCTTATTCCTTTTAACTTGTAGTCTTTAGTATCAATTACTTCATAGTTGCCACAAATCTTAAAAATAAAGTTTACAACTCTTTCAGATAATGCCCTTTGTTTATCTTCACCAACAAAGATTGTAACTGGTGTATCTTTTGTAACTATCTCAAACATTCCATGGAAAAACTCTGGAGCAGTAATTGATTTTGTTTTTAACCAATGTTGTTCTTCCCAATAGCACATTGCATAAGAGTATGTAGCACCCCATTGATTTCCTGCTCCTACCATATAATGCATTTCATCATTATGGTGCCTTTGTGCAAATTCTTTACCAAACTCATCAGCCTGTTTCTCAACATCCACAAGTGCCTGTGGTAGATATTTATCAAATTCTTGATACATATCTTCATACTCATCAAAGTCACCCTTTTTATACATTAATCTATCCATAAACATAAAGAATTTTAATTGCTCATTTAGCTTATAAGATATTACATAATCACCCAACTCAGCAAGTATAGAATTTTTCTCATCAACAAATGCCATAATGCGACAACCCTTTTTCTTTAATTCTTTAACAGCTTCAACTACTTCTTTAGTAGTACCTGTTACTGAAGAGTATACGATTAATGAGTCTTTTGTTATTCTTTTATTTCCCATAACCAAATATTCAGCTGCATGCTCAACATAAATTGGTAAATCACTCAATTCTTTTGTATGATTAGCAACCTGTAATGATGAAGCATAAGTACCACCTATTCCAACAAAGTAAACTCCATCATAAGTCTCTTCATGTAGCTTATCAGCAATTACTTCAATTTCTTTTCTTAGTGCTAAAGCACCTTTGAAAAATTCTAATTGTTCTTTTTCATTAAATTTTAGCATCATTAACTCCTATCCAAATATTCCTAAATATACACCAGCAATACCCACAATCATTGTTCCAACGATAATTAAAAGGGGATTAACTTTTTTACTAAGTAACCAATAATAAAACCAAGTAACACTTAGCCCAATAATACCAGGTAAGATACCATTTAAGATTTCTTGTAAAGGAACAGCCGTTTCACCAGATCCAATCATCAATGAGACCTCTGTATAAACCATTTCCATTGACATGGCCCCAATAACCATAATACCCAAAATACCAGCTGCAGCTAAAACTTTATCCATAACACCACTTTTTTGCATGCGTTCTAAATAATTAAAACCAATATTATAACCAAAATGTGCACCAAAATAACGAGTTAAGAAAGCTGGAATATTATAGATTAAGAAATAAGCTATTGGTCCTAAAATACTTCCGTTCATAGCTAATGAAATTCCAATACCTAAGGCAATAATTCGGATACAACCAACAAAGATTGAATCACCAATACCACTAAGTGGTCCCATTAGGGCAGTCTTAATTGAAGATATAGCTACTGTATCAACTTCTCCACTTGCATGTTTTTCTTCCATTGAAGTTACAATTCCACCAACAAAAGGTGCAAGTTGTGGAGTAATATTAAAGAACTCAATATGTCTTACTAAAGCCTCAGCATAACCATCTGAATCATTTTTATATATTTTCTTTAAGTTTTTATGCATCATAATAGCAAAAGCCAAATGCATTTGACGCTCATAATTCCAAGAAAATTCCATCCCCAGACTTCCTGAGTTAAACGCCATTTTTGTTATATCATTTTTACTTATAACTGATTTATTAAAACTCATTGTCATCAACCTCTACTTTCACATTTGTTGCTATAGATTTTTCTAAGAAATTAAACTTTTCTATTACAATAATTACAGCGATAATAGCAACACCTAAAACTGGTATACCAACATATGCTGATAAGACAAACCCTAAGAAATAGAATGGAATTAACTTTTTATTTAATATCATTCGCATTAACATTGCAAAACCTAAGGCAGGAAGCAAGCCTGCAGCTGCATCCATTCCATTAATAATTTCTTGAGGTATGGCTTCAATTATGCCTGACATTGCTTCTGCCCCTAAATAAAAACCTAAGAATACTAACAAGAATCTTCTAACAACTGTAATAAGACCAATCAACCAATGTGAAATCTTAATTCCACTTATCTTACCTTGTTTTGCTGAGGTATCGCCAATTCTTAAAATAAATGAGTTAACGATATTAGAAACATTTCCTATAGCTAATGAGATTAAGGCAAGTGGCATTGCTAAAGCAATTGCTGTTTCTGTTCCTGATCCCATAGAGATAGAGAAAGCTGTAGCTAAAACTCCACCAACTATTGCATCAGGTGGTAAATAAGCACCAATAGATACTGCACCCATAAAAAATAACTCTAATGTAGCTCCAATGATAACTCCTTGTTCTACATCTCCTAATACTAACCCTACAAGCGGCCCTAAGATAATTGGTCTATTTATATATAAAGATCCTAACTGATCTCCAAATACCCCAAAAGCTGCAATTAATCCAATTAATAAAGCTTGTAACATATTCATCTCTCCTTCTTTTTATAATATTACTTTTGAATCACTTGACAATTGTCTAATTTCTACTTCTATACCATTCTCACTAAGCTGTGCTAATAGTTTCTTATCCTCCTTACCTACAAAGATTGCACTACTTATTTGATCATAGCCTTCTTCATTTTTTGTACCACCTAAGTTAATACTCTTAAGTGATTCACAGGAAGTTGCTAAATGATAAGCATCTTTTATTGTTCTTACGACAATAAATAATTTATATTTATCACTCACACCACTATTTATTGCTTCAATAGAATCTTCAATACTTTTAGTAACTAACTTAACATTAGCCGGTTTTGCAAGTCTTAGCGTTGTTTTCCACATTTCATCTTTTACTACATCATCATTAGCAATTAAAATACAATCTGCCCCTAAGGCATTAGTCCAAGAAAATGCTACCTGGCCATGCAGTAACCTATGGTCAACTCTACATAATACGATCATTCTTTTTTCCTCCTTAGAAATCTTCCTCATTTTTTTTAGCTAATAACTCATCATTACAATATTTAATTGATTCTTTACTAGCTTCAACCTTGCTGATAATTTTTTCTCTGGTTATCTTTTCTGGTAACTCAATAATTAATGAGATAGCAAGCGATAAATTAACTCCTGCTACTAAATGGAAGTTATATTTACCAATTCTCTTTATAAATTCATTATTGACACTACCCCCATAAATATCACTCATCACGATAACTTCATCTTCTTTAGAAAATTTACTTAAGCACTTATCAATTTTTACACCGATATCTTCATCATCAACATAAGCACAGATGACCTCTATATTAGCACTATTTCCAATAATAGCTTGTAAAGCAGAGTATAGTCCTGATGCAAAATTTTTATGGCTTGCAATAATATAATGTTTCATTCTTCACCTCCATTCTCTTTATATAATTTGTAGCTTTTACAATCAGCAATTACAGGATTTTCAAAGTAGCGACTAGTCGCATTTTCTAATGATAGAAATCCTTGGTAATTATAATAAGCAATACTACTTAAATCCTTTTTAATATCCCTTTTTCCATCTCCCCAAGCTAAGTGTCCAAAAGGCTTACCATCCACAAAGTGGATATGGATAATATCACTTTCAAATGCTTTAAAATATTCTTCTAAGGTTTCATCAGCCCTTGCCATGGCCCCTAAATCTATGCAAACTTTCAAGTTATTTGAATTAACATCACTGATATATTTTCTAATATCATTAATATTATTAACTAGAACCGACTCATCAGGCTGTAGTGCCTCTAAAGCTAAGTAAACACTCAAGCTTTCAGCATACTCACAAATCTTTCTCATCATAGCTACACTACGCTTATAGGCTAATTCTTTATCCTCATTGTAGTAAGCCCATCCACTTGTTATTACGACCTTATTGCACTTAACCTTACAAGAGACATCAATTATATTCTTGAAATATTTTAGAGTTCTCTTTTGCTTTTCTATATCCCTCTCGGCAATATTGTGTGGCTTAGGATTAGTTTGCTCAGGACAAATACAGATGATCTTCATATGATACTTATTTTCTAAACTTATTAAGCAATTAACATCATCATATCCTTCATAGTTAACACAGAAGTGATGAGGACTTGTCCAAATCTCACAATACTTAAAACCAATCTTACTAGTTTCCCTAAAGAAATAATCTAAATCATAAAAGCGATAATGCGTATTCATTGCACTAATTTTCAAACAAACAGCTCCCCTTTCTTTCCTTTTGTATATCATGAACAATATAGTCATATAACAGCACAATTTCTGATAAAGGTAATTGTACATTGTAGTGTTTCAACATTTCTTCAAAACAAATATTTACATCTGCAATAAAGTCTTGATGATTTTTCTTAAATCTTTCAACATCTGCATAGGATACGATTGCTGTTTTAGTAACCAATCTTTCAATCAAGAAACAAACATGCATGTAAATACCAATAGTTGTTTTACTCTTAAATTTCTTATTTAATTTACGCTCTAACTTAGATGTTGATTCACTAACAAAATCTAATAACTTTGTAGGATTTAATATTGTTAAGTTTTGAATAACATTTTGTAATGAGAATGTTTTTAATAAGTTATGATTAAACTGTTCTATTTCAACTTTATTTAAATAATTAGCCAATGCCTTATTAACAACCTCTATATCTTTAAAACTAATCATGTCTTCTAAACTAACACTTGTAACGGATTTTAAAGTTAAAGATTCAGGCTTAATCATTAACAATACATCAAACTTACTAAAGGCTGTTTCTTTTAAGCCATTTGCTAAAAGCAATTGAAAGTCACAACTTATAAAGCGTAAATCTATAGACTTAGGTAAAGAATTTTTAAACAAACTTACCATTTTATCCGCAACACTCTTTCCAGCTTCACTAACAAATAGAATTGCTTTATCTTTTTCTGCCCTATTTAAAATTTTGTATTTAACTTTAGCATCTTCTGCTGCTTTTTCTAAAATGTTTTCTAATTGATAATCTTTACTAATCATTGAACCTATTTGTAATGCAATAGCTGTTGATATATTATTAATAACTCCAATATTGATATTACTAATAACCTTATCTCCTATAAGTTCTAGTGAACCCATATCAACAAGTAAGATTAAGTTTTTATAGTAAGGATACATATCAATATAATCATTTACTTTTCTAATAATTTCCTCAACACTGCTACTTAGCGGCATATCAAAGGCATCAAAAACATGATCTTTTAAAAGATGGTTGGCAGCATCAGCAATACTGCTGGCTGTAGAGTAACCATGAGAAATAATTAATGCTGCTGTATCTTTTCGCTCTATTTCATCATTATAGAAATATATATTTAAGATAATAAAAATTAAATCAGTATCGCTTAATTTTAATTCTGTATTAGCTTGAATTCTTTGAACAATTTCTTGAGTTAACATGTAAGCATCATACATTTCTTCCTTTAATAACTGCAGAAACATTGATACTTCTTTATGATTACTACTAATCCATTTTCCAAGTCTTCCTATTAGGTAAGTAGAAGTAATTAACATTCTTGCTAAAACAAAGCTACAATTGGTTGGAATATTTACTTTATTTTTTATTCTCACATCTTCTAATATCTCATCAATTATTTTTTGCAAGCCACCAATTTGACTATGTTCATAACTAGTATCAAAGATTAATAAATCATAATAATCTCTCATGGCTTCATAGCTTGTAGATAACATCTCTTCATAACTCAATTGGTTAGTTTGATAACTTTTATAATGATCAAGGATATTACCAAATAGAACCGTGACCTTATCTGATCTCTCATTAGAATTATAGTTATCTATCTCTATCATCCCATGATTATCATCATTTCCTTCTAGATTAATGAATTTAAGTTTGTCATCTGGCAAATGATAGAAGCGACAATAAATACTTGTCTTATCATGATTAGCTAAGGCTCTAGCACAAATACGAGTACACACACGCCTAAGCTCATTAATGTCTTGATCAAACTTCAACTCTTGCAAAGCTTCTAATAATTTATATGAAATGTGTATTTTATAACCTAATTTGCTTTGTTGTTCCTTAAAGAAATTAATAATAAATAATTCTTTCTCTTTCATACTTCTTTGATCTAAACTTGGTACCTTACAAATAATTGGTAAGCTCTGTAACAAAGAATATTCGATATTATCTAAATTGTCATCATTACTTCCTAAGACAAAGCGAACTTTAGTCTTTACAATCTTATCTCTTTTTTTATAGAAACCATTTCTAATAACTTCTGCAAGTTTTATCTGGACAATTTTAGATATTAAACTTGGATTTTCCAAATATAAAACCCCAACATTTTTATTCTCTAAAATACCTTCATTTTTATCATCACCAAACAACTCTTTTTCTATATCAATAAAGCTATGAACTAATATATGTTTTAATTGACTTTCTTTATTTATTATTTGATTCTTAATACAATACTTATACAAGGTTTTTACTAAGTAATTCTTACCACTACCACTTTTTCCACATATAACAATTGGTAAGCCTCTATCAGGATACTCAATAGCTGAAATAACTTGTTGAATCAGTGTAGATAAAGAACCATCATAACCTATCATCTTTTCAAAAGGATTGGTGCTACAAGACTTATCAATAACCCCAAATAACTCTTTTAAGCTTAAATACTCTTCATCTAAGTTATTAATATTATAAATAGACTCTAAAGCCTTCTTATCAAAGTAATAAACTGGTCTTGAGGATACCTTTATTAAAGATCCTTCACTAAACAACTCATTTAAATACTGCGAAGTTAAAGATCTACTGATATATAATGTTTTAGCAATAACAGTAGTTGTTAATGATGAAAAGTCATTGTTAGTTAATCCAAAAGTCTCTTCATTTAAGTATTTCGCTACTTTTTGTTTAGAATTCATGTCTCACTCCTTTTGTGCCCTTTCGCACTTACATCTTATCAATTACAAAACTAATTGTTTTATTTGTTATAATAATTAGACTCTAATATAGAATAATTGCCATTTTCTGACACTATATATAGTTTTCAACACTAATAGTGTAAAGTAAAAACAGTAGTGTTGAATAATGAAAACTAAATTAAAAGCCTTGTTTATATAGTTAGCTAAATCTATTTTTAAGCAATTAACACGATAAATATTTATTTAAATTTTTTTATTTAATATGCTATAATATTTACAAGATAAAGGAGAATTATTTATGTATTTTGGAAATTCTAGTATGTTTTATTTAATATTAATTATGGTTGCTGGAGCATTTGCTGCTTGGGCAAGTTCAAAAGTGAAATCAACCTACTCAAAATATTCTAAGCAAATGTCAAAAAGTGGAATAAGTGCTGAGGTTGCTTGTCGTCAAGTCTTAGATGCTAAAGGTTTACAACATATCAAGATTGAAAGAATTGCTGGAAATCTTACTGATCATTTCTCACCAAAAGAAAATATCATCAGACTATCTGATGCAGTATATGGAAACTCTTCAACAGCTGCCATCGGTGTTGCTTGTCATGAAGCAGGACATGCCATGCAGTATGCTGAAGAGTATCTTCCAATAAAGCTTAGAAATGCTATTATTCCTGTTACTAATTTGGGATCAAAGTTATCAATGCCATTAATTATCTTTGGATTATTACTTGGTCAATCAAGTCCAAAGCTAATCGGCTTAGCATACTTTGGCGTCTTATTATTTAGTCTTATGAGCTTATTTCAAATATTTACACTACCAACTGAATTTAATGCTAGTTCTCGAGCATTAAATGTTATTGGAGAGCATCAAATTTTAAGTCAAGAAGAAATGTCTGCATCTAAGAAAGTATTAGATGCAGCAGCACTGACTTATGTTGCAGCCTTAGCAGTAAGCTTAGCTCAACTGTTAAGATTATTTGCTATAGTATCAGGAAGCAGAAGAAGAAATTAAAAAACCCCTTATTTAGGGGTTTTTATTTCTATGACTTCAAAATCATTTCTTAATAAATCAATATGCATAATCTTATTATGTAAGATATCCTTATAACCAAGTAAACACTTCAAACACTCACTAACTTGAATTGATGCAATACACATCGGAGTAAATGATGGATTTCCTAAATCTTTCTCAATTGTTTCAATTTCTTGATTCTTTGGATAGAGAATTTCCATTGTTTTATCTTCTGGTAGAATAGTAGAAATTTGTCCATAATATCCAGCAATGGCTCCATGAATTAGTGGAATCTTTTTTTCTTTTGCAAAAGAGGCCATTATTTTTCTAGCTTCAATATTATCTACACAATCTATAATTATATCAACCTCGCAAAGTACATGTTCAACATTTTTCTCATCTAACATACACTGATAAGAAATGACTTTTAAACTTGAGTTAATCTTTTTTAATTCACTACTTATAACATTAACCTTTGCTCTTCCAATATTTTCTTCACTGGAGAAAACTTGTCGATTAAGGTTACTAATATCAAAGTAATCCTTATCAATTATCGTCAAAGATTTTATTCCAAATCTGCTTAGTGCTTGAATTACATAGCCCCCAAGTCCTCCACAACCAACTACTGCAATTCTTTTAGTGTGGAGTACTTCTAATTCTTCTTTTGAAAAACAATTCATATTTTTTTTATATCTCTTCTTTAACAAAGCAATCACCTCTTTTATTATTATACCACTAAAATAAATAAATTGTTGTTTGTTAATGAATATACTTTTTAATAAAAACGCTTTCATTTTTGTGTTTATACTTGTATAATTATATTGCATACCGAGCTTGATGCCTAATCATTTTTGAATGGATAAAAGCCGATGGGATATATTGGAAACAATACATCCTCCCACTTTGGAAAGGTAGCTATAAGTTTTTCATTGTGTGAAAAGGAGGATGAATTTATGAGAGCATACGCTGGAAAAATTGCTTATGTCGATCTTACAAGCGGTAAGATTGAAGTCAAAGAACTTGATAAGGCTTTGGCAGAAAAGTTTATTGGAGGAAGAGGCCTTGGTGTTAAGATGTTGTATGATGCCAATGTTGCAAGTGTTGATCCTTTAGGACCTTTAAATCAATTAATTTTAATGAATGGACCAATGACAGGAACACAAGTTCCAACAGGTGGAAGATACAACGTATTAACTAAATCACCACTAACAAATAAGATTGCCTATGGTAATAGTGGTGGAGTTTGGGGAGCTAAACTTAAGTATGCAGGCTGGGATGGAATTGTTTTTACAGGAAAATCAGAAAAACCAGTTTATCTAAATATTAATGAAGATAAGATTGAATTATTAGATGCTACAAAATATTGGGGTACCCTAAGTGCTGATTGTGATAAACAATTAAAAGAAGTACATAAGGGAGCATCAGTATTATGTATATCTCCAGGTGGAGAAAATTTATCACTTATGGCATGCATTATGAATGACTTAGATAGAGCATGTGGAAGAAGTGGTGTTGGAGCTGTAATGGGTAGTAAAAATTTGAAGGCTGTTGTTGTAACATCTTCTAAAATTAAACAAGAAACAAATGATGAAGATGCTCTTAAGGTAGCAGCAACAAAATGTTTTGAAATGCTTAAAGAAAATGGCGTAACAGGACAGGGTCTTAAAGCTTATGGTACAGCTGTTCTTGTTAATATAATTAATGGTATAGGAGCACTGCCAACTAAAAACTGGCAACTTTCACAACATGATCGTGCTGATGAAATATCTGGAGAATCTCTTGCTGAGAATTATCTTGTTAAAAATAGTTACTGCCACCGCTGCCCTATTGGTTGTGGTCGTGTTGTTAAACTTAAAAATGAAGAAGTTGTTGGTGGACCTGAGTATGAACCATTATGGGCATATGGAAGTAACTGTAATGTCCATGATTTAGAAGCAATAAATGAAGCCAATTATTTATGTAATGAATATGGAATTGATGCAATTAGTACGCCATGTACTATTGCAACTGCGATGGAAATGTATCAACGTAATATCTTAACTGATGAAGATTGCGAAGGAATTCCTCTTGTTTGGGGAAGTGGCGAAGCAATTGTTGAATGGACTCGCAGAATTGGTAAAAACGAAACAAAACTTGGCCAATTAATGGCTAAAGGTAGTAAAGTATTATGTGATCATTATGGATGTCCTGATTTATCAATTTCAGTTAAATCTCAAGAACTACCTGCTTATGATGGTCGTGCAATCCAAGGTATTGGATTAAACTATGCAACAAGTAATCGTGGTGGTTGTCATGTTAATGGTTATACTGTCTCTCCTGAAGTGTTAGGCTTACCAGAACAACTAGATAGAACAGCAACTGAAGGTAAGGCTCTTTGGGTTAAAATTTTCCAAGATTTAACTTGTGTTATTGACTCTATGGGTATGTGCTTATTTACAAGCTTTGCTCTTGGGGCACCAGAGTATGCGGCATTATTAAATGCAGGTACTGGTACTAACTATACAGTTGAGCAATTACTACATGTTGGAGAAAGAATTTATAACTTAGAAAGAATGTTTAATAAAGATGCTGGTATGAAACCTGAGGAAGATACCCTTCCTAAGCGTTTATTAGAAGAGCCAATTGCCAATGGTCCAAGCAAAGGAATGGTATCAAGACTTGATGAAATGTTACCAGAATATTATGAATTAAGAGGTTGGAAAAATGCTTTTCCAACAGAGGAAACAATTAAGAAGTTAGACTTAGATAAATAGGAGCTATTATATGATTGAAGTTTGTTTATTCGCAACATTTAGAGAAAATAGAGAAAAGAAATATCAATTTGATGACAAAGAAAAATTTGTTTATGAATATGTTGATGCCTTGAACATTGATCGAGGAGATGTTGCTATTATTTTGATAAATGGATTTCATCAAACTTTAGACTCACTTGTCAAAGATGGAGATATCCTGTCTTTATTCCCTGCAACTGGCGGCGGATGATATGATTTTACCAATCGTCAGATTGTAAAATAAATACGAAGGAGAAAGAAATTATGTTAAAAAAGTTTTTATGTGTACTTGCTTTAGCGCTACTAGTTAGTGGTTGCTCAAGCAACTCTAGTGGAAAGGATACAGCTCAAACCCCAAGTCCAATAGAGAATGAAGTGCTTCGTATAAGCACAACAACATCTGTAAATGACTCAGGTCTATTAGAGATGTTACAACCTTTATTTGAAGAAGAAACAGGCTATAAGTTAGAAATTACTTCAAATGGTACAGGACAAGCAATTAAGCTTGCAGAGGGTGGAAATGCTGATCTTATCTTAGTTCATGCTAAGGCTAGTGAAGAAGAATTTATAAATAATGGATTTGGAAAAGAAAGAATTCCATTTATGTATAACTTCTTTGTAATCGTTGGTCCAAAAGAGGATAGCGCTGCTGTAAAAGATGCTGCAACTGCAAAAGATGCATTTAGTCAAATTGCAAATACTAAAGCATTATTTGCATCACGTGGTGATGATTCAGGTACAAACAAGGCTGAAATGAAAATTTGGAAGTCTATTGAAATTGATCCAGTAGGAGAAGATTGGTATGTTGCTACTGGTAAGGGAATGGGAGATACTTTAAACATTGCAAATGAGCAACAAGCATATGTTATGACTGATAAGGCTACATTCTTATCTTATCAACAAGATTTAGATTTAGAAATTTTAAAAGAAGAAGATGAAAGCTTAAAGAATACTTATTCACTAATTGCTGTATCAGAAAGTGTTGCTGATGATATTAACACTGAAGGAGCACAAGCATTTATTGATTGGATGACAAGTGAGAATACACTTAAACTTATTTCAGAGTTTGGTGTAGAAGAATATGGAGAAAACTTATTCTATAGTAATTAAAAGTAGGTGAGGAAATTATGGAGATATTGCAAGAAGCATTTAAAATCATTGTTAGTATGGATAAAGAATTCCTAGAAATTATTTTTGTTACATTAACAATGGCTACAATATCAACAATAATCTCCTCTTTTTTAGGTATAACGATAGGACTAATTTTAGTAAAAAAATCAAGATTAGAAAAACCATCTAGATTTATGAGATGGTTTTTAAAACTTAATTCCATGATGATGGCCTTCCCGCCTGTTGTCTGTGGTTTATTTGTTTTTTTACTGTTATCACGAAATGGGCCACTGGGTGAGTATCGATTATTATTTTCAATCCCTGCCATGGTGTTTGCACAGGTTATTTTAATAACCCCAGTTGTTATTAGTCTTACATACGATGTTGCAAGAAGTGTATTCAAACAAATGAATGAAACCCTTATTGGTTTACATCTATCTAAAAAAGAGGAGTTTATATTACTTATTAAAGAATTAAAAAATGAGCTGATATCAATTATATGTGTGGCTTTTAGTCGCTCTTTAGCAGAGGTTGGTGCTGTAAATATGGTTGGAGGAAACATCCAATATAAAACTCGGGTATTAACAACAGCTATAATGTTAGAGACCAGCAAAGGAAATTTTGATAAAGCAATTGCCATGGGTCTTGTGCTTTTAACTCTTGCTTTTGTTATTCAAATATCTATTGGGAAAGTTCTAGGTAAAAAATATGATTAAACTACATAAAATTAAGAAATACTATGATGATAAATGTGTCTTAGACATTGATGAATTTGAATTTATAGAAAATAGAATTTATGCCATTATGGGAAATAATGGCTGTGGAAAAAGCACCTTATTAAAAAGTATTATGAATGTAATTAAACTTGATAAGGGTCAAGTTGAAACCGAATTATTAGATGATATCTATTATCTTCCCCAAAACCCATTTATTTTTAAGGGTAGTGTTAAAGATAATTTATTCTCTAGAAACACTAATCTTAATTTAAATGACTTTGAGAATATGTTAGATAAAAATGCCTTAAGCTTATCAGGTGGAGAAAAGCAAAAAATGTTACTTATTAGAACCATTTTACAAGATAAAAGTATTCTATTATTAGATGAGCCTACAAGTGATATGGATGTTGAGGGTACAATTAAATATGAAGGCATTATAAAGGATTATAAACAAAAAAATTCAGCAACTATAATAATTGTTACCCACTCTTTATCTCAAGCAGTTAGATTAAGTGATACCATTATTTTTATGAGTAACTCAAAGATTGTTGAATATGGAGATAGTAAAGATATTATAGAAAAGGCAAAGAGTCCGCAGTTAAAGAAGTTTGTTGCCTTTCATCAAGTAAAGTGAGGATAAAAAATGTTAAATGTAATAAGTGTTAAAGATGCATTAGAATTAATTAAAAATAAGAGTGAATTAGAAAGTATCCAAGTTAAATTAAATGATTCTTTAGGATACTATCTATCAGAAGATATTATCGCTAAAGAAAATGTTCCAGACTTTAATCGATCATTAGTGGATGGATACTGTGTAAAAAGTAAGGATGTCTTTGGAGCAAGCTTATCTATTCCTGCAATCTTAAAATACCAAGGATCAATCAACATGGGAGAATCTTTTAATGAGCCCTTAAAAGATGGCTGTTGTATTTATATTCCGACCGGTGCTAAGCTTGCTGAAGGAAGTGATAGTATTGTGATGATTGAGTATGTGGAAGATATCTCTGATGGTTTTCGATACATAAGTAAACCTAGTGCACCAGGCGATCATATTACCTATCGTGCCGATGATATAAAACAGAATGAAGTTATCATTTGTAAGGGTACAAAAATCACATCAAAGATTATTGGTGTATTAAGTGCTTTGGGATATGACTTAGTTAATGTCTTTAAAAAATTAAAAGTTGGTATAATTGCTACTGGCGATGAGCTCGTAGAAACCTCTTCAAAGTTAACTGAAGCAAAAATAAGAGATATTAATAATCCGCTTCTTGCATCACTTATAAGCGAAGCTAATTGTGATGTAAATATTTATGGAATAGTTAAAGACAATGAAGATAAAATTAAAGAAGCTATTTCTTCTTTGAAAGATAATTGCGATATTGTCTTAATTAGTGGAGGCAGCAGTGTAGGTGAAAAGGATAAGACTTTAGAAATATTAAACTCCTTTAAAAATTCAAAAACATACTTCCATGGTTTAGCCCTAAAGCCTGGAAAACCTACAATGTTTACAAGAATTGATAATTGTGATATTTTTGGACTTCCAGGACATCCACTTGCTTGCTATTTTGTATTTCAGACACTAATTTATCCATATATTTTAGATCGTTATAAAACAAAATCAGCTAAAGTAAAGGTAGCCGCTTATTCTAAGGTATCCATTGGAAGTAATCACGGAAGAGAAGAGCTCTTAATTGTTAAAACAGAAAAAATTGGTGATAAATATTATTTTAGTCCATTACCAAGTAAGTCAGGAATGATTTCAAAGCTTGCTAAGGGTGATGCATATCTTAGAATCCCACGAGATAAAGAAGGTATCAATGAGAATGAACTTGTTGAAATTACTTTAATTTAAGGAGGACCAAATGAAAACATCTTATCTTACAAATAAAGCTAAAGATACAGCTTTAAAAGAATATATCTTAAAATTAAGTAATTATAAGCTTGATCAAGAGATCATTAATGTTAAAGATAGTTATCATCGAATACTAGCTGATGCAGTATATGCAAAAAGATCAAGCCCTCACTATAATGCAAGTGCCATGGATGGAATTGCTGTTGTTGCAAGCACAACCTTTCATGCAACATCAACCACTCCGATTATCTTAACAAATGAGCAGTACATCATTGTTGATACTGGTGATAAGATACCCGAAGGCATGGATGCAGTTATTATGATTGAAGATGTCACTTATGATGGTACCAATGTAATTTTATATGCAGCAGCAAGTCCGTGGCAACATATTAGATTAATTGGAGAAGATCTATGTTTTAAAGATATGATTGCCCCATCTTATACAAAAATTACCCCCTATACTATGGGTGCCCTACTCTCAGGAGGAATCAGGGAGGTGCAAGTATTAAAGCGTTTAAAGGTTGCTATAATTCCAACAGGAGATGAAATCATTGACAGTTCAAAAGAGCCAAAAGATGGAGAAATAATTGATTTTAATTCTACAATATTTAAAGGGTTGTTGTATGACTATGATTGTGATGTTATCAATTATGACATTGTTAAAGATAATAAAGATGCTATTAAAGATAATATAAGTAAAGCCGTAAATGAATGTGATATTGTCTTAGTAAATGCTGGATCAAGTGCTGGAAGAGATGATTACACTTCACTTATAATAAAAGAGCTTGGAGAAGTTGTATGTCATGGTATTGCGATTAAACCGGGAAAGCCTACAATACTTGGAATAGTAAATAAAAAGGCTGTAATTGGAATCCCTGGATATCCTGTAAGTGGTGTAATTGTTATGCGAGAAATAGTTAAAAAAGTCATTGAATCTTATTATCACATTTCATTAAATGAAGAAGATACCATAAGCGCTAAAATAAGTAGAGCCTATCCTTCAAGCCTTAAGTATGAAGAGTTTGTAAGGGTCCAGCTCAGCAAACAGAATGGAAGTTATGTAGCAACCCCTCTTCAAAGCGGGGCTGGAGTAATTACATCTTTTATAAAAGCTAATGCACTTTTAAAGATTCCTCAAAACAGTGAAGGCATTAAAATGAGTGAAACAGTACAGTTAACAAAGTTAGTATCTACTGCTACTATCGATAATACCATAGCTATTGTTGGTAGCCATGATCCTTTAATTGATGAGCTTGCTGATATGCTAAAGAAAGAATCAAACTTTCAAATAAGTAGTGCCCATGTTGGCTCTATGGGTGCCATCATGGGTTTAAAGCGTGATGAAGCACTTATTGGTGGTATCCATCTTCTAGATGTAGATGATGGCAGCTATAACTCAAATCACGTAAAAAAATACTTTCCAAATAATGATGTCATCATTATTAAAGGTGTAAAAAGAGCCCAAGGATTAATTGTATCAAAGGGTAATCCTAAAAATATAAAAAGTATCCAAGATTTATCAAAAGATAATATATCTTTTGTAAATCGACAAAAAGGATCAGGTACTAGAATTTTATTAGACTATTTATGCAGTAAAAATAATGTTTTAAGCAGTACTATCTATGGCTATGAACATGAAGAGTATACGCACTCTGCTGTAGCTGCTCAGGTTGCAAGTGGTGTTTGTGATTGTGGACTTGGAATTTTAAGTGCTGCAAATATGTTTGATTTAGATTTCATACATATAGACTATGAAGATTATGACTTCATTATAAAAAAAGAAAATCTTAATACCACACAAATTGAATCAATTATTAAAATCTTAAAGAGTGAGACTTTTAAAAATAGAATAGAAGCAATTGGTGGATATAAATTTGAAAAAATTGGCACTATAGAAGGAGAAAATTAATATGGCTAAAATTGTATCAATTAACATTTCAGAAAAAAGAGGAGTAATGAAACAACCTATTACAAATGCAAAACTAAAGATCGACTGGGGAATTGAAAACGATGCTCATGGTGGTACATGGCATCGTCAAATATCTCTATTATCAAAAGAGAGTATTGATTATATGGTATCAAAAGGATTGATGGATATAAAATATGGAATGTTTGCTGAAAACATTACAACAGAGGGAATTGAAGTTCATAAATTACCTATTGGAACTAAACTTCAAATGGGCGATGCCTTGGTTGAAGTAACTCAAATTGGAAAAAAATGTCATCATGGATGTGAGATATTTCAAAAAGTTGGAGACTGCATAATGCCAAGAGAGGGTATTTTTGTAAAGGTCTTAAAAGAGGGAATAATAAATCCTAACGATGAAATTTCAATTATATAATAAATATTAGTATTATCTTTTGATAATACTTTTTTTAAATGAACAAAATTATTATTTTTTTTATTACAAATGAACAATATTAATGTATAATTAAGATAAGCTTTATAATATATATGAAATGAGGAAACCCATGGAATATTTAAATTGTAAAAATCGCGTAACAAAAGAAAACTATCAAATCATTTGGATTATCTCCTCTTTGTTTGTCTTTCTTGCATTTATTGTTAATACCCCACTTGAAATTGCTGATGGTCTTTTAAAGATCCTTTTTGGTCGAGCAATTTTAATAAGTGACTACATGGTTATTGGTAATCTTGGATCAGCATTAGTAAACGCTTCCATTAATGCTGTTGTCTGTGTATTACTATTAAAGATAACTAAGACCAGACCAACAGGTGCAATAATTGCAGGTGTCTTAATGAACATTGGTTTTGGACTTTTTGGAAAAAACATAGTTAATTCACTACCAATATTTTTAGGTATTTACTTTTATTCTAAACTTGAAAAATTAAAATTCTCTGAATATATAATCGTATCCCTTTTAGGAACAACGCTGGGACCTATTATTTCTGAATTTGTATACTTTGATAGCTTTGCAACTATATCATCAGATGTTTTTGGAATTCTTTTAGGAATTATTCTAGGCTTTGTCCTAGTACCCATATCAAGACAAACTTATCATGTCCATAAAGGATATTGTACATTTAATGTTGGTTTTGCTGCTGGATCTTTAGCCATGTTATTTACTTTTATTCTTAAAGCCTTTGGTGTAGAAATTGAATCACAATTACATTGGTATACCCAGCATCAAACAGTACTGATTTCATTAATGATTTTGATTGGTTTAATTTTTATTGTTTATGGTTATATCATATCTGATAAATCATTAATACACTCAAAATTAAAAGACATTACAAAAGAAACTGGTATTATGCCATCTGATTTTTTAATTAAATATGGCAGTGTCTGTTATATAAATATGGGCTTTTTATGTATCTTAGGAACATTACTGCTATATTTAATTGGCGGTGATTTCAATGGACCTACAATTGGTGGCATTTTAACAATCACTGCCTTTGGAAGTGTATCTAATAATTATCGAAATTGTATTCCAGTACTACTTGGGGCAACCCTATGTTCAATGCTCCATATTGAAGCTATTACATCACCAACTACTACCCTAGCAATATTATTTAGTGTAGGGGTTGCACCAATTGCTGGCAACTTTGGATTCTTTTGGGGCGTTGCTGCAGGGTTCATCCACATTACCCTAGCAACCAATATGGGCTCACTTAATAGCGGATTAAATCTTTACAATAACGGTTTTGCTGCTGGATTTGTGTGTTTAATGATTGTGCCAGTAATTGAATCGTTTAAAAATAAAAAGAAGAAAGAGGAGAAAATATGAGTAATACTTATTTAAAAATTTTAGAACTACTTCAACAAAATAAATCACTTGTCTTAGTTTCTATTATAAAGTCACAGGGAAGTGTTCCAAGAGGTGCAGGAGCAAATATGATAGTTTTAGGAGATGGATCATCTTTTGGAACAATTGGAGGAGGTAAAATTGAATATCAATCTATTATAGATGCCCAAGTTTACCTTAAAGAAAAGCGCAACCACATCGAAAAATTTAGATTAAACTTAACAGATGATCTTGGAATGACATGCGGAGGTAGTGCTGATGTTTTATTTCACTACATCGATGCTAATAATGAATCTATTGAGTTATTTAAAGACATCCATAAAAAAAGCCAAGATGAGAAAAATTCATGGATGATAACGAAAATAAACTCAAAGCAGGAGATTATTATTGATACTGTACTTGATAATGATTATCAAATAAATTTTAATAGAAGCAATAAGTCAGAGTTAATTGAAAAAGAAGATATCCTTTACTATATTGTACCTTTAAATATCTTAAGTAAAGCTTATATTTTTGGTGCAGGTCATGTTGCTCAAGCAACAATTCCTCTTTTAAAAATGCTAGGCTTTAAATGTGTGGTTGTAGAAGATCGAAAAGATTTGCTTGATTCTATTGATTCAAGTATTGAAAAAATTCATATAGAGTATGATAATATTGATGAAATCAACATTAAAGATAATGATTATGTGCTATCACTTAGTCGCTCTCATCAATGTGATTTACAAGTAGTAAAAGTTATGCTTAAGAAAAATTTAAAATACATTGGAATGATGGGATCAAGAGCAAAAATTGCAATGGTAAAGAAAGAACTACTAAACTCTGGTTATAGTCAAAATGACATTGATAAACTATACTCACCAATTGGACTAGATATTAAAGCAATAAATCCTATGGAAATTGCCTTTAGTATTGCTGCTCAATTAGTTTTAGTTCGAAATACTAGCGAGAAGGTGTAATATGAAAAAAGATATCTTACCAAAATGCACAAATGGTGGCTGTGGTGCAAAAATTGGATCAAATGACTTACACGATATGCTAGGCAAGATTCCAAAGGTCTATAGTAAAGATTTGTTGGTAGGCTTTGATAGTAGTGATGATGCTGCAATTTATAAAATAAATGATCAACAAGCAATTGTATCCACAACTGATTTTTTCCCACCAATGGTTCAAGATCCGTATACCTTTGGACAAATTGCAGCAGCCAATGCCCTAAGTGATATTTATGCCATGGGTGCCGATGTGCTTTTTGCCTTAAACTTAGTTTGCTTTCCTCAATCTTTAGACAAAGAAATTTTAGAAAAAATATTGCAAGGCGGAGCTAGTATTTTACAAGAAGCAAATGCTGTTTTAAGTGGTGGACACTCAATTTATGATCATGAAACAAAGTATGGACTTGCAGTAACAGGAATTGTAAATCCAGAAAAGTTTTATAAAAATAACACCATCCAAGAAAATGATGTTCTTATTCTTACAAAACCTCTTGGTGTTGGCCTAATTTTAGCAGCCCATCGCCAAGGTGATGTAAATGATGATAGCTACACTGAAGTAGTTAGCTCTATGACTCATTTAAATAAGTATGCCTCAGAAAAATGTCGAAATTATAATATTTCTGCTTGTACTGATGTTACTGGCTTTGGACTATTAAATCATTTATTAGAAATGCTAAACAATAACTTTTCAGCAAACTTATATATGAGTAAATTACCACTATTTAATGAGGTAGAATTGGCAATTAAGTCCGGTCATATAACAGGTGGTGCTAAGCGTAATCGATTAAATGCCCAGCAATATATTGATCTTAGTGTTATTGACGAAGTAAGTCAGGAAATAATATTAGATCCCCAAACTTCTGGTGGTCTATTAATTGCAGTTAATAAATCTTATGCTGAAGAGTTACTAAAAGATATTTTAAAGGATGATCCTCATGCAAAGATCATTGCAGAAATTACCAAGAAGGAAGATAAAATAATTAATTTTAGATAGGAGAAATGATGTCATATCCAAATAAAATAGAATATTTATTTAAATTTAATAAAGAAAATGTTCTTTTACCATTTTGGGAAGTTAGATCAATGATCAAACTTTTAAATGAAATGCATATCTCTTATGAAATTGAAAAGATATTAACATATGATGATTGTACAATAACAAAAGAATTTAAAAATTCTTTGCCATTTGATTTAAAAATAAAAGATGTTATTAGTATCTATGGTGCAAGTGGTAAAACTTCAACGCTATATTCTTTAGCAAAACTTTGTAAAGATCATAAAGTTCTATTATCAACAACAACAAAGATGTTTTATCCAAAGAAAGATCAAATTGATAAAGAGGTTTACACAGGATTACCACAAGCAGATCAAGGTATTACATTTTATGCTTCACGATGTGATGATGTAAAATGTCAAAGCCCTCCTTTAATTAGTTTTAGTAAAGCTATTAAAGAATTTGATTTTACCTTTATTGAGAGTGATGGCACTAAAAGAAGACCAATGAAGTATTATAATCAAGATGAACCTATTCATATACCATGTATGAATAAAGGAATCCTTGTCTTATCAATTGATTGTCTTGATGATAAAATAAATGCGAATACAATACATCGACTTGATTCATTTTGTAAGCATTATAATGTAAAGATAAATGATCCAATTACAGAAGAGCTAATCGCAAAGTATCTCAGCGATAGTAGTGGAGTACTAAAAGAAACTAATTTTCCTGTTTATTTGTTTTTTAATAAAATTGAATCTTATAGGCAATATCAAATGATGTTAGCTGTCTTATCAAAAATTGATGATCAAGTAAAAAATAAATTAAAAATTTACTTTGGATCAGCTCATTTAAGTGCATATGAATATTTAGGAGGACTTAAAAGATGACATTAATAAAATATCCCATGACAAAAGATATCGTTTGTGTTAGAGGTGGCGGAGATTTGGCAACCGGAGTCATAGCTAAACTTTATCATGCTGGTTATCGAGTTTTAATATGTGAAATAGAAAAGCCAACAGCAATTAGAACTACCCTAGCCCTGTCTTCTTGTATATTTAAAGGTGAATTTCAAGTTGAAGATGTTTTCGCAAAGCACTGTAGTAATAATATAGAGGAAATAAATAGCTTTTGGAAAGAGGGTTTTGTTCCAGTAATTATAGATCCAAATGCTACTATTATAAAGACAATAAAGCCTGATATTGTTATTGATGCCATCTTAGCAAAGAAAAATCTTGGAACTACCATAGATATGGCAAAAATTGTTATAGGCATGGGCCCAGGCTTTAGAGCAGGTGAAGATTGCCATGTTGTAATTGAGACAAAGCGTGGGCATAAATTAGGTACCCTAATTTATTCTGGTTCTGCCACTGCTAATACTGGTATTCCTGGCGTTATAGCTGGTAAATCAAGTGAGCGAGTACTAAGAGCACCCAAAGATGGTAATATGAGAAGCTTATGTAAAATCGGCGATACTATCTTAGAAAATGAGCCTATTCTTGAAGTTGATAATGAACAACTCTTAGCACCATTTACTGGAATTATTAGAGGTTTACTTCCTGATAACTTTAAAGTATTTAAGGGTATGAAAATTGGTGATATTGATCCTAGAGAATTAGATAAAGATAATATATATAATATATCTGATAAAGCCAAAGCCTTAGGTGGCGCTGTAATGGATGCTATTGCTACTTTATCTTATAGAGAATCTATTAAAAAAAGCTGATTTTCAGCTTTTTATTTTGTAGCACACTCTTTTACATTTCCACCTAGTACATCTAATGCATGATTGAGATTAGGAAGTAGAAATTCAAGGTTTTCCTTAACTGCTTTTGGAGATCCTGGAAGGTTAATAATCAGTGTTGAATTATAAATTCCAGCAACTGCTCTTGATAACATTGCTCTTGGAGTATATTTCAATGAATTATAAATCATTGCTGAAGCTATCCCATTAGCTTCTTTTTGAATAATACTCCTTGTTGCCTCTGGTGTATTATCTCGAGGACTAAATCCTGTTCCTCCACTTGTAAAGATTAAATCACAACCCATATTACTCATTTTTATAAGGCCCTCTTTAATCACTTCTAAATCATCACTTACCACTTCTGTAAAAATAACATCCATTGTTTGTTTTAGGATCATTTCCTTCATTAATGGAGTACATAAATCATCTCTTAAACCATTATAGCTAGAGTCACTTGCTACTAAAATTCCTACTTTATATGTCATTTTATCCTCCAATTTGCCCCATAACTTTACTCTCACTTTTATCATCTAAGTTATATTCACTTTTTTTACTTTTAATTGTCTTCTTTAACTCTTCAATAATTTCTTCTCTATTTTTATTTTGCCTAATTAAATCTTTAAGCGATATTCCATCATTATGAAATAAACATTGTTTAATAGATCCATCACTAGTCATTCTTATACGATTACATTGATCACAAAATTTATGACTCATTGCAGAGATAAAACCAACATTTCCTATAAAGTTATCAAATTTCACATAGGTACTTGGTCCATTTCCAACTTTATTTGTAACATTACAATAATTGCCAAAATTCTTTTTTAATATTTCTAATAGTTCTTCTTGTTGATATGATTCATGTTTTATACCCAAACCTATTGGCATCATCTCAATAAAGCGAATATGAATATTTCTATCCTTTGCATACTCTGCAATTTCTATTAATTCTGAAGTTGGAGTACTTCTAAGTGGAACACAATTAATCTTTAATGGTATATCTGTTTTAGCAATTGCTTCAATTGAAGATAAGACCTCATTTAAACAATCGCGTTTTGTAATTTCATAAAACCTTTCTTTGTTTTTAGTATCCAAAGAAATATTTATTCCATCAATTCCAATTGATACAAGCTCATCAACATATTTTCCAATCAAATTACCATTACTAGTAATAGTTACCTCTTCAATACCATTTATTGCTTTAAGCTCTTTTATTAAATTTATTATTCCCAACCTTACAAAGGGTTCCCCACCGGTTATTTTTACTTTCTCAATTCCTATTTCACTTAGTATTTCTGCCACTAAAAGAATCTCTTCATATGTTAAGATTTCTTCCTCTTTAAGTGTTTCAATGCCATCCTCTGGCATACAGTATGTACATCTAAAATCACAACGATCAGTAACTGAAATACGAATATAGTCGATATTTCTATTTATATTATCTCTCATGTTTTTCTAGAGTGAATAAATTCTCCACTTTTTCCCCCTGTTTTCTTTAAAACATAACAATCACTAATGCACATATTTTTATCTATGGCTTTACACATATCAAATATTGTTAAAAGTGCTGCTAAAGTACCATTTAAGGCCTCCATTTCAACCCCAGTTTTACCATCAGTAGCAACTGTACAAACTGCCTTTATTGAAGATGTTTCCTCTAATATTTCAAATTCAATACTACTATGTGTAATCATTAAAGGATGACACATAGGAATAGTATCACTTGTCTTTTTAACTGCCATAATTCCGGCAATTCTTGCAACGTTTAAAACATCGCCTTTTTTTACAGACTTATTTTTTATATGATCTAAAATATCATCATTAACAATGATAGTCCCACAAGCTATGGCCTCTCTTTTAGATATATTCTTATCTGTTACATCAACCATTATCGCATTTCCCTTTTTATCAAAATGACTAAGTCCCATAATATACTCCTCTCTTTTTATTATATTGTAGATCCTGCAACATATCCACTTATTAGTGATGAAGTAATATTATAACCACCAGTATACCCTGAAATATCAATTAACTCACCACAAACTGATACATTTGGATATTTTTTTAGCTTCATATCCTTTGGATCAATCTCTTTTATTTCTATGCCACCATTTGTAACAAAGGCAACATCAATTGATTTAGTTGCGATTATTTTTAATCTAAAATCATGAAGATCTAATTCATGCTCACTTAAATACTTTAGTAATCTTTTAGGAAGATTAGATTCTTCAATAAAATCTATGCTGACAATTACCTCATCACTATCTTGAAGTTTTTTGACAATCTCATAGCTTGATCTAAGTGCACAAGGACCAGAAAGACCAAAATGAGTAATTATAAGATCATGAGTAATTGTCTTTTTCTTCTTATTTTTCTCGATAATACTTAATTTTACATCTTTAAATGATAATCCTTGCAAAGCTTTTGAAGTTATTGCTTCATCTTCTGAAATTAAACTTACTTCTTGAGGAAGCAGCTTTGTAATACCAACACCATTTTTCTTTAATAATTTATGAATAAGACCACTGCTTCCTGTCTCTTTATAACTTATACCACCGGTTGCCAGTACTAGATGATCATAATAAATCTTTTCATCATTAACAATAATCCATGACTCTACTAGATTTAAATCACTGACTTGATGATTTAGTTTAATAATTACTTTTTGTTTAAGCAATAACTTTTCAAACATATTCACAACATCTTTTGCTTTTTCACTCTTAGGAAATAAACGAAGATGATCTTCTTCTTTAAGTAAGACATCATTTTTTATAAAGAAGTTATGGATATCAGAGATTGAAATCTGAGACATTGCACTATATAAGAATTTACCATTTTTTACAATGCCCTTTATAAATTCAGTATCATCTACATTGACACTTACATTACAACGTCCATTACCACTTAATAGTAGTTTCTTCCCTAAAATATTATTTGAATCTAATAGGATTACTTCATCATTTTCATTGTTTTTCTTAGCCTGATAAGCAGCCATCATTCCAGATGGCCCACCTCCAACAACGATAATTTTAGCCATTATTTTTCATGTGATTTAAAATAAGAGCTAAGTTAATGGTCTTTGAATCCTCAATTTCTTTATTCATAATCATTTCTAAAATCTCATCAAGAGAGTATTTCTTAACATTTAGCACTTCATCTTCATCTAAATTTTGTCCTAAATATTCTGATACTTCAGCACTGTATAAATAGATAATCTCCTGACAATATGATGGAGTAGGAACAATCATTCCAACATAGTCAAAGTTTTTTCCACTATAACCAACTTCCTCAATTATCTCTCTTTTAACACATTCTAACTTATCCTCATTTTCTTCAAGTTTTCCAGCAGGAAATTCAAGCATTACCTTTGACTGGGCATATCTAAATTGTTCAACCATAAAATATTTCCCATCAGTATCCTTTAATGCAATACAAACTCCCCCACAATGCTCAATTACATCACGCTTAGATCTTATACCACCAGCAACCTCAACCTCATCTTCTCTTACACGTAAAACATTACCAACATACTTTAGTGTTTTCTTTAAAGTTTTCTCAAACATTTTTTTCATTTTAATTATTTTACCTTTCTTTGTATTAACAATACCATTTTATTTTTGCAGGATTCTTCTCATCTTTAACAGCAATTTTAGCTAAAGCATCTTCCATTTTCTTACACTGCTGTGCTGCATACTTATCATATTCTTCTTTACTCTTATCGATACCTAATTCATCATATGCCAGAGCAGCACACCCATAAAAGGCTAAACCTAAAGAATGGGTAGGAGTATGAAATACTGCTGCTGCCTGTCCACAACATCTTGCTGCTGCTTGAGCTGCCGGATTATCATCTAGCTCTCTTGCCGCTTGATGACATTGATTTAATATAATATCTTTAACCTCAGCCAGCTTCTTTTTACCATCAAACCAATCTCTAGATGCATCAAGTGCATTTTTAACCCTTACATCATTTGGACAATACTTATTAAAAATTGGCAGTATTACATTCTCACTATAATTTAAACACCACTCAGCAATTGTTTCTTTACTCTGTGTTTCAATTAAGGACATCAGTGATTTAATGTAATCCGAATCAGCACTACCCAACATCTTCCTAACTTTTACCATAATTTTTCTCCTTATAACTTTTCAAACATTTCCTTAACTGTAGGATTATTCTTTACTAGTTTCTTTATTGTAATATCATCTGCTTTGTTGTTTGCTAATCTTAAGTTATTTTCAGATGATAAAAGAGCATCCTTTGTCTTTTGTAAATGAGTTATCGTCTTATCAATTTCATCAATAGCAAGCTTAAATTTTTTACTAGCTAAATCATAATTTTTAGCAAAAGCATTTTTAAAAGTATCTAGGTTTTCCTCAAAATTTGTAATATCAATATTCTGTCTTTTCATTAATTCTGACTCTTTTTTATACTCTAATGAATTTAAAGCAGCATTTCTAAGTAAAGATATAATTGTTAGAAAAAACTGTGGTCTAACTACATACATCTTTGGATATTCATATGAAACATCAACAATTCCCTCATTATATAAATCATTATCACTCTCAAGTAAAGAAACTAAAACTGCATACTCACACTTCTTTTCATTTCGATCTTTATCTAACTCTTTAAAGAAGTGCTGGTTTTTCTTTTTAGTTGCAGTCTCTTCATTCTCATTTTTCATCTCAAACATTATCGAGATAATTTCAATCCCATCATCACTAAACTCACGGTATATATAATCACCCTTACTACCACTTCTAGCATCATTATCCTTAGAAAACTCTGCATTTTTAAAGGCTGTCATCCTAATACGATTAAACTCATTTTCACAGTGTTGCTCAAGGGTTTCTCCTACCATTTTTGTAGATTGTTTTGCTTTAAGATCTTTATAAAAGGCAATAGTTTCATCTTTTTGCTTGATATCATTTGTATATTTATTTTCTAAAGAATACCTTTTGATTTCTTCATCTTTTAACTTTCGCTCAAGCTCAACCTTTAATTCATTTTTTTCAATATCAATTTTAGATTTTATAGTTGATATCTCTAATTCTTTCTTTAAATTATTCTCAGAAATCTTAGCCTCTAACTCTTTTATTTTACTTTCTTGAAGATTACTTTTCTCTCTCATCTTATTCTCAAAATTATTTAACTCCAATAACTTCTCACTTTGATAATTATTAATAGTATTATTTAATTCATTGATTCTTTTTTCTTTCTCATTAAGCATATCCTTAAGATCACTTTCTGCCTTAGCATTTAATAATTTTAACTCACTATCAAATTTTATTTTTTCTCTTTCAAGCCTTTCATGAACTTCATCATTAAATTCTTTGTTTTTTACCTGCTTTAAAAGATCTGCATAACCAGATTCATCAACTTTAAACACTTTTAAACAATGTGGACACTTTATTTCATTCATTTATCTTCCCCCTTTTAAATAAGCGATTATAATTATTATTTAATTGAATCATAAGCTCTTCATTTTCCATATTTTTAAGTTTGGCAATATATTCTCCAATATAGCTTACATTACTACTTTCATTTCTTTTACCACGATTTGGCTCTGGCGTAAGATAGGGTGAATCTGTCTCAATTAATAAGTAGTTAAGATCAATTTCTTTAGCAACTCTTTTAGGCTCTTTGGCATTTTTAAAAGTTACAGGACCAGCAAGAGATATATAATATCCAATATCAACAAATTCTTTAGCTACCTCTAAACTATACGAGAAGCAATGCATTATCCCATAGTGATTTTTCTCTTTTAAAATTTTTAAGGTATCAGCACAAGCATCTCTTGAATGAATTATAATTGGTTTATGATATTTTTTAGCAAGATCAATTTGAAAATTAAATATTTCCTTTTGTAGTAATATCTTCTCTTCATCTTTTTCCCAATAATAATCAAGACCTATTTCTCCTAGTGCTACAATACGATCATCCTTTATTATTTCTTCAATTCTAATTTTATTCTCAGTTGTAAATAAAGCATACTCTGTAGGAAATATCCCAAAAGCTAAATCTACATTGGGATATTTTTCTTTTAAAAGGTAACCTTTTTCAAGCTCTTCAAAAGATAGACATACAACTAATACTCTACTAACATTTTTATTTTTTAAATTCAACATCACATTTTCTAAATCATTATCAAAAGCTTGATCACATAAATGAGTGTGAGTATCAATCCAACCTAATTCTTGTGACATACAATTGTCCTTGATGCTAAATCATGAAGAGCGTGATAGTTAAACATAATCATAACTACTGAAATCCAAGATATTATTCCAAGAATGAAAAATATTGAAAATGATTTAATAAGAGTTCTTAATGCCATCATTTCAATTGTAACTTTTTTTCTGTTTGCATCAACCACCCTAATCTTCATAATCATCTTTCCAATAGTATCTAAATTTGCAAGATACAAGCCCATTTCCATCATAAAATATAGTATTGAGGCTACCATTGCATAAAATATTCCTAATGGTGGAAATATTAAAATGATTATAAAAAAGATAATCCTTAAAGGAATCGAAATGATTAAAACATCAATTATAGCTGCCATTATTCTTTTAAATACGATATTCTCCATTATTTACTTACCTAAGCAGAAGCGACTAAATAGGGTATCTAGTAAATCATCCTTACTAACTTCACCTAATATCTCCTTCATGCTTCTATACCCTTTCTGTAAATCTATTGTTACTAAATCTAACTCTAACCCATTCTCTATGGCTAAAATAGCATCTTTCATGGCCATCTTAGCAGCTAAGGCTAGAGCAATTTGTCGCTCATTAATTAATGTTACCTCTGAGCTTACATGAACTTCCTTTTCAAAGCGTTTGATAATTTCATCCTCTAAAGCCTTTAAATCTTGATTCTTAGAACTAATACATATTCCTTCTTTTATTGCTAAATCTTTTTTATTATAAACAATTATTCTATTTTTATGATCAGTTGCCTTAATTAGTATTTCATCTTCTTGATCAATTGCTTTTGAGCCATCCAATACTACAAGACATAAATCAGCTTCATCAATTATCTTTCTAGATTTTTCTATACCAATTTTCTCAATTTCATCATTTGTTTCTCTGATCCCTGCAGTATCAAGAAGTTTAAGTAAAATATTTCCAAACATTATTTCACCCTCAACAATATCTCTTGTAGTCCCTGCATGCTCTGTAACAATGGCCTTATCCTCTTTTAATAGAGCATTTAATAAGCTACTCTTACCAACATTGGGCTTACCAATAATTGCTGTTTTAATGCCCTTTCTTATCATACAAGCCGACTGTGACATTTCAATTATTTTCTCAATCTTTAATAACCATTCTTTAGCCTTAGGATAAATAATATCTTCTGAAATCTTTTGAATATCTTCATATTCTGGATAATCAATATTAACCTCAATTGTAGCAATCATCTCAATTAAATCATTGCATAATGGATTAATCAAATCACTAACTGCTCCTTGAATTCCTGAGATTGCCGCCTTTGATGCAGTGATGTTTTTAGCACTGAGTAAATCCATTACTGATTCTGCTTGAATTAAATCAATTCTACCATTAATAAACGCTCTTTTAGTAAACTCTCCCTTATTCGCAAGTCTTGCTCCAAAGGCTAAACAAAGCTGTAAAATTCTTTTAGTAACAATAATGCCTCCATGAGAGTTTATTTCAACAATATCTTCTGTTGTATAACTTTTAGGAGATTTAAAAACACTAACTAGTACTTCATCAACAATTTCCGCATCATCTTTAATAAAGCCATAGTTAATGGTATGTGATTTAATTTTACTTAGATCTTTAGTAAAGATCTTATTAACTATATCAATAGCATCATCACCACTTAATCTGATAATTGCCACTGCACCCTCTTGTAAAGATGTAGATATTGCAACAATTGTATCATTCATAGTTGTACTCCTTATCATTTAATTTTACCACAATATTATTAAATTTGCTTGTAAATATCAGCAAACAATAATAAACTTAAGCTATGAAAAAATTAAAATTTAAAGACATAAATATCGATGATAAATTAAAAAAAGCAATTGAACAGCGTAACTATATTAGCTGTACACCAGTTCAACAAGCTTGTATACCTTCCCTTTTAAAAGGTAATGATCACATCATTCAAGCAAAAACAGGATCAGGTAAAACTGCTGCTTTTTGTATACCATTAATTGAGCAGTTAAGCTTTGAAGATAAAAATCCTACAACCATAATTGTTGCCCCTACAAGAGAGCTAGCCCAGCAAATTCACGTCGAATTTAACTCCCTTGCAATCTATAAAAAAGTCCATGCCGTTTTATGTGTTGGTAAAATGCCCTATAAAAGTCAAATACTTCAACTAAAACAAAGATGCCAAGTAATTATTTGTACACCAGGAAGAATTATCGACTTAATTAATATGGATACAATTGATTTAAAATATATTGATAACTTTATCCTTGATGAAGCCTGTGAACTTGTTCAAAATGGACTTTTAGAACAAGTAATAGAATTAAGATCAATGATTTCACCAAAGCAAACATGGCTATTTTCAGCTACCTTAGATAACATTGATTCCTTTGATTTCTTAGAGCTCAATAATCCAATTAACATAAGACTAAATGATCCCAAAGAAATAAATCAAGATATTAAATCTTATTATTATAATAGTCAAAACATTGATCAAGATTTAGATAAGCTCCTTAATTATAATAAGGTTACCTCTTGTTTTATATTTGCTAATACTCAAAAGGAAACTGAAGAAATATTTTATAATTTAAATAAAAAGGATTACTTAGTTTCTTATCTTCATGGAGCATTAGATCAGAAAAAACGTAATCAAACAATTGATAAGTTTAAAAAAGGAAAAATAAGAATCTTAGTAAGTACCAATGTCTGTGCTAGAGGAATTGATGTCGATGATGTCTCACTTGTAATACACTATCGCCTTCCAATAGATTTTGATAGCTACATCCACAGGTCCGGAAGAACATCTAGAAATAATAAAAGTGGTATCTCAATTGTCTTATCTAATGACGATGATAAGTCTAATATAAAAGATCAAATTCTAGAAAATACCCAACCCTTTATCTTTAATAAGAAATTTAATAATTCATTAGATAAGCCATTATTAAAAGAAAATAAAAACCGTAACCTTGAAGAAAAAAACTGTTCACTATTTATAAGATGTGGTAAAAAAGATAAGATTAGATCTAGTGACATTGTAGGAGCATTATGTAATAACTCTGTGCCATATGAAAATATCGGTATAATTAACATTCAAAATTCTTTTACAACTGTTACATTATTAAATACCAGTAGTGAAGTAATTAATGCCTTGCATTTTATTTCTATTAAAGGAAAAAGAAGAAAAGTTGAAATCAAAAGAAAAGATCAAAATTTTTGATCTTAGAATAAAAATATAAATAATAAAATACTAAAGGTATTAGCTAAACCTGAAATTAAGAAGCTAGTGATGATTGATCCTTTAGCTTTTTTCTCATTAACCATTGCTAAAGCATATCCAATTACCACTTTACAAGCTATAACTCCAATAAGAAATGGTAATGAAAGAGAAGTTCTAAGTATTAGTAAATAAAATAAACCATATAAAATTGCTTGAATTACATTCCCTATAAAATAGCCTAATCTATCTGAGAAAAACTTTTTGATAAACCCTCTGAAAAAGATTTCTTCTCCTAAAGCAATTTGGAAGAATGAATAAATAATAATTGAGATAATTGTTCCTACCTCATAATTACTAAACTTTATAATACTAAATTTTGTAATATCTGCATACTTATAAATAATAAAGTCATATAAGAATACAATATAAACGATTATACAAAATGAAATTATTATTAAATCAATTAATTCCTTACTTTTAAATTTAGGAAATTTAATATTAATCCAATCAAAAAATCCTTTTTTTCTACCCTTCAATGATCTCCAATATAGAAATGGTAAAAGAATAAATGCTATTACTCTTACACCAATGTTGAATATAATATCCATATAATACCTCCATAAGCTATCTCTATTATACTAAATAATTAAATATATTTCTACTTTCTCTTTTTTAATAATACTAAAACTACACCAATTAAGATAAGAGTTCCTCCTAGTAACTTTTGTTTGGTAATAATACTTAATTTTAAAATGATATCAGCAATTATAAATGTAAATATTGGACTTGTAGTTCTAATAAGGGTAACTGATGTAAAATCTTTATACTTTAAGGCAAGATAATAAAATTTCATTCCCAAAAATCCATTTAGAAATGCTGAGATAACAAATATTAATACAGTATCAATTTTATAAGAAGCTATTGCATATTCTTTTGTTATTAACATGTATATAAACATTATAATAAAAATTAAAATGTTGTTATAAAGAAGTTTTTCATTAGGGGTATACTCACTTGCCTTTTTTGCAAGGGCATTACTAATTGATACACTAAAAGCAAATCCTAAAGTCATAATTATTCCCTTAGCACTTGCTCCATCAATATTAGCGTATCTCATAACTATAATACCAATTATAGTAAGTAGGATACCCAAAATAGATATCTTTGATTGTTCCTTTAAAATAAAAATTCCAATAATAAGTGAGAATACAATAGATATTCTACTAATAAATCCATAAGTACTGGCCCCTAATAGTCTAACTGATTCATACATTAATAATAAGCCAATTAAATTAAATAGCGACATAAAAATAATAGTGACATTAAATTTTTTCTTTATTATTTTTTCTTTAAGAGTAATCCTTTGTATTAAAATAATACAAAGGACCGTACAGCTATTTATAAATACTGCTGTATAATTTGATATATCACTTATGAAAATCGAATTCAAAATAGTAGCAAAACTCATAACTATTACCGATAAAAAAGCATAGATATATCCTTTACTCATTATTTCCCTCCTAAATTAATAAAGCTCAATCTTGAGCTTTATTCTTCGATACAACCAATTATTTCTAAAATTCTATTTAAATCATCATCACCACTATAACTAATTTGAATCTTACCATTTTCAATAATTACTGATGTCTGCAGTTTTGATTTCATATAATTCTCCACACTTATCAAATGTGGATTTTTCTCTATAACTTTTTTTGATGCTTTTTTATCTTCATTATTATATCTTTTTACAAGATTTTCAGTTTCTCTTACTGATAAGTTATCACTAACAACCATTTCAGCAATATACACAGCATCATCTTCACTAAGTGAAATTAAACATCTTGCATGACCCATTGAAATCTTTTTATCAATAACCATTTTCTGAATTACTTCTGGAAGTTTTAAAAGTCTTGTCATATTTGCTACATAGACTCTAGATTTACCAAGTCTTTGGGCAACTGTATCTTGAGTATAGTTAAGTCTTTTTGCTAAGTTGTGATAAGCCATAGCCTCTTCAATTGGATTTAGATTTTCCCTTTGAACATTCTCTAAAATAGAAACTTCCATCATTTGCTCATCACTAAATTCAACAACCATTGCCGGAATTGTTTTTAGCTTAGCCTTTTTGGTTGCTCGCCATCTTCTCTCACCAGCAATAATCTCATACCCTTGAAGCGATTTGCGAACAAGAATTGGAGTAAATACTCCATGTTCCTTTATTGAATCTGATAATTCATTAAGAGCATCTACATCAAAATTAACTCTTGGCTGATACGGGTTTGCTCTTATTTCACTAACACTTATTTCATTAGCCTTTCCATATTCAGATCTTCCATGTTGGATATCCTCAATCACATCATTTAGATCATCCCCAAAGATACTACTTAATCCTTTTCCTAACTTCTTATTTTTCTCACTCATTACTTATTCTCCTTCAAAGAAGCATTAATAACCTCTCTTGCAAGATTTGCATAAGCCCGAGCTCCCTCAGACTTAACATCATAATCAAAAATTGACTTTTCGCAACTTGGAGCCTCCGATAATTTAATATTTCTTGGAATTACTGTACTATAAACCCTATCCTTAAAATACTTTCTTACCTCTTGTCTTACCTCTGTTGATAATTTTGTTCGAGCATCAAACATTGTTAGTAATACACCCTCAATATTAAGTTTTTTATTAAACATCCTTTGAACTAGCCTAATAGTACTTAAAAGCTGAGTTAACCCTTCCAAAGCGTAATATTCACACTGTACTGGAATAATAACTGTATCAGCTGCACTTAAAGCATTGGTATTTAATAGGCCCAAAGATGGCGGACAATCAATAATAATATAGTCATAATCATCCTTTATAACATCCAATTTATTCTTAAGTAATTTCTCTCGCTCCTCAATTTGAGACATTTCCAAATCAGCACCTGAAAGTGAGATATTTGCAGTTACAACATCCATTGGAGGTTGTGATAATTTAACTGTAACATCCTTAACGCTGCATTCTCCAAGTAACATATCATAAGCACTTTTCTTTGGATTATTTTTCTTAGCCCCAATTCCTTGAGAAGCATTACCTTGAGGATCAAAATCCACAAGTAAAACCTTACAATTAAGATATGCTAATCCTGATGCTAAATTTAAACTAGTTGTGGTCTTACCAACCCCACCTTTTTGATTTGCTATTGCTATTATTTTTCCCATATTTTCCACCCAATCCTTAATTTGGAAACTTAATGATAATTTTTACTCCATCAGTATCATCAACCAACTCTGATGTAACATTAATCCCCGCCTGTTTTATTTTTGCAACACACTCATTGACACTATTAATACCAATCTGAGCATTTTTTGATCTTCCTTTTGTAACCCTTTTATTTTTTTTAGGACTCTCATTCAATTTTTCTTCAACATAACCAACTGTCTGTAAAACGTTATAGCCTTTTTTTACTATAAAGTTGTATGCATCAACCATTTTATCACTTGGAAGTGATAAAAGAGATCGAGCATGTCTTTCAGTAATTATTCTTTGTGATAATCCATTTTTAACTTCAATTGGTAAATTTAACAATCTTATTTTATTCGCAATTGTCGATTGCGACTTACCAACTTTCTTAGATAACTCACTCTGTGTAATTGATGAGTGCTTCATAATTTGAACATATGCAACTGCCTCTTCAATAGGAGTCAAATTTTCTCTTTGAATATTTTCAACAAGAGCACTCTGCCTTGCATTTTGTTCACTAGCATCAATAATATAACAAGGTATTTCCTTCTTTTTAGCAATCATTGCTGCACGATAACGACGCTCTCCAGCAATGATCTCATATTCATCATCTCCATATTCTCTAACAGTAATTGGCTGAATAATGCCATTCTCTTTAATTGAATCAGCCAATTCACTTAAAGATTTATCATTGAACTGCACCCTGGGCTGATACCTATTTGCCCTTATTTTAATAATTGGTATATTTAATAACTGTTTCACACTTTTACTCCTTTATAATGGATTTTTCTTAATTTGAGCATAACCTCTAGGATATTTTTTAGGAGTATTCTTTACTTTTCTAAAAAATAAATTATTTCTAGTAGACTTATCATTTAAAAAGCTACTCTCTTTTTTCTCTAATTCACACCCTAAAACAGTGTAAGCATTTTTAGAGTGAACGAGCTCCTCATCAGCTTTAGACCCCTTCATCGCAAGAAATATACCACCTTTTTTTACTAAAGGGATACACAACTCAGAAAGTATATCCAAAGAAGCAACAGCCCTTGCACTTACTATATCAAAAGACTCTCGATGATTCTTTACATAATCCTCACTTCTTGCATTTATGCATTTAATACCTTTTAAATCTAGAATCTTAATTACTTCATTTAAAAACTTAACTCTTTTTAAAATTGGCTCTATAATTACTACCTCTAAATCAGGATAAGCAATCTTTAATGGAATTGATGGAAGCCCTGCTCCAGCACCAACATCACAAAGACACCCCTTAAAATCATATGAGAAAGATGGCAAAAGCGAATCATAGAAATGCTTATCTAAAACTTCTTCTAACTCAACAATCGAGGTCAAGTTTATCTTTTCATTGTACTCTTTTATAAGCTTAGCATAATCTAAAAACTGTTGAGTCTGTACATTAGATAACAATAAATTACTTTTAGCACATAGTTTAATAAATTCTTCCTTTTTCACACTCTTTCCCCCTTTTTTTATTATAGCAAAATTAACACCATTTCTCTATTAATATTTTAGATAATTTCCCCTTTTGATAAATAAAAAGGTATAGACATTTATTCTATACCAACAACACCAAACTAATTAGATTTCAGCGTTATAATTCAATCACCAAATTTCTTTTTTAATACTTTTTAACTCAATTATTTTATTCATTTTATATTCCTTGTAACTTCCTTTCTAATCATTCTTATAAGTAGTAAACTAGATAATATAATACTTAAGATTAATGCTACAGAACAGATGACATTATAATACATTAC
>JBKEBK010000019.1:0-3098 GCA_047973125.1 Anaerorhabdus sp. | reverse complement strand
ATGTCTGAGCATTGTAGCTACTTTTTACTTTCCATAATATACGCTCTGTTGCTGCAATTTGATATGGTCTCATAATTAATAATTCTTTATTTACTGTAAACACACAATACTTTGTAAGTACTTCTAGTATTGTTCTTTTTTCAAAGAAGATAGCTGTAAAATCTTTAAGGTCTTTAATTGGATTATTTTTGGCATCAGCCCATTCACAAGTATAATCAAAATTATTTTTCTCACGTGATGTTGTATTTGAAAAATAACGAGTATATGTACCATTAGAAATTACAAAAATTTGAACATATTTAAATAATGAGTGATCATCGTTAAAACTTTCTTTTCCATATCTATGTATTTGATTAAACGCTTCTTCAATGCTTACTCCACGACATTTTAATTCAATGTGAACTAGTGGTAACCCATTTACTAAAATTGTTACATCGTACCTATTTTTAGCATTATTCCAAAATTGATTTGTAACTTGAACTATATTATTATGAATACTTTCTTTATCGATTATCTTAATATTTTCAATATGTCCATCATCAAAAATAAAATCATAAATGTGATTATCATGAAGTTTTTCTGCCATTTCAGTCTTACTTGCGCTTGAAGGATTTAAATATTCAATTAAGAACCTTTCCCATTCTTCATCTTCAAATTTAGTATCATTTAATTTCTCTATTTGAATCTTTAAGTTTTTTAAAAGTTCAACATTATCTTTAAACTTTAGTTTTTGATATCCTTGCTTAATTAGGTCACTAATTAACTGCTTCTCAAGGTCATTTTCACTTTGATAACCTTCTCTTAGAGTATAGTCAGGATTTGACTTATATTCAGATAAAATTATACCATCTGTTAATTCTGCTACAACTGATGTTTTGTATCCATTACTCATTAGAAATCTCCTTATTCCAATTGTATTCTTTTATAAAATTTTCAAATAGGAACTTTAGCATTATCTTCTCTTGTTCAGTTGGAAATTTAGATTCATCCAAGGAATGCTTATTATGGCTATATAGATTTATTACTCTAGTGTAAGCTTCTCTGTTATTGGCAATAATACATTTATCCCAACTACTATAACCTAGAAATGTCGATGTTTTTTCTAGTAAATTCCTAAGTAGTGTAAAGTGATATTTGTATATTTTATCAGCTTTAATTGCTTCTTCTATAATTCTCTTAATCTCAAGATGATACGCAAATGGTGAATCTGAACTTAATTTTTCCAAAATATATTTGTTTTCAACTTTTTTATATAAATAATTTTCAGATTTAAATATTTTTTTTTGTTTAAATTCATTATGTAACACATTATAAAAGAGTGCATGATGTGTTGTTACAACGAACCTAAGATCATCACTTTTTGACGATTTTAATAATTTTGATAAATCTAATACAACATTTAAAATATGATTGTCATCTAAAGATGATACGGGATCATCAATAAATATGTATTCTACACTCGTATCAAGTTCTTTTGCATCTCCATCTTCTACAGCATTATATTTTTCAATGACTTCTTCGACTAACACATAGAAAACAGACCACTTAAATACACTTTCTTCTCCACGTGAAATTTTTATATCCGAATCATTTTTCTCATCACCAGTTGGTATATTAAATTTAATTTCACCCGTTTCAAAATCAATATTTGGTTCTATTTTTGTTTGTGTGTAACGCTGAAATAAATCATTAACTTCTTTTTCTTTACCACTATCTTTTAAAATATGAAAAAATTTTGAATTCGTATCTAATTTTAGATGTACAGATTCAATTAAAGAATTTTCATCAGTAATTGTTTGGTATTCTTTGTTTGTCCAAGTGAATGAATCTTCAATAAAAGAATTAAAATACAAAACTTTATTATTTTCATCTGAATCTATTATTTTAGTATACTCCGTTGAAAGCCTTGTTTTCCCAGTACCATTAAAAGCATATAGTATATTAATTTTCTTATTATCATTATTAATTAATTCATTTGCGACACCATTTAAATCATCAAACTCCATAATTATAACTCCTTAAATGTTAATAACCTATTTCTATAATATTTATATTGACTTTTCCTTGCTTCTATTTCAGCTGGAAGACCTTCATTTGTATCGTTTGTTAAATTACTATATTTTTCTAAAATTGAAATAATATTCTTTTGTTTATCAAATGAAGGTATTTTTATTTGCTTAGACTTCAGCCAGCTCATTTTTACAGAAGGAAAACTTGAGATACTCTGATTATGTTTACACTCTTCTCCTATAAGAAAAAAATAGTAATATAAATACTCAATCTTGATCATTGATTTCACTTCTTCTTTTAAAGTGAAAACAGTAAACTGCTGATTAGCGACAAAAGAACTAGTTATTAAGGCGTGTTCACCTATAGTCGCAGTAGTTGCTAAAATAATTGAGTTCTTATCAAATATTTTGCGTGCACCTTTATTTGTAATATGCTGTATGGAATCATTCAATATTCTACCATTTTTCCTAATATCTTCCATCCTAAACCAAGGGATAGATCCATTTTCCCAAAATTCAAGCTCAGATTTTGATGGTGTATATCCTCCTTGAATTTGAAATATATCAGACAGTTTCATTTCAAAAGAGTCTTTGTCTTCAGTTAACAAACATGACCTATAATATTTAAATTGCTTTTCTCTTGCTGTAAGCTCTGCTGTAAGCTCTGCTGTAAGCTCTGTGAAATTGTCAAGAATTTTGACAATTTCATCTTGAACTTCAAGGGGAGGTATTGGTACGTTTAAATCAAGAACTTTTGACATACTTGGATGCTTGATTCCAGAACCACGATAAAATGATGCAATTAAAATCAAATTATTTATCATGTAATAATATAAATATTTTGTATTTAATTCTTTTTTATCTTTAACAACTGCTATTCTGTTATCACCAGTGATAAATTTACCATTATGATATTGAACTATTGGATTACCACCCCATGGTATACAAACAATCTCGTCTTCTATAACTGCTTCAGACACTTTATCTTTTTCTACATATAAATTTGATTCATATGTATTTATTACTTTTATATCACCAGTTGATGAATATAATTCTTTTAATTCATTAGCTAAAAAATATTTGTATTTT
>JBKEBK010000006.1:0-31406 GCA_047973125.1 Anaerorhabdus sp. | reverse complement strand
CTTCATTCATTCTTAACACAACCTTTCTCATAAATAACACCTCCTAAATAATAGAAGTATATTATATAACATTTGGGACATTATCGAGTTTGATATATTAAGACATTATCACTATTGATTTTAGAGAATTATGGTAAATTAAATATTTCTATTGACAAGTTTACTGGCTGAATTACAATAACAATAGTTGACAAGCAAACTTGTCAAAAAGGAGAAGAAATGGAAAGAAAAAAATATTAGAAAATGCTAAGTCAGAGTCAAATAGAGAATATGAAGATTATGTAAATAATAGAGTTTTGGCAAAAGGTACCATCCCCCTGATAATACTCACGATATTTATCATTTTAACCCGAGCAATACATGCAGATGTTTTCAAGTTAGATATTGTTACAGGTAGTGAAGCGCTTATATTACTTTTAGGATATGTAAGTTACACTCAATTTCTTATTTTATCTGTCAAATAGGAAAAAACAGAATTTAATATATTCTATAATTTTATTTGTATTAGACATCTATTTTACTTTGATGAAGTTTAATAGGTTTAATCAAACCTGAATAATTAAAGAGTGGGTTGGAGATATGATTAAAATAGGGATATGTGATGATAATATATACGTGTGTGAAGATACTGTAAGGACTATATCAAATTATGTATTTGAGAGAGACAATGAATTTGAATTCTATATTTTTAATAGTGCTTTTCGAAATTCTTATGCATGACAAACTATTAGAATTAGACATACTGATTCTGGATATACAAATGAATGATATGTGTGGTATTGAGTGGGAGTAAGAAAATAAGAGTAGTAAACCATTTGTTTAAAAGGGTTTAGGCTCTTTTCTTTTTATCTTTGCACACGATAGATATTATTGCTGAATATTATATTTTTACTCATGTGAAACATTATAACGGCGGCAGTGAAAGTATACTAATTATTTTGATAACTGCAATAAATATTCTTATGATAAATATAAAAAAAGATGAACTACCATCTTATTTTTATAAATATTTTAAATATATAAATATGTTGTTAGTGTGTGTATGGAAGGAAAGTTAATCCAAAAGAGATTATAAAGATTAAGCCAATGATTATTTTTACATATCTTTTATTATTTTTATTAAGTTCAGTTTTGGAAAGAACTATATTGAAACGTTTCTCAATTAAACTCTTATTTGAAGCCATACTGATAGTTAAGGGGTTATTTATGTTATTTCTTCTTTCGCGAAGTTCTTCTAATAAACACTCTAGATAGTTAATTTTAGTAGAGTATAATTGATCAGTTAAACAATTATTATCACAACGAATTTCCAAGTATTCACTAAATTGATTAGATGCTATATATATCGTAGGAAGCCACCAATATATTATTTTTAGGATGCAAAATAACAGTTTCCAAAATGAGTCGTTTGTTTTTATATGGAATAATTCGTGCTTTAAAATGAATTCAAGTTCATTGTGTTTATATTCTTTATTTGGAATAACTATCACAGAATTAGTGATTCCAAAAGAAAACGGTTCACTAATTAAATCTGAAGAAACTACTCTAATTTCTCTATGCTTACTAAATGAAAATAAGGATTTTAATCTTACAAACGTTTGTTCATAAGTGTGTGTAATTTTATTGTTTTCTATAAGAACTCTCCTGAGGTTTCTAAGCTTAATATATTGATATATGAGTCTAAGCAATAAGATAAAACTGACAATAAACCAAATAGAAAGTAATAGAACTATCGTGTTTGTGGTGAAATTGAATAAACGTATCTCGGAATTTATTGTATTACTAAAATATGGAAAAGCAATTGATAGTTTAAGAGGGAATGGCACTGAAAAGGGGATAAGGAGGCGGATTATTAAAACTGAAAAACTAGCAAACAGGGTATTAATACCAATACGTTTTAATCCGTTTGCACTGTCTAAAAAAGCCCAGTTTAGAAAAACAACACAAATTGATACGATGAGAATATTTATAATTATATTTGCATTCATAAAAATCACCCTTTCACTTTTATAGTTAAATAGCTTATTTTTTTGAATCAATAATTTTTTGCAGTTCGTCAAGCAGGTTATCTTCTTGATCTTCTTGATTTAAAAAATAATTTACAATATTTGATATAGATTCTTTTTTAGAACATGAGTTATAATAATCTTTTATTTGCATAGCTGCATAGTCATCCATTGTAATTAATGGTTTGTATTCTCTTGCTAGTACCGTACCACTGTAAACTATATCATTAACTTCAATGAATTTGTTTTTTAGAAGTTTTGTTAGTGAAGCCTGTACGGTATTTACATTTAAGTTTTTATCTACCTTACATATATCCGATCCTGTAAGTGCATTTGGTGAATTCCAAAGCACTATCATTACTTGTTTCTCCTTGTTACTTAGTTTATAAAATGGCATCAGTCAATTCCTCCTAATATCTATATACAAATAATAAAATAAAAAATAAACTGTGTCAATATAAATTCAACTATTACATAAAAATAATATAATAACAATATAAAATATATTGATACCGTAAAAATTTTATTGACTTAATTTAATATATAGATTATTATGTGATTAGGAACTAAAATATCTTTCTAGTTCGATACAAGGGAAGGAGGAAAACTTATGATTAAAGCCTTTGGTAGAAAAGGGAAAAATGGTTGCGGATGTTTATCTGTTGGACTATGGTTTTGTGTAAGTTACGGTAAAGCTAACTTATAGAAACTATACCAAAATGGGCATGGCAAGCCATGCCCTTGTATTTTAATATTTTTAGAAAAGGAGCGAAAAATGGAACTTGAATTTAGTAATGTTTCAAAAAACTATGGGACCCAAAGAGTGTTGTCAAATATAACTTTTTCTTTTAAAAGTAATAGGATATATGGAGTAGTGGGTCCTAATGGAGTGGGGAAATCAACTTTATTAAAATGTGCTGTGGGACTATTAGATGTTGATGAAGGGCTTATTATGATTGATGATAAAAAAGTAAATGTCTTTAACAGGGACGATGTTGTAGAAAATGTATCCTATCTCTTGTCAACAGGGGTCATTAAACATTTATCGGGTTGGAATAATGCACTGCTATTTGCCAAACTTTATAAAATAGAGAATGAAGAATTAGAAAGACTTTTCAAAGAATTTGATTTGTTTGGTGCAAAGGATAAAAAGGTTAGCACATATTCACTTGGAATGAAACAGAGATTAGCGTTAATTATTTCTTTACTTAATATTAAGAGAAAGATTATTATCTTAGATGAGCCATACTTAGGTCTAGATCCTATTGGCATCAGGACACTTAATAAAAAACTTTTAAATTTGAAAGACAAAGGATATTTAATTATTGTTTCTAATCATCAGCTGCATGAGTCAGAAAAAATTTTTGATGAGGTAATCTTTTTAACTAATAAAGAAATTATAGTTAGAGAAAACACTATTGGAAATGGAAAATCTTTGGCGGACACTTTTGATGAAATATATGTAGGAGGAGATATATAATGGATGGATTGTTATTCAAATATGAAATAAAAAAATTATTGTCACAGACTTCGACAAAAGTGATTGCATTAATACTTTGCTTATTCCCAATAACTATAGTTTTTGGAATAGTTTCGCCGAGCCAACAATTTTCAATAACAATGGGTAATTTTAGTACAGCAGCAGATTTTTCTAATGCCGTATTAGGCTTCTTAAACTCTCTAGGCTTTTATTATATTATTTTAGTTGTTCTATCTTCTTCTATACTATCAAGAGAAATTGACAGTAAATATCTATACTTTATGTTATCGGCAGTTCCAAAAAGTACAAAAGTCTTTTTATACAAAGTAATTTCCGTAAGTATTGTATTTACAATAATGCTCGCATTATCATCAATAATTGGATATCTTGCATATTCAGTTCTATATCTTAAAGAGTTATCTTTTTCAATTGATGTATTGGGTATCTTATCTTGGGGGATTTTGATTAGTTTCATTATAACAATCACATATATGATGTTATTGACAATTTGTAATATTCTAACAGATGGAAGTATCTTTGCTTCACTTACAGTTGCAATTTTGACAGTAGTGGTATTAATCATTTTAGGAGGGTTTGATGGAGTTATGTATTTTCTACCTGCTTGGGCTATGGATTTTTATCCTGATAGAAATAACATATTATTACTTGGGATTTATTTAGCTGTTTTTGTATTTAGCCTTTATATGATGTTTTTATGTACTAGAAAAAAAAGAGTATGAGAAATCATAACAATTTAATTATAAGACTTCCTTTAGGTTTAATTTTAGGAGTGGTCTATAGTTATAAGAGAAATTTGATATGGTGTATTTGTATGCGCTTATTTACAATTTAATGATGTCATAAAGGATGGTTTATGAAAAAATCAGTATATAGATCAACTTTCACAATAGCGGGTATAATTGCTATAAGTTTATGTATCTCTTATCTTGTTTACAATATTATATTTTTTATGGTTATTACAGGATTGTTATTACTAGTTTCACCAATTTTATATTCATGTCTTATGTTGAAAACAAAGAATGGAGATGATTCGAAATTATTATTTTGTGAAATTATTTCTTGCCTTATCTTTTCACTGGTAATTATAGGATTTAGTCATTATATAACCATAACATCAAGATTTCAAAATATGGTAGCACCACTACTTAGTGGAAAAAACATAACAATACAAGAGTTCAATTTTATTACGTATATTTTTGGATTTCTCATTTATCTTGGAATATATATCCAAGCAAATAAGAGTATTAAAAAAAAGCCTTAGGGCTTTTTTTTAATTATCTTGTGGTTGTAAATATATCGGCTTGTAAAGTGTCGAATTTATTTACTTCATCAACAACTTTTTTATGTTTTGCAAGTGTTTGAAGTTTATAAATAAATTCTTGTTTTTTTGTATTGGAATATTCAAGCTTACCCAGCTTTGATATTTCTTTAAATTCATTATCATCTAATTTTCTATTGGTAATAATAACCATGTTGTTGGCTTTTTTTAAATCAATACTATTTGTACTTTTTAATAGTGGATTAAATATTGTTTTATAGAACTTTCTGTAAGTAATAAAGCGATAAAGCAAAAACAAATTAATAATAATAAAAGCCCATCCACTTACAAAACTTACTAAAATGTTTGTATATAAAATAAGGCATAAAAAAGCAAGTGATAACACACAAAAAAATAGAGTGTGTTTACTATAAATTTGTCTTTGATGTTGATAATAATCAATTAGTAATGAATCATCGATCATATTTTTATTTTTAGAGTCTTTAAGACAGTAACGAATTGAAACATTTGGATCATTAAATTTTTCTTTATAAATTACATCTTTGCATTTTATTTTTGCTTCTTTTTCTACAAGATAACTATAAGCTAACAGAGTTTTCTCTTTCTTATATACTCTATAATGTGATGTAACTTTTTCTAAAGAATAGCCATTCTTATAAGCTTTATCGATTTTTTCTTGTACTTTAGTTGGTGAATCAAGCTGATTTATTATTTGAATCATATATTGTCCTCATTTCTTAGTTAAGTTAAAAATAACATAATTATTTAATTGTTACTACAGGAAAAGTTGTTTTTTTATTGTATATTTTTAAAAATATACATAAGAAAAACATATTAAACTTTTAAAATACAACATTTAATATTATATATTGTTATTATTTATAAAAGGAGGATTCTTAAGTGGCAAATAATAAATTGCATTTAGCATTTAGATCAACAATAGAGACAGCATTTTATCATAATCATGTTATTTCTATTAATTCACGCCATGAAGCATACAAGTTGGCAAGTGTATCATCATCAACTATTGTTACAGATTTAAATATAAAGAATGCAGAAGCATTGGGATTGGATAAAGATGCAAAGGTTCTAGTTGATAATAATGGTTCAATTGTTGGAAGAACTGCGAGTTCTAGGCATATCATAGATTGTGATAAGGACTATAAATTTTTAAAGTTATTACAAGATTTGATTCAACAAAACCATAAAAACACTTTTTATAAATCTTGTGTTCATGTTGGTTTAGATAAAGATTTTGAGGTCAATGCTAATGTTATGATTAAGGAAGGTAGTGAAAATAATTTATATAATACGCTAGTGAATTTTGAATTTGGAAGAATTAAGAGTACTATAGATGATGTTTTCATCTATGTAGATTCACAGTGGTCCAGTGTTGATTATCCAAGTGGTTTAGTACTATTAGATCCTGTATCAAATGTAGCTGCAATCCTTGGTTTAAGATATTTTGGAGAAATAAAAAAAGCGATATTATCTTTGGTGTGGAATATTTCAAGAAAGTTAAACTATATCCCGTGTCACGGTGGACTAAAACATATTAAATGTAATGATAAACAACAAACAATGGCTTTCTTTGGTTTATCTGGATCTGGTAAGTCTACAATTACTTTGGCTAAGCATCATAAGGATTTTGAGACAAAAGTCTTACATGATGATGCCTTTATTGTTTGTGAGAATAGTTTGAGTTGTATTGCTCTTGAGCCATCATACTTTGATAAAAGTAAAGATACTGTAATTAATCCAAGTGACAATCATATTATCACTGCTCAAAATAATGGTGTCTTTAAAGATGAGAGTGACAAAATCATGATTAGAACTGATGATATTAGAAATGATAATGGTAGATGTATTAAATCTAGATACTTTATTGATAATAGAGTTGATAAAATTACATCACCATTAAAGAGTATCTTTTGGATTATGAGAGATGATGCTTTTCCAGCTTGTACGAAAATTGATGATCCAACTCTAGCTTCTTTTATGGGGGCTACTATTAGTACAGCTCGCACCAATGCTGAAAATAGCAATGATATTGGTAAGCTTGTGATTGAGCCATATGCAAATCCTTTTAGGGTATATCCATTATTTGAAGACTATACTAAATTTAAAAAATTATTCCTTAATGATGTTAAATGTTATATTTTAAATACTGGAAGCTTTAATGCTGTAAAAATTAATCCTCAAGAAACTTTTAAAATTATTGAAGATATATTAAATGAAGAATGTGAGTTTATGCCTTTTGGAAATATAAAAAATTTGTCTTATTATATGAGTGATGGTAAGAGTATTGATTTTAAAAAAGATGATTATTTAAATAACTTAAAAGACTCATTTATATTAAGAAGAAAATTTTTAAATGATGCTAATGAGTTCACTTGGCTTCCAAATGAGTGTCATATTTTATTGGAAGAAATTATAGAAACAATAGATAAAACACTTAAAAAATAATTATAAATAGTCATAAAAGTCCTTTAAATAAAGGACTTTTAACATTTAATTTATAAAATTTTAAAGTGTTTATCAAGTGTTTTAAGTGTCTCTTAGGTGTGTTTTATCGTTGTATAATATTGTTGTAATCGCTTTCTATGCCTATAATTAAGTTACATTCTAAATATAGAATAAATTATAAGAGAGGAGAATTATTTTATGCCTATTGCACTAACAGTGTTGGCTTGGTCAATGATCGCTGTATTTTTATTTTTGATAATGAAGAAAAAGTTATCTCCATTTACAGCTTTGATTATTGTGCCACTAGTATTTGCTTTAGTAGGGTCATTTATGGGACTCTACACAAATCAGATAGTCGAGCTTAAAGGACTTGCTGATGCATCAACGGTTTCATTTATGGACCAAATTTGGATTTTAGGGGATTTTGTTTTAGCAGGAGTTAAGAAAACATCAATAACAGGAATTATGTTATTATTTGCGATATTCTATTTCTCACTAATGCTAGATGCAGGAATGTTTGATCCAATTACAAAAATTATGATTAAGTTTGCTAATGGTGATCCATTAAAAGTTTTAGTTGCATCTGCTATAGTAGCAGCTGCCGTATCACTTAATGGTGATGGAACTACAACGACTTTAATTACATGTACTGCATTTATACCGCTTTATAAGAAGCTCGGTATGAAAATGATGAATTTGGGTGTAGTTGTTATCTTGATGAATACAATTATGAACCTATTACCTTGGGGTGGCCCTACAGCCCGTGTTATTTCTGTATTATCTGAGCTAGAAGGTATGGATTCAGAAGTTCTTCGTGCTTTAGCGCCGGGGATGGTTCTTGCTGTTTTCTATATGCTTGGAGTTGCTGTTTATATGGGGCTTCAAGAGCGCAAACGTATCGGAATTAAAGTTTTAACGGAAAAAGAGTTAAATGAGTTAACAACTGTTGAAGATGAAGAGGTAGTTAAAATTCGTCGTCCACATCTATTCTGGCCAAACTTAATATTAACAATTACGCTAATTACATTACTAATGTTGAAGGATACATTTCCATCAGTATTCCTATTTTTAATCGGAACTGTAATTGCATTAATGATGAACTATCCTAATCTTAAAGATCAAAAGAAAAGACTTCATGCAAATTCAGGCGATGCTGTTGCGGTTGTTATCTTAGTTCTTGGTGCAGGGGTATTTACAGGATTATTTACAGTATCTGGAATGTCTGATGCTTTAGCTATAAGTCTTACCAAAATAATCCCTGAAAGCTTTGGAAATGTTTGGGGACTTGTTGTAGCGTTCTTATCAGCACCTGGAACATTCTTCTTATCAAATGATGCTTTCTACTATGGAGTATTACCAGTGCTTGCAGAAGCGGGTGCAACCTATGGTTGGACACAAATGCAACTTGGAGTGGCATCACTTTTAGGACAAGCATTCCACTTATTAAGTCCGCTTGTGGCATTTATCTATCTACTTCTTCAAATGACAGAATTAGATATGGGTGAATGGCAAAAAGAATCTGCAAAATGGGCTTTAGGTATATTTATTATATTTATAGTTGTTGCAGGACTTACAGGATCTGTTCCATTCTTCATATAAAAAAATGCTGGATTAATTTCCAGCTTTTTTATTTTTTATAATAGACTTGGGCATTCTTAAGTAAACGATATAACTTAATCCTAACGATATCAAATCTGTTGGAATAAATGCTATCCAATAGGATAGTAACAGTGTTGAAATTTTAATTGTTTTACCTACATAGAAAGTTAAATTTAAATAAAGAATTGGTAGTGCTACAGCATAAAGTGCCAAACTTCCACAAACAAAGGCAATCCAAAGTTTATTTTTAGGAAGTTTATTAAACAAGGTATTTATAATATATACCATTGGAATAAATCCTATAATAAAGCCAAATGTTAAAGATAGTATTACTTGTGGTCCACCTCTTCCTCCTGCAAAAACTGGAACTCCTATTAAACCAATTAATATATAGGTTACAATCGCAAGCATTGCTTGCTTTTTTGGAAGCGATATGGCTGTTAGAGAAACTGAGAACACCTGTAAAGAAAAGGGGATAATTGATAAAGGAATGACAACATATGCTGAAATTGATATTAAGCCTGCAAATATTGCTGCTATGGTTATGTCTTTAGTGCTCATTATTAAAGTCTCCTTTTATACTAACATCTCCACTATTTAATGTAATAATTTCATCGCTTTCATCTTTTACAATTAAGTGTCCATAATCATCAATATCAATCACTAAATATTTCTTATTTAAGTCATTATTAATAGTAATATATTTATCTAATACAATACTAGAATTTCTATATTTTTCTAAGATAAAGGTTTTGTTTTCTAAAAGATTATTATAAAGCTCATAAAAGTTATTAATGATTGTAGCAACTAGGATATTACGATCAATTTTTCCTTTAAATATTGTATCAAGTGAGCTATAAATATTTTGAAGTTCTTTTGGAAGGTTTTGATCATTAAATACATTTAATCCAATTCCAACAATTACATAACGATAAGAGTTTGATTCCAATATAATTTCTCCTTCAGTTAATATTCCACATAACTTTTTATTTTGATAGTAGATATCATTTAACCACTTAATATCAGTGTCAACTTCATATAGCTCTTTAATACTTTCAACAACAGCAACAGCTGCAGCAATTGTTAAAAGTTGAGTATCTAATAATGTCAACTGAGGTCTTAAGATAAAACTCATATAAATTCCATTTTTACTTGGAGAATAAAAAGATCGACCATTTCTTCCTTTACCCATAGTTTGCTGATCTGAAATAACAATATGATTTGAAATATCACTATCTTTAACTATTTCTTTAGCATAATTATTTGTAGAATCTACACTTTCTAAATATTCAATTGTAACTTTATTGTTTGTCAACGTTGAAATTCTTGATTTAGAAATGTTGGTATTATAATCAACTAAGTGATAACCTTTATTGCTAACTGATTCAATTTTATAACCATCATTTATAAGTTTTTGAATATTTTTCCAAACATTAGCTCTTGTCATACCGAATTTTTTGGCAATAACTTCTCCACTTGTAAACTCATGCATATTTTCTTCTAACATTTTTAATATTAATAATTTCATATTAGCACCTCACAAATGAAAGAATATCATTATTTACTATAATTGTAAACTTAAATTATTATTATAGTTTACATTAAGTGTTCTTTGAGTGTATATCTATTTAAAAAACACTTGAAAACCATCAAAGAACAGGTGTATACAGTATAATAATATTGTAGAAAGAGCAGGTATTTGAATGTTTTGGAGGAAAAAATCAAAACCAATAGATAAGAGTGCAATTACAAAAGTAGAGCCACATATTTATGAAAAAGAAGATTTGATAGACTTTACAAAAGAAATATTGGATCAGGAAGAGTATGATACTGTAGCAATAATTGCTTCTGCAATCTTATCTACAGATGTTTTAGATGCCAAGGTTAAAGTTAAATCAATTAGACGTGTTGATCAAGACATGGAGGCTGCAGCAATTATTGCTGCTAGTGTATTAGCAAATAATATGCCAGATTCAACTTTTAGGTTGGTAAGTATTTATGAAGAAGGGAGCAAATAAAAGATGCTTAGAAAATTTAGAGTAAAGTTAAACGATAAAGAATATGTTGTAGAAATGGAAGAAATTGGAAATCCAGAAGGATTATCATTTTCAAAACCGGTTCCTGTAAAGGAGAAAAGTGAAGTAAAAGAAGCAGTAAAAGAAGAAGTAAAAACTGTTGTCAATGAGCCAATAAGTGTTGATGGGGGTGTTGAAGTAATATCACCAATGCCGGGGAACATTTTATCAATTGATGTTAAAGTTGGTGATACAGTAAGTGAAAATCAGGTATTACTTGTACTTGAAGCAATGAAGATGGAAAATAATATCGTTGCACCACAAAATGGGGTAGTTGCTGCAATATATGCAGAAAAGGGTACAGCTATCGATGTTGGTGAAGTGATGGTTGTTATTAAGTAGAAGAGGGAGAGATATTTATGGATTTTTTATTAAATGGAGTAATGCAAATCACTATTCCACAATTAACAATGATGGCAATTGGGGCAGTACTAATATTCTTAGGTATTGTTAAAGAGTATGAGCCAACATTATTAGTTCCAATGGGGCTTGGTGCTATTTTGGTTAACTTCCCACACTCTGGTCTAATTTCTCAGCCAGGAGGACCTGAAGGGGTTTTAAATGTATTGTTTGCAGCTGGTATTGAGACCGAGTTATTTCCGCTACTTATTTTTATAGGTATTGGAGCTATGATAGATTTTGGACCACTGCTCCAAAATCCTTCGATGCTTCTTTATGGGGCTGCTGCTCAATTTGGGATTTTCTTTACAATAATTGTTGCGGTATTTGCTAGTTTTTCTTTACCACAGGCAGCTACAATTGGAATAATTGGAGCAGCTGATGGACCGACATCAATATTTGTAGCTAATAAGTTAGCACCAGAATTGTTAGGACCAATAACTGTTGCTGCCTACTCATATATGGCACTGGTTCCTATAATTCAGCCAGCTGCAATTAAGCTTGTTACTACAAAAAAAGAGCGAGCAATTAAAATGACTTATAAAGCATCTGGTGTATCAAAGAAAACTAAGATATTATTTCCTATTATCATTTCAATAGTTGCAGGATTTATAGCACCAGTTTCTTTACCACTTGTTGGATTTTTGATGTTTGGTAACTTACTTAGAGAGTGTGGGGTTCTTGATCGATTAAGTCTTACTGCTCAAAATGAGCTAGTTAATCTTGTTTCAATTCTATTAGGTTTTACAATATCAATGAAGATGACTGCTGATCAATTCTTAAACTTTCAAACACTATTAATAATTGCTTTTGGTCTTGTTGCCTTTGTAATGGATACAATAGGTGGGGTACTCTTTGCAAAGTTTGTTAATCTATTTCGCAAAGAGAAGATTAATCCGATGATTGGTGGAGCTGGAATTTCAGCATTTCCAATGTCTGCTCGTGTTGTTCAAAAACTTGCTACTGAAGAAGATCCAAAAAACTTTGTATTAAACTATGCAATTGGAGCAAATGTATCAGGACAAATAGCATCGGTTGTTGCTGGTGGAATGATTCTAATGTTCTTTGCTTAATAAAGGAGTATAATAAAAATGAATTTAAATTTTAATATGGCAGATATATCACCTGCACTTGAAATAATGGTTGTTGGAATGGGTGGAATATTTGCGGCTTTATTAATAATCTATGCTGCTAGTATAGTTTTATTAAAGTGTTTTCCAACAGAGAAAAAATAATTTAAAAGGAGAGTAAAATGTCTCAAATAATGCGCATGTATGTAAAAAAAGATAAGGATCTTTATAATGAGTGGACTACATTTTTAAATCGAGCAAAAATTAAACATGAAGATTGCATCGATTTTACATATGGCGTATTTGAGGATGATAAGTTAGTAGCAACAGGTTCTATATTTAAAAATGTTATAAAGTGTGTTGCTGTTGATAAAGAAAACTCAGACACAGGAACTTTTAATATATTAATTTCATTTTTGATAAATGAAATAATTGATAATGGTTATAAAAATATATATGTTTATACCAAGCCTAGCTCAGTTGCATCTTTTAAATATTTAGGGTTTAAAGAAATTGAGTTTGTTGATGAAAATTTAGTGTTTTTAGAAAGAGGCATTAATAATTTTGATTGTTATCTTGAAAAAATTAAAGTATTTAAAAAAGATAGTGGTAAATGTAGTGCCATTGTTATGAATGCCAATCCATTTACTAAAGGACATCAACATTTAATTGAATATGCATCTTTGCAAGCTGATCTTGTTTTTGTTTTTGTTTTATCTGAGGATGCATCACTTTTTCCAAGTGATGTAAGATTTAATTTAGTTAAAAATGGTACTCTACATTTAAATAATGTTGAAGTATTAAAAACAGAAAATTATATGATATCAAAAGAAACATTTCCAGCATATTTTCTTAAAAGTGATGTAAGTGTTATAGAAACGCAAGCGAGATTAGATGCTAAAATATTTAAGAAAATTGCTGAAGTATTGAATATTACAAAAAGATTTGTTGGATATGAACATAAGTGTGAAACTACTGCAATCTATAATCAAGTACTTAAGAAAGTATTAGAACCAGAGATTGATGTAGAAATTATTGCTAGAAAAGAAGTTGATGGAATGATTATTAGTGCAACTTGTGTAAGAGATGCTCTAATGGATAATGATTTAAATCTTGTAAAAAAACTTGTGCCAAGTACCACATTTGATTATTTAATGTCAGATGATGGTCAATCACTTATAAATAAATTAAGAAAAGGAGGAAAATCAAGTGGTAAATTTTGAAATTAAGAATCAGGCAATTGCTGGAACATTGGAATCATCGGATATTCAAATTATGATTGATAAAAATGAAGGCAAAGGAATTGAAATTGATTTAAAAAGTAGTGTGCAGTTTCAATTTGGAAAACAAATTCGTAAGGTGGTATTAGAAACACTAAAGAATTTAGGTATTAAAGATGCTAAGGTTTCTCTTGTTGATCAAGGTGCGCTAGATTGTACAATTAAGGCTCGTACAATTGCTGTAGTCCATCGTGCAGTTGGAATTAAAGAGAATATAAATTGGGAGGAATTAGAATCATGGAACGTTTAAGAAGAACAATGATGTTTGTTCCTGCAAGTAATCCAGGAATGTTAAGGGATGCTAATCTATATGGAGCCGATTCAATAATGTTTGATCTTGAAGATTCAATTTCTTTAAAAGAAAAAGATACTTCACGCTTTCTTGTTTATCAAGCAGTTAAAACATTAGATTTTAAAGATACTGAAACAGTAGTGCGTATTAATGATTTAAAATGTGGTGGTAAGGATGATATTTTTGCCATGGTAAGTGCTGGTATTGATGTTATTCGTCTTCCTAAAACAGAGTGTGAACAGGATGTTAAAGATGCAGAAGAAATTATTTTACAGGCAGAAAAACAATGTAAAAGAGAAGAGGGTTCTACTAAAATCTTTGCAGCGATTGAAGGGCCAATTGGTGTCTTAAATGCTTTATCAATCGCAAAAGCATCACCAAGAATAGTTGGAATTGCTCTTGGCGCTGAAGATTATGTTACTTCAATGAAGACAAGAAGATATCCAGAGAGAAATAGTGAAGAACTATTTTTTGCAAGATCAATGATTGTACATGCTGCAAGAGCTGTTGGGATTGCTGCTGTTGATACGGTTTTCTCAAATGTTGATGATCCTGAAACTTTAAGAAAAGAAACTGAGTTTATTCGTCAATTAGGATTTGATGGAAAATCTGTAATTAATCCTCGTCAAATTCCTATTATAAATAGTGTTTTTTGTCCAAGTGAGAAAGAAATTAAGAATGCTGTGGCTGTTATTAATGCCATTAATGAAGCAGAGGCAAAGGGTTCTGGTGTAATTTCTTTAAATGGTAAAATGATTGATAAACCAATAGTTGAAAGAGCACAGCGTGTATTATCACTTGCTAGTGCTGCCAATATAAAAATAGATTTGGAGGAAAAATAGTATGCCAAAAAATAAAGTAAATAGAGAGATACCTGAAAAGTTTAGTAAAGATAGAGGTCTTTTTAATGGTCAGTTTGATCGTAAGCCAACATATAATCGTAAAAGTGCAAAAGTTACTGCAGTGCTTCCAAAAGAAAAGAAACTTTTTAATTCTATTAGAGAAGTTATAATAGATTCTGGCTTAAAAGATGGGATGACTATTTCATTTCACCATCACTTTCGTGAAGGTGATAAAGTTTTAAATTTAGTAATGTCAGAAATTGCAAAGTTAAATATAAAAAATTTAACGCTTGCATCAAGTTCAATTGCTAATGCCCATGAGCCGATTATTGAGCATATTAAAAATGGTGTAATTACCAATATTACATCAAGTGGGCTTCGTGATAAAGTAGGGGCTGCGATATCAAATGGTATCATGGAAAACCCAGTTGTTATAAGATCACATGGTGGGCGAGCAAGAGCTATTGAAATGGGAGATATTAAAATTGATGTTGCCTTTTTAGGAGCATCTTCATCAGATGAATATGGAAACGCTAATGGATCACATGGTAAGGCAACTTGCGGATCTTTAGGGTATGCTAAAGTTGATGCTGAGTTTGCAGAGAAGGTTGTAATAATTACTGATACACTAATGCCATATCCAAATACTCCAATTAGTATTCCTCAAAATCATGTTGATTATGTTGTTGTAATTGATTCTATTGGTGATCCTGATGGAATATCAAAAGGAGCAACAAGATTTACAAAAGATCCAAAAGAACTTTTAATTGCAGAATATGCAAGTAAATTAATTCAAGCTTCACCATATTTTAAAGATGGGTTCTCTTTTCAATCAGGAACTGGTGGATCAGCACTTGCTGTTGGAAGATATTTAAAAGATGCAATGATTGAAAAAAATATTAAGGCTGGATTTGCCCTTGGTGGATTAACTGGACATTTAGCAGAAATGCATGAAGAGGGTTTAATTGATACATTAATAGATACTCAATCGTTTGATAAGGGTGCAGTTGCATCAATTCAAAAAAATGCTAAGCATTATGAAATAAGTGCATCAATGTATGCGAATCCTGCTAATAAAGGTGCAGCTGTTAATATGCTAGACATTGTAGTTTTATCAGCTTTAGAAATTGATACAAAATTCAATGTTAATGTTATGACAGGATCTGATGGTGTAATAAGAGGAGCATCTGGTGGGCATTGTGATACGGCAGCTGGATCAAAACTAAGCATCATATTAACTCCTGTTATTCGTGGAAGAATTCCATGTGTTGTTGATGATGTTAATACAATAATTACTCCTGGAGAATCAATTGATGTGGTTGTAACTGAGGTTGGGGTAGTAATTAATCCAAATCGTACAGATCTTATTGAACATTTTAAAAATGTTGATATCCCACAACTTACAATTGAAGAGCTTAAGGAGTATGCCTATGGTATTGTTGGCACACCTGAGCCAATTGAATATAGTGATAGAGTAGTTGCACTTATTGAATATCGTGATGGAAGCTTAATTGATGTGGTTTATCAGGTAAAGCGTGACTAAGCATTACATTAAAAGCGATGCCAATACGGCCTTTAATGAAGGTGTTAAACCTTCTTTGGAAGAAGTTCTATTACATCGTGAAAATAGAATAAATTTTCAAAAGAAAATCTTAAAGCAATTTGATAATTGTATACTACTCGCTCTTAAGGTAAATATTCCAGGCGAGATAAAAAATAATAAATTAATTGAAGCGATTTTGCTTGTTGGAATTGAGAAATTATTAAACAAAATAAAAGCATTGTCATTAGATGTTTTATATGAGAAAACAATAAGTCTTAATACTGGTATTGAATATTTTGTTGTTATAAACTCTAGTGATTTATTAACAGTTAAAAAACAAATGATTGCATTTGAAGATCAAGATTCATTTGGAAGACTGCTTGATATTGATGTGCATAGTAATGAAAAAACTATTTCTAGATCAGATATAAAAATTCCAGATCGAAAGTGCTATATTTGCAGTTTATCTAGTAAGGTTTGTACAAGAAATAAAACGCATGCAAAAGAAGAATTACAAAATAAAATATATGAAATATTAAAAGAAGAAGGGAGTGTGGTATTTAATGAAGAAACACATTAAAATTACTGACACAATATTGCGTGATGCACATCAAAGTCAAATCGCAACACGACTAAGCACTGAACAGATGATTCCGGTGTTAAAAAATCTTGATAATGCTGGATTTAATAGCTTGGAAGTATGGGGAGGAGCAACCTTTGATGCTTGTATTCGATATTTAAATGAGGATCCATGGGATCGACTAAGAACAATCCGCAAGCACGTAAAGAAAACCAAACTTCAAATGCTTTTGCGTGGTCAAAATCTTCTTGGATATAAGCATTATCCTGATGATGTTGTCGATACATTTATTAAAAAATCAATAGAGAATGGTATTGATATAATAAGAGTATTTGATGCATTAAATGATCTTCGCAATTTAAAGCAGTCAGTTGACTCTATCATAAAATATGGAGCTCATGCTCAACTTGCTATTTGTTATACAATTAGTGAAGTACATACAGATGAATACTTTATTGAGCTTGCTAAAGAAATGGAAGCAATGGGAGCACATTCAATTTGTATAAAAGATATGGCCGGTATTTTAACACCGCAAAGAGCTTATACACTTGTTAAAGGTATTAAGGATGTTATAAATATTCCGCTTCACATTCATACACATTCAACAAGTGGTATTGCAGAAATGACATACCTTAAGGCAATAGAGGCGGGTGCTGATGTAATAGATACAGCAAACTCTTCATTTTCTGGTGGTACAAGTCAGCCCGCAACGGAGTCAATGGTTATTGCACTTAAAGAGCTTGGTTATAAAATTGATGTTAATTTAGATGAGTGTCAAGTTGTGGCTGATCATTTTAAAAAAGTGAAAGAGAACTTTAAAGAAACTGCAATTTTTAATAGTAAGGTTCTTGAAACTGATCCTAATACTTTAATATATCAGGTTCCAGGAGGAATGCTATCTAATTTATTATCACAATTAAAAGAGGCTAAACAGCTTGATAAATACGAGGCTGTTTTACAAGAGGTTCCTAAAGTTCGTAAGGATATGGGGTATCCTCCTCTTGTTACTCCACTTTCACAAATGGTTGGTACCCAAGCTGTTATGAATGTCCTTAGCAATGAGCGCTATAAATTAATTCCTAATGAAATTAAAGACTATGTCAAAGGAAATTATGGAAAATCACCGGCAGAAATTTCTTGTGATGTTATAGAAAAAATAATTTCTAAAGATCAAGAAATTATTACAGATCGTCCAGCTAATCATTTAGATAGTGCTATGGCCTCTCTTACTAAAGAGGCAGAAGCATTTACATCATCAATTGAAGATGTTTTAACATATGCTTTATTTCCTTCAATTGCAGTACCATTCCTAAAGAAAAAGCATGATCCTTTCTATGATATACCTGAACAAAAAGTAACAATTATAATATAGCAACACTTCATTTTTGAAGTGTTTTTTTTGATGTATACAGTGTATGCAATTAATTGATTATGGTTATAAAATACCGTATAATTATATTAAAGATAAAAAGGGGATAATATATGAAAGATTACATGAAAAATGTTATTGAGTTAGTTGATTTAACTCAAAACTTACCACTTAATCAAATAATATATGAGGGTTTAAGATCAGCGATTATAAGTGGTGTAATTCCAATGGGGGAAAGAATTAATGAAAAGCATTATGCAGAATCACTAAATGTTAGTCGTACTCCTATAAGAGAGGCACTTCGTCGTATTCAAGATGAAGGTATTGTTCAATATATTCCAAATTATGGAATAGTTGTTACTACATTTAATGTTGCTGATGTAAAAGAGATATACCAGATTAGGGTTGCTCTTGATATTTTAGCTTCAATAAATGCCATGAAACTAATGAATGATGAGAGGTTTGCTAAAATGGAAGATCTTCTAGATCGAACTGATGAAGCTCAAGCAAGTAATAATGTTGATAGAGTAATTGAACTATCAAAAGAATTTAATACGATGATCTATGAATTTGCTCAGATGCCACGCTTAGAAACAATTCAAAAAAGACTGCGTGATTATCTTATTAGATTTCGTGATATTTCTTTAACCGATGCTCCAAGAAGAGAGCGAGCATTAGTTGAACACCGTTTAATTTATCGTTGTTTAAAAAATGGTGATGTTGAACAGATGAAACTCATAATTACAGAGCATCTTTCATTATCTGAAGATTTTATTATCATGGCTATGAATGCTGATAAAACAAAATGATAAAAAACAATATAATAAATTTAGCATTTAGATCATTAATAGAAGAAGTTTCTTTAGCTCCTAAACCTGGACTTGTAGATCCATTTGATAATGGTTCACACACTGATATGAACTTTCCAATATTTATTGATAGTTGTACAGCATTAAGAGATGGTTTTAGTGACTATTTTGATGTTGGTCAAAATCATACTGGATCACTTAGAGACTTATTTGATAGTGTTCGAGTAATTGGAAAAAATAATGAAGATAAGATGTTTTTAGCGACAAATAATATTAATACTCATAAGGGAGCAAATTTTATGTTTGGTATTATTATATCTTTAATTGCTAAACTAGATTTTCCTTCTTTAATCGAGTTACAAGAAGGTATTAAAGAAATGACAAATGGTTTAGTTGAGAGGGAATTATCATCGCTTAAAGAATTTAGAACACATGGGGAGAAAATGTATCAAAAATATAATATTACAGGAATCCGTGGTGAAGTAGAAGCTGGTATACCACTTGCATTTGATGTTGCATTAAAAATAATACAAGAAGAAAAAGTTGATTATCCAACCAGATTAAAACAGGCTTTGCTTAAATTAATTTCACTAAATGATGATGCTAATATGGTAAAGCGTGGAGGGATTGAAGGATTAAATTTTGGTAAGCAACTATCTTGTGCAAAGTATAAAGATTTAGATCAACATTTAAATTATATGAATAAAGAATTTATTAAAAAGAGCTTAAGTCCAGGTGGTAGTGCTGATATTCTTGCAGTTGCAATATTTTTAAATCATTATAATAATTTGTTGGTGGGGTGTAATTATGAAAAGAGCTTTTCAAAAAGATAAGGGTAAAGAAGTTATTCAAAAATTTAAGCATGAAGAAAAAAATGAAATTAGACTAAATAAGTATTTAAGTGCCAGCGGCTTCTCTTCAAGAAGAGAGGCAGATAGAATAATTGAAGATAAAAGAGTTAAAATTGATGGTGTGCTTGCTGATGTTGGAGCTACTGTAAACATCTTACAAACAGTAAGTGTTGATGATAAGGTTATAAATTTAAAAAAGAGTCATACATATCTTATTTTAAATAAGCCAAAGGGTATTACATGTACCTTAGAAAAAGATGTTGAAGGTAACCTTTATGAATTTATGAATTTTAATGAGCATTTATTTCCTGTAGGTAGGCTTGATAAAGATTCAACTGGATTACTTATCCTTACTAGTGATGGTGATATTGTTAATAAAATATTACGCTCTGAAAATAGACATGATAAAGAATATATTGTTAGAGTTAATAAGGTAATTACTAATAGCTTTTTGAAGAAAATGAGTGAAGGTGTAGAAATTACAAATACTAAAAATAACACTCGTGTTAAAACAAATAAGTGTCAAGTTAGCTTTATTAATAAACATACCTTTAAAATTGTGCTCAATCAAGGGTTTAATAGACAAATAAGAAGAATGTGTACAGGGCTTAATTATCATGTAGAAGATTTACATCGAATAAGAATTATGAATATAAAAATTGAAGATTTAAAGGAGGGTCAATATCGATATTTAACTCAAGAAGAGTTAGATATCTTAAATATAGAGTTGTAATGACTCTATTTTTTTATGTAGTATAGAGTTAAATATATTGATAATCCTGACAAGTAAGTGACTTGTGCTAAAAAGGTAATTGCAAGTGTTTTAAGAACAATTATAGTAGAGACTATAATTATAAAAAAGTAGAATAGATCAATTTTATTTGTTTTAAAATTTTTATTAAAGAAAGAAAAGAAAAATAAATAATGAAGGTAAAAAAAGGCAACATATGCAAGTACAACATGTAAAATGCTATAGATTGTTACTTTTGTTGTATATGGTGATATTGCAGATAAAATTGCACAGTATAAAAAAGGTTTTAGGTTGGTTGTACTTGTTGGATTTTTTATAAAGTAGTCTTTTAACAGGAAATATACTGTTGATAATGTTAATGAAAACCACAAAATAATTATTGGGTTTTTAAGATTATAGATGAGTCCTGTGAAATTTGAACTTTGTAAATTATAATTTTGTGATATAAAAAAAGATAGGATTGGAATGATAAAAAATCCTGATACAACAGTTAAGTAGTGCTTAAAATTCTTATATTTCTTATTTAATTTTAACATGGCATCATTATAACATATATCTTCATTTTTATCTTAAAATAGTGTAAAATAGATAACAGATAGAGGTGAGAAGATGAAAAAAATTTTGATGTTGTTTTTAATATTTTTAATAGTGGGTTGTAGTAATGCTAAAATATATAACGATAATAAAGGTTGTGTTAGCGTTGGTAAAAGTTGTGATAGTACTTTAGCGGATATGAGTGGTTATGTTGGCTTTAATGATTTGAATCATTTTTTCTTACCAAGAAGTATGAGTGATATCAATTCTTTCTTTGATGCAGATGAAGATTTTATTGTTTATTATGGTTATAAAGATTGTCCATGGTGCAAAGAGGCGGTGCCTGTTTTAAATGATCTTGCTAAAGAATATGACTATAAAATTTTATATGTAAATGTAAAGGAAGATGATAAGGATTTAAGAGATCGATCAAAAAAAGCATACTTAGATACTCTAAAGCATTTAGATAATTATTTAGCAGCTGACCATTCTGGTAAAAAAGGAATGTATGTGCCAGCGGTTTATTTCGTTGTAGATGGTGAAGTTGTTGATTATAATATTGGGACTGTTGCTACTCATAATGCAAATGAGAGAGTAATGAATGATGAAGAAAAGAGTGAACTTATAAATATATATCGTTCTGCATTTGAAAAAATTGTTAAGTAATCTTTGGGATAATTTATGAGAATAATTGATATTAAAAATGAATCATTAAATACAAGGGTATATCTTAGTGATAATCTTTTAAATAAAGTAAATGAAAATTTAAAAATTGATTCTAAGGTCTTTATAATAAGTGAGGAAGCTATACCTAAAAGCTATCAAGACATCTTACTTAAACAGTATGATAATGCTTATTTACTGGTACTTAAAAATGGTGAGAAAACAAAGTCATTGAAAGCTTATAGTGAGTGTATTTCATTTCTTTTAAAAAATAACTGCAATAAAGATGATGTCTTAATTGCTCTTGGTGGTGGTGTTATTGGAGATCTTACCGGTTTTGTAGCATCTACTTATCATCGAGGAATTAGATGGGTATTAATTCCAACATCTACTCTTTCTCAAATAGATAGTAGTATTGGTGGTAAATGTGCATTAAACTTTGATGGAATAAAGAATGTTATTGGCTCTTTTTATCAAAGCACAGAAGTGTTCATTGATTTTAATCTATTAAAAACATTAAGTGAAAGACATTTTTTAAATGGTGTTATTGAGGCTTTAAAAATTGGTTTATTATTTGATAATGAACTTGTTGATTTAATAGAGGAAGATTGTTATAAAAACATTGAAGAAATTATTTATCGCTCGATAATTTTAAAAAAAGAAGTAGTTCAATTAGATGAGAAAGAAAATGGTTATCGACAAATACTTAATTTTGGACATACTATTGGTCATGCTATTGAGAGTATAGCTAATGAAGAGTTATATCATGGCGAGTGTGTGGCTCTGGGTATGCTTTTTATGATTGATAATGATAAGCTATATAATAGAGTAAAAAATATATTAATAAAAATGAAAATAGATTTAAATTATCAATTTAAAATAAATGAGCTAAAGAAAAGAATAGAGCTTGATAAGAAAAATGATATAAATGGGATTAGTGTTACGATTTTAGATGATATTGGCAAGTGGAAGCTTATAAAAGTAAATAGTGAAGAATTATTGATAAGAGTGGAGGAATATTATGAAAAGCATAATGGGTGATTGCCTAAGAATATCATTATTTGGAGAATCGCATAATGAATATTGTGGAATTGTAATTGATAATTTTCCTTGTGGTCAAGAGATAAATTTATCAAAAATTCAAAATCATATGGATAAGAGAAAGTCTTTTTCTAGTTTATCAACAGCAAGATTTGAAGAGGATAAAGTAAAGATCGTAAGTGGTGTATTTAATGGATATACAACTGGTGCTCCAATTTGTTTAATGATTGAAAATAAGAATGTTGATAGTGGAAAATATGAAAAAATTAAAGATATCGCAAGACCATCTCATGTAGATTATGTTGCAAATAAAAGATTTAATGGCTTTAATGATTATAGGGGTTCAGGACATTTTTCTGGAAGATTAACTGCACCTATTGTTGCTGCTGGATCTTTTGCAAGAGAAATCTTAGAAAAAGAAAATATAATTATTGGCTCACATGTATTTTCAATTTTAAATATTTTTGATAATAAACTTGAAAGCAATCAAGAAGCAATTTTAAAGCAATTAAATACAGTAAGAAATGATCAGTTTCCTGTATTTAATAAAGATATTAAAGATGAGTTTGAAAAAATCATCTTAAATGCAAAAGAGAAAAAAGATTCTGTTGGAGGAGTTATTGAAGTTGTTGCATTAAATTTACCAGTTGGAATTGGAGAGCCACTATTTGATACCTTAGAGGGTAAAATATCAAATGCAATGTTTAGTATTGGAGGAGTAAAAGGAATTGAGTTTGGTCTTGGATTTGCCTATGGTTATAGACATGGCAGTGAAGTAAATGATGAAATGAGCTATCAAGGTAATGACTTATGCTACTCAGCTAATAATAATGGTGGAATTATCGGTGGGATGTCAAATGGAAATACTTTAAAATTCAAGGTAGTAATAAAGCCAACATCATCAATTGGAAAAACTCAAAAAAGCTTCAATATGAAAACACTGGAAAATACAGACTTAACAATTGATGGTTTTCATGATCCTGCAATCATTTATCGCTCTAGCATTGTAATTGAGAGTATGTTAGCTTTAGTATTGCTTGATGCCATTATGCAGATGAAATCAAGTGATAAGCTATGATTAAGGGGTTAGTAGGTTTTCCTTTAAAGCATAGTTTTTCTTATCTAATTCATCCTTTTTTCTCAAGCAATAAATATCAAAATTTTGAATTAGATAATGAACAATTTCATAAATTCATGACTGATAAGAATTTTGATGCAATAAATGTTACCCATCCTTATAAAGAGCAGGTAATGAAGTATTTGGATATAATTGATAAATCAGCACAAAATATTGGCTGTGTAAATACAGTTGTAAAAAAAGGAAATAAGTTAATAGGTTATAATAGTGATGCCCTTGGTTTTAAATACTTAATTGAAAGCAGTAATATCTCATTAAATGATATGAATGTATACATTTTAGGATCTGGTGGTAGTGCTAAAACGGTATCTTCTGTATTAAATGAAATGAGTATAAATTGGAAAATAGTATCTAGAAATTCTTTTGATGATATGATTTCTTATGATGATTTATATAGTGAGGCAGCTTTTGTAAATGTAATTATCAATGCAACTCCTATTGGTATGCATCCAAAAGATGATGGTGTTATAATTGATTGTTCTAAGTTTAATAATTTAAAAGTTGTTATTGATTTGATATATAATCCAATCAATACAAATTTACTGCAACAGTCAAAAGATTTAAATATAATAGGTATTAATGGTTTAAAAATGTTAGTTGCTCAGGCTAAGTATGCATCAGAAATATTTGATGATGTTAAAATTAAGGATGAACTTATTGAAACAGTTTCAAATAAGCTATTAAATGATCAAACAAACTATGTGCTAATTGGAATGTCTTGTGTTGGAAAAAGCACATTAGCATCCATGTTAGCTGATAAATTGAAAAGAAAAAAAATTTCTACAGATAATGAAATAGTTACATTCTATGGTAAAAGTATTAATGAAATTTTTAAAGAAAAAGGAGAAAATTTCTTTAGAAAATTAGAAGCAATGATAATAGAGAAATACTACCAACAAAATGGTTTAGTAATAGATTGTGGAGGTGGTATTGTCTTATCAGAGAACACTATGAAAAAGCTAAGATATAATGGAAAAATCATTTGGATTAAAAGAGACATAAATAAAATTGATATAAATGAGAATGATCGACCACTTGTAAAAAATGTGGAAGATCATCAAAGATTATATAATGAAAGATATAAGTTGTATAATAGATATGCTGATTTAATTATTGAAAATAATAGTTCAATAGAAGATGCAATAGAGGAAATTATTAGTAAAATATAGGAGGATTATATGATTGTTGCGATAAATAAAAATATACCGAAAAATGAACTTAAGAAATTAATTGATCATTTTAGTGAGGAGAAGATCTATACAAATTTTTCTTATGGAGAAAATTATGATTTAATTGTACTTTTAGGAGATTTATCGCTTATTGATGAGAAGGTAATATTAGCTAATCCTTGGGTTGAAAATGTTCAAAGAGTAGGAGAGCCTTATAAGCTTGCTAGTAGAATATATCATCCTGAAGATACAACTGTTAGTGTAAAACATATAAAAATTGGTAAAAATGCTCCTTTACAAATGATAGCTGGTCCCTGTTCTGTAGAAGATGAGAATGTAATGAATGAGATAGCATTAAGACTTAAGAATAGCTCAACAAAGATCCTAAGGGGTGGTGCGTTTAAACCTAGAACCTCACCTTACTCATTTCAAGGATTAAAAGAGGAAGGGGTTAAAAGGTTACAAAGTGTCGCAACTAGAAATGATTTGATTAGTGTAAGTGAAGTGGTAGATACTAGCATTTTGCCCTTATTCATTGATAGTGTTGATATTTTGCAAATTGGTGCTAGAAATATGCAAAACTTTGAACTTTTAAAAGCTGTTGGAAAAACCAATAAACCAGTTATTTTAAAAAGAGGTATGAGCTCTACTATAGAAGAGTGGTTAATGTCTGCTGAGTATATTTTGTCCTCTGGTAATCCTAATGTAATTTTATGTGAGAGGGGAATAAGAACCTTTGAAAATTCCACAAGAAGTACACTTGATTTAAGTGCGGTGGCAGTTCTTAGGGAAAAAACTCATTTACCAATTATAGTTGATCCATCGCATGCAACTGGTAATTGGAAATATGTAAGTGCAATGGCATTAGCTGCAGTAGCAGCTGGGGCAGATGGTATCATGTTAGAAATTCATCCTAATCCAGAAAAAGCATGGTCAGATGGTCAGCAGTCATTAAGAATTGATCGTTATGAAGATTTAGTAAAACAGTGTAAGGCTGTTGCGAGTGCTCTTGGAAGAATTACATATGAAGATTAAAATTAGTAAAGGTAATACATTTAATAGAGAAATAATAATTCCTCCAAGTAAATCACTACTACATCGTTCTTTAATCTGTGCATCTCTTGCAGAGGGAGAGAGTACAATTGAAAATATTATTTTAAGTGATGATGTTGTAGCAACCATAAATTGCTTAATTAGTCTTGGTGCAAAAATTGATGTTTATGAAAATAAAATTATCGTTAATGGAATAAATGGTCAAAGAGTAACAAAGAAAAAAATTGATTGTAAAGAATCAGGTAGTACTTTAAGGTTTTTGATTCCTATTGTATCCTTATATGAAAAAGAAATGATCATAATGGGAAAGAAAAGCTTAATGAGTCGTCCATTAGATGTTTATAAAAAAATTTATGATGAGCAGTCTTTAGAGTTTGATTTAAAAGATGATAGCCTTAGAGTAAATGGTAAGCTTAAATTTGGTAAATATATAATAGATGGTGGTACATCATCACAATTTATTTCAGGACTTCTTTTTGTACTGCCACTTTTAAGTGATGATTCAAGTATTGAAATTATAAATTCATTTGAGAGTAAGGCTTATGTTGATCTTACAATTGATATGCTTTTAAAATTTAATATTAAGATAGAAAAGATAGGAATTAATAAGTTTTATATAAAGGGAAATCAAAAATATAAAAGTGCAAATATTAAAGTTGAAGGAGATTTCTCACAGTTTGCATTTTTTGCAGTTTTAGCAAGTTTTAAAGGTCCAATAACTTGTACTGGATTAAATCATAGCTCACTACAGGCTGATAAGAAAATTATAGAAATACTTAAAAATATGGGATCAGATATTGAAAGTATTAATAATGGGTATATAATTAATAAAAGTAAATTAAAACCATTTAAGTTTGATATTAGTGAGTGTCCTGATTTGGGTCCGATACTAAGTGTTTGTGCCTCTTTAATTGATGGTGATAGTACTCTTAAAAATATTTCAAGACTTCGTTTTAAAGAGAGTGATCGAGTAATAGCTGTTAAAGAAGAACTTAAAAAATGTGGTATAGATAGCTTTGATGATGATCAAAATTATCTGATTAGAGGTAAGGGTAGTTGGAATGTAAAGGAAGATTTAATTTCTCATAATGATCATCGTATTGCGATGGCACTTGTTATTGGGGCATTATCAAATAATGTTGAAGTTATTATAGATTCATTTGAAGCTATCAATAAATCATATCCAACATTCTTAATTGACTTAAAAATAATTTATGAGGAGGAACACTAATGAAGTTTATGGTACTAAATGGTCCGAATTTAAATCTAATAGGAAAAAGAGAAATTTCAGTTTATGGAAATAAAGATTATTTAGAATATATGAGAATCTTAGAAGATTATGCAAAGGTAAATAATATTGATTTATCTATTTTTCAAAGTAATCATGAAGGGAAGTTAGTTGATTTAATTCACACTGCTTATTTTGAAAAGTATGATGGCATTATTATAAATCCTGCTGCCTATACCCATACAAGTATTGCAATAAGGGATGCGATTGCTGCAATTAAGCCTATTCCGGTTATTGAAGTTCATTTCTCAGATATTTACACAAGAGAAAAATTTAGGGAAATATCATATTGTAAAGATGTGTGTATTAGACAGATATGTGGAAAATCAATTGAAGGTTATATTGAAGCCATTGATATTTTAAAAGAGGAGGTAAATTGTGGAAGAAAATCAGAATAAAAATTTTTATCGCAGAACTTTAAAAATTGCTATACCATTATCTTTTCAATCATTCTTATCCAGTGCAATGGGTATTGTTGATACTATGATGGTATCATCAATAGGGATGGTAACAGCAGTAGGTACAGCAAATCAGCTTCCTTTTTTATCTCGGATGGTAATGTATGGAGCAGTTAGTGGAACAGGAATTTTTGCATCACAATTTTTTGGATCTAAAGATTATCGAAATTTAAAGAGAACTTTTGGCTTTAGTTTAGTTATTGCCTTTTGTAATGCTATTTTTTGGTTTTTAGTTGCTAGTTTTTTTTCTCAACAAATTTTACTATTCTATTTAAATGATCCTGCAGTAACATATTATAGTGCTCAGTATTTAGATGTTATAAAGTATTCTTTATTATTTTCTAACTTTGCTTTTTCATTTAGTTTTATATATCGAAGTGTACATCTTCCTAAAGTTGCAGTTAGCGTAAACTCTTTGGCGATGATTTTAAATGTTATATTTAACTTGATGTTTATTTTTGGATTTGGGATAATTCCAGCAATGGGTATAAAAGGTGCAGCTATTGGAACACTTTTATCACAGATAATTAGATTATCTGTATATATCATCTACAGCGTTAAATCAGAACAACCATTCATTGGTAATTTTAAAGAGTTATTTGACTTTGATAAAGAATTTATCTTACCGATGGTTAAAAAGATGATACCACTACTTGTTAATGAAACCATGTTTGGTATAGGATCATCAATGTTTATTAAGATTTTTGGAACACTTGGTAAAGAGAGCATGGATGCTTATTATGTAGGAAATCAAATTTATAATATCTTTCTATTTGTAGTATATGGATTTGGAGGTGCAATTGCAGTTTTAGTTGGTTCTAGATTAGGTGAGGGCAAGATTGAGCGTGCTAAATTTGAGGTAAAGAAATATCTTAAATTATCTCTTATGATGGCCGTAGTAATAATTTCATTTATGCTAGTATTTGCAAAACCAATGGTAAAACTATTTAGTATAAGTGATCCTGCAACATTTATTTTAGCAACCCAAGTGGTTAGTGTTTTATCGATAAAAGCTTCACTAAGGTTATTTAACTTTGTATCATTCTCAGTTCTAAGAGCTGGAGGGGATACTAAAGTTATCCAGTTTTTAGATTCTGGAATCCTTTGGCTTGTTGGTATACCAACAGCATTTATTGCCATAAATTATTTTGGAGTTACAAGTGTTATAGTGGCTCTATTAGCAGTTCAACTTGAACAACTAATAAGAATGGTAGGTGCATTATATCGTGTTATAAGTGGAAAATGGGCTAAAAATATTACCACCTTGGTTGAAAAGTAAATATTTGATATAATTAATATGGTGATAAGATGAAAAATAAAAAAAGATTTGAAATAATTATTCTTTCTTGTATAGGGTTTTTTATAGTACTTTTATATGTGTTTTCATTTTTCATAAGAGAAAATATTGATGAAGAACAGATAGTTAGTATTATATATGATGAGAATGTAGTTGAAACTTTTAACCCAGATGTCAATAATGAATATTGGATTGAGGGATCATATGGTAAACTAAAAGTTGAAGTTTTAGATAGCAAGTGGAGAGTAACAGAAGAGGACTGCCCAAATCATATTTGTAGCAATGTTGGATGGGTTAGTATCTCTGATTATTATCCTATTGTTTGCTTACCAAATGAAGTATCGGTGGTGATCAAATAAATGAGAAATAAAAAAGTAAAAATCATGATGTATATAACAATGTTAAGTGCCATGGCAATCTCTTTAAATTTGTTGGAATATATGTTTATACCACCACTTCCGCTTGGTGTAAGGTTTGGTCTTGCAAATATTATAGCTCTTATTTCGATGAAAATTTTAGGAGTTAAAGAAATGATTGCTGTTAATATTATGCGGGTTTTCTTAGCAAATTTATTAAGAGGATTACTATTTGGAATGAGTTTTTGGATTTCAGTATCTGGAATAATATGCAGTAGTATCATTTTGATTGTATGTAATAAACTAAATGCATCAATTATTTTTACAGCGATTTTGAGCTCACTCGCACATGTAATAGGGCAATATTTAATAGTTGTAACAATTTATGAGCAAAGTGCAGTGTGGCTTTGGGCTCCTGTATCATTAGCGGGATCATTTATAGTTGGAATTATTACAGGTTTTATCGCAGAGATGTCACTTAAAAGGATTTCAAAGATGTAGTTTTAAAAAAACTTCAATTTGATTTAAACCAAAATTATATGGTTCTAATCAATTGAAGTTTTTATTTATCATTTTCTATTAATTCTTTTAGAGCATCAATGGCAACTCTAATTGCAACATCAGTATCATGACATTGTTTATTTGGTAGGTTTTGTTTCTCTCTTTCTTGATTTGCTACAACCAAGAAACAAGATCCACATCTTACTTTTAGAAAGCTTGCTACAATAAATAGAGCTGCTGATTCCATTTCAGAAGCTTTACAACCCATCTTACACCAAGCATCCCACTTATTAAGTAATTCAGAACTATTTGGTAAAGAACTTGGACGGTGTTGACCATAAAAGGCATCCTTACATTGAACAATTCCAGTATGGAATTTAGTGTTATTTTTTTTAGATGCAGATACCAAGGCATTTGTAACATCAAGATCTGCAACAGCTGGATATTCTATTGGAACGTATTCTTTAGTTGTTCCCTCAAATCTTACAGCACCAGTCGCAACTACAACATCACCGCCTTCAACATCTAAATCCATTCCTCCACAAGTTCCAACTCTAATAAAGGTGTGGGCCCCGCAATGTACTAGCTCCTCCATTGCAATAGAAGCTGATGGACCGCCAATACCGGTGGATGTTACTGAAACTTTTACACCATTTAGCTCACCTGTATAGGTTGTGTACTCTCTTGAATCACCAACTAATTTTGGATTATCAAAATAAGCAGCAATTTTCTTACAACGTTTAGGGTCACCAGGAAGCAGTACATATTTTCCAATATCTTCCTTACCAACACCTATGTGATACTCTTTATTTGAACCTTCAGTATAGTCAATCATTTTAATTATCTCCTTTTCTATTATTATACGATAAATCTCTCATAATAAAAATCTTGTTTTTCTATGTAGATTATGCTATCATTATTAAGCGTCATGGCCCACTAGTAAAGTGGTTTAACATAACGCTCTATATCGGGATCATCCGCAGGATGAAATTCCGTTTAGGTCACCTAGGGGTGTAGTACAATGGTAGTATGATGGTCTCCAAAACCACAGACGGGAGTTCGATCCTCTCCACCCCTGCCAATTTAAATTATTTAAGGGTATTATCTATTAGATAACAGTCTTTTTTTTGTATTTTGAACTAATATTGAACTGATATATTGCTTTTTAAGAAAATAATACTCAAAAATAAAAACAG
>JBKEBK010000020.1:0-29046 GCA_047973125.1 Anaerorhabdus sp. | reverse complement strand
GTACTTACAAAGTATTGTGTGTTTACAGTAAATAAAGAATTATTAATTATGAGACCATATCAAATTGCAGCAACAGAGCGTATATTATGGAAAGTAAAAAGTAGCTACAATGCTCAGACATGGGGAACACTTGAAGCAGGAGGATACATTTGGCATACTACTGGTAGTGGTAAAACATTAACTAGTTTTAAAGCAGCTAGACTTGCAACAAGTATAAACTATATTGATAAGGTATTTTTCATTGTTGATAGAAAAGACTTAGATTATCAAACAATGAAAGAATATCAAAAGTTCCAGAAAAATAGTGTTAATGGTAGTAAGGATACAAAAGCATTAAAGAGGGCAATTGAATCAGAGGACAATAAGATTATTGTTACAACAATTCAAAAGTTAAGTCGTTTTATAGAAAGAAATCCTGATCATGAAATTTATAAAAAACAGTGTGTGATGATTTTCGATGAATGTCATAGATCACAATTTGGAGATTATCAAAAGAGTATAAAAGAAAAATTCAAAGAAAATTATCAATTTGGTTTTACAGGAACTCCAATTCTTGAAGAAAACGCAACTAGTGATGATGTTACGACTGAAAAAGTTTTTGGGAACTTATTACATTCATACGTAATAACTCATGCTATTAGAGATGAAAAAGTTCTTAAATTTAAAGTAGATTATATTAATACTCTAGCTCAATATAAAGATGAAGAAAAAGTAAGCATGCTAGATAATGAACTTTTGCATCACAAAGATAGGATATCTGCAGTTACTACTCATATACTTAAAGTATTTAATGAAAAAACTAGAAGAAGTAAAAGTTATACACATAAAAACAAATCATTAAATGGATTTAACGCAATGTTTGCTGTTGATAAAATAGATACTGCAATGATGTATTATGATGAATTCTTAAAACAACAAAGTACACTTCCAGAAAAAGAGAAAATTACTGTTGCAACAATATTTAGTACTTCTCCCAATGAACCAAGTAGTTATGTAGGAGAAATTCAAGATGAAGATTTTACACCTACCGATCTGATTCCTACAAAGCGAGATTTCTTAGAAAAGACAATTCAAGATTATAATGATAAGTTTAAAACTAATTTTTCTATTGAAGGGCAAGAGTTTAATAATTATTATAAAGATTTAAGCCTTAGAATTAAAGAAAGAGAAGTAGATTTGGTTATAGTTGTTGGTATGTTTTTAACTGGATTTGACGCACCTACATTGAATACATTATTTGTTGATAAGAACTTACAATATCATGGCCTACTTCAAGCATTTTCTAGAACGAATAGAATTTTAAATAAAGTTAAACCATATGGTAATATTGTATGTTATAGAGATTTAAATAATCAAGTGAATGAAGCAATCAAACTATTTGCCGATGAATCTGGAGAAAAACTAATTTTAGAAAAAAGTTTTGAAGAGTATATGGAAGGTTATGAAGATTTAATTACTGGGCAAAATGTAATTGGTTTTGATCAAATATCAAGAGAACTATTTAAAAGATTTTCAATTCCTTCAAATATCATACTAGAAACTGATAAGATTGAATTTTGTAAGCTGTTTGGACAATTTTTAAAACTTGAAAATAAGCTGAAGAATTATGATGAATTTCAATCGTTAACTGAAGAACAAAAAATAATTCCTACTGCACTTAAACAAGATATGCAGAGTGCATATGTAACAATGCGAGAAGAATTTAAGAAGAAAAAAGAAGAAAATTACTCAGATGATACATACGATCAAATAGAATTTCAAATAGAATTACTTCGAACTGATGAAATTAATTTAGAATTTATTTTAGAGCTTATTCTTGAAAAAACTAAAAAATCAATTTCTTTAGAATCAATTCTTGATGAAGTCAAGAGAACTATAAGATCAAATATGGATTTAAGAGAAAAAGAAGACTTAATTATTAATTATTTAGAAAACTATGAAACTGATAAATCTAGTTCATTTGAAGAATTAATTGACTCATTTTACACATATGCAAAAAATAAGAAATTTGATAGCATAAATAAGTTAATAACTGATGAACGTCTAAAAGATAATGCGAAAAATTTTATTGAAAGATCAATTTCAAAGGGTAATGTTTCTAATGTAGGTACAGAACTTAATGAAATATTACCTCCGCTGTCAAGAAAATCTGGGGAAAAAGAAAAAAAGAAAAGTGAAGTATTGGAAAAAATTGACAAAATTATACAAGAATATAAAGGGATCTAAATGATAGCGAACAATGAGAAAAGAAAACCTGTGCTAACGGGTGTTCTTTATTGTTTTGTGGTGTATAAATAATGAGGTTAGTACTTTATGAGTGTTATTATAACTATTTGTTGAGGAAAAAGGATTTTGCCTGTACTCATCATTCTCCAATTTTAAATTATCATAGGACAATCTTTCATGTTATCTTACAAAATGGCTTAAATCATTTTGGATAATTTGATTACAACATCTTATTTACTTGGTATTCAGAATATTTGGGTGTTTAATACAAGTGTTGCATTTTAGTTTACAATTTAGTGAACTTCAAATCAAGTAAAAAGTTTGTAAAAAATTGCTACAATATAGATATAGAACAGATTGTAAGAATAGAAGTACAAAATAAAGATTATAAACTAATAGTAAAAACAAAACAAGGTAATAGTTTTACTGTTAGGATTTGAAAAGATAGGAGTAAAAATGTTGCAAATTAACGAAATGAAAAACTTTTATGGTATTAAAGAATTGAAATTAGGGAACCAAAATGAATTTAAAAAAATAAATTTAATATTTGCTCCAAATGGTACATTTAAAACTTCTTTTTATAAAGGTTTTGAAAATATTCAAGAAAATAGAGAACAAGAGATTAAAGATAGGATTACTAATATTCCTGCTTCTTATGATATAAAGTTTAATAATAATTCTATATCCAATAACGATGTAATTACTTTTAATACAGCCATAATAAATGATATAGAAAACTTTGATTCTTTTAATATTTTAATTAATAAAGAAATTCAAAATGATATGAAAAGGATACAACAATTTTTAAAGGAAATGGATAAATTAAATATTCCAACAGATTTATTAGATGAGAATTTAAATTCTTTTGAACAATATATAAGTTTAACAGATGTGACTGGAGAGGATGAATATAAAAAATTCCAATCAGAGTATTCCAAAATAAAAGAAGAAAAAGTCATGGGAAAATTTGATTTTTATAAGTTAGATAAAAGTGGTATTTTAACATCTGCAACTCAAGCAAATATTAAAAATATTATGGATTTGAAAAAAGTTGAAGAAGATTTATTAAGAGGAGAATTGGGGATAAACGATGTTGAAAGTGGCTTGGAATTATTAGGGAAAATTTATTCTGTTGGTCATGAATTAAAAGTCAAGAAAAAAGATTCTTCATATATAGAATTAAAAAGTTTTAATGAATTTAAAGAATTTTATGAAAGTGAAAAAAAGGCTATAGAAGAAAATATTTTGAAAACTTCAACAGATTATACTAAATTATATAAAACATTAGATAATAATAATGATAATAGAGAGTTAAAGAAATACATAGAAGAAAATATTTCAAAAATTGATAAGTTTACTTACCCTAAAAAATATTACTTTTTGTATGAAAACTATAATGTGTTTAATAAATATGATACCGAGGAATTAAATAAAAGTTTAGATAAAATTAAAGAATATAGCCAGAAATATAATGTTGAATATTTTAAAGAAAGTGTCGAAAAATTTAATGAGAGGTTTTTTGATTATATTAAGTTAGATTTAGAAGAGAGTAGAAGTGAATTAGGTTTTTTAAGTCCTAAAATAGTAGTGAATTTTTACGAAAATGATATAGATAGTTCGGCACTGTTAAATATAGCATCAAGAGGGGAAAAAAGTGCGATATCTTTATTTTTGTTGTTACATACTGTAGAAAAGATATCAAGTGATGATAAATTAATTATGATTGATGATGAATTGGAAGTATTTGATTATGCTTCTAAACATAGCTTTATAGAATATTTGAATGAAATAGCAAAGAAGGATAATATAAAAATGGTAATTTTATCACATAATTTTGATTTTTTAAGAACATTAAGTAGCAGATTAGAAATTGATAGAAATGAAGTTCAACGTATGAGTGCTTATAAAAATGAAAATCAAGTAGTTGAATTAAATAAAATTAAAAACCTTGATGAAATGAAATTAGAAAATAAATTCAAAAAAATAACAGAAAAAAATCTAATAACATTTATTGCTACAAAAAGAAATATTGAAGGGTTTGAGCAAAAAAAAGATAATTTTAATAAATTAACTTACTATTTACATTTTAAAGAAGATACTAAAAACAAGACATTAGGAGATTTACAAAATTTTATTGTAGACAACTCTCCTAAAGTTGAGTGGGGAATTCCAGAAACAAAAAATTATCTTGTATATTTAGAGGAACGTTCAGAAAAAATAATTACTGATAGGAGAGGTTGCTCAAATTTGAATTTAGATGATAAAATGACTTTAGCAGTTGCTTGTAGGATGAAATTTGAAGAAAAGTTTATAGATGTGGAAAAAGAATATTTATCTAATCAAACGAGATTGATTTTTAATGATTTGTCAAAAGAATTAAAAAAACAATTTGGGGAAATAAATATAATTATTCCTGACTTTGTACATCTAAATTCTTTTGCTTATGAACCACTTATGGATATTAAAATAGATAGATTAATTAATTTGTATAATAAGTTGAAAGAATACAAAAATTAATTTTTCTTAACATACTGAAACATTTTAATTTTTCCATCTGTAAAGTGAATAGTTACATTTAGGTTTTTATTAACATTAAGTTTTGCTATATCAGATAGGTTTAGGGAGTTTTTACTCTCTAAATCTTTTTTCATGTTTTTATATTCATCTAGCGTAATATCTTCCATAATATAAAGTTGTTTTAAGTTTTCTAATTTCTTTGAATTGACAGTTGAATTATTTGAAATATAACCTTTTAAAATATCGTTTAGCAATTCATCTAATATCTTCTCATTAATAGATATTTTTCTACATTTAGATATATAATAAATAGTATCTTTAGTAGTTCCATTATTTAAATGTTTAACCGTGGTAGATGGATACATTCTCTTATTTTCATAAAATAATTTATAATGATATTTATATTATTTAGTAGTTTTTAAATACTTAAAAGTTTCATTTTTCTTATTGATTTGACAAATTTCATCTTTAGTAAATAAAGAGTCAAGGAACCTATACTCATTATCGTTGTAAGTTATTATTCCTTGATAGATGGGATTTTTAAGGATTCTTTCAACTGAAGATTTACCCCATTTAAGATTTTTATTAGGATACTTATTTTTCATAATAGTTTCAATTTCTTTAAGTGATACTTTATCATATAAATTCAAATCTTTAATTTTCTTAACTATATTTATATCTTCATTGTAATAAAGTTTTTTATCTTTGGTTTTTGATATGCCTAAAGGTAATTTACCACCAAAAGGATATTCTCCATTTTCAAGCATTACTATATAACCTGCTTTAGTTCTTTCAGATATTTGTTCTCGTTCCATTTGATCAATAGAAATCATAATATTATAAGTTCCCCTACCTACTGCTGAATTAAAATTAATACTATCCGTGATAAATGTTAGATTAACATTATTAGCTGAACATAAATTAACAAAGTTATTAAAGTCAGTAATATTTTTTGATAACCTATCAATCTTATGGATAATAATAGTACTAATTTCTTTATATTTGATTAAGTTTAATAATTTCTTATATCTAGGTCTATTTTCATCTTTAGCAGAATAACCATTGTCTTCTAAAATGTTCAAACCCTTAAATTTAGATTCACTAGCATATTGTTCAATAAATAACCTTTGTGCTTTAAGAGAATAACCATCCCTTGCTTGTTCTTCTGTGGATACACGAGTATATCCTATTGTTACATTGTTTTTCATAATAATCTCCTATAAATAATTTGTTTATAAGCAGACTACTTTTATTTATGGTAAAATATCCACATACAAATAGGTTAGAATAGTTTGATACTGGGCATTGTTGTGGTACCATTTATAAAAAAACTACATGAGATGTACTATTAAGTATATTTGATGTAGTTTTTTTATTGAAACTAGATATGTGTAAGACTTGAATTATGAACAAATGTAGTGGCATAAAGGGAAAAGCATTATTTTTGTTTTTAAGATCTTTTTTCACTTGCTTTTGCTTATAAAATTAGTTTTTTATGCTATAATTAGAGGGATGAAAAGTAAACTGAATATAAGAAAAAAAGCTTTATTAATACCAAGCGCTGGGTTTAAAAATGCACTCGATGACATACTACCAATTGAAGAACAGTTAAATGAAAAATTTGACTGTTTAATTGCCGTAAAAGATATTGATAATGAAGTAGAAATTATAGGCAATATAACGTTTGTAAAGTTAAATTCAGCATATTACGATTACTTAGTTGCCTCATCTGAATACGTATTTGACTGCGGACAATTGCAATCTATCAGAAAAGTTTTTTCAAATTCTTGTTGGGTAAATTTATGGCATGGAATACCAATCAAGAAAATGATGGTAGACTTACCAAAACCAAGCTTTAGTATAATAAACAATTATAGGTATTTTGATTATTTTGTATCGCCCTCTAAATATTACACAAATATTTTAAGAAATTCATTTTTATATGAAGGTAAAGTTCTTGAAACGGGGTCTCCTCGTTATGATTTTGCATTTGTAAATCAAAGTAATAATTTGAAAGAAAGACTACATATAAAAGAAAACGAAAAAGTAATATTATATGCACCTACTTTTAGAAGACCTGGAAAAGTAAATATACCATTTGAAATAAATAAAATTGAGGAGTTATTTGGTGGACCTGTAAAAATTATTGTTAAAGCCCATTACCTTAATGAATTATCATTAAAATCAAGTGGTGTAATTGATATGACTGATTATAGTTCGATAAGTGATTTGTTTGAAATATCGGATTTAGTTATATCTGACTATAGTTCATTGATATTTGATTATGCTTTACACCATAAGCCGTTAATTCTCTTTCACTATGATTATGAACAGTACAAATCCGAAAGAGGATTTTATTTTGAGTTAAGTGATTATTATTCAAAAATAGCATATAACAAAGAAGATTTGTATTCCATGATAAAAAAAATAAAAAAAACAGACCATACTAAATTAATAAAAGATTTTTTACCCTTAGAAAAAGGGGGTTCTTGTAAGAAACTAATATCAAAGTTGAACATGGATGACACAAATTATGATATGGAAGAGGTAATTTTTTTAGTTAACCAATTAGATGAAATTGGTGGAGTACATACATTCATTAAACAAACAGCAAAAGCTTTAAAAAATCAAGCAAATGTTAAAGTGGTAGTTATAGCAACTACAAAAAAATATAAAACTAATATGTCTAATAAAGAATTTCAATCAGAACATATTGATATAAAAATTACAGACATTAAAATTGCAAGAAATTACCTAAAGAGTACAAATGGTTTTATAGTCGCCACTCAAGTATATGCATTAAAGATATTTCAAAATGACTTAAAAAATAAAAATACTATAGCAATGTTCCATGGTGATGTTAAATTTGCAAATACAGACAAAACTATATACAACAATGAAATAAGAGATTTAGCTTGTAATAATATTCATAATATCAAGTCAATTGTTCTCTTATCAGGAAATAATACAAAATATTTTAAAGAATTAATTTCTGATAAAAGAAGAGTCTCAACAATACCTAATTATATTAATAGCCAAGAACAAAATGTCGAACCTAAAGGCAATGTCATGTTTATATCAAGACTAGCAAATGAAGATAAAAATATATTTAAGCTTATCGATGTTGCAAAAGAGCTAAAAAAGCTTAATTGCAAACAAAAAATCGATATTTATGGAACAGGTAAGGACCAACAAGAATTAGAAAGAATGATCAAGGAAAATAAATTGACTTCTATATTAAAACTTAAAGGCTATACTGAAAAACCTATTAAGGAATTCAAAAAACATTCAATAAATCTATGTTTATCTAATACCGAGGGTCTTCCTTACACTGTTCTTGAGGCAGCTAGTGTAGGAGTGCCAACGATTGGAATCAATAGTTTTTTATCTGCGTCAGATATAATCAATAAAGATCTTCTTGTTGAAAAAAGAAATTATGAAGAAGTAGCAAATTTAATTAATAATCTTTCTTCTAAAAAAAGCTTATTAATAAAATATAGTAATTGGTCATACAAGTTATCAAAAGAATATTATGAAAAAAATATTATAAAACTATGGTTTGAAGAATTTGAGACTTTAGATAAAATCTCAGTCGCCCCTAAAGAAACTTTAATGGAGAACAATAAAGTATTTTCGCTTAGACGAAAGATTAAGAATTTTACAAACTCTATTGTTAATTCCAACTTTAGACATGATAGTTCTAAGCCAACATCATCTTCACTTGTTAAGGTGAAATCACAAATCTATTACTTATTAGGTAAGACAACAGATATATTCTTTGGAAACTATCTAAGAAAAAAAAATTTTCTAATAGACACAAATGGTCAAACAAGAAGTTTGCAATATGTTAAAGATACAATTAATGAAGAAGACACAGTATCGATAGTTGTTCCTTGTTATAATGTTGAAAAAACAGTAAACAGAACAATAAAGTCTATATTAAAACAAACATATAAAGATATTGAAATAATATTGATAAATGATGGTTCTACAGATAATACTAAAAATGTAGTTGAGTCATATAAGGATAAAAGAATTAGACATATTACTACAAAAAATCAAGGATTGTCACTAACTCGTAATAGAGGATTAATTGAATCTAGTGGAAAGTACCTTATGTTTGTTGATGGTGACGATACAATTGAAAAAAATGCAATAGAAACGCTTTACTATACTTCAAAATATTTAGCTGCAAATATTGTTTCGGGAAAGACATTAAGAGTACCTAAAAAGAAATTGCAGTTAATAAAAGGTAAGTATTGGAGAAAACCATTATTTGATGTTCAAAGAACAGTAAATGTATCTGAAGAAAACCAATTAATGAATGATGCTCTAAGTACAAATAAGTTATACAGAAAAAGTATATTTGAAAAGTATGATTTGAAATTTAAAAAGATGTTATATGAAGATAAGCTTTTTACTTCAGAATTATATAATACTGAAGAAAGAGTTTTAATATTAAATAGACATGTCTATAATTGGTTTATTTATGAACATGATACAATCTCTACAACATACACATTGGATAATTTGAAAAAAAGATGTGAGAGTGTAGAAAGGCAATTAGAATCAGTTAGCACTAGTGAGTTGAAGACAATAGTAATCAAAAAGTTTTTATCACATGATATGCTTATATTTCAAAAGGTTATACATACATTTGAAGAAAATGAAAAAAATGAATGTTTTAAAGTGTTTATTGACTTTATGTCAAATAAATGGGACAAGATAGATATAACTTCTTTTGAAAGTGGATTTACTTATATTACTTCATTATATTTGTACGAAAATAGAAAAAAAGAATATATTTCAACTTGTGAAAAGTTTTATAATTGAGGAGATAGGAATGGAAAAATTTAGAATAAGTACAATTTTAATATTTCTTGTAGTACTTTTGGTAGGTAGCTTTGCCGCATCAGAGGTAGTGGAAGATCAAATTTTTCAAGTTAAAAGTATTAAAAGTGAACAAAAGGATCTAGAATCTTTTAATAATGATGAGATTTCTCTAGAGATTAATCAAATTAGTCCTAGAAAAGAAAATAGAGTAGAAACTATAAATAATTCTATAAGTGAGAATAAAATATCATTAAATTCAGGAATGGAAGAACTAGTTCTAAAAGATGCAAAATCAGGTTCTGGATTAAATAATTATTATATAGACAACAATACTATTAAAAGAGGGAATTCAGGTTCAGGTAATACTTTTAAAACATACAACGGCAAGATTGTGTATGCAAAAGAGGCAATTGTCTATTCATTAGGTGGAGTAGGAACAAACATCAATCTTTATTACAATTTAGAAGATGCTGTAAACAAGGAAAATCCTGTACAAATAAGTGGGGCTGGATTTGATGGTTTATATATAAGTACTGTAAAAGAAGATAATAATTTATATGCAAAAGTTTTATTTTCTGGACTAACAGCATATGTTGATATAAATGATGTGCAAATACTACCGCTAGAATTTAGTAAATCTCAATCATTTTATACCTTAGAAAATGGAGATTTTGTATTTTATGAAGCATTAAACCCATTATCATCAACTAAATATGAAAAGTATTCAATAGGAAGTGCTCCAAAATGGGCTGAAAAGAATGTTAAGTATTATTCATATAATGATGAAAACTATTATACAAATAGAACCCTCAAAGGAACTAGATTAGACTATGATTCGTATTTTAATAATCTTCCAGCAAGAAGTTCTTCTATGTATACTGCAGAACAATATAGAAATCGTTTAAAGAATCTTGGTAAAACTGGGTCTGAATATTATGATCATACAAATGCTTTTATCGATGCACAAGATAAATTTAAAGTTAATTCTTTATTATTATTCTCAATGGCTGCTTTAGAAAGTAGTTATGGAGAAAGCTCTTATGCTCATGAATGTTACAACTTCTTTGGAAGAGGTGCTTATGATAGTAATCCTGATAATGCATGTAAAGGGGTTAATTTTAAAACTGCATATTCAGGTATATATTCACAAGCAATCTTTTTAAGAAATGGATATATGGATGATGCAGATTGGAGATATTATGGTTCTGAAGTAGGTAATAAGTCTCACGGAATGAACGTAAAGTATGCTAGTGATGTAAATTGGGGTAAAAAAATATCTAATATTGCTTATGAAACTGATAAATTCTTAGGTGGTCATGAAGAAAAATATTTTAGAATTTATGAAGTACAAAGAAGTTTAAATGTTTATAAGGATTCATCGCTAAAAACAAAACAACAACTATGTGAATCTTCTGGAACTGAAAATTGTTCAAATATAGATTATTTAATTAAAAGGAATAAAGATACAGATGGAAATTATGCTAACCCTAGAGTTATTGTAGTTCAAGATATAAATGGAAAAGCATTTAGGTTCCAATTAGATACAGCAAGAAATAATACAAGTAGTAGTACATGTAGATATACTTTAGCAAATTATGGTATGTCTCCTGATTATGAAGGAACACATAATTTAAAAGTATCCCCGGGAGTTAGTGGTTTTGGATGTGATTATGGAAAGTGGTCTTCTCAAACTGCTTGGTATAACATGAAAGCTTCTGATGGTGGATGGTCTTATAGAAAAATTAATGATGTAAGTGCAAAAAGTCCTCAAGAGTATAATAAGAAAACTTCATCAACATATTATCCTTCAGGTAATGTTGATTGTTATAAAGAAGATGTTTTAAATGATAGTGGTAAAATAACTAAGTCTGAAAAGTGGTGTTACCAAGATACTCCTGAACAAAAAACTAAATCACACACCTTAAGTAATTATGATTATTCTGGACATAATATTTACTATCAAAGTGATAAATATTATACAAATGGAAATTTATCATATAAAAATATAATAGAAAGAAATAGTAATAATGTAATAACAAAAAAGGATTTAACTCATTATTTTTCTGATGGTTCTATTAAAGATCAAATAGTACAAAAATACTACTCAAATGGTAAAGAACAAGATTATCTTAAAACTGTTTATTATGAAAATGGAGCAAGAGCTCACTATGGACATTTAATGAGAAATTCAAATGGTTCTAGAGAATATGAAAGAACTTTAGAAAGATATAGTAATAATAAACAAAAATCAGATCTAATGCTAACTTATGTTGGAACTACAGGTCATGTAGAAAAAAGAGATGAGAAACAATATTATGATACTGGAGCTTTAAAATCAACTTTAGTACAAAAATATAATCAATCTACTTATAAAGAAATTGACTATATAAAAGAAACATTCCATTCAAATGGTATTAGAACTCATTATGGGCATGTTATGAGAAACACCAATGGTTCTAGAGAGTATGAAAGAACATTAGAAAAATATAGTAACGGTAAAAATAAACTAGATTTAATGCTTACTTATATAGGGACTACTGGACATGTAGAAAAAAAGGAAGAGTTAACTTTTTATGACAATGGACAGTTAAAACAAAAGCTTATTCAAAAATACGACTCAAAGACTTATAAAGAGATTGATTGGATGAGAAACCAATATCAAAGTAATGGAAAAAACTCAGCATATGGCCATGTTATGAGGCAAGGTAATGGAAACAGAGAATACGAAAGAGCATTTGAATATAAGGATGGTGTAATGACTAGAGATAACATGATTAAGTACTATACTAATGGTGGAAGAAGAGATTATTTGGAACACCAATATAACCCTTCAAATAATGTTGAGACTTTGTATGAACATATCATGTACTTTAGTAATGGGAGTAAAGATTATTCTAGAAAAATTGTAAGAGATAACAACGGAAAAGTAATTGAAGATACTTCAAATAATTATTAATTTTACTTAAGTCATAATTAAAGGTGATCACACAAATGGGAAAACTAAAAAATAAAATACAATCAAGATATATTAATACAGTAATTTTGCAAAACACAAAGAAATATGTAAATCTAACTCTTAATAATGATTATTTAGAATCTGAAAAAGAGTTTGAAATTCTTTGCGGTCTATTATCTGATGAGACTTTTACTAATAAAGATCTACTTTATACAAATTTATCTACACTGACTGAAATAGTTGAATATTTGTGTAGGTATAAATTTGATGATAATGTAGAACCATTTGAATGTGAATTATTAGACTCAATTTTTGATAAGAAGCAACATTTATTGAAAACACACAAAAAATTTAGTTACGTTATATCTTGGTATTATCAATTACATATCACTAATCATAATATAGACAAAGCTAATCAATACATGGAATTATTTTGGGAGTATACTGATTTTAATACAGGAATCTACTTTCTATTCAGAGCATTAACCAAAGCAAGTGGTACAATTGACATAAAATATCTAGAAGACTTTGCTTCGAAACATAAATTATCTACACTTGATATTATAAAAATACCAAACTTATATTTAGATAACTTAGAATCACTTTTTTTAATAAAAGAAAGATGTAGTGTATCTTACTTAGAGCAACATGTAGTTACTATCTCCAACACTTTAAGTGATATCTTTAACGAATTAGACTATGTAGCAAAAGAAAAATATTTAAGAATATGTTATTTATATAACTTGGAAAACAAAGAAAAGTTAGAGAAGAAGATTGAAGAGACCTTTGGAGACTATTCTAACTTTCAAGAAATGTTAGAACAAAAATCCAATTATAAGTATTTAAAAAAAGATCCAGCAACATATGAAACTAGTGTTTTTGATCTAATGCATTCAAGAGTGATAGATAAACAGGAAGTACAAAGTAGATTATTAGAAGAATGTAAAAAATATAAAAAAGAAATTAAGAAAAGTAAAAAAATCAAAGACTTATTATCTAACGTAAGAATTATAGTTCAATTAAACGTTTATGTTAAGTATAATGGTTTTTTTGCAAAAATGGATACTGAACTAAAGAAAATAAAACCAGCAACTAAGAAAGATACTTTATTAGTTTATATAAATGAATACTCCTTAGTGTGTAATGTGAATTCATTCCCATTATTAATGTATGCTAAAAAAGAAGGATATGATGTCTTATCACCTTCATTAAGGACATTAACTTGTCCATATGATGTAAAAGATAAGCTCTTTTCACTTTGGGGGCAACTTACTTATTCAAGATATTTACCAGAAGAAATAACCTTAATAGATTATACTAACTGGAATATCGATGTAAAAAATAAGAAAATAGAATTTAATGGTATGAATTTTTATCAACCAATTTATGAAATGATAGTACGTTACCAATTTGATTTTTTCTTAGACTGTGAAACTGATTTATTTGCTAAATACAAAATAGGTACTTATTTATTGTTGATAGAAAATACACTGAAGTATATTGAAAAAATTAAAGAATATTCATTAGAATGTAAGAAAGAAGTTTACTTTGTTGGGTTTGCACCACACTTCCTTCCTTCAGCAGTATATAGAATATATTGTCAATCAAAGAATAATACCACTAATATTAACTTTATTGTTTCTGCTGCTGGATATGATAATTACTTCAACAATATAAAAGATTCTAAAACTTCAACAATTGCTTATTTAAATCTAACACAAAATATAAATTCTAGAAGTTCATTCTTAGGTACAAAACAAAAGTTTGATTATTACTATAAAAATGAATATGAGAATAATAAATATAGTATGAATGAACGAGCTCAACAATGGATAAAGTTAAAAAGGGCTAATAACAACCGAGTTTATAGTGAAGCACAACAAAGCATAATAAATAAAATTAAAGAATATAAAAAAATAAATAAAAGTATATTTCTACTTGGTGGTAAAGTTGTTTTTGATCTAGCTGTTTTTGATACCAAAGGTACAATCCATGAAGATATGAGTGATTTTGTTACAAATACTGTGAATATTATGAAAAAGAGCGATAACCTTTTAATCATTAAACCACATCCTCATGAGTTAAATAAAGAACTAACCATGAGTAATGGAATAATAAGAAAGTTTATTGATTTAATAAAAACTGAAATACCAGATAATGTTATACTTTTAGATAATACTGACTTTAATTTATTTGAATTATTAGACTACATTGATTGTGGACTATTTTGGAATGGTACATCATCAATAGAATTAGCATCTATGAGTATACCAACTTATGTATTTGATACTTGGGCTTTTAAGGATTATCCAATAGGATTTCCTGAAGTAAATTCAATTAAAGAATATGAAGAAATACTAGTTAACAGTAAAATAACTCAAAAAGATATAAGTAGTAAAGCTATTGCATTTTTAAACTTCATGGGAAGTAAATATGTTTGTTTTCCTAATAAATATAGTGTTACAAGTTCTCTTAATTATCAACAATTTACAAAAAGCAAGTTATTTTCAGATAATATTAGTGAATATGCTAGAAATGGTTGTAAAGAATTAGATGAATATGTAAAGGATTTATTTATCTAATAAGCAGTATAATATTTAGCTGATAGTAAGTTTTATTACCTTAATTATAAAATAACTTAACATATTTAGCTTTTTATTTTCACTAATTAAATATAAATTATTTATGATATAATAAATACTAGTATTAAGTGTTTTATAACTAATGAATAAAAAGAGAAAAACGGTATACGATTGCTTTTTAATTACAATAAAAAAGCAAAATTATAAGTAAAAGATAAAAAATTAATTAAATAAACAAGAGAATGGAGAAAAATGAATAAAGATATATTAAAAGATAAATCTATTTTAGTTACAGGGGGGACAGGGTCATTTGGAAAAACTTTCATAATGGAGTTAATCGAAACTATACCTTTTAAGAAAATAATTGTGTTTTCTAGAGATGAATTTAAACAAGATTTAATGAAAAAAGATATCCAAGTTAAATATGGAGATGAAGTGGTAAAAAAATTAAGATTCTTCATAGGTGATGTTAGAGACGCCAATAGATTAGATAGAGCATTTAAAGGTGTAGATATTATTATACATGCTGCAGCTATGAAACAAGTAACAACTTGTGAATATAATCCTTCTGAGGCAATTAACACTAATGTTTTAGGGGCTTTAAACATTATTGATAAAGCAATTGACAATAAAGTTGAAAAAGTAGTAGCTTTATCAACTGATAAAGCAGTATTACCAATCAATTTATATGGTGGTACTAAACTTGTATCTGATAAGCTATTTATTTCTGCAAATGGTTATTCAGGTAAAGGAGGAACAAAATTTTCTGTAGTACGTTATGGAAATGTATCTGGTAGTAGAGGAAGTGTAATTCCATTCTTTAACCAAATTTTAAAAGATGGTGGAGAATTCTTCCCAATAACTTCTAATGAAATGACAAGATTCTGGATGACTCTTGATAAGGCTGTTAATTTAGTTTTACTCACTATTGAAAAAATGGATGGTGGGGAAACATTTGTTTATAAAAATGAATCGTATAATGTTACAGATTTAGCAGAAGCCATTTCAGATAAAATACCACAAAAAGAAGTAGGTATAAGAGAAGGTGAGAAGATTCATGAAGTTATGATTACCAAAGAAGATTCTTTATCAACCTATGATTTTGGTGACTATTATGTAATATTCCCAAACTTTACATGGTTTAGTATAGATACAGAAAAAATCAAAAAAAATGGTGGAGAAAAAATACCAAGAAACTTTGAATATCACTCAGGTAATAATGACCAATGGCTTGATGTACCAACGATGAAAAAACTATTTGAAGAATATAATCTATTAGATTAGGAGTATTATGAATATTGTATGTATAATACAAGCCAGATATAGTTCAACAAGACTTCCTGGTAAAATTCTTTTACCAGTTATTAATGATAAGTCTGTGTTAGAATTAGTAATACAAAGAGTAAATAAAAGTAATCTAATAAATAAAGTGATTGTAGCCACATCTACTGAACAAAGTGATGACATTCTTTTAAACAAGGATTTGGATGTAACTTTATTTAGAGGTGATTTAAATAATGTTTTCTCAAGATATTATGATTGTGCAAAACAATATAAAGCAGATGTGATTGTAAGAATTACTGGAGATTGTCCTTGTATAGATCATAACGTTATTGATCAAGCAATAAAGTCTCATCTTGACAATAATAATGATTATACTTCTAATGCAATAAAAAGAACGTTTCCACATGGTATGGATGTTGAGGTGTTTAATTTTTCTTGTTTTGATAAAATCGAGAAGAGTGAAATGACTAAACAAGATCTAGAACACGTTACTAGATTTTTTTATAATAACCCAGATAAATTTAAATTAGGGAATATAGTGCAAAGTAACGAATTGGATACAAGTGATATTAGAATTACGGTTGATGAGAAAAATGATTATGATTTAGCATTAATAATATTTTCTTTATTAGGAGAAGATTTCTTATTAGAAGATATTAATTCATTATTCTCAAAATTAGAGTCATTATCTAAAATTAATTCCAATGTACATCAAAAGAAACAATTCGATAATCTTGAAAAAGAATTAGAGTATGCAATTGATATTTGTGATGATCTTGAACTTACTCGTGTTAGCAAAATTTTAAGGGAATCAAAATGAATTTAAACCTGAAAATTCTAACAGAAGCTGGTAATGAACTTGGATTTGGTCATCTATTTAGAATGAGAAGTATTTTGCAAGTATGTGATTTTGCAAAAATATTTGTACATACTAATCAAAATATTAATTTGGAAGAAAATGAAATATCTTGTCAATGGAGGGATTTAGATTGGATATCAAACAACATTACAAAAGAAGACTTTATTGTTCTTGATTCATACTTATGTACTATAGAGGAAATTGAATTATTAGAAAGCAAAAGTAAATATCTATTAGTTATAGATGATAACAAAATAATTGAATATACTAATAAAAATATAATGAATCCTAACTTATTTGGTTCTAATCTTTCATATGACGACAGCAATAGTTTATTCGTGGGCAAGGAATATGCTTTGACTAGAAAAGAATTCTTTTATAAGGACATTAAAGTAGAAAAGAATGTCTTAATAATGTTTGGAGGATCTGATGTATTAAATATCACTTCTCTAGTTGCTAATTATTGTAAAAAGTTTGGATATAATATAAGAGTTGTAGAGGGTGAAAAGACAAATTCTAATCTAAGCGACCCAGAAATAAAAATGTATAAAAATTTAGGGCCAGAAGAACTTTCGTCATTAATGCAAGAAGCAACAGTAATAATTTCATCAGCAGGACAAACTCTAAATGAAATTGTAAAGGTACAAAAACCAGCGGTTATTATTTCTGTTATTGATAATCAAATACCAAATAAAAATTATTATATTGAAAATAATTATATGCTTGAGTTTACTAAAGACAATTTGGAACAAATAGATTATGTATTTGATCCAATTATACAAGAAGAATTAAAGAATAAGCTAAAAGAAATATACACAAAAGAAACGGGTTCTACTAAAATTTTAGAATTATTTAATAAGTTAGGAGAAATATGATGCCATTGATAATTGCAGAAATATCTGCCAACCATGGAAATTCTATTGAAATCGTAAAAGATTCAATAATTGCAGCAAAAGAAAGTGGTGCAAACGCTGTTAAAATACAAACTTATAAACCAGAATCAATTACTATTGATTGTGATTCCGAAGACTTTGTAATAAGAGATGAATCTTTATGGAAAGATTCTAAACTATTTGATCTTTATAAAAAAGGTTCTATGCCATATGAATGGACTAAAGAATTATTTGACTTTGCAAGAGATAATGATATTTTACTATTCTCCACACCATTTGATGAATTGGCAGTAGATTTACTAGAAAGTGTAAATAATCCAATCTATAAGGTAGCTTCTTTTGAAATAAATCATATACCTTTATTACAAAAGATTGCAAAAACAAAGAAACCAGTAATAATATCAACAGGTATTGCAACTGAAGAAGAGATTTTATTAGCAGTTAATACTTTTAAAGAAGCAGGAGTAACAGATATCACTTTATTAAAGTGTACTTCTCAATATCCAGCCAAGATTGAAGATGCTAATTTGAATATGATGAATTACTTCAAAGATAAATTTAATGTAAGAGTAGGGATATCAGATCATACAATTGGCTCTATGGTACCTATTGTTGGAATAACACTTGGAGCAACAGTAATAGAAAAGCACTTTATATTAAATAAGGAAATTGATTCTCCAGATAAAGATTTTTCAATGGATCCTGCGGAATTTAAAGAAATGGTAGATAAGGTTACACAGGCATTATCTACATTAGGTATAGTTTCTTTTGATGGTATAACTGAAAAACCGTCAAGAAAGTATAGACGTTCTATATATGTATCTAATGATGTTAAAAAAGGTGATATAGTTACTACTGGCAATATAAAAGTTGTAAGACCTGGATTTGGCCTAGACCCTAAATTCTATTTTGATTTATTAGGTAAAGAGTTTGATAAAGATTATAAAAAAGGTGACAGAATAACTAAAGTATTCTAGAGTGAAAGGAAATATATGAGTATTTTAAACTATGGTAGACAACAAATTACAGAGGATGATGAAAAAGCAATATTAGAAGCTCTAAAAAGTGATTATTTAACACAAGGACCTTTAATATCTCAATTTGAAAAAATGGTTGCGAAACACCATGGAGCAAAGTATGCTGTACTATTTAATAGTGGAACAGCAGCACTTCATTCTTCATTTCATGCTTTAGGTGTAGAAAAGGAAGATGAAGTAATTGTGCCTGCAATTACATTTGCAGCTTCGGGTAATGGAGCAATATATAATGGTGGAAAAATTGTATTAGCTGATATTGACTTAAATACATCATGTATTGATATAGACAATATAGATAACTATATTACTGATAAAACTAAAGTTATTACTCCTGTTTCTATGGGTGGTTATCCAGTACATCTAGAAAGATTAAGAGGTAAAGTAAAAGATAAAGATATCAAAATATTATATGATGCAGCTCATAGTATTAGTTCTAAAAGAGATGGTTCTTTTGGTATGGAACATATTGATATTGCCATATTATCATTTCATCCAGTAAAGCATATTACAACTGGTGAAGGTGGAATGGCATTAACTAATGATAAAGAATATTATGAGGAAATGTTACTATTTAGAAATCATGGTATTACTAAAGATCCATCATTTTATGATAATAAAGAACCATGGTACTACGAAATGATTTCTTTAGGTTATCATTATAGAATGCCTGATTTACTTGCATCTCTTGGTATTTCTCAATTTAAAAGAATAGAAGAAAATATTAGTAGAAGAAATGAAATAGCAGAAATGTATTATTCTTCTTTACAAGGTTTAGACTTCTTAGAGCTTCCACCTATTGTAGATTATGATAATAAAGATACTGTTCATTCTTATCACTTGTTTCAATTGAAAATTGATCCACAAAAAAGGTTAAGATTCTATGAATATATGAGAGAAAATAAGATTATGTGTCAAATACACTATGTCCCTATGCATTTTCATAAGTTTTATAGAGATATGTTTGGTTACAAACAAGGAGATTTTGAAAAAGCTGAAGAATTTTATTCAAAAACAATTAGTATACCAATGTATCATGACCTAAAAAATGAAGAGGTATTGTATATAATAGATACAATTAAAAAGTTTAAGTAAAAGGAGAATATTTGGACAATTATGTTGTTATAACTCATTATCAGTTATTACATGCAATATGTATGTCATTAAATTCCAGAAAGCCTACTCGTTTGTATGTGTATTCTGGTTATTTGAAATTTTCTCAACGAAAACTTAATAATATTGCAGGTAAATACAACATAAAAGAAGTGATTGTCTTTAAAGATAGTCAAATTCAACAATCTTTTTTTGAAGAATTAACTAAAGGTCCCGAGGTATTTGAAATGATTTTAGCACCTCATTTTAAGAAAATATTTCAAAGTATAAAAAAAGATGAAGACATTTATATTTACAATGAGCTTCAACTTTCGTATTACTATTTGGGAACAAGATTCAATAATTTAATTAAGGTAGAAGACGGATATAATTCTTTTTTTCAAGAACGTCATATCCATAAGCTTGTTGGACCGTTTTCATTACTAGCACCTTATGTTGGTAAAGAATTCCCGAAATTTCAAGGAACAAACTCAAAAAAGGTAATCATATCAAGCTTATCAGATAGCCAAAAGACTGAATTGAATGAAGATATTTTAGAAAAAATTGAAGTTATTGATTTTTTAAATTTAAAAGAAAAAGAAAGAAAAAAAATTGAAGAACTATTAAAACTTATTTATTCTTTTCCTAAAATTAAAACTAATAATAACTTATTAGTATTAACTCAACCTCTTGCAAATAAAGGTTACTGCGCACCTCATGAGCAAATGTTATTTTACAAAGAAATAGTTGATAGAAATATTGATAAATATGAATATATTTATGTGAAAAAACACCCAGTTGATACTTATACATATTCTTTTTTAGAAAATGTTAAAGTGAAAATTCTAGAATCTGATTTTCCTGCAGAAATATTTGAGTATTCAGATATAGTTTTCGACAAGGTTATTTCTCTAGGATCAACTACCAGTGAAAATATTGCGTTCAAAGAAATAGAACAAATTTATACTAAGAAAAAAGTAAAACGACTAGACGTTGAGTATTGTATAAATAAATATATATCAAATACTAAATTTGAAGTGAATGTTTATCTTTTAGAAAACTCAAAAAGCATAGAACAAATTGAATTGAAAAATTATATCATTAATATTATTAATGTTAAGACTATTGATGAAATTGATAATAATAATCTAGGTAATTATAATATTGTTTTAGATAATTATGAAAATATTTTAAAGATAAAAGAAGCACTTTCTCATAAGAACATAAAGCTAGCAGATATTTTTTCTTTCAAGATAAGTAAAAATAATGAATTACTTGATTTTTATAATAAAAATCAATATAGAATAAAACCTTCTATTTATACTCATCTTTTTTCAAGAAAAGCCTTTTTGTTTTTAGCAAAGAATAAGAATCTGTCTAAGTTTTCTGTAAGAGCATTACATAACTGTAAAATTGAATTAGGTGATAAATACATATTTGAACCATCGGTTGAAGAGGAAAAAGGAAAAGAAAATAAAAAAGATAATAAAATAATTAATTCATTAGAGCCTATTGAAAAGACTTTAAACAGAAAAAAAGTTGTAAATAAAAAATTATCATTAGTGGATAAATTACTATGTAAAATGAAAAGAATAAAGGAATATTGTTTTCTAGGAACTAAGAAAAAAATTAAACACATATATTTTTATTGGAAAGGATTATTTGAATGAAATGTTTGATAATTGGTGCAAGTAATGAAGCTGTACATGCTATAGAATCTTCAAAAAAATATGGCTTTGAAGTATACGTTTTAGATGGTAATGAGAATGCTCATGCTTTAAAAATGGGTGATCATTATAAAGTTTTAGATATTTCCGATAAAGAAAAAACTTTAGAGTATGCAAAAGAGAATGAGATAGATTTCATTCTTCCTGTTCCAATTGGAAAGTGTTTAACAACAATTGGATATTGTAATGACAAATTAAATTTACCGGGTATATCTTATGAAGCTTCAATTAGTTGTACTGATAAATATTTATTTCATAAGTGTTTAAACAAAAAGAACTTAAGAAATAATGAATGTTTTTTATTAGAAAAAAAAGATAAATTTAGTAATATAAAATTAGACTTTGATAATAAACAATATATTTTAAAACCAAGAGATGGTTCTGGGAGTAGAGATATACAAATTATTTCAAATGAAAAAGATATAACTTCTCTTGGTACTTTTGATGAAGATATGATTTTAGAAGAAATGTTTCTTGGAGAAGAATTTGGTGTTGATGCAATTATTCATAATAATAAGTTAAAATTAGTTTTGCTAAGAGGAAAGAAAAATATAAATAATCAGAGTTATATGTATTATTCTATACAAGAAAATAAACTTTATAAAGTTGTTGAAGATAAAATGTCTGAAGTATGTAATGCATTAAATATTAATAATTGTATAGTCCATGCTGATATTATGATTGAAGATGCAACAGTAAATGTAATTGAAATATCCGGGAGACCATCAGGACATAGTTTATCTTCATTATTTTCCATTTATGCAAGTGGTATTGATATGTATAAAGAAATCACGGATATTTATACAAATAATTATATAGATAAAAAAATGAATATTAAAAAAATCTTTATGTACTACTTTAATTTTCAAAATTACTTAGTAAGTTCTGTTCCTTGCATTGATGATTTTTCATGTTCATTATATACTGAAATGAATATAAAGCCGGGTGATTTGTTATCTACTATTAATCAAGGAACTGACATTATTCCTAGAGGTAAAATAATCATGCCTTATACAGAAATAAATGAAATTGATAAAGAAATAGAAAAAATAAACTCAAAATTTGGAGGAAAACATGTTTGAAAAATCTACAAAACACCTAAAACTAGCTAAAGATGTACTAATTCCAATCATTGATTTTGAACAAACAGTAATCAAAAGTGCTGATGGAGTTTATCTTTATGATTGTAATGATAATATGTTATTAGATGTTAACGGTGGTCAATTTAGTAATATCTTTGGGTACAACAATAAAGATTTTAATAACTTTATAAAAAACTCGCTTACAAAGTCTGTTCATATTAATACAGGAATGCTTTCAGAACAAGTAATCAATAGTATGAACTTATTATGTAATACTGCCAAAGAAATGGATCCAAAAGGTATAACTTTAAGTACAGGATCAGAAGCTATTGAATTTGCTATACGTTATGCAAAAAAAGGTACAAGAAAAAATGGAGTAATTTCCTTTTCTAGTGGGTATCATGGACTTACACTAGGTTCTCAATCACTTACATATGGTGGTAAATTCGCACTTCCTTTAGTTAATCAAACATATCAAGTAGAGTTTAATAATGATAACCAAGATAAAATAGTCTCTGACTTAGAATATATATTAGTAAATAATAATGATATTAGTTGTTTTGTAATTGAACCATTTTTAGGTGTTGGTGGTATGTATCCAATTAAAGAAAGTGTTTTAAAAGATATTAAAGAAGTATGTGAAAAATATGGTGTATTATTAATATTTGACGAGTGTCAAAGTGGTTTTGGTAGAACTGGAAAATGGTATTATTATCAACAAGTAAATGTAGTACCAGATGTTTTAGTAGTAGCTAAAGGAATAGGAAATGGTTTTCCTGTCTCGGCTGTATTAATAAAAAATGATACTTTAGAAAAATATCCTTATAATCTTACAAACTATTCTTCTCATCAAAATGATCCAATATCAGCTGACATAATTGAATTTGGTATTAATAAAGTAGGCTCAATACTAAATTCAATAGAAGAAAAAGGAATATATTTTAGAGAGGAACTTGTTAATTTAAAATCCAATCATATTAAAAATGTAAGAGGAATGGGTTTAATGGTTGGATTTGATTTAGAACAAGACTTAATAGATAGTAGAACATTTTATAAGATATTTAAATTAACTTGTTTAGAAAATGGATTAGTTATACAAGGTACTAATGAGGGTAAAGTAATTAGATTCTTACCTGCATACGTAATATCAACTAATGAACTAGATGAAGTTATAACTAAGTTGGAAATATCTTTAAATCAATCAATAAATGAGGCTAAGAAAAATGTATAATAATTTTTATTATAAACAAAAAACTACTATTTTCTTTGGAGAACAATCAATAGAGAAAATAAAAGAATTATCACTTCAAGGTAAAACATTAGTTCTTTATGGTGGTAATTATATCTTAAAGTTAAATATAATTGATAATATAAAATCATTAATTTCTGAAGAAAACTTAATTATAGTTTCTGATTGCCCCACAAATCCAAGTAATATTGATGTAGAGGCAATAAGTAATCAGTATAAAAACGAAAACATTCAAAATATTATAGCTATTGGCGGTGGTAGTGTAATTGATCTTGCTAAAGCTTTATCTATATATTATTTATCAGATTCAAATTCCTATATAGATATGGTAAAAACAAGAAACATTAATAAAAGTTTAAATTTACTTACAATTACAACAAATCCCTCATCGGGTTCAGAAGTAAATAATACATTTGTAATTACTGATGCCAACACTGGAAACAAAATGGCAATGGGAACAGACTTTACTTATCCGATAGCTACATTTTATGATATAGGTCATATGAATACATTAACAATAGGACAAATATCTAATAGTACTGCAGACATCTTGTCTCATCTACTAGAACAATATTTTTCTTCTAATGATACTACAGTATTTACGGACAATTTAATAATTTCATGTATAGATACTTTAATAACATCTTATAATGAACTCAAAAATAATATAAATAATGATATTGCAAAACAAAATTTTATGTTAGTAGCAGGATATTCATTAAATTATTATTTATCTATTGGTAAAACTCTTGATTGGAATGCTCATCAAATCGAACATTGCATATCAGGAAAATATAAAACTCCACACACGATAGGTATAAGTATTATATATCCTAATTATTTAAAGTATGCATGTGAAAATGAAATATATAATAAAAAACTTTTATATATAAATACAAAATTATTTGGTACTGATTATCAACAAGATCCTACTTTAAAACTAGAAGAAATTTTTAAATCATTTAAATTACCAACTAAATTGTCTGATTTATCAGACAAAATAAATATTAATGAGATAACTGAACTTATGTTTTTAGAACAAAAAGAAATTGGAAAAATATACAAGTTAAACCCAAGCATTGTTACAAATATATTAAATGAGTGTATGTGAAAAACCTCTTAGAATGTAGTGAAAAATACCTACAACAGTTAATAATCAAACTTTTAATACCAATTCTTGTATTTGATTCTTTTATAAGTATTCACATTGGGTTATCTCTATTTATAAAAGTATCTATATTATCAATATTATACTTTTTAATATGTATATTACTATTCAAACATGTTTTTAAATGTAAGTTATTCTTATATAATGTCTACACAGCATTAACTGTTGTATTAATTCCATTAATACCATCTAATGCTATACTAACTAGTTTACTTACAGAAATTATGATATTTTCTATATGGTATAGAATTTTCTTATACTTACATGGTGTTAGACAAATTACAAAAAGTAACTTAGTTAATCCTATAAATATAGCGACACTATTAGGTTTAATAATAATGGTCATTAATAATACAACAGGTGTAGATATAAATCTTGGCTTAGATATAATATATCCAATCAATAAATATGCATTTGATATCTATTTAATAGTTTTATTTCTTAACTTAGATTATAAAACGGTTAATACTAAAGAATTAAAGTTTTTATTTATAAATAAATTTTTAGTATTCTTACCAATTATACTAATTATAAGTTTTATATTAACAAATATTCTAGGACTAAATTATTATTTAATTTATTTTATATTTGCTCTTAATATTTTGCCGCCAGCTAGTGTTATGATAAGCTTTAATCAACAAATAAACAAAAGCACTATTGTAAGTTTTTATATAGCATGCTTTGTTTTATTTAAGTTTATATTACTAATTTAATTTTTTGTATAAGGTATTAATATATGCTATAATATTAAATTGAGGGGGAATTGCATGCTTATAATCTATAATTCAAATTGTAAAGATAATATAAAAAAGAAAAAAGAAATTGAACTCTTGCTTTCAAAGACTTTAGTAAAATATTCTTTATGTGATTCTTTTCATAAAAATGCAGATCAAGTATTACATGTCCCGATTAATGAAAAAGATTATATATTAAAAGTCTTAATATCTAAGATAGTTATTATTATAGATGAAAATATAAATTACACTAAGTCTAATAAACAACAAATTTTAATAAGGTATTCAGACAACAAACATTTTTCTGAAGAAGAATTAGTGGATTATATCCTTGCAAGTCAATATGATAATAATAATGATAGGTCAATAGGTATATCTGAATTAAATGATATTATTTCAAATATTGATTTTCACAAACCAACATTGTTGTTACAAGTAACTAGTGACAATATAATTAATATAAAAAGTAATTCTGGTTTAAATGACTTACTTGAAATATCAACTAACATTGGATTCTTTGATAATTATATTAATTTTATGCCGCATTCTTTTGATATTCTATTACTGCCTGGTAGTAAATTTTATGATTCTTTTGAAGAACATTACGGTTTTGAGGATGGAGATTGTTATATAGAACAAAATGGTGTTATTTCCAAATTCAATATTGATGATCCTGAATCATCTTTAGGAGACATTTTAGTTATAAGTAACTATAAAAAAATATTAGATAACTATAGTAAGAGATATGATACATCTGATAATAAAGTTAGTATAATAATTCCTCACTTTAATACAAATATAGATTTATTAGTTAGATGTATTAATTCAGCAGTAAACTCAGGTTATGAAAATCAAGAAGTTATTATAGTAGATGATGGATCAGAAGTAGACTTATCAAATGATATCCTAAAGAAATATCCTACAGTCAACTGGTATACTAAGAAAAATGAAGGACTAGGCCTTACTCGTAATTTTGGAGTAAAAAAGGCTACAGGTAAATATGTATTGTTTTTAGATAGTGACGACTATATATTTGATAATTGTTTCCATCACATTATTACTCACATGAATAAAGAAAATGTTAAAGTTTGTTTTGGTAAAAGAATAATTAAAAATGACGATGAGACAATACTAAATAGCTCACTTGATTATTTATTTTCCAAGTCATATATAAATTACACTTCTAAAAATATTTTACGTTTAGGAGTAGATGGTATGGTAACAAATGTTTTCTATGATAAAGATATCTTTTTTGATGAAAACATTTGGTTTGAAAAAGGTTATTATGAAGATTATCTATTTAAATATAAAATACATAATTATATAAACAAAGGTAATGCAATATCATATTTAAATATCCCATTATACTGCTGGATAAGATATACAAAAAGAGAAACAATCACCAATAGATTCCAGTATGAAGTAATAAAAGATAGGATATCTACTCTAGGTAAGATTGTTGCACCAATGATGTATTTAGACAGAAAACAAATAATAAAAGAGTTTCATGAATATCATATTAAGTATTACTTAGATAATCTTAATCAATTTGACTATCCAGATAAGGTAATTTCTGCATTAAATGAAATTAATAAGAGGTATAATGAGCCTCTTATATCTAATGATTCAAGCAAAACAAAAGAAAATATAAAAATTACAACAGCCTACTTTGTTTCAACTCATTATCAATTAATAACAGCCATATTACATACTTTAGAAAACCCTGAAGAAAATACAGGGCTTTATGTTTACAAAGGCTTGGGATTAGAAAATATTTCAGAACAAATACCTAAAATAAAAATATTTGATGAAATTAAAATTTTTAATTATGATGAGACTAGTATTTTGAAATCAAAGCTAGAAGAAAATCCAAATGAGGCAAATTTAATATTTCCTACTGTTATAAATCCAAAGTATAGGCTCTTATTAAAAAACTTGAACTCTGATTGTAAGATAAATATCTTTAGAGGAAATCTACCAATATTATATTATTTGTATCATACTTTTGGAAGTATTAATAAGTTAGAAGATGCTTATTGTTCATTTGAAAACGAACAATACATTAAAAATAATATTGGAGAGTATGGTAGAGTAATCAATTACTTTACACCAAAAATTTATCCTTGTGCTGATAATTATACAAGCAAAAAATATCAAAGTATTGTAGTAAATAAAATACCAGATAATGTTAAAGAAGAAACCATAAGGGAAAAAATGATTGAAATAGACAACATAGAACTATTTCAAAAGCACAAGAAAACTATAAATGAGATATTTAATGTTCTTTATGGTAAGTTAGACATAAAAAATGGTAAAGATATAGTATTAACACAGCCACTAGCTGCTTCATCTTATTGTAGTAAACAAGAACAAAAAAAATTATATTCAAAAACTATTAAGAAAATTCCATTCTTTAGATTTAAGAAGTTTTACTTTAAACCACATCCAAGTGATAAAGTAAATTATAAAAGAATGCTTAAATATACAGGTGGAAAGATAATCGATAAAAATATTCCTTTAGAATATTTAGTGTTTAGTGGAGTTACTTTTAAGAAAGCTTATACATTTGGATCTACAGGAATCAATTTCTTAAATTGTAAGAAGAAATATATAATTTGTGAAGTGCCTACTTCAACAGAACATGTAAAAGAAGAAATACAAAAATATATAAAAAATTATTAATATTCTATTATATACTATTATATTTAGGTGTTAATATGCCGGAGTGGTGGAATTGGCAGACACGCAGGACTTAAAATCCTGTGAGGGTTAACCTCGTACCGGTTCAAGTCCGGTCTCCGGTACCATTT
>JBKEBK010000016.1:0-60914 GCA_047973125.1 Anaerorhabdus sp. | reverse complement strand
TAAGTTATTAGAGAAATTAAGAGATGATGGTAAAACAGTAATTATTGTTACTCATGATACCTCTTTAGCAAATAGGTGTGATCAAGTAATTTATTTAGAGAAACTGTAAAACTATATAGTGTGATGTGTAATAGATTTTTTAAAGTTTTTATTGACTTTTTATGAACTTTAGCATATCATTATAAAGCTTAGTATTTAATTTTAGAATCTCTTCGGAGATTCATATATTATGCTAGTGTGTGGCACACTTGGTAATGTGTGCATAAAAAAATCGAAAGGAGAATTAAAATGCCAACAATTAATCAGTTAGTACGTAAAGGTCGTACAAGCAAAGTATGGAAAACAAAGTCACCGGCTTTAAACAAAAGTTATAACTCACTTAAGAGAACTTCAACAAGTATTTCAAGTCCTCAAAAAAGAGGGGTTTGTACTCGTGTTGGGACAATGACACCAAAGAAACCGAACTCTGCTCTTCGTAAATACGCTCGTGTTCGTTTGAGTAATGGGATGGAAGTTACAGCTTATATTCCAGGAATTGGTCATAACTTACAAGAACATAGTGTTGTTATGATTCGTGGAGGTCGTATCAAGGATTTACCAGGGGTTAGATATCATATTGTTCGTGGAACACTTGATTGCGCTGGGGTAAATGATCGTCGTCAATCTCGTTCTTTATATGGAGCGAAAAAGCCAAAGGCTGCTAAATAAGGGTAGGAGGAAAGAAAAATGCCAAGAAAAGGTTATATAGCAAAAAGAGATGTACTTGCAGATCCTATCTACAATTCTAAACTTGTTACTCGTTTGATTAATAAGATTATGCTGGATGGTAAGCGTGGGGTTGCACAAACAATTCTTTACGATGCATTTGACATGGTAGAGGAAAAAACTGGTCTTGAACCAATGGAAGTTTTTGAGAAAGCTTTAGGAAATGTAATGCCACTATTAGAACTTAAGGTTCGTCGTGTAGGTGGTGCAAATTATCAAGTACCAATTGAGGTATCTGCTGAGAGACGTTTGACTTTAGGTCTTCGTTGGTTAGTAAATTATTCTCGATTAAGAAATGAAAAGACAATGGTTCAACGTCTTGCGAATGAAATAATTGATGCTTCTAATGGAAGTGGAGCTTCGGTTAAGAAAAAAGATGATATTCATAGAATGGCTGAGGCTAATAAGGCTTTTGCTCATTATCGTTGGTAGAGGGGGGATTTTAGATGGCACGTGCATATGATTTAAAGCATACAAGAAATATTGGGATTATGGCCCACATCGATGCTGGTAAAACTACTACTACTGAGCGTATACTATATTATACTGGTAAGACTCATAAAATTGGAGAAACTCATGATGGAGCTTCTCAAATGGACTGGATGGCTCAGGAACAAGAAAGAGGTATTACAATTACTTCTGCTGCAACAACAGCTACTTGGAAAGAACACCGTATTAATGTAATTGATACACCAGGTCACGTAGATTTTACAGTTGAAGTTGAAAGATCACTTCGTGTATTAGATGGCGCAGTTACAGTTTTAGATTCTAAGGCTGGGGTTGAACCACAAACAGAAACAGTTTGGAGACAAGCTACTACTTATAAGGTTCCTCGTATTGTATTCTGTAATAAAATGGATGCAACTGGTGCTGACTTTATGATGTCTGTTAGATCAATTGGAAATAGACTTGGGGCTAAGGCTGCTGCAATTCAGCTTCCAATTGGAGCAGAAAATGATTTTGTTGGAATTATTGATTTAGTTGAGAAAAAACAACACATGTATAAAAATGATTTAGGTACCGATATTGAAACTACAGAAATATCTGAAGAATTCATGGCTGAGGCTCTTGAACTTCGTGAAACTTTAGTTGAGATGGTAGCTGATTATGATGAGGACTTAATGATGAAAGTTCTTGAGGGTGAAGAGCCTACTATTGAAGAAATCAAATTAGCAATCAGAAAAGGTGTACTATCTTCTGAGTTCTTCCCTGTTATGTGTGGTTCTGCTTATAAAAACAAGGGTGTTCAATTAATGCTTGATGCAGTTTTAGAATATCTACCTTCTCCACTTGATGTACCTGCAATTAAGGGTATAACTGAAGATGGTGAAGAAGAAGAAAGAAAATCTGATGATAATGAGCCATTCTCGGCTTTAGCATTTAAGGTAATGACAGATCCATTTGTTGGGCGTCTAACTTTCTTCCGTGTATATTCAGGAACAGCAACTTCAGGTAGCTACATCTTAAATGCAACTAAAGATACAAGAGAGCGTTTTGGGCGTATTGTACAAATGCATGCTAATCATAGAGAAGAAATTGATGAAGTTAATTCTGGTGATATTGCTGCGGCGGTTGGTTTAAAAGCAACAACTACTGGAGATACTCTTTGTGATGAAAAACATCCAATTATACTTGAGTCTATGGTTTTCCCTGAGCCAGTTATCCAAATGTCAGTTGAGCCAAAAACAAAGGCTGACTCAGACAAAATGGGTATTGCTCTTGGTAAGTTAGCAGAAGAAGATCCAACATTTAAAACATATACTGATGAAGAAACTGGGCAAACAATTATCGCTGGTATGGGTGAGTTACACTTAGATATCATCGTTGATCGTATGCGTCGTGAATTTAAAGTTGAAGCAAATGTTGGTACACCTCAAGTTGCATATCGCGAAACTATTCGTGAATCTGCAGAGTGTGAGGGTAAATTTGTACGTCAGTCTGGTGGACGCGGACAATATGGACATGTTTGGATTCGTTTTGAACCAAATGAAGAAGGAAAAGGATTTGAATGGACAGATGCAGTTGTTGGAGGAAGTGTTCCTCGTGAATACATCAAGCCTGCCCAAGAAGGTCTTGAGAGTGCATTAAATAACGGATTACAATTTGGTTATCCTGTTGTTGATATAAAAGCAACACTATTTGATGGATCATACCATGATGTTGACTCATCTGAAATGGCTTATAAGATTGCTGCTAGTATGGCATTAAAAGAAGCTGCTAAGAAGTGTAAACCGGTTCTTTTAGAACCAATCATGAGTGTTGATGTAGTGGCTCCTGCTGAATACTTAGGTTCAGTTATGGGTGACATTACAAAGCGTCGCGGACAAATCCGTGATCAAGAAGAAATCGGAAATGCGGTTAAGGTTCGTGCCTTTGTACCACTTTCTGAAATGTTTGGATATTCTACAGATCTAAGGTCATTTACTCAGGGTCGTGGAAACTACGTAATGCAAATGGGACATTATTCTGAAGTTCCTAAGAGTATTGCTGAGAAAGTATCTAAGCAAAAAGATGAAGAATAATAATTAATTATTGCATTATTGTTGGCTTTATCTTAAAATAGATTTGATAAATATAAAAAAATAGGAGGAATTTGCAAAATGGCAAAACAAAAGTTTGACAGAAGTAAAGATCACGTTAATATTGGTACTATTGGACACGTTGACCATGGTAAAACAACATTAACAGCAGCAATTACAAACCACTTAGCTAAATCAGGTAAGGCTGAAGCTAGAGCTTACGACCAAATCGATGGAGCTCCAGAAGAAAAAGAACGCGGAATTACAATTAACACATCACATGTTGAGTATCAAACAGATGCTCGTCACTATGCTCACGTTGATTGCCCAGGACATGCTGACTATATTAAAAATATGATTACAGGTGCAGCGCAAATGGATGGTTCAATCATCGTTGTTGCAGCTACTGATGGTCCAATGCCACAAACTCGTGAACACATCCTACTTGCTCGTCAAGTTGGTGTTCCAAGAATGGTTGTTTTCTTGAACAAATGTGACATGGTTGAAGATGAAGAATTAGTTGACCTTGTTGAAATGGAAGTTCGTGAACTTCTAAATGAATATGGATTTGAAGGAGATGATACTCCAGTAATCCGTGGATCAGCATTAAAAGCTCTTGAAGGTGATGCTACTTGGGGAGAAAAGATCGAAGAATTAATGAATGCTGTTGATACTTGGATTCCTACTCCAAAACATGAAACAGATAAACCATTCCTTATGGCTGTAGAAGATGTATTTACTATTACAGGTCGTGGAACAGTTGCTACTGGTCGTGTTGAGCGTGGAAAATTAAATCTAAACGAAGAAGTTGAAATCGTTGGAATTAAACCTACTAAGAAAACAGTTGTTACTGGAATTGAAATGTTCCGTAAATACTTAGACTTTGCTGAAGCTGGAGATAACATTGGTGCGCTTCTTCGTGGTGTTAACCGTGAAGAAATCGAACGTGGACAAGTTTTAGCTAAGCCTGGAACTATTACTCCACATACTGAGTTCAAAGCTCAAGTATATGTACTTAGTAAAGAAGAAGGAGGACGTCATACTCCATTTGTAAGTAACTACCGTCCACAATTCTATTTCCGTACAACAGATGTTACTGGAATCATTAAACTACCTGAGGGTGTTGATATGGTAATGCCTGGAGATAACATTGAAATGACAGTTGAGCTGATCGCTCCAATCGCTGTTGAACAAGGATCTAAATTCTCAATCCGTGAGGGTGGAAGAACTGTAGGATCTGGAAACGTTACTTCAATCATTAAATAAAATTAAAATCAGTCAATTCGACTGATTTTTTTTTATTTTATACAGCTACACTTTGGTAGGTATTTTTTACTTCTTATACCATTTTATTTGCATGATAACTTTACTGTATTGTTATTAAAATATTGTAATGTTATAGTTTAAATGTGTTAGGGGGATAATAAATATGGGTTATAAAGATCTTTATAAAGAAAGAAATTTTCTAAAGTACACTATCGGTAATGCTGTGTCAAGGTTTGGAGATTCAATTGATAGTGTGGCATTTTCAATTTTGGTATATCAAATAACTGGCTCAGCATCACTTATGGCATTGCTTTTAGGGGTTAATTTCATACCAAATGTAATTATTCAACCATTTACTGGAGTTATAGTAGACTATTTAGATAAGAAAAACATTCAAGTTATAACGAATATTTTAAGAGCATTAGCTGTATTAACTGCGGTGCTATTATATATTAATAATAGTTTAGAGGTTATCCATTTATTTATATTAACATTTACAATATCTTGTACAGAGTGTTTTCAAGCACCCGCTTCAAAAGCGATGCTTCCACTACTTTTAGATGATGAAAAGTATACTATTGGACTTTCTCTTCAAGAATCACTTAATAAATCATCAGAACTTTTAGGTCTAATGTTAGCTCCTGTAATAATTGGTTTAATTGGAGTTAAGGGTGCACTCTTAATTGATTTTGCAACATTTATTATATGTATGATTATGATGGTTTTAATTAATTATCCAAAAGAAGTTATTGAAAAGAAAACAATAAGCTTTAAACAGATTTTCATTGATTTTAAAGAAGGTATTGCATATGTTTCTCAAATTAAAATTGTAATGTGTATATGTGTTTTCTCTTGTGCAATAAATTTCTTCTTGGTTGCTTTTAATTCACTTCAAACCCCATTTGTTTATGATATCTTAAAAATGGGGGCAAGCGGGTTATCTCTTTTAGGTATCGCTACAACTTTAGGAATGTTTGTTGGTAGTGCCCTTTATCCAAAAATAGAAGATAAGATCAACCACTTAGTTTTATTCACTGTATCTGGCATACTTATCAGTATGCTTCATGTAGGATTAGTTATGGCAGCAAATGAGTCCTCAATGATAATTAGTTATATTTATCTGGGAGCTGGTGCATTTATCTCAGGAGTTAACTTAGCTATAGTTAACTTAATGAGTAGTGTAACAATGGCTAAGAGTATCAAACAAGAATATATGGGAAGAGTATATAGTGTCCTATATTCAATCTCTGGAGCAGCAATGCCTGTAGCTTCATTTATTGTAGCAGCAATTGTACTTCAAATTAATATTACAGTACTAATCGGGGCAACCGGAATTTGCTCAGCACTAGTATTTGTTCTATTGTCATTTGCAAAATCAATGAAGCAACTTTAAAAAAGTCTATTAAGAGAGTAGGTGAGAAAAAAATGAAAACACATAAAATATTTATAGTACTTATGGTAAAGTTTTAAAGATAAGTTGAATTAAACATTATAATGATTAAAAGGTTGCTAGTGAGTACATGCAACTTTTTGACTTTGTAATAGGATACAATTTACTGGAAATATCACAAATAAAATATTTGATAAAACTTTGGTAAAATATGGGGGGGTGGTATAATAAAGAAAAGAAGGAGGCACACTATGAAAAATTTTAAAATACTTATCGTTTTTATTCTATTATTTAGTATGACGGGCTGTTTAAACAAAAAAGAAGATACGACAGGATCAAATAAAGAATATTCTAGCTCTTGTCTTTTAACGGTAGAAGGAAAAGAAAATTTTTACAATAAGTATACGATGTTTGGTGGAGAAACCAAATACTCAGAAGTTGAAAAAATTGTTGTAGAAGTTGGAAGATCTGCGAGTGAATTAGGTTTAAGTGCAGATGATGAAATGTATCAAGAAGCTCTTAATGAAATATTAAAGGGAAGTGAATTTGCTGACTACAATAATATAAGTGGGGAAATAAAAGGCAATACTGTTGTTATAACTTATGATGTTGAAAAAGCAAATATAACCGATTTTATTTATAATGGGATAGGTGAAACCACATATGAAAATCCTGAGGATGCAAACTTAATAGAAAATATTTTAAGGCATTTGGATTATAATGGTTACGACTGTGAGGAAATAGAAAATTTTTAAGGTTAATGAAAATAAAAAAATAATTGATGAGGAAATTAAATTTCATCTTCAATAAAAGATTTAATTAATTTCATTGCAATTATTCCTTGTTCATTATCTTTTAAGATATGATGATCAACATCTTGTAGAAATACAAGGTGTTTTTTATTATGTTTTATCTTCTTATAGTATTTCTTACTAGTACTTGCTTTAATTGTAGGATCACTTGTACCATGAATTATTAATGTTGGTACATCTATATCACTTATTTTATCCTTACAGCTTTCAACTAGTGTTCTAAATGTCAGGGTAAAATTTTCAGGAAGCTCTGGATAGATAGAGTCATTTGGTTCTTTTTTTGTTTTGAAAATTTTGCTTACCACATCGATGGCATTTGAGAGTGTGATGTATTCAAAGGCAGGAGCTAATAAAATTAACTTCTTTACATTTGCTTTAGTTGCAAAATTTGTAGCAATTACTCCTCCCATTGAATAGCCAATAAGGATAATCTCTTTTTTGGTATTTTTATACAAGTCAATGACTTCTTCTGCTCTATTGAGCCATTCTTCATAGTTATCATCGTTTTCATTGTAAATATCATATAACATTGGGATGCTGAATTTATATTTCTTTAAATAATTTTTTAATTCTAAGTATTCATCGCTTTGGGTTCTGCCAAAGCCGTGAATACAGATGATTATTTTATTGTGATATTTGGGTATTAAAAATGAAAAAATACTCATAATAACCTCTTTTCTATTTATTATTGATATTATAGCATAAATAAAAATAAAAGATAAATGCTTGATTATTTTATGGATGAAATTTTTTATATTTCATTCAAGATTTTAGTGTTTTATTATGGAAAGAAATTTAATAAAAAAAACCTTGCAATGCCTTATTTTAAGTGATATTATAGGAAGGCACACGCATAGATGTGGGAGGTTGTCGGCACACTGAATGACGTTGTCATTGTAGTGTAGTTTGGGTTATTCCTGCGGAGCGAATTATCCTAAAGGATAAGTGAAATAGAGGAGGAAAATTTCATGGCAAAAAATTCAGTAAGAATTCGTTTGAAAGCTTACGAGCACAGAGGTCTTGATCAGGCAAGCGAGAAAATCGTTGCTGCTGCTACAAGTCACGGTGCTAAAAAGATCGTTGGTCCAGTTCCACTACCAACTGAAAAACAAGTGGTAACAGTTTTACGTGCTGTTCATAAGTACAAAGATTCGCGTGAGCAGTTTGAAGTAAGAACACATAAACGTTTGATTGAGATTATCGGTCCATCTGCTGAAACCATCGACGCTCTAAGTCGTTTGGATTTACCAAGTGGTGTAGATATCGAAATCAAATTATAAGAAAGATTGAGGAGACATCATGAAAGGAATATTAGGACGTAAATTAGGTATGACACAGGTGTTTACAACTGATGGTAAATTAATTCCAGTTACAGTTGTTGGTATTACACCAAATGTTGTGCTACAAAAGAAAACAGAAGAGAATGATGGCTATGAGGCGGTTCAACTTGGTTTTGAGGATATCAAAGAAACAAGAGCAAGTAAACCGGTAATTGGTCATGCTAAAAAGGCTAACACAGCTCCAAAGAAATTTGTTCGTGAAATTCGTGGTAATGAAATGATGAATTTGGAAGTTGGTAGTGAAGTTGCTGTTGATATCTTTTCCGCTGGTGATATTGTTGATGTAACTGGTGTTAGTAAAGGTAAGGGATTCATGGGAACAATTGTTCGTAATAATGCGAAGATTGGACCTAAGTCTCACGGTTCTGGACACCATAGACATATAGGATCACTAGCAACTACAGGGATTACCTCTCGTAAGGGTGGTATTGATAAGGGTACTATCATGGCTGGACAAGAAGGTCATTATACTACTACAAATCAAAACCTTGAAGTTATTAAGGTTGATGTAGAAAACAACTACATGCTTGTTAAGGGAAATGTTCCAGGACCAAAGCGTGGATTAGTTGTTGTTAAGACAACTGTTAAGTCAGTTAAGCAAGTTGCTGCAAAAGAATTAATTAGTTATGCTGCTAAGACTGAAGAAGTTGTTGAAGCAGAAGAAAAAGTGGAGGTGTAAGATATGTCAAAAGTAGATGTATATAGCCAAGATGGTAAAAAAATTAAAAAAATCGAGTTGGCTGATGCGGTATTTGGCATTGAACCAAATCAACAAGCGATGTTTGATGCAATTATTATGCAACAAGCTAGCATGCGTCAGGGAACTCATAAAACAAAGACTCGCAGAGAAGTTGCTGGTGGTGGAAGAAAACCATTTAGACAAAAAGGAACAGGGCGTGCTCGTCAAGGTTCAACTCGTGCGGTTCAATGGCGTGGTGGTGGAATTGCTTTTGGTCCAACGCCAAGAAGCTATGCTTACAAGTTAAATCGTAAGGTAAGACGTTTAGCACTAAGATCAGTGTTAAGTAATAAAGTTCTTGATAAGGCGTGTACAGTTGTTGAGTCAATGAAGTTTGAAGAAATTAAAACAAAAAGCTTTGTAGAATTAATGAAGACATTTAAGTTTGAAAGGAAAACATTATTTGTAGTTGATATTGCTGAAGAATTTGACAATGCATTCCTATCAATGAGAAATATCCCTAATGCAATGATGTTAACTGTTGAAGGGTTAAATGTTTATGATATTTCAAATGCCGATCATTTAGTTCTAACTGAAGCTGCTGCTAAAAAAGCGGGGGAGGTATTAGTATAATGAATCCTAGAGATATAATTATTCGTCCTATCATTACTGAAAAGACAATGAAATTAATGGATGCTGATAATAAAATTACATTTGAAGTGGCGAAGGGTACTAATAAGACTCAAGTTCGTCAGGCTATTGAAACAATTTTTAATGTTAAGGTTGAAAAAGTTAATATTTTAAATTGTCGTCCTAAGAAAAAGCGTGTTGGAAAATACACTGGTATGACAAGTGCTATTAGAAAAGCTGTTGTTAAATTACCTGAGGGACAAGACATTAAATTATTTGATGAATAAGAATTAAACATATCGGAAGAATAACGCTATTTCCGGATAAAATGCGTAAGGAGGACCATTTATAATGGGTATAAAGAAGTATAAACCAACGACGCCTGGCCGTCGTGGGATGACAACCTTAACTTTTGAAGAGATTACAACATCAACGCCTGAGCGTTCATTGTTATCATCTTTAAGTAAAAAGGGTGGTCGTAATAATAACGGTCGTATAACTACTCGCCATCATGGTGGAGGACATAAACGTCAGTATCGTATTATTGATTTTAAAAGAAATAAAGATAACATACCTGCGAAGGTTGCTACAATTGAGTATGATCCAAACCGTAGTGCTAACATTGCATTATTACATTATGTAGATGGAGAAAAAAGATATATTATCGCTCCTAAGGGATTAGAAGTTGGACATACAATTGTTTCTGGGGAAACAACTGACATTAAAGTTGGAAACTCTTTAGAAATGAGAAATATGCCTGAGGGTACTGTTGTTCATAATGTTGAACTTAAGCCTGGTAAGGGTGGACAGCTTGCAAGAAGTGCTGGATGTTCTGCTCAATTACTTGGGATTGAAGATCGTTATGTTACTGTAAGATTAACTTCTGGTGAAGTTAGAAAAATATTGGGTCATTGTCGTGCTACTGTTGGTTCAGTTGGTAATGAAGATTACAGCTTAGTTAACATTGGTAAGGCTGGTAGAAGTCGTTGGTTAGGTATTCGTCCAACGGTTAGAGGGTCAGTAATGAACCCTAATGATCACCCTCATGGAGGAGGGGAAGGACGTACACCAATTGGTCGTAAGTCTCCAATGACTCCTTGGGGTAAAAAAGCTATGGGTGTTAAAACTCGTAATAAGAAGAAACATAGTTCTAAATATATTGTAAGAGGCCGTAAGGGTAAATAACGAAAGGATAGGAAAAATATAATGACACGTAGTTTAAAAAAGGGTCCATTTTGTGATGATCATCTAATGAAAAAAGTTGAAGCACTTAATGCATCAGGTAAAAAAGAAGTAATTAAAACATGGTCACGTCGTTCAACAATTTTCCCAAGTTTCGTTGAACATACATTTGCAGTACATAATGGAAAAGAGCATGTTCCAGTATATGTTACAGAAGACATGGTTGGACATAAACTTGGTGAGTTTGTCATGACACGTAAGTATGGTGGTCATGGTGACGATAAGAAAGCGTAGGAGGAAATAAGTACATGGAAGTTAAAGCTATATCAAAAACAGTGCGTATCGCTCCACGTAAAGTGCGTTTGGTTCTGGATTTAGTAAGAGGAAAAAATATTGTAGAGGCTACAGCAATCCTTAAATTCACTCCAAATCATGCAGCGGTTGCTGTTGGTAAAACATTAAAATCAGCTATTAGTAATGCTACAAATAATCATCAATTAGATGAAACTAAATTATATGTTAAGGCATGTTATGCTGATGAGGGAATCACAATGAAGCGTTTTATGCCTAGAGCAAAAGGAAACGCTGCTCAAATACTTAAAAGAACTAGCCACATTACTGTTGTGGTTGCAGAGAGATAGGAGGGGGATTAGAAGATATGGGTCAAAAAGTTAGTCCAATCGGACTTCGTGTTGGAGTTATCCGTGACTGGGAATCAAGATGGTATGCGGAAAAAGAATACGGAAATTTATTGATTGAAGATGTAAGAATTCGTGAATTCTTAACTAAAGAATTACATGATGCGTATGTTTCAAGAATTGAAATTGAACGTACTTCAAACGAAGTAAAATTAATTCTTCGTGCTGCTCGTCCTGGAGTTTTAGTTGGTAAGAGTGAAAAGGGTGAAGATAAGATCGAAACATTAAAGAAGAAATTATCTAAGCTTACTAGTGGAAAAGATATTAAAATTGATGTTATTGAGGTTGCAAATCCTGATTTAGATGCTTATTTAGTAGCTAGAAAAGTTGCAGAGCAATTAGAAAATCGTCAATCATTTAGAATTACACAAAAGAAGGCTATTCAACAAACAATGAGATCTGGTGCTAAGGGAATTAAAACTTTAGTTTCTGGAAGACTTGGTGGTGCTGATATTGCTCGTGGTGAAGGGTACTCAGAAGGAATTGTTCCTTTGCATACACTTCGTTCAGATATTGATTATGCACATGTTGAAGCTAATACAACATTTGGAAAATTAGGAGTTAAAGTTTGGATTTGTCGTGGTGAAGTTCTTCCTGGTCAAATGGTTAAAGAACCAGAAGCACCAAAGAATCCAATGCGTTCTCGTCGTCCTAGAAATAACGATCGTCGTCCTCGCAACAATAAAACTCCACAAGCAAAGGTTGAAGCTGCAAAGGGAGGTAATTAATTATGTTAATGCCGAAAAGAACAAAATATAGAAGACCTCATAGAGTTTCATATGAGGGAAGATCAAAGGCTGGAAGAAGTGTTGCTTTTGGTGAATATGGTATTGTTGCTGAGCAGGGTGCTTATGTATCAAACCGTCAAATCGAGTCTGCTCGTATTGCGATGACTCGTTATATGAATCGTAATGGTAAGGTTTGGATAAAAATATTCCCTCACTTAGCGATTACTAAGAAACCTTTAGAGGTTCGTATGGGATCTGGTAAAGGGGCACCTGAAGGTTGGGTTGCTGTTGTTCAACCTGGTCGTGTTATGTTTGAAATTGCTGGTGTTAGTGAAGAGATTGCAAAGGAAGCACTTCGTTTAGCTTCTCATAAGCTACCAGTTAGAACAAGATTTGTTAAGAAAGGCGAGGAGGAGAAATAGATGAAAATTAAAGATATTCGTGAAACTAGTAATGAAGAGTTATTAAAGAATATTGATTCTTTAAAAGAAGAGCTATTCGACTTACGCTTTAAACAGGCTACGGGGCAATTGGAAGATGCAAATCGTATGAGAGATGTTAAAAAGACAATTGCACGAATTAAAACGATTATGACTGAGCGTAAGCTTAGTGATGCTAAGTAGGGAGGTCTAAAGTATGGAAAGATCGAAACGTAAAGTATTACGTGGCAAAGTAGTTTCAGATAAAATGGATAAAACTATTACTGTTGAAGTTGCTACAAATAGAAGCCACAGTTTATACAAAAAAAGAGTAAAATATTCAAAAAGATTTAAAGCTCATGATGAAAATAATGAGGCAAAACACGGAGATATCGTTGATATTATGGCAACTCGTCCATTATCAAAAGATAAAAGGTTTCGTCTTGTTAAAGTAGTTGAAAAAGCTGTAATTCTTTAAGCACAAGGAGGAAGATGAAAGATGATTCAAAATGAAAGCAGATTAAAAGTCGCTGACAACACCGGTGCTAAAGAATTATTGGTTATCCGTTGTTTAGGTGGTAGTGTACGTAAATCAGCTAGTATTGGTGATGTTATCGTATGTACAGTAAAACAGGCTGCTCCTGGAGGAACAGTTAAAAAAGGTGAAGTTGTTAAGGCAGTTGTGGTTAGAACTGTTTATGGTGTAAGAAGAGAAAATGGTTCATACATCAAGTTTGATGATAATGCAGCAGTTATTATTAAAGATGACAAAGCACCTAAGGGGACTAGAATTTTTGGTCCAGTAGCAAGAGAACTTCGTGAGAAGGGATACATGAAAATTGTATCTTTAGCTCCGGAAGTATTGTAGGAGGTCAATTAATGAAAATTAAAAAGGGCGATAAAGTAAAGGTTATCACTGGTCACTACAAAGGGACTATTGGGGAAGTTACTGCTGTATTTCCTAAAAAAGAAAAAGTTATTGTTGAAGGGGTTAATATGATTAAGAAAACAGTCAAGCCTTCTCAAGTAAATCCAGATGGTGGAATTACTGAGATGGAAGCTCCTATTCATGTTTCAAATGTTATGATCTATGATTCTAAGGCTAAGGCTGTAAGTCGTGTTGGTTATAAGGTTGAAAAAGATGAGAAAATCCGTGTTTATAAAAAGAGTGGAAAAGAAATTAAAGGAGGTAAGAAATAATGGGTCGCCTTCTAGATAAGTACAAAAGTACAGTTACTCCAGCTTTAGTTAAAAAGTTTAACTATACTTCAGTAATGCAATGTCCAAAGATTGATAAGGTTGTTATTAACTTAGGTTTGGGTGATGCAATTACTAATCCTAAGATTATTGAAGATGCTGTTGCTGAGTTAGAATTACTTGCTGGTCAAAAGCCAGTTGTAACAAAGGCTAAGCAATCTATTGCGAACTTTAAACTTCGTGAGGGAATGCCGATTGGTTGTAAGGTTACACTTCGTGGTGAAAAAATGTATAACTTCTTAGATAAGTTATTCAATATTTCACTTCCTCGTGTTCGTGACTTCCGTGGTGTTAGTAAAACAGCATTTGATGGTCGTGGAAATTATACACTTGGTATAAAAGAACAAATTATCTTCCCTGAAATTAACTTTGATAAAGTTAATCGTGTAAGGGGTATGGATATTGTAATAGTAACAACTGCAAACACAAACGAAGAGGCTAAGGAATTGCTTGCTGAAATGGGCATGCCTTTTGCTAAGTAAGGAGAGAGAGTAATGGCAAAAACATCAAAGAAAATTAGACAACAACGTCCTCAAAAATTCTCATCTCGTGAATATTCACGTTGTGAGCGTTGTGGACGTCCACATTCTGTATTGCGTAAATACAAATTATGCCGTATTTGCTTCCGTGAATTAGCTTATAAAGGGCAAATTCCAGGAGTTAGAAAGGCCAGCTGGTAAGGAGGATTTAATATGAATATGACAGATCCAATTGCAGATATGCTGACAAGAATTCGTAATGGTATTCAGGCTCACCATGAGGTGGTTGAAATTCCTAGTTCAAAGGTTAAAGTTGAAATTGCTAAAATCTTGAAGAATGAAGGTTACATTATGAATTATAGTGTTAGTGGAGATAGTGCTGCAGATAAAAAAATAAGTGTTACATTAAAGTATGGTGCTAATAATGAAAAAGTTATTAGTGGAATTAAGAGAATTTCAAAACCAGGGCTTCGTGTTTATACAAAGAGTGATTCAGTTCCTCGTGTATTAAATGGTCTTGGAATTGCAATTATCTCAACATCTCAAGGTCTTATGACTGATAAAGATGCAAGAGCAAAACATACAGGTGGCGAAGTCGTTGCCTATGTATGGTAAACTGAAAGGAAAAATGAAGAATGTCACGTATCGGAAATAAAGCGATTACCGTTCCTGCTGGTGTTGAAGTTAAAATATCAGCAAGTAATGAGGTGACTGTAAAGGGTCCTAAGGGAACTTTAGTACGTCAGTTTAGTCCATTAATGGATATTAAACAAGAAGATGGTACAATTACAGTTGGCCGTCAAAATGAAGAAAAACATACTAAGCAATTACATGGTACAACTCGTGCTTTGCTTAATAATTTAATTGTTGGTTGTCATGAAGAATTCACAAAAGAACTTGAAATTGTGGGTATTGGATTTCGTGCTGCAATGAGTGGAAATAAGCTTACATTAAATGTAGGTTATTCTCATCCTGTTGAGTTTGAAGTAGAACAAGGACTTAAGGTTGAGTGTCCTAGTAATACAACAATCAAAGTAACAGGTATTGATAAGCAGCGTGTTGGAGAATTTGCTGCTGTTGTAAGATCAACAAGAAAACCTGAACCTTATAAGGGTAAGGGAATTCGTTATAAAGGTGAAAAGGTACGCCGTAAAGAAGGAAAAACGGCTGCTAAGAAATAGTGGAAAGGGAGAAAAATAAATGATTAAGAAAATATCAAAAAATAAGACTAGAATACGTCGTCATGTACGTGTTCGTAGAAAAATTAGTGGTACTCCTGAATGTCCACGTTTAAGTGTTTTCCGTTCAAATGCACATATTCACACTCAAGTGATTGATGATTTAAATGGAAAAACTTTAGCGGCAACTTCAAGCGTACAGTTAAAACTTGAAAATGGTGGTAATATTGAAGCAGCTAAAAAAATTGGTGCTGAAATTGCTAAAATTTGTAAAGGTTTAAAGATTAAAAAAGTAGTATTTGACCGTGGTGGATATGTTTATCACGGACGTGTTCAAGCACTAGCTGATGCAGCTAGAGATGCTGGACTAGAATTCTAGAAGGGAGCTCATAGATGGAACGTAAACCAAGAAGAGTACAACGTGAAAAAGAATTTGAAGAGCGTGTTGTAGTTATTAATCGTGTCAGCAAAACTGTAAAAGGTGGACGCCGTATGCGCTTTTCCGCTCTAGTTGTTGTTGGAGATAAAAAAGGTCGTGTAGGTTATGGTATGGGTAAAGCAAACGAAGTACCTGAGGCTATAAAGAAAGCAATTGAGGTTGCTAAGAAAAATGTTATGAGAGTTAGTCTTGTAAATGGAGGAAAAACTATTCCTCATGCAATTACTGGAACATTTGGTGCTGGTGAAGTATTCCTTCGCCCAGCAGCAGAAGGTACAGGGGTTATCGCAGGTGGAGCTATTCGTGATGTGTTAGAATTAGCTGGAGTTACAGATATACTTTCTAAGTGTGTTGGTTCTCGTACACCAATTAATATGGTTCATGCGACAGTTTCTGCACTTCGCAACTTAAAGACTGTTCAATCAGTTGCAAAATTACGTGAGAAGAAACCTCACGAAATTAGATAGGGGAGCGTAAAATGAAATTACATGAATTAAAGTTTAATGAAGGTGCTCGCCGTAAATCATTTCGTGTTGGTAGAGGACATGGATCTGGAAATGGTAAGACATCTGGTAAGGGACATAAAGGGCAAAACGCTAGAAGTGGTGGCGGAGTTGCACTAGGTTTTGAAGGGGGTCAAACTCCTTTATACAAACGTATTCCAAAAAGAGGGTTTACTAACTTTACTCGTAAGGAATATGCAATTGTTAATGTTGAAAGCTTGAATAAATTTGATGAGGGTGTTGAAGTTACTCTTGAAATGATGAAAGCTGCAGGTTTATTTAAAAAGACCTTGGATGGTGTTAAAGTTTTAGGGAATGGAAAATTAGAAAAGAAATTGGTTGTTAAAGCTAATAAATTTTCTAAGTCTGCCCAAGAAGCAATTGAAAAAGCAGGCGGAAAAGTAGAGGTGATCTAAGATGATTGAAACTTGTATCAAATTATTTAAAAATAAAGATACTAGAAACAAGATTCTATTTACCCTTGCTATGCTATTTATTTATCGTTTAGGAGCTGCAATTCCAGTTCCTGGGGTAAATCTTGATGCAATAAATACTGGAATTGCCGATAGTGGTGTTCTTAGTATGATGAACCTCCTTGGAGGGGGTGCCCTGCAACAATTCTCGATCTTTGCAATGGGTGTTGGACCATATATTACTGCTTCAATTGTTATTCAACTATTGAGCATGGATGTTATTCCAGCACTTACAGAAATGGCAAAATCAGGACAAAAAGGAAGACAACAAATGGATAAGATTACACGTTACTTAGCGGTAATTTTAGCCTTTGTTCAATCGTATTTTATGGTTTGGGGATTTGATGTTGGTAATAATATCCTTGAGGTAAGCTCACTTTCAAATTACTTATATACTGCTACAATTCTAACTGCTGGAACAATGTTCCTGTTATGGATTGGAGATAGAATTAGTACAAAGGGTGTTGGTAATGGAGTATCTATTATCATCTTTGCTGGGATTGTTTCAGGACTTCCTACATCATTTACACAAACATATCAAATACTTGTTGATACAAGCTCACAAACCGCGATGGTTAATGGCTTGATTCAATATGGGATTTATGTGATCATGTATCTTGTTATTATTCTACTGGTTGTCTTTATGCAGATGGCTCTTAGAAAAATTCCAATTCAATATACATCAAGTGGAGCAACAAAGGGTAAAACTGATGTTTCATTCTTACCATTTAAAATTAACTCTGCTTCGGTAATTCCGGTAATCTTTGCACAGTCAATTATGCAAATACCGGCAATTGCATCATTCTTCTTCCCTAACAATTCATTCTCAAGTGCGGTTGGTAGTGTTTTAGATTTAACTAAGCCACTGGGATTATTGTTATATGCTGTATTCATCGTTTTCTTTACATTCTTCTATACTAATCTTCAGGTAGATCCTGAGAAAGTTGCTGAGAATTTAGGAAAAGGTGGAGCATATATTCCAGGAATTAGACCTGGTAAAGAAACTAAAGAACATATTTCAAAGGTATTAAATAGAATTACAGTACTTGGGGCTGCAGGACTTTGTTTCTTAGCAATCCTACCGTATTTATTAACAATGTTTACAAGCCTTCCATCAAGTATTGCTCTTGGTGGTACAGGGATCATTATCGTTGTTGGTGTAGCAATGGAAACTACTCGTCAACTTAAGGGTCAACTTACTCAGAAATCATATCGTGGTTTCTTAAGATAGGTAAGGTAAAGATGAAATTATTAATTATGGGACCAGCTGGTAGTGGTAAGGGTACTCAATCTGTTATGATTGCAGAAAATTATGGAATACCACATATTTCTACTGGTGATATGTTTAGAAGTGCTATTAAAGAAAAAACAGCTTTGGGCATTGAAGCTCAAAACTATATCAATCAAGGAAAACTTGTTCCTGATGAATTAACAATTGGACTTGTAAAAGATCGCCTTTTACAAGCTGATTGTCAAAAGGGATATCTTCTTGATGGATTTCCAAGATCACTTGCACAGGCTAAGGCGTTAGATGAAATCGTTAAAGAAATTAATCAGCCAATCGATAAGGTTATTTTGTTGGATGTAGATTTATCTGTATTAGCAAAAAGAATAACTGGAAGAAGAATGTGTAAGCAGTGTGGAGAAATTTACCATATTGAAAACAAACCATCAAAGGTTAGTGGGGTTTGTGATCTATGTAATGGTGAATTATATCAGCGTGCTGATGATACAATCGAAGAACTACAGGTTCGTCTTGATGAGTATTATAATAGCACAAAGCCTTGTATTGATTACTATCAAGATCAGGGCAAGACCATCCATGTTAGTGCATCTCAATCAATTGAAGATGTTCAAAAAGACATTAAGGATGCTTTGGCAACATTGAAGTAATTCAACACTTTATCTTGGGTGCATATGCACTTCAAGATAAAGTATCCAAAGGAAACGAATCTAGAAATTAAGGAGGAAACAAATTTTAATGAGCAAACAAGATGTCATTGAAATTGATGGAATTGTTGAAGAAACACTTCCTGATGCTAAGTTTAAAGTGAAACTACAGAATGGACACGTTATTCTTGCTCACGTTTCTGGTAAAATCCGTATGCATTACATTCGCATTTTACCAGGGGATCGTGTAACTGTAGAAATTTCACCATATGATTTAACACGTGGGCGAATTACATTTAGACATAAATAAGTCTAGGAGGGAAAACAAATGAAAGTAAGACCATCAGTCAAACCAATTTGTGATAAGTGCCGAATTATTAAACGCAAAGGTACCGTAATGGTAATTTGTGAAAACCCTAAACACAAACAAAGACAAGGAAACTAGGAGGATAAAAAATATGGCTCGTATTGCTGGAATAGATATTCCGCGCGATAAGCGTGTAGTAGTATCTTTAACTTATATTTACGGAATTGGATTATCTAAGGCTCAATCAATCTTGAAAGATTGTAAAATTAGCGAAGATATCCGCGTAAAAGATTTAACGGATGATCAAGTAAATGATATTCGTACAAGAATTGATAAAATTAAAGTAGAGGGAGATCTTCGTCGTGAAGTTCAATTAAACATTAAGCGTTTAATGGAAATTGGATGTTACCGTGGTATCCGTCATAGAAGAAAATTACCTGTTCGTGGACAAAGAACAAAAACAAATGCTCGTACTCGTAAAGGACCTCGTCGTACGGTTGCGAACAAGAAGAAGTAGTGATAGGAGGAATAAGTAAATGGCAAACAAATCAACTGGACGTAAAAGACGCGTCCGTAAGAATATAGCAAAAGGTTGTGCTCATATTCATTCAACATTTAACAATACAATCGTGACTATCACTGATGAAGCTGGAAATGCAATTGCTTGGTCAAGTGCTGGTGTACTTGGATTTAAGGGTTCACGTAAGTCTACTCCATATGCCGCTCAAATGGTTGGAGAAGCTGCAGCTAAGGGTGCAGTAGACCATGGAATGAAAATTGTTGAAGTAAGCGTTAAGGGTACTGGACCAGGTCGTGAATCGGCTGTTAGAGCTTTACAAGTAGCTGGATTAGAAATCTCAGCTATAGTAGATGTAACACCAATTCCACATAATGGATGTCGTCCACCTAAAAGACCTCGTGGATAATAAAAAAACAAAGGAGGAACACGATGCAAAAATTTGAACGTGCTAGTTTTGAAGTAAAAGAATATGTAGAAACAGAACATTACGGTAAATTTGTGATAGAACCTTTGGAGAGAGGATTTGGAACTACATTGGGTAATGCATTAAGACGTGTATTACTTTCATCACTTCCAGGTGGAGCAATTTATTCTATAAGAGTAGATGGAGTTTATCATGAGTTCACTTCAATTCCTGGAGTTAAAGAAGATGTAGCAATGATGATTCTTAATCTTAAAAATTTAATATTAAGAATAGAAGATTCAGAAGATTCTTATACACTTAGGATTTCTGCAAATGGTCCCAAGGTTGTAACTGCAAAAGATATCATATGTCCATATGGTGTTGAAGTTTTAAATCCTGATTTAGAGATTGCTACTTTGGAAAAAGGTGGATCTTTAGAAATGGAACTTAGAGCACGTAATGGTAGAGGTTATGTAAGTGCAGATGCAAATAAGAAAATATTTCAAGGTGCAAATCAAGCAGTTGGTGTTGTATATACTGATTCAATTTTTACACCTATTGAAAGAGTGTCTTATAATGTTGAACCAACTCGTGTTGGACAAGATGCAAAATATGATCGCTTGACTATGGAAATATTTACCGATGGATCAATTACTCCGGAGAAGTCAATTGCTTTGGGTTCAAAAATTTTAATTGATCATTTAGATCTATTAACAAATGTTGACGAAGTTGTAAAAGAGATGGAAACAAGTGTTGAGGATGAGAAGATCGAAGAAACCAATAGTGGTCTAGTAATGATGATTGAAGATTTAGATTTATCAGTTAGATCTTACAATTGTTTAAAACGTGCTGGTATTCAAACAGTAGAAGAACTTATTCAAAAAACTGAAGATGAAATGATGAGAGTTCGAAACTTAGGTAAAAAGTCATTAAAAGAAGTAAAAGAAAAAGTGTATGAACTTGGACTTCAATTTAAGGCTTATGAGTAGGAAATAGGAGAATATAAAAGATGAAAAATCGTAGATTTGGTCGTAATGCGGATCACCGTAAAGCGATGCTTAGAAATATGGCTACATCAGTAATTCTTCACGGTAAAATCGAAACAACAGAAATGAAGGCAAAAGATCTTCGTAGTGTAGTTGATGAATTAATTACTTTAGGTAAACGTGGGGATTTACATGCTCGTCGTCAAGCTGCATCATTTATTCGTGATGTAGTTGCAAATGAAGAAACTAAACAAACAGTTCTTCAAAAGTTATTTGATGAAGTTGCACCAAAGTATAAAGAACGTAAAGGTGGATATACTCGCGTTACTAAAACAAGAGTTCGTCGTGGAGACTGTGCACCGATGGCAAACATCGAATTGGTTTAATATACAATTATTAGATAATAAAAACTGTCAAATTAAATGACAGTTTTTTTATTATATTAATTAGTTTATTTTTTTTAAGTAAGCTCTTTTGTAAGAAAAAAAACTTTCAAGAGTCTTATTTATTTTTAAAATTGATATTTAAAATATGATATATTATGTGATTATATTAAAATTATATTTAAAGCCCCAACTATTTAATTATACCATAAAAAAAATTAAAATTATAGACTTGTATTGTTATTTATTAATAGTATACTTAAAGTATAAATAAGACACCACAAAGAATAATAGTTAGGAGGTAATAGTTATGAGACAAATGATGGTGGCAAGATACAAGAACGGTGATAAATAATTGAGTTGTGAATTTCCTTTTAGTTTTATAAGTTATAGGTCGATTTAAAGACAAAGATTTTAGTAAATCATAAATAGACTCAAATGGATGTAGTAAATGTTTAACAAGATAATATGCAACAAACCTTAAGGTGTTAGTAAAAATGTAGTTCTTTGAAATGATTTATTCGGTAAATAATTTTAGTTTTTATATTAGATTTTATATTAGTTTTTAGTTAAATTTTATATTCCTTTCTATGTTTAATTTCATTTCTAAATATTAATTATAAACCTAATCCTTTCTGATAATTATTTTAATTTTAACTTTAGTGTTGGTAAGTTAAGGGCCAACACTTTTTTTGCGTGGTCTAAGCTTAGCTTTTTAGCGTTAAAGATTGATAGTGATATCAATTTGGAGTATAATATAAATGATATTTGAGAGTATTTTAATGGAGGTAACAATGGGAAATTTTATTGATAAAATATTTAATTTAGAAGCAAAGCAATTAAATAAATTAATGAAGAAAGCAGAGAATATTGAAAAACTAAGTGAAAAATATTCTGCAATGAGTGATGATGAGTTAAAGGGGCAAACACCCATTTTAAAGGAAAGAATTAAAAATGGGGAAACACTAGATGATATTATGTATGATGCTTTTGCAACCATAAGAGAAGCTGCCAAAAGAGTAATTGGTGAATATCCATATTTTGTTCAGCTTGTTGGGGCAATTGTTATGCAACAGGGAGATATTGCTGAGATGAGAACTGGTGAGGGTAAAACCTTAACATCTGTTTTAGCTGTGTACTTAAATGCCTTAGAGGGTAAGGGAGTACATGTTGTAACTGTCAATGAATATTTGGCGAAAAGAGATGCTGAGTGGATGGGAGAAATTCACAGATTCTTAGGTTTAAGTGTTGGTTTAAATTTAAGACAGCTGGCCCCAAGTCAAAAGCGTGATGCATATAATTGTGATATTACTTATTCAACAAATTCAGAGTTGGGTTTTGACTATCTAAGAGATAATATGGTTACACGTAAAGAAGATAGGGTTTTAAGAAATTTACATTTTGCTTTAGTTGATGAAGTTGACTCAATTTTAGTTGATGATTCTCGTACTCCACTTATTATTTCTGGTGGACAAAAACAGACGGCAAATCTTTATAAAGAAAGTGATTCTTTTGTAAAAAAATTAAATAGTGAAGACTATGAAATTGATCCAAAGGGAAGAACTGTTCAACTTAGTGAGAGTGGTGTTGCTAAGGCTGAGCGTAAATTTAAAGTTAATAATTTATATGAGATGGATCATACACAACTTGTGCATCATATATCACAAGCACTTCGTGCTAATTTTATAATGCAAAAAGATATTGAATATGTTGTTGAAGATAATGAAATTGTTATTGTAGATCAAAATACTGGTCGTAAAATGAAGGGTAGAGCATATTCTGATGGCTTACATCAAGCGATAGAAGCAAAGGAAAAAGTTGAAATTAAACAAGAAACAACAACACTTGCTACTATTACTTATCAGAACTTTTTTAGGCTTTATGATAAATTATCAGGGATGACAGGTACTGCAAAGACTGAAGAAGAAGAATTTTTAAATATTTATAATATGAGAGTTATTGAAATACCTACTAATAAACCAATTCAAAGAATTGATTATCCAGATTCAATTTATGGTACAAAAAAGGTTAAGTTTGAAGCTCTTGTTGAAGAGGTTAAAGAATGTTATGAGAGAGGACAACCTGTCCTTGTTGGGACAATTTCAGTTGAAACTTCTGAGCATATAGCTAAGATGTTAAAATCTAGAAAAATTCCTCACAATATCTTAAATGCTAAAAATCATGAGCGTGAAGCTGAAATTATTCAAAATGCAGGTCGTGTTAAAGCTATTACAATTGCTACAAATATGGCAGGTCGTGGTACTGATATTAAGATTGCAAAAGAAGCTCTTGAGCTTGGTGGCTTAGCTGTTATTGGATCTGAAAGACATGAATCACGTCGTATTGATAATCAGCTTCGTGGTCGTTCAGGTCGTCAAGGAGATCCAGGTTATTCTAGATTTTATGTTTCAATTGAAGATGATCTAATGGTAAGATTTGGTAGTGATAAAATAATTGGTTCGCTATTTAATGCGATGGGTGATGAAGCTATTCAATCAAAAGCCGTAACAAGATCAATAGGATCAGCTCAAAAAAGAGTAGAGGGTCACAACTTTGATGCTCGTAAAAATCTACTTCAATATGATGATGTTTTAAGACAACAACGTGAAATAATGTATGATCAAAGAAATTATATTTTAGATCATGAAGATGTTCATGGGGTAGTAAGAGAAATGTTTGATAAAGTTATTTCTGATGTTGTAAATTCTCATACTGACTTTACAGGTAGAAAACCAGTAGTTAATCATGAAGAAGTTTTACATAGTCTTGAAAGCATGGGTCTTAGTGAAGTGGATGGAACTAAAGAGTCAGATGTATTGGTAGAAAATTCTAAAAATATCTATGCTGATGATGCATGGGCCTCATATGAAAAGAAAATTGAGAAAGTTAAGGAACAAGTTTTACCGATGGAGAAAACTATGGTACTGCGTATAATTGATCGTGCATGGGTAAATCATATTGATACAATGAGTAAATTAAGAGATGGTATAGGGCTAAGAGCCTATGCTCAAACAAATCCACTAGAGGCTTATGTTTCAGAAGGTTTTGAAATGTTTGAGGATATGATGTCAAGAATTGCTAGAGAAATAGTAATGTTTTGTTTAAATGTTAAGGTAGTTATTGAAGAGAGAAAGAAAAAATAATGGAAGTATATGAGATAAAACAAAATTTACAAGAAGTTAAAGCCAAATTAAGTGGGCTGGGAGATTCTCTTTGACTTAGATGCTAAATTAAGTCAAATTAAAAATAATGAAAAATTAATGGAGGATACTAGCTTTTGGGATGATTCTAAAAAAGCTCAGAGTGTTATTCAAGATACAAATGCTCTTAGAAATATTGTAAGTTCTTATCATGACTTAAATAGTAAAAATGAGGAATTGTTAGAAATAAGTGATGAGTTAAATAGTAATTTTGATGAAGAGTTAATGTTAATTTTTGAAGAGGAATATTTAGAATTTATCAAAAAATTTGATGCGTTTGAAATTAATTTATTACTAAAAGAACCTTATGATAAAAATAATGCAATTCTAGAATTGCATCCTGGAGCCGGTGGAACAGAGTCACAAGACTGGGCTGAAATGTTGCTTAGAATGTATCGTCGTTGGGCTGATGATAAGAAATATAAAGTCAGTGTATTAGATCTTCAACAAGGTGATGAAGCGGGAATTAAGTCTTGTACAATTTTAATAGAGGGAAGTATGGTCTATGGATACTTAAAGGCTGAAAAAGGTGTTCATCGTCTTGTAAGGATTTCTCCATTTGACTCTTCAGGCAGAAGACATACATCTTTTGCATCTGTTGATATAATGCCAGAGTTTAATAATGATATAGAAATTAGTATCGATGAGAAAGATCTAGAAATTAATACGATGCGAGCAAGTGGTGCTGGGGGACAACATGTCAATACCACAGATAGTGCTGTCAGGATGATTCATAAACCAACTGGTATTACAGTTACATGTCAAAGTGAAAGAAGTCAAATTAAAAACCGTGAACATTGTTTAGTAATGTTAAAATCTAAATTATATCAAAGAATGATTGAAGAGCGAATTGATCAAGTTAATGAAATTAAGGGAGATCAAAAAGCTATCGAATGGGGATCACAGATTAGATCTTATGTATTCTGTCCTTATACAATGGTAAAGGATCATCGTACACTTGTAGAAGTTGTAAGTGTTGATAAAGTAATGGATGGAGACATTGATGATTTCATATTTGGTTATTTAAAGAAACAATTATAACAGCTAGTTGCTTATGTTTAAATAAAGCTATAAAAAAATATTACACCTTTCACTTAGAAAGGTGTTTTTATCTAAGAAAAATGTAAGCACATACATCTTGACACTTAGTGTGACACTAACATACAATTATTAAAAAGGGGTATGGCTATGAAATTATATCAAGGTTTAACTTTAAGAAGATTAATATATGGGTTAGTTAGTATTTTCTTATTTCTATATGAAATTTTATATCTTTTAATGTATGATGTATGGATTGAGATTGATTATTTCATTAATTCTGCAGTAGGATTGCAGTTTAATTGGGCAACTCTTATATTTATTATAATATTTTTAATTATGTTATTGTTTTTTAAGCAATTATTAAAGGATAAAAAAAGTATTAGTAAACTTGAAATTATTATCTCTTTCTCTACTGTTGTTTTATTTTCATGTTTACTAATATTCTTATTTAAAGAGTTACCACTGGCAATAAATATTATTGTTTTTACAATTAGAGAAAATATCAAGCTTATAATGTTGTTTATGTTTGCCATAGCTTTAATGTTAGTTATCAAATACAAAAAATTATATAAGAGAAAATATTTTTCTCTATATTTATTAACGCTTTTCACTTCTATCTATTTTATATTTACTATTGTTTTTAATAATGATATCAAAATAGTTACAGGGCCATATCTTCATAATCCAACAGAGAATTCGATTTCAATTGGTTGGATCAGCAACTCCAAGGCTGTTAGTTGGGTTGAATATGGGGAAAGTGAAGACTTTAAAAACATTATATATAGCGAAAATAATGGTCTAATTAAAAGTAATAACACTGTAAATACCATAACTTTAAATAACTTAGAGCCAGGTAAAACTTATTATTATCGCATAGCTTCAAAAAAGATAAAAAAGTTTTTACCATATCACGTGCAGTATGGAAATACTTTTTATAGTGACACATATCAATTTACGATGTTTGATTCAAGTAAAGAAGAGATATCATTCTTATTGATCAGTGATATGCATGAGATGACAGATTTACTAAAGGATTTAATTTTATCACAAGATATTGACTCTTATGATTTTGTAGCTTTTAGTGGTGATATTTTTGATAATATTAGACATGAGCGCCAGCTAAGAAATAGTTTCTTAGATCCTGTAACCAAACTATTTGCTAAAGAAAAACCTTTAATTTTTGTAAGAGGAAACCATGAGACAAGGGGCTCTTATGCTCAGGAGTTAGTGAACTATTTTAACTATCCTGAAAATAAGTATTATTATAGTTTCAAGCATGGACCAGCATCATTTTTGATTTTAGATACTGCAGAAGATAAAAATGATGATCATAAGCAATACTTCAATTTGGCAGACTATGATCAATATCGAAGTACTGAGCAAAAGTGGCTTGAAAAAGAAATAAGTAAAGAAGATGATTCCACCTTTAAAATTGCTATATCTCATATACCTTTAAATGAGTATAAATTTGCAGAAGTTAATGATAATGTTAAAAAATATCAAAGTGAGTGGATTGATACACTAGATGGATATCTTGATTTATTATTAAGTGGTCATTATCACAATAATGAAATTTATGATAAGGATGCCAACAATCCTTTTCCTGTAATACTAAGTGGTGGTGAAGCTATTTCTGATAATGCAGTAAATTATACAATGTTAAGGGTCGAAATAAGTAAGAACAAGATCATTATCAAATTCATAAATAGAAGTGGTGAAGTTATAAATGAAAAAATATTTAAGAATGAATAGGGCTATATGCATAAATTATTGACACACGTGTGACATAAAGTTAAATATAATTATAGGAGATAAACTAATGAAAGAAATGAAAGTACTGACTACTAATCAAATAATGGCTGCAATAATGATAATATTTTTATCATTATTTGATTTAGTAATATTTTTGATAAAAGATGTATGGACTGAAATAGATTATTTTTTAAATCAAGCAACATCAATTAATTTTAATTGGACTTTATTGATCTTTATATTAACGCTATTTCATATTTATTTTTATTGTCGACAATTTAAAAAAGATCGGAAGAAAACAAATGTAATTGGAATAATTTTTATAGTTATTTCTATGTTGATTCATATTTTTGCTTTGTACTACTTGTTTGATCAATTACAAAATCTTTTTGTTGTAATTAAATATACAATATTTGATAATCTTAAATTAATCTTATTTACTTTATTTATAGTTGTAACAACTTATCTTTGTTTTAAATTTAAGCTATTCAAAAAGAAATATTTCTTTTTGATTTCTGTATTTTTAATATTTTTGTTGTATTTTGGATATAGAGCTACTTTCTATAATAATATTTCAATAATTACCGGTCCATATCTTCAATCACCTACTCAAGATTCAATAGTAGTGGGTTGGATTAGTGATTCTAAAGCCGTCAGTTGGATTGAATATGGTACAGAGGATGACCTTTCATTAAAGGCATTTAATTCAAATCACGGGATAGTTGAAAATAATAATACAGTTAATAAAGTAAAAATTAGTAATCTAGAAGCAGGAAAGAAGTACTATTATCGTGTTGCTTCAAAGAAAATTGTTCAATACAAGCCATATGATGTGAGATATGGAAATACAACTTATAGTGAAACCTATTCATTTACTACATTAGATGAAAAGGCAGAATCAACATCATTTTTAGTAATAAGTGATATGCATGAGAATATAAACTTGCTGGAAAATTTAATTGTAAATCAAAAAGATAAGGCTTATGATTTTGTAGTATTTAATGGTGATATCTTTGATAATATCAAAGATGAAAGACAGTTAAGAAGAAGCTTTTTAGATCCAGTATCTAAGTTATTTGCACGCAATGTACCATTTGTCTTTATCAGGGGAAATCATGAAACAAGAGGAAAGTTTGCAAGTGAGTTAATAAATTATGTTGGTACAGATGATGATAAATATTATTATAACTTTAATAGTGGACCAGCTGCATTTCTTGCACTTGATACTGGTGAAGATAAGCCAGATACAGATCCTGAGTATTCAATGCTTGCATCATTTGAAAACTATCGTGCAACAGAAGAAAAATGGCTTAGTGAACTATTAAAAGAAGAAGATATTACTTCTAAAGCATTTACAGTAGCATTTTCTCATGTGCCACTTAATGAAAAAGAGTTTACAGAAGTTGATAAAAGCATTGCTGCATATCAGAGTCGTTGGTTAAGATTACTTGAAGAGAGTGATACTGACTTACTACTTCATGGACATTGGCATAACAATGAAATATATGATGGAGCAAATAATATGATGCCGATAATACTTAGTGGTGGAGAAGCTAATCTTAATAATTCTAAAGATTATTTAATGTTAAGGGTAGAGATTAGTGAAGAGAAAATGAAGGTTGATTTTATTGATAAAAACAATCAAATAGTTAATTCTTATTCAATCGATAATAAATAAAGTATTTTAGTATAAATTATAACTAATGCTGTGGCATAAACGCCTAAATATTCTTGCTTTAGTTGTATTTGTATGTTAGTATTATTAAGCACTTACTTTAGGCTGACAACTAGTCTAAGGCGGAAGGAGAAAAAATATGAAAAAAGGAATTCATCCAGAATACCAAAAAACTACAGTTACTTGTTCGGCATGTGGTAATGAATTTGAAACTGGATCAACTAAAAAAGATATTAAAGTTGATACTTGTTCAAATTGTCATCCGTTTTATACAGGAAGACAAAGATTTGCTGCAGCTCAAGGAAGAATTGAGAAGTTTAATAAAAAATATGGTGTTAAATAGAAAGACGAAGGTCTTTCTTTTTTATTAGGGGTTTTTATGCTAAAATAGTTAAGGTAAAAGAATAAAAATGTGGGGTATAATTATGATGTATCATCAATATAAAACTGGTTGGCTTGAAGTAATTTCTGGCTGTATGTTTGCTGGAAAAACGGAAGAGTTAATAAGAAGGGTTAAGGTATTGGAATTTGCTAAGAAAAAAGTTCTGGTCTTTAAACCTAAAATTGATAATAGATATAGTGAAACAAAAGTTATATCTCATGCTGGTAGTTCACTTGATGGGATTGTAATAGAGAAATCACTGGAAATATTAGATTATATCAGTGATGATATAGATACGGTGGCAATTGATGAGGTTCAATTTTTTGATGAAACAATTGTTGATGTTTGTGACTATCTTGCCGGTATTGGTAAAAGAGTGATGGTTGCAGGGCTTGATATGGATTTTAAAGGGCAACCTTTTGGAGTAATGCCAACATTAATAACACAGGCAGAATTTGTAACAAAGCTAACAGCTGTTTGTACGGTTTGTGGATCACCAGCAACTAGAACTCAAAGACTTGTTGATGGGAAAAGTGCAAATTGGAATGATCCACTGATTTTAGTTGGAGCTAGCGAATCTTATGAGGCTCGTTGTCGACATTGTCATGTGGTTATTGATAAACCTTGTAAAATATAAGATGAAAGAGGAAAGTTATGGATGCAAAAATACAAAAATTAGAAAAAATTGAAGAGAGATATTTAGAAATAAATGATTTATTGATGAGTGAAGAAGTTTTGAAAAATCCTAAGGAAATGGGTAAGCTTGCTAAGGAGCAAGCTTCACTCAAGAGTAAGGTTGACGCATTAAATGAGTTAAGAGAGCTTAATAATAGACTTAGTGATGCTGAAGTTTTAATGGATGAGAATGATGCTGAAATTAAAGAAATGGCTAAATTAGAGATAGAAGAGGCTAGTTCTTTAAAAGAAGCATTAATGGAAAAAATAGAAGTTTTACTAATTCCTAAAGATCCTCTTGATGATAATAATGCAATAATAGAGATTAGAGGAGCAGCAGGAGGAGATGAGGGTAATATCTTTGCAGGAGATCTTTATCGAATGTATACACGTTTTGCCGAGAGTCGTGGTTGGAAGTGTGAATTAATTGAAATGATGGAAGCTGAGGCTGGTGGTTTTACTTTAGTGTCTTTTATTGTCAAAGGTGATGGGGCTTATGGTAATTTGAAATTTGAGAGTGGTTCTCATCGTGTTCAGCGTGTTCCAAAAACAGAAACACAGGGAAGGATTCATACATCTACTGCAACGGTACTAGTTACTTGTGAGGTTGATGAGGATGACTTTGAAATAGAAATGAAGGATTTAGAGATTGAAACAATGCGAGCAAGTGGAGCTGGGGGACAACATGTCAATAAGACAGACTCGGCTGTAAGAATTACACATCTTCCTACTGGTATGGTAGTAAAGTGTCAGGATGGAAGAAGTCAATTAGATAATAGAGCAACAGCAATGAATGCTATTCGTGCAAAAGTTTATGGTGAAATGAAAAGAATTGAAGAAGAGAAAAAAGGTATTGAGCGAAAAGATAAATTAGGTAGTGGTGATAGGTCTGAGAAGATTAGAACTTATAATTATCCACAAAATAGGGTTACTGATCATCGTATTTCTTTAACAATCACTCAGCTTGATCGAATTGTTGATGGAAAGTTAGATGATATTGTTGCTGGACTTTTGGCAGAAGATCAAAAACAAAAGCTTGCTGAGGAGCCACTTTCATGATTTCATATCGTAATCTTCTAAGTGAGTATGAAGAAAAGTGTATTGAAAATGGAGTTTATGAGGGCAATGCACTAAATTATTTATTAGAATTAACTCAGAAGAATAGGGTCGATTTATATTGTGATATTGATTGTGAAGTTAGTGAAGTGTTTCTAAGTGAATATAAAAAAGGAATGCAGAGAATTCTTAATCATGAGCCGGTGCAACATGTTGTTGGGTATTCGTGGTTTTATGGCTATAAAATCCTTGTTAATAAAGATGTACTAATTCCGCGTCCGGAAACAGAAGAATTAGTTTCTAATATCTTATCTAAGATGGATAACTATTTTGAAAGAGATAAGATCAAAAACATTGTTGATATTGGAACAGGTAGTGGAGCTATTGCAATAGCTCTTGCAAAAGAAGAGGCAAACTGTAAGGTGTATGCTAGTGATATCAGCGATGAAGCCTTAGTAGTTGCTAAAGAGAATGCCTTAGTTAATGATGCTGATATCACATTTATGAGCGGAGATATGTTAGAGCCTTTCATTGAAAAAAATTTAAAGTTTGATGTTTTAATTTCTAATCCACCATATATTCCACAAGCGGAAACGCTTGAGAAAAGTGTTAAAGATTTTGAGCCTCATGTGGCATTATTTGGTGGAGATGATGGTTTGAAATTTTATGAAAATATATTTGAGAATTGTCATAAAATATTAAATGATAAAGCTTTTATGGCTTTTGAAATTGGCTATAATCAGGCAAGTAGTTTAAAAGCTTTATTTAATAAATTTTATCCTGATAAGAAGGTAGAAATTATCAAGGATATGAATGATAAAGATCGAATGTTATTTGTGGAAATGGAGAAGAAATAATATGTATGATTATTTACATGAAATTTTAGTTGTTATTGTTAATTATTCAATTGTAATATTTGAGTTAATTGGGATATTGATTATTTTAGTTGCAGGGCTTGTTGGCTTTGTTAACTACGTAAAAAAAGATCCTCTTACTAGATTGAAATTAGCTAAGGGCATGGCTATGGGGTTAGAATTTAAAATTGGTAGTGAAATTTTAAGAACGGTTATTGTTCGTGATTTATCAGAGATTGCTATTGTTGGGAGTATTATCTTACTAAGAGCTGCTCTAACTTTCTTAATCCACTGGGAAATTTCTCGTGAAGAAGCTGAGCATGCTAAAAGTATTGATGAATTAAAAATTAAAGATAATTAAAAAAAGTGCTAGGCACTTTTTTATTTTAAGTATTTTTCAATAAATGATGATACTGTAGACCAGTATAGCTCTGGCTCTTTTAAGTAAGATTGGCCATGTCCTGCACCTTCTATTATAAGCTTTTCTTTAGGGTTATTTGCTGCTTCATAAATATCATCAAACATAAAGAATGGTACAAAGGTATCTTGATCACCATGGATAAATAGAGTTGGTATAATAGATTTTGGCAGTTGATCTAAAGCACTGTTTTTTAAATTATATCCTGCTCTTATTTTAGTTACAGTGTTGGCTGAATCCATAAATGGATGAGTTGGTAGTGAAAAGAGGGACTTCATTTGGTAATCAAAGATATCCCATGGACTAGTAAATCCACAATCTTCAATGGCTAATTTAACATTTTGTGGTAATTTTTCACCAATAGTATTCATTACTGTTGTTGCTCCCATACTTACACCATATAGAATAATTTTTTCATTTGGACTATCTTCAAGTATTAGATTAATCCATGCAATGATATCGTTTCTATCATCCCATCCCATACCGATATAGTCTCCATCAGATTCTCCATGTCCTCTAAGATCTGGAGCAACTATATCAAATCCTTGCTCATAGAAATAAGTGGCAGGTATTCCAACAGTAGATCCATTAGCAAGGTATCCATGTATCAAAATAACTGTGGTATCACTTTTCTGATCAAAGTTATAGGCATGAAGATTTAAATTTTCATTTCTTGTATATAAATCTTTATATGTATGATCTTTAAAAAATGTATCTTCAATGACATATTTATTTTCATTTTGCGTTTCTTCATTTTCAAAAACTCTTGATTTATCGGTGTTTGGATTTAGTGCTAACTGATAAAAAGCGTTTCCGATAACAAAGTACAGTATAGTTAATATTGCTACTATAACAGCAATAACAATAAAAGTTTTTTTATTTTTTTTATTCATTTTTTTATTCTCTCCTCATTTTTATTGTATCATAAAAAATAATGTGTGGTAAAATAAAGTAAATGAGGTGATACTATTGGCAAAATTAATAACAATAAATGATATTGATCAAGCAGTAAAGTCTTTAAAAAATGGTGGCATTGTAGCTTTTTTAACGGATACTGTTTATGGTTTAAGTTGTAGAATTGATGATGAAAAGTTACAAAAAAGAATGAAAGAAGTTAAGGGAAGGGACAAGAGTAAACCATTTCCAGTTGTAATTTCTTCAATTGAACAGTGTGAGAAACTTGTAGCATTAAATGATCGAGATCGATTGCTAATTAAGCATTTTTGGCCTGGTGAAATTACATTTATTTTTAATAAAAGAGATGATGTTGATGGTTATATTTCCAATTATAAATCAACAATGGCTCTTAGAATGTTGAGTGATCCTGTAATTTTTGAAATGATAAAAGAGGTTGAGTGTCCACTTTTTTTAACTAGTGCAAATTTGTCAAATGAGCCAGTATGCACAAGTGGACAGGAAGTAATGGATAGAATTGGTGATAAGATTGATATAGTAATTGATGGTAAACCAAATGGAAATGTAGCTAGTACAATCTTAGATTGTTCAAATGAAAACTTAAAAATTATAAGGCAAGGTAAAATTACAATTGAAGATATTAATAAAATATTAAAAGAAGGAGGATTATTATGAAAGATTTAGAAATTAAGAGTGCTATTTTAAAAGAGGCAAAAAGACAGGATCAAAATATTGAGTTAATTGCTTCAGAGAATTTTGTATCTGAGGATGTATTAGAGGCAACAGCATCAATTCTTACCAACAAGTATGCTGAAGGGTATCCATCAAAAAGATATTATGGTGGATGTTATGCTGTTGATATTGTTGAGAATTTAGCTCGAGATCGTTGTAAAGAGCTTTTTAATGCTGAGCATGTAAATGTTCAACCACATTCAGGCTCACAGGCCAATATGGCAGTTTACATGAGTATTTTAGAGTATGGGGATAAAGTCTTAGGAATGGACTTGAATAGCGGTGGTCATTTAACACATGGTCATAAAATGAATTTTTCAGGAATGCTTTATAAGTTTTATAGTTATGGTGTTAATAAAGAGAGTGAAATGATTGATTATGATGAAGTTTTAAAAATCGCAAAAGAGGTTAAGCCAAAGTTAATTGTTTGTGGTGCTAGTGCCTATGCTAAAGAGATTGATTTTAAGAAATTTAAGGAAATTGCTGATGAAGTTAATGCTTACTTAATGGTAGATATGGCTCATATTGCTGGGCTTGTAGCAGCTGGTTTACACAATAGTCCAGTTCCTTATGCTGATTTTGTTACTAGTACTACTCATAAAACATTAAGGGGTCCTCGTGGTGGAATTATTCTTTGTAAAAAAGAGTTTGCTCAAAAAATCGATAAGAGCGTTTTTCCAGGGATTCAAGGTGGTCCTTTAATGCATGTTATTGCTGCTAAGGCTGTGTGTTTTAAAGAGGCACTAGAAGAATCTTTTAAAGATTATAGTAAGCAAGTAATTCTTAATGCTAAGGCTTTAGCAGAAGAGATGGAAAACCAAGGTTTTAGACTTGTAAGTGGTGGTACTGATAATCATCTAATTCAAGTTGATATAAAAGGGTCAATTAATATGACTGGTAAGGATGCAGAGAGCCATCTTGATGATATTAATATAACTTGTAATAAAAATACTATACCATTTGATACTGAAAAACCATTTGTTACCAGTGGGATAAGACTTGGTAGTGCAGCGATGACATCTAAGGGTTTAATTGAAAAAGATTTTAAACAGATAGCAAGATGGATTGCAAATGTACTTAAAGATCCTAGTGAAAATAATAAAGCATTAATAAAGAGGGAAGTTCTTGAGTTTACAGATATGATCAAGGAAAAGAGGAACTAATGGTATTAGATAGTATAAATTATCCAAAAGATTTAAACGAGCTTGATATCAAAGAGTTAGAAACTCTTTCAGAAGAGATAAGAGAGCTTATCTTAAAAAGAGTATCAACTGTTGGTGGTCATTTAGGGCCGAATCTTGGAATTACTGATGTATGTGTTGCACTTCATAGGGTAATGGAAGCTCCAAAAGATAAATTTGTTTTTGATATATCACATCAATGTTATCCTCATAAGATTTTAACGGGAAGAAAAGAAGCGTTTATAAATGAAGATAAGTATCAAAGTGTCACTGGTTTTACTGATATAAATGAGAGTGAGTATGACATCTTTACTGTTGGTCATACCTCTACATCACTATCACTGGCTTCAGGTTTAGTTAAGGGTAGGGATTTAAATGAGAAAAATGATAGAATTATTGCAATAATAGGTGATGGATCACTAAGTGGTGGAGAAGCTTTTGAAGGGTTAAATACTCTATCTACAATGAGTTCGCAATGTATGATCATAGTTAATGATAATGATCAAAGTATTGCTGAGAATCATGGTGGTATTTATAAGAACTTAAAAGAATTGCGAAATACAAATGGGGAGTGCGCTAATAATATTTTTAAGCTTATGGGTTTTGATTATTGCTATGTAGAAGATGGTCATAACATTTCAAACTTGATAAGTGTTTTCGATAAGTTTAAAGATCATCCACAACCTCTTGTTATTCATATTCATACAATTAAGGGTAAGGGTTATAAATTTGCAGAAGTTAATAGAGAAAGATTTCATTATACCGGACCATTTAGTGTTGAGAGTTCAGAACCATTAAATACTGCTACTATAACACTGGCAGATAAAAGTTGTGATTTACTACAAAAGATGATGGCTAAGGATCAAAGGGTTGTTTGCCTTACAGCTGGGACTCCACTTGTTTTAGGTTTCAGTAAGGATAAAAGAGATCGTGTGAAAGATCAATTTGTTGATGTTGGAATAGCTGAGGCTCAAGCTGTTGCAATGGCATCGGGTATTGCAAAAAATAATGGTAAACCTGTCTTTGGGGTAACTAGTAGTTTTATTCAAAGAGCCTATGATCAATTGTCGCAGGATCTATGTTTAAATAATAATCCAGTAACAATTGTAATATCAGGATCTTCTATATTTACAATGCGTGATAAGACACATTTAGGAATATTTGATATTGCACTTCTTAAAAGTATTCCCAACCTAATGCTTTTAGCGCCATTCTCTAATCAACAATACTTATCGATGTTAGAGAATAGTATCAATAATACCAATTGTCCCACTGTTATTAGGATGCCAAGTGGTCCTTATATAGCTGATGATAATACTGATTTTGATTTAAATAATATTAGTAAATATCATGTAATTAATAAAGGAAAAGATGTAGCAATTATTGTTGTCGGTAATTTATATAAGCTTGCAGAAGATATAAATGCTAAACTTAATGATAATGGTATTAATGCCACACTTATTTCTCCAATTATTCTGTCTAAATTAGATATAGATACTTTAGAGTCACTTAAAAAAGACCATGAGTTAATCATTACCTTAGAGGATGGAGTGATAAGTGGTGGATTTGGAGAGTCGATTGCATCATATTTTGGTGATGCTTTAATAAGGGTGAAAAACTTGGGAATTAGTAAAGAATTTCATGATCGCTTTGATCCGATGAAACTTTTAGATGATAATAATATGAGTGAAGAAAAAATTGTTAAATATGTAATTGAAAATATCAAGGCTTAAAAAAAGGGAAATCCCTTTTTTTATTTAATTTAAAATATATAAATTTTGTCATTGGTTTTAAAGTCTAAAAAAAGTATAATAAAGTCATTATAATGAATAATAATTCATCTTAATACTAAAATCTTAGGAGGTATAAAAAATTGAATAAAGTATTTTTAATTTTATGTTTAGTGTTTTTGATTAGTGGTTGTAGCACAGAAGATAATGCAAAGGAAGTTGTTGATGAAAATTCTAATGTTGTGGTAAGTGACTTACTGCAATTTCAAGATAGTTATCCAGATGATCAACCAGTTGCGATAATGAGCACGGATTTTGGAGATATTGTTATTGTGCTATTTCCAGAGGTTGCTCCGAAGGCTGTAGAGAATTTTTCTGTCCATGCTGAGAATGGTTATTATGATTCTTTAACCTTTCATCGTATTATTGAAGGATTTATGATTCAAGGTGGTGATCCTGTGGGTGATGGAACTGGTGGGACTAGTATTTGGAATGAAGGCTTTGAAATCGAAGTTGGATATGAACTATTTCATTTTAGGGGAGCTTTAGCTATGGCTCGTACAAGTTTACCCAAAAGTCAGGGTAGTCAATTTTATCTTGTCCAATCTGATAGTAAAGATTTAGCTTATGAATATGAAGAAAATGTTGAAGAGAAATATCAGGAAGTTGGTGGAGTGTCGCAATTAGATGGAAACTATACTGTTTTTGGTCAAACAATTGAAGGCTATGATGTAATTGATAAGATTGCTGGTGTAAAGAAAAAAGCTGAAGTTGATGCCTCAGGATCACAGAGTGTTCCTGAATCAAATGTGTATATAAATACTATAAAAATGACAACTTATAAAGAATATATAAATTCAAAATAAAATCTTAAATTAATAAATTAACGCGGATCTTTTTTAGATGTTATAATTTTTTATTGTTCTTTTAAATTAGATATAAAAATGCTATAATTATTTTTGAAGAGAAAAGAGGTAAGAAAATGTTAAATGTATTAAATCATCCATTGATAACGCATAAATTAGCACAGATGCGTAAAGTTGATACAGGTACTAAAGACTTTCGACAAAACCTTGATGAAATTGCGGGTTTGATGGCTTATGAAATTTGTCGAGATTTGCCTGTTAAGGATGTAAATATCGAGACGCCAGTTACAAAATGTGTAACTCAAGAATTGTCAAAAGAGATTGTTCTTGTACCGATTTTACGTGCTGGATTAGGGCTTGTTAATGGTATTACTAATCTAATTCCAACTGCTAAGGTTGGCCATATTGGTCTGTATCGTGATGAAGAGACTTTAATGCCTCATGAGTACTATGCTAAGTTTCCAAATAATATTGAATCGGCAGTTAATATGGTTTTAGATCCGATGTTAGCAACAGGTGGTAGTGCAATAGCGGCAATTGATAATATTAAAAGGCGTGGGGCTAAAGTAATTAAGCTGGTTTGTTTAGTTGGGGCACCTGAGGGTGTAAAGGCAGTAGAGAAGGCTCATCCTGATGTTGATATATATTTGGCGGCTCTTGATGAGAAGTTAAATGAATTAGGATATATCGTGCCAGGTCTTGGTGATGCTGGTGATCGTATCTTTGGAACTAAGTAAATGAAGGATTATGTAGTGGCACTAACACTATCATCAACAGTGGTTGGTTGTTTACTGCTAGGGTTTTTCTTTGGTAGATTTTTAGATTCTATTTTTAATACTCATCCATTTTTTTTAGTCTTTGGTTTAGTGTTGGGAATTGTGTCAATATTTCTATCATTTTATAAAATTATAAAAGGAAGTGGTTATGGATTTAATAAATAGAACACATAAGCCCACAATTCTTTGTGGTATTGGATTATCAATTATTGCCATATTTTTTGATTATCGATATTCTTTATCAATCATGTTAGGTGTGCTTGTTTCTATGATTCACTTGAATCGATTGAATAGAAATATAACTAATGGTTTAGCAAATCGCTCTGGTAAGGGAAAGTGGTTTATGATGATAACTACAGACTTATTATTGTTGGCTGCACCATTTATAATTGCGGCAATGCTTCCTAAATATTTTGATTTAATTGGGGTTGCTGTTGGTTTAATTATAAACAAAGTAATAATATATATAATTGGCTTAAGAAGTAATGGAGGTGATAATTATGAGTGATACAATAAGTATATTTGTTCAAAGAGAAGTTCCAATAATTATTGGAATAACTGTTGTGTTATGTATTTTATCGGTTGTAATTGGAAATAAAATTAAAAAGAGTGATCCACTTGCTAAACCTAGTGGCATTGTAATGATGGCTTGTTGGTTGGTTGAAATGGTTGATAATATGGTTGAGGGTACAATTAATAAGAAGTATTCAATTAAGTTGGCGCCATATATTGGTACAATTGCAATCTTTATCTTTTTATCAAATATTATTGGTTTATTTGGTATATACTCACCAACACAAAATTATAGTGTAACCCTTGCTCTTGCAATTATAACGTGGGTTTTAATTCAGGGTGTTTGTATTAAAGAGAATGGCATCAAGGCATATTTTAAAGGTTATATTGAACCATTTGCCTTCTTATTAATTCCAAACTTTTTTGGAAGAGTATCACCGCTCATTTCAATGAGCTTGCGTCTTTTTGGAAATATCTTAAGTGGAACATTAATTATGACATTGATGTATGCATTTACCGATTTTTTATCGGGTAGCATCTTGAGTATATTTTCAATTGATTTACCTGGACTAAATTTTATTGGTCCAATAATTACCCCAGTATTTCATGCATATTTTGATGTATTTGTTGGGTTTATTCAAATGTTTATATTTATAACATTAACGATGGTATTCATTTCAAATGAATTACCACAGGAAAAATAGAGATAGAAATTTACAAGGAGGAAAATAAAATGGATATCACTAGAGGATTAATTGCAATTGGAGTAGGAATTACAATGTTAGTTGGAATGATGACAGGTCTTGGACAAGGTTATGCTGCTGGTAAAGCAGTTGAAGCTGTTGGAAGAAACCCAGAGGCTGAATCTAAGATTAGATCTACATTAATCATTGGTGCCGCTCTTGCTGAATCGTGTGCGATTTATGGATTATTAATTGCGTTCTTATTAATGTTTGTTTACTAAAGATATGATTAGGAGGTAAGTAATGTGATTGATATAGATATAGCTCAGCAGCTGTTTCCAAATCCACTTACAATCTTGATTCAACTTACATCAACAGGAATTTTATTATTTTTTATTCGTAAATACTTATGGTCAGCTGCAAGAGATTTGATGCAGAAAAGATCTGATGTAGTTCATGCAAAAATGGTAGAGGCTCAAGAAAATTTAGATGATGCTAAAAAAAGTGCTGATAGTGCTAAAAATGAAATTGATATTGCTAGAAGTAAGGCAATTGATATTGTAGCTAAAGCTGAAACTGATGCTAAAGAAGTTTCTAATTCAATTGTTTTAAAGGCTCAAAAAGATGCTGAATTAAAACTTGAGAAGGCTCGTGATGAGATCAAAATTGAAAAGAATCAGATGCGTGAAGAGGTTGTATCACAAATGATTGATGTTGCTATGAGTGCTACTGAGAAATTAATTGGTGATAAGGTTGATACTCAAAGCGATAAGCAAAGCATTGAGAAGTTTGTTAAAGAGATGAGTAAGAGTGTATGAGTCAACTTGTAAACAGGTATGCTAGTGCATTATTTGAGTTGGCTAAGGAAAATGATTGTGTTGTTAAGTGGCGTGATAGTGCTACTTTAATTATTAAGTGTGATTTAAATTCTAACATTGAATTTTTTCAATCGAAGAGTATATTAACTAGTGAAAAAAAGGAAGTATTAAAGAAGGCTTTTAATAATAAGATTGATCCTTACCTAATGAATTTCTTGTTTATCTTAATTGATAAAAATAGGTTTAGTAAGTGTGAGTCAATTTTACATGCTTTTAATACACTTGTTAATACATCATTGAATATAGAGGAGGGGTTTATTTATACTGCTCGAAAATTTGATGATGAAGAAATTAAAGTTATAGAAGATACCCTTTCTTTAAAAAGGGATAAAAAATGTATACTAAAGAATCGAATTGATGAAAGATTAATTTCAGGGTTTAAAATTGTTATTTCTAATGAAGAAGTTGACTTTTCAATGAAAAATAATATTGATTCATTGAAAAAAGAATTGTTAAAGGAAGTTAGGTGATGTAAATGGAATTAAAACCAGAAGATATTAGTGCCTTAATAAAGGAACAGATTAAAAATTATGAAAATAAGTTAGAATCAAATGATGTTGGAGTTGTTATCTCAGTTGGTGATGGGATTGCTTTAATTCAGGGTTTAGATAAGGCTATGGCTAGTGAATTAATTTTGTTTTCTAACGATGTTTATGGAATGATTTTAAACTTAGAAGAAGATCATGTTGCTGCGGTTTTACTTGGTGATGATATTGGAATTAAAGAGGGTGACCAGGTAAAAAGAACAGGAAGAATTGTTGAAGTTCCCGTTGGTGATGGAATGTTATCGAGGGTTGTAAATGCTTTGGGACAGCCAATTGATGGTAAGGGTGAAATTGTATCTGATAAATTTCGTCCAATTGAAAGGGTAGCACCTGGGGTTATGACAAGAAAAAGTGTTCATCAACCACTTATGACAGGATTAAAAGTTATTGATTCAATGATTCCAATTGGTAAAGGACAAAGAGAATTAATTATTGGTGATCGACAAACTGGAAAAACAGCTATTGCGATTGATACAATTTTAAATCAAAAGGGTCAAAATGTTAATTGTATCTATGTTGCTATTGGACAAAAGGCAAGTACTGTTGCTCAAATTGTTGAGAAACTTCGTCAACATGATGCTATGGAATACACTACTATTGTTGTAGCAACTGCTAGTGAGCTTGCTCCACTGCAATTTATTGCGCCTTATGCAGGTTGTGCAATTGGTGAGGAGTGGATGGAAAATGGTAAAGATGTTTTAATAATTTATGATGACTTAAGTAAGCATGCAGTTGCTTATAGAACAATGTCTTTGCTTATTAGAAGACCTCCAGGTCGTGAAGCTTATCCTGGTGATGTATTCTATCTGCATTCTCGCTTATTGGAGCGTGCTGCTAAGTTAAATGATGAATTAGGATCAGGATCGCTTACAGCATTACCAATTATAGAAACACAGGCTGGTGATATTTCAGCTTATATTCCTACAAATGTAATATCAATTACCGATGGTCAAATATTTTTGCAGAATGAATTATTTAATTCTGGAGTAAGACCAGCTGTTGATAGTGGCTTATCAGTATCAAGGGTTGGATCAGCTGCTCAAACTAAAGCTATGAAAAAGGTTTCTGGTTCTTTGAAATTAGATTTAGCTCAATATAATGAACTGTTATCTTTTACTCAGTTTGGTAGTGATTTAGATGAAACTACTAAAAATGTTATAGATCATGGTGCTAGGCTTACTGAACTGCTTAAGCAGTCACAGTATTCTCCATTAACTATGGAATATCAAGTTTTATCTTTATTTGCTGCTAAGAATGGTTTTCTTAAGAAGATAAACGTTAGTGATGTCAGCAAATTTGAACAGATGATGCATCGTTATTTTAAAAATGATGCTGCGGCATTAGTTAAAGAAATTAAAGAAAAAGAAGTTCTTGATGATGATCTATCTTCAAGGATATTAGATGCAATGAATGTCTTTATGAAAGATTGCTCATTAATTGTAGAGGTCTAGTTTATGGCACAGAGTAAGCAAATTTTAAAACAGCGGATAAGATCAATTAATGCTACTAAAAAAATTACTAGTGCTATGGAATTAATTGCCAACTCTAAGTTGCAAAAACAGAGATCTTTAATGGAAAAGAATAGAGATTATGCATTGACTTTAAAAGAAACAGTAAAAGAAATTTTACATAATAATAAAGGAATTGATAATCAATATCTTAAAGAAAAATCTTCAACAAAAAAGCTTACTATTTTGTTTTGTAGTGACTTAGGTCTTTGTGGTGGTTATAACGTTAATATGATGAAACTTGTTAAAGAGTTTGTTATTAAGGATGATCCAATTATGTTAATTGGTACAAAGCAGGCTAATTGGTTAAATAATAATGGATATAATGTAATTAATGATGTAATTAGTTCTGATCATGTAACATTTAAAGATATTTCAAAGTTGGCAAGAAGATCTATTGAAATGTTTAAAGAAGATGAAATATCTAAAATTCAAGTTTTGTATACATCGTTTATAAATACTGTTACATTTAAGCCGACATTAGATGTATTACTGCCTTATAGTCCAGATGAAGATGCTGTTATTGAAAAGAAGGTTACAGTTGAAACTTTATTTGAGCCTAGTCCTAATGCTATTTTAGATAAATTAATTCCAATGGCAATTGAGAATATTGTTTATAGTATGTGGATGCAGACAAAGACTTCTGAGCATTCTTCAAGAAGATTAGCAATGGAGAATGCTACAGATAATGCAACAGAGTTAAATGATAAATTAGTATTAGCTTATAATCAGGCTCGTCAATCAGCGATTACTCAGGAAATAACTGAAATTGTTGGTGGTGCTGATGCCCTGTAGAAAAGGATGGTATAATGAAAAAAAATATTGGTAAAATTGTACAGGTTATTGGTCCTGTTGTTGATATTAGATTTGAAAACGGTCTTTTACCAGCGTTAAAAAATGCCATTGAAATAAAAAAAGATAACAATGAAACTTTAATAGTAGAAGTTGCTCAGCATGTTGGGGATGATTGTGTAAGATGTATTTCCATGGGATCAACTGATGGGTTAGTTAGAGGTTTTGAGTGTCATGATTTAGAAGCTCCAATCTCAGTTCCAGTAGGAGAAGAAGTTCTTGGAAGAATGTTTAATGTTCTTGGTGAAGAAATTGATGGTAAAGAAAAACTTGATAAGAGTGTAAAAAGAATGCCAATTCACAGAGAAGCTCCAAGCTTTGATCAACAACAAACTTCAGCTGAAATACTTGAGACAGGTATTAAGGTTATTGATTTGCTATGTCCTTATGCAAGAGGTGGTAAAATTGGACTTTTTGGTGGTGCTGGTGTTGGAAAAACCGTACTTATGCAAGAGTTAATCCACAATATTGCTAAAGAACATGGTGGAAGATCAGTAGTTGCTGGTGTTGGTGAGCGAACTCGTGAAGGTAATGATATGTATCATGAAATGAGTGAATCAGGGGTTTTAGATAAAACAGTACTAGTTTATGGACAAATGAATGAGTCACCAGGAGCTAGAATGCGTGTTGCACTTTCTGGTCTTACAATGGCGGAGTATTATCGTGATGTTCAGGGACAAGATGTGTTGCTTTTCATAGATAATATCTTTAGATTTACCCAAGCGGGATCAGAGGTTTCAGCGCTTCTTGGAAGAATGCCCTCAGCTGTAGGATATCAACCTACTTTAGCTACTGAAATGGGTCAATTACAAGAGCGTATTACTTCTACAAACCGTGGATCAATTACTTCAGTTCAGGCAATCTATGTTCCTGCTGATGACTTAACAGATCCAGCTCCAGCAACAGCTTTTACCCACTTAGATGCTAAAACTGTACTAGATCGCGGGATTGCTGCATTAGGGATTTATCCTGCTGTAGATCCACTTGAGTCAAGCAGTAGAATGTTAGATCCTCTTGTTGTTGGAGAAGAACATTATGAAGTAGCAAGAAAAATTCAATCTTTACTTCAAAGGTATAAAGAGTTACAGGACATAATTGCTATTTTAGGTATGGATGAATTAAGTGAAGAAGATAAAATTATTGTAAATCGTGCTCGTCGTGCTCGCAATTTCTTATCACAACCATTTAATGTTGCTGAACAATTTAGTGGTATTACTGGTTGCTATGTTCCTTTAAAAGATACCGTGAAAAGCTTTAAAGAGTTGCTAGAAGGAAAGTATGATCATTTTCCTGAGCAGGCATTTATGTTTGTGGGATCTATTGAAGATGTCCAAAAGAAAGCTGAGAAATTGGGTTAGGTTATGATTCATTGTAAAATTGTAACTCCTTTGGGTCTTTATAAAGAATTAGATACTAGTATTTTGAATATTCAAAATGGTGATGGAAAATTAGGAATTCTTCCAAGTCATATGCCACTTGTAACTATGCTAGAAATATCAAAAATGACAACGGTTGAAGATGGTAATAGGGAAGAGTATGCTATTGGTGGTGGTTTGCTTTATTTTGAGAATGATGGAGCAAACATCTTAGTTGATTCAATTGAAAATAAAAATGATATTGATGAAGAGAGGGCCATGGCAGCAAAATTAAGAGCAGAAACAAGACTTGATGAACATAAGAAAAGTACTGATATGGCTAAGGCTGAAGTTGCTCTTAAAAGAGCAATTAATAGATTATCGGTAAAAGGTGGATAAATTGAGTAAGATTGCAGAAATAGCAATTTATATCATCAGCTTTATCTTATCAATGATTGCTTTGAGTAGTGTTAATTTTGAAGGAATAATAAGAAAAGGTCATAGTGATAAGGCTCAGGTCTTATATATTCTTTTATCAATGGCACTTGCTTATTTTGTTGGTAGTTTTTTAATGAAATTAATATATTAGCACCTTTGTGGTGCTTTTTTGTTATACTATAGTTAGGAGGTATAATTATGGATATTAAGAATATAATGCAGGCTAAAGAAGTGCTTGATGATATAGTTGATACTACTCCATTAATTGATGCATCAGTTATTTGTGATAATTTATGGATAAAGGCTGAATCACTTCAAAAGACTGGATCATTTAAAATTAGGGGTGCTACATATAAAATAAGTAAATTATCTAAACAAGAGAAAAATAATGGTATCATTTGTGCAAGTGCTGGAAATCATGCTCAAGGAGTGGCACTTGCTTGTAAAAAATGGGGTATTAGTGGAATAGTAGTAATGCCAATTATTGCTCCAATTTCTAAAATTGAAGCTACTAAGAGTTATGGGGTTGAAGTTCTTTTATATGGAGATACCTTTCAAGAGGCATATGAACATGCTTTAAAACTTGCAGAAGAGTATAATCGCTCTTTTATTGAACCATATAATGATGATGATATTATTGCAGGGCAGGGTACAATAGGCTTAGAAATAATTGAGAAAATGATGGATGTTGAGCAGGTATTTGTTCCAATAGGTGGAGGAGGTTTAGCATCAGGTGTAGCTTGTGCAATAAAATCACTTTTACCAAGTTGTAAGGTTATTGGTGTTCAAACACAGAATGCATCAAGCATGAAAAAATCATTTGATCAAAAAATGGTGGTATCATCAAGTGCAAATACGATGGCTGATGGTATTGCAGTTAGCTGTGTTGGAGATAAAACATTAAATTATTGTTTAAAATATTTGGATGATGTTATTTTGGTGAGTGATGAGGAGATTGCAGCTACAATGTTGATTTTGCTAGAAAAGCTGAAACTAGTATCAGAAGGGGCAGGGGCTGCAGCTATTTGTGCTGCACTTTATCATAATTGTAATAAATCTTTAAAGAGTGTAGCAATTTTATCAGGTGGGAATGTTGATGTAAATTACCTATCTCAAATTATTAACTTAGGTTTGATGAAAACTGGAAGACAGTTTAGGGCTACATTTGAGATAACAGATAAGCCTGGTAATTTACAGAAGTTAATTGATATCTTTAGTTTATTTAATGCCAATATTGTAAGTATTGAACATTTAAGAGATTCAAAGAATATCTTACATCACTTATGTAGTGTTAGCGTCGTTTTAGAAATGCGTGATTCAAGACATAAGAATGATTTAATAAAATATTTAGAGGATGAGAATTATAAGATTATCAAGTATCGTGATGAGTGGATTGTAAAAGAGTATTAGTTTTTTATTTATATGTTATGCTATAATATATAAGACTTTAAAAAGGGAGAAATAGATTGTGCAAGAATTTATTAGTGAAATAGTAAGGCTATCAATTAAATCTTCACCATACATTGTGGTGGCTTTTGTCATATCGGTGGTTTGTGTTCCCTTTGCGAAAAGAATTGGTTTTAAATTAAAAATTTATGCTCAAGAGAATCAAAGGACTGTTCATGAAGGAAAGATTGTAAGGATGGGAGGACTTGCCATCTTCTTATCATTTATGATTAGTATGGCAATATTTACTAAGGCAGATAGTACCACAAATGCAATTTTAATTGGGGGAATAGTTGTTTTTTTAGGGGGATTATTAGATGATATCTATGATCTTAAACCAATAATTAAATTGTTGTTTCAAGTTGCAGGAGCTCTGATTGCTATTGTCTTAGGACAAGTTTATCTAACAGAACTTGTCCTACCATTTGGAATAATTATTAATAACACTATTTTTTCTTATATCATAACTTTTTTATGGATTGTAGGTATTACTAATGCAATTAATTTAATTGATGGACTTGACGGGTTATCTGGAGGTATTTCTTTAATTGTAACGATTATAATAGGTATACTTGGCTATCTTATGGGAAGATCAGATGTTGCGATTTTAGCTCTTACATTATCAGGGGCAATTCTAGGTTTTCTTCCATATAACTTTCATCCAGCTTCAATATTTATGGGAGATTGTGGGGCATTGTTTTTGGGTTATATGATTTCAACGATATCGCTTTTAGGCTTTAAAACAACGACGGTAATAACTTTAGGTTTTCCAATATTGGTGCTATTTATTCCAATATCTGATACTATAGTTGCAATATTAAGAAGAAAATTAAAGGGTAAGAAGGTTTCAGAGGCTGATAGAGAACACTTACATCATATTTTAATGTATAAATTAAATTTTGGTCATCGAAACACTGTTATAATATTATATTTAGTAACAGCATTATTTGGCTTTAGTGCCATAATTAGTTATTTTGATAAATCAAGTGGGATGTTATTAATGATAATCTTATTTATCTTGGCTGAACTATTTATTGAGACAACAGAGATGGTAAATCCTAAATTCAAGCCAATTATTAGTACTCTTACAAAGTTAAAAGAAAAGTTAACTAGGAAAGAGGATTAAGATGCTAATTATAATTATTGCAGTATTTTTTGCTTTATTGATTATTATATATACAATATCAAGATCAGTATTTGTAAGGAAAATAACTTACAATCTAAGTGTTGATAAAGACATAAGTGAATATTTATCAGAAATTAATGGTTTAAAGGGCAAAATATTATTTTCTAAAGATTTACGTTTAATTCTGGAATTAGATGGGTATTTAGTTACTAAAGATATTGAAAATTGTATGCGAGTTTATGATAAATTAAAGGAAATGAAATTTAATTTTGAAAATAAATTCAAGATTGAATCAAGAATATTTATGGTCTATATTTTGGCAAGGGATGAATTAAATGCTTCTTTAAAGTTATTAGAATTAAAAAATATGGTTAGCTCTCAAAAGAATAATGCTGTATTTGTGAGTCATATTGATGAGTTTGAGTGTCAATTAGAAATTTTTCTTAAGAGAAATGGTGATTTTGCTAATGTGATGATTGAAAAAGCAAAATCAAGTGAAGGTGTAAAAAGTGGAGTTTACTATTATCGTGCTGCAATTTGTTATTTTTATAAAAACGATAAAGAAAATACAGATAAGAATCTTGTAAGGGCTAAAGAATTGCTTATTGGAACAGATCTTGAGAAATCCATTGATAAATTAATAAAGGCTGATAGGCAAGAATTTGAAAAAATAATAAATTAAACAAAAGAGTTTTTAGGATAATGACTCTTTTTTCTTATAACTTATAAGAAGGAGGAAATAAAATGAATAGAGAGATATTACAGGATGTATTATCTGGTAAAACATTATATGGTTTAATAAATGATAAACTTTGGTTAAATTACATTAATTTTAAGAAAATGGTTATAGAGAAAATTGAGCCTAAGTGTGCTAGTAGTTGTTTGGTTAGTGAGGCTAATTGGCTTATTAGAAATCAAAAAATTTCTTGTGAGCAGCTAGGGGTTCAAATTAGGGTTGGTGATATATGTTATATTGATTTTGGTCAGGCATATATTAATGAATCTGGATATCAGCATTTTGCATTGGTATTTTCAATTTTTCAAAATAAAGCTTTTGTTATCCCAATGACTTCAAATTCTAAGCAGTATGCATCGGCTTATGATCCCTACTTACAAAAAAATGGTAAATTAAATTTAATGAAGATTGGATTAATTTCTGGGATGAAAAGATCATCTGTTTTATTTTTAAATGATTGTAAGTATATTAATACTGCTAGAATAATTGATGTAAAAGCTAATATTGATCCTAGCAGTAAATTGTTTCAGGAAATTAAGGAAAGAGTTCAAAATATTATCTTTAACTAATAATAAAATATGTTAAAATAATTGTATGAATAACTTAATTTTAAATGGTAAAAAATGGATTATTGCAGTATCTTCAGGGCCTGATTCAATGGCTCTTTTTCAGTATTGCATTAATAATAATATAGATGTTATTTGTGCTCATGTAAATTACGGTAAAAGAGATGCAGCAGTAAATGAGGAAAAGAGTATTTCTGATTTTTGTAATTTGCACAGTATTAAACTTGAAACTCTTCATCCTTATAAAGATGAAGATGGTAATTTTCAAGATTGGGCAAGAAGGATAAGGTATAGCTTTTTTAAAGATTGCTTAAAAAAATACGATGCTTTTGGGATTTTGGTTGCTCATCATCAAGATGATGTTATTGAAACGTATCTTATGCAAAAGAAAAGGGGTTCTATTCCTGATTACTATGGAATTAAAGAAGTTAGTGTTATTAATGGGTGTAGTATTTATCGTCCACTTTTATCATTTAGTAAGCTTGATTGTATTAATTATTGTAAGAAGTATCAAACAAAGTATTTTATTGATGAATCAAACTTAGGAGATGATTATGAAAGAAATAGAGTTAGGCATAATATTGTTGAGAAACTTTCAAAAAACTCAAGAGATGAAATATTAAAGGAGATTGAACTTAGAAATATTGAGTTATCAAATAAAAGGGAAAGACTATCTTCGTTTTTAGATGATAGATTGCCCTTAGATGACTACTTTAAATTGGGTAAAGATGATCGTCTTTTCGCTTTGAGATTATGGTTAGATTATCATCAACAAAGTGAAGCAAAAGCTTCCCTGAAGCATCTTGCATCAATTGATGAAATGTTAACTTCAAATCGTAATTTTGTAATTCAATTAAAGGATAAACAGCTCTTTAAACAAAAAGAATTTTGTGAAATTGTGGGAAATGAGGACAAAGTATATGAGTTTGTATTACAATCATATCAACAATTAAATACAGCTTATTTTCAAATTTGTGATCATGGGCCCATAAATTGTGGTATTAAAGTTGTTGATGATGATTATCCTCTTACGATAAGATGTTTTAGAGCTGGTGATAGGATAAAGGGGAAGTTTCATACTAAAAAAATTAGTCGTTTATTTATTGAGAAAAAAATTGAACTTTCTAAAAGAAGATTATGGCCAGTGGTATTAAATAGAAAAGGTGAAGTAATTCTTGTTCCAGGAATTTGTTGTAGTAGAGAATATTACTCTGTAAAATCTAATTTTTTTGTGATAAAATAAAATATAAAGCGAAGGAGAGAGAAGATGCATTCAATGTTGAAAGAAATACTTGTTAGTGAGAAGGATATTGTATCTAGAAGTAAAGAGTTAGGATTAATGATTACGAAAGACTATAAGGATAGTGGAAGCACACCTCTTTTGGTTGCTCTTCTTAAGGGTTCTGTACCATTTTTAGCGGAGTTAATTAAACATATCGAACTAGATATTACATTAGATTTTATGGATGTTTCAAGTTATGAGGGAACAGAGTCTCTTGGTGATATAAAAATTTTAAAGGATTTAGATTCCTCAATTAGAGGTCTTGATATTTTACTTGTTGAAGATATTGTTGATACTGGTAAAACGTTGGTAACTGTTAAAGAACTTCTTTTTCGTAAAGGAGCAAAATCAGTAAAGATTGTATCATTATTAAATAAACAATCACGTCGTACTGAAGAGGTTGATGTTGATTATATAGGTTTTGAGGTTAGGGATGAATTTGTGGTTGGTTTTGGATTAGACTACAATGAAATGTTCCGTAATCTACCATATGTTGGAGTGCTTAAAGATGAGTGCTACCAATAAGTATTAGAAAGTAGGTATTAAGGATGAGAAGAAATAGATCAGCATTTGGGATGATTCCATTTCTAATGGTTGCGACAATTATGATGATGTTACTTAGAACAAGTTTATATCAATCATCATCAAGCAAACTTGATTATAATGGGTTAATGAATGTTATAGAGGAAGAGGAAATTAGTGAAGTTAGTATGGTTGTTGGAAGAAATACGACAACTATAAGCGGTAAGTATAAGGATGAAAATGATAAAGCAGTCTCTTTTAAATCGGTTATTCCATCGCAATCAGATCAGCTAACAAATGTTTTGGATACTCTTGATAAATCAGAGATTACTATTAAAGATGCTGAAGAAACAAATGTTTTTCTTGATGTAATTATTGGTATTATTCCATGGGTTATTATTGGTGGTGTAACAATATTTATGTTAAATCGCATGACTGGTGCTGGTGGAAAACAGATGGAAGCGACCAGATCTCGTGCAAAATTGCAAGGGGATACTAAGGTGCGTTTTAAAGATGTTGCTGGATGTGATGAGGAGAAGGAAGAGATGCAAGAGCTTGTTGAGTATCTTAGATCTCCAAAGAAATTCACTAATATGGGAGCAAAGATTCCAAGAGGTATTTTAATGGTTGGTCCTCCAGGTACTGGTAAAACCCTTTTAGCAAGGGCGGTTGCAGGAGAGGCAAATGTTCCGTTTTATTCAACTTCTGGATCAGACTTTGTTGAGTTATTTGTAGGGGCAGGTTCAGGGCGTGTTCGCGATATGTTTAAAAAGGCTAAGCAAAGTGCTCCTTGTATGATATTTATTGACGAAATTGATGCTGTAGCAAGACAGCGTGGAGCAGGTCTTGGTGGTGGACATGATGAGAAGGAACAAACACTTAACCAATTGCTTGTTGAAATGGATGGGATTGAAGGTAATACGGGTGTAATTATTATCGCAGCTACTAACCGTCCAGATATATTAGATCCGGCTCTTTTAAGGCCAGGTCGTATTGATCGTCAGATTACTGTAGGCTTACCAGATCGCAAAGGTCGTGAGGAAATTCTTGGTGTTCATGCGATTGGTAAGAAGATGGATAAAGAAGTTGATTTTAAGGCTCTTGCTAAAAGAACTCCAGGCTTCAGTGGGGCTGACTTAGCTAATATATTAAATGAAGCAGCAATTTTGGCTGTTCGAGAAAAAGATACATCTATTAATATGAAACATCTTGATGAGGCCATTGATCGTGTAATGATGGGGCCTGCTAAAAAGAGTAAAAAATATGATGAGAAGTCAAAGAAACTTGTGGCTTATCATGAGTCTGGACATGCAGTACTTGGACTGTTCTTAGAAGATGCTTCTACTAAGGTTGAAAAAATTACTATCATTCCAAGAGGGCATGCAGGTGGTTATAATTTATTTTCTGAAAAAGAAGAAAAGATTATGAAAACTAAGAAGGATTTTATGTCAACTATCACTACTTACATGGGTGGAAGAGTTGCTGAGGAAATCTTCTTTGATGATATTTCAGCTGGGGCAACAGGTGATATTGAGTCGGCTACAAATATCGCAAGAAACATGGTAACCCTTTATGGTATGAGTGATCTTGGTCCGATAAAGTATGATAGTGGGAATCAAAATGTATTTTTAGGAAGAGATTTTAATTCGCCAACAAATGTTTCTGGACAAATTGCTTATGAAATAGATCAAGAGATTAGAAAAATTATAGATACTTGTTATAAAAAGGCTCATGAGGTTATTTCTAATCATAAAGATGATTTAATAAAGATTGCTGATGTTTTATTAGAGTATGAAACAATAACTTCTGAACAGATTGAGGCTATAATTGCTGGAAAAAAATCAATTGAAGAAATTATGAATCCAGAGTCAATTAAGAAAGTTGATACTCCTTTAGAAGTTGTAGCTGCTAAAGAAGTGAAAACAGAGGAAGAAAAGGTGAAAAAAACTGTCAAGAAAACAGCTAAAAAGGTTGTGAGTGATGAAGAAGTAAAACCTAGAAAAAAGCGTGTTAAAAAAGAAGATCAAAAAGAAAAAGAATAATTAGCTTTTCTTACAAGTTTGTAAGAAAAGTTTTTTCTTAAAAAATATATAATAGAAAACTAGTGGTTATTGTTGTATAATCAAAAATAGTAAAAGGGGTAATTTAATGAATGATATATTAGTAAAAGCTATTGCATTAAATGGTAAAGTAAAGCTTGTGTGTACTATTACAACTGAGCTTTGTAATAGGGCTAGGATGCAACATGATTTAATGCCTACATCACTAGCAGCACTTGGAAGAGTAATGAGTGCTGGTGTTATGATGGCAGCAAATTTAAAGGGTAAAGATGAAAAAATCAATATTCAAATAAATGGTGGTGGACCACTTGGAACTTGTATGGTTGAGTGCAAGTCTAATGGCGATGTTAAAGGTTTTGTTGGTAATAATGAAATATATTTAAAGTATAATGATTCAAATAAGTTGGCTGTTGGTTTGGCTGTTGGAAGTGATGGCTATCTTCAAGTTATCAAAGATATGGGCTTAAGTAATACCTTCTCAAGTAAGGTTTTACTTCAAACAGGAGAGATTGGTGATGATTTTGCTTATTATTATAGTGTGTCTGAGCAAACTCCAACTGCAATTTCTGTGGGTGTATTAGTGGATACTGATACCACATGTTTGGCATCTGGGGGACTCTTAATTCAATTAATGCCAGATGCCAATGAAGATGATATTTTAAAGGTTGAAGAAGTTGTTTCTAAATTAGATCCAATATCATCGCTTATTAATGGTGGAAGTAGTGCTAGTGATATATTGCTTTCACTATTTGATGATACTAAAATTTTAGAGAAAAATGATATTAGATGGCATTGTGATTGTAGTAAAGATAAATTTAAGGCTTCGCTTACGACCTTATCTAGAAATGATATTGTTGAAATTATTGAAGAAGATGGTGGCTGTGAAGTAAAGTGTGAATTTTGTAATACTGCTTACAACATTTCAAAAGAGGAATTAGAAGCTATTTTGGAGTTTAAGGGAAGATGTGGAAGATAAGGGATATCGAGATATCTAATCCGGTGGTTATTGCCCCAATGGCTGGAGTTAGTAATTCAGCTTTTAGAGAGATTTGTTTTGAATTTGGGGCAGGTCTTGTTTACACTGAAATGGTTAGTGATAAGGCGATTCATTTTAAAAGTGAGAAAACTTTTGAAATGTGTGAGACTCAGGAAAATGAGCATCCTTTAGTAATGCAACTTTTTGGCCATGACAAAGAAACAATGATTGAGGCTGCTAAATACTTAGATAGTGAAACAAACTGTGATATTATCGATATCAATATGGGCTGTCCTGTAACAAAGATTGTTAAATCAAATGCTGGGGCTGCTTTAATGAAGGATATTGATTATGCTATTGAATTAGTAAAAGATATTGTTGCTAGTGTAAATAAGCCAGTAAGTGTTAAAATGCGTCTTGGTTGGACTAAAGATAGCATTAATTGTATTGAGCTTGCAAAGGGATTAGAGCGTGTAGGTGTTAGTGCGATTGCGGTTCATGGCAGAACTCGTGGTCAAAAATATGAAGGAAACGCTGATTGGCATTGGATAAAGAAAGTCAAAGATAGTGTAAGTATTCCTGTTATTGGTAATGGCGATATTAGAAGTGTCAGTGATGGTGTAAAGTTTTTAGAGTTTAGTGGCTGTGATGCTATTATGATTGGAAGGGGTGCAATTGGTAATCCTTTCTTAATAAAAGATTTAGTTAATCATTTTAATGGGAAAATATCACAAGAGATAACATATGCTGATCGTATAAATATGGCTCTTGAGCATGCGACAAAATTATGTGATTTAAAAGGTGAATTTATTGCAATGAAAAATATGAGATCTCTTGCCAGTTGGTATTTACAAGGGATGCCATTTAGTGCCAACATCAAAAATCAAACAAAGACATTTAAAACTTATCAAGACATGGAAAAACTGTTTAATGAGTATTTAATATTTATCAGTGAAAAAGAGAGGGAGTATCAAGAGTATTTAAGTAATAAAGATAACGATTGCTAATAAGTTATAAATAGGCTATAATTAGATAATAAATTGCGAAGAAAAGAAGAGTAGTTTATACATTATTTAAAAGAGAGTCTTTGTTTGGTGTAAAAAGATAGTAATGTATTAATGAATAAAGCCTTGGAGCAAAACGTTTATCTTGCGTTAAAAGATGACTTTTTAAAAGTCGATAAGATAATTAAAGTGATTTAATTATAAATTAGGGTGGTACCACGATTTAAACTCTCGTCCCTAGCGGAGGGGAGTTTTTTATATTTTAAAATGGAGGAGTAGAAAATATGAGTCAAAATTTATCTGAACAAGAAATAGTTCGTCGTGAGAAGATGTTAGAATTAAAAAAGAAAGGAATTGATCCTTTTGGTAAGGCTTTTGATAGAACCCATACATCAAGTGAGTTGCATAAATTATATGGTGAAAAAACTAAAGAAGAATTAGAAGCAATGAATACTGATGTAACGATTGCTGGAAGAATTATGACTAAAAGAAGAATGGGTAAGCTCGGCTTTATGAATATTTTAGATCGAGATGGACAAATTCAAATAGTTGTTAATAAAGGAGTAATTGGTGAGGAAGTTTACGAATTATTTAAGGCTCATGATATTGGAGATATTGTTGGCATAAGTGGTGTAGTGATGAAGACTAATACTGGTGAGCTTTCTGTTAAGGCTCATGAGTATACTCATCTTACAAAAGCCCTTCGTCCACTACCTGAAAAATTTCATGGTTTAAAGGATGTTGAAGAAAGATATCGTCGACGTTATGTTGATTTAATAATGAATGAAAGAAGTAAAGAGATAGCTATTACAAGACCTAAAATTATTCGGGCAATTCAAAGGTATCTTGATAATAAGGGGTTAATTGAAGTTGAGACACCAGTATTACAACCAATACTAGGAGGTGCTGCGGCTAGACCTTTTGTTACTCATCATAATACATTAGATATGAATTTCTACCTAAGAATAGCAACTGAATTACCTCTTAAAAGATTAATTGTTGGGGGTCTTGAAGGGGTGTATGAAATTGGTCGTTTATTTAGAAATGAAGGAATGGATTCAACTCATAATCCGGAATTTACGACAGTTGAAGCCTATGTTGCATATGCAGATATGGAAAAAATGATGGTTTTAAATGAAGAGTTATTTGAGAGTGTTGCTAAAGATGTTTTTAATAAAACCGATTTTGAATATAAGGGTAAAAGCATATCGCTTAAGGCTCCTTTTAAAAGATGGCATATGGTTGATGCTATAAAAGAGGTTTGTAACATTGATTTCTGGAAAGAAGTTTCACTTGATGAAGCTCTAGAATTAGCAAAGAAAAATCATATTGAAGTTCAGAAGCATCAACAATCTGTTGGACAAATTATAAATTTATTCTTTGAAGAATTTTGTGAGGATAAGATTGAACAGCCAACATTTGTATATGGTCATCCAGTTGAAATATCACCTCTTGCTAAAAAGAATGAAAATGATCCAAGATTTACAGATCGTTTTGAATTATTGATTAATGGTACAGAGTATTCTAATGCTTTCTCAGAGTTAAATGATCCAATTGATCAAAGGGAAAGATTTGAAGCTCAGGTTAAGTTAAAAGAGTCAGGGGATGAAGAGGCTAGTGAGATGGATGCTGATTATTTAGAGGCATTAGAATATGGACTTCCACCAACTGGGGGAATTGGAATTGGTATTGATCGCTTTATTATGTTACTTACAAATTCTGATTCGATAAGAGAAGTTGTATTATTTCCTCATATGAAAGATAGAAATAAATAAAATAGTGATATTTATATAAGATATTTATGTAGTGTTTGCAAAAAGACAATTGTTTTTTTGCTTTTTTATACACTTAAAATACTTTGTAAGGTTGATATTAGATTTATAATTGATATACTATAGGTAATAAGAGGTGAAAAGATGAATAAAATAATGGTTGTAAACTGTGGTAGTAGTTCTATAAAGTTTCAAATTTTAATGATGCCAAGCGGTAATGTTTTATGTAGTGGTATTGTTGAGAAGATTGGTCTTGAGGTTGGTTATTTTAAATTAAAGTATCAGGATAAAAAAATAGAGAAGGATTTTGATTGTCCAACTCATAAAGAAGGGTTAGCTTTTGTTTGTAAAGAGCTAATAGATGAGAAAGTTCTTCATGACTTAAGTGAAATTAAGGGATGTGGACATCGTGTTACTCATGGTGGAGAAGCCTTTAAGGGTAGTGTAATAATTGATGATAAGGCAATTAAACAAATAGAAGAGTATAGTGATCTTGCTCCGCTTCATAATCCTGTTAATGCTTTAGGATATCATGTAATGAAAGAAATGCTTCCAACTGACTTACATGTTGCAGTGTTTGATACTTCATTTCATCAAACCATAGATGAAGATGTATATCTATACCCAATTCCTCATGATTATTATGAGGATTATCGAATAAGAAAATATGGTTTTCATGGAACAAGTCATCGATATGTTTACAATGAAGCAGAAAAAAAATATGGGAAAGAAGCCGTTAAGAAAACAATTGTTTGTCATTTAGGTAATGGAGCTTCAGTTTGTGCGATTGAGGATGGTAAAAGTGTTGATACCAGTATGGGCTTTACACCACTTGGTGGTCTAATGATGGGTACAAGATGTGGTAATATTGATCCGGCTATAGTTGATTTTCTATGCGATAAAGAAAATAAGAGTGCAGATGAAGTTTTATATACGCTAAATCATAAAAGCGGGATGTTAGGCTTATCTGAGGTTAGTAGTGATATGCGTGAATTAACAGAGGCTGCCAATGGTGGAAATAAAAAGGCCAAAACGGCGATGAATGTATATGCACGTAGGGTTGCAGATTATATAGGTGCTTATACTATGAAATTAAGAGGTCTTGATACTTTAATTTTTACAGCTGGTATTGGAGAAAATTCTGGTATTGCTCGTCATAATATTTTAGAAAACATTAAAGATGCTCTACAAATTAAATATGATAATGATTTAAATATGGCTACAGTTGGTACATATCAGGAAATTTCAAGCAGTGACTCTAAGGTTAGGGTTCTTGTTATTCCTACTAATGAGGAATTGATGATTGCTAAGGAAGTTCAATCATTTTTAGATAAAAAATAGTGAATCACCATCATTGATGGTGATTTTCTTATACTTGAGCATTACTTATTTATAGTGTATGATAAAAAAGTTATAGAGGTGAGAATATGAATTATTCAGTGGTAATTGTAGCTGCCGGAAAAGGTACAAGGATGAATTTGGGTTATAATAAAGTTTTTTATCCAATAGATACTAATAAAACAATTTTAGATGTGACAATGGATGTCTTTATAAATGATAATCGTTGTAAAGAAATTCTTGTTGTTAGCGATGTTTTAGAATTTAATAATAAAATCAAGAATGTAAATTCTAAGTGTAAATGTATAAATGGTGGTAAAAGAAGACAAGATAGTGTTGTACTTGGTCTGAATATGGTGAGTGAGGATTATGTATTAATCCATGATGGAGCAAGGCCTTATTTAGAAAAAAAGTATATTGATGACATTTTAAATACACTTAAGGATTTTGATGCATGTTTGCTGGGGGTAAAGTGTAAGGATACAATTAAAGTAGTGCATGAAGATCGTGTAATTAAAACACTAAGACGCTCAGAATTAATAAATGCTCAGACTCCTCAAGCATTTAAAACAGAATTAATTAAATCTTGTTATAAAAAATTAATGAGTGATAACATAGAGGTTAGTGATGATGCTTCTGTTATTGAAATGTATAGCGACAAGCAAATAAAAGTTGTTGATGGCAGTTATAAAAATAAGAAGATTACAACAATAGAAGATCTAAGTGAAGGAAATTAAAAGTTATGAGTGATAAGAAAAAAATAATAATAATGGTAATGTTTGCGGTGTGTATTCATACTGCACTAAATTTTGGACATCCAGTTACACCAACTTTTTTAAAAGAAAGGGTAATTGATGAGCGATATTTTGGAATTTTATTTTCAACGATGGCTCTAATGATGACGATCTTTTCTCCTTTTTGGGGAAGCAGAGGAGATGTCCTTGGAAGAAGAGTACTGATTGCGATTGGAATGGCAGGTTATGGGCTTGGGCAATTTATATTTGGTATAGGAGAAACAATTGGAATTATATTAGTTGGAAGAGCGATTTCTGGATGCTTTGCTGCTGCAATTTTTAGTAATCAAATTGCTGCCTTTTCCGAAATATCAAATCAAGATAATCGCTCTAGAAATATTTCGCTAATTGTATCGGTTGGGATCTTTGCTAATGCTATTGGATACTTTATTGGAGGAAGGTTAGGGGTGATTTTCTCAGCAACGTCTACTTTGATGATACAAGGGATTTTTGCAATGACTGTGGGTTTTATGGCTTATGTGTTTTATCCTAATACGACAACTGTTCAAAAAGAGCGTACTAGTTTTATTCAAAATTTATCTAACTTAAAGAATATGGATAAATATATTATCTACTTGCTTTTCTCGGTATTGTTTTGGAATTTAGCTAGAAATAATGTTGCTAAATATTTTGATGTCTATTTAAATAATCAAGCATTTAATAGTGCTCAAATTGGAAATTATATAATGATTACTGGTATTATTGGTGGCTTGTTCACTTTACTTTTTGTGCCAATGATTACAAGAAAGTTTAAAATGTTAACGATAATGGTAGTTTCTTTGACAGTAACAATTGTATTATTATTTATGACATTTATGATTAATAATATTGAGCTTGCTATGGCTTCAACCTACTTAATATATACAGTTCTTACAACCGTATATACATCGGTTGAACAAACTTATATTTCAAGAAGTATTAAACAGTCTCATGGAACAGTTTTAGGGGTAAGAGAATCATTTAGAGCGATGGGGCTGGTAATTGGTCCTTTACTTGTGACTGCTATTTTTTCAAAAACAGATGAATTGGTATTTTATTTTAATGGTGTAATTTATTTTGTTGCTTTATTATTTTTGTTTGTTTTTATTTATAAAAAAATAAGAAAATAAAATTAGAAATATATCATACTATACATTTTTAAATTTATATATTTAATTAACATGTATGGTTATATAAGATTAAACATGGGAAATTATAGCATTGTTTTGGCGCTTTACATCGATCTTTGTTGATGTTATACTCTTTACATAAAGAAAGAGAAAAAGGAAAAAAACAAATGAAAAAAATATTAATAGCTTTAACAAGTTTATTGTTAATTGCAGGATGCTCATCTAGTGGAGAGCCTAAAGAGTCAAAACCTGAAGAAAAGTCAGTGGTTTTACAAATCGAAGCTGAAGGGATATTGTCATCAATTGAAATTTTCTATACAGCTGATGAAGCTACTAAAGAAGATATTGTAATTAAGTCAGTTACAAATTCTACAATTGATTATAGTGTAATGGGATTTGCAGATGAAGCGGATGCTAAAGAACAATTATCTGCGCTTGGTGATGCACTAAGTGAGCAAAACGGTGTATCATCATCTTATGAATACACAGAAACATCTTTTAATGAAACTGTAAATGTTATTTTTAGTGAAATGACTGATGAACAAAAACAGAACTTTTCAACTGCAGAACTAAATGAAAATGGAAACATTGTGCTTGAAAGTTATGTTGAAACTCTTAAGTCAGTAGGCTATACTGAACAAACAAAATAAACCTGTTAAATGCAGGTTTTTTTATTTTAAAATCCGAGTAAAATTTAATGATAAAAAAATTTTTAAAAAAAATAAAAAAAATGCTTGCAATGTATTTTATTCTGTTATATACTAACAAAGCTGACGCAGTAAAAGGCGAAGGCAAGTGATCTTTGAAAACTGAATAGGAAATTAAACAACGAACGTCAAGAAACAAAAAAAGTAATAACGGAAACTGACAAATAGTCAGCGATAAAGAGCAAGTCAAACGGAGAGTTTGATC